>NZ_QEST01000129.1 GCF_003311645.1 Streptomyces sp. PT12 | reverse complement strand
GATGGTACTGCATGGGGGACCGTGTGGGAGAGTAGGACACCGCCGGACAATTCTTCATAAGTGGGCCTTGCCGACAGGGATTTCGTCGGCAAGGCCCACTTGTGTTTCCGCTACCGTGTCACCATGAGCGGTGAGGCACGACTGATGTGGGACGAGGGCGTCGCTGGATACGACTTCGGCCCCTCGCATCCGATGGACCCCGTGCGGCTGACCCTGACCATGCGGCTCGTGGAGGCGTTCGGCCTCGACCGGCGCATCGACGTCGTCGCCGCCAGTCCCGCGGGGGACCCCACCCTCGCCCTCGTCCACCGAAGCCCCTACCTCGACGCCGTCAGGCACGCCTCCCTCCACCCCTGGGAGGCCGACCAGCGCCTCGGGCTCGGCACCGACGACACCCCCGCGTTCCCCGGCATGCACGAGGTGTCCGCCCTCATCGCCGGGCAGTCCGTCGCGGGCGCCGACGACATCTGGCGCGGCGACGTCCGGCACTCCGTCAACTTCTCCGGTGGCCTCCACCACGCCATGCCCGCCGCGGCCTCAGGGTTCTGCGTCTACAACGACGCCGCCCTCGCCATCGCTCGCCTCCTGGAGCTGGGCGCCGAGCGCGTCGCCTACATCGACACCGACGTGCACCACGGCGACGGCGTGCAGGACGCGTTCTGGGACGACCCCCGCGTTCTGACTATCTCCCTCCATGAACACCCCCGCACCCTCTTTCCCGGAACCGGGCTCCCCGAGGAGACCGGGGGCGAGGCCGCCCCTGGCGGCGCCGTCAACGTCCCGCTCCCCGCGGGGACTTCCGACCAGGAGTGGCTGCGCGCCCTCCACGCCGTCGTCCCCGAGCTCCTCACCGCCTTCCGCCCGCAGGTCGTCGTCAGCCAGCACGGCGCCGACGGGCACTTCGAAGACCCCCTCGCCCACTTCGCCCTCAGCCTCGACGCCCAGCGCCTCGCCGCCGAGTCCTGCCACGACTGGGCCCACCAGCACGCCGAGGGCCGATGGCTGGCGCTCGGCGGCGGTGGGTACGCCGTCATCGACGTCGTCCCCCGCCTCTGGACCCACCTCGTCGCCATCGCCGCCCACGCCCCCGTCGACCCCACCGCGGCCACCCCCGACAGCTGGCTGAAAGCCGTCTACGCGCTGACCCGGCAGAGCGGCCCCCGCCGCATGACCGACGGCAGGGCCCCACGCTGGCGCGACTGGGCCGACGGCTACGATCCCGCCGACACCGTCGACCGGGCCATCCTCGCCACCCGCCGCGCCGTCTACCCCCACCACGGCCTGCTCCCCTGACCCCGCCCCCGCCGACTGACCACGGCCTACGCCCAGTTGACGGGGCATGGGGCGCGGACAAGCTGCGCCCCTCTCGCATCAGTGCAGGGGGGATCTATCGACAAAACGACCCGATTCCCTCTACGCCACCGCGCGACACCGCCGCGCGCCGGGGGGCGGGAGGTCGGGTGCGGCGGCGCGGTGCCACCGTTCACATCCCGCGTTCACGGCCCCTCACCTCTCCTTGTCCGCAAGGGGGTTGGGGCCGGAGGGAGGGGGGTGGCGCGGGGCGGTGTCGAGCGTTGCCGCGCAGGTCAGGCGCGGGGCGACGCCCCGGGCTCCCGCCGTGCCCGCGGCCTCGGCGACCGGTCGGCGCGATGCCGTTTGCGGTCGGGGCAAAAACGCCGCGCGCTGACGCCATGCGCCCGTGGTGCTACGAGGCGCTTCGGCGCTATGCCCCAATCGGTCTTCTTCGTCACGGTAAGACCGGGCTCGTTGTAAAAGGCCGGTTGAGGCACCTCTTCCCCACTCGCATCACCCGCCCCTACTCTGGGGATGAGCGCACATGCGAGAGGGAGTCACCGGAGGGGAAGCCGGTGTCCGACATGTGCGGAAGGTCAGGTGTGACATGGCTACTGGTGAAAGGCTTCTGAGCGAGGCCAAGTTCCTGACCGTGGCGGAAGTCGCCGCGGTGATGCGAGTCTCCAAGATGACTGTGTACCGCCTGGTGCACGCCGGTCATCTGCCCGCGATCCGGGTGGGAAGGTCCTTCCGGGTTCCCGAGCAGGCCGTCCATGAGTACCTCCGAGAGTCGTTCGTGGGAGCGGAGAGCGCGTAACGACGAAGCAAGCCCGTCGGCCCCCCTCGATTAACCCGTATCACTCGGTGAACGGTAGGCTGAGCGCCATGTAGGTCGTGTGGGCTCGGACGCCCCGCACCGGGTAAGCGAAGTGAGCGAGGGTAGTCGTGGGCTCTGTCATCAAGAAGCGGCGCAAGCGGATGGCGAAGAAGAAGCACCGCAAGTTGCTGAAGCGCACCCGCGTCCAGCGCCGCAACAAGAAGTGAGCGAGCGCCGCTGAACGGCCCTCCCGTCCGTATCGCGACGGGAGGGCCTCCGCACGGCAGGGGAGAGGCATGGGCAGGACCGTGCTCGTGACCGGCGCCGCTCGACAGCTCAGCGGGCGTTTCATGCGTCACATCCTCAGGGGTCCCGGCGTCGACCGGGTCGTCGGCGTCGACAGCAGGCCCCCCGTGCGCCCGCTCGGCGAGGCCGAGTTCGTCCGTGCGGACATCCGGCAGCCGTCGATCGTGACGGTGCTCGCCGAGCACGCCGTGGACACGGTCGTCCACCTCGATGTGCACGGCACCCCCGGGTCCTCGGGAGGCGGCCGCGCGGGGGTGAAGGAGGTCAATGTCCTCGGCACCCTCCAACTCCTCGGCGCCTGCCAGAAGGTGCCGGGCCTGCGCCGCGTCGTGATCAAGTCGAGCACGCAGATCTATGGCACCGCGGCGCGCGACCCCGCCGTCTTCGACGAGAACACGCCGCCCAGGGCGCCAGCCGCCGGGGGGTTTCCGCGCGATGTCGCCGAGATCGAGGCGTATGCCAGGGGGTTTGAGCGGCGCTGCCCCGATGTGGCCGTCACCGTGCTGCGGTTCGCGCACGTGCTTGGGCCCGCGGCCGACTCGCGGCTCGCGGCGTACTTCAGGCTGCCCGTGCTGCCGACGCTCCTCGGCTATGACCCGCGGCTCCAACTCGTCCACGAGGACGACATGCTCGAGGTGCTGACCCGCGCGGTCGCCGAGCCGGGGAGCCAGGGGGCGCTTGGCGCGGGGACGTTCAACGTGGCGGGTGCTGGCGTGCTGCTGCTGTCCCAGGCCGCCAGGCGGATCGGGCGGCCGACCGTTCCCGTGGCGCACCCGCTGGCGCCGTGGCTGGGCTCGGCGTTGGGCGCCCTGGGGATCAGGGGGATATCGGCCGAGCAGCTGCGTTCGCTCACCCATGGGCGGGTCGTGCGCACCGCGCGGCTGACCGAGGCGATGGGCGGGCCGCTGGCCTATACGACGCCCGAGACCTTCGCGGCGTTCGCCGCGACGCATGGGCCCGGTGCCCTGCCGCCTGACGCGGTGGGCCGGTGGGTCGACCGCATCGGGGAGGTGCTGCGCCGTGGGTGACGCCAAGGTGATCCCGTTCGATGAGGAGGAGCGCCGGGGGCGGGGGCGCGCGCGGCCGCCGCTCGACGGCGGCCAGGAGCAGGGGGAGCGGGCGGAGGGCGGCGGCCCCGCGGAGGAGAGCGAGGAGGGCGGCGGCCTCGACGAGGCGCTTGCGCGGGGGGTCGCCTTTGTGCGGCGGCGGCTGACGGGGGATTACGAGGTCGATGACTTCGGCTATGACCAGGACCTCACGGACGAGGTGCTGCTGACGCTGCTTCGGCCGGTCTTTGAGAAGTACTTCAGGGTCGAGGTGCGCGGCATGGAGAACGTGCCGGACGAGGGGGGCGCGCTCGTTGTCGCGAACCACTCGGGCACGCTGCCCTGGGACGCGCTCATGCTCCAGGTGGCGGTGCGGGACCGGCACCCGGCGGACCGTCATCTGCGGCTGCTCGCCGCCGATCTGGTGTTCCAGCTGCCGGTGGTGAACGAGCTGGCGCGCAAGGCCGGGCACACGCTCGCCTGTGCGGAGGACGCCCAGGAGCTGCTTGCCAGGGGTGAGCTGGTCGGGGTGATGCCCGAGGGCTTCAAGGGCATAGGCAAGCCGTTCTCCGAGCGGTACAAGCTGCAACGCTTCGGGCGCGGCGGCTTTGTGGCGACGGCGCTGCGGGCGCGGGTGCCGATCGTGCCCTGCTCGATCGTCGGTGCCGAGGAGATCCACCCCATGGTGGGCAACGCGCGCACCCTCGCCCGCCTGCTGAACCTGCCGTACTTCCCGCTCACTCCGACGTTCCCCTGGCTGGGGCCCTTGGGTGCGATCCCGCTGCCCACGAAGTGGACCATCCAGCTCGGGGAGCCGATCGAGACCAGGGACCAGCCACCCGAGGCGGCTGAGGATCCCATGCTGATGTTCCAGCTGACCGATCAGGTGCGGGAGACCATCCAGCACACGCTGTACAAGCTGCTGGTGGCGCGGCGGTCGGTGTTCTTCTAGAGGACTTCCAGAGGGCTTCCTGGGGCTTTTCAGGGCTCCTCGGGGTCGAGGCCGAGGTCGGGGAGCAGGTCGTCCACCAGGGGCGGGATGGTGACATCCGGCTCGGGGAGCAGCCGACCCGGCTCGGTGGCGCCGGGTGGGGAGCTGGCCTCGGGGCCCGGCTCGCGGCCCTCGGGCGTGAGGAGGCCGCCGTCGAGCAGCCCGTCGCCCGGTGGCTCCGACTCGCCCGCGCGGTCGCGGTCTTCGGGGTCGCGCTGGTCGTGGGTGCCGCCGGGCTCGGGGCTGGTGGCGGGGTGCTCGGGCGCGTGGCCGCCGGGCCGCTGGGACGCGGAGGCGCCGCCGCCCGTGCCCCCGGCCGACGAGGTGGTCTCGGTGCGCTCGGGCAGGAGCGACGTGAGCGGGCCGATCTCCTCGTCCATGGCGTTGAAGACGTCGGTGACCTCGACGCCGACGTCCCACAGCGGGGCGGGGAGCCGGCCGCGGAGGTGGGCCCAGGTGTCGCGGTGGTCGTCGGCGAAGGCGGAGAGCGAGCGGATCGGGTCGATGGAGCCGTCCGCCTGGTAGACGCGGCTGAGGAGCCGATGGCCCTCGGCGGCGTCGTCGCGCATGCTGGCCAGGGCCCGGTGGATGGCGTCGAGGTCGTAGCTGTCGAGCGGGCCGGATCTGCCGCGCTCCAGGAGGCGTCTCGCCTCGCCCATGCGCCGTGAGGCGTGGTCGAGGTAGAGCTGGCCGCGGTCCATGTCGCCATCGGCGAAGTCGAGCCGCAGATCCTCCATGCCGCGCTTGAAGCCGTAGAGCGTGTCGCCCGGCAGGGCGTCGGTGCTCGCCGCGGCGACGCCGCCGAACGCGCCCGCCGCCACGCCCACGGTGAGGCCGCTGGCGGCGAGCCCTTTGGTGAGCCGCGTGGTGGGCTTGAGCCTGGCCAGGACGCCGCCCTGGGTGGCGCGGTGCGCGCCCTTCGCCCCGCGCGCGCGGCGCTGGCCCGGCACGCGACCGGCGCTGGGGCCTCCGCTCGGGCTCTCTGCGGGGTCCATGCCCTCGGCGAACGCCGACTCCATCGCGGCGACCAGCTGGGCCCGTTGGGCCGTCCTGGTCCCTGGGGAGAGCTCGGGCCCCGGCAGGGCCGCCAGCTTCTCCACGACCGCGAGCAGGGCTGTCTGCTCCCGCCGGTCTTCCGGGGCCGCCGTCTCCTCCTCGTCGAGTCCCGGCCTGTCGAGCCGCGACTCATCGAGGAGATGGGCGAAGGCGTTGGCCCGGCGATGGGCCGACATGGGTCCGATCACGGGCGGCACCTCCTCTCGTCACAGGAATGACTCCCCCTGACGGACAGAAGTTGCCGGCTTCGGCCATGTGTACCCGAAGAGGTGACGCCTGGTCGGAGCGCGGCGGTGGGGCGGTGGGGAGTCCGCGGTGCGTTTCCAATTGGCGACAACGAGCGGACGGGCACTCGGGTTACGGCTGGCAGATTATGTGACTGCCGGGCGTGGGGTGCTCACGTTCCGTGGTCGGGACGCCGGGGCGCGGGGCCCCGTGGCTGGCATCGGGCGCCCCGCGGCTCATCGGGCGTCGTCGGGCAGCAGCCGTGCCAGGGTGCGGACCGCCCGGTACTGGAGGGTCTTGATCGCGCCTTCGTTCTTCCCCATGACGCGGGCGGTCTCCGCGACGGAGAGGCCCTGGAGGAAGCGCAGCGTGACGCACTCCTGCTGCTGGGGGTTGAGCTTGCGGACGGCGTCGAGCAGCGCGGAGTTGGCGAGGGATTCGAGGACGGACTCCTCGGGGCTGCGCTCCACCTCGTTGGCGTCGAGCATCTCGCCCGTGGTCACCTCGAGGCGGAAACGGCTCGACTTGAAGTGGTCGGCGACCAGGTTCCGGGCGATGGTGACCAGCCATGCCCCGAAGTCGCGGCCCTGCCAGGTGAACGTGCCGATGCGGCGCAGCGCGCGCAGGAACGTCTCGCTGGTGAGGTCCTCGGCCGTGGCCCGGCCGCCGACGCGGTAGTAGATGTACCGGTAGACCGTGTCCGAGTAGTGGTCGTAGAGGCAGCCGAACGCCTCGGCCTCGCCGCCCTGGGCGCGCTCGACGAGGTCCATCATGCGGCGGCTGTCGCTGGGGACGGCGGGGCGTGCGGTCGAGGCGCCGGCGGCTCCGGAGCGGGCTCGTCTGCCGACGGTCGCGGCGGCGGGTGGGTCCACGACCGCGTAGGCGGGGCCGGGGGGGCGAGTGGGGACAGGTGTGGCGAGGGTGGGGACGGCGTACGCGGAGGGGACGAGGGTGCGCAGCCGGTCGGCGACCGTCGTGCGCAGCGTAGCCAGGCCCGAGGCGTCAACCCCGACGTGTGGGTACACGGGACTCCCAGAGGCGTTAGCTTCCAACACGTGCAGTGGCGGATCCGTCACATGCGTCTGAGGAGAATAACGCTTCGTGCTGACGACGCTACGCCTAGTTGCGAAAATCGCCGATTAGGTTTGAAGAGTTACCGGTTGTGTTCACCACGCCATGCAAACGCCAGGGCATACCTGATCGCATGGGCTGCTGATCTGCTGAAGATCTGACCGAGTTTGATCGGTCGGGGTGTTGGGGAAAGCGGGTTGGCGCCTAGCGGCGGCGGCGCTGGAGCGCGACGGCCGCAACGGCCCCACCTGCGACGGCGCCCGCTCCGGCGGCCGCGGGAACGCCGACGCGCACCGCCTTGCGGCCCGTTCGGTAGTCGCGCAGGCGCCAGCCCATTTCCCTGGCGTGCGCACGCAGCCTGCGGTCGGGGTTGATCGCATACGGATAACCGACAAGCGAGAGCAGCGGGATGTCGTTGGCCGAGTCGCTGTACGCGGCGCAGCGCTCCAGGTCCAGGCCCTCCGACTCGGCGAGCGCCTCGACGGCAACGGCCTTCGCGGGCCCGTGCAGTGGCTCCCCGACGAGCCTTCCGGTGAAGACGCCGCCGACCGACTCGGCGACCGTGCCCAGGGCCCCGGTCAGGCCGAGGCGCCGGGCGATGATGGCCGCGGTCTCCACGGGGGCCGCGGTGACGAGCCAGACGCGTTGGCCCGCGTCCAGGTGGGCCTGGGCGAGCGCGCGGGTGCCGGGCCAGATGCGGTCGGCCATGTACTCGTCGTAGATCTCCTCGCCGATGGCCGTCAGCTCGGCGACGCGGTGCCCGCGCACGATCGAGAGCGCGCTGTCCCGCGCGTCGGCCATGTGACCGGCGTTCTCCGCGCCCGCCATGCGGAAGTACGCCTGCTGCCAGGCGAACTTGAGCAACTCCCGCTTCTTGAAGAACTTCCGCTTGTAGAGGCCGCGCCCGAGGTGGAAGATCGCGGCGCCCTGCATCACGGTGTTGTCGAGGTCGAAGAACGCCGCCGCCTTGGCGTCCCCGTGCGCCGGGAACTCCGGCTCGGCGACCGTGCCGCGCGCGGCCTCGGCGGCCGCCTCGCCCGCGAGCCTGGTGCGCTCCGTGGCGGCTTTGCGACGCGGGGTGAGCCAGGCCAGGCGCGAGGAAGCGGCGGAGGGTACGGGCTCGGGGGAACGCCCGGAAGAACGTTCGGTGGAACGAGACCTGGCCATGGGGCGAGCATAGCCACCCCGGGGCGGTGCCCCGGTTGCGCGAGCGTGACGCGGGGGTGGCCGCGCGCGGCACAATGGGCGCCATGACTCCGTTGCTCCGCAGGCCGGACAGGGAACGCGGCGAGGGCGAGCGCAGGACCAGGCGCGCGCGGGCCGCCGCGGGTGAACGCCCCGCGTCCGAGCGCCTGGTGACGCTGATCGGCAGGCCAGGGTGCCATCTGTGCGACGACGCGCGGCGCGTGGTCGCCGCGGTGTGCGACGAGGTGGGGGCCGCCTGGGAGGAGAGGGACATCACGCGCGATCCGGAGCTGCACCGGCTGTACCAGGAGCAGATCCCCGTGGTGCTGATCGACGGCGCGCAGCACGACTTCTGGCGCGTGGACGCCGGGCGCCTGAAGCGGGCGTTGGGAGCTTGAGGCGTTGTGGATTACGATACGAGGCCGTTTTTTCCCGCGAGGACGCATACGTGAGGAGCGTGGCCGGGTGTCCCTGTTGTTGCATGTGGCACCGGTCACTTTGCCCGGACAAAACGGACACCGTCTTTGTGCACGCGTTCACAAAGACATAGCCTGGCCGCGACGGAGCGGTTCCGGCGTACCCGCCGCGCACAGCCGCCCTCCGCTTGGCCCGAACGGCAGGAGCACCGTGGCAACTGGCCGAAACCACCGACCGGCGACCCGTAGCCGAGGAATCCCCGAGGCGACCGTCGCCCGGCTTCCGCTGTACCTGCGGGCGCTGACCGCGCTTTCGGAGCGCTCGGTGCCCACGGTCTCATCCGAGGAGCTGGCCAGCGCGGCCGGGGTCAACTCCGCGAAGCTGCGCAAGGACTTCTCCTACCTCGGCAGCTACGGAACGCGCGGCGTCGGCTACGACGTCGAGTATCTCGTCTACCAGATCTCCCGCGAACTCGGGCTCACCCAGGACTGGCCGGTCGTCATCGTCGGCATCGGCAACCTGGGCGCCGCCCTCGCCAACTACGGCGGATTCGCCTCACGCGGCTTCCGCGTCGCGGCCCTGATCGACGCCGACCACGCGATGACCGGCACCCAGGTCGCTGGCCTTCCGGTGCAGCACGTCGACGACCTGGAGACGATCATCCGCACCAACGGCGTCTCCATCGGCGTCATCACGACCCCGGGCGGCGCGGCGCAGCAGGTGTGCGACCGGCTCGTGGGCGCCGGGGTCACCTCGATCCTCAACTTCGCGCCGACCGTGCTCTCCGTACCCGACGGCGTGGACGTGCGCAAGGTGGACCTCTCCATCGAGTTGCAGATCCTCGCCTTCCACGAGCAGCGCAAGGCCACGGACGAGCTCGCGCGCAATGGCGGCCCCGCCCCCGCCCCCGTGGACGCGCCCGACGACCAGGGCCCCGAGGGCGACATCCCGGCGGTGATGCCCGCATGACCCTGCTCGTGCTCGGTCTCAGCCACCGCAGCGCGCCCGTCAGCCTGCTGGAGCGCGCCGCGCTCGCCCCCGACGACCGCGGCAAGCTGCTGCGGGACGTGCTCGCCGCCGCGGACCCGGTGGTCGAGGGGGCGGTGGTCGCCGAGGCCGCGGTGCTCTCCACGTGCAACCGGATCGAGCTGTACGCCGAGGTGGACCGTTTCCACGCCGGGGTCTCCGAGCTGTCCACGCTGCTCGCCCGGCACAGCGGCGTCGGCATCGAGGAGCTGAAGCCGTTCCTCTACGCGCACCACGAGGACCGCGCGGTGCGGCACCTGTTCTCGGTCGCCTGCGGGCTCGACTCCATGGTGGTGGGCGAGGGGCAGATCCTCGGCCAGATCAAGGGGGCGCTGGCCCACGCGCAGGACGAGCACACGGCGGGGCGGCTGCTGAACGAGCTGTTCCAGCAGGCGCTGCGGGTGGGCAAGCGGGCCCACAGCGAGACCGGGATCGACCGCGCGGGACAGTCGTTGGTCACCTTCGGGCTCCAGCAGCTCGCCGAGGGACCGGATGTGGCCGAGTGGGTGCGCGGCAAGCGCGCGCTGGTGATCGGCGCCGGATCGATGTCGTCGCTCGCGGCCGCCACGCTGGCCCGCACGGGCGTCGCCGAACTGGTGATCGCCAACCGGACGCTGGAGCGCGCCGAGCGGCTCGCCGCAGGGCTCGGCCAGGAGGGCGGCAAGGCGCGCGCCGTTCCGATCAACGCCATCTCCATCACCGCCGAGCTGGCCCTCGCCGACCTCGTCGTCTCCTGTACGGGCGCGTCGGGGCTCGTCCTCACGGCCGACGCCGTCGCCTCGGCGCTGCGCGAGCGCGCACGGCTGCGGGGCGGCGACGAGCCGCTCGCGCTGCTCGACCTGGCCATGCCGCGCGACGTCGACGCCGCCGTGCACCGGCTGCCGGGCGCCCGCCTCGCGGACATCGAATCCCTCGCCGCCGCCTCGGCCGACGCCCCCATGGCCGCCGACGTGGACGCCGTGCGGCGCATCGTCGACGACGAGACCGAGGCGCTGGGCGCCGCCAGGCGGGCCGCGCACATCACCCCCACCGTGGTCGCGCTGCGCGCGATGGCCTCCGATGTCGTCGCCGCCGAGCTGGCCCGGCTCCAGGGGCGGCTGCCCGACCTCGACGACAAGGAGCGGGCGGAGATCGCCAGGACCGTGCGGCGGGTGGTCGACAAGCTGCTGCACGCGCCGACGGTGCGCGTGAAGGAGCTGGCAGGGGAGCCGGGCGGCGACCACTACGCTGCCGCCCTGCGGCAGCTCTTCGACCTCGACCCGCGAACGGCCGCCGCCGTCCGCACACGCGAACAGGAGCGGTCATGAATGCCCTGCGGCTCGGAACGCGGCGCAGCCAGCTCGCGATGGCGCAGTCGCGCGGCGTCGCCGAGCGCGTCACCCGGCTGACCGGGCGGCCCGTCGAGCTGGTGGAGATCACCACCTACGGCGACGTCTCGCGCGAGGCCCTGGCCCGCATCGGCGGCACCGGGGTGTTCGTCTCGGCGCTGCGCGAGGCCGTGCTCGAAGGCCGGATCGACTTCGCCGTCCACTCGCTCAAGGACCTGCCCACCGCGCAGCCGCCCGAGCTCGCGCTGGCCGCCGTGCCGCGCCGCGAGGACGCGAGGGACGCGCTGGTGGCCAGGGACGGGCTGAGCTTCGAATCCCTCGCCGTGGCCAGGGGCAGGGCCCGCGTCGGCACCGGCTCACCGCGCCGCATGGCGCAGCTCAACGCCTGGGCGCGCGCGCTCGGCTGCGAGATCGAGACCGTCGCGATCCGGGGGAACGTCGATACCCGGATCGGGTACGTCCGCGACGGCGAGCTTGACGCCGTCGTCCTCGCCGCCGCCGGGCTGCGCCGCCTCGGCAGGGAGGGGGAGATCACCGATCTCCTCGCCCCCGACATCGTCCTGCCCGCCCCAGGGCAGGGGGCACTCGCGGTCGAGTGCGCCGCGTCGAACGCGACACTCGCCGCCCGGCTCGGAGAGCTCGACGACCCGCGCACCCGGGTCGCCGTGACCGCCGAGCGCAGTCTGCTCGCCGCCTTGGAGGCCGGTTGCAGCGCCCCGGTGGGCGCGTTCGCCGACCTGCTGGAAGACGGGCAGACCGTCACCGAAATGCGCCTGCGCGGCGCCGTCGGCACCATCGACGGATCAGCGCTGGTGCAGCTGTCCACCACCGGCCCCGTACCGGGGTCCGCCGACGAGGCGGCGGCGACGGGCCGCAGGCTCGCCGACGAGATGCTCGCCAAGGGCGCGGCCGGTCTAATGGGGGAGCGAGCACATTGAGCCCCACCACCACACACCCCACACCCGCCGCCGCGCGCGCGCGGCCCTCCGGCGTCTCCCTCGGACACGTCACCTTCCTCGGAGCCGGACCCGGTGACCCGGGTCTGCTGACCTTGCGCGCGGTCGACGTCCTGGCGCAGGCCGATGTGCTGATCGCGGACCCCGAGGCGTTCGAGGTCGTGAGCGAGCACATCAGACCGGGGACGGAGACTCCGCTCCAGCGCGCGGGGGACGCCAAGGACCCCGGCGCGTTCGCCACGGCCGACGATGTGGCCGATCTTGTCATGCGGGCCGCGCGCCGCGGCAAGCGGGTCGTCCGTGCCGTCGCGGGCGACCCCGGCATGGACACCGACACCACGGCGGACATGCTGGCGCTCGCCTCCGAGGGCATCACGTTCGAGGTCGTGCCCGGCGTCGCGCACGCGGTCGGCGTGGCCGCCTACGCGGGGGTGCCGCTGCGCGACCCCGAGGGCGGCGACGTCAGGTTCGTCAACGGGCCGACCGCGGACGAGCGTTGCTGGACCGAGGTCGGTGCGAGCGACGCGACCGTCGTGCTGTCCACGACGCTGGAGTCCGTCGCGGTCTCCGCGGGGCGGCTGATCGCCGCGGGCCGCAAGCCCGACACCCCGCTCTCGGTCACCGTCGCTGGCACCACGACGCGGCAGCGCACCTGGACGGCGACGCTCGGCACCGTCGAGCGGACCCTGAAGTCCGCGAAGGTGCTGCCCACGGGCGAGGGCGACCATGCGGTGATAGCCGTCGTCGGCGAACGCAGCGCGCCAGCCCAGCGCGAGCAGCTTGCCTGGTTCGAGTCCAAGCCGCTGTTCGGCTGGAAGGTGCTGGTGCCGCGCACCAAGGAGCAGGCGGCGTCGCTCTCCGAGCAGCTGCGCTCCTACGGCGCGGTGCCGAGCGAGGTGCCGACCATCGCGGTGGAGCCGCCGCGCACCCCGCAGCAGATGGACCGGGCCGTCAAGGGCCTGGTCACGGGGCGGTACGAGTGGATCGCGTTCACCTCGGTCAACGCCGTGCGCGCCATCAGGGAGAAGTT
Source organism: Streptomyces sp. PT12 (assembly GCF_003311645.1). Lineage (GTDB taxonomy): Bacteria > Actinomycetota > Actinomycetes > Streptomycetales > Streptomycetaceae > Streptomyces. The sequence continues at coordinate 197,513 of NZ_QEST01000129.1, read as the reverse complement.
CGAGGAGTACGGCCTGGACGCGCGGGCGTTCGCCGGGATCAAGGTCGCGGCGGTCGGCGAGCAGACGGCGCGGGCGCTGCTGCGCTTTGGCGTGCGGCCCGACCTGGTGCCAAGCGGCGAGCAGTCGGCCGCGGGGCTGCTCGACGACTGGCCGCCCTACGACCCGGTGTTCGACCCGATCGACCGGGTGTTCCTGCCGCGCGCCGACATCGCCACCGAGACGCTGGTGGCGGGCCTGGTGGAGCTGGGCTGGGAGGTGGACGACGTGACGGCGTACCGGACGGTGCGCGCGTCGCCGCCGCCCGCCACCACGCGTGAGGCGATCAAGGGCGGCGGCTTCGACGCGGTGCTGTTCACGTCGTCGTCCACCGTCAGGAACCTGGTCGGCATCGCGGGCAAGCCGCACAACGTGACCGTGATCGCCTGTATCGGCCCGGCCACCGCCCGTACGGCGGAGGAGCACGGGCTGCGGGTCGACGTGATGGCGCCCGAGCCGTCGGTGCACAAGCTGGCCGAGGCGCTCGCCCAGTTCGGGGCGGAGCGGCGGGCGGCGGCGCTCGACGCGGGCGAGGTTCTGAAGCGGCCCAGCGAGAAGAGGCCGCAGCGCAGGAGGGCGCGCACACCGTGATCGACAACGCGGGGACGTTCCCCGCCGTGAGGCCGAGGCGGCTGCGGACCACGGCCGCGATGCGGCGGATGGTCGCCGAGCACCGGGTGCACCCGGCCGACCTGATCCTGCCCGCGTTCGTCAGGGAGGGCGTCGGCGAGCCGGTGCCGCTGGCGTCGATGCCGGGCGTGGCGCAGCACTCGCTCGACTCGCTGCGCAAGGCGGCGGGCGAGGCGGCGGAGGCCGGGGTCTCGGGGATCATGCTGTTCGGCGTGCCCGACGAGGCGAAGAAGGACGCGATCGGCTCGCCGGGCACCGACCCCGACGGCATCCTCCAGCGTGCGCTGCGCGCGGTGCGCGCCGAGGTCGGGGACGCCCTCGTGGTGATGTCCGACCTGTGCCTCGACGAGGTGACCGACCACGGGCACTGCGGCGTCCTCGACGCCGAAGGGCGGGTGGACAACGACGCGACCCTCGAGCGCTACGCCGAGATGGCGCGCGTGCAGGCCGAGGCCGGGGCCCATGTGCTGGGCCCGAGCGGGATGATGGACGGCCAGGTCGGGCACGTCCGCGCGGCGCTCGACGCGGCGGGGCACACGGATGTGGCGCTGCTCGCGTACACGGCGAAGTTCGCGTCGGCGTTCTACGGGCCGTTCCGCGAGGCGGTCAACTCCTCGCTCACCGGCGACCGCAAGGCGTATCAGCAGGACCCGCCGAACGCCAGGGAGGCGCTGCGCGAGCTGGCGCAGGACCTGGCCGAGGGCGCGGACATGGTGATGGTGAAGCCGGGGCTGCCCTATCTCGACGTGCTGCGGCAGGTCGTGGACGCCTCGCCCGTGCCGGTGGGGGCGTACCAGATCTCGGGCGAGTACGCGATGGTCGAGGCGGCGGCGGAGCGCGGCTGGCTGGACCGGGAGCGGGCGATCGAGGAGACGCTGACGGCGTTCAAGCGGGCGGGCGCGGATGTGATCCTCACGTACTGGGCCACGGAGTTCGCCCAGCGCTGGGGGCGCGAGCGCGCGTGACCGCCTGGCCGGGCGGTGATCCGCGGGGCGGTGATCCACGGGCCTGGCGCCGCGGTCATCATGGACGTGCCGCGCGGCGGCTGACGTCCCGCGGCCGATCGTTCGACCCTCGTACGCAGGAGGCACCGTGAGCACCACTCCCATCGCCGTCGTCACAGGGGCGAGCAGCGGGATCGGGGCGGCGACCGCGAAGCGGCTTGCCGCGGCCGGGTACCGGGTGGTGATCACCGCCCGGCGCGAGGAGCGGCTGCGGGAGCTGGCCGACCACCTGGGCGGGCTCGGCCACGACGCGGTGCCCTACGCGCTCGACGTGAGCGACCGTGACGCGGTGAAGCGTTTCGCCGCGTCGCTCGACCGCTGCGACGTGCTGGTCAACAACGCGGGTGGCGCGTTCGGCATGGACACCATCGCCGACGCCGACCCGGACGACTGGCGCGCGATGTACGAGACCAACGTCCTTGGCACCCTCCACATGACGCAGGAGCTGCTGCCCTCGCTGATCGCCTCGGGTGCGGGGACGGTGCTCGTGGTCTCCTCGACGGCGGGGCACGGCACATACGAGGGCGGCGGGGGCTATGTCGCCGCCAAGCACGGCGTGAACGCGCTGGCGCGGACGCTGCGCCTCGAGATCGTCGCCGAGCCGGTGCGGGTCATCGAGATCGCGCCGGGGATGGTGCGGACGGAGGAGTTCTCGCTGACGCGCTTCCGGGGCGACGAGGAGCGGGCGGCCAAGGTGTACGAGGGCGTGGCCGAGCCGCTGACCGCCGACGACATCGCGGACACGATCGCGTGGGCGGTGACGCGCCCGCCGCATGTCAACGTCGACCTGCTGGTCATCAGGCCGCGGGCGCAGGCGTCCAACTACAAGGTGCACCGCGAGCGGTGAGCCCTCGAAGGCTGCGGCACGGAACGCCCGCCGACGCGGGTCTCGACGCGCGGCGGGTGGCGGGTCTCGTCCCCGCGGCGGAGGCGTTCCTCGACGGGGACGGCGGGGCGGGTGGCGCCGGGGCAGGGGGAGCGGAGGGCGCGGGGGGCGCGTATCCGGGTTTTGTCCTGCTGGCCGCGCGCCATGGCGTGATCGTGGAGCACGCGGCGCGCGGGTGGGCGCTGGCCCATGGGGAACGCGACGGGCGCCCCTTCGCGCTCCCGGCGCGCGAGCGCGTTCCCATGGCGCGGGACACTGTCTTCGATGTGGCGTCGCTCACCAAGGTGTTCACCGCGCTCGTGGCGCTGCGGCTGGCCGAGCGCGGCGTGCTCGACCTGGACGCGCCCGTCTCGGCGCACGTGCCCGGCTTTCCCGAGCTGTCGCCGCGCACGCTGCTGACCCACACGGGCGGGCTGCCCGCCGAGATCGACCTCGGCCCCTACCCCGACAGGGCCGCGCGGCTCGCGGCCGTGGCCGCCGCGCCCCCGGGGCCGCCCGGGTACCGCTACTCCGACCTCGGCCCGATCGCGGTGGGCGCGGCGGCCGAGGCGGCGGCGGGCCGCCCGCTCGACGCGCTGGTCGCCGAGCTGGTCACGGAGCCGCTCGGCCTGGCCGACACCGGCTTTCTGCCGCCGCGCGAGCGCCTGCCCAGGATCGCGGCGACCGAGTACCAGCCGTGGACCGGGCGGGGCGTGATCCGCGGCGCGGTCCACGACGAGAACGCCCACCACCTCGGCGGCGTCGCCGGGCACGCGGGCCTGTTCTCCACGGCAAGCGATCTGGCCGTGCTGGCCCAGACCCTGCTGAACGGCGGGGAGTTCGGCGGAACGCGGCTGCTCGCGCCCGCCTCCGTGCGGGACATGCTGACCGACCACAACGCGGGGCGCGGGCTCGGCCCAGGGGCGGCGCGCGGCCTCGGCTGGCAGCTGAACCAGCCGGACTGGATGGGCGACCTGGCCTCGCCGACGGCGTTCGGGCACACGGGGTTCACCGGCACCAGCCTGGTCGCCGACCCGGCCACCGGGGTGCTGCTCGTCCTGCTGACCAACCGCGTCCACCCCACGCGCGCGCATGGCACGGGGCACGCGTGGCGCCGCGCCCCGGCGCGTGAGCTGGCGCGCGCGGTGCGGTGAGCGCCCCGGGGAATTCCGGGTGCGAAGCCCGCCCTGGCCGGTGGAAGAATGGCGGGACCGGCATCACCGACCGCCGTCATCACGGGGCCGTCATCACGAGGCCGTCATCACGAGGCCGTCATCACGAGGCCGTCATCACGAGGAAGTGCGGAACAGTGGCTCAGACCAGCGCGGAGACCGACTGGGTCTCCCGGCTCGCCGACGAGGTCATCGCCGAGGCGGAGCGCCGCGCCACGGGGAAACCCGTCGTGTGCGCGTCGGGCCTGAGCCCGTCGGGGCCGATCCACCTCGGGAACCTCCGCGAGGTGATGGTGCCGCACCTGGTGGCCGACGAGATCAAGCGGCGCGGCATCCCGTGCGAGCACATCCTCTCGTGGGACGACTACGACCGCTTCCGCAAGGTCCCCGCCGGGATCGACCCCGCGTGGAACGAGCACATCGGCAAGCCGCTCACCTCCGTTCCCGCCCCGCCCGGCAGCCCGTACGCCAGCTGGGCCGAGCACTTCAAGGCGCCCATGGCCGAGGCGCTTGACGCGCTCGGCGTCGAGGTGCGCGCGATCAGCCAGACCGAGCAGTACACGGCGGGCGCGTACCGCGAGCAGATCCTTTTCGCGATGCGCGAGCGGCGCCGCATCGACGCGGTCCTCGAGCGCTACCGCACCAAGCAGGCCGAGCAGGGCCCCGCGCCCGGGGAATCAGACGACGAGGCCGAGCGCGCGGCGGTCGAGGGCTCGGGCGCGGCGAGCGAGGACGACGGCGGCGCGGGCGGCGCCGGGTACTACCCCTACAAGCCGTACTGCGGCGCGTGTGGGCGGGACACGACCACGATCACCTCGTATGACGACGAGACCACCGAGCTTCGTTATGTGTGCGAGTGCGGTCATGAAGAGACCGTCAAGCTGTCGGAGTTCGATCGCGGCAAGCTGGTGTGGAAGGTCGACTGGCCCATGCGCTGGGTCTACGAGGGCGTCGTCTTCGAGCCCTCGGGCGTCGACCACCACTCGCCGGGGTCGTCCTGGGTGGTGGGCGGCCAGCTGGTGTCGGAGATCTTCGGCGGCACGCGCCCGATCGGCCCGATGTACGCGTTCGTCGGCATCACCGGCATGTCGAAGATGTCCAGCTCCCGGGGCGGAGTGCCCATCCCCGCCGAGGCGTTGGAGATCATGGAGGCCCCGGTGCTGCGCTGGCTCTACGCCAGGCGCCGCCCGAACCAGTCGTTCAAGGTCGCCTTCGACGGCGAGTTGCAGCGGACCTACGACGAGTGGGACGCGCTGGCGCGCAAGGTCGCCGACGGCGCCGTCCAGCCCGCCGACGCCGCCGCGCACAGCCGCGCGGTGGGCACCGCGTCGGGGCCGCTGCACGCGACGCCAAGGCCGCTGCCGTACCGGATGCTGGCCTCGGTGGTGGACATCACCACGGGCGACGAGGAGCAGACGCTGCGGATCCTGAGCGACCTGGACCCCGAGCGCCCGATCCGCTCGCTCGACGAGACCAGGCCGCGCCTGGACCGGGCGGCGTGCTGGGTCGCGACGCGGATGCCGGAGGAGCAGCGCACGCGGGTGCGCGACGAGCCGGACGCCGAGCTGCTCGCGTCGCTCGACGAGGAGGGGCGCGCGTCGCTGCGGCTGCTGCTCGACGAGCTCGACGGGCACTGGTCGCTCGACGGGCTGACGACGCTGGTGTACGGGGTGCCCAAGCAGCGGGCGGGGCTGCCGCTCGACGCGAAGCCCACGCCCGAGCTCAGGACGGCGCAACGGGCGTTCTTCGCGCTGCTGTACCGGCTGCTGGTCGGCCGCGACACCGGGCCGAGGCTGCCGACGCTGCTGCTCGCCGTGGGCGCCGACCGGGTGCGCAAGCTGCTCGGCGGCTGACGGGCGTTTGGGCGGCGGTCGTTCAGCCGCTCGTGCCCATCTCGGCGTTGTACCGCTGCCTGAACTGCCGGGTGAACTCGCGGAGGTACTGCTCGCTCAGCAGCGAGCCGTCGGCGTCGGTGGTGCCGTAGCGGGAGTGCAGGAAGCGGGAGAGCTGGCGGGCGTTGGGGTGGGCGCCCTGCTCCAGGATGTACTCGCGGTAGGCGGGGTAGAGGTCGTCGCCTGAGGGCAGCCCGTCGGCCGGCCCGACGGGGTCGGGCAGCGGCTCGGGCGTGGGCGCGGGCGCGCGGTCGGGCTCGTCGAGCGGGCTCTCGACGAGGAGTTGGCGCCGCTGGGGGGCCGGGTAGCCGTTGGCGGGGGCGCTGCCGAGCGAGCGGCGGCGGCCGCCGGGGCCGACGACGGGCACGGTGACCGCGGGCGGCGCGGGCTCGGGTGGCGGCTCCTGCGCGACGGGCCCGGGCTCGGGCTTGGGCTCGGGCTTGGGCTCGGGCGGTGGCGGCTCGGCGGTGAACGACGCCTGGTCGGCGAACGCCGGGGGCGCGGGCTCGGGTTGGGGCGCGCGTTCGGTCGCGGGCGTGGGCTCCGGCGCGGGCCACGCGTCGCGCTCCGGCGCGGACTCCGGCTCGGGGGCGCGCGGGGGCAGCTCCGCCACGGGCAGCCCGGCCGCGGCGAGGCCCGCGGGCGCGGTCTCGCGCAGCGGAACGCCGTAACGGGCGAGCTTGAGCGGCATCCTGGCCTCGACGGGCGCCCTGCGGCGCCACGCGCGCCCGTAGTCGGCGCGCAGCCTCGCCTGGTAGACGAGGCGGTCGCGCTCCATGCCGATGACCTCCTCGTAGGAGCGCAGCTCCCATAGCTTCATGCGCCGCCACAGCCGGAAGGTGGGGACGGGCGACAGGAACCACCGCCACATCCGCACCCCCTCCATGTGCTTGTCGGCGGTGATGTCGGCGACCCGCCCGATCGCGTGCCGCGCGGCCTCGACGGTGATGACGAAAAGCACGGGGATGATGCCGTGCATGCTCACGGCGAGCGGGTCGCCCCACGCTGACGCGCCGTTGAACGCGATGGTGGCGGCGGTCAGCAGCCAGGCGCACTGACGCAGCATCGGGAACGGGATGCGCAGCCACGTCAGCAGCAGATCGAGCGCCAGGAGGACGACGATGCCCGCGTCGATGCCGATGGGGAAGAACGGCGCGAAGTCGCCGAACCCCTTGCGCTCGGCGAGGTCGCGGACCGCGGCGTACGAGCCGACGAAGCCGATGGCGGCGATGACCACGGCGCCCGCGAGCACGATGGAGACGAGTATGCGGTGTGAGCGGGTGAGCTTGATCGCGGCCACCGCGGTCCCTCCAGGACTCGACTGAGAAAGCTCTCGCGCGCCCAAGAATCGCACACCTGTCGGGTCATGTACGCGCCGAGCCCCCGCACCGAGCCAGGGAGGGGCCCCGATTCCCGGGGCGCGGTCAGCGGGCCGCGGTGCGGTGGGTGGTGGCGAGCGCCCGGTCAACGGCGGCGGACGAGGGCGGCGCGCACGGCGGCCCACGCGCCCCCGGGGCCGGTCGGGGGGCGCGGCGTGCACCGCGAGCCCCGGCCGCGTGCGGTCGGCCGGGACGCCCGCCGTCTGGACGCCCGTCGTCAGGTCGAGCAGGAGGTGGCCGTCCGGGCGCAACAGGGCGGACAGGCGCTTCTCGGAGCCGGTGGAGGCCAGGCCGGGGGCGCGGGTGGCCGAGGACGGGGAACGGCGTTCAACGGGTGAAGGACCGCACCGCCCCGAGGGTCAGTCGCGCGCGTCCTGGGACGGGGGCTCATCGCCTTCCCCTGCGCCCTCTTCGGTGCCCTCTTCGGTGCCTTCATCGGCGCCCTCGTCCGGCTGCTCGCCCTCGCTCGCGTCGACGGCATCGAGGGCCGCGCGGGCGGCGCCCTCGGCGTTCTCCCTGATGGTGTCGGCGCCCGGCATGTCGTCGCCCTCGAAACCGGCGCCCGAGTAGTCGAGGGTGATGACCACGTTGCCCGTGCGCACGATCACGCGGTGCTGGCGGTACTCCTGCTCGCCCTGCTCCTCGGTCTCCATCGTGGTGCTGTAGCCCAGGGTGACGGCCTGGTCGCCGGTGTCGCCCAACTCGGCCGACTCGACCTCGCCGTTGGCGTCGTCGCCGGTGATCTCCTCGGCCATCTGCCGCACATACTCCCCGGCGCGGTCGTCGCCGCTGCCGATGGCCGTGTCCGACTCGAAGCGGCGCAGCGCCACGGTGAGGGAGCGGAACTGGTACTCGTCGAGGCCGCTCCACAGGCACGCGGCGGACGTCGCGGTGTCGTTGGAGCTGAGGGTCTCGCCGCCCGCGGGGTCGGCCTCGGGGACCGCCTCGTCGATCACGTCCTCGCCCAGCGTGGCGCACGGCTCGGGCAGGGTCGCGAACCGCACGGGCTCCGGCGTCGGCGAGGCGGACGCCGGGGGCTCGTCGTCGGTGGTGTCCTCGCCGGAGCCGGAGGTGCAGCCCGCGACGAGCAGCGCGGGCAGGGTGGCCCAGCCCAGGGTTCTCAGCGCGAGCCGCGAGAGGGGCCGCGAGGCGGTACGGTCCATGGTTCCTTCGCCTCCAGTGACGGGTGGCATTCCAGGACACGGTACGCCGACCCCTCGCCGGGGTCCGCCGCCGACTCGCGCGCTACGAGTCGAAGCCCTCGGCGAGCTGACGTGCCACGGTCTGCGCGCGCTGCTGGAGGCTGCCGCTGTCGAGGTCCTCGTCGGCGACGGTCGTCGAGACCGTGTACTGGACGGTGACCAGGACGTTCGCATTGCGGAACGCCAGGGTGACAGCGCGGCGTTCGCCTGGATTGGTGCTGGTCAGCCGGTCGTCGATGAACGCCACGTCCCCGATGCCGTCGAGGGGCCTTGGCGCGAACGGGTCGTCGCTCGGCGGCGCCGAGCCGCCGTCCGCCCCGCCCACGGGGACGCCCGCCTCGTCGGCGCGCTCCTCGAAGTCGAGCTCGGCCTGGTCGTCGTCGCTCACGCCGGGGTCGTAGGAGATGACGCGTTGCAGGTCGACGGAGAGCTGGTGCGTGCCGGTCTCGGCGCCCAGGTGCCACGAGCAGCCGACGCGGCGGCCCGTGTCGTACGTCACCATCGGCTCGCCCGCGTAGACCTCGGGGTCGCCGCCGGGCAGCAGCTCGCGGAGGGTATCGTCGCCGACCGCGCCACAGGGCTCAGGGAGCCCGGAGTACCGCCCTGGCTGGGCCGAACCCGCCGTGCCGCTCCCGGGGTTGACCGACGGATCGTCCTCGCCCGACAGGTCGCCCGAGCAGGCGCCGAGGGCGCCGAGGCCGACGAGGGCCGCGGCGACCGGAGCGAGACCTCTGGCGATTGTCCCGAGCCGCACGTGCGGTCCCCCTTCGCGTTCGCGTGCCGCGCAAGTCGCTGAAGGTCATGTTCTACCGCAGGGACGCGCGCGAGAGGTAGTCGGGCGCCGGAATGGGCAGTTCGTCCCGGGTGCCGCCGCGTGAACGTCCCGCTTCCCCGCGATCAGGGCCAGACGAGGCAGTACGGCTGGTGGCCAGCCTCGTGCAGGCGGCGGGAGAAGTCCTGCCACTCGTTGAGCAGCTTGTAGACGCCGAACGCGTCGCTCGGGCCGCTGCGGTCGGGGACCGTCGACCAGATGAACGCGGCCGCGCCGACCGTCTCGTCCCCGATGCCGCGCAGCGGATCCACCACGGTGGTCGGCAACTTGACCACCGCGTAGTCGGGGTGGAGGACGACAAGCTCGAGCGGGGGCACCCGGTGCAGGGGTATCCCCTCGATGCCGGTGAGCACCATGGCCGCCATTGTCTCCGGCTTGATGCGCGTGAACATCCCCTGGCCCAGCTCGTCGCCGCCCAGCTCCTCGGGCCGCATCGACAGCGGGACCCGGGCGGCGGTGGCCCCGTCGGGCGCCCCGAAGTACTTGTAGGTCACGGCCATGCGACCCGCTCTGCCCTTGAGGTCGAACTCGCCGTTCTCCGCCGCCTTCCGGCGATGCCGCCCCCTGCGTGAGCGCGCACGCGGCGCGGGCTCCGGTCCGAGGCCCCCGGTGCCCTCGCCGACTTCGCCACCGCGCTGCATGTCACCACCTGACTACTCGCGACCCCCGCCGCACAACCCGATCATCGTTTCAGACACCTCCCCCGCCAGACGGCTGCGAAACGCCCTGACACCGAGCTGTAAGGGGCTGAATGTCACCATGGACCGCGTGACTCAATCCTACGAAGCCACAGTCTCACAGACGCTCTTCGCCCGCGCCGCCCGCGTCACCCCGGGCGGGGTCAACTCGCCGGTGCGCGCGTTCGGCGCGGTGGGGGGCACGCCCCGTTTCATGGGGTCGGGGGCCGGGGCCTATCTCACGGACGTGGACGGCCGGGAATATGTGGATCTGGTGTGCTCGTGGGGGCCGATGATCCTCGGGCACGCGCACCCCGCGGTGGTCGAGGCGGTGCGGGAGGCCGTCGGGCGCGGCACGTCGTTCGGCACGCCCACGCCGGGCGAGGTCGAGCTCGCCGAGGAGATCTGCTCCCGCGTCGCCCCCGTGGAACGGGTCAGGCTCGTCTCGTCCGGCACCGAGGCCACCATGTCCGCGATCCGGCTCGCCAGGGGCTTCACGGGGCGGGCCAAGGTGATCAAGTTCGCGGGGTGTTACCACGGCCACGTGGACGCGCTGCTCGCCGCGGCCGGGTCGGGGGTCGCGACGTTCGGGCTGCCCGACACCCCGGGGGTCACGGGCGCGCAGGCCGGGGAGACCGTGGTGCTGCCGTACAACGATCTCGGCGCGGTGCGCGCGGCGTTCGAGGCGCACCCGGGCGAGATCGCGTGTGTGATCACCGAGGCGGTGCCGGGGAACATGGGGCTCGTCCCGCCGCGCGAGGGCTTCAACCAGGGCCTGGCCGACCTGTGCCGGGCGCATGGCGCGCTGCTGATCTCCGACGAGGTGATGACGGGCTTCAGGCTGAGCCGGGCCGGCTGGTACGGCATCGAGGGCGTGGCGCCCGACCTGATGACCTTCGGCAAGGTGATGGGCGGCGGCTTCCCCGCCGCGGCGTTCGGCGGGCGCGCCGACGTGATGGACCGGCTCGCGCCCGCGGGGCCCGTGTACCAGGCGGGCACGCTCTCGGGGAACCCGGTGGCCACCGCGGCGGGCCTCGCCCAGCTGCGGCTGCTCGACGACGCCGCGTACGCGCGCGTGGACGCCGCGGCGGCCGAGCTGCGCGGGCTGGTCGGGGCGGCGCTCGCTAAGGAGGGCGTGGCGCACCGGATCAACGCGGCCGGCAGCATGTTCTCGGTGTTCTTCACGGGCGCGGACGAGGACGTGGTCGACTTCGCGTCGGCGCGGCGGCAGGACGCGTTCCGCTACGGGGCGTTCTTCCACGCGATGCTGAACGGCGGCGTGCACCTGCCGCCTTCGGCGTTCGAGACGTGGTTCGTGTCGACCGCGCACGACGACGAGGCGCTGGAGCGGATCGCCGAGGCGCTGCCCGCGGCGGCGCGCGCGGCGGCGCGGGCGGACCGCGGTCCCGACCCCGCGCCAGGGGCGGCGGCCGAGCTGGAGCCGGGCCCAGGGCCCGACGGGTCATGAGGCGGCAGCGGGCGCCACGGGGCGTGGGACGAAGCGGGATAGCGGGCGGCGAGACGGCGGGCGGGAACGGGAACATGAGCGGCGGCGAACGGACCGTGGTGCACCTCGTGCGGCACGGGGAGGTGGCCAACCCCGACGGGGTGCTCTACGGCCGCCTGCCCGGCTACCACCTCTCCGAGCTCGGGCGGCGCATGGCCGAGCGCGTGGCCGGGCACCTGGCCGGGCGCGACATCGCGCACGTGGTGGCCTCGCCGCTGGAGCGGGCCCAGGAGACCGCCGAGCCCATCGCCGCGGCGCACGGCCTGCCCACGGCGACGGACGAGCGGCTGATCGAGGCGGCCAACGCGTTCCAGGGCAAGGAGTTCGGCGTCGGCGACGGCGCCCTGCGCAAGCCCGCCAACTGGCCGCTGCTGCGCAACCCGTTCAGGCCGTCGTGGGGCGAGCCCTATGTGAACCAGGTGGTGCGCATGACCGCCGCGCTCGCCGCCGCGCGGGACGCCGCGCGCGGTCACGAGGCGGTCGCGGTGAGCCACCAGCTGCCGATCTGGGTGCTGCGCAGCCACGTCGAGCGCCGCAGGCTGTGGCACGACCCGCGGCGCCGGCAGTGCACGCTCGCGTCGCTGACCAGCTTCGCCTTCGACGGCGACGAGCTGGTCTCGATCACCTACGACGAGCCGGCGCTCGACCTGGTCCCCGTCCATCTGCGGGCCGGCGCCAAGCCCGTGCGCGGGGCCGGTGGATTCGGGGCCTGAGCGGGGCCGCCGACCGCCGCTTTTCTCCCCATAGGGGGGCGGGGAAGATCACTCAGGGACGCATGGGAAACTTTTCACATGATCCAGTTCCGGAGCGTTAGAGCGGCCGTGGCCGGTGCCTTCGCCGGGGGACTGCTCCTCACGGGATGCAGCGCCGACCAGGCGGGGCCCTCCGGCGGCGACAGCAACTACGTCCAGGGCACAGGGGAGATCACCACCGTGCCCGTGGCCGACCGGCAGGAGGCCCCCGACCTCGCGGGGGACACCGTCGAAGGCGATCAGCTCGCGCTCTCCGACTACCGAGGCCAGGTCGTGGTGCTCAACATCTGGGGCTCGTGGTGCCCGCCCTGCATCGCCGAGGCCGACAACTTCGTGCGGGTCGCCGAGGACACCGCGGACGACGGCGTGCAGTTCATCGGGATCAACACCAGGGACCGCACACGGGAGAACGCCGCGGCGTTCGAGCGCGAGCACGAGGTGCCCTACCCCAGCCTCTACGACCCGGACGGGCGGCTGCTCCTGGAATTCCCGCGGGGCAGCCTCAACCCCCAGGCCATCCCCTCCACGCTGGTCATCGACCGCGAGGGCCGCATCGCGGCGCGGGCGCTCAAGGCGCTCACCGAGGAGGAGCTGCGCGCCGCGATCGCCCCGGTGATGGCCGAGGAGGGGTGAGCGGGGCGTGGGATACAACCAGACCGTGCTGAGCGGGGCGCTGCTGCTCGCGTTGCCCGTGGCGCTGTTCGGCGGTCTCGTGTCGTTCTTCTCCCCCTGCGTGCTGCCCCTCGTGCCCGGCTATCTCTCGTATGTGACGGGCGTGGGCGGCGCCGACCTCGACGAGGCGCGGCGCGGCCGGATGTTCCTCGGCGCGCTGCTTTTCGTGCTCGGCTTCTCCGCGGTCTTCGTCTCCACGGGGGCGCTCTTCGGCGGCCTCGGCGCCGAGCTGCTCGGCCACCAGGAGCTGCTGACCCGGATCTTCGGCGCGCTGACGATCGCGCTCGGACTCGTGTTCATGGGGGTGATCCCGCGGCTCGGCGGGCGGGAGTTCCGCCTGCATGTGCGGCCGGGGGTCGGGCTCGCCGGGGCGCCCATGCTCGGCGTCGTCTTCGGGATCGGCTGGACGCCGTGCATCGGGCCGACGCTCGCCGCCGTGCAGTTCCTGGCGATCAACGAGGCGACCGCGACGCGCGGCGCCCTGCTGACCCTGGCGTACTGTCTGGGGCTCGGGCTGCCGTTCATCGTCGCGGCCCTCGCGTTCCGCAGGACCCTGGGCGCGTTCGCCTGGGTCAAACGGCACCATGTGTGGGTGATGCGGCTCGGCGGCGGCATGCTGATCGCCACGGGGGTGCTGCTCGTCACCGGCGTGTGGGCCGATCTCGTGTACGAGATGCAGGTCTGGTCCGCCGAATTCACCGTTGGGATCTGACAGCCACATGACGGACGACACACAGCAGGCAGAGGCGAAGGCGGGGGCCGAGGCCCGGCGGGACGCCGAGCGGTCCGACGACGCCGAGGCCCTGGCCGGGCTGTCCACCGCGCCCGTCGACGAGGAGGACGGCCCCCGGGGCGGCGAGGGCGCGGGCGACGGCGCGGCGGGCGCGGGGTCGTTCGGCGGACGGCGCGAGCCGGGGGCGCGCGGCGCGCTCGCGTGGCTCGGCCGCGAGTGCGCCGGGTGGGCGCGGTGGTTCTGGCGGCAGCTCACGTCGATGCGGGTCGCGCTGATCCTGCTCTTCCTGCTGGCGCTCGCGTCCATCCCCGGCTCGATGATCCCGCAGGACAACGTCAACGCGCCGCTCGCCGAGGACTTCAGGGAGCGCAACCCGGCGCTGTCCGAGTTCTACGAGACGTTCCAGCTGTTCAACGTGTACTCGTCGGTGTGGTTCTCGGCGATCTATCTGCTGCTGTTTATCTCGCTCATCGGCTGTATCGTGCCGCGCGCATGGCAGTTCGTGGGCCAGCTGCGCGCCCGCCCGCCGCGCGCCCCGCGCCGGCTGAGCCGCATGCCCGCCTACACCACGTGGCGCACCGACGCCGCGCCGGATGACGTGCTCGCGGCGGCCCAACGGCGGCTGCGGCGGCGGCGGTTCCGCGCGGACCTGCGCGAGGACGGGCCGGGGGGCGCGCATGTGGCCGCAGAGAAGGGCTATCTGCGCGAGGCCGGGAACCTGGTGTTCCACCTGGCGCTCGTCGTGATGCTCGTCGCCTTCGCCGCGGGCCGCCTGTGGTACTCGGAGGGCGGCAAGCTGGTCGTGCAGGGCGAGGGCTTCTCCAACACCCTCACGCAGTACGACGACTTCGAGTCGGGCACCCTCTTCGACGTCAACGAGCTCGAGCCGTTCGGCTTCAGGCTCGACGAGTTCCACTCCGACTTCTCGCGCGAGTCGGTCGACCTCGGCACGCCGACCCTCTTCCGCGCGGATGTGACGTGGTGGGACCAGGAGGGCGCCGAGCGCGCGGCGGAGATCGAGGTCAACGACCCGCTGCACGTGGGCGACTCCCGCGTCCGCCTTCTCGGCCACGGCTACGCGCCCGTAGTCACGGTCACCGACGCGCAGGGCGAGCTGGCGTTCCACGGGCCCGTGCCGTTCCTGCCGCAGGACACCGCGCTCACCTCCACCGGCGTGATCAAGGTCAGCACCTACACGGGCCCCGACGGCGAGCCCGACCAGCTGGGCTTCCAGGGCTTCTTCAACCCCACGTACAACATCGACGCCGAGCGCGGCCCGCACTCCACGTTCCCCGAGCCCGACCTGCCGGTCCTCACGCTGAACGCCTTCCATGGCGACCTCGGCGTCAACTCGGGCCTCCCGCAGAACGTCTACCAGCTGGACACCTCCGACATGGAGCAGCTGCGCGACGAGGAGACCGGCGACCTGTTCCGCTTCAACCTCGTGCCAGGCCAGTCCGTCGAGCTGCCCGAGGGGATGGGGACGCTCACGTTCGACCGGCTCGAGCAGTGGGCCAGCTTCCAGATCACCACCAAGGCGGGCAACGAGTGGGCGCTGGCCAGCTCGCTCGCCGCGGTCGTCGGCCTGGCGGGCTCGCTGCTGCTGCAACGCCGCCGCGTGTGGGTGCGCGCGTTCACGGGGGACGACGGGCACACGGTGGTCGAGATGGCCTCGCTCGGCCGCACCGAGTCCGCCAAGGTCCCCGAGGAGCTGGCCGATCTCGCGGAGCGCCTGCAACCTGACGCGCCACTCGTCCCCGACGAGGCCGCCGGGACACCGGCCGGGACGGCCGACACGGCCGACACGGCCGAGACGGCCGACACGGCCGAGACGGCCGAGGCAGCCGTCGATACGGCCGCCGACACAGAAGAACCCGCCGAATCCGCTGCCGCGGAAGGAGCACGCCCATGATTCTCGCCGCAGGCGAGGAGCTCGCCGACCTCAGCAACACGCTGGTCTACTCGGCGATGGCCGTCTACGCCATCGCGTTCCTCGCCTTTGTCGCCGAGTGGATCCTCGGCGGCCGCAGCAAGGTCGCCCGCACGGCGGCCGCGCTGACGGGCGAGGGCGGCGAAGCGGCCGCCGTCCCGGCACAGGCCGTGCCCGGGGTAGTCGTCACCAAGGGCGGCACCACCTCGGTGCTCGAACGCCCCAAGGTCGTCACCCGCTCCGGCGCCCCTGGCCGCGACGACGTCCCCGACGGCCCCGGCGCGTCGGGCGGCGACGTCAGGGGTGACACCTATGGGCGCATCGCGGTCTCGCTGACCGTGCTGGCGTTCCTGCTGCACCTCGGCGCGGTCGTCGTGCGGGCGGTGTCCGTGGAGCGCGGGCCCTGGGGCAACATGTACGAGTTCTCCACGGCGTTCTCCATGACGGTCACCGGCGCGTTCCTCGCGTTCCTCGCCGCGCGGAGGAACGTCCGCTGGCTCGGGCTGCCGCTGGTCACCACCGTGCTGCTCGACCTCGGCCTGGCCGTGACCGTGCTGTATACCGAGAGCGCCCAGCTGGTGCCCGCGCTGGACTCGATCTGGATGTGGATCCATGTCCCGCTGGCGATCGTCTGCGGCGGGCTGTTCTACGTGGGGGCGATCTCCAGCGGCCTCTTCCTGCTGCGCGACCGGCACGAGGCGAAGGGCGCGGCGGGCGAGGAGGCCAAGGGCTGGAGCGCGTCGGTGCTCGAGCGGCTGCCGTCGTCGGTCTCGCTCGACAAGTTCGCCTACCGGATCAACGCGGCCGTCTTCCCGGTGTGGACGTTCACGATCATCGCCGGTGCCATCTGGGCGGAGAACGCGTGGGGCCGCTACTGGGGCTGGGACCCCAAGGAGGTCTGGGCGTTCATCACGTGGGTCGCCTACGCCGCCTACCTGCACGCGCGCGCGACGGCCGGGTGGAAGGGGCGGAAGGCGGCGTATCTGGCGATCGTCGGCTTCGTGTGCTTCCTGATCAACTACTACGGCGTCAACATCTTCTTCGACAGCCTGCACTCCTACGGCGGCGTCTGAGCCCGGGCCCGAGCCGGGGCGGGGAGCGCCGGGGTCAGCGGTCCTTGCCGCTGGGCGGGGTGTCGTCCTCGCCCTCGCCCCGGCGCATCTCCTCCTCGCGCCGGCGCAGGTCCTCTTCCCAGCTCTCTAGGAGCTCCTTGTCCTTCTCCTGCTCCTCGCGCCTGCTCTCCTCGCGGGCGCGGTCGTCGCCCAGGGAGCGGAGGAACTCGGGGTTGTCATCGGGCGCGACCCAGCCACCGCCCGCGCCCCTGCGGCCGAAGCCGCCCACGCGCGGCGCTCCGCGATTGCGGCCGACGAGAATCCAGGCCACGGGGCCGACCACCCAGCCGAGGACAATGAGCAGGATCCACACCAGCTTCGGCAGGTGCTTGATGTCCTCGTCGTCGGACGTGATGCAGTCGACCAGGGCGTAGATGACCAGCGCCAGTGGCACGAGAATCAGCAGCACCCTCAGCATGGTAGCCCCCTGCGCTAGATGACACCGGGCCGCTCGCGAGGCCCCCTGACAAGGCCAGGGTAATGCGTCGGCAATACTGAGCGGCATGGCATACGACGACCTCCGTGCCCTGCTGAAGGCGCTCGAACGCGACGGCGACCTGAAGCGGGTGAAGGCGGAGGTCGATCCGCGTCTCGAAGTGGGGGAGATCACCGACCGGGTGAACAAGGCGGGGGGCCCGGCGTTGCTCTTCGAGAACGTCAAGGGCTCCGACCTCCCCCTGGCCGTGAACGTCTTCGGGACCGACCGCCGCCTGCTCAAGGCGCTTGGGCTGCGCTCCTACGACGACATCAGCGAGAAGATCGGCGGCCTGCTCAAGCCCGAGCTGCCGCACGGGTTCGTCGGCATCCGCGAGGCGTTCGGCAAGCTCGGCGCGATGGCGCACGTACCGCCGAAGAAGGTGAGGAGCGCGCCGGTGCACGAGGTCGTCCTCAAGGGCGACGACGTCGACCTCGACCGCCTTCCCGCGCTGTTCACCTGGCCGGAGGACGGCGGGTCGTTCTTCAACCTCGGGCTGACGCACACCAAGGACCCCGAGACCGGGATCCGCAATCTCGGCCTCTACCGGCTCCAGCGCCACGACGCGCGCACGATCGGCATGCACTGGCAGATCCACAAGGACAGCCGCAACCACTACCAGGTGGCCGCGCGGCGCGGCGAACGGCTGCCCGTCGCGATAGCGTTCGGCTGCCCGCCCGCCGTGACCTACGCCTCGACCGCGCCGCTGCCCGGCGACATCGACGAGTACCTGTTCGCGGGGTTCGTGCAGGGCAAGCGGATCGAGCTGGTGGACTGCCAGACGGTGCCGCTCCAGGTCCCGGCCAACGCCGAGGTGGTGCTCGAGGGCTGGCTCGAGCCGGGACGCACGCTGCCGGAGGGCCCGTTCGGCGACCACACCGGCTTCTACACGCCGCAGGAGCCGTTTCCCGCCCTCACGATCGACTGCGTCACGATGCGGCGCAAGCCGGTGTTCCAGTCGATCGTCGTGGGGCGCCCGCCGACCGAGGACGGGCCGCTCGGGCGCGCGACGGAGCGGTTCTTCCTGCCGCTGCTCAAGATCATCATCCCGGACATCGTGGACTACCACCTGCCCGAGGCGGGCGGCTTCCACAACTGCGCGATCCTGTCGATCGACAAGAAGTACCCCAAGCACGCCCAGAAGGTGATGTCGGCCGTGTGGGGCGCGCACATGATGTCGCTGACCAAGCTGATCGTCGTGGTGGACTCCGACTGCGACGTGCACGACCTGCACGAGGTCGCCTGGCGCGCGCTCGGCAACGTCGACTACGCGCGCGACCTGCTGCTCACCGAGGGGCCCGTCGACCATCTCGACCACGCGTCGTACCAGCAGTTCTGGGGCGGCAAGGCGGGCATCGACGCCACGGCGAAGTGGCCGGAGGAGGGGTACACGCGCGACGGCGGCTGGCCGCCGATGATCGTGCCTGACCCCGAGGTCGCCGAGCGCGTCAGCCGCCGCTGGAAGGAGTACGGGCTGTGACGGCCGAGGCGTCCGCCCTCGGGACGCCGGGTCCAGGCCAGGGAGCGGGCCACGTCAGGGCGTTCCTGCGGCTGGTGATGATCGAGCACTCGGTCTTCGCGCTGCCCTTCGCCTATACCGCGACGCTCACCGCCATGTTCCTCGGCGAGGGGGCGGTGGACTGGTGGACGCTGCTGCTCGTGACGCTCGCGATGGTCGGGCTGCGGACGTTCGCCATGGCGGCCAACCGGATCATCGACCGCGAGATCGACGCGCGCAACCCGCGCACGGCGGGGCGCGAACTCGTCACGGGCGCCGTCTCGGTGCGCGCGGCGTGGAGCGGCGCGCTCGTGGCGCTCGCCGTCTTCCTCGGCGCCGCCGCGCTGCTCAACCCCCTCTGCCTCGCGCTCGCGCCGGTGGCGGTGGTGCCGATGGTGGTCTATCCGTACGGCAAGCGGTTCACGGACTTCCCGCACGCGATCCTCGGGCTCGCCCAGGCCATGGGCCCGGTGGGCGGCTGGCTCGCGGTGACCGGCGCGTGGTCGTGGGACGCGGCGATCCTGGGCCTCGCGGTGGGGCTGTGGATCGGGGGGTTCGACCTGATCTACGCGTGCCAGGACGTGGCGTCCGACCGCGCGGGGGGCGTGCGTTCGGTGCCCGCGCGCTTCGGGATCGCGGGGGCGCTGTACGGGGCGCGCGCGTGCCATGCGCTGACGCTGGGGCTGCTGGCGTGGTACGCGGTGGCCACGGAGGGCGGGCCGTTCCTGTGGGCCGGGGTGGCGGTGGTGGCCGCGGCGTTCGTCTACGAGCACGCGATCGTGACGCCGCGGGATCTGAGCCGCCTGAACCGGGCGTTCTTCACGGTCAACGGCTTCGTCGGCATCAGTCTGTTCGTCTTCGCGCTGCTCGACCTTGCGGCCAGGGGGCTCGGGGCGGGCTGACGCCGTTCGAGCGGGGCGGTGGGTCGGCCCAGGGTCACTCCACGGTGAGGCGGAGCACGGCGCCGTCGCCCAGGGCGAGCAGGTCCGTCGAGCCCGCGTCGGCGAGCAACGCCCCCGGCGCGGCGAGGTCGAGCACGGCGGCGGGGTCGGGCACCAGCGCGGTGCCGTGGAGCGGGATGCGCCACAGCCTGCCCTCGGCGCCGCCCGGCATCCACAGCGACCCCTCGCTGGCCGCGAGCCCCGTGGGCACCTCGCCTGGCAGCTCCCACACGTCGACGGGGTCGCCCTCGGGCACGACGGAGAACAGCCGCGCGCCGTCGTCGGCGGCGTCCACGACCCACATCCGGTCCTGATCCCACGCGATCCCGCGCACGTCGGCGTAGGGGCCTGGGGAGTGGACGACGGGCGGATCGCTGCCGTTCGGGTCGAGGCGCAGGACCTTGCCCGCGAGGGACGCGGTGTCCTCCGCGACGGCCGGGTCGCCCGCGTCGCCCGTCCCCGCGTAGAGGTAGCCGTCGGGGCCGAACGCCAGGGCGCCGCCGCCGCGCGCCCCGTCGCCCGCGAGCGGGAACGGATCGTCGATGAGCTCGGTCGGCGTCGCTCCCCAGGGCTCCCAGTCCCGGTCGGGGTAGTAGCGGAAGCCGGAGACATGGCCGCCGTCGGACGCGGCGTAGGAGACGAAGACGCCCACATAGCTGCCGGTGGCGGAGCGGGGCAGCGCCAGGCCCATGATCTCGCCCGGCACCTGGCCAAGCGGCGTCAACTCCCCTTCGCCGTCGGCCTGGTGCAGGAACACGGTGTCGCCGGAGGCGATCAGCAGGTCCTCGCTCTCGGGGACCTGGGCGAGGCAACAGGCGTCCACCGCCTGGTCGATGACCGGCTCGGGCGCCGCCGTCGCGCTCCCCGTGGCGGGCGCCGCGGTGGGCTCGGGCTCCGGCTCGCCCTGCGGCGGGTCGTCGGGGAAGAGGGGCGGCGGGGCCTCGTCGTCGCCGCCCTCGTCGCCGGGCCGCTGCTCCTCCTCGGCCGAACGGTCCTCGCGCTCCCCGCGGTTGGCCGCGGGGCCGACGGTGCAGCCGACGGCAAGCGCGCCCAGCGCGGCGAAGGCCGCCACGTGACGCGCAACGCGCCTTCCCCGCATGGGCAGCTGACTCTCCGCCTAGATCGACATGCCGTAGATGATGGTGAACAGCGTGCCGAGCGAGCCGATGATGAAGACGCCGGTCAGCCCGGCGACGATCAGGCCCTTGCCCTGCTCCGCGCTGAAGGAGTCCCGCATGGCGGTGGACCCGATGCGCTGCTTGGCCGCGCCCCAGATGGCGATGCCGAGGCAGATGAGGATGGCCAGCGCCATGATCACCTGCACCATCGTCCGCGCCTGGTCGCCCACCGCGGCGAACGGGCCCCAGTCCGGGGCGATGCCACCGATGATGTTGTCGATGCCATCCGGCTCTTCCTCGTTATCGTCCACGGGAACTCACCACCCAACTGGCTCTCGTACGGCACTCCCTTCGGATTGTGCCACGCCCGGGTGACAGAGGGGGAACCGGAAGTGATCCCGCGTCAGGCGCCGTTGCGGGGGAACGACCCGCTGTGATGTCCCTCGCGTGCCATAGTGCTGGTCAGGTCGCCGCGGATTGGGGAGAGTTGAGGGATGCGGAGGATCGTGCTGGCCGTGGGGGCCGGGGTCGGGGGGCTCGGCGGCTTCATGGCGTTTCTCGTCGTCGGGGTCTACGGCGCCGCGTCCGATCTGCCGGGCGGGGGCGGGGGCGGCGGCGGTGGGCAGCTGGCCCGTGACACCGTGCCCGAGGAGTACGAGCAACTGGTCGCCGAGTGGGGGAACTACTGCGAGACCCTCTCGCCCGCCATACTCGCCGCCCAGCTCAGCCAGGAGAGCGGCTGGCAGCCCGATGTGCGCAGCCACGCCGAGGCGCAGGGCATCGCGCAGTTCATCCCGAGCACCTGGGCGACCCACGGCATCGACGCCAACGGCGACGGCGTGGCCAACGTGTGGGACCCGCAGGACGCCATCCCGTCCGCCGCCCGTTACGACTGCTCCCTCGCGGGCTATGTGGACGACGTCCCAGGGGATCCCGTGAACAACATGCTGGCCGCCTACAACGCGGGCCCCTACGCCGTGATCCGGTACAACGGCGTCCCGCCCTACGAGGAGACGCAGAACTACGTCCGCATCATCCGCTCCGCCGAGGCCAGCTTCGCCGCGCCGCCCGAGGACGAGCCGCTGCCCGCGCTCGAGGCGGCGGCGGGCGCCGTGCACTTCGCGCAGGAGCAGCTCGGGACGCCGTACCAGTGGGGCGGCGACGGCACGGCCGAGGACGACGGGCGGTTCGACTGCTCGGGGCTGACCAAGGCCGCCTACGAGGAGGTCGGGATCGAGCTGCCGCGCATCGCGAACGATCAGTGGAACGCCGGTCCCCACCCCTCGCGGGACGAACTCCTGCCCGGTGACCTGGTGTTCTTCGCGTATGATCTTGACGACCCCAGGAGCATCCACCACGTCGGCCTCTACATCGGCGGCGGATACATGATCAACGCCCCGTACACCGGGGCCACGATCCGTTTTGACCCCATTGATTCCCCGGATTATTTTGGGGCCACCCGCCCCGCGGCGGCGTGAGCGCCCATCTACGTCCAGTGAGGTTCTGGCCAACGATTCCTCGCTGAACTGCGGCGACGCGTTGCTGTTCGATAACGCTGAGGTCGTCATTCGATGGACCTCGGCACTCCGGGGGAGGTACAGGGCGTTACCTGTACCGGAACAGGGGCTCCTCCTCCCTGCCTGCCTCGGCAGGGTCCCCCACGTCAGAAGGGGCCACAACGGCACATGGCTGGTCTCGATCAATTCGACAATCCAGACATCGAGTTGGATGTGCTCTACGGCATCAACGGCCTCGGCGAATCGCTCCCCGGCTGGGGCCGACGCGCCGTCAGCTTCGTAGGGGAGCACGGGATCCCCGTGGCCCTCGCGCTGCTGGTCATCGCCGCCTGGTTCCTCGTCAGGCGCAGGTCCGACGCCCATCAGGCGGTGGCCGGGGCCGCCTGGGCCCCTCTCGCGGCCGGGCTCGCGTTCCTGGCCAACGCCCCGATCCGCGACTTCGTCGCCCGGCCGCGCCCGTTCGTCGACCACCCGGATGTCGCGGTGCTCGTGCAGGGCAAGGACGGGTACTCGTTTGTGAGCGACCACGCGAGCGCCGCCATGGCGATCGCCGTCGCCCTGTTCCTGGTGCACCGCGTCCTGGGGGCGGTCGCGTTCGCGTTCGCGCTCCTCCAGGGCTTCGCGCGCGTGCTGCTCGGGGTGCACTACCCCAGCGACGTCATCGGCGGATACGCCCTGGGCACCGCCGTCGCGCTGCTGCTCGCGCCGCTCGCGCTCGGCGCGCTGACCCCGCTTGTGCGCCGGTGCGGCACGCGCCGGGGCCTGGGCTGGATCGCGCGCCCCCCTGGCGCGTCCCTGCCCGCCGCCCGCACGGCCGATCTGACAGAGCAGCGGAGCCGCCTGGCCGCCTGAGCGCGGGTGCGGACCCCGCTACCCCGCCGCGCTGTCGGCCATGTGCGCGGCGGCCTCGTCCCGCGCCAGTGGCCGGGAGCGGCGCGCCGGGCCGTACCAGCCGCACACGCAGCGGGGGGCGACAAAAGGGCCCCGCTCGGTGAGGACGACCCGGTGCACGGTCCCGGCCCCCGGCTCTTCGGGGTCCTTCGGCTCCCCCCGGGACGCCTCGTCTTCACCCTGGTCGCGCACCCCACCACCGTAACGGCCGCGGGGGCCCCTCGTTAGGCGGTTACGAATCCGGGACGACGGTTGCTGGGGGTGTCGGCAGGCCATGGCGCTACGGCGGCGTATGCGCGTCAACGAGCTGCTCGGCGCGCTGTCCGCGCTGGCGCTGCTGACCGCGGCGACCGGCTGCTCCGGCACCGGGGCGGCGGCCGAGGGCGACGCGCGCGAGGCGCTTCGCGGGGCGGTGGAGCGGCTGGCCGACTCGGGCAGCTCGCGGGCGCGCACCGCGATGGAGATGTCGTCGGGCGGCACGCGGATCACGCTGCGAGGGCGTGGCGGTTTCGACTACGGGGAGCGCAGCGGCGAGCTGCTGGTGACACTGCCCGACGGCGAGCCGGTCACGGAGGTGTTCGTGCCGGGGCGGCTGTACATGAAGAACCGGGGCGCGGGCGTTCCCCCCGACAAGTGGGTCGTGGTCGACGTCTCGTCGCTGGCCGACGGGAACCTCGTGACCGGCGGGGCGACGGACCCGCTGGCCGCCGCGGCGCTGCTCGGCGGGCTCGTGGCCGTCGACGACCTGGGGGAGGCCGAGGTGGGCGGCGAGACGCTGCGGCACTTCAGGGGGGTGACCGACATCGCCGCCGCGGCGGACGCGGCGCCGGGGCGGGTGGGCGACCAACTGGCCGCGGCCGTGGGCGGGTTCGCGGAGACGGAGGTGCCGTTCGACGCGTTCCTCGACGACAGGGGGCTGCCGCGGGAGATCACCCACCGCTTCCGCTTCGGGGAGCGGGGGATCGATGTGACGTCGACGGTCGAGCTCTACGACTTCGGCGCGCCGGTCGACGTCGTGCTGCCGGGTGATGGAGAGGTCTTCAACGGGGCCGTGGTGTGAGGGCGGGGCGTGCGGGCGCCGGGGGTCAGGTGCGGAGCAGGCGCGCGATGGCCGCGGTGGCCTCCTCGACCTTGGCGTCGATCTCGGGCCCGCCCTGCTCGGCGGCGCGGGCCACGCAGTGCCTCAGGTGCTCATCGAGGAGCTGGAGCGCGAACGACTGGAGCGCCTTCGTCGAGGCCGAGACCTGGGTCAGTATGTCGATGCAGTAGACGTCCTCGTCGACCATCCGCTGGAGCCCGCGGACCTGGCCCTCGATGCGGCGCAGCCGCTTGAGGTGGGAGTCCTTGTCCTTGCTGTAGCCATGCGGGCCCGCGCCGCCGGTCGCGTGATGCCCGGCGTCCCTGTGGGCGTCATTCGCCGCGACCGTCTCACTTGTGACCATTTCCGCCCTCCTGTGACTCTTATACCCCTGTCGGGTATAGCGTAACGAACGGCGGACGGGGCACCCAGTATCGTGCGGTCTCCGGGGCTCGGACACCCGGATCGGTTCATCTTCCATTCACTTATAACCGTCGATCGATTCACCTGATCAACCTACCGTCAGAGCGGAGCGGCGACGGAAGGGACTGAACGACAGTGAAGACACGCCTCGGCGCGGTGCTGGCCTGTGGCGCGCTGGTGCTCGTGACCGCCTGTGGCACCGACGACAACTCAGGGCTTCCCGGCGCGGTGGACTTCTCGCTCGACGGCCTTCACTGCGGCAGGACCGGCACGCTGCTGGCCTCGGGTTCGAGCGCCCAGGCCAACGCGATGGAGGTCTGGGTGAACACCTACCAGGCCAACTGTGAAGACAGCCAGATCAACTACAAGGCGACGGGCTCGGGCGCCGGGGTGCAGGAGTTCCTTCAGGGCACCACGGCCTTCGCGGGCTCCGACTCGCTGATGACCGACTCCGAGATCGAGGAGTCGCGCTCGGTGTGCCGGGACGGCGGGCGCGCCATCCACCTGCCCATGGTCGCCGGGCCCGTGGCCGTCGGCTTCAACCTCCCCGGCGTCGACGACCTCGTCCTCGACGCCCCCACCCTGGCCCGGATCTTCGACTCCCGCATCGCCCGCTGGAACGACCCCGCCATCGCCGAGCTCAACCCCGGCGCCGACCTGCCCGACGTGCCGATCACGCCGTTCCACCGCTCCGACGGCTCGGGCACGACCGACAACTTCACGTCGTATCTGCACGCCTCGGCGCCCGATGCCTGGCCGCACGAGCCGGACAAGGCGTGGAAGGGCCACGGAGGCCAGTCCGCCGACGGCTCGTCGGGGCTTGTCGGCGTGGTCAAGCAGAACGTCGGCGCCATCGCCTACTTCGAGCTGTCCTACGCCCATCAGAACGACATCAGCACCGTCCGCATCGACACCGGCGCGAGCGAGCCGGTCGAGGCGACCGTGGAGAACTCCTCCAACGCCGTCGCCGAGGCCGAGGTCACGGGGACCGAGGGCGACCTCGCGCTCCAGCTCGACTACGCGACCCGCGAGGAGGGCGTCTACCCCATCGTCCTGGTCACCTACGAGATCGCGTGCGATCGCGGCAACGCCCCCGAGACCCTCGACCTGACCAGGGCGTTCCTCGCCTACATGGCCGGTGAGGACGGGCAGCGGGCGCTCGGCGAGATCGACTACGCGCCGATCTCGGGCGACATCATCCAGCAGGTCCGCCAGCGCGTCGACGCCATGGCCTGACGACCGGAAGCACCATGTCATCACCCTCAGCCCCGCCCCCGTCCCCCTCCCCACCGCCGTCGCCCCTGAAGGAGGCCGGGACCCGGGGCACCACGCGCCTGGGCGACCGGATCTTCAGCGGCCTGTCCAAGGGCTCAGGCATCGCGCTGCTGGTGATCATGGCCGCGATCGCCGTCTTCCTCGCCATCCGCGCGGGCATCGCGATCGCCGCCGACGAGGGCAACTTCCTGACCACGTTCGAGTGGGACGCCAACGCCGACCCGCCGCGCTTCGGCATCGCCGTCCTGCTGTTCGGCACGGTCGTCAGCTCGGTCATCGCCATGGTGCTCGCCGTGCCGGTCGCCGTCGGGATCGCGCTGTTCATCTCGCACTACGCGCCGCGCCGTCTTGCCACCCCGCTCGCCTATGTGGTCGACCTGCTCGCCGCCGTGCCCAGCATCGTCTACGGCCTGTGGGGCGCCCTCTACCTGGTGCCGCGCATGACGGGCCCGTTCCAGTGGCTCGACGACGTCCTCGGCTGGACCGGGGTCTTCGCCTACGACGGCACCCCGGCCCGCTCCCTGATGACCGTGGGCCTGCTGCTCGCCGTGATGATCCTGCCGATCATCACGAGCGTCACGCGCGAGGTCTTCCTCCAGACGCCCAAAGCCAACCAGGAGGCAGCGCTCGCGCTCGGCGCCACGCGCTGGGAGGTCATCCGCATGACCGTGCTGCCCTTCGGGCGCTCGGGCGTGATCAGCGCGTCCATGCTCGGGCTCGGGCGCGCGCTGGGCGAGACGATGGCGGTGGCCACCGTTCTCTCGCCGAGCTTCCTGATCAACGCCAGCCTGCTGGAGTCGGGCGGCGGCACGTTCGCCCAGAACATCGCCAGCCAGTTCAAGGAGGCCGGATCCATGGGCCGGGACGCGCTGATCGCCTCGGGCCTCGTCCTCTTCCTCCTCACCCTGCTGGTCAACGGCGTCGCCCGGCTGATCATCGCCCGCCGCAAGGAGTACTCGGGAGCCAACGCATGAGCGGAACCACCGTCCCCGCCGACGAGGAGGCGAGCAGGGGGCCAGCCGTCGGCCGGGTCGCGCTGCGCAGGCCCCGGCTGCCGCGCTGGTCGCTCGCCGCCCTTGCCCTCGGCTCGGCCGCCCTGGGCACGGGCGTCGGGCTGGTCGCGCGCCTGGACAGCAGGGGCCAGTGGGGCCTGATCGCGGCGCTCGTCTTCGTCGGCGCGACGTTCGCCCTCTCCGCCTCCGTCGAGGGCCGCCGCCACGCCGCCGACCGGCTGGCCGCGATCCTCGTGTGGGCGTGCTTCGTCGTGGCCGTGGTCCCGCTCGCCTCGCTCGTGTGGGAGACCGTCGCGCGCGGCATTCCCGGCGTGAGCTGGTACTTCCTGACCCACTCGATGAACGGCGTGCTCAGCTGGCAGGAGGGCGGCGGCATCTACCACGCCATCCTCGGCACCGTCCAGCAGGTCGTCCTCGCCTCGGTGATCGCGATCCCGCTCGGCCTGCTGACCGCCGTCTACCTCGTGGAGTACGGGCGCGGGCGGCTGGCCAGGGCGATCACGTTCTTCGTGGACGTGATGACCGGCATCCCCTCGATCGTGGCCGGGCTCTTCGTCCTCAGCCTGTGGATCATGATGCTGGACTTCGGCTACTCCGGCTTCGCCGGGGCGATGGCGCTCGCCATCCTCATGGTGCCGATCGTGGTCCGCTCCACCGAGGAGATGCTCAAGCTGGTGCCCGACGAGCTGCGCGAGGCGTCGCTCGCGATGGGCGTCCCCAAGTGGCGCACGATCCTCAAGGTCGTGCTGCCCACCGCGATCGGCGGGATCACCACCGGCGTGATGCTGGCCCTGGCCCGCATCGCGGGCGAGACCGCGCCCATCATCCTGCTGGTCTTCGGCAACAACATGATCAACGGCAACCCCTTCGAGGGCGCCCAGTCGTCGCTCCCGCTCTATGTCTACGAGCAGTGGGGCTTCGGCACCGAGCAGGCGTTCGACCGCGCCTGGGCCGCGGCGGCCGTGCTGATCGCGTTCGTCATGATCCTCAACCTGGTGGCCCGCGGCATCGCCCGCTGGAAGGCCCCCAGGGGCGGGCGCTGAGAAGAAGAAGGAGAAGACGAACCCATGGCCAAACGGATCGACGTCCAGGCGCTGACCGCGTACTACGGGGCGCACAAGGCGATCGACGGGATCACCCTGCATGTGGAGCCCGCCTCGGTGACGGCGTTCATCGGCCCGTCGGGCTGCGGCAAGTCCACCTTTCTGCGCACCCTCAACCGCATGCACGAGGTCACCCCGGGCGGCCGGGTCGAGGGCAAGGTGCTGCTGGACAACGAGGACCTCTACGGCACCGGCGTCGACCCGGTCTCGGTGCGCCGCACGGTGGGGATGGTGTTCCAGCGGCCCAACCCGTTCCCGACGATGTCCATCTACGACAACGTGGCGGCCGGGCTCAAGCTCAACGGCATCAAGTACCGCAGGTCCGAGCTCGACGACATCGTCGAGAAGAACCTGCGCGGCGCCAACCTGTGGAACGAGGTCAAGGACCGCCTCGGCCGCCCGGGTTCAGGGCTCTCGGGCGGCCAGCAGCAGCGCCTGTGCATCGCGCGGGCCACCGCAGTCGAGCCCGATGTGCTGCTGATGGACGAGCCCTGCTCGGCGCTTGACCCCATCTCCACGCTCGCGATCGAGGACCTGATCGACAAGCTCAAGGCCGAGTACACGATCGTCATCGTCACCCACAACATGCAGCAGGCGGCCCGCGTCTCCGACCGCACCGCGTTCTTCAACCTGGCGGCCATCGGCGAGCCGGGGCGGCTGATCGAGGTGGACGCGACGGAGAAGATCTTCTCCAACCCGTCCGTGCAGGCCACCGAGGACTACATCTCCGGCCGCTTCGGCTGAGCGGGCGAGACCCGGCGCGGGGCAGCGGGGGAAGCCGGACGGCCCGCCCCTCCCCGTTGCGGGGAAGGGCGGGCCGTCCGTCGTACGCGCGGGCCCTCAGGCCGTGCGGTAGGCGTCGACGATCGTCTGGACCGTCGTGTTGCCCTGGCCGTCCTCGAGCGAGACGCGGAACGACACGGTGCCGCCCGCCTCGGGGTTGGCGACCTCGAAGGCGTCGCCATCGACGGCCGCCTCCGCCCAGGTCGCGCCGCCGTCCGTGGACACCTCGACGGTCAGCGAGGCAACGTTGCCCCCGGCCGCCGCGCCCCGCACCGTCAGCGGCACCGACCACACCTGGCCCGCGGGGGCCGTGCTGTCGAGCGCCAGCTCGGGCGCAAGCCGCACCACCGACACCGGCACGGGGACGGGGCCGTCCTCGGGCCCCGCGGCCGAGGTGAAGGTGAACGCCGTGGTGATCTCCGTCGAGACGGACGCGGTCGGCACGCCGTCATCGCCGCCCCGCGTGACGGTGCTGACCAGCTCGTACGCGCCCTCGTCCGCGGGTAGCTCGAACACCGAGGCGTCCAGGATGTCGTCGACCACCGCAAGCTCCTCGCCGTCCCGCAGGAGCGTCGTGGTCGCGGCGTCGTACTGGCTGAAGCCCGAGTGGTCCGCGCCGTCGGAGAAGGGGTTGATCGCGCCGTAGAGGTCGTTGCCGAGCCGGAACAGGCCGCCGTCCTCGCCGATCCTCGGCCCGAACACCCCGACGTTGAAACGCTCCCGGTACGCCTCGCCCGCCGCGTACTCGGCGGGCTCGGTCACGGCGCCCGCGGCCGCGAAGACCTCGGGGTCGGTCTGAAGGAACTCCTGCGTCCACGTCCCCACGCCCGCCTCCACGAACACCTCGGTGGTGCGAGGCAGCGCGTGCTCGGTCGCCGACGCCATGGACAGCAGCGAGTTGACGGTGAACAGCACGCCGGTGACGCCGTCGAGCGACGCGCCCTCCTCGGTGGTGACGCGCGCGAGCGCCGACTCCTCGGTCTCCTTCTCAAGACCGGTGTAGAACGCGCCCTGTTGCTGGTGCGCCCCGTGGTACTCGGCGCCCTCGGCCGCCCATGTGGTGCCCGCGTAGCCCGAGATGGACCAGCCGTCGCCCGGCTCGCCGAGCTGCGCGGTGCGCAGGCCATCGGGCAGGCCGCCCGCGCTCCACGCCGAGTCGAACGTGGTCTGACCGTCCCGCGCGAGCTGATAGCCCACGGTCAGATCGGTCTGGGTGGCGCCGTCGACCGGCATCGTGAAGTCGATCGCCCCGGCCGCCGACGCGTCGGCGGCCACCGCGGTGTCCTCGGTGAGCGCGATGTACGGCTCGAGCAGCCAGTCGACGCCGAGCAGCTCGGCGCCGTCATCCGAGGAGCGGAAGACGCTCGTGTCCACCTGGTACGCGCCCTCGGGCAGCCGGATCGACCCGGTGCCGGTCCCGGGGTCGACCACCACGTCGTGGAACTCGAGCGTCTCCAGGTCGATCGCCATGCCCCACCAGTCGGTGGCGGGCGCGCCGTCGCGGTCGGTGACGTCGACCGCGATCTCGAACAGCTGCTCCTCGCGGACGACCGCGCCCGCGGTGCGCACCGTCTGCCCGTCGTCCGATGTGGCCGTCACATACGACGTGTACGCGCCATAGACCTCGCCGCCAGGGGTGGTGTCGGCGGTGATCCGCACGGTCGCGGTGCCGCCCGCGGGAACGGTGACCTCGTCGGCGCTGAGCGTGAACATCCCCTCGGGCGCGGCCTCGCCGTCGGGGCCCGTGCCCGTGCTGGTCAGCGCGAGGGTGAGGTCCTGCTCGCCCGCGTTGCGGTAGGTGAGGTCGCGCGTGATCGGCTCGGCGTCCTCGTGCGGCCACGGCACCGAGCCGAAGCCGATCGAGACCGGCTCGGCGGTGACCGTCTGGGTCAGCGCCGCGGGCACGTCGATGCGGCCCGCGCCCTGCTGGAACGCGCTGTAGCCCTCACCCGGCACGGCAGAGGCGGTCAGCGCGGCCTTGATCTCCTCGCCGGTCAGCCCGGGGTTCGCCTGCGCGAGCAGCGCGGCCGCGCCCGAGGCGTGTGGCGTCGCCATGGAGGTCCCGTCAATCGCGACATAGCCGTCGGCGACGGGCGTTCCGTAGTCCCAGATCGCCGCGCCATCGGCCCCCGCGGCGGCGATGGCCACGCCGGGGGCGGTGACGTCGGGCTTGACGGCGCCGTCCCTGGCGCGCGGCCCGACGGACGAGAAGTCGGCCAGGGCGTCGGACTTGTCGACCGCCCCCAGGGTCAGCGCGGCGTCGGCCGTGCCGGGGGAGCCGACGGAGCCCGGCGCGGGGCCGCTGTTGCCCGCGGCGATGACGAACAGGGCGTCGGACTCGGCGGAGAGGGCGTTGACCGCCTCCTCCATCGGGTCGATCTGGGGGCCCGCAGCGCCGCCCAGGCTCATGCTGACCACGTCGGCGCCTTCGGCGACGGCCCACTCCATGCCCGCGATGATGTCCGACTCAAAGCCCGAGCCCGAGTCGTCGAGGACCTTGGCGTTGATGAGCGAGGCGCCGGGCGCGACGCCCGTGTAGGTGCCGCCGGCGTGCGCGCCCGTGCCCGCGGCGGTGGACGCGACGTGCGTGCCGTGGCCGTCGCGGTCGTGGGCGTCGGGGGACTCCGAGAAGTTCTGCTCGGCGACCACCTTGCCCGCGAGGTCGGGGTGTTCGTCGTCGACGCCCGTGTCGAGCACGGCGATCGTGGTGCCGGTGCCGTCGTACCCGGCGTCCCACGCCTCGGGGGCGCCGATCTGCGGAACGCTCTCGGCGAGCGTCTTCTCCACGATGCCGTCGAGCGCGATCGTGGCGATGCCGGGCGCGACGGCCAGCGGCCTCTCGCCCGCCGCCTCCTCGGTCAACGCGGCCCACACGGCCGCGATCTCGTCGTGCGGGACGGTCACGGCCTCGGCGTCGATCGCGGCGAGCCCTGTGCCTTCGGCGTCGGCGAGCGGCCCTTCGGCGAGCGCGCGCGGCCGTTCGCCGTCGTATCCGACGATCAGCGGCAGCCCCTCGGCCGCGCGGTAGGGCGCGCGGGCCAGGCGCGCGACGTCGAACAGGCGCCGGTCGAGCGTGCCGTCCGCGATCAGCGGCACGACGTCCGCGGGGATCACATGCGTCGAAGAGCCGTCGG
This sequence comes from Streptomyces sp. PT12, assembly GCF_003311645.1. Classification (GTDB taxonomy): domain Bacteria; phylum Actinomycetota; class Actinomycetes; order Streptomycetales; family Streptomycetaceae; genus Streptomyces. Next base: position 165,868 of record NZ_QEST01000129.1, on the reverse strand, counting down.
CCGATGGCAGGACGCGGAACGGCACCGTCTCACGGCCCTCGGCGCGGATCAGCCCGCTGGGGCGGCCGTCGGCGTCGAGGACCACCTGGTCCCCGGTGATCAGCGGCACCCGCGCCGACCCGGGCGCGCCGCCCTGGGCGTTGCCGAGGGTCCCGTGCCCGCTCCCGTGCCCGCTCCCGTGTGCGGCCTGGGCGGTGGCGGGGCCCGTGGAGCCCGCGAGCAGCGCGGCCGCGACGGCCGCGGCGGCGGTGGCCGCGCCGAGGCGCGGCGGGCGTATGGAGCGCCGGTTCTCTCTTGACTTGTACGTCAACTGTCCCCCTGATGACAGGAATTGGGCGGGGTTCGTCCAGCCCCCCGAGAAATCCTGTCCGAGATCCCGGACCGGGACCCGGGTCGCCGGCGGGGGGATGGGTGAGGGTCCTGTGAACCCGTGGGTGCTCGCGGCGCTGCCGGGACGGAGTCGCGGGGTGCTAAGGGAGCGCCAGGCTCACCAGGGCGTAGCAGAGCGCGGCCACCGCGCCCGCCGCTGGCATCGTCACGAACCAGCCCGCCACGATGTTCTTCGCGACCCCCCAGCGCACCGCGCTGATCCGGCGCGTGGCGCCCGAGCCCATGATCGCCGCGGTGATCACATGGGTCGTGGAGACGGGCGCGTTGAACACGTACGACGCCGCGTACAGCACGGACGCGGCCGTCGACTCCGACGCGAAGCCGCGCGGCGGATCGAGCTCGATGATCCGCCGCCCCAGCGTGCGCATGATGCGCCAGCCGCCCGCGTAGGTGCCAAGCGACAGCATCAGCGCGCAGACGACCGTCACCCAGGCCGGGATGCCGTCGCCCTCGTCGGAGACCTCGGCGATCACCAGCGCCATGGTCACCACGCCCATGGTCTTCTGCGCGTCCTGGAGCCCGTGCCCCAGCGCCATGCCCGCGGCCGACACCGTCTGCGCCATGCGGAAGCCGCGCTGCGCGCGGTGCGGGTGGGCGCGGCGGAAGAGCCACAGGATGGCGACCATCACCAGGAAGCCGAGCAGCAGCCCGATGACCGGCGAGACGATCATGGGCAGCACGACCTTGGTCAGCACCCCACCCCAGTGCACGGTCGACGCCCCGGCGAGCGCGCCGCCGACCAGGCCGCCGACCAGCGCCTGGGACGAGGAGGACGGCAGCCCGTACCACCAGGCGACGAGGTTCCAGGCGATGGCGCCGACGAGCGCGGAGAACAGGATGATCATGCCGCGTTCGCCGGTGGGCGCCTCGATCAGCCCCTCGGCGACGGTCTCGGCGACGCCCTGGCCGAGGAACGCGCCCACCAGGTTCATGAACGCGGCCATCGCGACCGCGATGCGCGGGGTCAGCGCCCGCGTGGAGATCGAGGTGGCGACGGCGTTGGCCGCGTCGTGGAAGCCGTTGGTGTAGGTGAAGAGCAGCGCCGTGCCGACGACGACGACCAGGGCCAGGGTCTCCACGGTGGTCTCAGGACTCCTTGACCACGATCGTCTCCACCGTGTTGGCGACGGACTCGAACGCGTCGGCGGCCTCTTCGAGCACGTCGACGATCTGCTTGAGCTTCATGACCTCGATGGCCTCGTAGCTGCCGTTGAAGAGGTGGGCCAGGAGCTTGCGGTGGATCTGGTCGGCCTGGTTCTCCAGGCGGTTGACCTCGATCCAGTACTCGTCGAGGTTCCGCATGGTGCGCAGCCGCGGCATGGCCTCGGCGGTCAGCTCGGCGGCCCTGAACAGCACCTCGATCTGCTGGTCGACGCCCTTGGGCAGCTCGTCGATCCCGTAGAGGACCACGAGGTCGACGGCCTCCTCCATGAAGTCCATGATGTCGTCGAGCCGCGAGGCGAGCCGGTAGATGTCCTCGCGGTCGAACGGGGTGATGAACGAGGAGTTCAGCTGGTGGAAGATCGCGTGCGTGGCGTCGTCCCCCGCGTGCTCGGCGGCCCGCATGCGCTCGGCGAGGTCCACGCGCGTAGCGGCATCGGCCCCCAGCAGCTCCATCAGCAGCTTCGAGCCACTGAGAACGTTGTCGGCAGCGGTGGCGAACAGCTCGTAAAAGCTTGTCTCCCGGGGAGTCAGGCGAAAGCGCACTGCAATTCCTCTGCCGTTCATCATGCGAGTGTCCCCGCCGATGCTAAGGGCAGAACCAGGGCGGGGCTAACCCCGTGCCGGTGGATCGGCCAAGCGCCCGTCGATTCGTTATCGATTCCCGTTCCACGGCCCGTACGGGCCGTCGCTGCTGCTCCGGCCGCCGCCCCTGCCGCCGCCGGAGACCAGGCGCAGCGCGGGGCGGACGTCCACGAGGTAGACGATCGTGGCGATCGTGCCCACGAGAAGGAAGAGGATCCCGCCGAGCAGGGCCTGCACGGCCACCGCGACGCCCAGGATGATCAGCCAGAACGACTTGGTCTGCTTGTCGGCGGCGCGGAAAGCGTCCTCGCGCTGGAGCGCCGCGTGCACCAGGGCGAACGCGCTCATGACCAGCAGCCCGAGGAACAGGTAGCTCACCAGGGAGCCAAAGCCTTGCAACAGCATGCCGTCCACACTCCGTCCGTTCGCCTGCCGTCCCTTACCACGCTACCGGCCGGGAGCCGGAGCGCGTAATGCTCGCGGCCTGGCCGTGCGCACCGGTCCCTCAGTCCTTGGGGGGCATCTTCTTCGGGGCGCCCTTGCGGGGCGCGGTCTTCCTCGGGGTCCGCGGCCGCGGCTTGGGCGCGGGCGCCGCCTCGCCGACGGGCTCGCTGACGGGCTCGGTCACGGGCTCGGTCACGGGCTCCGTCACGGGCTCGCTGACGGGCTTCGTCACGGGCTCGGTCGCGGGTGTCCGCGCCTTCGGCTCGGTGACGGGCTCGGTGAAGGGCGGCTGCCCGGCCCGCTCCACGGTCACGTCGGCGCCGTCGGCCGGGGCGCCCTCGGCCCTGCGGCGCTCGACCACGGTCTTGCCGCGCTCGGCGAGCCCGTCGTAGGTCTCGCGCGCCCGCACCGCGTACTCGAGCGCGATGCCGACGCCCTGGAGCGCGGCGTGCTGGGCGCGTTCGCGCAGCTTGGGCAGCCGCTCGGGCGCCTCGGCGCGCAGCCGGTCGAACGTCGCGGGCAGCTCGCGCAGCTTCTGCGCGGCCAGGTCGGCGGTCCCGGCGGCCACATAGAGCGGGGTCGAGCTCGACAGCGTCCTGCGGAGGTCATCGGTCAGGGGCATCAGGGGTTCTCCTTGCGGAACGACTCATAGATGTGCAGCAGGGACTGCTTCTGCTGCTCGGTGAGGCCCGGGTCGGCGTCGATCGCCTCCCGCACCCCCGGTGGCTTCCCGGCGTCGGCGTCCTGCGCCCGCTCGTCGAGGATCCCGGCCCGCACATACAGCGTCTCGGCCGAGATCCGCAGACCCTTGGCGATCTGCTGAAGGATCTCCGCGCTCGGCTTGCGCAGCCCGCGTTCGATCTGGCTGAGGTAGGGGTTGGACACCCCGGCCGCGTCGGCCAGCTGCCGCAGCGACAGCTTGGCCTGCCGACGCTGCTCCCGCAGGAACGCGCCCAGATCGCCGACACCCAGTGAAGCCATGTCCCCCAGGGTGCACCCGTGCGCTAGCAATTGCAAGCGGAGCTGCTTGCGGCAGCCCGCACGGGGCTTCCGCCGCGCGGGCGCGGGGCGAGGCTGGCCCTTCGTGACTGCTGGGTCGGCCTTGGGCCACGAGGGAGTGGGGCACCCGGCCGAGGCGTGACCTCGTGGCGGGCGAGAGGCCCGCCCTTCTTCCGCGTTCGCGTTCATCGGGAGTTGCGGGTCAACGGGATGCTGCCGGGCATCCTGGCGTAGCGCCCCGAACTCGCCCCGGTGATCGATGAGTTGCGCCGCGAGCGCGAGCGGATCGCTGCGCTCGTCGAGGAGTTGAGGGCGGTCATCGGCGACGACGGCGCCGGGCCCGCGCGCGTGGCGGCGGAGGTGGACCGGCTCATGGCCGAGCTGAACCGCCATCTCGACCACGAGGAACGGAAATTGACAGCCGTCCTGGACGGGGCGGCCTAGCCTGGGGGGTATGTCGCACGCCAAGACGTCGTTTGTCTGCCTGCCGTGCCGGGCCGCGTACAAGCAGCGGTACCCCCGGCTCGGCGACCCGGCGCGCGTCTGTCCGCGCTGCGCCGGGGCGCTGATCCATGTGGGCTCGGCCTTCGCCGCGCCCAAGCGGCGCGACGCGGCGGCCTGGCGGGCGCTCTCGGTCCTGCTGAACGCGGGGGTGCGATTCCACAAGAGCTGCTGCGGCGGCCCGGGCTTCCGCCCCCGCACCCCGCGCGAGGTGCGCGAGCGGCTGACGCATGCGCGCCGCTCGGGCGAGTCGTTCCGGCGGGCGCTGACGCGGCCGGATGTGCCGTAAGGGTGGTGCCCTGCGGGCGGCTATGACGACGGCTGCCGAGGGTCAGGTGGTGTTCGTTGTCGCCCGCTGTTGCTGTTGCGTGGGGGGTGCGGGTCAAAGATCGGCACCTACGGGAGGGAGGGTGGTGGGTGGCGGTCGTCCCGGTCACCGGTCGGCTTGCGGATGTCTGGGACCGTTCGCCGAACGGGCGCGGCCGCGTCGCTTGTCGGCGGCCGACCTGCCGGGGCCGGTTGCGGTGGCGCGCACCCTTCGGGCCTGCCCTGGCCGCCGCTCTCGTCGTTCACCGCGCGCACGTTGAGCTGATGCAGTGGGCCGGTCCGGGGCCGGTGCGCGCGTCCAAGCGCGGGCCCTTCGCGTTCGCCCGGCTCAGCAACGCCTCGGTGGCGCCGACCAGTTGGTCGAAGGGGCCCCTGTGGGTCAGCGTGGCGTAGTGCCCAGCGGGCAAGGGTGCCGGTGGTGATCTCCGCCTCGGGGGCGGGGCCGAGGACGTTAGTCACCGGGACGCCCGCCTCGATGTCCAGGGCCCGTTCCACGCCGATCACGCGGTATCCGAGGAACGGCGCACCCTCGGGCTCGACGCCCCGGCCCGCGAGCCAGCCGATGACCTCGGGGATGCGGTCGGCGATCGAAGGGATCGTGTCCATGGTGACCCGGACCCTGATCGCGGCACAGGGCCGCTCGGGCCTTTCGGTGACGGCAGCCATGACCGTGGGGACCCCGTGGCCCGCCCGAACTCATCGCCCGGTGGGCGCGGGCAGCGGCCGCCCGGACAGCTCGGCCGCCTCTCCTGGCGGAACGCCGAGCATGCGCAGCAGCAGCGCCGCCATGCGTTCGCCGTCGCCAGGGCCCGCGCCCACCGGGTCACGCAGGCGCAGATCGACCAGGCCGAGCAGCGCCCCGCACGCGGCGGACAGCGCCACCACCGGGTCGTCGACGGCGAAACGGCCCGCGTCCACGCCCCGTTCGATGTCCCGCAGCACGCGTGGGGCGAGGCCATCGCCGCGCGGAACCTGGCCGAGGCCGCTGTGCCGCAGCACCCGCATCAGCTCGGGGTGCGACTCCACCATGGCGATGGTCAGCCTGACGCTGGCCGCGAACCGCTCGGCCGGGTCGGGCAGCGACCCCACCACCGCGTCGAGCTCCCGGCCGTAGTCGTCGAGCGCCTCGGCCACCGCGGCGTTGAACAGCTCGGCCTTGGACGAGAAGTGGTTGTAGAACGAGCCGAAGCCGACATCCGCGCGCTCCGCGATCCGCTGGATGCTGATGTCGCCCGTGCCCCGCTCCGCCAGGATGCGCCGGGCGGCGTCCACCAGGGCCTGGCGGGTCGCGGCGCGGCGGCGCTCGAAGCGGTTGGGCGCCTGCGCCGTCGGCCTTCCGGTCCGCTGTTCGGGCATGAGCCCATCATCACACCACGCCGGGCGCCCCGGGCGACCGGCCGAGCAGCGCGTTCATGGCCGCCGTGAGCCGGGCGTGCGGATCGCGGTCCGCGCCGGGCGCGCGCCACCCGATGAAACGGTCGGGGCGCACCAGCACGGCGCCCTCGGGGCCGTGGCCGCGCCAGCGCGTCCATGTGGAGCGCGGATCGCGGTAGTCGCCGTCGAGGTGGCCGATGCGCACGGCCGTCAGCGGCAGCCCGGTGTGGGCCGCGACCTTCTCGGCCGCCTCGCACCACTCCCGCCCCTCCTCGCCCGCGATCAGCAGGAACGCGCCGGGGCGTATGAGCCGGGCGACCGGCAGGGCGTTGCCGTCCAGGTCGGTCAGCCAGGCGTGCGGCAGCGGATGGCCGGGGCGCGCGGAGGGCTGGTGTATGCGCACGGGGTCGGGGTTGTGCGCGGGGGGCGTGCCGTCGGGGACGACCGCGCCGGTCTCATAGGTGTAGCCGAACTCCACGCCCAGCTCGTTGAACTCCATCGACTGCGCGGCCACCGTGCGCAGGAACGCCCGGCGCGCCCCGCGGTCCTCAGGCGACGTGCCCCACAGGCGGCGGGCCAGCCGCCAGTTCTCGGCCGGGGTCCTGCCGGGGCCGCCGCCGAAGTGGGCGGTGATCGCCAGCTGGTTGCGGGCGCTGGCGAGCGCCCTGCGCACGCCAGCCGCTGCGACCGGGCGGCGCTCGGCCTCGTAGCTGTCGAGGAGCGCGTCGTCGGCGTGGCCGCGCAGCACGGCGGCCAGCTTCCATGTGACGTTCTGCGCGTCGTGCATCGCCGACGTCAGGCCGAGGCCGCCGGTCGGCGGGTGGCGGTGGGCCGCGTCGCCGATGAGCAGCACGCGCCCGGCGCGGAACCGATCGGCGAGCGCCCCCTGCACCGCCCAGCGCGAGAGCGCGCGCACCGTCGCGCCCTCCACCGCGGGGCCCAGCGCGGCGCGCAGATCGGCGAGCACGGCGGCGTCGTCCAAGGCGCGCGGGTCATCGGCGGGGTAGTGCAGATGGAACACCCACTCCTCCGACTCGGGCCCCCAGCGCCGGGGACCCATCGGCACAAGCACCCCGCCCGTGCCCAGGTCGGGCAGCCACAGCCAGCGGATCAGCACCTCGGGGTCGCGCGCCCAGCGCGAGAGATCGGCGCTGAAGTGGAACGACACCATGCGCGCCACATCGCGCGCCCCCCGGTGCGCCACCCCAAGAGCGGGACCCACCGTGCGCCCTCCGTCGCACCCCAGCAGGTAGCGCGCCCGCACGCGGTGCGCCTCGCCGGTGCCCAGGTTGGTCACGGAGGCGGTCACGGCGCCGTCGTCGTCGTTCAACGCGGTCAGCTCGTGGCGGAAGCGCAGCGCCCCCGGGGGCGCGAGCCGCTCGGCGCGCGCCCTGAGCAGGGGCTCGAGGCGGTGCTGCGGGAGGTTGGCCTGGCGCTCGGGGCTGGCCGCGAGCCAGTCGGGGGAGCGGCCGCCGCCGCCCCAGGACTCCAGGAGCGCGACGCGGCGGCCATGGTCGGGCCCTTCGCCGCTGCCTCCGCTGTCGTTGCGCTCGTTGTCGTCGCTGTTGCTGTCGCTGTTGCTGTCGCTGTCGCTGTCGCCGGAGAGGCCGACGTACCAGCCCGAGTACGCCATCTGTTCGGCCGGGGTGCCCGCGGCGTACACCGCGTCGGCCAGGCCCACGTCGCGCAGGATCTCCATCGCGCGCTGGTTGAGCACATGCGCCCTGGGCAGCGGCGACGTCCCGGGCGCGGCGTCGACCAGCAGGAAAGGGATCTCCATGCGGGCGAGCAGCAGGGCGGCGGTCAGCCCTCCCGCGCCGCCGCCGGCGATGAGGACGGGGACATCGATGTCGTTCGTCACGGGACGCCTCCCAGCGGGGCGCGACAACGCCGGTGGAACAGCACGACCGAAGTGATGAGATCATCAAACGTGATGGAGGCACCGTCAAGACAGCCCTCTGCCGAGGGGGCGCGCGCTCAGGCGCTCAGGCGTGGTGTGCGGCGCGCGGCTCCTCCGCGTGCCCGGCGTGTGCCGCGCGCCCGGCGTGTGCCTCGTGTGCCTCGTGTGCGGCCGTGATCAGCTCGGTGGCCACCTCGAGGGCCGAGAGTCGCTTCTCCTCGGGGTCGGCGTCGATGTCGCGCAGCGCGAACACCCCGGCATGCAGCGTGAACAGCGCGCTCGTACAGCGCATCCGGTCGGTGAGGGTGGCGTCGTCCGGCTCCATGAGGTCGGCGAGCACCATCATGCGCTCCTTGATGTCCACGCCGGTGCGCAGCTCGCGCAGCGACGCCTGGTTCTCCTGGAGGAAGCGGAAGAGGGGCGCCGCGTCGCGCAGCGCGGCGCTGTAGCGCGCCATGACCTCACGCTTGGACTCCAGCGTGCGCGGCTGGTCGCGCGCCCAGTCCACCACGGCGTCGAGTGGCCCGGTGAGGTCGTCGAAGAGGCCGATGAGGATGTCCTCCTTCGTCCTGAAGTGGTAGTAGAGCGCGGCCTTGGTCACCTCGAGGCGCTCGGCGATCTCGCGCAGCGACGTCTTCTCGTAGCCCCGCTCCGCGAACATCTCCAGGGCCACGTCCTGGATGCGCTGCCGAGTGTCCGACCTGCGCGGGCGGGCGCTGCTGCTCATCGCTTTACTCCAAACTTACTTGACGACCGGCTAGTGTCTCTCTTACCGTCTCCAGAGTACTGAACTAGCCGGTCGGCAAGTAAGCCGGGAAAGCGGGGAACGGTGTCCCACCACACGACGGAGGCGGTGGAGCCGGTGGCCCGGCCACGCCAGCGCAGCGTGCGTGTCGTGCTGATGGCCCTGATGGTCGCCATGATGCTGGCGATGCTCGACAACATGATCATCGGCACCGCCATGCCGACCATCGTGGGCGAGCTCGGCGGCGCGGCCCATCTCTCGTGGGTCGTGACCGCGTACACGCTGGCCACCGCCGCCTCGACGCCCCTGTGGGGCAAGGTCGGGGACATGTATGGCCGGAAGGGCGCGTTCCTGGTCTCGATCGTCATCTTCCTGATCGGTTCCGCCCTTTCCGGCGTCGCCCAGGACATGACGCAGCTCATCGCCTTCCGCGCCGTCCAGGGGCTTGGCGCCGGTGGCCTGATGGTGGGCGTGATGGCGATCATCGGCGACCTGATACCGCCGAGGGAGCGCGGCAGGTACCAGGGCATGATCGCGGGCGTCATGGCGCTCGCCATGATCGGCGGGCCCGCGCTCGGCGGCGTGATCACCGACCACCTGGGCTGGCGTTGGACGTTCTACATCAACCTGCCGCTCGGCGCCCTGGCCCTCGCCATGGTCACCGCCGTGCTGCACCTGCCCAAGAAGCCGAGGCCGCAGGCGCGCATCGACTACCTCGGCGCGGCGCTGCTCACGGTCGGGATCACCGCGATCGTGCTGGTCACCACGTGGGGTGGCACCGAGTACGCCTGGGGCTCGGCCACGATCGTCGGTCTCGCCGCGCTCGGCGTGGCCGCGCTCGCCGCGTTCGTGTACTCCCAGACCAGGGCCGCCGAGCCGATCGTCCCGCTGCACATATTCCGCAGCCGGAACTTCACGTTGATGGCCGCCATAGGCTTCGTCACCGGCTTCGTGATGTTCGGCGCGACGCTCTACCTGCCGCTGTTCCAGCAGGCCGTGCAGAGCGCGTCGGCCACCAACTCCGGGCTGCTGCTGATGCCCATGCTGCTGTCGATGATGGCCGTCTCGCTCGTCGCGGGCCGCGCCACGACCCGCACGGGGCGCTACCGGATATTCCCCATAGCGGGGGGCGCGCTCATGGCGACCGGCCTGTTCCTGCTGTCCACGATGGACACCGGCACCTCCCGGCTGACCGCGGGCGTGTACATGGCGGTGCTGGGCGCGGGCATGGGCTTCCTGATGCAGATCACCATGCTGGTCGCGCAGAACAGCGTCGAGCTCAAGGACATGGGCGTCGCCTCATCCACCAGCACGCTCTCCCGCACGCTGGGCAGCTCGTTCGGCGTGGCGCTCATGGGCGCGCTGTTCACCGGGCGGGTCACCGATGTCATGGGCGAGCGCGGCGGGGCCGCGGCCGCGGGGGCGACCGAGCAGTCCGCGCAGCTCGACGCGGAGAGCCTGGCCGCGATGCCCGCCGCGGTCCGCGAGGCGTACCAGCAGGCGGTGGCCTCGGGCACGCACCAGGCGTTCCTGCTGGGCGCCGGTGTCGCGGCGCTCGCGTTCCTGCTGGCGCTGCTGGTCAAGGAGGTCCCGCTGCGCGGCGGCCCCGCGCCGAAGCCCGAGGGCGAACGCACCGAGGCGTCGGGCGAGCCGGTCGCGGTCAGCGGCTGATCCGCCTCCGGCGCCGCCCCGCGCCGCCCCGCGCCGCCCGCGCTCGCGTGCACGCCGCAGCCGGGGGCGTGGGGCACCTGGCCGTGCAGATCGCGAAGGCGCGCGGCGCCCGCGTGAGCGGGACGGCGAGCGCCGCCAAACACGACGATCCCGCGGTCGCTGACGAGGCGGCCGAACAGGGCCTGCGCACCACGGCGTTCATGGTCGAGCCCGACCACGCGGGGCTTGTCGAGCTGGCCCGCCTCGCCGAGTCGGGCGCGCTCACCGCCGAGTTCGCCGATGTCCTCCCCCTCGCCGAGGCCCCGAAGGCCCACCGCCTGCTCGAGTCCCACCACACCACGGGCAAGGTTGTGCTGACGCCATGAGCGACGAGGGGGCGGAGGTGCGGAGCGTGCCGCGGCGCCCGAGCCGCTGGGGTTCACGCCGGAGGGGCGCGAGCGGCTGGCGTTCGTGCCGGGCGATGTGCCGCCGCCGCGCGGGGTGGCCTGCCGCCGCGCGAGTGGGTCCGCTCCCCGCAGGGGCGTACGCTGCCGCGCCGGGCGGCTCCGCAGCGTGGGGTGAGGCGCGTACGGCCGCCGCGCCAAGCGGCTTCGCTCCGCGCAGGGGAACGAGCAGGGGGACTATTCGAACAGGTCCAGGAGTTCCGTGCGGCCGAACATGCGCGCCGTGTCGATCGCCGACGGCTGGCCCGCCGCCGGGTCCGCGCCCGCTTCGAGCAGGACGCGGACCACCTCGACCGAGCCCTTGAACACCGCGCCCGCGATCGGCGTCTGGCCCTTGTCGTTGCCCCGGCCCGGCTCGGCGCCGCGTTCGAGCAGCACCCGCACCGTGTCCGCGTGCCCGTGGTACGCCGCGAGCATCAGCAACGTATCGCCCTTGTCGTTGCTGAGGTTCGGCGGAACGCCCGCGTCCACGTAGGCCGCCACCGTCGCGGTGTCCCCCTGGCGGGCCAGATCGAAGATCTTCGCCGCCAGCTGAAGCACCTCCGGGTCGTGCGCGGGCTCGTTGCTCTCCGGAGCGGGGCCGGTCATGGGGACGTCCTCCTGGGTAGCGCTGGGTCGTACCAGCCTACGTACTCTGGACGCCGTGCTCGCCTCGCTTGCCTCTTTCGCGCGCGCGGTTCGCCGGGAGCCGGTGCTTCCGCTGACGGGGCTCGTGCTGCTCTTCGACATCGGCACCCTGCTCGTCGAGCCCGAGCGCGGCGGCTGGGCGGTGGCGCTCGGCGCCCGTGCGCTGCTGGTCGCGAGCTGGGGCGCGCTGGCGTTCAGGCGGCGGTGGCCCCTGCCGGTTGCCGTGGCGATCCTGGTGTGCGCCATGGCGTTCTTCCCGCTGTCCCAGGTCGACGGCGCGACGCCGCTCGTCTGCTTCATGGTCGCCATCTACACCGTCGCCAGGGCCGGTCAACTGGCCGCCGTCATCACGCTGTTCGTGACGGTCATGCTGGCCATCGGCTACGGCGAGTTCGTCCTTGTCGACCACGGCGGCAAGCGCGAGGTCGACAACATGGCGATCGCCCTGATCGGCGGCTGGTTCCTCAGCGCGATCGCGTTCGGGCACGCCATGCGCGTACGCCGGGCATATCTGAACGAGACCGAACAGCGCGTGCGCTCGGCCGAGCGCGAGCGCGACGTGCGCGCCCGCCAGTCCGCCACCGAGGAACGGCTCAGGCTCGCCCGCGAGTTGCACGACGTCCTCGGCCACAACATCTCGCTCATCAACGTCCAGGCCGCCGCCGCCCTGCACCGCAGCGCCAAGCGCCCTGGCCAGACCGAGGAGCTGGTCGCCGCGCTCGAGTTCGTCCGCGACGCGAGCAAGGAGGCGCTGCGCGAGCTGCGCGCGACCCTCGGCGTGCTGCGCCACGTGGACGAGAACGCCCCGACCGCGCCCGCGCCCGCCGGGCTCGAACGCCTCGGCGAGCTGGCCGACCGGGCCGCCGCCACCGGGCTCGGCGTCCGCGTGGACGTGAGCGGCGCCCCGCCCGTCGTGCCCCCGCAGATCTCGCTCGCGGCGTACCGGATCGTTCAGGAGTCGCTCACCAACGTCACGCGCCACGCCGGTGCCGAGGGCGCCGCCATCACCGTGGACTACGCGCCGGGCGAGCTGCGGGTCACCGTCGAGGACGACGGGCGCGGCGCGGCCGACGCGCAAGAGGGCAGCGGCATCGCGGGCATGCGGGAGCGCGCCAGGGCGCTGGGCGGCGAGCTGACCGCGCGCACCACCGCGACCGGCTTCCGCGTCGCCGCCCGCCTCCCCCTGCCCCCGCGGCCCGATGCCCCGGCCGCGCCCGATGCCCCGGCCGCGCCCGAATAGGTTGCGGGCGCGCCCCCGAAGGACGGCGCCACCCCCGTCGCGGAACGGTGACCTCGCGCCGGTGAGGCCGCCCCGGCGCCCCTGGACGTGCGCCGTCGGTGAACCCGGGGGCGAGCGGACCGCTCCTGGCGCCGTTTCACCGAACGCGTGACGCCGTGGTGCGGCCAGCGCCCGTGCCGCACCGTGGACTCGAGCAGTCCAGGCGGGGCCCGGCGATCTCAACGGGCCCCGCACGCCTCGCGCCGGTGAGGCCGCCCGCCCAGGGCTACGCTGAACGCCATGACCGCCCGCATCTCCGTGGTGCTCGCCGACGATCAGAAGCTGGTCAGGGCGGGCTTCCGTTCGATCCTCGAGGACGAGGACGACATCGAGGTCGTCGGCGAGGCGTCCACCGGCACCGAGGCGGTCGCGCTCGCGCGCCAACTGCGCCCCGACATCGTGCTGATGGACATCAGGATGCCCGAGGAGGACGGCCTCGCCGCCACGCGCGGGATCGTCGCCGACGAGCGCCTTGCCGGGGTCAGGGTCGTCATCCTCACGACGTTCGACGTGGACGACTACGTGTACGGGGCGCTGCGCGCGGGCGCGTCCGGGTTTCTCGTCAAGGACACCGAGCCCATGGAGCTGCTGCACGGCATCAGGGTCTGCGCGCGCGGCGACGCGCTGATCGCGCCCGCGGTGACGCGGCGGCTGATCGCCGAGTTCGCGGGCCGAGCCCGCCAGCCCGACCCCGCCCGGAGGCTCGCCGCCCTGACCGAGCGTGAGCGCGAGGTGATGGGCCTGGTGGGCGCGGGCCTGACCAACGACGAGATCGCCAGGCGGCTGGTGCTGAGCCCGGCCACCGCGAAGACCCACGTCAGCCGGATCATGACCAAGCTCGACGTCCGCGACCGGGCCCAACTCGTCATCCTGGCCTATGAGACGGGCATGATCACCCCCGGCTGGATGAGCTGACCCCGAGGGCGGGTCGGGGTCGGGACGCCGCCCCCCTAGGGGTGGCCCTGACGACCACGGGCGTATGCCCCCCTGCGGGGGCGCAACCGCTGGGGTAGCGCGGGTGACCTCCACGGGCCGACGTGCGCGGACCCTCCGCGGGGCCACCGTTGCGGGGTGGAAGCGGAACGAACGCCGCGCCCGAACGCCGCGCTGCCCCGCGCGCTCGCCGCACCCCGCGACCGGCCCCCGCGACCGGCCCCCGCGACCGGCCCCGCGTCCCGTGCCGCCTCCCACACCGGCAACGACCCGACGGGAGAACCGACATGACCACGCAGCCCCCTGCCACGGGAGGCGTCTTCGCGCGCGTCGCGGGCTGGGCCCACCGCCGCAGATGGCTCGCCATCGGCCTCTGGCTCGCCGTGCTGATCGGCGTCTGGGCTGGCGCGTCCGCCGCGGGGAACGACTACCGCGAGGACTACGCCATCCCCGGCACCGAGTCGCAGGAGGCCGCCGACCTGCTGGCAGCGCACGGCTCCGACCGCGCGGGTGACACCCTCGCCATCGTCCTGGCGCGCGACGGCGGGCTCCACGACCAGGCCACCCGCGACCGCGTGACGGCGATGCTGGCGAACGTCGCCCAACTCCCGGCCGTCACCCGGGTGGTGAGCCTTTACGAGGACGGCGCCGCGCTCTCCCCCGACGGCACCGTCGGCTACGCCACCGTCGTGCTCGACGTGCCGTCCGAGCGGATGCCGCCCGAGGACACCGAGCGCATCCTCGACACCGCGCGCGAGGCGGGGGGCGACGGGCTCACCGTCGAGCTCGGCGGCGACGCGGCCCGCGTGCTCGCCGAGGGCGAGGGCGGCGCGGCCGAGGGCCTTGGCATCATGGCCGCACTGGTGATCCTCGTCTTCATGTTCGGCACGGTCGTCGCCGCGGGACTGCCAATCATCACCGCGCTGTTCGCGGTCGGCTCGACGATCGGGCTGATCATCCTGCTCTCCCACGCCTTCACGATCGCCGACTACGCGCCCTACACGATGATGCTCGTCGGCCTCGGCGTCGGCATCGACTACGCGCTGCTGAGCTTCGCCCGCTACCGCCAGGAGCTGGTCGCCGGTGCCCCGCCCGCCGAGGCGACCACCCGGGCCATGGACGCGGCGGGGCGCACGGTGTTCTTCGCGGGGTGCACGGTGATCCTGGCGCTGCTCGGCCTTGTGGCGCTCGGCCTCGGCTCGCTCCAGGGCCTCGCGCTCTCCGTGGCGTTGACCGTCCTGGTCACGATGGTCGCGTCGCTGACGCTGCTGCCCGCGCTGCTCGGGGTGTTCGGGGCGCGCTTCGCCCGCCAGTTCACGGCCCGCGCCGCCAGACGCGCCGCGAAGGGCCGGGCGCCTGAAGGCGCGTTCTGGCGGCGGCTCGGCGGCGCGGTGCAGCGCAGGCCGCTGGCCGCGCTCGTGGTCGCGGTCGTGGCGCTCGGCGCGCTGGCCGCCCCCGCGCTCTCGCTGCGGCTCGGCTTCGCCGACGCGGGCAACGACCCCGCGGGGTCCACCAGCAGAGAGGCGTACGACCTGCTGTCCGAGGGCTTCGGGCCGGGGTTCAACGGCCCGCTGGTCGTGGTCGTCGACGGCGGGGACGCGGGGGCCCTGGCCGCGGGCCAGGCCGCGACCGCCGCGCTCGGCGGCACCGACGGCGTCGCCACCGCGACCCCGCCGATCCCCACCGAGGACGGCGAGGTCGCCACGGTGCTCGCGTTCCCCGAATCCGCGCCGCAGGACGAGGCCACGTCCGAGCTGGTCGCGGCGCTGCGCGGCGACGTCCTGCCCGCGCTCGCCGAAGAGACGGGTGCCGACTACCTCGTCGGCGGCGCCACCGCGGCCACCGAGGACTACGCCGACAAGGTCGCCGAGCGCCTGCCGCTCTTCCTCGCCATCGTCGTCGGCCTCTCGCTGCTGCTGCTCATGGCCGTCTTCCGCTCGGTGCTGATCCCGCTCAAGGCCGCGGCGCTCAACCTGCTCTCCATCGGCGCCGCGCTCGGCGCGATGACCCTGGTGTTCCAGGAGGGCGCGTTCGGCGTCGAGGGCGGGCCGATCGAGGCGTTCCTGCCCGTGATGATCTTCGCGATCGTCTTCGGGCTCTCGATGGACTACGAGATCTTCCTGGTCTCCCGCATCCACGAGGAGTGGGAACGCACCGGTGACGCCGCCCACTCCGTGCGGGAGGGCCTCGCGCGCACCGGCTCGGTCATCACCGCGGCGGGCGCCATCATGATCGTGGTCTTCGGCGCCTTTGTCGCGAGCCCCGACCGGATGCTCCAGCAGATGGGGTTCGGCATGGCCGTGGCGATCTTCGTGGACGCGGTGATCATCCGCTGCCTGATCGTTCCCGCCGCCATGCGGCTGATGGGCCGCCGCGCCTGGTGGCTCCCGGCGCCGCTTGCGCGGGCACTGCCGGCGCTGCGGCTTGAGCGCCGGGAGGCGGCTGCGACGACGGGGCGGGCGGCAGCGAAGGAGCCGCGCCGAGCCCGGCGTTGAACGCGGCATAGACCGCCTCCACCGCCCTTGGCCCCGGCACCGGGGCCAAGCCCAGGGTCCGCGCCGCCCGGCGCAGCGCGGTCGAGACGACCGCGCCGGCGTGGGCGATGCGCTCCTCCAGCTCGTCGGGCGGCGACGCGCGCACGGCGTTGGCCTGCCGCGTGACGTCCGTGAACACCGACTGCACGCGCTTGTAGGCGAGATAACGCGGCAGATCACGCGAGAGCCCGGCCGCCGCGCCGGGCAGCCGGGCCTCCATCTCCCGCGCCCAGCGCGAGACCAGGGCGTGTTCCTGGGCCGGTGGATAGCGCATCAGGTGGAGGTGGGTGGCCAGGTCGTAGAGCGGGTCGCCGACCAGCGCGAGCTCCCAGTCGATCGTCCACAGCATCCCGTCGGCGTCGGCCGTGATCAGGTTGTCGCGGTGTAGGTCGCCGTGGAGCAGGCAGAACGGCCTGTCGGCCAGCAGCGTGGCGTCCCTGGCCAGCGGCCCCGTGGGCGAGAGCACCACGGGGTCGACGCGCAGCGCGGTGAAGAGGCCGCCGAGCGCCGGGCGGTGCACCGTGTAGACGCGGCGGCGGGTGAAGCGCACCAGGCCGCGCAGGAAGTCGCGGCTGGTGCGCGGCCTCAGCGCCGTGGGGCAGCGGTGGACGGCCTCGACGGCGGCGGGTGGGATGCCCGCCAACGTGCCGAAGAGGTCTGTCAGTTGGGCGATCTCCGGGTCGGTGAGCGCGGTGCCTGGCGGGCGCAGCGCCGAAAGCGGATCGCCCTCGATGTACCCGTGGACGCGCGTGGATCCCGGCCCGAGCAGGTACACGGGGGCGATGCGCGGCACTCCGAGCCGCGCGAGACGGACGAGCAGGTCCTCTTCGTGGAGGAAGCAGCGGGGGTCGAAACGCTGCACCCCGGGGCGCGGCCTACCGGCCTTGAGCCGCCCCAGGGAAGCGAATTCGCCCTCCGCGCGCAGCACTTGCCAGACGCGGTGGTGACCGCGCAGCGAAGTCCCGGGCAGCGGCTGGCTCATGGTGGTGGCCTTCCGGCGGCGAGTTGGTTGCGAGTAGCGACACGGTACGCCGCGGGCGCGCCGATTCCGATGGCTCAAAAGGGTGCGTCTGGACCGAATGTGGGGGTGATCAGCGCGGTGAGCACCTGCTCGAGCGAGCGAACCACATGGCGCGCGCCCGCCCCTCGCAGCGCCTGGGCACCGGCGTCGTCGTCCGCGTATCCGAGGAACGGCACGCCCGCCGCCTCGGCGGCCCGCAGGTCGGACACGCTGTCGCCGATCATCAACGCCCGCTCGGGGCGCGTCCGCGCGGAGGCCAGCGCGCGGTGCAGGGAGTCGGGGTGGGGCTTGAGCAGGGCGATGTCCGCCGTCCTGCCGTGCACCCGGCCGCCCACATACCCGGAGAGCTGCTGGCGGTCGAGGTAGTGCTGGGCCGCCAGGGGGGAGTTGTTGGTGGCGATGGCCACCTGTCTGCCGCGCGTGGAGAGCGCGGCGATCAGCGTCGCCGCGTAGGGCGTGGGCCGCGCGCTTCCGGCCGCGGTGATCTCCTCACGCGTCAGCGCCGCCTCGAACCGCTCGACGACTCCAGGGCCCGGGCGTTGACTCGCGATGCCGCGCAGCACGCGGTGCGGATCAGGCGAGGCGCGTAAATCGGCCGAGAGCAACGCCGAGAGCGACAGCTCGGCGGCAAGCTCGCGCAGCAGTTGCGCGATGGATTCCGCGGTGTGCACGGCGAAGAGACGGCAGACGGGTCCGTCGAAGTCGAAGAGAACACACTCCGCATCACTGATGAGTTCCCTCATCTAACCGAGTGTGAGCGGTTGGGCAAGCGTTGACCAGAGGGACTCGAACCACTGGTGTGACTCCTCCACAAAGGCGGTGTCGGAGGAGGAGCGGAATACCTTTGAGTTCAGCCCGAGCACGTCGTAGATCTCGAGCTGCTCCTCCTGGTACTCCACGGTGCGGGGAAGGACCTGGTAATACGCCGTCAGCACCTCGAAGCCGTTGAGCAGGTAGACCTTTTGCACCGGTGTGATCGGAACGCTGCGGATTTCGACGCTCACCTTGGCGACGAGACCCATCTCCGCGAGCGATGTCAGCTGGTGGCGCAGGGACGTGGAGAAGGTGCGCGTGAGCTGCCTGAGACGGGCGAGCGGCCGCCGGTCGGAAGGGTCGGAAATCAGGCGTGGATATGCCAGTGGCTCATCCGGATTGGGGAGCATCACCCGAATGGAGATGGACTCGGGCGTCAGTTCGCCGGTGGAGATGGCGATCAACGGGGCTGCGAGCGCGGCGTTGAGCGTTTCGGTGGTGAGGCAGAAAGCGTCGATGGAGATGTCGTCGGCCTGGAACGCCAGCGCGATGCGGTCGGCCACCTCGACGCCCGCGGGGCGTGGGCTGTCCTCGGCGGGAGAGCTGACGACGGCGGGCGCCCCGCGCCCTCTGGCGCTGATGTAGCCCTCGCGCTCCAGGACGGACAGCGCCTGCCGGACCGTCGTCCGGTTCACGCCGAACTCCTCGACCAGAGCGCGCTGCGTGGGCAACCGGGCGTGCCGTGGCAGCTCTCCCGAGCGTATGCGGTCACGCAGGACACCGGCGAGGTGGTCGGGAGAGAGCAGGTCATCGGCGTGCTGCGGGCTGTCGCCGTCCGGGGCCGTCTCCTGACTCACGGCTCAACACCATACAACTTTCGGACAGATCCGGAACGTTCATATGAGGACGTTTCCGAGCGCCCGCCAACTGGGGAAAACAAGCGTATAGTTGGTGGACAACTTAGCCAACTCTTCGGAAGTTCGGCGTACTTGACGTGATGTGAGGAGGAGTCATGCTTGTCACCACCATCGCCGTGGCTGCCTTCGGCATCGCGGTGGAACGGATGGTAGAGATTCAGTTCGGTCTGCCGGGCCTGATCGGCCTGATGATCCTGCGGACGGGGGTGCGCACACGCAACTACACCTGCGTCTGCGTCGGCTCGACAGTGTTGGTGACACTGTTGGTCGGAAACCTCTGAAAGCCGTCTGTCCCTGAACGGACGCGCCGCTGGCTCCGATCACCTCAGGTCTCGGAGCCGGGCGGGTTTCCGGTCAGCGGTCCGGCGTGAATCCGGTCGGAAAATCAGAAGATGTCGGGGCACCAAGGGCGGCGGCTCGTGCGGAAGAGAAGATCCGCGCGGGCCGCCGCCCCCGGCGTTTCCTCGTCCACCAGGCCCCCGGCCACGAGCCGCACGGCCGACTCATCGCCTAGCGAGAGCCGGGCCAACACCCCGGCGTCCAGCGTCAGATCGGCGGCCTCGGCCGTCGGGGCCGCGGTGGCGCCATCGGGGGAGGCGTCGAGCAGGAAACGACCCTGGGCCAGGCCCGCGGGATCCTTCACGTCGAGCACCAGCCGCCCCGCGGCGGCATAGCCCCGCTCGCCCAGCAGCTTCGGCACATCCAGCGGGCGCAGCCACAGGAAGTCGCCGTACTCCTTGACAGACGCGGCGCGGGGGTCGGGCAGCAGCAGCGTCAGGAGCGAGTCGGTCGGCGCGCGCCCGCTGTCCACGGCCGCCACCCAGTCGATGGCCAGCAGGAAGCGCCACAGGGCGGCCTCGGCGGCGGGCGTCGTGGCGAACAGCGACGATACGGCCGCCGTCACCTCGGGCAGCCCGGCCTCCCACCTGTCGTCGGTGGTGAAGGTGACAAGCCCCTGCGGCACCCCGTCCGCGTCCCGGTACAGCGCGTGGAACGGCTCCTGCCAGGGCCCGGGGTCGAGCCGGACCTCGCCCGTGGCCCGCTCCCAGAACAGCGGGGGGCGGTGGATCGCCCCGGCCTGCCCCTTCCGGAAACGATCGTGCAGCTCGGGCCCCAGCTTGCGCACCTCGGCCCCGTCGACGAACGCCAGGGTGCCCTCGCCCTCGGGCAGCGACCAGCGGGGGTCGAGGCCCGCCCGGCTCTTCAGGACCCGCCACTGCGTGAACCCGGCGGCCGGGCCGAAGCCGAACCGCCCGTAGATCCCGTACTCGGCGGCGACCAGCGTGGCCGCCGCGTGCCCGCGCTCCTTCGCGGCGGCCAAGTCGTGCGCCATCATCCGGCTGAGCAGCCCACGCCTCCGGTGCGTCGCGGTCACGGTCACCCCGGAGACGGCGTTCGCCGAGGTCACCGTCCCGCCGGGGAGGGTCAGCTCCTGGTCGAAGCTGCGGAACGTCGCCACGCAGCGGTCCCCGTCGAACGCGCCGATCGCCCTCGCGAAGTCCTGCTTGGCCAAACGCAGCTCCATCGTCTCGGCCATGGCGTCGGGGGGATGGAGAAAGCCGGTGGAAACGGCCCTGAGCCATGCCTCGGAATCGGCGCGGCTCCCGGCCACAGAACGAATGTGCGGATCCATGTCCGCAGACTACGAGCTTCCCCCGGTGGCAAGCCAAGCCAATTCGCCCACCCCGCGCCCCCTCACCCCCGACGGCCCGACAGCGCCGCCGTGACCTCCTGCTGATGGCTGTCGATCGTCCGCCGCAGCTCCGCGATGGACTCCCTGAGCCGCGCGATGTCCGTGTCGAGCGCCTTGAGCCGCCCGTGCACGCGCTCAAAGCCCGCGCCCGACCCCACGCCAACTCCCGCCTCAGGGCCAGCCCTTGACCCTGCCCCCGCGCCGGGGCCCCCGGACCCGGACCCGGCCTCCTTCGTCTGTGTCGCTCTCGCCCGTGTCACTTTCCCGCTCACGCCCTCAGCGTACGAAGCCGCCCATAAGGTCCGCGTGTGGACGCGATCGAATCCCCGGGGGGCGTGGCGTTCGCCGTGGCCGCGGCGTTCAGATGACCGCGCGGACCTCGCCCACGGGTCGGCCGCCGCCGAGTATGCGCTCCTCGGGGAGGCCGTGCGCGGGGGCGCCGAGGCCCGCGAGGGCCGCCGCCAGGACCGGGCCCCTGGCCCGGGCCGCGCCGTCGTCGATCTTGAGGGCCAGCGCCCGCCCGTCCGGCAGCGCCACCGCCTGCACGCCCTCCGCGCCGCCCTTGGCCAGCAGCCCCGGCACCTTGGTCATCAGCACGGTGTCCGCGCGGCCCGTGCCCGCCACATACGCGGGGTGCGCGCGCATCGCGTCCGCCACCCGCCGTTCCGCGCTGCCGGGCTCGGCCAGCACGAACGCCCGGAACGCCCGCGCAAGCCCCGTGAGCGACAGCGCGAACAGGGGTGCGCCGCAGCCGTCCACGCCGGTGTGCGCGACCGTCTCCCCCGTGGCCGCCTCGACCGCCTCCCGCAGCGCGACCTGGAGCGGGTGCCCGGGGTCGGGATAGCTGTCCACGGGCCAGCCGTTGACCACGCAGGCCGCGAGCATCCCCGCGTGCTTGCCCGAGCAGTTCATCGCGGTGGGCGTTGGGTCGGGCGGGCACCGCAGCGCCTCAGCCGTC
Organism: Streptomyces sp. PT12; assembly: GCF_003311645.1. Classification (GTDB taxonomy): domain Bacteria; phylum Actinomycetota; class Actinomycetes; order Streptomycetales; family Streptomycetaceae; genus Streptomyces. The sequence continues at coordinate 144,613 of NZ_QEST01000129.1, read as the reverse complement.
AGCCCGCGCTCGGCCAGCATCCGGGTCACCAGCTCGCGGTGGAAGTCCTCGCCCGCGTGGCTCCCCGCCGCGATCGCCAGCCTGGCCCCCGACAGGTCGAGCCCGGTCCGCAGCATCCCGGCCGCCTGCATCGGCTTGTTGCTCGAGCGCGGGAAGACGGGCGACTCCACGTCCCCCAGGGCCCGTTCCACGGAGCCGTCGGCCGCGAGCACCACGAGCGAGCCATGGTGCCTCCCCTCGACGAAGCCCGAACGGACCACCTCCGCGAGCACGGGCGACGGCACGGACATGACATACCAGCCTTTCGGTCAGGACAGCAGGTCGTCGACCTGCGCCTCGCCCTCACGGTACCTGCGGGCGATCTCGGCCCCGCAGTCGTCCGCCCTCCGGTGCAGCGCCTGCCGCCGCCGCGAGACCCGCGCCTCCCAGCGGGCGAGCCGCCCCAGCGCGTCCATCAGCTCGTCGTCGTCGAGGGCCGTCAGGTCCGACAGCTCGACCTCGCCCAGCATCTCCTCGGTCAGCTGCCGGTACTCCTCGCTCAGCGGCGTGCCCAACGTCACATGCCGCGCCGACGAGCGGTGCCGCGACGGGCCGTCGGCCAGGATGCGCGGCAGCTGGTCGAGCGGCCCCGGCTCCTGCGTGACGCGCCTGCGCCGCTCGGCCTCGAGGATGTCGATGCGCCCCTGCAACAGCCGCCGCACAAAGCTCAGATCGGCCTCCTCGCGCTGCGCCGCGCGGCGCAGCGTGCGCAGCTCGGGCAGGGACAGCTCGGCCAGCTCGGGCCGCGTGGCGTTCCACGGAGCGCTGCGCGTACCGGAACCCGGTGTGATCATGCGGTTTTAGTCCCCTCGTCCCCGTTGTGGTGCGGTAGCGCGGTACGTACCCCGTGCATGCATCGTGTCACCGCGCGCCGGGCCACCGCAGCGATCCGGCACCCATCCGGCGGGCGCGCGCGCCGCGCACGAACGTTCCGGCATCATGGCCCGCATGCGAGCTGTGGTGCAGCGGGTGGACGGCGCGGCCGTCGAGGTGGGCGGCGAGACTGTCGGTGAGATCGTGGGCCAGGGCCTGTGTGTGCTGGTGGGCGCCACCCACGGGGACACGGAGGAAACGGCCGCCGCCCTCGCCCGCAAGCTGTGGACCCTGCGGGTGCTCGACGGCGAGAAGTCGTGCTCGGACGTCAACGCGCCGCTCCTCGTGGTCTCCCAGTTCACTCTCTACGGTGACGCCCGAAAGGGGCGCCGCCCCACGTGGAGCGCCGCGGCGCCGGGCGAAGTCGCCGAGCCACTGGTGGAGTTGGTGGTCGAGCGGCTGCGCGATCTCGGCGCCACGGTGGAGACGGGCCGCTTCGGCGCGTCGATGCGTGTCTCGCTGACCAACGACGGGCCCTTCACCGTTCTCCTGGAGATCTGAGCCGGGGATCAGCTCCGGGGTTCTGCGCGGCCTCAGGCCGCGACGATGACCTCCTGCGCCGCCGGGGTGCCCCCGGCCAGCAGCTCGGCGTCCTCGGGGACGTTCCGCTTGACGAGGGCCAGCGCGATCGGGCCGAGCTCGTGGTGGCGGGCCGACGTGGTGACGAAGCCGAGCACGCGGCCATCGCCGCCTTCGGCGGCCAGCCGCACCTCGGCGCCGTGCTCGGGCAGCGTGACCTCGCTGCCGTCCAGGTGCAGGAACACCAGGCGGCGCGGCGGACGGCCGAGGTTCTGCACGCGGGCCACCGTTTCCTGGCCCCGGTAGCAGCCCTTGTGGAGGTGCACCGCGGAGTCGAGCCAGCCCAGCTCGTGCGGGATCGTGCGGTGGTCGGTCTCCCGGCCGAGCCTTGGCCTGTGCCCCTCGACGCGCAGCGCCTCGTACGCCAGCACGCCGATGGGCTGGCCGACGCCCTCGGCGAACGCGGCCAGCTCGCCGCGCGGCACGAAGAGGTCGCGGCCGTGCGGCGTCTCGCGCACCACGGCGCCGTCGGGCGCGGGCGCGATCGAGCCCGCGGGCAGGTGCACCACGGCGAACTCGCCCGTGCGGTCGGCGACGTCGACGCGGTAGAAGAACTTCATGCTCTCCAGGTACGCGATCAGCGAATCGGCCTGGCCGGGCTCGGTGTGCAGCCACACCGTCCCGCCGTCGTCCACGAGGTAGAGCGCGTGCTCGATATGGCCCTTGGCGGAGAGGATCAACGCCTCGGTGGCGTGCCCGGGCGCCAGCTCGGAGACGTGCTGGGTGAGCAGCAGGTGCAGCCAGGAGAGCCGGTCGGGGCCCGTGACCGTCACGATCTCGCGGTGCGACAGGTCGACAAAGCCCTCGCCGGCGGCAAGCGCCCGTTGCTCCTTGAAGAGGTCCCCGTAGTGCGCGGCGACCCCGGCGTCCGGGGCATCGGCGGCGACGGCTCCTGGCAGGGAGAGCAGCGGGCTCGCATACGACGGCATGACGCCAGCCTACGACTCGTCGGCGGGATCCCGGCCGGGAGCGGCGGCCGCGCAGTCCCCGCAGCGGCCGAAGATGGCGAAGTGCCGCAGGTCGGTCTCGAAGCCGAAGCGGCGGCGCAGCTCCTCGGCGAACGGGGCGGCCACCTCCAGGTCCGCCTCGATCACCGACTCGCAGTCCCGGCACATCAGGTGCAGATGGTCGTGCCGCTCGGCCAGGTGGTACGTCGGGGCGCCGTGGCCCAGGTGCGTGTGCGACACCAGGCCCAGCTCCTCCAGGAGCTCCAACGTGCGGTAGACCGTCGAGATGTTCACCCCGCCCGCGGTGCGGCGGACCTCGGTGAGGATGTCCTCGGGCGTGGAGTGGTCGAGCTTTTCGACAGCCTCAAGCACCAGCTGCCGCTGAGGCGTCAGGCGATAGCCGCGGTTGCGTAGGTCGGTCTTCCAGTCAGTGCTCACCACCTGGCCCAGTGTAAGAGGGAACGAAGGGCACGGACCCCGCCCGAGGGGACGCGACGGGGTCCGTGCGAGGAGGCAGGCCCCATCCTGGGGCCTCGGCTGTCAAACCGCCGTAAGTGCCGCCGCCCGAGACGGCCGCGGGCGGTCGTCGGGAGCGACGCGGCGGTCGCCCGCGGGATGCCCGGGAGACCGCTGGGAGTATGGGCAACGTTGCGACGGGCGAGAGAAAGGGAGCGGCGCGATGGATCTGGGGCTCGCGGATCGGGTCTATGTGGTGACGGGCGGTAGCAGGGGGCTCGGACTGGCAACGGCCCGCGCGTTGGTGGACGAGGGGGCGCGCGTGGTGATCTCCTCGCGCCATGAGGAGAAGGTGACCTCGGCGGTCGCCCAGCTCGGCGGCGCGGACCGGGCGATCGGCATAGAGGCGGACCTCGCGGCGCCCGACACGGCCGAGCGGCTGGTGGAGACGGCGCTGTCGGGCTTCGGCCGCCTCGACGGCGGGCTGCTCTCGGTGGGCGGCCCCCCGCCCGGCTCGGTCGCCGCGGCGACGGACGAGCAGTGGCGCGCGGCGTTCGAAACGGTCTTCCTCGGCGCGGTGCGCGCCGCCCGCACACTGGTCGGCAGGCTGGGCGACGGCGGCGCGGTCGGCCTGGTGCTCTCCAGCTCGGCCCGCTCCCCGATCCGGGGCCTCGGCATCTCCAACGGCCTGCGCCCCGGCCTCGCGATGGCGGCCAAGGACCTGGCCGACGAGGTGGGCCCGCGCGGCGTGCGCGTCTTCGGGCTGCTGCCGGGGCGGGTGCTCACCGACCGCATCAGGGAGCTCGATGCTTCGAGCGGCCAGGAGGGGCGCGCCCGCACGCTCGCGTCGATCCCGCTGGGCCGCTACGGGCAGCCGGAGGAGTTCGGCAGGGTGGCCGCGTTCTTGCTCTCGCCCGCGGCGAGCTATGTCACCGGCGCCCTGATCCCGGTCGACGGCGGGGCACTCCCCACGCTGTGACCCTCCGGGGGACCGACGTTGTGGCTGGCCCCGGTTGACAAGGTGCGGGTGGTGTTCGTCGGGGCCGGTGAAGTCTCCGCTGCGCGGAGCTGCGGCGCTGGGCGGCGTCGGCCCGTCGCCGGGTTTCCCGCTGCGCGGGGGCTGCGGTGCGGGGCTGGCCCGTCGCCGGGTTCTCCGCTGCGCGGGGGCGCTGTGCTGTAACGGAGGTGTGCCAGGCGGCCGTTGGCGCCTTGCGGTCGGTGAAGTCTCCGCTGCGCGGAGCTGCGGCGCTGGGCGGCGTCGGCCCGTCGCCGGGTTTCCCGCTGCACGGGGGCTGCTGCGCAGCGGTGGTGCGCCGCGGGGTGGCGTTGGCCGGTTGCCGGGCTGCGCCCGGTGTCGCTTCGGCGGCCTGCGGTCGGCGCGTCTTCCGCTGGGGGCAGTTGGGCTCGCGGGCGTGTGATGGGGGTGGGCATGGTAGCCACAGCGGCAGCGTGCCGCGTGCCGCGTGGGTCAGCGGAAGAATGTGATTCCGTCGTCGGGCAGGTCCTTGAGGTCGGCGACCCACTCCCTGGGGTCCACCGCCTTCTTCAGGTGCGCCGACATGTACGGCTTGAGCGGCGCCGACGGCGTCGCCTTCTCGCCGACCCACAGCAGGTCGCCGTTCACATAGCCGTAGAGCCGCTTGCCGCCGGAGTAGGGGGCCGAGCGTTGCGTGCGCGCCACCGCGTCCGTGACCAGGTCGATCTGCGGCTTGCCCTCGGCCAGCTCGCCGTACCAGACCTCGGCCACGCCGTCGTCGCGGATCATGACGGCCTCGACCTGGCGCTCGCTGACGCGCCAGAAGCCGTGCTCGGATTCGAGCGGGCGCTGCCGCTGGCCCTCGGCGTCGAGCACCCAGGTGCGCGACGCGTACGCGAGGAAGTCACGGCCGTCGTGGGTGAACGACGCCTCCTGCCCGAAGTTGCACGACGTGTCGAGCTCGGCCACGCCCGCGCCCTGCCACGTGCCGAGCAGCCAGGCCAGCGGAACGAGGTCGGGGTGCAGGTCGGAGGGGATCTCGATCATCTCAGCGCTGCCCCTGGTAGAGCTTCATCACGACCAGCGCGGCAAAGGCGCCGCTGCCCAGGACGACCAGCGCCATCAAGGTGATGAAGAACGCTTCGAGCACAGTGTTGCTCCTCCCGGAGACCGCTTGAGATGTGAAATCGGACCCGGCCGAGTCTAGTCCTCGGCATTGCGGGCATCTGACTGAGGGGGACGTCCGGAGGCGGGGCTTCCGGGCGGCCTTGACCGTTTTGTGATCACTGCGACTGAACGCGTTTGGGCCAGGATGCGTCTAAGCGCGTGGAAAGGGTGTGATCATGAGTTGTCCGAACTGTGGTGGGATGATGCACCAGGGCCCGCGAGGCGACTGGGTCTGCGGCACCTGCGGCACGACGCGGTAGCAGCGTTGCCCCGTTGACTACGGTTGTGCCATGTCCCACAAGCTTGTCATCAAGGTCACGGCGGGGGCCGACGCCCCCGAGAGGTGCTCGCAGGCGTTCACGGTGGCGGCCGTCGCCGTCGCCAGTGGCGTGGAGGTCTCACTCTGGCTCACCGGGGAGTCCGCGTGGTTCGCGCTCCCGGGGAGGGCCGCCGAGTTCCAGCTGCCGCACGCGGCACCGCTGCCCGACCTGATCGACGGAATCATGACCGGGGGGCAGATCACGCTGTGCACGCAGTGTGCCGCCCGGCGGGGGATCGAGGAGGAGGACGTCATCGACGGCGTGCGCATCGCCGGGGCCCAGGTATTCGTGAGCGAGATCATGCCCGACGGCGTACAGGCGCTCGTCTACTGAACCGACCGGAGCACCGACCACCTGTCACGACATCATCACGCGCAACGGGGTCCAGCGAACGGGCCGTGCTCCCCTGCCCGGGGAGCACGGCCCTCGACGCGTGTCCGGCGCCGCGCCGTTCAGACGGCGATGGTGACCTCGGTCAGCCCGCCGCGCCGCGCGACGACCGTGCGGTCGGCGGTCGCGCCCGGCACCAGGGCCCGCACCGTCCAGGTGCCCTCGGCCGCGTAGAAGCGGAACTGCCCCGTGGCCGAGGTCGGCACCTCGGCGGTGAACTCCCCGGTGCTGTTCAGCAGTCGGACGTATCCCGTGGCGGGCTCGCCGTCCCGGGTCACCTCGCCCTGGATCGTCGTCTCGCCCTGCTTGATCGAGGCGGCGTCAGGACCGCCCGGCTTCGCTCCGCACATGGCGCGTTCCTCTCCTTCGTGGCCTGTGTCGGCCGGTGTGCCTGTGTCGGCCGTTGTGCCTGTGTCGGCCGGTGTGGCCGCGGCTACTTGGCCGGGCCGGTCTCGACGGGCACGCCCACCAGGGAGCCGTACTCCGTCCACGAGCCGTCGTAGTTCTTGACGTTGTCCACGCCGAGCAGCTCGTGCAGCACGAACCACGAGTGCGCGGAGCGCTCGCCGATGCGGCAGTAGGCGATGGTGTCCTTCGACAGGTCCACGCCCTCGCCCTGGTACAGCTCGGTCAGCTCCTCGTCGGAACGGAACGTCCCGTCGTCGTTGGCCGACTTGGACCAGGGGATGTTGCGGGCGGTCGGGATGTGCCCGCCGACCTGCGACTGCTCCTGCGGCAGGTGCGCCGGGGCCAGGAGCTTGCCGCTGAACTCGTCGGGGGAGCGCACGTCGACCAGGTTCTGGGTGCCGATCGCGGCCACGACCTCGTCGCGGAACGCGCGGATCGACAGGTCCTGCGGCTGCGCCGTGTACTGCGTGGCGGCGCGCGTGGGCACCTCCTCGACCAGCTCGCGGGCGTCGAGCTCCCACTTCTTGCGGCCGCCGTCGAGCAGGCGGACATCGCGGTGGCCGTACAGCTTGAAGTACCAGTAGGCGTAGGCGGCGAACCAGTTGTTGTTGCCGCCGTACAGCACGACGGTGTCGTCGTTGCCGATGCCCTTCTCCGAGAGCAGCGCCTCGAAGCCCGCCTGGTCGACGAAGTCGCGGCGGACCGGGTCCTGCAGCTCCTTCTTCCAGTCGATGCGAACGGCGTTCTTGATGTGGTTCTTGTCGTAGGCGCTCGTGTCCTCGTCGACTTCCACGATGACGACACCGGCGTCGTCGAGGTGCTCCTGGACCCAGTCGGCGTCCACCAGGACGTCACTGCGGCTCATACTCGTTCTCCTTCGGCGATCGGGCAGGGTGGTGGGACGCCCGGAGGCGTGGGCGTTCCCTTGCGGAGAGTGCGCGCGCCGCGTCGGCGCGCGGAAGATGAGGCGTGGTCGTCAGCCGACGCGGGGACAGAGCATGGCGGCGACGCGGCACAGGTCGACCGCCCGCCGCTTCGTGAGTCCCCCGGTCGGGGTGCCCGCAGCCTGTCGCATCATGAGCGCGATCGTACGGAAATGGGCACACCCGTGTCACCGGTCGCCCGCATGGCGAGACGTTGTCGTCCGTTATCCGAGATGAGCCCGTGCGGGGCGGCCGTCAGCCGACCGAGACCTGGCTCCCCGAGATCGTCAGCGCGAGCCCTTCCTCGGTCGGGGTCAGCGAGTCGAGCTCGAGCCCGTCGGGCAGGCCGCTGATGGTGCGCTCCTGGTCGAGCTGCTCCTGGACCGCCTCCTGGAGCTCGGGGCGGCCGGTGTCCGGGATGTCCGCCTCGTCGACGCTCAGCGTGACCACGCCGTCCTCGAGCACGATGTCGCCCGGGGCCTCGCCCACGTCGACGTGCTGGCCCATGACGCTCGCCTGGAGCGTTAGCAGCAGCCGCCCTTCGCCCGCGTACCCGAACTCCACCGCGAAGCCGTTCCCCGCGACCGCGAGCAGCTCCCCGTAGGCCCGGCTCAGCTCCTCGTACGAGACCACGCCCCCGCCCTCGGCCGTCTCGGCGGTCGCGCCCGAGAAGTCGCCCGACACCTCGACGTTCCGCAGCTCGACCTCCAGGTCCTCCACGGTCAGCGTCTGGTCGTCCACGGACGCCTCGTAGGAGTCGAGGCCCAGGTCGACGTGGTCGAGGCGGGTGTTGAACACCTGCGTGAGGAACGGGAAGCCCTGGATCGTGACATCGGGCTCGGAGGAGAGGTCGAGCGTGGTGCGCGCCCGCGACGCCACTTCGTTCTGCGCCACCCACACGGCGACCCGGTCGGCGGCGATGCCGAGAAGCAGCAGGACGCCGACGACGATCAGGCTTATTCGCAGTGCGCGCATCGGGTGTGTTCCCCCTGTGTGGTCAAGAAAAGCGTCGCGAGCGTAACCCGCTGTGCGGCACCGCAGCCCGTCGGGGGCGCGCTTGCAGCAGGGCCGTTACAGAGGGGTCACACGGGGTGCACGGGGCCGGTTCACGCCCGGGCTCACGCCCGCGGTCAGAACAGCGTGCGCGCCAGCGGGTACACGGCGGGCGCCGCGGCGGTCAGGGGCAGGGCGACCCCCGCGGTGAAGTGCACGAAGCGGGAAGGGAAGTCATAGCTGGCCACCCGCAGCCCGATCAGCGCGCAGACCCCGCCCGCAAGCGCCAGGGCGAGCCCGTCCGAGCCCATGCCGTGCACGCGGTCGCCCGCCACCAGGCCGACCCCCGCGGCCAGCAGCAGCGCGAGCGCGAGCGAGACCACCCCGGGCCCTGGCACCCCGCGGCCCAGCGCGGCGACGCCGACCCCGCACGCCGTCACCGCCACCGCGGCGCCCGAGACGTCCACCGCGGCCAGGTGCCCCGCGGCGGCGAGGGTCAGCAGCGTGGCGGCGGCCGTGGCCGTCAGCGCGTCAAGGCGCTCGTCGGGCGAGCCGCGGTGGCGCAGCTGGAGCACCAGCACCAGCACGAACCACACCCCGAGCACCCCGAGCACCGCCTCGGGCGCCCCTTCGGGATCGGCGAGCACCACGGCGGCGTCCGCCGCGAGCCCGCCAGCGAACGCGAGCGCGATGCCCTGCCGCGCTGGCCACATCCCGTTCAGCCTGAACCAGCCCGCGGCCGTCACCGCCTGGAGCACCACGACCGCGGGCAGCGCGGCGAGCTGGCCCACCGAGGCGCCGACGGCGAGCAGCGCGGCCAGCGCCGCGGTCAGCGCGGCGGGCTTGATCCCCGGCGGGATGATCGGCGAGCGCGCGCGGTGCCGCGGCCCCGGTGGCGCGGCGGCGGGCGCGGCGCTCACGCGGCACCTCCCGCGAACGGCGGCAGCACCTCGACCGTGCCGCCCTCGGGGAGCGTCACCGCGTCATGGCCGCGCTTGCCGACCTGCTGCCCGTTGACCAGGAACGAGCAGCGCACCAGCACCCGTTCGAACTCCGGGCTGTCCGCGTGCCTGTTCCGCGCCTCGCTCAGCGCGGCGGCCAGCGTGGTGGCCTCGTACGCCTCCTCCGCCGTCCCCGCCGCGGCCTTCGCCGCCGCCCAGTAACGGATCGTGCCCCTCGCCATCCGCCCGCCTCTCCTCCCGGTCCTGCCGCCCCCATCATGGCCCCCGCGGAGACAGAAGTGTGACCCGCGCCCCTGCGCCAGGTGAATTGTTTCGGCTATGCTGCTGGCGATGTAAGGATCCGGGCACTGTTGCCGCGCCGGGTCCTTTCGCGCTTTCTGGGCAGAGCCGCTCGAATCGTCCCCTCGCCAGGACTGAGGAAGGAACGCCCCCTGATGAGCTCGCTGCTTCTCCTGACCAACGCCCTTCAGCCGTCGTCCCAGGTGCTCCCCGCGCTTGAGCTGCTCCTGCACAACGTGCGGGTGGCTCCCGCCGAGGGCCCCGCGCTGGTGGACGCGCCGAGCGCGGACGTCATCCTCATCGACGGCCGCAAGGACCTTCCACAGGTGCGTTCGCTCTGCCAGCTGCTCCGCTCCACGGGTCCCGGCTGCCCGCTCGTGCTGATCGTGACCGAGGGCGGCCTCGCCGCCGTCACCGCCGACTGGGGCGTGGACGACGTGGTGCTCGACACCGCGGGTCCCGCCGAGGTGGAGGCCAGGCTGCGGCTGGCCACCGGGCGCCAGCAACTGTCCGCCGACGACAGCCCGATGGAGATCCGCAACGGCGATCTCTCCGTGGACGAGGCGACGTACAGCGCCAAGCTCAAGGGCCGCGTGCTCGACCTGACGTTCAAGGAGTTCGAGCTGCTCAAGTACCTGGCGCAGCACCCGGGTCGGGTCTTCACCCGCGCCCAGCTGCTCCAGGAGGTGTGGGGCTACGACTACTTCGGCGGCACCCGCACCGTGGACGTGCACGTCCGTCGGCTGCGCGCCAAGCTCGGGCCCGAGCACGAGTCGCTCATCGGCACGGTGCGGAACGTCGGTTACCGCTTCGTGGTGCCCGAGAAGGAGAAGGCCGAGGACCACCAGGCGCGCGCGATCACGCGCGAGGCCGAGCAGGTCGTCAAGGAGGCCGCGGCCCGCCGCGCCTGAGCCTGGGCGTCGGCACCGGGCGCGGGCCCGCGAGCCCGCGCCCGAGCCCGCGCCCGGGGGTGAGACGTTCATTCCCGTATCCCGGACGTTCACCCCGTATCGGGGGAGCCGGTTGCGCGCGTAGACTACGCGCCGTGGCCAAGGTGACGCGGGACGATGTGGCGCGACTGGCGGGAACGTCGACCGCCGTCGTCAGCTATGTCATCAACAACGGCCCCCGACCGGTGGCCGCGGGCACGCGCGAGCGGGTGCTCAACGCCATCAAGGAGCTGGGGTACCGGCCCGACCGCGTCGCGCAGGCGATGGCGTCGCAACGCACGGACCTCATAGGTCTGATCGTGCCGGACGCGCGCCAGCCGTTCTTCGCGGAGATGGCACACGCCGTCGAGCAGGCGGCGGCCGAGCGCGGCAAGATGGTCCTCGTCGGGAACTCCGACTACGCCGACGAGCGCGAGGTCCACTACCTGCGGGCGTTCCTGGGGATGCGGGTCTCGGGGCTGATCCTGATCAGCCAGGGCCCGAGCGAGCACGCGGCGACCGAGATCGACGCGTGGGACGCCCGCGTGGTGCTGCTGCACCGGCGGCCCGACGCGATCGACGACGTGGCAGTCGTGCTCGACGACATCGGGGGCGCGCAGCGCGTCACCGCGCACCTGCTCGGCCACGGCCACGCGTATGTCGCGTGCCTGGGCGGGGTGGACTCGACGCCCGAGTCGGGCGACCCGGTCACCGACCACGTCACCGGCTGGCGCCAGGCGATGGCCGAGGCGGGACTCCCCACCGAGGGGCGGCTGTTCAAGGCCCCGTACAACCGTTACGACGCTTACAAGGTCGCGCTCGAGCTGCTGGCGGGGCCCGAACGGCCGCCCGCGATCATGTGCGCGACGGACGACCAGGCGATCGGCGTGCTGCGGGCCGCGCGCGAGCTGCGGATCGATGTGCCGGGCGAGCTGGCCGTCGCGGGCTTCGACGACGTCAAGGAGGCGGGCCTGACCGACCCGCCGCTCACCACCGTCGGCTCGGACCGCGAGGCGATGGCCCGCGCGGCGGTCGACCTGGCGATAGGCGACTCGGAGAACGGCGGGAACGGCCCGTCCGACCGCCTGCGCCAGTTCCCCGCGGCCCTGCGCATCAGGCGTTCGTGCGGTTGCTGAGCCCTTGCCGGGCGTTTCCAGCCCGCTTAAGCCCTTGCCGGGCGTTTCCAGCCCGCTTAAGCCCGGTGCTCCTTCCCCTCCCCGGCCCCGGGCTTCCCCGGCCTTCCTGTCCGGGCTTCGCCCGGTCCCCGTTCCGGGCTTCGCCCGGGCGGCCCCTCCCGGAGTTGTCCGGTACCCGCGCCTCGGGCTTGCCTGGGCGTTCGCGCGGCGGGCTTCGCGCGCGTTTCCGTGCGGCGGGCTTCGTCCGGTGTCTGCAGCCGGGAGTTCGTCCGGGGGGCCGAGGGGGATGCCGGACGAAGGCGCTCGTCGCCGCGGCGGGCGCGGTGGGCGCCGCGGGGATCGGGGTCGCCCTGGCCCGCGCGGGGCTGCGCCCGGTGGACCGGCTCACGGACGCCGCCGAGCACATCGCGCGCACCGAGGACCTGTCCGTGCGCATCCCCGTGGCGGGGGACGACGAGATCGCGCGGCTCTCGCGCTCGTTCAACGCGATGACCGAGGCGCTGGCCTCGTCGCGCGAGCTCCAGCGGCAGCTCATCGCCGACGCGGGGCACGAGCTGCGCACGCCGCTGACCTCGCTGCGGACCAACGTCGATCTGCTGGTGCGCAGCGAGGAGACGGGCCGCCCGCTGCCCGACGACGACAGGCGGCGGCTGCTCGCCTCGGTGAAGGCGCAGCTGGCCGAGCTCGGCGCGTTGATCGGCGACCTCCGGGAGCTGTCGAGACCCGAGGTGGTGGGCGGGGGCGCGCGGCGCGAGGTGGTGGCGCTGCACGAGATCGCGGGGCGCGCGGTCGCGCGGGGCGCGCCCGCGCGCTGCCGATCGACGCGGAGCGCGAGCCGTGGTTCGTGCGCGCGGAGCCAGCGCCGCTCGAGCGCGCGGTGGTCAACCTGCTGGACAACGCCGTCAAGTTCGGCGCGGGGGACCCGCGCGGCGTGCGGGTCGCGCTGGCCGGGGGCGCGCTGTCGATCAGGGACCACGGGCCCGGGATCCCGCCGGACGAGCTGCCGCACGTGTTCGAGCGCTTCTGGCGTGCGCCGGGCGCGCGGGGCCTGCCGGGCCCGGGGCTCGGGCTCTCGATCGTGGCCAGGACCGTGCGGGAGAACGGCGGCGCCGTCGCGCTGCGCCCGGCGCCAGGGGGCGGCACGGAGGCGCTGCTGACCCTGCCGGGCGCGAAGGGCCCGCCGCCGCCCCTGCCGGACACCCCGGAGGACGGGCCCTTGGGCGCCCTAGCTGTATTGCCCTGTCAGCCCACCGGCACGCGCTTCACGGGCGCGGGCCCGCACAAGCCGCGGCCCTCGCCGCCGTTGGCGCCCTCCGGGTCGTCGAGCAGCCGCCTGGGGCCGCAGCCCGACTCGCCGCAGATGTCGTACGGGTTGGCCAGCACGCAGCTCTCCAGGGACAGGCAGCCGCAGCCGATGCACTCGGTCAGGCCGTCCCGCAGCCGCGTCAACTGCCGGATCCTGGCGTCCAGATCGGCCCGCCAGTACGACGAGACCTCCGCCCAGTCCTGCCGGTTGGGCGTGCGGCTCTCGGGCAGCCTGGACAGGGCGTCCCGGATCGCCGTCAGCGGCATCCCGACGTTCTGCGAGACCCGGATGAACGCCACCCGGCGCAGCGTGTCGCGCGCGTAGCGGCGCTGGTTGCCCGAGGTGCGGCGGCTGCTGATCAGCCCCTGGTCCTCGTAGAATCTGAGCGCGGAGGTCGCGACCCCGCTGCGCCGGGCCAGCTGTCCGATGGTGAGTTCCTTGGCGATGGGGGCAGGCGGCATGTTCCCATCGTATCGGGACTTAAAGAAGCCTTGAGGTCCATGCGGTAGGGTGACGGGTTGATCCGTGCAGGGGAGGGGAGTTGGGCGTATGGGGAAGCTGGTGGCCATCAGCGATCTGCATGTGCGGTACGACGAGAACCGGCAGATCACGGAGCGGCTGCGGCCCGCCGACGAGGACGACTGGCTGCTGGTCGCCGGAGACGTCGGCGAGATGTCGGAGGACATCGAGTGGGCGTTGAGCCTGCTCGCCGAGCGGTTCGCCAAGGTCATCTGGGTCCCGGGGAACCACGAGCTGTGGACCCCGCCGGACGACCCGCTGCGGCTGACGGGCGAGGCGCGTTACCGCTGGCTGGTCGACCTGTGTCGGCGCCTTGGCATCGTGACGCCCGAGGACCCCTACCCCGTGTGGGAGGGCGAGGGCGGCCCCGCCGTGATCGTGCCGCTGTTCCTGCTCTACGACTACTCGTTCAGGCCCGCGGGGACGGCCACCAAGGCCGAGGCCCTCGAGGTCGCGGAGAACGCGGGCGTGATCTGCACGGACGAGTTCATGCTCAAGCACGATCCGTACCCCAGCCGCGAGGCGTGGTCGCGGGCGCGCGTCGCGGCCACCGAGGCCAGGCTCGCCGCCGAGCTGCCGCCCGGCGTGCCCACCGTGCTCGTCAACCACTACCCGCTGGTGCGCGAGCCCACCCGGGTGCTGCGCTATCCCGAGTTCGCGCTGTGGTGCGGGACCGAGGCCACGGCCGACTGGCCGCTGCGGTTCCACGCGGCCAGCGTCGTCTACGGCCATCTGCACATCCACCGGCTGACCCACCACGACGGGGTGCCGCACCACGAGGTGTCGCTCGGCTACCCGCGCGAGTGGCAGCGGTGGCTCAAGGACCCGGGGCGGCTCGTGCCCGTCCTGCCCAAGGAGAGGACGGCGGTGGAGCGTTGAGCGACACGGTGAGCGAACAGGTCGGCGGAACGGTCGGGAGCACGTTGCTCGGCGGGCTGCTGCCGCCTTCGGCCGCGGTGGTCGAGGCGTTCGCCGACGCGGCGGAGCCCCCGGCGCTCTTCCCCGAGGAGGCGGCGCACGTCGCGCGCGCCGTCGAGTCCAGGCGCGCGGAGTTCGCCACCGTGCGCGGGTGCGCGCGCGACGCGCTCGCGTCGCTCGGCGGGCCGCGCGTTCCGCTGCTGCCGGGCGAGCGCGGCGCGCCGGGGTGGCCCGAGGGGTTCGTGGGCAGCATGACGCACTGCCGCGGCTACCGAGGCGCGGCCGTGGCGCGGGCCGGCGAGCTGGCCAGCGTCGGGATCGACGCGGAGCCCGACGAGCCGCTGCCCAACGAGGGGCTGCTCGAGACCATCGCGCTGCCCGCCGAGCGTGCGGCGCTGCCCCGGCTGAACGCCATGCGCCCCGGCGTCTCCTGGGACCGGCTCCTCTTCAGCGCCAAGGAGAGCGTCTACAAGGCGTGGTTCCCGCTGACGCGCAAGTGGCTCGACTTCGAGGAGGCGCGCATCGACATCGACCCGGAGGCCGGGACGTTCACCGCGACGCTGCTCGTGCCGGGCCCCGTGGTGGGCGGGGTGCGGCTGCCCGCGTTCTCCGGGCGGTTCCTGGCCGAGCGCGGCCTGGTGGTCACGGCGATCGCGGTGCCGCACTCCTCCTGAGCGACGCGCTGAGGGATGTGCGCACGAACGCGGCGCCCGGGGTGTCCCGGGCGCCGCGCGCTTCGTCGTCCGTCCCGCGGCTACTCGACCACGGTGATGCGGTCGGCGGCCGGGGCCGCGAGCGGCGCGCCCTCGCTTGAGTTGGCCGTCAGATAGGCGCTGAACACCGCCATGTCGTCCTCGCCGACCAGCGGGTTCCCGCCATCGGCCAGCGTGGCGAAGCCGTCGCCGCCGCCCGCGAGGAACGAGTTGACCGCCACCCGGTAGGTGGCCGCGGGGTCAAGCGGCTCGCCGCCGACCGTGACCGTGTCGGCCACGATCCGGTCAGCGCCCGAACGCGTCAGGTCGAGCGTGTAGGCGAGACCAGCGGACGGCTGGAGGATCTTGGGCGACGCCTCGTTGACGCCCGTGACCTGCTCGCGCAGCACCGAGAGCAGCTGCTCGCCGGTGAGGTCCACCAGGTTGACCGTGTTGGAGAACGGCTGGACCGTGAAGCCCTCGCCATAGGTGACGACGCCGTCGCCCTCGTCGCCCGAGGCCGCGTAGGTGAGGTCGGCGCGGACGCCGCCCGGGTTCATCAGGGCCAGATCGGCCTCGGGGTCGAGGTCGAGCGCGTGCGCCAGCTGCGCGTCGGCGATCAGGTCGCCCAGCGGGAACTCGGGCGTCCCCGTGCCACGGCCCGTGATGTCCTCGGCGATCCAGCCGATGGGCGCGTTGGCGACCGGCGTGGCCAGGTCCTTCCAGTAGGCAAGCAGCTCGGTCAGGTCGGCGGCGGGCTCCTGCTCGCGGTCCACGACCCGGTTGCTGCCCTCGACCGAGGTGCGCACGATGTCCTTCACGCGGCGGTCGTAGGTCATGTTGAGCTCGGTGAACAGGCGGCCGTTGGACGAGGCCGACGTGACCAGGCGGTCGTTGCCCGCGGGGTCGGGGACGCTGCACACATACGGCTGGTGGGTGTGGCCCGTGACCAGCGCGTCCACGCGGGCGTCGGTATTCGCGGCGATCTCGGTGATCGGGCCCGACAGGTTGGCGCCGTCCGTGCCGCAGTCGGCGTTGTACGCGGGCGACGCGGGATAGCCGCCCTCGTGGACGAGCGCGATGACCGCGTTGACGCCCTGGTCGGCGAGCTCCTCGGTGTAGCGGTTGATCGTCTCGACCTCGTCGAGGAATTCCAGGCCCTCGATGCCCTCCTGGGGCACGATGTCGGCCGTGCCCTCCAGGGTGACGCCGATGAAGCCGACCTTGATCCCGCGCAGGTTCTGGATCGCGTAGGGCGCCAGGATCGGCTCGCCGGTGTCCTCGTCGACCACGTTGGCCGCGAGGTAGGGGAAGTCGGAGCCCTCGAACTCGCGGTCCTCCGCGTAGCAGCCGTCCTCCGGGTGGCAGCCGCCCTCCTGGAGGCGGATCAGCTCCTCCCAGCCCTCGTCGAACTCGTGGTTGCCGACGCCCGCGACGTCCATGTCGAGCTCGTTGAGCGCCTCGATCGTGGGCTCGTCGTGGAAGAGGCCCGAGAGCAGCGGCGTCGCGCCGACCAGGTCGCCCGCCGCGACGGTCACCGAGCGCCGCTCGCCCTCGCGGGCCTCCCGCAGCCCGGTGGCCAGGTACTCGACGCCGCCCGCGGTGATCGTCTCGGTGGTGCCGTCCTCGTTCTCGTGGGTCAGCTCGCCGTTCGAGCCGGTGGGCGGCTCGAGGGCGCCGTGCAGGTCGTTGATGGCCAGCACCTGGAGGTCGACCTTCATCCCGTCCACCGGCACCCAGCCGTCGCGGCCCTCCTGGTCGGGCGCGGCCTGCGCGGCCGGGAGGGCGACGGCGAGCGCCCCGGCCGCCGCGAGTAGGGCCGCCCCGGCGGTCAGCCTGAACATCCGTGCGTGCATGAGCGGATCACTCCTTCAGTCCGCCCGCACCCTATGGGTTACGCGCGTAGCCGTCAGGAGGGGCTGTGTAACAAGAGGGGAAACGATGGGTACGGTCGCCCCATGACTGAAGTCGTGGTGCGGGAACGGGTGTCCGAGGACGAACGGCGGGACGCGGCCGGGCTCATCGCGGCCGCGGCGGCGGCCGACGGGCGGGCCGCCGTCTCCGAGCAGGGCATGCTGCTGCTGCGCGCCGGGGAGCGCGCCGGCGTGCGCCATCTGCTGCTTCGCGTGGACGGCACGCTGGTCGGCTATGCCCAGCTTGACGGCACCGACCCCGTCGAGGCCCCGTCGGCCGAGCTGGTCGTGCACCCCGCGCACCGCGGGCGGCGGCACGGGCGCGCGCTCGGCGAGGCGCTGCTCGCCGAGTCGGGGCACCGGCTGCGGCTGTGGGCCCATGGCGGCCTCCCCGCCGCGCGCCACCTGGCGCGGCTGCTCGGGCTCACGCTCTTCCGTGAACTCCGGCAGATGCGCCGCCCGTTGACCGGGCTCGCGCTGCCCGACCCGGCGCTGCCCGAGGGCGTGGCCGCGCGGACCTTCGCGCCCGGCGAGGACGAGGAGGCGTGGCTCGCGGTGAACGCCGCCGCGTTCGCGCACCACCCCGAGCAGGGCGCGCTGACCCTCGACGACCTGGCGGCGCGCGAGGCCGAGCCGTGGTTCGACCCCGCGGGGTTCTTCCTGGCGGTGCGCGAGGCGGACGGGACGATCCTCGGCTTCCACTGGACCAAGGCGCACGCCGCCGAGGGCCTTGGCGAGGTGTATGTCGTGGGCGTCGCGCCGCAGGCCCAGGGGCTCGGGCTCGGCAGGGCGCTGACCGTCATCGGGCTGCGCCACCTCGCCGCCGACCCGGTGCTCGACACCGCGATGCTCTATGTGGACGCCGACAACGCCGCCGCGCTCCGCGTCTACGAGAGCCTGGGCTTCCGCACCCATGAGACCGATCTCATGTACCGCACGGAACGCTGAACGGCGACGGGCGGGGGCCGACGTGTGACCGCTGACCCGCTCGGCCCAGCGCCCGCCCCGTGCGGTGGGAACGCCGGGCCGCGGGTACTGTCCGTTCCATGAGCAGCGGCAGCCGACCACCCCTGACCGAGGCCGACCGGCTGCGGCTGGCCCGCGCGGTGCTCGACGACGGCTTGTCGCTGCGGCGCGCCGCCGAGCGGTTTGGCGTCTCGCCAGGGACGGCCAAGCGCTGGGCCGAGAGGTACCGGGCGCGCGGTGTGGCGGGAGTGCGTTCCGGTGCGCCCGTTCACCTCGCTGATGTGCCCCGTTCGTCCGGAAGGCGTGAGAATGGAGGCATGAGCCAGGAGACGAGCATCCGCCAGGACCGCCCGTACACCGTCCCGGGGCCCGCGGAGCCGAGCGAGCGCGCCGATCCGCCCGAGAACGCCTCCGAGTCCGCCATCGAGCCCCCGGCGGCCGAGGTCCCGCACCCCGCCGAGGTCCCCCACGCCGCGCTGCCCGAGCTGCCGGGCGACCGCTTCCTCGACCGGGAGCGCAGCTGGCTCGCGTTCAACGAGCGGGTCCTCGAGCTGGCCGAGGACCCGCAGACGCCGCTGCTCGAGCGGGCCAACTTCCTGTCGATCTTCGCCAGCAACCTGGACGAGTTCTTCATGGTGCGCGTCGCCGGGCTCAAGCGGCGCATCGCGGCCGGAGTCGCGAACCGCTCGGTCACGGGCCAGTCGCCGCAGGCGGTGCTTGAGACGATCCTCGCCCTGGCCAGGGAGCAGATGACGCGGCACGCGGCCTGCTTCCAGAAGACGGTCCTGCCGCAGCTCGCCGACGAGGGCATCCACCTGCTGCGCTGGCCCGACCTGACCGAGCAGGAGCAGACGCGGCTCTTCACGCTCTTCCGCAAGAAGATCTTCCCCGTCCTCACCCCGCTCGCCGTCGACCCCGCCCACCCGTTCCCCTACATATCGGGGCTCTCGCTCAACCTGGCCGTCCGCGTGCGGAACCCCGCGAGCGGCAACGAGCACTTCGCCCGCGTCAAGGTGCCCCCGCTGCTCTCCCGCTTCCTCGAGGCGTCGCCGCAGCGCTATGTCCCCGTCGAGGACGTGATCGCGGCGCACCTGGAGGAGCTGTTCCGCGGGATGGAGGTGCTGGGGCACTACGTCTTCCGCGTCACCAGGAACGAAGACCTCGAGGTCGAGGAGGACGACGCGGAGAACCTCCTCCAGGCGCTGGAGAAGGAGCTGCTGCGCCGCCGCTTCGGGCCCCCGGTGCGCCTCGAGGTCGAGGAGTCGATGGACCCCGAGGTCCTCGACCGGCTGGTCAAGGAGCTGATGACCAACCGCGACGAGGTCGTCTCAAGCCGCGACGAGGTCTTCTCGCTGCCGGGCCCGCTCGACCTCACCGGGCTCTCGTCGATCGCCGCGCTCGACCGGCCCGAGCTGAAGTACCCCAAGTTCGTCGCGGGCACCCACCGGGACCTGGCCGAGGTCGAGTCGGCCACGCCGCCCGACATCTTCGCGGCGCTGCGCCACCGCGACGTGCTGCTGCACCACCCGTACGACTCGTTCTCCACGTCGGTCCAGGCGTTCCTCGAACAGGCCGCGGGCGACCCCGACGTGCTGGCCATCAAGCAGACGCTCTACCGCACCTCGGGCGACTCCCCGATCGTGGACGCGCTCATCGACGCGGCCGCGTCGGGCAAGCAGGTGCTGGTGCTGGTCGAGATCAAGGCCAGGTTCGACGAGCACGCGAACATCAAGTGGGCCAGAAAGCTGGAGGAGGCGGGCTGCCACGTCGTCTACGGCCTCGTCGGCCTCAAGACCCACTGCAAGCTGTCGCTCGTGGTCCGCCAGGAGGGCGAGGAGCTGCGGCGCTACGCCCACGTCGGCACGGGGAACTACCACCCCAAGACCGCCCGCCGCTACGAGGACCTGGGCCTGCTGACCGCCGACGCGGAGGTGGGCGCCGACCTCTCCGACCTGTTCAACCGGCTCTCCGGCTACTCGCGCCGCGACAGCTACCGCCGCCTGCTGGTGGCGCCGCGCTCGCTGCGCGAGGGGCTGCTCACCCGGATCCGCCGCGAGATCGAGCACCACAAGGAGGGCCGCCCCGCCTGGGTGCGGATCAAGGTCAACTCGATCGTCGACGAGTCGATCATCGACGGCCTCTACCGCGCCTCCCAGGCGGGCGTGCCGGTGGACGTCTGGGTGCGCGGCATCTGCGCGCTGCGCCCCGGGGTGCCGGGGCTCTCCGAGAACATCAGGGTGCGCAGCGTCCTGGGGCGCTTCCTCGAGCACTCGCGCGTCTACGCCTTCGCCAACGGCGGGGAGAGCGAGGTGTGGATCGGGTCAACGGACCTGATGCACCGCAACCTCGACCGGCGCATCGAGGCCATCGTGCGCGTGACCGACCCGGGGCATCGCTCGTCGCTGATCCGGCTGGTCACCTCGGGCACCTCTGACGCGACCGAGTCCTGGCACCTCGGCCCCGACGGGCGGTGGACGCGGCACGCGGTGGACGCCGAGGGCCGACGGCTGCGCAACCTCCAGGAGGCGCTCATCGAGGCGCGCAGGAAGCGCCGGGGCAGCGGTGACTGAGACGACCGGGCCCCCGGGGGCGGGGGAGGACGAGGAGTGGGTGCGCGCCGCGGGCTGTGTGCTGTGGCGCGCGGCGCCCGAGGCGCCCGAGGGGATCGAGGTGGCGCTCGTCCACCGGCCCAAGTACGACGACTGGTCGCACCCCAAGGGCAAGCTCAAGGAGGGCGAGTCGGCGGCCGACGCGGCGCGCCGCGAGATCAGGGAGGAGACGGGCGCCGAGTGCGTGCTCGGCGCCCCGCTGCCCACCGCCCGCTACCGGGCCAAGGGGCGGCCCAAGGAGGTCGTCTACTGGGTGGCCGAGGCGGTCGCGGGCGCGTTCGAGCCCAACTCCGAGGTGGACCAGGTGCATTGGCTGCCGCCCATGGACGCGAGGGCCGAGCTGACCCACCCCGCCAACCGCGCGCTGCTCGACCAGGCGCTGCACGCGTTGGGCATCACCGCCGCCGGGGCGCCAGGGCCTCCCAGCGCACGGTGACCTCGCCCTGCCGCCAGCGGCGCGGCCCGTCGGCCAGCGGCCAGTCGGCGGCCAGCGCGCGCACGGCGTGCGCCCAGCGCTGGCGCGCCCCCAGCGGGCCATAGGGCGCGGCGGCCGCCCAGGCCAGGTCGAAGTCCCGCAGGAACGCGTGCACCGGCTCGCCGGGGACGTTGCGGTGGATCAACGCCTTGGGCAGCCGCTCCGCCAGGTCCGACGGGGCGGCGAGCGAGCCGAGGCGCGCGGCGAACGTCACGGTCAGCGGCCCGCCCTCGCCCAGCGCCACCCACACATGGCGCCGCCCCACCTCGTCGCATGTGCCCTCGACCAGCAGGCCACCGGGCGCGAGGCGGGCGCACAGCAGCGCCCACGCGCCGGGCACCTCGTCCTCGGCGTACTGCCGCAGCACGTTGGCCGCCCGGATCAGCAGGGGGCGTTCCCCGCCGGGCAGCGGCAGCTCGAAGCCGCCGCGGACGAAGCGCAGCCCGGGGCGCTCGTGCGAGAGCGCGGCGGCCACCCGCTCCGGGGCGATCTCCACTCCGGTCACCCGGGCGTCGGCGCGGACCGCGCGCAGCCGGGTCAGCAGCTCGACGGCGGTCCAGGGCGCGGCCCCGTACCCCAGGTCGACGGCCAGCGGCGCGGCACGCGCCCGGCGCAGCGCGGGGGCGTGCACGGCGGCGATCCAGCGGTCCATGCGCCGCAGTCTGTTCCGCCCTGTGGTCCCCCGGGTGACCCTCCCCTCCGCCATGCGGTCGAGCGTAACGGCGCGTGCGCGGGGGCGCGGACGGCGCCGTTCACGCGTAACGGTGCCCCGCGGGGGAACACGAACGGACCGTGCGCGGTTGCACGAGGGGACACGACGGGTCACCCGTCCCGTAAAGCCGAGCCAAGCCGAGCCGACATCGACAGGAGGCGTGGTGCGACACATCCGCCGGGTCGCCATGCTGAGTGTGCACACCTCACCGCTTGACCAGCCGGGCACCGGGGACGCCGGGGGGATGAACGTCTACATGGTGGAGCTGTCGCGGGAGCTGGCCGCGCTCGGCGTCGAGGTCGAGATCTTCACCCGCGCCACATCGGGCGCGCGCGAGCCGGTGTGCCAGCTGGCCCCCGGCGTGCTGGTGCGGCACGTGGACGCCGGGCCCTACGAGGGCCTGAGCAAGGAGGAGCTGCCCGCGCAGCTGTGCGCGTTCTCCCATGGCGTGATGCAGATCTGGGCCGGGCACCACCCGGGCTACTTCGACGTGGTCCACTCGCACTACTGGCTCTCGGGGCACGTCGGCTGGCTCGCCTCCCAGCGCTGGGGCGTGCCGCTCGTGCACGCGATGCACACGATGGCCAAGGTGAAGAACGCCGCCCTCGCCGCGGGCGACACCCCCGAGCCCGCGGCCCGCGTCATCGGCGAGACCCAGGTCGTGGGCGCCGCCGACCGGCTGATCGCCAACACGGCGGAGGAGGCGGACCAGCTCGTCCGGTACTACGACGCCGACCCGCAGCGCACCGCCGTGGTGCACCCCGGCGTGAACCTGGAGCGTTTCACGCCCGGCGCGGGGCGGGCCGCCGCGCGCGCCCGACTCGGGCTGCCCGATGGCGCGTTCGTCCCGCTGTTCGCCGGGCGGATCCAGCCGCTCAAGGCGCCCGACATCCTGCTGTACGCCGTGCGCGAGCTGCTCGACGCCGACCCGTCGCTGCGCTCGCGCCTCGTGGTGCCCATCGTCGGCGGGCCGAGCGGCAGCGGCCTCGCCAGGCCGGAGCGGCTGCAGAAGCTCGCGGCCCGCCTCGGCGTCGCCGACCTGGTGCGCTTCCACCCGCCGGTCGGCCAGGAGGCGCTCGCCGACTGGTACCGGGCGGCGAACGTCCTGGTGATGCCGTCCTACAGCGAGTCGTTCGGCCTGGTGGCCGCGGAGGCGCAGGCGTGCGGGACGCCCGTGGTCGCCGCCGCGGTGGGCGGGCTGCCCGTGGTGGTGCGGGACGGGGGCACCGGCTTCCTGATCGAGGGGCACGACCCGGTGCGCTACGCGGACGCGCTGCGGCGCTTCGCCGAACGGCCCGAGCTGTCCGAGGCGTTTGGCGCCGCGGCGGCGCGGCACGCGCGGCGCTTCGGCTGGTCGGCCACCGCGGCCGACACCCTCGCCGTCTACCGCGAGGCACTGGCGGCCCGCGCCCCGGCCCGCCAGCGCGCCAGGGCTTAGTCTCGGGGCCATGGCTGATCCGCGGCGGGTGATCGAGGGCGCGCTGACCGACATGGGCGTGGCGTGGGAGTCGCCGGGGGACGGGCGTTATGTCGCGACCCTGCCGGGCACGCGCAAGCTCTCCACGACGTGCTCGCTCGTGGTGGGCCGCCACTCCCTCTCGGTGAACGCGTTCGTCGTCCGCCGCCCCGACGAGAACCACGAGGCCGTATACCGCTGGCTGCTCGGCCGCAACCCCAGGCTGCACGGCGTCGCGTTCGCCGTCGACGACCTCGGCGACATCTACCTCGTGGGCCGCCTGCCGCTGGCCGCGGTGACCGCCGACGAGATCGACCGGCTGCTCGGCGCGGTGCTTGAGACGGCGGACAGCTCGTTCAACACCCTGCTCGAGCTGGGCTTCGCCGAGGCGATCCGCAAGGAGTACGCGTGGCGCACCGCCCGCGGCGTCTCCACGCGGAACCTCGACGCGTTCTCCCGCGTCACCGGCGCGGACGGTGGGGCAGGCGCTGCTCCGCCCAGATGACCTTGCCCTCCGCGGTGTAGCGGGTGCCCCAGCGGTCGGCGTACTGCGCGACCAGGAAGAGACCACGCCCGCCCTCGTCGGTCGCGGTGGCGTTCCTCAGGTGCGGCGAGGTGCTGCTGCCGTCGGAGACCTCGCAGATGAGCGTGCGGTCCCGCAGCAGCCTGACCCGGATCGGGGCCGAGCCGTGCACCAGGGCGTTGGTGATCATCTCGGACAGGATCAGCTCGGTGATGAACGCGATCTCCGCCAGTCCCCACGCCGCGAGCTGCCGCCCCGCCGCCGCCCGCCCCTCGGCCACCGCCGACGGCGTGAACGGCACGTCCCACGACGCGACCTGCCCCAGCGCGAGCGCCTGGGTGCGGGCGATCAGCACCGCCACGTCGTCGGTCGGCCGCTCGGGCAACAGCGCGTCAAGCACGCGGTCGCACGCCGCGTCGGGGTCGTCGGGCGCGCCGGTCAGCGCGTCGCGCAGCAGCCCGAGCCCCACGTCGATGTCCCGGTCGCGGGCCTCGATCAGCCCGTCGGTGTAGAGCACGACCCTGGTGCCCTCGGCCAGCCGCAGCTCGGTCGGCTCGAACGGCATGCCCGCGACGCCGAGCGGCGGGTGCGCGATCAGCCGCGGGAACTCGACCGTGCCGTCCGGGTGCACGAGCGCGGGCGGCAGGTGCCCCGCGGTGGCCAGCGTGCATAGCCGCTCCACCGGGTCGTAGATCGCGTACAGGCACGTCGCGCCGGTGACCGCGCCGCTCCCGTCGGTGTCCAGGCCGTCCCCGCTGTTCCCGCCGTCGCCGCCGTCCCGGTCGCCGGTCCCCCGGCCGCTGGCGTCCCCTGAGGCGGTCTCCCTGCCGTCGCGGTCGGCCAGCTCGTCGAGGCGGCCCAGCAGCTCGTCGGGCGGCAGGTCGAGCGCGGCGAAGTTGTGCACGGCCGTCCGCAGCCGCCCCATGGCCGCCGCGGCGTGCAGCCCGTGCCCGACGACGTCGCCGACCACGAGCGCGACCCTGGCGCCCGAGAGCGGGATGACGTCGAAGAAGTCGCCGCCGACCGCCTCGGCTGGCTGGTAGCGGTACGCCGCCTCCACGGCGTTCTGCTCGGGCAGCCGCCTGGGCAGCAGGCTGCGCTGGAGCGTCGCGGCCAGCTCGTGCTCGCGGGCGTAGCGGCGCGCGTTGTCGACGCAGACCGCCGTGCGCGCCGCCAGCTCCTCGGCGAGCGACAGGTCCTCGCCGTCGAACCGCTCCTGCCGCCCCGCGCGCCAGAACCCCGCCACCCCGAGCACCACGCCCCTGGCGTGCAGGGGGGCGCAGATGACCGCGTGGAAGCCGTGCCGCATCAGGCCCGCGGCGTACTCCTCGTCCCCTGCCTGCCACCAGTCGGTGCCGTGCAGGTCGTTCTCGACCACGGCCCGCCCCGCGGCCAGGGCGCGCACCTGCGGGATGTCGGCGTTGAGGCGCAGCGTGGTGCGCGGGCCCCGCACCGGGCGGCCCGGGGTGCCGCCTCCGGTGGCGGCCCTGCGCATGCGGTTCTCCGCGCCGTTGCTGTCCCCGCCGCGGAACACCGGCTCGACCAGGTCGACGGTGACATAGTCGGCGAACTCAGGAACGGCCACCTCCGTCAGCTCCTCGGCGGTGCGGATGACGTCGAGCGTGGTGCCGATGGCGATGCCCGCCGCGTACAGCAGCTCGAGCCGCTTCTGCGCCGCCTCCGCGCGCCCCGACGCCGCCCGCAGCTCGGTGGTGTCGCGCAGCGTGGTGACCGTGCCGCCGGGGCGGCCCGCCGGCGCGGTCAGCCGGTGGTTGACGGTGAGCAGCCGCCCGCCCGCCATGTGCACCTCGTCGGTGACCTCGTCGCCCGACGACAGCAGCGCGACGGTCGCCTTGTCGAGGCCGAGGTCGCCGATGTCCCGGCCCGTGGCGTCATCGGGGAGCCCGAGCAGGCGCGCGGCCTCCTCGTTCAGGAGCAGCAGCCGCCCCTTGGCGTCCACGATCACCATGCCCTCGCGGACCGCGTGCAACACCGCGTCGTGCCGCTCGTACATACGGGTGATCTCGGCCGGGCCCATGCCCCTGGTCTGCCGCAGCAGCCTGCGGCTGACCAGCGCCGCCGTGCCCGTGGCGAGGGCGACGGCGCCCGCGCCCGCGCCGAGGAGCAGCGGCAGCTCGTTGATGGCGACGAGGTTGATCCGCTCAAGGGTCACCCCGGCCGCCACCATGCCGATGACCTCGCCGTCCTCGTCGCGCACCGGCACGACCGAGCGCACCGATGGGCCGAGCGTGCCCTCGGTCGTCTCCCGCACCACCTTGCCTTCCCTGGCGGGCTCGAAGGTGCCGATGAACCGCTCGCCGATGCGATCGGGGTCGGGGTGGGTGAAGCGGATGCCCTCGCGGTTCAGGACGACGACGAAGTCGGTGTGCGTGCGCTCGCGGACCCCCTCGGCGCGCGGCTGGAGAACGGCGGTCGGGTCGGGGGAGCGCAGGGCCTCGGCGGTGCCGGGGGCGCCTGCGAAGGACTGGGCGGTGACGAGGGAACGCGTGGCCGCGCCGTCCTTGGCGCCGTGCCGGACGTGGAGGTAGAGGACCAGCACGGAGGCGGCGACCAGCAGCAGAACGAGGCCGATCAGCAGGATGAACATCTGCCCCACGACGCTGCGCGCGGTCACCATGGACCGCGGACGCTTGAGCCTGCTGCGGAAGGACGCCCTCATTCTTCCACTTTGTACCCTCTGCCAACTCCAGGCCGCATCCGGCCGCCCACGCGGGCTCGTCTAGTCTCGGGGCATGGCCGACGCACCGAACAAGCTGATCCTGCTCCGCCACGGCGAGAGCGACTGGAACGCGAAGAACCTCTTCACCGGCTGGGTGGACGTCAACCTGACCGAGAAGGGCGAGAAGGAGGCCGTCCGCGGCGGCGAGCTGCTGAAGGACGCCGGCCTGCTCCCCGACGTGCTGCACACCTCGACGCTCAAGCGCGCCATCCGCACCGCCAACCTCGCGCTCGACGCCGCCGACCGCGCCTGGATCCCGGTGCGCCGCAGCTGGCGCCTGAACGAACGCCACTACGGCGCGCTCCAGGGCAAGGACAAGGCCGCCACCCTCGCGGAGTTCGGCGAGGAGCAGTTCATGAAGTGGCGCCGCTCCTACGACACCCCGCCGCCCGAGCTGGCCGACGGCGCCGAGTGGTCGCAGAGCGACGACCCGCGCTACGCCGCGATCCCCAGCGAGCTGCGCCCGCGCACCGAGTGCCTCAAGGACGTCGTCGTGCGCATGCTGCCCTACTGGTACGACGGCATCGTCCCCGACCTGAACGCCGGCCGCACCGTGCTCGTCACCGCGCACGGCAACAGCCTGCGCGCCCTGGTCAAGCACCTCGACGGCGTCTCCGACGAGGACATCGTGGGCCTCAACATCCCCACCGGCATCCCGCTGCTCTACGAGCTCGACGCCGACTTCCACCCGGTCGTCCGCGGCGGCACCTACCTCGACCCCGAGGCCGCGAAGGCCGCGATCGAGGCCGTGAAGAACCAGGGCAAGAAGTAGCGGGGGCACGCCGACCGCATGACGGAGACGGGGGCGGGGAAGACGGGGGCCGGGGAGACGCGGGCGGGGAAGCCAGCCGGGGAGACTGCCGGGGAGAGCTGGGAGCACCGCTGGCTGCTGCCAGCCGAGCTGCGGGACCGGCTGCGCGCGGGCCCTGACCAGGCCCCCGCCACGGGCGCGAGCCGCGTCCGCCGCTCGGGCCGCGACTGGCTCGTCGACTCGCTGCTCTTCGCGTGGGCGGTGGGGGCGTGGCTGCTGTTCGCCGCGAACCTCCCCGGCTATGTCCCCGGCTGGATGCGGGCGTTCGACCCGCCCATCGGGGCGCTCGGCTGCCTCGCCATCTGGTGGCGCCGCCGCCACCCCGTCCTGCTCGCCGTCGCGCTGATCGTGCCGGGCGCGTGGACCAGCACGTCGTTCGGCCCGCTCACCGTCGCCATCCTCAACCTCGGGCTGCGCGCCCCCTGGCGCACCGGCGTCGCGGTCCTCGCCGCGCACGCGCTGACGGCGCTGCCCTACACGCTCGTCTACGCCGTCCCGAACGAGGGCGGCTGGGCGACGTTCGCGTTCTATCCGGCGTACTACCTGACGTTCTTCTCGTGGGGCGCCTGGATGCGGCTGCGGCGCCAGACCGTGCTGCGGCTCTCCGACGAGGCCAGGGCGGAGGCCAGGCGGGAGCGGGCCGCGCACGCCCGCCGCCTCGCCGACGCCCGCAGGGCCGAACGCGAGGCCATCGCCAGGGAGATGCACGACGTTCTCGCGCACCGCATGTCGCTGCTGTCCGTGCACGCCGGCGCGCTGGCGTACCGCACCGGCAAGGACGCCCCCGCGACCGCGCTCTCCTCGGCGGAGATCAGCGAAAGCGCCCAGCTCATCAGGGACACCGCCCACCAGGCGCTCGAGGAGCTGCGCGAGGTGCTGACCGTGCTGCGCGGCACCGACGCGGTGGGTGAGTCGCCGCAGCCCGAGCTGGCCGACATCGCGGACCTGGTCGCGGACGCGCGGAGCGCGGGCCAGCGCGTGACCCTGGTCGCCGCGTACGACGCCGACGCGGTCGATGACCCGGCCGCGGGGCCGCGAGGCCAGGTGCGGCGCACGGCCTACCGCGTGGTCCAGGAGGGCCTGACCAACGCCCGCAAGCACGCGCCGGGGCGCGAGGTGGCCGTGACGGTCACCGGCGCCCCGGGCCAGGGGCTCACCGTGACCGTCGCGAACGAGCTGCCCGCGGGCGCGCCCTCAGGCGCGTCGGCCATCCCGGGCGCGGGCGCGGGGCTCGCGGGCCTGGAGGAACGCGCCGCGCTCGACGGCGGCACCCTGACCCACCGCGTCAGCGGCACGTCGTTCGCGCTGACCGCCGAGCTGCCCTGGGGCCAGCCCTGACCGTGAACGCGCCGGGCGGCGCACAGCACAGGGCGGCGCACAGGGCGGCGCCGCCCCGCGGGGGCGGTGCGGGGATCTCAGCCGCAGTTCCCGCCGCACTGGCAGGACGAGCCGGACTGGCAGCCGCAGGAGCAGCCGGAGCCACAGCCGCAGCTCGCGAGCAGCGGCAGCGGGCGGCGTGGGGTCTTGGGGTCGGGCTGGGATATCGGGGCGGGTGAGGCGGGTGAGGCGGCCATGGATCCCTCTCCTCGTTCGGCGGATGTCCCCCCACATTGGACGCCCGCCCCTCCCCCGACCGTCAACGGCGCACAACCGGCGCGCGGTGGTGAAACGGCTCAGACGGTGGCTTCCGGCTCCGGCGTGAACTCGTCCGCGTGCTCCCCCGTGACGAGGTAGACCACGCGCCGAGCGATCGACACCGCGTGGTCGGCGAACCGCTCGTAGTAGCGGCCGAGCAGCGTCACGTCGACCGCGGTCTCTATGCCGTGGTTCCACCGCTCGTCCAGCAGGTGGCTGAAGAGGGTGCGGTGCAGCGAGTCCATCTCGTCGTCGTCCTGTTCGAGCTGCATCGCCAGGTCGACGTCCTTGGTGATCAGCACCTCGGTCGCCTTGGCCATCAGCCGCTGCGCCAGCTGCCCCATCTCCAGGATCGTCGCGGTGAGGTCCCTCGGCACCGCGGAGTCGGGGAAGCGCAGTCTGGCCACCTTGGCCACGTGCTGGGCGAGGTCGCCACAGCGCTCCAGGTCGGCGCTCATCCGCAGCGACATCACGACGATCCGCAGATCCGTCGCCACCGGCTGCTGGCGGGCCAGCAGGGCGACGGCCGACGCCTCCAGACTCCGCTGCATGTCGTCGACCCGCTCGTCGGCGGCGATCACGCTCTCCGCCAGCTTCAGATCGGCGTCGAGCATCGCCGTCGTGGCCCGGCCGATGGCCGACCCCACGAAGCGCGCCATCTCCACCAGGCTGTCGCTGATCGCGTCGAGCTCCTCGTGATACGCGTCACGCATGACTGATCTTGTCCTTCCTCGACTGCTCCGCGGCCATTCCTCTTCTGTATCGTCCCAAGCTCTGCCCGGAAGGCGGCCGATTCCGCCCCGTCAAGTGAATCGTCGCTGTCGGCAAGGTGAACTCTCGCGGGCAGGCTGACGAGCATCTTCAGTCACATCTGTGGCCCCCTTGCCCCCCACGCCTAACCTGAGGATATGGACGTGAACGCGGCGGTCGCAGCCGTGGCGGCGATAGCCGGTCTCTGCACCGGCGTGGTCGCCATGCTGGCATTCCGTCTCAGCGAACGCGAGCGCACGCGTTCCCCTGGCGCACCCCCCACCGCCGAGGCGGTCCTGCCCCCGGGCGTCGACACCGTTCTGTCCGTCCTCCGCTCGTCGGCCGTCGTCCTCGACGACGGGGACGGTGTGGTCAAGGCCAGCTCGGCCGCGTACGCTCTCGGACTGGTGCGCGGCGGGCGGCTTGCCGTCGAGCCCATGCTCACGATGGCGCGTGACACCCGGCGGGACGGGGAGATCCGGGAGATGGAGCTTGACCTGCCGCGCCGCGGCCGCGGCCTGGGAAGGGCCGACGTGCTGGCCGTCTCGGCCCGCGCCGCGCCCCTGGGCTCGCGCCTCGTGCTCCTGCTCGTCGAGGACCTGACCGAGGCCCGCCGCATCGAGGCGGTCCGCCGCGACTTCGTCGCCAACGTCAGCCACGAGCTGAAGACCCCGGCCGGCGCGCTCTCCCTGCTCTCCGAGGCGGTGGTCGACGCCGCGGACGACCCCGAGGCGGTCACCCGCTTCGCTGGCCGCATGCAGTACGAGGCGACCCGGCTGACCAATCTGATCCAGGAGCTGATCGACCTCTCCAGGGTCCAGGACAACGACATGCTGTCCAACGCCGAGCTGGTCCCGGCCGCCGACCTCGTCACCGAGGCGCTCGAACGCTGCCGCCAGCAGGCCGACAGCAAGCACATCACCATCGCGTCGGGCGGCGTCGACGACCTGAGCGTCTGGGGGAACCGCGCGCAGCTCGCCGCCGCCCTGGGCAACCTGGTGGAGAACGCCGTCAACTACAGCCCGCCCCACACGCGCGTCGCCATCGCCGGATCCCGGCTGCGCGTCCAGGGCGGCGAGCTGATCGAGATCGCCGTGACCGACCAGGGCATCGGCATCCCCGAGACCGACAGGGAACGCGTCTTCGAGCGCTTCTACCGCGTCGACCCCGCCCGCTCCCGGGCGACCGGAGGTACGGGCCTCGGCCTTGCCATCGTCAAACACGTGGCCGCCTCGCACGGCGGGGAGGTCCAGGTGTGGAGCGCCGAAGGCCAGGGCTCCACCTTCACCCTGCGGCTGCCGGAACCCGGCAGCGCGCGGGACCGCCACCTCGCCGCCCGCAAGAAGCGGGACGGCCTCGGTGGCACCCTGCATGAACCGGCCGAGTTCCCCGACAGCCCGGAAGCCGTCGCCGGACCGGAGCCACACTCCATCCGCACCAACGAAACTGCCCGGGAGGTCCTCCCGTGACCCGAGTGCTCGTCGTCGAGGACGAGGAGTCGTTCAGCGACGTCCTTTCGTACATGCTCCGCAAGGAGGGCTTCGAGGTCGCCACCGCGGCCACGGGGCCCGAGGGGCTGGACGAGTTCGAGCGCAATGGCGCCGATCTGGTCCTGCTCGATCTCATGCTGCCCGGGCTGCCCGGCACCGAGGTCTGCCGCCAGCTGAGGGGCCGCTCCAACGTCCCGGTCATCATGGTGACCGCCAAGGACAGTGAGATCGACAAGGTCGTCGGCCTGGAAATAGGGGCCGACGACTATGTGACCAAGCCGTTCTCCTCGCGGGAGCTGGTCGCCCGCATCCGCGCGGTGCTCCGCCGCCGCGGGGAGTCGGAGGAGGAGAGCCCGGCCGCCCTCGAGGCGGGCCCGGTCCGGATGGACGTCGACCGGCACGTGGTCACCGTCTCGGGCCGCAAGGTCGACCTGCCGCTCAAGGAGTTCGACCTGCTGGCGATGCTCCTGCGCAACGCGGGCCGCGTGCTGACCCGCATGCAGCTCATCGACCGGGTCTGGGGCGCTGACTACGTCGGCGACACCAAGACGCTCGACGTCCATGTGAAGCGGCTGCGCGCCAAGATCGAGCCCGACCCCGGCGCGCCGCGCTACCTGGTCACCGTCCGCGGCCTCGGCTACAAGTTCGAGCCGTGACGCGGAGGAACGCCGGTGCCCCGACGTCGTGACGCCGCGGCACCGGCGTTCCGCGCCAGGGGCTCAGCCGAGCGTGCCGTCGTCCGCCTCGTCGCCGACGGTCCCTTCGTCGACCCCGCCGTCCGCGGTGCCCTCGTCGCCGGTCTCGCCGCCGCCCGTCGCGTCACCCGGGGTCTGGGGGGCCTCGGGGTTCTCCGGGTCGCCGGTCGCGCCCTCCACGTCACCGGGGGCTCCGTCGCCGATCCCCTCGGTCTCGCCGGTCCCCTCGGTCTCGCCGGTCTCGCCGGTCCCCTCGGTGGCGCCGTCCTCGGTGCCCTCCGGCGTCTCCGGCGTCTCGCTCGGCTCGGGCTCGGGCGTGGCCGTCGGGGCCCAGTCGGCGAAGTGCTCGAACGTGCCGTTGTCCGGCACGACGCGCGCCGAGAGCGGGATCTCGCCCGTCTCGCTCAGCACGAAGACCAGCTGCTCGGCGTCGCCGAGCGCGATGCCGCCCGCCGCCGGGTCGGGGATGAGCGCCGTGACATTGCCCTCGCCGCCCAGCGCGACGGAGCCGCGGGCCGGGACGACGACCTCGCTCTCGCCCTCGGCGGGGATCAGCTCGACCCGCTGGTCGGAGTCGGGGAGCGTGATGGCCTCGAGGACCTGGTCGGTCCTGCCGTCGTTGAACACCCGCCCGGTGACGCCCCCCGGGCTCTCACGCCCCTCGGGCAGCACGACGTTGATGCTCTGCACCTTGATGTCGTCCACCTGGGCGGTGGCGTTGTCCGGCCTGGTCTTGCCGGTCTCGGCGTCGTTGCCCGCCCCGCAGGCCGACAGCGCGGCCGCGGTGGAGAACGCGAAGAAGGCGGCGGCGACGCCGCGTCGAAGGCTGCTGCTCACGGCGGCGGCATCTCCTCGGACGGTGCTGGTGATCTATCGGGCACAGGGTACCCAAGCGCTTTTCGGCCGCCCCGGGCGGCCCCTGAAGTGAACGCGGGTGAACCCCGGTGAATTCGCCGACGGGCCCTCTTTCCGGGGCTGTTCCCCCCGCGCGCCCGCGCTCAATTCGACGGGCGGGCGGAGACGCGCCGACCACTTTCCGCCAACTGGGACAAAACGGACGCCTTTCCAAGGTCAACCGAACTTTCTTGTCTTCTTTCGGACGTAGATCGGCGAACTGCCCCACGCCGCAATCGCCCCCCTCACCTGCGGATACCCGCCGCGTCCGGCCCGCCGAAGCACGGCACCGGGGCGCTTGTCAACCCCCGAGATGTGTCCTGACCTGGGAAAACGTCATTCAAAGGGGACTCTTCCCGTGTTAGCATGGAGAGCCACGGAAGGGGTACCTGTCACATGACGTTCAAGGTTGGCGACACCGTGGTCTATCCCCATCACGGGGCCGCGCTGATCGAGGCCATCGAAACTCGCCAGATTAAAGGCGTGGACAAGACCTACTTGGTGCTGAAGGTCGCCCAGGGGGACCTGGAAGTGCGTGTCCCGGCGGAAAATGCCGAGCTGGTCGGTGTCCGCGACGTGGTAGGCCAGGACGGGCTCGACCGGGTCTTCGAGGTGCTGCGCGCGCCGTATGCCGAGGAGCCCACCAACTGGTCGAGGCGGTACAAGGCGAACCTGGAGAAGCTGGCGTCGGGCGACGTCATCAAGGTCGCCGAGGTCGTGCGCGACCTGTGGCGCCGCGAGCGCGAGCGCGGCCTGTCCGCCGGTGAGAAGCGCATGCTCGCCAAGGCCCGGCAGATCCTGGTCAGCGAGCTGGCTCTCGCCGAGGCGACGAACGAGGACAAGGCCGAGTCCCTGCTCGACGAGGTGCTCGCCTCCTGACGGTCGTGGGCCCACCCGCCTTTCCCCATCGACCCACGCGGGCCACGCGACTCACGGCAGCCACCTGACCCCGCTTCTGACCCCGCTTCGCGTGCGACGACGAACGTGCCGCAGCGCCCGGAGGCATCCCCTGTGCCATACGGGCGCTGCCGCATGTACGGATCGTTCGAACGATGTGCCGGGCCCGTGCAGCTCCTCCGACCGGCTGTCACGGAAGGGTCCGGTCGTGTGGTGCCCGGCACGCTCAGGCCATACCCAACACCACCCTGCAAACAAACCTGCACCCGTCACCCAATGACAGACACCACACCTGAAGCCCGCGCCCCGCTGCCCCGCACCGCGGCCGTCATTCCCGCGGCGGGCAGTGGCGTCCGCCTCGGCCCCGGCCTCCCCAAGGCGCTGCGCCCGCTCGGCGGCACCCCGATGCTGGTGCACGCCGCCCACGCCATGGCCAGGGCGCGTGCCGTCGTCCTGGTCGTCGTCGTGGCCCCGGCCGCCGAGACCGGGGCCGTCCGCTCCCTGCTCGACGAGCACCCCCCGCCGCCCGGCGTGGACCAGATGGTCGTGGCCGGAGGGGCGACCCGCCAGGAGTCCGTCAGGCTCGGGCTCGACGCGCTCCCCGACGACATCGAGGTGGTGCTGGTGCACGACGCGGCCCGCCCCCTCGTTCCCGTGGACACCGTGGACGCGGTCGCCGCCGCCGTCCACGCGGGCGCCCCGGCCGTCGTCCCCGCGCTGCCCGTGACCGACACCGTCAAGCGGATCGCCGCCCCGGCGGCCGACGGCGCGTCCGAGCCGGTCGTGGCGACCCCCGACCGTTCGCTCCTGCGCGCGGTGCAGACGCCCCAGGGGTTCGACCGCGCCACCCTGGTCAAGGCGCATGAGCGGCTGGCCGACGACGCGGAGGCCGCCGCGACCGACGACGGCGGGCTCGTCGAACGGCTCGGGGTGCCGGTCGTCCTGGTCCCCGGCCATGAGGAGGCGTTCAAGGTGACCCGCCCGCTCGACCTGGTGCTCGCCGAGGCCGTGCTCGCCCGCAGGAGGCTCAACGATGGCTTCTGAGACGGGTGCGCGTGAGACAGATTCCGGAGCGTTCGGAGCGTTTGGAGCGCGCGTGGGGATCGGCACCGATGTGCACGCCTTCGCGCCGGGGCGCGCGCTGTGGTGCGCCGGACTGCACTGGCCCGACGCGGAGTTCGGGCTCGCGGGGCACTCCGACGGCGACGTGGCGGCGCACGCCGCGTGCGACGCGCTGTTCTCCGCCTCGGGCACCGGCGACCTGGGCGAGCACTTCGGCACCGACCGCCCCGAGTGGTCGGGCGCCTCGGGCGTCGCCCTGCTGGGCGAGGCGGCCAGGATCGTGAGGGCCGCGGGGTTCGAGATCGGCAACGTCGCCATCCAGGTCATCGGCGTCCGCCCCCGCGTCGGCAAGCGGCGCGCGGAGGCGCAGCGCGCGCTCTCCGACGCGCTCGGGGGCGCGCCCGTCTCCGTCTCCGGCACCACGACCGACGGCCTCGGGCTGACCGGGCGAGGCGAGGGCCTGGCCGCCATCGCCACCGCGCTGGTGCTGCCGGGACCCGCGGCACTAGGTTCCTGAAGAGGCGGTCTGGCGCCGCCGAGGGAGTTGTGCCAGATTCAACGACTCGGAAGGAACCTCAAGAAAGGTGTCACCGTGGCAGTCACGCTCCCCGAGGGCCTCAAGGCGGTGCTCGACAGCAAGGTGTTCGTCACCGTTGCGACCATCCAGCGGGACGGCAGTCCCCAGCTCACCCCCGTCTGGGTCAAGCGGGACGGGGACGACCTGCTGATCTCGACCACCGTCGGGCGCAGCAAGGAGCGTAACCTGCGCCGTGACCCGCGCGTCACCGTGCAGGTGCTCCCCGCCGATGCCCCCTACAGCTACGCCACCGTCTACGGAAAGGCCGAGCTGACGACCGAGGGCGGCCAGGAGCTGATCGACGACCTGGCCCTGAAGTACGTCGGTAAGAAGTACGCGGAGTTCAACGCCTCGGCCGCGCAGGAAACCCCCCGCGTCGTCGTGCGGGTCACGGCGGAGCGCATCGTCGGCCAGGGCATCGTCTGAGCCGCGCGGCGGCCAAATATGGCGTGTACATGACGCTTCACGATCCCCGTGCCACGCGACGGCGCGGGGGTCACCCTCCTCCCACTACTCTTGACGCGTGACCATTCGCCTGTACGACACCAGTGCCCGGCAGATCCGTGACTTTGTCCCGCTCACGCCGGGCTGTGTCTCGATCTACCTCTGTGGCGCCACCGTCCAGGCCGCCCCCCACATCGGGCACGTCAGGTCCGGGGTCAACTTCGACATCATGCGCCGCTGGTTCGCCTACCGCGGATATCAGGTCGTCTTCATCCGCAACGTCACGGACATCGAGGACAAGATCCTGGCGAAGAGCGCGGACCAGGGGCGCCCGTGGTGGTCACTGAGCTACGAGAACGAGCGCGCGTTCGATGACGCCTATGCCGCGCTCGGCTGCCTCCCGCCCACCTACCAGCCACGCGCGACCGGTCATGTCCCGGAGATGATCGCGTTGATGCGCACCCTGATCGACCGCGGTCACGCCTATCCCGCGGGCGGCAGCGTCTACTTCGATGTGCGCTCCTTCCCCGGCTATCTCCAGCTGTCGAACCAGGAGCTCGACCACCTCCTCCAGCCGGGCGGCGAGGGCGAGGCGGACAAGCGCGACCCGCGCGACTTCGCGCTGTGGAAGGCCGCCAAGCCGGGCGAGCCCACATGGGAGACCCCCTGGGGCCCTGGCCGCCCCGGCTGGCACCTGGAGTGCTCGGCCATGGCCCACACCTACCTGGGCGAGGCGTTCGACATCCACGGCGGCGGGATCGACCTGATCTTCCCGCACCACGAGAACGAGATCGCGCAGTCGAAGGCCGCGGGGGACACGTTCGCCCGGTACTGGACGCACAACGCCTGGGTCACCATGAGCGGCGAGAAGATGAGCAAGTCGCTCGGGAACTCCGTGCTCGTCGGCGAGATGGTCAAGCGCTGGCGGCCCATCGTCCTGCGGTACTACCTCGGCACCCCCCACTACCGCTCGATGATCGAGTACAGCGAGGCCGCGCTCGCCGAGGCCGACGCCGGGTTCACGCGGATCGAGGGCTTCGTCGACCGCGCGGTCGAGCAGGTCGGCGACATCGCCCCCGCCGCCGCCGTGCCCGCCGACTTCGCCGCCGCGATGGACGACGACCTGGGCGTTCCCCAGGCGCTCGCCGCCGTGCACACCACCGTCAGGCAGGGCAACGCCGCGCTCGCCGAGGGCGACAAGGAGTCGGTCGCCTCGCTCGCCGGTCAGGTCAGGGCCATGCTCGGCGTGCTCGGCCTCGACCCGCTCGCCGCGCCGTGGGCGGGCGCGGGCGGGCGCGGCGACCAGCTCGCCGCGGCGGTCGACACGCTGGTCGGCCTCGTGCTGAGCCAGCGGCAGGCCGCCCGCGAGCGCAAGGACTACGCCACCGCGGACGCCATCAGGGACGAGCTGACCTCGGCTGGCCTGGTGATCGAGGACACCCCCGACGGTCCCCGCTGGGACCTCAGCTGAGAAGGACCGGACCACCCATGCCAGGCAACAGCCAGCGCCGCAACCGCCGTACGTCCCAGAAGAAGGGGCCGCAGATCGGCAGCGGCGGCCAGCGCCGCCGCGGCCTCAAGGGCAAGGGGCCCACGCCCCCGGCCGAGGCCCGCACCGGCCACCCCAAGAAGCGCGCGGCCGAGCTGCGCGCCCGCAAGGACGCGGGCCGCAAGGCCGCGGCCCGGCGCGGCGGCACGTCGCCGTCCGAGCTGGTCGTCGGCCGGAATCCGGTGTTCGAGGCGCTGCGCGGCGGCGTTCCCGCGACCACGCTGTATGTGCAGCAGTTCCTGGAGAGCGACGACCGCGTCACCGACGCCGTCAAGCTCGCCATGGAGCGGGGCGATGTGCACCTGCTCGAGGCGCCGCGCCCCGAGCTCGACCGCATCACCGGCGGGCTGAACCACCAGGGCCTTGTCCTCCAGGTCCCGCCCTACGAGTACGCCCACCCCGACGACCTGACGGACGCGGCGGCCGACGCGGGCGCCGACCCGCTGATCGTGGCGCTCGACGGGGTCACCGACCCGCGGAACCTCGGCGCGGTCGTCCGCTCGGCCAGCGCGTTCGGCGGCCATGGCGTCGTCGTGCCCGAGCGGCGCGCGGCCGGGATGACGGCGGGTGCGTGGAAGACCTCGGCGGGCACCGCGGCGCGCACGCCGGTCGCCCGCGCCACCAACCTCACGCGCACGCTGAAGGACTACCAGAGGGCGGGGCTGACCGTGGTCGGCCTCGCGGCGGACGGCGAGAGGGAGCTCGGCGACGTCGACGCGCTCGGCGGGCCCGTGGTCATCGTGGTCGGCAGCGAGGGCAGGGGCCTGTCCCGGCTCGTCGGGGAGACGTGCGACATCCGCGCGCGCATCCCGATGCCGGGCGGTGCCGAGAGCCTCAACGCCGGTGTGGCGGCCGGGATCGTGCTGTACGAGGCGGCCCGCCGCCGCTGATCCGCGCGGCGCGTTCGAAGGGTCCGGCCCGAAGGGTCTGACGGGTCTGACGGGTCTTGAGGGGCGCCGACAGAGTTCGGTCCCGTCTGAGTCAAGGCAGTGTCTTCTGCGTGTGTCACTCGGTTAGATGAGTGTGGACACCAGAACACCCCGCGGCGGCCTCACGCTGGACGAGCCGGTGCTGAGCACGGTCAAGGTGCCGTCCGACCCGGCCCAGGTCGTCGTCAACCACGCCAGTTTCCGGGTGCGGCTCGCCACCCCGCCGCCCGTGAGCATCGCGGTCCCCGACACGGGGGAGCTGCCCCGGATCCCCGCGGCGGGGCGCCGCCGCCCGCTGGTGTGGTCGGGACGCAGCGCGCCGGGTGACGCGGGCGCGAGCACGCTGTTGCGCGCCGTGCGTGAGGCGGGGGACGCGCGCGCCGAGAGCGCGACCCGGGTGCTCCCGCGCGTTTCCGCGGGCGCGCGCCCGCCCGTGGTCGGGCCCCGTGCGCCGCAGCCCTCCGAGTCGACGCGGCTGCTGCCCGCGGCGCGCGGCGGCGGCGCCCGCGACGGTGTGCACGGCGATGCCCATGGGGATGTCCACGGCGATGTCCACGACGCGTACGCCGAGGGCGCCGGGGCGGGACCCGAGGGCGGCGCCGCGCTCGGGGCGGCCACGCGCCCCGAGCCGCGCCAGCACCGCGCCGACGCGCGGCAGGCGTACTATCCGGGGCGCCATCTCAGCCTGGGCGTCGTGCTGTTGCCGCTGCGCCTTGTGCTGGGCTTCATGGCGATCTACGCCGGGATGGGCAAGCTCACCAACCCCGTCTACTTCGACGGCGGCGAGCGGGGGTCGCTCAACGCGTGGCTCGCGTCACTCCACCCGTGGGGCGCGGCCGACCCGCTGTACCAGTGGGCGCTCTCCCACCCGGTGGGCGCCGGGCTGACCGTGGCGTTCACCCAGATCATCATCGGCGTGCTCACTCTCTTCGGGCTCTGGCAGCGGCTGGCCGCGGGGATCGGCGTCCTGCTGTCGCTCGCGCTGCTCGTGACCGTCAGCTGGCGGAACGGGCCCGCGTACGACGCCCCCGACCTGTTCCTCGCCGCCGCCTGGTCGCCGCTGCTGATCGCGGGCGCGCCCGTCTACTCGCTCGACGCGCGCCTGGCGAGCGAGGCGTGGCGCAGGCTGGGGCCGCGCGTTCCGCTCGCCGATCTGCGCCACCGGGTGCTGCGCAGGGGCGCGGCCCTGGCCACGCTGCTGGTCGGGCTCGCGCTGCTGATCGGCTCGCTGCTCGGCAGCGCGGTGCGCTCCGACCGCTTCCCGACGCTGCCAGGCCCCGGCGAGCCGCCGCGCAACCACCTTCCGGGCGAGCCGCTGCCCGAGGACGAGGCGCCCGAGCGGGACCGCGACGAGCCCGAGCGGCGCGAGGAGCGCGGCGCCTCGCCCGAGGAGTCGGCGTCGCCCGACGAGCGGGGCGCGGGCGACGAGGAGAGCCCGCGCGGCCAGGAGGGCGGCGCCCCTGGCACGCCGGGCACGGACGCGCCGGGGGAGAGCTCCCCGAGCGCCGAACAGACCGTTCCCGCGCCGCAGCAGCCCGCCGCGCCCGACCCGCATGTTCCCGAGGAGCCCGCGGCGCCCTCGTCGCCCGGCGCGGGCGACGGCGGGGAGGCCGTCGACGAGAGCCCGTCCACCGAGGAAGGGGGGGACGGGAGCAGCCTCAGCCCTATCGGCGGGCTGCTCGGCTAGGTGAGCTTCTGGGGTAGGTGATCCACGGGTGCGCCGCGCGGGCGACCGGCAGGCGGCCGCCCGGAGTTGGCGAGCTGGCCCGGCTGCCGCCGCCGGACGCGCCGCGGCTCCCCGGTGGCCGCCGTCCGCTGCCTGAGGAGCGTTCGATGCGCGAGGTCACGGACGGGACGGGGGAGCCTACGGGGTCGTCAGCTCGCGCGCGGCCTGGGTCAGGTCCTTGGCGGTGTCGATGGCCCGCCAGTACGCGCCCTGCGGCAACGGGAAGCCCGCGAGCCTGCGTTCCCTCGCGAGGCGGGGGAACGTGGTGCGCTCGTGGTCGCCGCGGTCCGGCAGGAGCTTGGTGAACTCGGCCGCGAAGACATAGATCCCGGCGTTGATCAGATAGGGCGATGGCGGGGCCTCGATGAAGTCGAGGACATGGCCGAACTCGTCCGTCTCGACCACGCCCCAGGGGATCCGCGGGCGGGCGAGCGCGAGGGTGGCCAACGCGTCGCGCTCCTCGTGGAATTCGGACATCTCACGCAGCGAGAAGCGGGTCCAGATGTCGCCGTTGGTGGCGAACCACGGCTCGTCGGGGCGCGGCAGCGCGGCGGCGGCGTGCTTGAGGCCGCCGCCGCGGCCCAGTGGCTCGTGCTCCACGACGGTGGTGACGCGCAGCGGCAGCTCGGCGGAGTCCAGCCACTCCTGGAGGACTTCGGCGAGGTGCCCGCAGGAGACGACGGCGTCCGTGACGCCCTCGGCGGCGAGCCAGGCGAGCTGGTGGCCGATGATCGGCACCCCGGTGCCGGGGATCTCCACCATCGGCTTGGGCCGGTCGTCGGTGTAGGGGCGCAGCCGCGAGCCCTGGCCCCCGGCCAGGACCACGGCCTGCGTCGGCTGCGGGGCGTCGAGCGGGGCTTGCGTCATGCGGGCAGCCTATGCGGTGCGGTGATCGCGGAGAACGGCCGGGTGCGGCCCTTCAGTCGTCGGCCGTGTCGTCGGGCGCCCCCGGTCTGCGGTCGGTCGGACCCGGGTCGGCGCCTGGTCGGCGGTCGGTCGGCCGTCAGTCGGCCGTCAGTCGGCGGCGGCGACGCCCGAGGCGTACGCGGTGTCGCACACGGGGCGCGCGTGCTGCTGGGCGCGCTGGGGGCTGCCGTATTTCTCCACCGCCGCCTCGCCGAGCGCCCTGGCGATGTCCTGGCAGTGCGGCGCGAGGGCCGGGTCGCGGTCGACGGCCCGCTGGAGCTCGGTGAGCGCGGCGCCCGGGTCCTCCGCGCGCAGCGTGGTGACCAGCCGGTCGCGCAGCAAGTCCTCGGGCGCCTGCCGCTGTTGCTCGGCCGAGGCGGTCAGCATCTGCGTCTCGGTGGGCGTGCCCGCCCAGGGGACGTGGGTGACGGCGAGGGTCCCGGAGAGCACCAGGACGGCCGGGAGGGCGATGGCGAGACTTCTGCCGATGTGTCGGAGTGCCTGATTCACTTGAGGTCTTCCTCGCGAGACGGTGACGGGCTTGGAGAATGGTAGCGAGGAGTAGTGGTGGGGATACCTTCCGCCACCCTCGCGGGTGACGCTGTCCCAGGTTTTCGATGGGCCGTTGACGAGCGAAGGGCCGTGTTTCCGCAACGTGTGCGGAAACACGGCCCTCATGGCCCTGACACAGGGGCGGCGGGGGAGCCGCCCGGTGCTCAGTCGCTCAACTGCTCAGTCGCTCAACTGCTCAGTCGCTCAACTGGTCAGTCGCTCAGTCGCTCGCCGGAACCGGCGGCGAAGACGTGGGTCTCGCCGGGGCGCGGCACGACGTTCAGCTTGGCGCCCTTCTCAGGGACGTCGCGGCTGTCGACGCGGATGACCAGGTCCTTGATGTCGCCGCCGAACTCGGCGGTGCCGTACACGTACGCGTCGGCGCCGGTCTCCTCGACGACGTTGACGGTGACGGCGAGGCCCGCCTCCTTCTTCTCGTCCGCCTTGGCCAGCCCCGAGGCGGCGCCGTCGCTCTCGCCGTTGACCACGACGAAGTGCTCGGGGCGGCAGCCGACGACGACGTTGGTGTCGCCCTTCGCCTGGGCCTCGCTGAGCGCGGCGCGCTCGACGGGGACCACGCTGTTGCCGAACTTGACGCCGCCGTCGGCGATCGGGACCTCGACCAGGTTCATGGCGGGGGAGCCGATGAAGCCCGCCACAAAGAGGTTCGCGGGCTTGTCGTACATGTTGCGCGGGCTGTCCACCTGCTGGAGCAGGCCGTCCTTGAGGACCGCGACCCGGTCGCCCATGGTCATGGCCTCGACCTGGTCGTGGGTGACATAGACCGTGGTGACGCCGAGGCGCCGCTGAAGTCCCGCGATCTGCGTACGGGTCTGGACGCGGAGCTTGGCGTCGAGGTTCGACAGCGGCTCGTCCATGAGGAACACCTGCGGCTCACGCACGATCGCGCGGCCCATCGCGACACGCTGCCGCTGACCACCGGAGAGCGCCTTGGGCTTGCGGTCCAGGTACTCGGTGAGGTCGAGGATCTTGGCGGCCTCCTCGACCTTCGCGCGGATGTCGGTCTTGTTGACCCCGGCGATCTTGAGCGCGAAGCCCATGTTCTGGGCCACGGTCATGTGCGGGTACAGCGCGTAGTTCTGGAACACCATCGCGATGTCCCGGTCCTTCGGCGGCAGGTGGGTGACGTCACGGTCACCGATGTGGATGGAGCCTCCGTTGACGTCCTCGAGACCCGCGAGCATGCGCAGGGAGGTGGACTTGCCGCAGCCGGAGGGGCCGACCAGCACGAGGAACTCGCCGTCCGCGATCTCGATGTCGAGCTGGTCGACGGCGGGGACCTCGGACCCGGGGTAGATCCGGGTGGCCTTGTCATAGGTGACCGTAGCCATGTCTCTCTGTCTCCTTCTACCGGCAGGAACGTGCCGGACGATCCGAGTAGGAAGGTGTGACGGCCATGTAAATGGACGCTGAGTGAACCTAACTCGAAACGGGTGGGAAAGTCAGTAGCCGGTGCGCAAAAATAGTGATCGCATGATCGGTGCGACGTCCTACGCGTCCACCGACCGGCTGTTCGCGCCCGTGTACCCTGGACCAGCCGTCGCCGCCTTAGCTCAGTCGGCCAGAGCAGCTGTCTTGTAAACAGCAGGTCGTCGGTTCGAATCCGACAGGCGGCTCCACACTCTCCGCACCCCCCGCGCGGGCCCGCACCGGGCCCGTTCGCGCCGCTCGGCCGCCCCCTCGCGCCCGGGATCTCCCTTGACGGGCCTCGATGTCCGACCATAGAAATAACGCGCATGTCTCAACAGGATCGATCAGGGGATGACAGATGCGCGACGGGACCCTCGTCCACCTCCGTTCCGCCGGCACCAGCCTCGTGCTGGACTGCACCGGCGCGGGGCTGCCCCGGATCCTGCACTGGGGGGATGACCTGGGAGACGGGCTCGACCAGGGCGTTCTCGCCGCGCTCGCCCGCGCGGAGGTCCCGCAGACCGCCTCCAACAACGTGGATGTCGTCGTCCCCGTCGCGGTGCTGCCCGAGCAGTCGGCGGGCTGGCTCGGTACCCCTGGTCTGACGGGGCACCGCGCGGGCGCCGACTTCTCCACGGCGTTCGCGGTCACCTCCGTCGAGGCCGCCGAGCGGGCGCTCACGGTGACCGCCGAGGACCGCACGGCCGCGCTGGTACTCCGCCTGGAGATCGAGCTGACCGCAAGCGGCCTTGTGCGCCAGCGCGCCACCGTGAGCAGCACGGCGGCGGCCGATCGCGCGCCGTTCGCCCTCTCCGGGGTGCTTCTCACCCTGCCCGTGCCCGAGCGCGCCACCGAGATACTCGACATGACCGGGCGGCACCTGCGCGAACGCACCCCGCAGCGGCACGCGTTCACCATCGGGACGCATCTGCGCGAGAACCGCAAGGGCCGCACCGGCACCGACGCGGCCACCGTGCACGTCGCGGGCGAGCGCGGCTTCGGCTTCAGGTCGGGCGAGGTCTGGGGCGTGCACGTGGCCTGGAGCGGGAACCAGCGCTCGCTGGCCGAGCGCACCCACACCGGGGCCGCGATCCTGGGCGGCGGCGAGCTGCTGCTCGCGGGTGAGCTGGCGCTGGGCGCGGGCGAGTCGTACACGACCCCGTGGGTCTACGGCAGTTGGGGGCGCGGCCTCGACGAGCTGGCCGCCCGCTTCCACGGC
The DNA here is from genome assembly GCF_003311645.1 of Streptomyces sp. PT12. Lineage (GTDB taxonomy): Bacteria > Actinomycetota > Actinomycetes > Streptomycetales > Streptomycetaceae > Streptomyces. The sequence goes on along the minus strand of NZ_QEST01000129.1, from coordinate 100,840 downwards.
TATCTGCGCGGGCGTGAGGGCCATCCGCGCACGCCGCGCCCGGTGACGCTCAACGTATGGGAGGCCGTCTACTTCGACCACGACCTCGGCAAGCTCACCAAGCTGGCCGACCTCGCGGCCGAGGTGGGCGCGGAGCGGTTCGTGCTGGACGACGGCTGGTTCAGGGGGCGGCGCCACGACCGCGCGGGCCTGGGCGACTGGTATGTGGACGAGGGCGTGTGGCCCGGGGGGCTGCACCCGCTGGCCCGCCATGTGCGGTCGCTCGGCATCGAGTTCGGCCTGTGGGTCGAGCCCGAGATGGTCAACCCGGACTCCGACCTGGCCCGCGCCCACCCCGAGTGGATCCTGGCCACCGGCGACCGGCTGCCGCCCGAGTCGCGCAACCAGCAGGTCCTCGACCTCGGCCACGCCGGCGCGTACGCCTACATCCTGGAGCGCCTTGACGCGCTGGTCACCGAGTACGAGCTCACCTATCTCAAGTGGGACCACAACCGCGACCTGGTCGACGCGGGCCACAGTCCCACGGGGCGCGCCGGCGTGCACGCCCAGACCGAGGCCGTCTACCGGCTGCTCGACGAGCTGCGCGCGCGGCACCCCGGCCTGGAGATCGAGTCCTGCTCGTCGGGCGGCGGCCGCGTCGACCTCGGCATCCTGGAGCGCACCGACCGCGTGTGGACGAGCGACTGCATCGACGCGCTCGAACGCCAGCAGATCCAGCGCTTCACCGGCCTGCTGCTCCCGCCCGAGCTGATGGGCGCGCACGTCGGGGCGCCCACGGCGCACACCACGGGGCGCACGCACGCCCTGGGCTTCAGGGCGGGGACCGCGCTGTTCGGGCACTTCGGCATCGAGTGGGACCTGACGCGTTCGACACCGGAGGACCGGGCGGCGCTCACCGAGTGGATCGCGCTGTACAAGCGGCTGCGCCCGCTGCTGCACGGCGGCGCCGTGGTACGCGGCGACCACCCGGACCCGGCGCTGTGGACACACGGCGTGGTGGCTCACGACCGCTCGCGCGCCGTCTACGCCTGGGTGCAGATGGCGACCAGCGCCGTCTCGCCGCCAGGGCGCGTCACGCTGCCGGGGCTCGACCCCGACGCCACCTACCGGGTCGCGCCGCTGGCCCCCGGCGACCGGCTCGCGGGGTCGCGCGCTGCCACGCTGCCCTGGTGGAACGAGGGCGTGACGCTGCCGGGGCGCGCCCTGGCGACGGTCGGGGTGCGCGCCCCCATCCAGTGGCCCGAGCGACTGGTGCTGATCGAGGCCGTCCGGATCTGATCGTTGGGTGGCTGATCGTTATTGCGGCTGGTCGTTGCGGCTGGTCGTTGCGGCCGACCGTTGTTGCGGCTGATCGTTTGGCGGTGATGTCGGCTCGGTCCCTGACCGCCCCCGTACGGTCAGGGAACCAGCACGACCTTGCCGACGGTGGCCCGGGTCTCGATCGCCCAATGGGCCCTGGCCGCGTCGGACAGCGCGAAGTGGTGCGTCAAGGGCGTGAGGGCGCCCGAGGCCAGCGCGGCCAGGGACTCGCGCTCGAGCACCGGCAGGTTCTCCCGGCCGCCGATCCTGTCCAGCAGCGGCTGCCCGAGCGCCGGGCGCGAGACGATCTCCCGCTCGGCCGCCTCGCGTTCGGGCAGGGCGGCCGTCGCGCCCGCGCCCGGCTCGACCGAGAACGAGCCATAGGTGACATGGACGCCTCCGGGGCGGAGCAGCCGCAGCGCCGCCAGAGCGTTCGCGCCGCCCACGCCCTCGTAGAGCAGGCTCATGGGCCGGTCGCCATAGGCCCCCCGTACGCGGTCCGCCCAGCCCTCGCGCGTGTAGTCGACGGCCAGGTCGGCCCCCAGGTCGGCGACCGCCGCGGCCTTGGCCTCGCCGCCCGCGGCCCCGATCACGGCCGCGCCGCGCCGCTTGGCGTGCTGCACAAGGAGCGCCCCGATGCCCCCGGCCGCGGCCAGCACGAGCACGGTGTCGCCAGGCCCTGGGTCGGCGAAGCGCAGGATGCCCATCGTCATGCGCCCAGTGCCGACCATGGCGACGGCGTGGTCCTCCCGCGCCCCGTCGGGGAGCGCGTGCAGCCGGTCGGCGCCGGTGACGGCCAGCTCCGCGTAGCCGCCCGGGGCCATGCCCAGGTGCGCCACCACGCGGCGGCCGAGCCATGACGCGTCGGCGCCGTCGCCCACCGCGTCCACGGTGCCCGCGACCTCGCGGCCCGGGACGGTGGGCAGCTCGGGCACGGGGAAGGCCCCGCCGAGCGGGCCCGCGCGCAGCGCGGTGTCCACGACGTGGACCCCGGCCGCCGCCACGGCGATCCTCACCTGCCCAGGCCCTGGCTCGGGGTCGGGCACCTCCTCGTAACGGAGGTTCTCCGGCGGCCCGAAGGCGTGCAGACGGACGGCGTGCATGGGCGTTCTTCCTCTCGCTCCCCCGGTGGTGGCCTGTGAGGCAGCTTGCTACTTCAAGCTCTCTTGAAGTCAAGGAGGCGTTGTCAGTGGCGGGCGGCAGGATGGGGCGCATGGCGGAACGAGATGTGGTCAAGCCCCCGCGGCGCCCTGATGTGACCCTCCCCGAGCTGCGCCCGTTCGACGGCGAGCGCCTGGAGCCCTCGGGGGACTACGACGGGGTGGAGTTCGACGGGCTCGACCTGACGGACGCGGCGGCGCCGGGGGCGAGCTTCCTCGACTGCGCGCTGCGCCGATGCGTGCTCGACGCGGCGGGGTTGAAGCGCGCCCGGCTCGTCGACACGCTGCTCACGGATGTGCGCGGCGTCGGCACAGCGCTCTCGGAGGCGTCGCTGCGCGACGTGGAGATCAGGGACGCCAGGCTCGGCGGTATACAGCTCAGCGGCGCCACGCTCCAGCGCGTGCTGATCGAGGGCGGCAAGATCGACTACCTCAACCTCCGCCAGGCCACGCTCACCGATGTCACGTTCCGCGACTGCGTCCTGGCCGAGCCGGACTTCGGGGGCGCGCGTCTTGAGCGCGTCTCGTTCGACGGCTGCGACCTGCGCGATGTCGATCTGACGGCGGCGACGTGCAAGGACACGGACCTGCGGGGCGCGGCCTGGCTGAGCCTGCTGCGCGGCGCCGACCGGCTCAGGGGCGCGGTGATCACGCCGGGCCAGCTGCTCGACCTGGCGCCGCACCTGGCGGCGGAGCTCGGCGTGCGGGTGGCCGACTGACCCCGCGGGGGCGGGGACGGAGAAGGCCCCCCGGAGCGCCGGGGGGCCTTCTGTCGCCCGAGGCGTCGGCTCAGGCTCAGACGTTGACGCCGAAGTCCTGGGCGATGCCCGCGAGTCCTGAGGCGTAGCCCTGGCCGACCGCGCGGAACTTCCACTCGGCGCCGCTGCGGTACAGCTCGCCGAAGACCATGGCGGTCTCGGTGGACGCGTCCTCCGTCAGGTCGTAACGCGCCAGCTCGACGCCGCCCGACTGGTTCTCCACGCGGATGAACGCGTTGCGCACCTGGCCGAAGTTCTGGCCGCGGTTGTCGGCGTCGTGGATCGACACCGGGAACACGATCTTGTCGACCTCCGCGGGGAGCCCGGCGAGGTTGACCTTGATCTGCTCGTCGTCGCCCTCGCCCTCACCCGTCAGGTTGTCGCCGGTGTGCTCGATCGTGCCGTCGGGCGACTTCAGGTTGTTGTAGAAGATGAAGTGCTGGTCCGACACGATCTTGCCCGCCGCGTTCACGCCGAGGGCGCTCGCGTCCAGGTCGAAGTCGGCACCGGTCGTGGTGCGGACGTCCCAGCCGAGACCGACGGTGACGGCTGTCAGGCCGGGGGCCTCCTTGCTCAGCGAGACGTTGCCGCCCTTGGACAGGCTCACACCCATGTAGATCCCCTTATTCCATGTCGCTCAGGGTCGCCTTTGCGATGACGTTACTCTCACTGTCCCCAACGATGTGAGGGGGGAGGAGGGTTCCACGCGGGTTTCGGGAAAACCGGCGTGCGAGGCGCGGCCGAGCGGGGGACCATGGAACGCATGTCCGGCCCCTATGTCATCCGCGGCTCCGTCTCGCTCCCCGAGTCCGAGCTCCGCTGGCGTTTCTCCAAGTCGTCGGGGCCGGGTGGGCAGCACGTCAACACGAGCGACAGCCAGGTCGAGGTCCTTTTCGACCTCGGCGCCACCCGCGCGCTGCCCGACGTGTGGAAGGAGCGCGCCCTCGACCGGCTCGCCGGGCGCCTGCACAACGGCGTTCTCGCGGTCCGCGCGAGCGAGCACCGCTCGCAGTGGCGTAACCGCGAGACGGCCGCGCGCCGCCTCGCCTCGCTCCTCGCCGAGGCGTCCGCGCCGCCGCCCAGGGCCCGCAGGCCACGCGGCACGCCGCGCCGGGTGACCGAGCGGCGCCTCGCGGACAAGCGCCGCCGCGCCGAGGTGAAGCGCGGCAGGTCGCGCCGGGGCGGCTGGGAGTGAGCCTGGGAGTGAGCGGGGCAGCGCCCCGGGGGAGCGCTCCCTCAGCCCAGCGAGCGGTAGGCCGCCCGGTAGTAGAGCAGGGGTCCCGCGCCCGTCGCCGGCAGCTCGGCGGCCAGCACGCGGCCGATCACCAGGGTGTGGTCGCCCGCGGCCACGCGCTGCTCGGTCCTGCACTCGACGGTGGCAAGCGCGTCGGTCAGCAGCGGCGCCCCGGTGACCTCGCCGAGCCGGTGCGGCACGTCCCTGAACAGCAGCCGGTCGCTGAGCCGCCCCTTCATCGCGAAGCGGCCCGCCGTCGCGCGGTGGGAGTCCCCGAGCAGGGACGCCGCCCACAGCGGCTGGCGTTCGAGCACGTCGTCCATGCGCGAGCCCGTGCGCACGCCCGCCAGCACGAGCGGCGGGTCGAGGGACACCGACATGAACGCGGTCGCCGTCATGCCCGCGGGGGCGCCGCTCGGCCCGTCCTCGTCGTCGTGCGCGGTCACCAGCACGACCCCGGCCGCGAGCCGGGAGAGGGCGCCGCGGAACTCCTCGTCGCTCACTCCTCCAGAATGGGGCACGGCCGGGTGCTCTCGGGCAGGTAGGGACACGGCGCACACCGTAACTCCCCGCGCCCCGGGCGGGCATCGGACCAGGGAACCAGTGCGAGACCTAGGTCGTCCTACATCCCGCGACCGAGCACTTTCGCACTGTGACATGAATCACAGTAGGCGACTAATCGCTGACCCTGTGTACCGAGCAAGCAGCTCCCTGTGATTCAGTGGCCTGTGTATCTGCACGTGCATTTCGCGCCCGGGGGAGTGATGGAAACGGAGACGGAGCCTTATGTGCGCCTCGCCTCACTGCGAGAGTTGCACCAGGTCGTCGCAAAGCTCAACACCGCCCGCAGCATGGCGGACACCTTGCAGACCATCGCCGACGGCGCGGTCGACGCCGCCCTCGGCTTCCAGCTCGCCGCCGTCAACCTGGTCAAGCCCGACGGCGACCTCGTGGTGGCCGCCGTCGCGGGCAACGACGACGCCGAGGCCGCCATTGCGGGGCGCACCGGCTCCCGGGAGTCCTGGGAGCGGCGCCTGGAGATGGGCGAGCGCTGGGGCGAGCTCCGCTTCATCCCCTACACCGAGGGCTGGGTCCTCGACCACGACGACGTTCCGCAGTGGCACATCACGGGGCCCGCGCCGAGGTATCCCGACGAGTGGCACCCGATGGACCGCCTGTTCGCGCCGATGTACGCGCCCGACGGCGAGCTGCTCGCCGTTCTCGAGGTGGACAGGCCGCGCGACGGCCGCCGCCCCGGGCCCTGGGGGCGCGAGGCGCTTCAGCTGTACGCGTCGCAGGCCGCCATAGCGGTGAGCAACGCCAGGCTGCGCGGCAACATGCAGCGCGCGCTCATCCGCCTCGAACGCGACCAGCAGGCGCTGCGGGCGAGCGAGGAGAGCTTCAGGCAGGCGTTCGAGTACGCGCCGAGCGGCATGGCCATCGCCGAGGTGGGCGGGGAGGCCAACGGGCGGCTGATCAAGGTCAACGACGCGCTGTGCAGGCTGCTCGGGCGGCCAGGCGCGGTGCTGCGGCGTTACAGCTTCGCCGATCTCGTGCACCCCGAGGACACGGGCGTGCTGCTGCGCACGTCGGCCGAGGGCGGGCGCGCCGAGCTGCGGCTCGCGCGCAGGGACGGCTCGTATGTGTGGGTCTCCCTGCGCAACTCCGTGGTGGCGGACGCGGCCGACGGGCCGCAGGTGCAGCTGACGCACGTCGAGGACATCGAGGAGCGCAAGCGCCACGAGCTGGCCCTCGCGCACCGGGCGAGCCATGACTCGCTGACCGGGCTGCCCAACAGCGCCGAGCTCAAGGCCCGCCTGGGCAGCCGGATCTGCGACCGGGCGCCCGACCCGTTCGGGCACGCGGGCGTGCACGGGCTTCCCGCGGCGGGGGCGGTCGACGCGTTCGAGGGCTTCGGCACGCCGCGCCGCCGCCACTACGACCACCACGAGCACGTGGTCGCCCCTGACGAGCCAGGCGGGGACGGCAAGGGTCTGGCCGTTCTCTTCTGCGATCTCGATGGATTCAAGTCCATCAACGACCGGTTCGGGCATGTCTGTGGCGACGCGGTGCTGATCGAGGTTGCCAGGCGCCTTGAGCAGGGCGTGCGCGACAACGACACCGTCGCCCGGCTCGGCGGCGACGAATTCGTCGTGCTGGCGGAGGGGTTGGGGCCCGCGGAGGCGTCCGACCTGGCGGTGCGGCTGCGCAACGGCATCATCCCGCCCATCCGGGTCGAGGGCCGCGCGGTGCGGGTCGGCGCGAGCTTCGGGATCGGCTGGGCGGCCTGCGGGATGACCACCGAGGAGGTCCTTGAGTCGGCCGACCAGCGCATGTACGTCGAGAAGCGCTCGCGGTCGCAGGGCAGGCGCCGCGCGGGCTGACCGGGGTGGGGCCAGGAGTTCGGGCTGCTTCCCCCGAAAGGGGTAGGCTCGCGCGGAGACATCACGGGGGACAGTGCGTCACTTAAGGAGCGGAAGCCGATGAGCGCGGGGCACACCGGCGGCAGGGGCACGCCCGACGAGGGCGGCGACGACCCCTTCGCGTACCTGTATCGCCCGGAGGGCGGCGAGCCGCAGCCCCAGCAGCCGCGGCAGCCGTCGTATCACCAGGTCCGCCCGGTGGGGGAGCGGACGTTCGGCGGCCAGCAGGGCTACCGGCAGCAGGGTGGCGGCTCCTACGCGACGCAGCCCTCCCCCTCGGCGTACCAGCAGCAGCCCCAGCAGCACCGCCCCGACGCGTACTACGCCGCCCCCGAGACGCAGGTGGGCGGGGGGCCGCCCGAGGGCGGTCGGCCCGACCGCCGCAGGGTCGATCCCGAGCCCCGGCGCGACGGGCTGCTGATCGGCGCGATCGCCGTCGTGCTCGCGGTGGTGCTGGGCGTGGGCGCGGCGATCCTGTTCAGCGGCGGCGAGGACGAGAACGCCGCGGGCGACGAGACGACGTCAGAGCCCACGGGCGGCTCGGGTGACGACGAGGGCGGCGACGAGCCGACGGACGAGCCGAGCGACGAGGAGGCCGAGCCCGAGGGCCTGCCCGCCGCCGCCGTGACCGAGCTGGAGCTGGCGGGCGGCATCGGCTTCCAGGCCGATGTGGAGGGCGCGCGCTCCGACGACGGCGCCTATGTGCGGGTCCAGAACCAGCAGAACTCCACGATCACCTGGACCTTTGACTTCCAGGGCGAGCCCGGTCAGTACCGGCTCACCACCTACTACGCCGCGGTCGCCAACGATCAGACGATGTCCTTCTCGATCAATGGGACCCCTCGCGAGGACCCCATCAACCTGAGGGACTGGAACGGCGACATCAGCGAGTGGGAGAACAGCTGGTTCGACACCTACAACCTGGTCGACCTGGACCAGGGCGAGAACATCGTCCAGCTCACCTGCACCGCCCAGTGCGACGTGCTGATCGACGGCCTGGCCATCACCGAGCACCAGGGCTGACGCCGCCCTGCGGGGGGCACAGCGCGCGCAGGAAGCGTTCCACCACGGCCGTCATCGCCGCCCGGCCCGCCGCGAGCCACGGGCGCGGGTCCACCCCCGAAGGGTCGGCGGCCAGGCCCTCGCGCACGGCGCCGGTGAGCGCGGCGTTGAGCGCGGTGCCCACGTTCACCTTGGTGAGCCCGGCCGCCACCCCCCGCCGCAGCTCCCCGTCCGGCACCCCGGACGAGCCGTGCAGCACCAGCGGCACCGCGACGGCCGACCGCAGCCGCCGTATCAGCGCGTGGTCGAGCGCGGCGGTACGCGCGGTCATCGCGTGGCTGCTGCCCACCGCGACCGCGAGCGCGTCCACGCCGGTCGCGGTCACGAACCCCACCGCCTCGTCGGGGTCCGTGCGCACCCCCGGCAGGTGCGCGTCGCCAGGCTTGCCGCCGATCCGGCCGAGTTCGGCCTCCACCAGCAGCCCGTTGGCCCGCCCGAAGCGGGCCGCGCGCACCGTGGCCGCGACGTTCTCGCCGTAGGGCAGGCGCGAGCCGTCGAACATCACCGAGCCAAAGCCCGCCGATGGCGCCTGCCGCAGCAGCGCCTCGTCGGTCACATGGTCGAGGTGCAGCGCGAGCGGCACCGGCGCGTCGCGCGCGAGCGCCACCAGCGCGGCGGCGAGCGGGGCGAGCCGCCCGCCGTGGTGCGCCACGGCGTTCTGCGACACGGCCAGCACGGCGGGCGCCCCTACCGCGCCCGCGCCCGCGGCGACGGCCTGGGCGTGTTCGAGCGTGATGACATTGAACGCGACCAGCGCGCGCCCCCCGGCGCGCGCCTCGTCGAGCAGCCCTCCACACGGCACCAGGGTCATGGGCGCACCAGCCACTCGCCCTTGCGCAGCACGCCGGTCAGCGCGAAGTCGCCGTCGAGCACCACGAGATCGGCGTCCTTGCCCTCCTCGATCGAGCCCACCCGGTCGGAGAGGCCGAGCAGCCGTGCCGGGGTCGCGCACAGCGCCCGCACCGCGTCGGTGACGGCGATCCCGTCGACCGTCACCGCGCGCCGGAACGCCAGGTCGAGGGTCAGCGTCGAGCCCGCGATCGCGCCGCCCTCGGTCAGCCTGGCCACGCCGTCGCGCACCTCGACCTCCATCGGGCCCAGCGGGTAGAGCCCGTCGCCCATCCCCGCCGCGCCCATCGCGTCGGTGATGAGCGCGACGCGGTCGGGCCCCGCGGAGCGGAAGGCCAGCGCGAGCACGGCCGGGTGCAGATGCGTTCCGTCGTTGATCAGCTCCACGGTGACCCGCTCGTCGTCGAGGAGCGCCGCGATCGGCCCAGGGGCGCGATGGCCCAGCTGCGGCATCGCGTTGAACAGGTGCGTCGCCACCGTCGCGCCCGCGTCCACCGCGTCGCGCACGGTCTCGTACGGGGCGTCGGTGTGGCCGACGGCCGCGAGCACGCCCTGCTCGGCGAGCAGCCGCACCGAGTCGATGCCGCCGGGGAGTTCGGGCGCGAGCGTGAGCATGCGCGCCGTGCCGCGCGCCGCGTCGATCAGCTTGCGCACCGCCGCGGGATCGGGGTCGCGCAGCAGCGCGGGCTCGTGCGCCCCGCAGCGCCGGGCCGAGATGAACGGGCCCTCGAAGTGGATCCCCGCCAGCTCGCCCTGCTCGACCAGCTCGGACAGCACGGCCGCCTGCCCCGCGAGGTCGCCGAGGTCGCCGGTCACGGTGGAGGCGAGCATGGTCGTGGTGCCGTGCGCGCGATGCGTCTCGATCACCCGCAGCGCCTCCTCGGCGGTGCCCGAGGAGAACGACGCGCCCCCGCCGCCGTGTACGTGGATGTCGACGAAGCCGGGCAGCACCCAGTGCCCCGCCAGGTCGATCACCTCGACCCCGCCCCCCGTCCCCTCAGGCTCGTCGCGCCGCCCCGCCGCGATGCGGCCATCCTCGACGGTCACCCTGCCGCCCTCCACGACCCCGGTGGGCCGTACCACCTTCGCGCCGGAGAGCACGGTGCGCTTCGTCACGGGGAAACCTCCGCTGATGTGGGGAGTTGGGGGAGTTCTTCGAGCGGGGCGCGGCGTGCGCGCTCGTCCCTCGCGAGGTCCAGGGCGATGAGCCCCGCGCCCAGGCAGCCCGCGGCGTCGCCGAGGGCCGCGGGAAGGATCTCGGGGACCTGCTGGAACGTCGTCCTGGCGGCCAGCGCGGTGCGCAGCGGCGCGAGCAGCGTCTCGCCCGCCTCGGCGAGCCCGCCGCCCACGACGACCACGCCGGGGTCGAGCAGCCGAACGCCCGTCAGCAGGCCGTCGGCGAGCCCGTCCACGGCGTCCCGCCACAGGGACGCGGCGCGCGGGTCGCCCGCCACGACGGCGCGGGCCGCGTCGGCCGCGGTGGCGCCCGGCGTTTCCGACGCGGCAGCCCAGGCGCGCCCTATCGCGGCGGCCGAGGCCACCGTTTCGAGGCAGCCGCGCTGGCCGCAGCCGCAGCGCGCGCCCCCGGGGCGCACGATGACATGGCCGATCTCCCCCGCGCCCCCGTGCGCCCCCGGCTCGACGCGCCCCTCGATGCCGATGGCCCCGGCGATGCCGGTGCCCAGCGCGATGAACAGGAAACGTTCATGGCCGGCGCCCGCGCCGACGCGCCCCTCCGCGAGCCCTCCGGCGCGCACATCGTGGCCGAGCGCCACGGGGATCCCGTCGAGCCGTTCGGTGAGCAGGCGTCGCAGCGGCAGGTCGCGCCAGCCGAGGTTCGCGGAGTACGCGGCGACGCCCGCCTTCTCGTCCACGATCCCCGGCACCACCACGCCCGCGGCCGACGGCGGGCGGCCGAAGCGCGCCACGCCCGTCGCGTACAGCTCGGCGGCGAAGTCGAGGATCGCGTCGGCCACCGAGCCCGTCCCGCCGGTGCCCCCGGTGGGCCGACGGGCCTCGTACAGCGGCGCGTTGTCCTCCCCGGTGAGGGCGGCCTTGAACACGGTGCCGCCCACGTCGAGGGCGATCACATAGTTGTCACTCACAGGCGCAAGTCTCGCCCCTGACGGGGGAAGAGGTCTAGTCCACTACGCGGAGATCGCGTTCCGGGAAGGGCAAATCAGCCCGGCAGGATCACCGAACGCGTCAGATGGCGCGGCCTGTCGGGATCGAGCCCCCGCGCCAGGGCCACCGCCACCGCGAGGCGCTGCGCCGCCACGAGCCGCGCCATCGGGTCGGCGGCGGGCTCGGCGGCCAGCGTCGCGCCCGTGGCCGCCACGTCGTCGGCCAGCCCGTCGGGCGCCGCCCCGAACACCCACACCACCCGCCCGGGCGCCGCGATCGACACCGGCCCGTGCCGGTACTCCATCGCCGGATACGCCTCCGTCCACGCCCCCGCCGCCTCCCGCATCTTCAACGCGGCCTCGAGCGCGAGCCCATACCCCCAGCCCGTGCCCAGGAACGTCCACTGATCCGCCGCAAGCACCTCGGGCGCGAGCTCCGCGCCGAGCGCCGCCTCCGCGTCGGCCGCCGCGCCCTCCACGGCGCGTGCGCCGCCCGGCAGGCCCGCGCGCAGCAGCGCGAGCGCCGTGGTGGCGAACCGCGTCTGCACCACCGACTCCTCGTCCGCCCACGCGAGCACCGCGACGCGCTCCGCCGCCCCCACCACGGGCGCCTCGGGGTCCGCGGTCAGCGCGACCACCGGCGTTCCCGACCCGGCCTCGCGCAGCGCGCCCAGCAGGCCGAGCACCTCCGTCGTCGTGCCGGAGCGCGTGATCGCCACCACCCGGTCGTACGCGCGCCCCACGGGGAACTCGGAGGCGGCGAACGCGTCCGTCTCGCCCCCACCGGCCGCCTCGCGCAGCGCCGCGTACGCCTGCGCCATAAACCACGACGTCCCGCACCCGGTCACCGCCACCCGCTCCCCAGGGCGCGGCAGGGCTTCGGCGTACGAGGACAGCTCCCCGAGCGCACGGCGCCAGCACTCCGGCTGGCTGGCCAACTCGACGGCGGTGCGGGGGCCTTCGGGGTACGCGGAACGCGGCTCTTCGGTGACCATGCCCCGCAGCCTAGGCCCTGCTGTGAAAGTCCCTCCTGCCCCGCGACGCCTGGCACGCGCACTCGCTGCGTTGCCGAATCACCCAAGTGCTCCCCCGGACTTCGTCCGGGAGGTGCCCCCGAGCACGAGGGCGATCCGGCGCCTTGCGATCGCACGCACCAGACGCCACAGGGCACGCCCTTCGGGCGGACGGCGCTACTTTCACAACAGGACCTAGACTTCCGCCGTGACCGGCGGCAGTGAGCGCGAGGAGCGCGAGCGGCGCGACGAGGGGGGACTGTCCGAGCGCGAGCGGGCCGTCCTCGCTGTCGAACGCGCCTCCTGGCCTGGCCCAGGCGCCAAGGAGCGCGCGATCCGCGACCGCCTCGGCATCTCGCCCACGCGGTACTACCAGCTGCTCAACGCCCTGCTCGACGACCCGCGCGCGCTCGCGCACGACCCCGTGACGGTGAACCGCCTGCGCAGGCTCAGGGAGGCCAGGCGCCGCCGCCGGTAAGGTCATGTACATGGGCAGCCTTCCCGTACCCACCACGGACGCCGGACGCGCCGGACTCTCCGCTCTCCTCGACCAGCCGGAACGCGCGCTGATCGCCCTCGACTTCGACGGCACGCTCGCCCCCATCGTCCCCGACCCCGAGCGGGCGCGCCCCCACCCCGCCGCCGTGCCCGCGCTCGCGCGCGTGGCGGGGCGGGTCGCTGCGGTCGCCGTCGTCACGGGCCGCCCCGCCGAGGTCGCCGTGCGCCTCGGCGGCTTCGCGGGGCACCCCGAACTCGCGGGCCTCGTCGTGCTCGGCGCCTATGGCGCGGAGCGCTGGGACGCGGCCACCGGCGAGCTGAGCACCCCGCCCCCGCACCGGGGCGTGATTGCCGCGCGTGCCGAACTCCCTGGGCTGGTCGCCGAGTCGGGCGCGTTCGTCGAGGACAAGGGCAACGCGCTCGCCGTCCACACCCGCCGCGCCCCCGACCCCGAGGGCGCGTTCGCCGCGCTGCGCGAGCCGCTTGCCGCGCTGGCCGCCCGCCACGGCCTCGCCGTCGAGCCGGGCCGCCTCGTCATCGAGCTGCGCCCGCCGGGCAGCGACAAGGGCGCCGCGCTGAAGGCCCTCGTCCGCGAGACGGACGCGCGCGCGGTCCTCTACGGGGGCGACGACCTGGGCGACCTCGCGGCGTTCGCCGCGGTGGCCGAGCTGCGCGAGCGTGGCGTGGCGGGCCTGCGCGTGTGCAGCGGAAGCGCCGAGGTCGCGGAGCTGGCCGCGGCGACGGATGTGACGGTGGAGGGGCCCGAGGGGATCGCCGGTCTCCTGGCGGCCCTGGCCGACCGTTTCGGCTGAGCGGCCGGGTCGGGGCGCAGTGGGGCCCTACGCCCGCAGCGCCTCGACCTGGTCGAGGAACCACGCCCGTGGCGGCAGGGCCGTGGCGACGGCGGCCAGCCGCTTGCCGCGCTCCCGCCGCTCCTCGTCCGGCAGCGAGAGCGCCGTGTGCAGTGCCTCGGCGGTGCCCGCGATGTCGTAGGGGTTCACCAGGAGGGCGTCGCCGCCGAGCTCGGCCGCGGCGCCCGCCTCGCGCGACAGCACGAGCGCGCAGCCGCGCTCGGAGATGACGGGGACCTCCTTGGCGACGAGGTTCATGCCGTCGCGGATGGGGTTCACCAGGGCCACGTCCGCCATCCGGTAGGCGGCGAGCGAACGCGCGAAGTCGTCCTTCACATGCAGCACCACGGGCGTCCAGCCATCGGCGCCGAACGCGGCGTTGATCTCGTCGGCGACCCGCGAGACCTCGGCGGTGTAGTCGCGGTAGACGGCCAGGTCCTGGCGCGAGGGATAGGCGAACGCCACGTGCGTCACGCGCCCGCGCCACCGCGGCCTGTCGGTCAGCAGCCGCCGGTAGGCCAGCAGGCCGCGCACGATGTTCTTCGACAGCTCGGTGCGGTCCACGCGCACGATCGTCCTGCGGTCGCCGACCTGCTCGCGCAGCGCGGCGAGGCGCTCGTCCACGTCGGGACGGAACGCCCGCTCCCGCAGGAAGTCGCCGTCCGCGCCGAGCCCGTGGACCCCGAGGCGCGTGGTGCGCCCATCGAGCGTCACGCCCTCGCCCGTGACCTCGGCGCCGAGCGCGTCCGCGCAGCACGCCGCGAACGCGTCCGCCCAGCGCCGGGTCAGGAACGCCGCGCGGTCGGCGCCCAGGATGCCGAGCAGCACCTCGCGCGCCACCGCGTCGGGCAGCACCCGGAACAGCTCGGGCGGCGCCCACGGCGTGTGCGAGAAGTGGCCCACCCGCACATCGGGCCGCAGCTCGCGCAGCAGCCCGGGGACGAGCGAGAGGTGGTAGTCCTGCACCAGCACGGCCGCCCCCGGCTCCGCCTCGTCGGCGAGCGCCCCGGCGAAGGCGGCGTTGTACGCGCGGTAGTCGGCCCAGCGCGCCTCGAAGTCGGCGTCGAAGACCGGCTCGAACGGCGTCTGGTACAGCAGGTGATGGACGAACCACAGCACGGAGTTGGCGATGCCGTTGTACGCGGCGTCGAAGGTGAGGGGCGGGATGTCGAGCATCCTGACCGCCTGACCGCCCGTGTCGGCGGGGTCGAGGCGGGGCCCTGAGCGGCGGGCGGCCTCCCGGTCGCCGTCGCCGAGCGCGGCGCACACCCACGTCCCGGCGCCTGGGCCGAGCGCGCTCAGCCCCGAGACCAGGCCGCCACCGCCACGCCTGGCGGTGAGCGAGCCGTCGTCGCCCAGCGTGTAGCTCACGGGGCCGCGGTTCGACGCGACCAGCACCTGTCCCGTCACGCGCGGAGGCTAGCCAATCCCATGCGGCGCGAAACGTGTGCCCTGTCACAGCGTGCGCACGTTTCACTGGTTCGGGCCAGCTCGCCGGCGCGGGCCAGCTCGCGCATTCAGGCAGCCCTGCGCACGGCGTACTCGGGAACGGTGGCCATCGGCGGGCGTTCGTCCGCGTCGATCGGGTGCGTCTGCGGCGCGAACCCGCCGTCGTCCGTCCGCTCGAACTGGGTCAGCCCGAGGCGGATGGGCATGACGGACCCCGGCAGCCTGCTCTGGGCGGTCCGCAGGATCGCCGCGGCCATCCTGCCGAGCGCCTGGCCGTCCTGGTGGCGGTGCTTGCGCACGCCCACGTCGACCTGGCCGAGGGCGTCGAGGCCCGCGAGGTGCAGCGTGTCGATCAGCATCCCGAGCTCCACGCCGTACCCGACGGGGAACGGCAGCCGCTCGAGGAGCGAGCGGCGGGCCGCGTACTCCCCGCCCAGCGGCTGGACCACACCGGCCAGCTGGGGCCAGTGCAGGTTCAGCAGGGGGCGCGCGACCAGCTCGGTGACCCGGCCGCCCTGGCGGGCGCCCGTGGGGTTGTCGCCGAGCGGGCGGTCGTACATCGCCTTGACCAGCTGCACGTCGGGCTCGGTGAGCAGCGGGCCGAGGATCCCGTAGACGAACCGTGACTCGAAGTCACGCAGGTCCGCGTCCACAAAGCAGATGATCTCGCCGCTGGTGGCCAGCAACGAGCGCCACAGCACCTCGCCCTTGCCCTGCACGGTCGGCACTCTCGGCAGGATCTCGTCGCGGTGAACGACCTTCGCGCCCGCCGCGGCGGCCACCTCCGATGTGCGGTCGGTGGACCCCGAGTCCACCACCATCAGTTCGTCGATCAGTGGCACGTCCTCCATCAGGTCACGCCGGAGCGTTTCCACGATGGCGCCCACGGTCGCCTCTTCGTTCAGCGCGGGGAGGACCACGCTGATGCTGCCGGCCGCTCCAGCTGCCCGCTTCGCGTCCAACAGCTGCGGCAGCGGGCGGTCAGCGGCTTCCCAGGACCGGCGGCTCAGCCACTCCTTAGCCTCTTCCAGCACGAATGTCGCTCCTGTTCGCGTTCGGCCACATTTAACCTGTATGGCCGTATCTGCCCCTTCCTGGCGGAGTCCGAACCCAACGCTGGCAGGTTTCTGCGTCGATTCCCGTGGTCTCCCGCGCTGTCTCGCGGATCGGACGGCCCGGGCCATTGTGCGGGCCGTCCGTTACAGTCTTGAACAGCCCAGGTGTCCTCCGCATATCGGGGGGCCGATGCCTGGGCCCGGCAGTGGACAACTTCATACAGCTCATCCAGAGGGGCAGAGGGAACGGCCCGTTGAAGCCCCGGCAACCCTTCCGCCGGATCTCGCCATCCGAGACGGTCATCGTCGACCGTCCTTCGCGCGACCACCGGTGGGGAAGGTGCCAATTCCGGCCCGCGGCGAGAGACGTCGCGGGGAAGATGAGGAGAGGGGCCTCGCACCCATGTCTGTCCTGGCAGCAGCCGCTTCCACCGGAACGTCCACCTCCGATACCTCCCCCGGCACATCCACGCCCGTCGATCTCGGGCCCGCGTCGGCGCTCTCGTGCCGCGAGTGCGGGGAGCGCTTCCCGCTGGCCCCCGCCTTCGCGTGTACGAGCTGTTTCGGGCCGCTCGAAGCGGCCTACGACCTCCCGCTCGGCGACCCCGAGGGCCTGCGCCGCCGCATTGAGGCGGGCCCCCCGAGCATCTGGCGTTACGCGCCGCTGCTCCCCGTGCCCGCCGACGTCGCCGACAAGCCCAACCTCGCCCCCGGCTGGACCCAGCTCGTCAAGGCCGACCGGCTCGCCGCCGAGCTCGGCGTGACGGGCGGCCTGTATGTCAAGGACGACTCGGGGAACCCCACGCACTCGTTCAAGGACCGCGTGGTGGCCAACGCCGTCGAGGCGGCCCGCGCCTTCGGCTTCACCACGCTCTCCTGCTCGTCCACCGGCAACCTCGCGGGCGCCGTCGGCGCCGCCGCCGCGCGGGCGGGCCTGCGCTCCTGCGTCTTCATCCCGCACGACCTCGAACAGGGCAAGGTCGTCATGGCGGCCGTATACGGCGGCGACGTGGTCGGCATCGAGGGCACCTACGACGACGTCAACCGCTTCTGCAGCGAGCTCATCGGCGACCCCGCGGGCGAGGGCTGGGGCTTCGTCAACGTCAACCTCCGCCCGTACTACGCCGAGGGCTCCAAGACGCTGGCGTACGAGATCTGCGAGCAGCTGGGCTGGCGGCTGCCCGACCAGCTCGTGGTCCCGATCGCCTCGGGGTCCCAGCTCACCAAGATCGACAAGGGGCTGCGCGAGCTGATCGCCACGGGGCTGGTCGAGGAGAAGCCCTACAAGATCTTCGGCGCCCAGGCCGCGGGCTGCTCGCCGGTGTCCCAGGCGTTCAAGGCCGGTCACGAGGTGGTCAGGCCCGTTCGCCCCGACACCATCGCCAAGTCGCTCGCGATCGGCAACCCCGCGGACGGGCCCTATGTGCTGGACATCGCCCGGCGCACCGGGGGCGCGGTCGAGGACGTGAGCGACCCCGAGATCGTCGACGCGATCAAGCTGCTCGCCCGCACCGAGGGCATCTTCGCGGAGACCGCGGGCGGGGTGACCGTGGGCGTGACGCGCAAGCTGATCGAGGCGGGCGCGCTCGACCCGTCGCTCACGACGGTCGTCCTCAACACGGGCGACGGCCTCAAGACCCTGGACGCGGTGGCCCCGACCACCGGCCCCACCGCCATCATCCGACCGAACCTCGACTCGTTCCGAGAGGCTGGCCTCGCATCATGAGCGTAACTGTCCGCATACCGACCATCCTGCGCACGTACACCGACGGTCAGGCGGAGGTCTCCGCCGAGGGCGCGACGCTCGGCGAGGTGCTCGCCGACCTGGAGGCGCACCACAAGGGGATCGCCGCGCGGGTGCTCGACGACGAGGGCAAGCTGCGCCGCTTCGTGAACGTGTACGTGAACGACGACGACGTCCGTTTCGCCGATGGCCTCGGCACGGCCACGCCCGAGGGAGCGGGGGTCTCGATCATCCCCGCGGTCGCCGGAGGCTGACATTCCGCGGGGCCCGCCGCCCCCGCCGCCTCCGGGCGTTCGGGGCGGCGGGCCCCCTCCGGGGCGCTAGAGTGGCGGGGCCGCCCGGCGGCCCGTTCCTTCCCCGCAACGCCGCGCACGTGCGCCACTCGCATGTGAATTCGCGACAGCGACGCAAAGAATATGCTCGGATTGGGTGCACCAATTGTCGGGTTGGCACTTTTAGGGCACGGGAAAAGATTCATGTTTCATATATTTTGAGCCCTTTGCCCGTTCTGTGGCTCCAAGAATTCTCCCTCGAATGACCTGTTGCACTGGGCGTCCGTCCAGATACATTCAGCGGCGGTCGACGCGTTCCGGCGCACACCCCCCGACCGCCGGGGGGGTGGGGTCTGAGAGGTCTGACCCGGGCCCGCGAAGTGCGGTCTCGTGAAAGGGCCAGCAAAATGGGGAGTTAGGAATGGCTCAGGGCACCGTCAAGTGGTTCAACGCGGAGAAGGGCTACGGCTTCATCGCGGTAGACGGTGGTGCGGACGTGTTCGTCCACTACAGCGCGATTCAGATGGACGGCTACCGCACTCTGGAAGAGGGACAGCGGGTCGAGTTCGAGATCTCGCAGGGACAGAAAGGTCCACAGGCCGACATGGTCCGAGTGACCGCCTGAACCGCCGACCGTACCGCGGCGTCACGCAGGGCCCGCACCCCCGCCACGGGGGCGCGGGCCCTGCGGCGTGCATGGACCTCGCCCGACCGGCCGCCCCTGGGGTCGCGCTTGCACTCTCAGGGGGAGAGTGCTAATCATGGCGTTAGCACTCTGAAGGTGAGAGTGACAAGGAAGGACCGGTTCGGTGAGGTCCGGGGGCTGGGTGGCGCAAGGAGCCGCCGGGTCCGGGGCCGTCCGTCGCGGGCGCCAGCGCGGTCCGGAGCAATCCAGCCCAGTCCTGGGAGGACCACTTCACATGGCCAAGATCATCGCGTTCAACGAGGAGGCGCGGCGCGGCCTTGAGCGCGGGATGAACCAGCTCGCCGACGCCGTCAAGGTCACGCTCGGCCCCAAGGGCCGGAACGTCGTGCTGGAGAAGAAGTGGGGCGCCCCCACGATCACCAACGACGGTGTGTCGATCGCCAAGGAGATCGAGCTCGAGGACTCCTACGAGAAGATCGGCGCCGAGCTCGTCAAGGAAGTCGCCAAGAAGACGGACGACGTGGCCGGTGACGGCACGACCACGGCGACCGTGCTGGCCCAGGCGCTGGTCCGCGAGGGCCTGCGCAACGTCGCGGCCGGTGCCAACCCGATGGCCCTCAAGCGGGGTATCGAGGCCGCAGTCGAGAAGGTCTCCGAGGCCCTGCTGAACCAGGCCAAGGAGGTCGAGACCAAGGAGCAGATCGCCTCCACCGCCTCCATCTCCGCGGGCGACACGCAGATCGGCGAGCTGATCGCCGAGGCGATGGACAAGGTCGGCAAGGAAGGCGTCATCACCGTCGAGGAGTCGCAGACCTTCGGGCTCGAGCTGGAGCTCACCGAGGGCATGCGCTTCGACAAGGGCTACATCTCGGCCTACTTCGCGACCGACATGGAGCGCATGGAGGCCGAGCTCGAGGACCCGTACATCCTCATCGTCAACTCCAAGGTCAGCAACGTGAAGGACCTCCTTCCGCTGCTGGAGAAGGTCATGCAGTCCGGCAAGCCGCTGCTGATCATCGCCGAGGACGTCGAGGGCGAGGCCCTGTCCACCCTGGTCGTGAACAAGATCCGCGGCACCTTCAAGTCCGTCGCCGTCAAGGCCCCGGGCTTCGGCGACCGCCGCAAGGCCATGCTGGGCGACATCGCGATCCTCACCGGCGGCCAGGTGATCTCCGAGGAGGTCGGCCTCAAGCTGGAGAACGCGACCCTGGACCTCCTGGGCCGCGCCCGCAAGGTCGTCATCACCAAGGACGAGACGACCATCGTGGACGGCGCGGGCGAGAGCGCGTCGGTCGAGGGCCGGGTCAACCAGATCCGCGCCGAGATCGAGGCGTCCGACTCGGACTACGACCGCGAGAAGCTCCAGGAGCGCCTGGCCAAGCTGGCCGGTGGCGTGGCCGTCATCAAGGCCGGTGCCGCCACCGAGGTGGAGCTCAAGGAGCGCAAGCACCGCATCGAGGACGCGGTGCGCAACGCCAAGGCCGCCGTCGAGGAGGGCATCGTCGCCGGTGGTGGCGTGGCCCTGCTCCAGGCGGGTTCGGCGCTGGAGAAGCTGGACCTGGAGGGCGACGAGGCGACCGGCGCGGCCGCCGTCAGGCTCGCGCTCGAGGCCCCGCTGAAGCAGATCGCGGTCAACGCCGGGCTCGAGGGCGGCGTCGTGGTGGAGAAGGTGCGCAACCTTCCCCAGGGCCACGGCCTGAACGCCGCCACCGGCGAGTACGTCGACCTGCTGGCCGCGGGCATCCCCGACCCGACCAAGGTCACCCGCTCCGCGCTCCAGAACGCCGCCTCCATCGCGGCGCTGTTCCTCACCACCGAGGCCGTCATCGCCGACAAGCCGGAGAAGGCCGCCGCGGGCGCCGGTGACGCCGCGGGCGGCATGGGCGGCGGGATGGACTTCTGAGTCCCCTCGCACCCGCGTGCCAAGGGCGGTACCCCCCGGGGTGCCGCCCTTCGGCATGCCCGGGCGCGTGTCCCGGTGGGGCGGGCGGGTACTCGGCACCGCGTGAGCGGTGGGGGACACGGGGGTTCCTGGAGGATTCGTCCATGCACGCGATCACCAAGGGTCTGCTGGCCGGTGCGGCCGGGACCACGGCCCTGAACATCACCACCTACGGCGACATGCTGATCCGCGGCAGGCCCGCGAGCGGCACCCCCGACGAGGTCGTCGGCGAGCTGGCGTACCGGACGGGGATCAGCCCGGGCGACGCCGCGCACGGGCCCAACCGCGAGACGGCCATGGGCGCGCTGTTCGGCTACGCGACGGGGCTCGCCGTGGGTGCCGCCTACGGGGCGATGCGGGACCGCGGCGGAAAGATGCCGCGCTGGCTCGCGGGGCCCGCGCTCGGGGCCGCGGCGATGGCGGGCAGCGACGTGCCAGCCGCCTCGCTCGGCGTGACCAAGCCGACCAGCTGGGGCACGCGCGGCTGGGTGTCGGACATCGTTCCGCACCTGATCTACGGCGCGACCACGGCCATGGCGTACGAGGCGATGCCCGCGCGGCGCGGGCTGCTGCGGCGCCGGGCCGCCTGAGGGGACGCGTTCGGCCTCGGGGGACGCGTTCGCCCGAGGCGCCCGAGGAGGCGCGTTCAGCCTCGGGTCGCCGCGAGGGCGGCCCGCAGGTGGCCGCGGGACTCGCTCAGCAGGCGGTCGGCGGTCGGCGCGTCCACGTCGCCGAGGATCGTCAGGATCGCGTGCTTGACCTCGCCGCCCGTGGCGGTGAGCGCGGACTCGATCACGTCGTCGGGCGCGCCGGTGGCCAGCTGGACGATGCGGCGTGAACGGGCGCGCAGCTTCTCGTTGGACGCCCTGACGTCGACCATCAGGTTCCCGTAGGTCTTGCCGAGCCTGATCATGCTGATCGTCGAGATCATGTTGAGCACGAGCTTCTGCGCGGTGCCCGCCTTGAGGCGGGTCGAGCCGGTGATCAGCTCGGGCCCCACGACGATCTCGATGCCGAACTCGGCCGCCGCGCCGAGCGGCGAGCCCGCGTTGCACGACAGGCCGATCGTCAGCGCCCCCGCCGCCCTCGCGTGCTCGACCGCGCCGACGGCGTACGGGGTGCGGCCCGAGGCCGAGACGCCCACCACCACGTCGTCCGCGGTGAGGCCCCGGGCGCGCAGGTCGGCCGCCGCGAGCTCCTTGCTGTCCTCGGCGCCCTCGACGGCGGAGATCAGCGCGGGGGGGCCGCCCGCGATGAGGCCGACGACCTCGCCGGGGTCGGTGTTGAACGTCGGCGGGCACTCGCTGGCGTCGAGCACGCCGAGGCGTCCGGCCGTTCCGGCGCCCAGGTAGAGCAGCCGCCCGCCGCGGGCCATGCGGGCGGCGGCGGCGTCGATGGCGGCGGCGATGCGCGGCAGCTGCGCGGCGACGGCGCCGGGCACCGTGGCGTCCCCGGCGTTCATGGTGCGGGCGATGTCGAGCGTGGGCAGCTGGTCGATCTCCGCCAGCTCGGGCCGGTACGCCTCGGTGGTCAGCGAATCGAACTCGGTGGACATGCGGGAGCGGCTCTCCGGAGGAAGGGGGCGGCGGTGGCGCGCCGTCAGCGCTCGCGGGGCGAGTGGCGGTGGGCCAGCGCCTCGTAGCTGGCGTGCAGCGCCGGGGCCGCCGACTCGTAGGTGCGCTGGGCGACGCCGATGAACAGGCAGTCCACCACGAGCAGCTGGCTGGTCCGGCTCGACATGGCGGCGGGGCGCAGCTCGCTCTCCCGTGCGGTGGACGTCGTGAGCACGTGGTCGGCGTAGTGGGTGACCTCGCCGTCGGGGCGCCCGGTGATCGCCACGGTGGTGGCGCCGTGGTCGAACGCGGCCTGAAGCGGCTCGATCACGTCCACCGTCCGGCCCGAGTGGGTGATGGCGACGGCGACGTCCCCGGCGCGCAGCTGCACCGCGTTGGTCACGGCCAGGTGCGGGTCGGAGTGGGCGTGGGCTATCAGCCCGATGCGCAGCAGCTTCTGCGCCAGGTCCTGGGCGACGAGCGAGGAGGCGCCGATGCCGTAGACGTCGATGCGGCGGGCGGTGGCCAACGCCGCGACGGTCGCCTCCAGCTGGCCCAGGTCGAGGGCGCCCGCCGTGTCGGACAGCGTCTGCCGCTCGTCCTGCGTGAGCTTGGCGACGACCTCGCTCAGCGGGTCGTCCACGGAGATGTCGGCCGTCACCGCGGGGGCGGCGCCCGACGCCTGCTGGGCGGCGAGCCCGGCCAGGGCGAGGCGGAGGTCCCGGTACCCGGGGTAGCCGAGCAGCCGCGCGGTGCGGACGACGGTCGCCTCGCTCGTGCCGGTCCGCTCGGCGAGCCCGGTGACCGTCAGCGCGGCGCAGCCCGCGGGGTCACCCGCGACCGTCTCCGCCACGCGCTGCATGGAACGCGTCATCGAGGGGGCCATGGTGCGCACCTTCGCGGCCAGGGCACCCGGCTCGGGAGGAGCGGGTCGGGGCGTCACGGCGACGGGTCGGGGTCTTCCGGCCCGGCGGACGAAATTTTCCTTCATCGCATTCCTCACAGGGTGAAACGTATTTTCGAGCCGAGTGGTCCGTCAAGACCTCGGGGGCGTTCGGACGGGTCGGAAAACGGCCGCGACTCTGGTGCAATGGTCGGCATGGAGCAGCCGACTTCGGAAGAGGCCCTGCACCGGGGCAGGGCGCTGGTGCTGGCCGACCTCGTCGCGGACGGGGTGGCGGGCCCTGAGGAGGTCTCCATGCTGGAGGAGGCAGTCTCCCACCGCCGCTGGTGGTGCGACCAGTGGCCCGCGGGCGCGGCCTTCGTCACCGGGCTGCTCGCCCAGGACATCCAGGACGCGCTGCTCGCCCGGCACGGCAGGTGGCCGCTGTGCCACGCGTGCGACGCCCAGGAGCCGCACGCGCTCGACGTGGAGCCTGAGTTGGGGGAGAACCCGCACTGGGTGTGCCTCGTCACGGGGAACGCGGTGGCCGCCGTCGGCTCGCTCGCCGGGGCGCGCGGGTGACCGTGTACATCGACCCGCCGACCTGGCCGGGGCACGGGCGGATGTGGTCGCACCTGGTGAGCGACGCGTCGCTCGGCGAGCTCCACCTGTTCGCGGAGCGCCTTGGCTGCCCCCGGCGGGCGTTCGAGCGCGACCACTACGACGTCCCCGCCGAGCGGTACGCGGACGCGGTGGCGCTCGGCGCGGTCGAGGTGGACAGCAGGGAGCTGGTGAGCCGCCTGACGGCGGCGGGCCTGCGCCGCAGAAAGCGCGGCTGAGGGGGAATGGTGCCGGGGCGCAGGGGCGTTGAGCCGGGCGTGTCCGAAGCGTCCGCAGGTGTGCCGTCGACGTCCACGGGTGTGCCGTCGGCGCCCACGGGTGTGCCGTCGGCGCCCGCGCCGAGCGCCAGGCTGCCCGTCGCCGTGCTCGTTCTCGGTGCGGCGGTGTTTGCGCTTGGGACCTCTGAGTTCATGCTCTCCGGGCTGCTGCCCGAGGTCGCCGACGACCTCGATGTGTCCATCCCCGCCGCGGGGCTGCTGATCTCGGCGTTCGCGATCGGCATGGTCGTCGGCGCGCCCCTGCTCGCCGCGGCCACGCAACGGCTGCCGAGGCGGCTCACGCTTGTGTGGCTGCTCGCCGTCTTCGCCGTGGGGCATGTGGTGGGGGCGCTCGCGCCCGCGTACTGGGTGCTCTTCCTGTGCCGGGTGGTGAGCGCGCTTGCGTGCGCCGGATTCTGGGCCGTGGGCGCCGCGGTCGCCATCTCGCTCGTGCCGGTGCACGCGCGGGCGCGCGCGATGGCCGTGATGATCGGCGGGCTGAGCATCGCCAACATCGCCGGGGTGCCGGGCGGCGCGGTGCTCGGGCAGAGCCTGGGCTGGCGTTCGGCGTTCTGGGCCGTGGCGCTGCTGACCGTGGCGGGGCTGGTCGGGGTGCTGCTCCTCGTGCCGCGCGCCGCCGAGCGTGAGGCGGACGAACGGCCGCCGCTGCGTTCGGAGTTGCGCATCTACCGGGATCCCCTGGTGTGGCTGGCGGTCGCCACGACCGCGCTGTTCGCGGCCGGGACGTTCTGTTTCTTCTCCTATCTCGCGCCGCTGCTCACCGATGTGACGGGGCTCGACGAGGGCTGGGTGCCCGTCGTGCTGGTGCTCTACGGCGTCGGCGCGCTCATCGGCACCGTCGCGGGCGGTCGCCTCGCCGACGCGCACATGTTCGGCACGCTCTATGTCGGGCTCGGCGCCGCCGCCGCGGTCCTCGCGCTCGCCGCCGTCACCGCGCACAACGCCGTGGCGGCCGTGACGCTGTCCGGGCTGCTCGGCCTCGCGTCGTTCCTGTGCGCGCCCGGGCTCAACGCCCGCATCTTCAACGTCGCCACCGCCGACGCCCCCACCCTCGCGGGGGCCACGGTGACCTCGGCGTTCAACACCGGGAACACCCTGGGCCCCTGGGTCGGCGGCCTCGTCATCAGCGCCGGGCTCGGCTACGCGGCCACCGCGTGGGTCGGCGCCCTGCTGGTGCTCGGCGCGCTCGTCGGCGCGTGGCTCCAGTCGCGCGCCGGGCGCCCGGGCCAGGTCGTCGCGGGGAGCGCGGCGAGCGCCGGGAGCGCCGGGAGCGCCGGGAGCGCGGCGGGTCCGGTGGGTCAGCCGGTGAGCAGGCGCAGCTCGGAGCGCACGTTGAACCGGGCGGTGGACTCCCAGCGTCCCGCGCCGTAGTCCGTTCTGAACAGGCGGGGGGCGACCAGGAGTTGGCGCAGGACCTCGGCGCGGCCCGCGCGGAAGTCCGCGTCGGGCACGAAGCCGTACTCCTGGCGCACCTCGGCCGCGTAGGCGGCGTACGCCTCGGGCGGGCCCGCGAGCACGGCCAGGTCGGCGTCGCACAGCGCCGCGCCGTTGGCGTCGCCATCGGCGGGCGCGTGGTCAGCCGTCAGCCGGACCAGCCTGGCGACCTCGTCCCTGTCGGGGTCGGCGTCGAGCAGTGCCTCGGCGAGCCGGGCGGAGCGCTCCTCGTTGTCGGGGGCGCGCGGGTCGTAGACCGCGTCGTGGCACCACGCCGCCAGCGCGACGGGCCTGACCCGCCCGCCCTCCCCCGCCGCGGTCAGCTCGTCGAGCCGGTCGAGCACCGCGGCGAGGTGCGCCCGCGTGTGGTAGCGCCGATGCGGCTCCGACCAGCAGCGCAGCAACGCCTCCCCCACGCCGGTCCCCGGCGCTTCCGGCAGGGCGGCGAACCGGTCGAGCAGCGCGGCGTTCTTGTCCATGCGCCCCATTGTCCCCGAGCACGCCCCGGCACGCGCCCCGGCGCCCGCGCGGCCGCGTTCACGGCACGAGCGCGAACGCCTCGACTTCGAGCAGCAGATCGGGGCGGACCAGACCGGCCACCCGCACCGCGCTGCTCGCCGGGGGGCGCGCGGTGTCGACATACGCGTCGCGCGCGGCGCGGACCGCGGGCAGGTCGGCGATGTCGGTCACGTAGTAGGTGAGCTTGACCACATCGTCGAACGTCGCCCCCGCCGCCGCCAGGCAGCGGCTCAGATTGAGGAACACCTGCCGCGCCTGCGCCCCCGCGTCCCCCGCCCCGACCAGCTCGCCCGCCTCGTCGAGCGCGATCTGCCCGGAGATCGCCACCAGCCGCCCGCGCCCGGTGACCACGTGCGTGTACCCGGCCCCTGGCGCGACGCCGTCGGGCGCGGGGATGTGGGTCAGCCGACTCATGCCGTTGTCGTTCACCCCGGCATTCTCCACCTCGGCATTCTCCACCTCGGCATTCTCCACCCCGGCATGGTCACGCGCGCCGCCTCAGTCGGCAAGCGGCCCCGGCAGGGGCGCGGCGTGCACCACGGCAAGCCCCGAAACGGCCCTGGTCAGTGCCACATACAGGCGGCGAAGGCCGGTGCGCTCGTCCGGCTCGCCGCTCACCACGGCTGCGGGCTCGTCGAGGACCACATGGTCGTACTCCAGACCCTTGGCCAGCGAGGCGGGCACCAGCGTCAGGCGCGCCTCGCGCGACGTCTCGTCGCCGGGGGCCAGATGGGACAGGCCGTCCGCGGCAAGGGCCGCGGCCAGCGCCGGAACGCGGGCGTCGGCGGCGATCAGGCCGATCGAGCCCTCGTTCTCCAGCGCCGTCCTGCACGCCAGCACGACCGCCTCGTCGAGATCGCCCCGCGCCACGGGCCAGATGTCGAGCGAGCCCGCGGACTCGCGGATCGAGGTGGCCTCGTTCAGCTCGGGCGCGATCGCGGGCAGCAGCCGGGAGGCGAACGCGATCACCTCGCGCGGCACCCGGAAGCCCTGCGTCAGCTCCTCGATCACCGCCTCGCCCTCGCGCCCCTTGCCCAGGTGCGCCAGCGCGGCCGCCCAGCTCTCCGTCGCCCATGGCGTCGTGCCCTGCGCGATGTCGCCCAGGATCGTGGCCGAGCCCGTGCTGCACCGCCGCCCCACCGCGCGGTACTGCATCGGCGAGAGGTCCTGCGCCTCGTCCAGCACCACATGGCCGAGCGACCCGGTGCGTTCCACCAGGTCATGGGCCTCGTCGACGAGAACGGCGTCGGCCGGTGACCAGCGCGCCGACTTCACCGAACGCGGCGGGCGCTCCCACAGGATCGCCTTTTGCTCGTCGGGCGTGAGGATCCCCTCCGCCTGCTCCGCGAGGAAGTCGGCGTCCGAGAGCAGCCGCAGCACCAGCTTCGCCGGGTCGACCTGCGGCCAGCACTCCTTGACCACCGCCTTGACCGCGGGCGTGCGCGCCACGGCGTTCTGCACCCGGTCGTCGGGCGCCTCGCCCGCCTGCTCCATCCGCACCAGCACCGCGTGCGCGATCCGCTGCGGCAGCGCCTCGCGCGCCGAGCCGTACCGCATGTCCCGGCTCGCCAACTCCCGTACGATCTCCTCCAGTTCGTAGGCGGGAACGCGCCAGCGCCGCGAGCCGCGCACCACCATCACGGGCTCGCTCGGCATCCGCACGCCGGAGCGCACCGCCCGGCGCAACACCTCGGCCATCCGCGCGTCCCCCTTGATACGCGCCGCCTGCGCGCCGTCCGCGCCCCGCACCTCGACGCGCGCCACCAGCTCGTCCACGGTGGCCTGCTTGACCTCCATCTCGCCGAGCGCGGGCAGCACCTGCTCGATGTAGCGCAGGAACGAGCGGTTCGGGCCGATGACCAGGGTGCCGCTGCGGGCGAGCCGTTCGCGGTGCGTGTAGAGCAGATACGCGACCCGGTGCAGGCCGACCGCCGTCTTCCCCGTGCCGGGCGCCCCCTGCACGCACACCGTTCCGCCGAGCCCGGCGCGCACGATCTCGTCCTGCTCGGGCTGGATCGTGGCGACGATGTCGCGCATGGGGCCGACGCGGGGGCGTTCGATCTCGCGCTGGAGCAGCGCGCTGCCGGTCGCGGCCTCGGCGGGGTCGGTGAGGTGCTCGTCCTCGTACGCGGTGAGGTCCCCGCCCTCGTAGCCGAACCTCCGCCGCAGCGCGACCCCCTGCGGGTCCCGCTTGGACGCCCGGTAGAACGGCTGCGACACGGGCGCGCGCCAGTCGATGACCATCGGGTCGCCGTCCGCGTCGTGGACATGGCGGCGGCCGATGTAGAAGCGGTGGCCGCTCTCGCCGTCCTCGTCGAGCGGCTCCTCGTAGTCGAGGCGGCCGAAGAACAACGGCGTCCCCGCGAGGTCGGCCAGCGACGTGATCCGCAGCGCGATCTCGGCGGCGAGCACCTCGGCGTTGACCCAGTTCGCGGTGACGTCGCTGATGTCCAGCGCCTCGACGTGGCCGCGCATGGCGCGCAGGGCGGCGCGCGAGGCGGCGAGATGGTCGCGTTCGTCGTCCAGGGGGGTGCGGGCGGGCACGGCTGAGCCTCCATCGCTCGTCGGCGGCGGGTGGGTAAGGAAGGAGACGCCGTCCGGTTGCCGTCCGGACGGCTCCGACCCCCGCGCCGGTGACGGCGGCTTGGGTGGAGGCAGAGCACGGGAGCATAGGCAGCCGGGGGACCCGGCGCAAATCATTTCCGCCGCCGTCGCCTCCGGCCCGCGGCGCGGAGCCGCGCGCGGCGCGCGGCGGCGCGCGGGTCGTCGTCGGGTGCGATCAACGTCAGGGCCCGCTCCCGGTCGCCGGGGCCGCCGAGCGCCTCGAGGGCGAGGGCTTCGTTCCAACGGTCACCGAGCTCGCGGTGCGCGGCGGCGGCGCGCCGGAGGAACGCGGCGGCCTCCTCGTCCCGCCCGAGCGCGGCGTACACCTCCCCTGCCCCCTGCCAGGCCAGCGCCTCCCTGCCGCGATTCCCCAGCCGCCGATGCAGCACGGCCGAGCGCTGGAACGAGACGAGCGCGTCACCCGGCAGCCCCGCCGCGCCCTGCGCGGCGCCGAGGGCGAGGAGCCAGTAGCCCTCCAACGTGTGGTCCCTGAGGTCGAGCTCATGCTCGACGGCCTCGGCGGCCGTGCGCAGCGCGGCTTCGGGCCGACCGGTCTCCAGCTCGATGGCGCTGATGAGCCGCAGGATATTGCCGAGACCGGCCTTGTCGCCGCGCTCGCGGTGCAGGGCCTCGATCGCGCGGGCGTCGGGTTCGGCCTCGTCGAGGCGTCCCGCCTGGAACCGCACGACGGCGAGGTTGGCGCGGGCGATTCCGGCCGGGCGCTCCCGGCCCAGCTCGGTGAAGACGGCCATCGCCTCGGTGAACCGCCGTTCCGCCTCGGCGAGGAGCCGCCCGCGAAGGGCGACGACGCACCGGAGGTTGGTGGACTCGGCCACCCCTTCCCGGTCGCCCAGCTCCTCCCGGATGGCGAGGGCTTCACGGTGGCACTCCGCGCTCTCGGCCAGGCGGCCGACGCGCGCGTGGCCCATGCCCACGCGTTCCATGAGCAACGCCTCCGCGGGGCGGTCGCCGAGGTGGCGAGCGGCCCTGAGCCCCATCTCGCCCACCGGCAGCCAGTCGGCGCCCGAGGCCGAGGGGGCCTGGGCGTGCCACAGAACGGCCGCGAGCCGCCATGTGTGGTGCACGAGCCCGGCGGCCTCGGCCGCGCGCACGGCCGGGAGGAAGTTGGCGTGCTCCCGCTCCGACCAGTCCACGGCCTGGTCGTAGTCCCTGAAGGCCACGGGCGTCACGGCCTCGTCCGGAGGATCGAGCGGCAGGCGCTCCCCGCCGGGGGCGAGCCACTCTTGCGCGGCGTCGGCGGTGTGGAGGTACCAGTCGAGGACGCGGCGCGGGGCCGCCTCGCGCGCTTCGGATGGCTCATCCTGCCGGGCCTGCGCGGTGGCGTACGCCCTCAGCAGGTCGTGGAACTCATAACGGTGCGAAGCCGGTTGGTCCAGGAGATGCGCGCCGACGAGGGTGTCGAGCAGCTGCCGCGTCCTGCGCGGCGGCGCCCCGGCGAGCGCGGCCGCCGCGTGCGGCCCGAACGTCGGCCCCGGGTGGAGTCCGAGCAGCCGGAACAGGCGGGCGGCGTCCTCGGGCAGCGCGCGGTAGGACCAGGCGAAGACGGTCCTGACCGCGTCCGCGTCCGCGTCGTCGCCGGTGCTCAGCGCGTCCCACGGCGCCGACTCGTCGCGCAGGTCGGCGATCAGGTCGTCCAGCCCCGCGTGCGGGTCGCTCACCGCTCTCTCGCCCGCGATCCGCAGGGCCAGCGGCCGGGGCTGGCGAGCCTTTCGCCCCGTGAGAGACCGAGGGAGGGGACGGTGAGGTCAAGCATCGGGGATGTCTTCCTTCGCGGCACTGAGCATGTTTCCCGGGATGACGACCAGCCGCTCGTCCGGGGCCAGGGTCACGCCCTCCGGAAGGCGTGCGCCGTAGGCGGCCGTGAGGTCGCGGCCTATCACCGCGACATCGCCGTTGTCGAGCTGCCAGATGTCGGGGCAGTCGTCCTCATCCTTCGAATTCCCCAGCTCGGCCGCCGTTCTCCCCAGCCGCCGCGCGAATAACGCCGAGGGGTCGGCCTCCCATGCCCTGCTCATGTCCGCCTCCTTCGAGAGGCGTGCTCACCGCTACCCACTGTAGATCGGGCCGTGACAACAGGCCACGCCTCCCGAGCGGCCCCCCCGCCGAGCGCCGCCGAGCGCCGCGCCAACGGCCGCCGGTACGACGAGCACTTCGGCGACCGGCGGGGTCCACCCCGGAGACGCTGGCCGCCCTCGCGCGCGGGCGCGATCGGATGACCGAGCGCATCGTGTGCCTCACGCGCGACCGCGACGCGATCGTCGGCTACTCGGAGGCCGTGCCCGCGGGCGCGTGAGCGGGCGTGTAGGAGAGGTCGCGCGCCACGAGTGACGTGGGCGCGATCCGCAGCCACACCGTGCCGCGCTCGGCCGGGTCGTCGTGCAGATAGCCCGTGAAACGGGGGTCCCAACGGGACTCGTCGCCGCCGAGATAGCGGCTCAACTCCCGCCTGCCGCGCGGCACGTCGAACGGCACCCGCTCGGCCTCACCGCGCGCGATGACCTGCCGCACCTCGCCCGTGGCCGGGTCGCACGTGTCGATGGTCAACGCGACGGCCGGATCGGCGGTGACACGCGCGAGCAGCCGCGCCCAGGGCCCGGTCAGCACCCAGAACGCCCCGCCCTCCCACAGGTACCAGACCGGCCGCACGGTCGGCCCTGCCGTCGCGAGGCGGGCGGTGAGGGGCCGGGCGAGAAAGGCGTCGAGGTCGAACGGGTGGGCACGCGCCATGCGTTGATTCTCCGACGCCCGGGGCCCCGGCGTAACGGCCGGAAGACCTAGGGCCAACGGGTCCCACCCTGAGGCGCGGGCGGGCGTTCCCTAGGGGGCGGGGTGGGGCGGCTCGCCCCTGAGGCGGAGCGCCGCAGGTCAGGGGTTCCCTCCGGGGGGTGATGTGGCGCGGGGCGCGGGCGGGCAGGCTGGACGACATGAGTACCGCGACCGTTCACACCGCCACCGGAGCCCCGTCCCGCCACCTGCTGGGGGACGCGTTGCGAGCCATTCACGCCGTCCGGGTCGTGGCGGGCGCCGTCTTCGACGTCGTCATCCTGGGCCGCGCCGAGACCGGGTCCGATGCCCTCCGCACCCGTCAGGCGTCGCCCGCGAGCAGCTCGCCCGCGTCCATGATTCGGTAGGCGTACCCCTGCTCGGCCAGGAAGCGCTGCCGGTGCGCGGCGAACTCCTGGTCCACCGTGTCCCGCGCGACGACCGAGTAGAAACGCGCCTCGTGCCCGTCCGCCTTGGGCCGCAGCACCCGCCCGAGGCGCTGCGCCTCCTCCTGCCGCGAGCCGAACGTCCCCGACACCTGGATGGCGACGGTCGCCTCCGGCAGGTCGATCGAGAAGTTCGCCACTTTCGACACCACGAGCACGGGGATCTCGCCCGCGCGGAAGGCGTTGAACAGCCTCTCCCGCTGCGTGTTGCTCGTGTCGCCCTTGATCACCGGGGCGTCCAGGCGCTCGCCCAGCTCGTCGAGCTGGTCGATGTACTGCCCGATGACCAGCGTCTGCTCGCCCGCGTGCCGCCGCACTAGCGTCTCGGTCACGCGCCGCTTGGAGTCGGTCGTGGCGCAGAAGCGGTAACGCTCCTCCGGCTCCGCCATCGCGTACGCCAGCCGCTCGGACTCGGTCAGGTCCACCCTGACCTCCACGCAGTCGGCGGGCGCGATGTACCCCTGCGCCTCGATCTCCTTCCACGGCGCGTCGAACCGCTTGGGCCCGATCAGCGAGAACACGTCCGACTCCCGGCCGTCCTCCCGCACCAGCGTCGCCGTGAGCCCGAGCCGCCGCCGCGCCTGGAGGTCGGCCGTGAACTTGAACACCGGCGCGGGCAGCAGATGCACCTCGTCGTAGACGATCAACCCCCAGTCGCGCGAGTCGAACAGCTCGAGGTGCGGATACACGCCCTTGCGCCGCGTCGTCAGCACCTGGTAGGTCGCGATCGTGACCGGCCGGATCTCCTTGCGCGTGCCGCTGTACTCGCCGATCTCGTCCTCGGTCAGCGACGTGCGGCGGACCAGCTCGGACTTCCACTGCCGGGCCGAGACGGTGTTGGTGACCAGGATCAGCGTGGTCGAGCGCGCCTCGGCCATCGCCCCGGCCCCCACCAGCGTCTTCCCGGCCCCGCACGGCAGCACCACGACGCCCGAACCCCCGTGCCAGAAGCCCGAGATGGCCTGCCGCTGGTAGGGGCGCAGCTCCCAGTCGCCCTCGCGCAGCGCGATGGGGTGCGCCTCGCCGTCCACATAGCCCGCCAGGTCCTCGGCGGGCCAGCCGAGCCTCAGCAGCGCCTGCTTGATCTGGCCGCGCTCGGAGGGGTGCACGACGACGGTGTCGGGATCGATCCGCGCCCCGACCAGCGGCTTGATGCGCTTGGAACGCAGCACCTCCTCGAGCACCGGCTGATCGGTGGTCTGGAGCACCAGGCCGTGGGCGGGGTGCTTGACGAGCGAGAGCCTGCCGTAACGCGCCATGGTCTCGGCCACGTCGACGAGCAGCGACTGCGGCACGGGGTAGCGGGAGTAGCTGACCAGCGCGTCCACGACCTGCTCGGCGTCGTGCCCTGCCGCCCGCGCGTTCCACAGCCCGAGCGGGGTCACGCGATAGGTGTGGATGTGCTCGGGCGCCCGCTCGAGCTCGGCGAACGGCGCGATGGCCCGGCGGCAGTCCTCGGCCTGCTCGTGATCGACTTCGAGGAGCAGCGTCTTGTCGCTCTGCACGATGAGGGGTCCAGTCACGCCAGGTCTCGCCTCCGCCGCTCCGCGTGGATCTGGCCGGGTGATTCCGGCCAAGACTCCAGTCTGCCGGATGCGCTCAGAAATCGGTCAGGGCGCCCAGGTCGATCTCGACGGGAAACGGCACCTCGGTGATCAACGTCCCCCGGTGCACGGGGTGCTGGGGCGCGGGGATGTAGCTGCGGGTCTCGTGGTGCAGCCAGTACTCGTGCACGGCGATGCCGTCGTCGCGCTCGCGCTCCACGCGCCAGTAGTAGGGGACCTTGTGGTCCGCGAAGAGGGCGGGCTTGCGGACGCGGTCGTCCTGCCGCGACCCGGGCGAGACGACCTCGACGACCAGCGCCACCTTCTCGACGGGGACGCACTCAAGATCGAAGTAGCTCAGGCCCCGCCTGTCGAAGACGACGATGTCGGGCTTGGGCGGGTTCTGCTTGTCGACCAGCACACACTGCTCGCTGACGACGACGAACGGCTCCTCGCTCGCGTCCTCCACGTGGCGCTGGATGCGATCCCTCACGCGGTTGTGCCACAACTTCGTCATGCCCCTGGGCACGATCACTCCGTCCACAAGTTCCCAGTCGAAGGGCAGCTCGAGGTCCTTGACCTGGTCGTAGGTCCAGCCGTCCTCCGGCGGGAACATCCAGTCCTCAGGAGTCGCCCGCGCGGGCCGTTCGACGGTCATCACTGCTCCCATGGCTCTGAGTATGGACGCGCGCACGAGGCGCGATTCCGCATACGACCATATGGCACCGGAAAGGGTGGCCCAAGGGGCGCGCGGTTGACCCGCGGGGCGGGCGCCGACAGTCCGGGATCACCGTGCCGTCGCCCACGTGCGCATGCGGCGAAACGGGGGAACGGGCGCTCCGGCGTACCTGTCATGCTGGTGGGGTGTCGGCGGGCGCCACGCCCGCCGCGGGTCCTGAGGAGGATGCGAGCGACCATGGCGGAACGGGTGCGGTCCCTGGCGGGCGATGTGGAAGCGGCTGTCTCGGCGGCGATGGCCGGGGCGGGGCTCGTCCCCGCTGACCCGCTGGTGCGGCGTTCCGACCGCGCGGACTTCCAGTCCAATGTCGCGCTCTCCCTGGGCAAGCGCCTCGGCCGCCCCCCGCGCGAGCTGGCTTCCGAGCTTCGGGCTGGCCTGGCCGACCTGGACTGGCTGACGGACGTCGAGGTCTCGGGCCCCGGCTTCCTCAACATCTCGCTCGCCGACTCCCGGCTCCTCGACCGCCTCGCCGAGCGGCTCGCCGACCCCAGGCTCGGGGTCGAGCCAAGCCGGAAGGGCGAGACGGACGTCGTCGACTACTCCGCGCCCAACGTCGCCAAGGAGATGCACGTCGGCCACCTGCGGTCCACGCTCATCGGCGACGCGCTGACCCGCGTGCTCGGCTTCCTCGGCGCCACGGTGATCCGGCAGAACCACATCGGGGACTGGGGCACGCAGTTCGGCATGCTCATCCAGTACCTCTTCGAGCACCCCGAGGCGGCCTGGCGCGGCAAGGACCTGGAGGCGGGCGACGCGGGCGAGGCGGGAACGGCCGGTGCGGTCTCGGCCCTCGACGCGCTCTACAGGACCGCGCGCGCGGAGTTCGACGCCGACCCCGCGTTCAAGGAGCGGGCGCAGCGCAGGGTGGTCGCGCTCCAGTCGGGCGACGAGGAGACCGTCTCGGCCTGGCGGGAGATCGTCGCCGAGTCGGAGGAGACGTTCCAGCAGGTCTACCGGCGGCTCGGCGTGCTGCTGACGCAGGAGGACACCAAGGGCGAGTCGTTCTACAACCCCTGGCTGCACGACGTCGTCGACGAGCTGAGCGACAAGGGGATCCTTCAGGACAGCAACGGCGCCAAGGTCGTCTTCTTCGACGACATCCGCGGCCCCGAGGACAAGCCGGTGCCGATGCTCGTGCGCAAGAGCGACGGCGGCTTCGGCTACGCGGCGACCGACCTGGCCACCATCAGGCACAGCATCAAGGACCTGCGCGGCACGCGGATGATCTACATCGTGGACGCCCGGCAGTCGCAGCACTTCGAGATGGTCTTCCGCACGGCGCGCAGGGCGGGCTGGCTGACCGAGGACCTGGTGGCGGTGCACGCCGCCAACGGGACGATCAACGGCCCCGACGGGCGCCCGTTCAAGACCAGGGCCGGTGACACCGTCCGCCTCGCCGACCTGCTGGACGACGCGCTGCGCCGGGCGCGCGAGGTGGTCGCCGAGAAGGACCCCGACCTGTCGCCCGACGAGCTCGACGACATCGCGCACCTGGCGAGCGTGGGCGCGGTGAAGTACGCGGAGCTGTCGACGTCGCGGACGAAGGACTACTCGTTCGACGTCGACCGCATGGTCAACTTCAACGGGCAGACCGGCGTCTATCTCCAGTACACGCACACCAGGATCGCCTCGATCCTGCGCAAGGCGGGGGAGACGGGCGCGGGGCGCGGGCGGTTCGCGCCCGAGCTGGCGCTTGAGCCCGCGGAGCGCGCCCTCGCGCTGGCGCTCGACGAGTTCGGCGCGACCCTGGACGCGGTGGCCGAGACGCTGGAGCCGCACCAGCTCGCGGGGTATCTGTACGCGCTGGCACGGGCGTTCACGGCGTTCTACGAGTCGTGCCCGGTGCTGCGCGGCGATGTGCCTGATGACGTCAGGGCGAACCGCCTGGCGTTCTGCGAGCTCACCAGGGCGACCCTGGCGCAGGGCCTGCACCTGCTGGGGATCGCGGCGCCCGAGCGCATGTGACGGCTCACGGGGCCGCGGGACCTCACACGCCCGCGGTGCCCGTGATGCGGTGCAGCGGGTAGGTGCGGACCTCGTCCGCGGTGTGGTCGAACGCGGTGACGAAGCCGCCCTCGACCCGCACCGGGGACAGGATCCGCTGCGTGGCCACCCCGTCCGCGCCGACGTAGCCGATCCGCACGAGCGCCCCGTCGGCCGCCGCCACCCGCAGCGCGGCCAGCGTGTCGGCCGCCGCCGTGCGCGGCGGCGGCCCCGCCGGGTCGGGAACGCGCCCCGCGGGCGTGCGCGGGGCGGCGCCCGCGGCGTGGTCCCCGGCGCGAATGGCGCGCACGGCGGCGCTCAGCAGCGTTTCGTCGGCGGCCGGTGGTGAGTCGGGGGCTGGCTCGGGGAGCGTGCGCGCCGGCGTGCGGTGGGGCTCGCTCGGCAGCGTCAGGACCGCCCCGTCCGCCGACTCGGCGGCGGGCGCGTAGCCGTACTCCCGCAGCCGTTCGAGCAGCGTGTCGGGCGGGGCGCCCGAGATCACCACCGTGGGCGCGATCCGGCGCATCCGCAGCCCCTCGGCGCGCCGGTCGGCGACGACCTGGGTGAGCAACGACTCGTCGTCGCACAGCAGATAGCTGGCCGCGGCGCCGACCCGCAGCCTGCCGTAGCGCCGCGCGACGTCGTCCACGAGGTAGGAGAGCGGCTGCGGAACGGGCGTGCGCGAGCGGGCGGCGAGGAACGCGTGGAGGTCGGCCGCCGACCAGCCCGCGTCGAGCGCGCGCCGCACGGAGTCCGGCGTGAACCGGTAGACGGTCGCGCCCCCGCGCGACTCGATGTCGGCGGCCACGGCCATGGCCTGCCGCAGGTCGCGGCGGAGCGGCCCGGGGGCGACGGCGGTCAGGTCGGCCTGGAGCAGGAAGTGGTCGAGCGGCTCGGGCAGGAACGGCGCGAGCAGCGCCGCGGCGCGCTCGGGGTCCGCCGCGTCGGGCGGCTCGGCGAGCAGCGGCCTGGCGAACGACGTGAGCGCCCCGCGCCCGGTGACGCCGAGGCGCTCGGCCTCGGCGAGCGCCGCGCGGCACAGCGTCGCGCGCGTCTCGTCGGTGACGCGGCGCGGTAGCTCCCAGCGCATCCGGTCGAGCACCCACGTGGGCTCGGGCGCGGCGCCGGGCGGCAGCGCGGCGAGGAGGCGCAACGTTGCCCTGCGCAGCTCGGCGGTGGGCCCCCGGTCGAGCCCCGGGCCGAGCGCGGCCAGCAGGCGGCCCTTGCCGTCGCGGCCGCCGACGAGCCCCGGGACGCGGGTGGTGGTGAGCCACGCCGAGGCGAGGCGCAGCCAGCGGCGTTCGGGCGCGAGGGCGAGCCAGTCGTCGTACGCGGGGGTGGGCGCATAGCGCTCGTCCGCGGCGCCGTCGCCCGCCAAGAGCCCCGCGGCATAGGAGAGTTCGAGCCAGAACGCGGCCTCGGGCTCGGCCACGTCGAGGGTCACGGCGGCGCGTTTCAGCTCGCGCGCGCCCAGGCCGCCCGCGCGCAGCACGGCGGGCGTCTCGGTCTCCCACGCGGTCAGCAGCTCCTCGACGACGGTCAGCGCGGCATGGACGGCGCCCGCCGCGGCGGCGTCCGCCGCATCGGGGGAGTGCTCGGAGCGCAGCAGGGGCGCGGGCGGATGGGCGCGCAACTCCCGATGCGCCCGTCCGCCCCGCAGATGGAGGGCGACCTCGCGCGGCAGTACGACCGTGCCGGGGCCCGTCGGCATGAGCAGGCCGCGGTCGAGCAGCCAGCGCAGATGGGGCCCGGGGTGGGCGGAGACCTCGCCGTAGGGCGGCCCCCAGGTGAGCCGGTCGAGCGCGCCGAGCGCGCCCTGCGGCGCCTCGTCGAGCAGCGCGGCGAGCCGCCCCTGGTCGGCGAACAGCGCGGTCAGCGCCGCGAGCGCGCTCACCGGGTCGTGGGTGGGCGGCAGCCCGGCGTGGGTGAGCAGGTCCTGCATGCGGCTGGGCGAGATGCCCGCGGCCGTCTCGGCGAGCGAGGGGCCGAGGCCCGTCGAGCTGGGGCGCGCGGCCGAGGGCGCGAGCAGCTCCTGCGCCGTGCGCACCAGGCGCATCGCGTCGGGTCTGCCCCACAGGAGCGCGCGGGCGCGCAGGGTCGTGAGCGCGTCGGGCAGGCGGTCCTCGCCGCCTGGCAGCAGCGCGGCCAGGGCGGGGAACGAGCAGGGCTGCGGCGCGACGGCCAGCGCCTCGGCGGCCTGGAGCGTGAACGCGTCGAGCCGTTCGAGCGCGCGGAGCACGGAGGCGCGCGTCCCGGCGCGGGTGGCGAGCTGGGAGAGATCGCCGGGCAGCGGCGACAGCAGGTCGGCCCTGGCGCGCAGCAGCCCGGCGAGCTCGGCGTCGGAGCGCGATCTCAGCTCGTCGGCGAGGGTACGAGGGCTGGTGCCGGTCATCCGGCCAACGGTAGCGGCCCGAGGGGTGGGGCGCACGGGGCCCGCCCGGCGTTCACCGGCTGGCGCGTTGGAAGGTTGCCCCGTGGCAACGGTGAGATGAGGCGAGTTCCGTAGGCGAGTGGACTCAGGGGGTGAGGGGGCGGCACACTTCGGGGGGCAGACGACGGAAGGGCCAGGACACGATGCCGCCGAGGGAGAATCCCACCGCTCGACAGGCGCGCCTCGGCGCGGAGTTGAGGAAGCTGCGCGAGCGGGCGGGCCGAACGGCCCGGGAGGCCGCTGGCATGCTCGGGACCGACCAGGGCAAGATCAGCCACATAGAGTCCGGCAGGATCGGCGTCAGCGAGGAGCGGATCAAGAAGCTGGCCACGTTCTACTGCTGCACCGACCAGGCGCTGCTCGAGGCGCTGTGCGCCATCGCCCGCGAGCGGCGGGGCCAGTTCTGGTGGGACGAGTACCGTGGCATGGTTGCTCCCGACCCGCTCAATGTGGCCGAGCTGGAGTACCACTCGGTGGGGATGCGCATCGTGCACATGGTCGCCATCCCCGGGCTGCTCCAGATCCCCGACTACACGCGGGCGTTGTTCCGCGCGGGGGTGGGGGAGCTGCCGGGCGAGGAGATCGAGACGCGCACGGAGTTCCGCATGCGGCGCAAGGTGGTGCTCGATCGCGACGACCCGCCGCCGTTCGAGGCGTTCATCCACGAGGCGGCGCTGCGCATGCGGTTCGGCGGGCGGCAGGTGGTGCGGCGGCAGCTCGAGTATCTGATGGAGGAGTCGGAGCGGCCCCGGATCACGGTGCATGTCATCCCGTTCACCAACGAGGACTTCTTCGAGGCGATCCAGCCGGTGCTCTACGCCAACGGCGTGGTCCCGCAGCTCGACACGCTCCAGATCGACACCCCGATCGGCGGCGCGTTCCTGGACGCCGAGGCCGAACTCGTCGCCTACCGCGCCTTCTTCGCCCGCGCGCGCAAGGTGTCCCTCGACCCGAACGAGTCCCGCCAGCTGATCCACCACATCGCCCGCGAGCTGTGAGGTGACCTGGCCGGTCGGGCCTCGGCGGCGAACGTTCGGGTGCGGTTCGTCGGGGAGCGGTCGGCCCGCCGGGGGAGCCCGCGGGCCCGCCGCGGGTCAGCCTCCCGCAGGGACGTGGCGGCGGGCGCGGTAGAGGAGGAACGCCGCGGTCGCCAGGGCCGCGCCGCGCAGCAGGAGGGGCCAGTGGTCGGTGAACGCCGCCTCCGCGTCACCCTCGGCGAGCGCCGCGCCCCAGTAGCCGCTGGCCCGGCCGAGCAGCCACGTCGCGTAGCCGCCCGCGATCAGCGCGGGCATGCCGAACGTCGCCCACTGCGCCTCCCTGCGGCTCAGCCGCGGCGACCAGTACGCGATGAGCCAGCCCGCGCCCAGCGCGACCACCGAGCCGATGACCGTCCCCGCCACGAGCACCGCGACGCCCAGCAGCTCGACGGGGCCGCCGACCCGCTTGCCCCCCAGCGCGGAACGGGCCAACCGCCGTCGGCGCGAGGGGCGTTGCCCGGCGGGCGGCGCCTCGGGCGGCCCCTCATCGGCGGCCCGCTCATCGGCCTCGTCGGCCTCGTCGGCCTCGTCCAGGTCCTCGGGGTCGCCCTCGACGGGCGGGCGCAGCAGCTCGGGGATCTCGATCCCGCCGAAGAAGCGGCCGATCTGACCGTCGGGCCAGTGCCCGGGCCGCTTGTCGAGCGAAACGGGCCCGCCCTCGGCCTCCCGGGGCGGCGGCACGGGCACGTCCCCGGGGGGGCGCGCGGGCGCGGAAGGGGGCGCGGTGGGCGGCGTGGGAGCGGAGGGCGGCGCCGCATGGGCCGCGGCCGCGACGATGTCCTCGGGCGGGCCCATCCGCCCCAGGATCCGCTTGACCGCCGCCTGGCTCTCCGCGCCCCCCGCGGCGGCCCGTTCGCGCCCGATCTCGTCCCGCACCCGGCTGACCAGCGAGGCGCGCTGCGCGGAGGACATGCTGGTCCCGTGCGCCAGGTCGCCGACGCGGCTCAGATAGTCGTAGACGAGCTGTTCGCTTTCGATTCCCACCACTGCCCCTGTGCTCCCCGACGATTCCGAGCATGTTAGTGGCCACGCGCAGCTGAAGGGGCGTGGCGGCGGAGAACCTGAGGGAACGCCGTTGTTCATCGTGGGTTCACCGAACGCCGCACAACCCGCTACCCACAGCTCGTTACATGGTGAACGCCCCGCGTCGGCGCCGCGAGGGCCCGGGTCCGAAGACCGCACGCACCGCGTTCTTCACTGCCGACAACGACAGCGAGGGAGAGCGCCATGGGCGCCTGGTTGAGCACGACGCATCCCCGCAGGCCGCCCGCGAGCGCGCCGGAGGACGGCATGGACGAGCCGCTGCCCCCCTCGACCCGCATCCCGCTCGGGACCGACCCCGTCGTCCTGCTCGCGGACTCCGACGAGCGCATCAGACAGGGGCTCACGGCCCAGCTCGCCAAGTACCAGGTGTCCGTGGTGCACTGCGCCGACGGCGCCGCCGCGCTGCTCGAGGCCGGGCTGCGCAAGCCGGATGTGCTGCTTGTGTCGGCCGACCTGCCCGTGATCGACGGCGCCACCGTGCTGCGCCTGGTGCGCCGCAGGCTGTCCATCCCCGTCGTGCTCGGCGTGGGCCCCGATGACACCGCGCAGGTGGCCCCCGCGCTCGCCGCGGGCGCGAGCGCCTGTGTCGCGCGCCCCTACCGCCCGCGCGAGGTCGCGCAGTTGCTCAGCCTGGCCGACCGGGGCAGCCGCGGCTGGGACCAGCCGCTGGTGTGCGGCCCGTTGACGCTCGACCCCAGCACGTACGAGGTGCGGATGCACGGCGTTCCGACGGCCCGGCTGCCGCTGCGTGAGTTCCAGCTGCTTCACTTGCTCATGCTCAACGCCGAGAAGGTCATCACCAGGGACCGGATCAGGGCGGAGCTGTGGGGCGAGGGGGCCCGCCGGTCGAACACCATTACCGTTCACATTCGGCGCCTTCGCGAGCGGCTCGGTGACGACCCGCACCACCCGGAGATCATCCAGACCGTCCGCGGCGTCGGATACCGGCTGGTGCCGCCCACGAGCTGAGTCAGGGCGTTCGACGGGCCTCCCGCCGAGGCCGTACGGGTCTCGGCGGGGAGGTCCGTTCCTTAACGATTCCAACTCTTTTTGTGAAACTACCGGTTCCGTTGAACCTATCTTTCTGTTCACCTTCTGGCCCCTGCGCC
Source organism: Streptomyces sp. PT12 (assembly GCF_003311645.1). Lineage (GTDB taxonomy): Bacteria > Actinomycetota > Actinomycetes > Streptomycetales > Streptomycetaceae > Streptomyces. The sequence goes on along the minus strand of NZ_QEST01000129.1, from coordinate 59,453 downwards.
TTCGCTGGCCGCTCCTACGTTCTCCTCGACACTTTCAAGTCATCTGCACCCGGCCGGACCGGCTGGGCTTTGAACAAGGAGCAACGGCCATGCGCAACTGGCGCGCAAAGTCCGCCGCGATAGCCGCGGTGTCCGCCCTGGCCCTGGTCACGGCCTGTAGCAGCGACAACGAGGACAACGGCAACGGCGACACTGGCGACACCGGCGGGAACGGCGGCGAGGAGACCTCGGAGCTGTCCGGCACCATCGTCGGAGCGGGCGCCAGCTCGCAGGAGGCCGCGATGGGCGCCTGGATGGCCGGGTTCAACGCCCTCCACCCCGATGTCACGGTCGAGTACGACCCCTCGGGCTCCGGCGCGGGCCGCGAGCAGTTCATCGCGGGCGGCACCGACTTCGGCGGCACCGACGCCTACTTCTCCGAGGAGGAGGGCGAGCTCGAGGCCGCGACCGAGCGCTGCGGCGAGATCGTCGAGATCCCCGTCTACGTCTCGCCGATCGCGGTCGCGTTCAACCTCGAGGGCATCGACTCCCTCAACCTGAGCCCGTCGGTCATCGCCCAGATCTTCAACCAGCAGATCACCACCTGGAACGACGAGGCGATCGCCGCCGACAACCCCGACGTCGAGCTGCCCGACTCCGCGATCACCGTGGTGAACCGCTCCGACCCCTCGGGCACCACCGAGAACTTCGTCGAGTACCTGGCCGCCGCCGCCCCAGAGGACTGGCCGCACGAGGTCAGCGACGAGTGGCCGGTCTCCGGCGGCGAGGCCGCGCAGGGCACCTCCGGTGTCAGCCAGGCCATCTCGGGCGGCAACGGCACCATCGGCTACATCGACGCTAGCCAGGCCCGCGAGCTCGGCTCCGTCAACGTGGGCGTCGGCGAGGAGTTCGTGCCGTACTCGCCCGAGGCGGCCGCCTCCGTCCTCGCGGTGTCGGAGCGCGTCGAGGGCCGCGGCCAGTACGACTTCGCCTACGACCTGGCCCGTGACACCACCGAGGCGGGCACCTACCCGATCGTCCTGGTCTCCTACGCCATGGCGTGCGCCACCTACGATGACGCCGCCACGGCCGAGCTGGTCCAGGCGTTCCTCGGCTACATGATCAGCGCCGAGGGCCAGGAGGCCGCCGCCGCCGAGGCCGGTTCGGCGCCGCTCTCCGACGAGCTCCGCACCGAGTTCCAGGCCGCGGTGGACGCCATCTCCGCCGCCTGATCGAGCGCCCGATCTCCCTACGGTCCGGGCGGCCCCCCACCGAGGAGGCCGCCCGGACCTGGCCCTATCCGTCACATCCCGTCTGTCCCGCCTCCGGCGGACGACGCTATGCGCCCGGATAGGGCCGGGGCATTCCGGCCCCGGGCCGCCCAAGCCCCCGGCCGGTCGGGCCCCCACCGCTCATCGAAGACCGCCGACTTCAGAAAGGGAGAGACTGTGCCTCCCACCAAGGAGAGCAAGCGCGACCGGCCTGGGGCGGCCGAGGGCGGCCGCCCCAGGGGAACGCCCCAACGCCTGGGCGACCGCGTCTTCTCCGGCGCCTCCACCGGCGCTGGCGTGCTGATCCTGGTCATCCTCGCCGGCGTCGCCGCGTTCCTGATCGCCGAGGCGTGGCCCGCCCTGTGGGCCGACTCCGAGGACGTCACGGGCGGCGACGGCATCGTCCTCTACGTCTGGCCCGTGCTGTTTGGCACGCTCATCTCCGCCACGTTCGCCCTGGTCATCGCCACCCCGCTGGCGGTGGCCATCGCGCTGTTCATCTCGCACTACGCGCCGCGCCGCGTCGCCTCGCTGCTCGGCTATGTGATCGACCTGCTCGCCGCCGTGCCCAGCATCATCTTCGGCCTGTGGGGCGTCGCCGAGCTGGCGCCGATGACCGTGGGACCCACCGAGTGGCTTGCGGACAACCTCGGCTTCATTCCGCTCTTCGACGGCCCGGCGTCCGCCACGGGCCGCACGATGCTGGTGGCCATCATCGTGCTCGCCGTGATGATCCTCCCGATCGCCACGGCCGTCATCCGCGAGGCGTTCCTCCAGACGCCGAGGCTGCACGAGGAGGCGTCGCTCGCCCTCGGCGCCACCCGCTGGGAGATGATCCGGATGGCGGTGCTCCCGTTCGGACGCTCGGCCATCATCGGCGGCTCGATGCTCGGCCTCGGGCGCGCGCTCGGCGAGACCATGGCCGTGGCCATCGTGCTCTCCGCCAACCGCGACATCGTCAGCTTCGACCTGATCAGCAGCGCCAACTCCTCGACGATCGCGGCCAACATCGCGCTGTCGTTCCCCGAGTCCTCAGGGCTCGACGTCAACACGCTGATCGCCTCGGGCCTCGTCCTCTTCGCCGTCACCCTGCTGGTCAACATGGGGGCCCGCGCGGTGATCAACCGGCGCCGTGAATTCTCGGGAGCCAACTGATGTCCACTGAGACCACCCTGGACAAGACCCCGCCGCCCCCGGATGTGCTCCCTCCGGTGCCGCTCTCCCGCGGGTCGCTGCCCCGGGGCGCGGCCCCCGGCGTCCTGCTCGCGTTCGTCGCCGTGGCCGCGGCGCTGTGGCAGCTCGCCGACGTCAATCCCGCGGTGTGCGGGATCGGGGCGGCCCTCGGCTACTCCGTCGTGATCTACGCCTGGTCCCGCGCGGTCGAGGGCCCGCGGGGCGCGTTCGACCGGCTGGTCACGGCGATCGTCTCCTCGGCGTTCGTCCTGGCACTGCTGCCCCTGGTCTCCGTGCTCACCGCGGTCGTCGACCGGGGTCTCGAGCGCTTCGACTCCGAGTTCTTCAACAACTCGATGCTCGGCGTCGTCAACGAGGGCGGCGGCGCGAGCCACGCCGTCACCGGCACGCTCATCATCACCGGCATCGCCGCGCTGATGTCCGTGCCGATCGGCATGATGACCGCGATCTACCTCATCGAGTACGGCCGCGGGCGCCTGGCCCGCTCCATCACGTTCTTCGTCGACGTGATGACCGGCATCCCCTCGATCGTGGCGGGCCTGTTCGTCTACGCGCTCTTCGAGCTGTTCTACGGGCCCGGCATCCGCATGGGCTTCATGGGCTCGGTCGCGCTGAGCGTCCTCATGATCCCCGTGGTGGTGCGCTCCACCGAGGAGATGCTCAAGCTCGTGCCCAACGAGCTGCGCGAGGCGTCCTACGCGCTGGCCGTGCCCAAGTGGCGCACGATCGTCAAGGTCGTGCTCCCCACCGCGATCGCGGGCATCGCCACCGGCGTCACGCTGGCCATCGCGCGCGTCATCGGCGAGACCGCCCCGCTGCTGATCACCGTGGGCATCACGCGCGGCGACAACTTCGACCCGTTCAACGAGCGGATGGCGACCCTCTCGGTCTACTCCTACACGCAGTACCAGAACGCCCCGGGCTTCGCGCGCGAGGCGTTCGTGGACCGGGCGTGGGCCGCCGCGCTCACCCTGATCCTCATCGTGATGGCGCTCAACCTCGTGGCGCGCCTGATCGCCCGCCTGTTCGCCCCGAAGACCCGCAGCTAGCGGTCACCAGCCAAAGGAAGCGAAGCACAGTGGCCAAGCGCATCGAGGTCAAGGGCCTCGACATCTACTACGACACGTTCCTCGCCGTGCAGGGCGTCACGATGACGATCGAGCCGCGCTCGGTCACGGCCCTCATCGGCCCCTCGGGCTGCGGCAAGTCGACGTTCCTGCGCACCCTCAACCGCATGCACGAGCTGGTGCCCAAGGCGCGCGTCGAGGGCAAGGTCCTCATGGACGAGCAGGACCTGTACGGCGCGAACGTCGACCCCGTCGGCGTCCGCCGCCACATCGGCATGGTGTTCCAGCGGCCCAACCCGTTCCCGACCATGTCGATCTACGACAACGTCGCGGCCGGGCTCAAGCTCAACAACAAGCGCATGAAGAAGACCGACCTCGACGCCCTCGTGGAGCGCTCGCTGCGCTCGGCCAACCTGTGGGAGGAGGTCAAGGACCGCCTGGCCAAGCCGGGTTCGGGCCTCTCGGGCGGCCAGCAGCAGCGCCTGTGCATCGCCCGCGCGATCGCGGTGGCGCCCGACGTGCTGCTGATGGACGAGCCGTGCTCCGCGCTCGACCCCATCTCCACGCAGGCGATCGAGGACCTGATCACGGAGCTGAAGGAGCAGTACACGATCGTCATCGTGACCCACAACATGCAGCAGGCGCAGCGGGTCAGCGACGTCACCGGCTTCTTCAACCTCAAGGCCATCGGCGAGCCGGGCGGGCTCGTGGAGATCGACAGCACCACCAAGATCTTCACCAACCCGGCCAACCAGGCCACCGAGGACTATGTCTCGGGCCGCTTCGGCTGAGCACCTGCCATGCACAACCGGCTCGTCCGCGCCGCCGCGCCCGCCGCGGCGGCTGCCGTCCTGCTCGCCGCGAGCGCGGGGTGCACCGGGGGCGGTGACGGTGACGCCACCGTCACCCGGGGCACGCTCACCGGCGAACTCACGGGCTCGGGGGCCACGTTCCCCGACCCGCTCTTCCAGGAGTGGATGTCCTACTACAGCGAGTCGATCGAGACCCGGGTCTCCATCGACTACCACGCCGTCGGCTCGGGCGGCGGCATCGAGCAGTTCCTCTCCGACACCGTGGATTTCGGCTCGTCGGAGCGCTACCTCCAGGAGAGCGAGCTGACGGTGGCGAACGACGTGCGCGGCTGCGCGGCCGTGCAGTTCCCCGTCGTCTTCGGCGCTGTGGTCATCGCGCTCAACGACGACGCGCTCGACGGCCTGATCCTCACCTCCGAGGTGATCGCCCGGGTCTACGACCGGCAGATCACGCACTACGACGACCCGGCGATCGCCGCGCTCAACCCCGGCATGGAGCTTCCGCACGAGGAGATCGTCCCCGTGCACCGCTCGGACGGCTCGGGCACGACGTATGTCTTCACGCGCTATCTGACCACCGAGGTCGGCTTCTGGGCCGAGGAGTACGCCGAGGGCACGGACATCGACTGGCACGCCGACACCCTGGGCGGCGAGGGCAACGAGGGCGTGGTGCGCGGCGTCACGGAGAACCCCGGGGGTCTCGGCTATGTCAACCAGTCCTATGCCCTCAGCGCCGGTCTCGCCACGGCCCGCGTGGTCAACGAGGACGGCGTGCCGGTCGAGCCCACCCTGGCCGCCACCACGGCGGCCTCAGAAGAGGCCGAGATCCCCGACGACTTCCAGTTCAACATCGACGACATCGGCGGCGATGGCTACCCCATCACGGGCGCCAACTGGATCTTCGCCTACGAGTGCGGCTACGACGACGAAACGGCCGCGCTGCTGCGGGACTTCTGGACCTGGGCCCTTGAGGACACCCAGGCGGACCGTTTCGCCGCCGAGCTCGGCTACGCGCCCATGGGCCGCGACCTGAAGGAGCGCGTGATCAGGGAGATCGCACGTGTCAACCTTTCCTGAGAGCCCTCCCGAGCAGGCCCCCGAGCAGGCCCCCGAGCAGGCCCCCGAGCAGGTCCCCGAGGCCGCGCGGACAGGGCCTGGCACCATGGCCGTTATGCGCCATACCCCGCACCGCCAGGCCCTGACCGTCGGATTCGACCTCGACATGACGCTCATCGACTCGCGCCCCGGCATCAGGGCGACCTATCTCGCCCTCTCCGCAGAGACGGGCGTCCCCATCGACGCCGACCTCGCGGTGACCCGCCTCGGGCCGCCCCTGGAGCAGGAGTTGGCGCACTGGTTCCCCGCGGAGCGCATCGCGGAGGCGGGCGACCGCTACCGCGCCATGTATGTGACGCACGCCATCGCCGCGACCCCCGCGCTGCCGGGCGCGCGCGAGGCGATCGCCGCGGTGCACGCGGCGGGCGGCCGGGCGATAGTCGTCACCGCCAAGCACCAGCCCAACGCCAAGCTGCACATGGACCACCTCGGGCTGGCCCCCGACGCGGTCATCGGCTCCCTGTGGGCCGAGGCCAAGGGCGAGGCGCTGCGCGCGCACGACGCCGCGGTCTATGTCGGCGACCACGTCGGGGACGTGCGCGGCGCTCGGGCCGCGGGCGCGGTCTCGGTCGCGGTGGCCACCGGGCCCTGCCCGGCCGACGAGCTGCGCGAGGCGGGCGCCGACGCGGTGATGCCCGACCTCAAGGGCTTCCCCGCCTGGCTCGACGCCTACCTGGCCGCCTGAGTGCGGGCCCGCTCCCGCATCGCCGCCCGGTCGCGGCGCCGCTGGTGGACCACGGAACGGGCAAGGCCAGCCCCCGCGATCGCGAAGCCGACGCCCATCAGCATCGACACCACATAGGCCGCGGTGGGCAGCGGCTCGGCGCCGATGAGCAGCGGCACCACCGTCGCCGCCGTCGCCACCGCCCCCACGGCGAACACCACACCGCCGACGCGCACCAGCGCGTCCCCCTGATCCGACACGTCGCTCTCGCTCACTCCTCCAGGGTCGCAGGCGCGCATACTCGCGCTGACCGGGGGGCAGTGATCCTCCGAAACGGCCCGGCGGCATCTTGTCACCGGGCCCGGGGCGATTAGCCTGGGAGGCGGCGGGGCTGGTTCTTCGAAAGATTCCCAGGTCCGCCTCATTGTTATGGAAACGAGTGCGAGGACGAGGACACGTGCCTACCGGCAAGGTCAAGTGGTTCAACAGCGAGAAGGGCTTCGGCTTCCTTTCCCGTGACGACGGCGGCGATGTCTTCGTGCACTCATCGGCCCTGCCCAGCGGAGTCGAGGCGCTGCGGCCGGGCCAGCGCGTCGAGTTCGGCGTGGTGGCGGGCCAGCGCGGCGACCAGGCGCTCTCGGTGACGTTGCTCGACCCCGTGCCCTCGGTCGCCGCGGCCCAGCGGCGCAAGCCGGACGAGCTGGCGTCGATCGTCCAGGACCTCACCACCCTGCTCGACGGCGTCTCCCAGCAGCTCGAGCGCGGCCGTTACCCCGAGAAGGCCAGCGGCCGCAAGATCGCCGGGATGCTCAGGGCCGTCGCCGACCAGCTGGACGTCTGACCGCCCGCCAGGACCCGCCCCGCCGCCCTCCAGCCAAGGACGCGCCTCCCGCCGCCTCACAGCGTGACCCGTGGCACCAGGCCCACATCGGCCGCCCTCGTCAGCAGCTCCCTGACCGCCGCGTGGCCCGCCGCGCCCAGGTCCTCGGTGAACTCGTTGACATACAGGTCGATGTGGGCCTGGGCCACGGTCGGCTCCATCTCCTGGGCGTGGGCCAGCACATAGTCGCCGCTGGCCGACGGGTCCGCCCACGCGTGCCGCACCGAGGCGCGGATGGCGTCGGTGACCTCGGCGATCCGCCGCTCGCCCAGCGACCGCCTGGCGACGATCGCGCCCAGCGGGATGGGGTGCCCCGTGGTCCCCTCCCAGAACTCCCCGAGGTCGGCCAGGCGCGTCAGCCCATAGCGCTGGAACGTGAAACGCGCCTCGTGGATGACGAGTCCCGCGTCCACGCGCCCGTCCCGCACGGCGGGCATGATCTCGTGGAACGGCATCACCCGCACCTCGCCCACCCCGCCGGGGACATGGTCGGCCACCCAGAGCCTGAACAGCAGATAGGCCGTGGACCGCTCGGCGGGCACGGCCACGGTCTTCCCCGCAAGACCGGCGGCCCCGACCTCGCCCGCGGTGAGCACGAGCGGCCCGCAGCCCCGGCCGAGCGCGCCGCCGCACGGCAGCAGCGCATAGGCGTCCAGGACATACGGCAGCACGGCGTAGGACACCTTGAGCAGGTCGCCTTCGCCGCGCTCGGCGAGGCCGTTGGTGATGTCGATGTCGGCGAACGTCACCTCCACGGGCGGCGCGCCGGGCACCAGGCCGTGGGCCAAGGCGTGGAAGACGAACGTGTCGTTGGGGCAGGGCGAGTAGGCGATGCCGAGCGGGTCAGCCACGGCGTTCCTCCCAGGAGTCGACAACGGGCCAGAGCGCGGCGCACGCCTCCGTCAGCGCCGTAAGGGCCTCGGGAACGCGCCACGCGGAGCGGTCGCGCGGGCCGACCGCGTTGGAGACGGCCCGCACCTCGAGGGCGGGAACGCCGTGCAGCGCGGCGGCGCTCGCCACCCCGAACCCCTCCATCGCCTCGGCCACGGCGCCCACATGACGCCCGGCCAGCTCGGCGGCGCGGTCGGCGGTGCCGGTCACGGTGGAGACCGAGAGCACGGGCCCGTGCGCCGACCCCGTGGCGGCGGCGACGGCGCGCGCCAGCGCCTCGGGCGGCTGACGGACCACCAGGCCGAAGCCCAGGGTCGCCGCGTCGGCGAAGCCCTCGCCGGTCTCGCCGCCCAGGTCGGCGGCCACCATGGAGGAGGCCACCACGGTGGACCCGACGGGCGCGGCGGGCGCGAAGCCGCCCGCGATGCCCGCGGAGACCACCAGGTCGTAGGGGTCGAGGGCGAGCGCGATGGCCGTCGCGGTCCCCGCGGCGGCGAGCGAGGGGCCGACGCCGGTGGCCAGCGCGTCCACGGTGAGGCCCGTCCCCGCGGGGGCGAAGCGCCGCGGGGCCAGCTCGCCGCGCAGCGGCACGGGCCGCGCGTCAGCCCCCGCCGCGACTGCGTCGCGCTCGGCCGGGACCGCGGTGATCACGAGGACGCGCTTCGGCATGGCGGCGGCCCCGTCAGTCCCCGGCCGAACCGGGCGTCAGCTCGGCGTTCCACACGCCCCTGAACGTCCCGAACAGCCGCTCGTCCAGCTCGGCTTGCGTGGTCGACGCGAACAGCCGCTCGGCGTCGAACTCGTCGCTGACCTGCGCGACCGAGATCAGCAGCGGCTCGGGCGCCGCCGCGGGGCTCACCGCGGTCTCGGCCCGCATCGGCGTCCCCGCGAGGTCGTCCACGTCGAACGTCTGGTACGTCGAGGTGTAGGGGGTCACCTCGTGCAGGACCCCGTTGACCAGCAGGAGCCAGCCGCTGTCCGCGACCTCCCTGTCGACCCCGACGCGGAACGTGTCGCCCGGGTCGACCGTGAACGTCGGCGCGCCATCGGCGTCCGCCCTGCACTCCCTGCCGCGCTCGGGGGTCAGGGTGTCGCCGCCGTGCTCCCAGCAGTCGTCGGGGGCCTCGGTGGAGGCGGTGTGCGAGCCGAGCGTGAAGTGGGCGAGAGGGCTGGGCTTCTGGCAGCCCGCCAGGACCGCGAGGCCCAGCGGGAAGGCGCCGAGGGCGACGGCGGCGCGGATGGCCCTGCGGCGGCCCCTTGGCGTGACGAACGCGGTCATAGCGGCAGGTTAACCCGGGTGTGCGGGCCGTTTCGCCTCCGGGGGGTCACCTGACGCGCGGGGTCGGCGAACCGCGCCGCGCGGCGGAGATCAGGCCGCGCAGCGACAGCACCGTGCCGAGGGCCACGACGCACGCGGCGGCCGACATCCCGAGCGTGCCGTTGAGCGGCAGCGAGATCCCTATGGCACCGCCCGCGACCCACGCCATCTGGAGCGAGGTCTCGGAGCGGGCGAACGCCGACGTGCGCACCACCTCGGGCACGTCCCGCTGGATCATCGCGTCGAGCGACAGCTTCCCCAGCGCCTGGCAGAACCCCGCAGCCGCGCACACCGCCACGACCGTGACGGTCAGATAGCTGGTCGCCGCCGTGGTCGTGAGCCCCAGCGCGATCAGCAGCACCATCAGCAGGATCAGCTCGGGCGCGCGGTCGCGGATCCAGTTCCCCATGAGGTTGCCCAGGGCGTTGCCCGTGCCCGCGGCGACGCCGACCAGGCCGAGGGAGAACGCGGCGGTGAGCGCGCCCAGCGGCTCGTTGCGCAGGAGGAAGGCGAGGAAGAACAGCAGGAAGCCGGAGAGGCCGCGGAGCGAGGCGTTGGCGAGCAGCGCCTTGAACACCGGCGAGTCCACCGCCCTCAGCACCCCGCCGCGCCCGCCGTCCTCCTTGGTGCTCGCCGCCGCGGCCCGCGCCTCGGCGAGCTCCGCGAGGTGCACGCGCCGCTCGCCGCGCGCCAGGTCGACCCGCCCCGGCAGCCGGAACGACATGAACGCGCCGATCACCGTGATCACACAGGCCCCGTAGAGCGGCCAGCGCTCGCCGATGGCGTTGAGGCCGAGGCCGATGGGCGCGGCGGCGCCCGCGGAGATGAGCCCGGTGAGCGTGATGCGGGCGTTGGCCTTCACGAGCGAGACCCGCTGCGGCTGGAGGCGGGGGACGACGGCGGACCTGACGATGTTGTACGCCTTGGAGCACACCATGACGCCAAGCGCGGCCGGGTAGAGCCCGATGCTGTCGGTGGTCACGGCGCCCGCGATGACGAGCGCGAGCCCGCCGCGCGCCAGCAGCGCCCCGGCCATCGCGGCGCGGCGACCGTGCGGGAGCCGGTCGAGCAGGGGGCCGATGACGGGCGCGAGCAGGATGAAGGGCGCCATCGTCACGGCCAGGTAGAGCGCGACCCGGCCGCGGGCCTCGTCGGTGGGGACGGAGAAGAAGATGGTGGAGGCGAGCGCCAGCGTGATGAGCGCGTCGCCCATCGAGTGCACGGCGTGCAGCTCGATCAGCTTGGCCAGCCCCGACTCCCCGGCGCCGTGCGCGTGGGTGGCCCTGCGGATCCTGCGCCCGACGGCCCGCGGGATGGCGGGCAGGGCACGACCGGCCGCCCGGACTGTCCGGAGCATGACCCCGGAGCCGGATCCTTTCTTCGCGTCCGACGAGCTGCCAGCAGCCACGGCGCAAGCCTAGGCCCTGTCAGGGCGATCTCCGAGGACAAGTCCGCGCCGTCGGACGCGGGCCCCGCCACCGGAGTTCGTCGGCGCTTCCCCGCGGGTGCGGGCCACGCGGCGGGCGCCGCTCCGGTTGCGGTAGCGTGGGCGAACGGTGCGCCTTGCCTCGTTCAGCGCGACGTTCGCAGCGGTCCCGTGTCCGCTCCGTCGGCTCCGTTCGCCTCCAGGCGCCCGCACCGGACTAAACGGCGTAGGAGTGAGGGTTTGTGAGCGACGGTCGCGCGGCAGCCGGGCCGCAGGAACAGACGGGGGCCGAGCAGCCGTCGCGGGGGCGGGCGGCGCCCGACCGGCTGTGTGCCGAGGCCGTCGAGCTGGCGCGGGAGGCCGCCGAGCAGGCCGCGCACCCGCACCCGCTCGGCGCGTATCTGGGCCTGGTCACCGAGGGGGACCGGCTGGTCACCCACCTCTTCGAGAGCCGCGAGCCCGGTTACCCGGGGTGGCGCTGGGGGGTCACGGTCACGCGCGCGGCGCGGGCGCGCTATGTCACGGTCGACGAGGTCGCGCTGACCCCGGGGCCCGACGCGTTGCTCGCTCCCGACTGGGTGCCGTGGAGCGAGCGGCTGCGGCCCGGCGACATGGGCCCTGGCGACCTGCTGCCCACCGAGAGCGACGACCCGCGCCTGGAGGCGGGATTCGTGTCGGACGCTCCCGAGACCGAGCCCGCCGAGGTCGCGTCGGAGCTGGGCCTGGGGCGGCCCAGGGTGCTGGCGTGGGTCGGGCTCCAGGACGCGGCGGACCGCTGGGAGGAGCAGTACGGGCCGCGCACGCCGATGGCGCAGGCCGCCCCGGCTTCCTGTGTGAGCTGCGGGTTCCTGCTGCCGATGGCGGGGGCGCTGCGGCAGGCGTTCGGCGTGTGCGCCAACGAGTTCTCGCCCGCCGACGGGCACGTGGTGTCCCTCGCCTACGGCTGCGGCGGTCACTCGGAGGCGGCGGTCATGCCCGAGCCCCAGGTCCCGGCCCCTCCGGTGATCGACCACCTGGGCGCCGATCCGCTGTAGCCGATCCGCTGTAACGGTTCCTCCGCATCCGACGGCGGGCGGCCCCCGCGGCACCCGGTACTGTCGCACCCGTGACCATCCAGGACTCAGGCGACGCGGGCGACACGGGCGACCTCTTCGGGACCGGGCGGCTGCGGCGCGCCGTGCTGACCGCGTGGACCGCGTCCCCCGCCCGGTTCAGGGAGGACGCCAACGCCGAGGAGGACCTCGCGCGCGGCGGCTACCGTGACCGCCTCGTCGTCGAGTTGGCGCAGAACGCCGCCGACGCCGCGGCCCGCGCCGACCGCCAGGGGCGGCTGCTGCTCGCCCTGCGGGACGGCGTGCTGACCGTGGCCAACACGGGCGAGCCGCTCGACGCCGCGGGCGTCGAGTCGCTGTCCACGCTGCGCGCCTCGGCCAAGCGCGAAGGGGAGGCCACCGTCGGGCGGTTCGGCGTCGGCTTCGCGGCCGTGCTGGCCGTCAGCGACGAGCCCGCGATCGTCGGGGCCTCGGGGGGCGTGCGCTGGTCGCTCGCCGAGGCCACCGCGCTCGCCAGGGCCGCGGGCGCGGAGAACGCCGGGCTGCTGGGCGAGTTGGAGCGCAGGGCGGGGCACAGGCACGCCGTTCCGCTGCTGCGGCTGCCCCTGCCGCTCGCGGACGCCAGCGTGCCCGAAGGCTATGACACGGCGGTCGTCCTGCCGTTGCGCGACGAGGCCGCCGAGGACCTGGCGACGCGGCTGCTCGACGCGGTGGACGACACGCTGCTGCTGACGCTGCCGGGGCTGACCGAGGTCACGGTCTCCACGGCGGGCGGGACGCGCTCGCTCGCGCGGCGGCAGTTCGGCTCGTACACGCAGATCACCGAGGAGCCAGGGCCCGCGGGGCTCGCCGTGCGCTCCACGCGCTGGCGGGTGGCCACGGCCGAGGGCGAGGCGGAGCCCGCGCTGCTGGCCGACCGGCCCATCGAGGAACGGGAGCGCCGCCACTGGTCGGTCACCTGGGCCGTCCCCGTCGACGCCGAGGGCGCGCCCGCCGCTCCCGCGAGCCCGCCCGTGGTGCACGCCCCCACCCCGACCGACGACGCGCTCGGCCTGCCCGCGCTGCTCATCGCCAGCTTCCCCCTCGAACCCACGCGCCGCCATGTCGCGCCGGGGCCGCTCACCGACTTCCTGCTGGCCCGCGCCGCCGAGACCTATGCCGCGCTGCTCGCCGAGTGGCGCCCGGTGACCAGCGACATCCTCGACCTGGTGCCGGGGCCGCTGGGCCGCGGCGAGCTCGACGGGGCGCTGCGCGCCCTGCTGCTCGACCTGCTGCCCGGCACCGCGTTCCTGCCGAGCGCCGCCGCCGCGCCCGGGCCCGACGAGCCGGAGAGCGAGATCCCCGCCGCGCTGCGCCCCACGGAGGCGGAGCTGGTGGAACGGGCCGGGGCCGAGACCGTGGACGTGCTGGCCGAGCTGTTCCCCGTGCTGCTGCCCGCGGGGCTCGAACGCCGGGCGGAGCTGCGCGTTCTCGAGGTGTCCAGGGTCTCGCTCGGCGAGATCATCGACCGGCTCGCCGGGGTCGAGCGGCCCGCCGCGTGGTGGTGGCGCCTTTACGAGTCGCTGTCCGGGGTCGACCCCGAGCTGCTGACGGGCCTGCCCGTGCCGCTGGCCGACGGGCGCACGACGATCGGCCCGCGCCGGGTGCTGCTGCCCGCGCCCGGCACCGAGCCCGAGGGCCTTGGCCGCCTCGGCCTGAAGGTGGCGCACCAGGACGCCGCCCATCCGCTGCTGGAGAAGCTGGGCGCGCGGCCCGCGACGCCGCGCGCGGTGCTCGCGACGCCGCAGGTGCGTTCCGCCGTGGCCGCCTCGGACGACGTGGAGGTGTGGGACGAGGACGCGCTTCCGGCCGCCGAGCTGGCGGAGACCGTTCTTGCGCTGGTCCGCGACGCGGGGTTGGAGCCCGGCGACGAGCCGTGGCTCGCCGCGCTCGTGCTGCCCGACGAGGACGGCGACCTGGTGCCAGCGGGCGAGCTGGTCTTCCCCGGCAGCGTCTTCGAAGAGGTCATCCGCCAGGGCGAACTGGCCGTGTGCGACCCGGAGTTCGCCGCCCGCTGGGGCGAGGGGCCGCTGGCCGCCGTGGGCGTGCAGGCCGACTTCGCGCTGATAACCGCCGCCGATGTGGTGCTCGACCCCGACGAGCTGGAGCCGCGCGACACCGACTGGGCCGAGCCAGACGACGTGGGGCTGCTCTACGGCGTGGACGCGTGGTGCGAGGACACCCTCGACGCCCTGCCCGAAGCGCCGCTGCCGCCCGTGGCCGCCGAGGTGGTGGCCGTGCGCGATCTCGAGCTGGTGGACGACGACCAGTGGCCGCGCGTGCTGGCCCTGCTGTCGCGGCCCGCGCTGCGCGAGGCGCTGACCGCGCCCGTGCGGGTGCGGATGCCCGACGGCACGGTGGAGCGCGCCCGCCCTTACACCGCGTGGTGGCTGCGGAGCGCGCCCGTGCTCGACGGGCGCCGCCCCGCGGGGCTGCGTTCGGCCTCGGGCGACCCGCTGCTCGCCGGGCTCTACGAGGAGGCGGACACCGCCGAGGTGGACGACGAGGTGCTGCACGCGCTCGGCGTGCGCACCACGGCGCGCGCGCTGCTCGCCGAGCCGGGGGGCGCCGCCGATCTGCTGGGCCGCCTCGCCGACCCCGAGCTGCCGGTGACCCCGGCCCAACTCCACGGTCTTTACGCGTTGTTGGCCGAGCTCGACCCCGATGAGGTCACGCTGCCCGACCAGGTGCGGGCGGTGGTGGACGGCGAGCCGCGCGTGGTGGAGGCGTCGGAGGCGCTGGTCGCGGACGCGCCCGACCTGCTGCCGCTCGCGGCGGGGCGCGCGCTGCTGCCCGTGCCGCCCGCGCTGGCCGCCGCGCTCGCCACGGTGCTCGACGTGCGCCCGCTGGGCGCGGCGCTCGTGGCCGAGCCGCCCGGCGACGGGACCGAGCGTGACGTTCCCGACGCGGCGCGTCAGCTGCTCGGGCCCGGCACGCCCGCGCGTTATGTCGAGCACGACGAGCTGGTCATCGACGGCGTCGAGCTGGACTGGCGCCTGCCGCCGAACGGCGTGCTGCACGCGGCGACGTTCGAGGGCCTGGCCGCTGGCCTGGCCTGGGCGACGGGCCAGTGGCCCCGCCGCTTCGAGCTGGCCGCGCTCCTGGAGGACCCGTCCCGCGCGCAGGAGCTGGAAACGGCGCGCTGGTTCGACTGAACGCGGTGCCCCGGTCGGACGTCGGGGCGCCCGCGGTCGTGACGCGCGTGTGAACGAGACGGGCGCCAGGGCAGCGGCGGTCGTGCCGTGGCTTCGTGGCCGTTCCGCTGGGTGAGGTCGCGCGGGGCGCTGGGGGTAGTGAACGCGCCCGACGGGCGCTGCCGGTCGCCCTCGGTGCGCCCGCCTGAGCGGGGAAAAACGGGACAGGCACCTGACGTACGTGTGATTGCGAGGTGGGAGGTAGTACCTACGTGGCCCTCAACTCCGTCCTGTGGCACATCCTCATCTTCGGCACCTTTGTCTCGGTGCTCATCGTCGCGGTGACCATCTGGTGCATGAACCGGGTGACCGCGCTGTTGCCCGTGCGGCAGCAGCCCCCGGCGCGCGAGGCGGCGGGCGCGCCCGCCGTCGCGCCGACGCGTGGGGAGCTCACCCGGCGCCTGCTCGAACCCAGGCACCTGCTGGAGAGCAACGCGGCCGACGCCGCCACCGACGTCCGCAGGTTCGCCGAGCGGGTCGCCGCGGACTCGGCCCGGCTCGCGGCCGGTGGCGACCCCGACGGGCTCGGCACCGTCGAGGTGCGGCGGCTGCTCGACGCGGTCGGCGAGCTGCTGCGCATGACCGAGCGCGCCGAGACGCTGGCCGCCATGGTCGGCGCGGTCTACCAGCAGAGCGCTCGAAGGAACGGGGAGCGCGAGCGCCTCTGACCCCGGTGGCATCCCCCAGGGACATCCCCCAGGGGTCAGTCCGACGCCTCTCCGCGCGCCGCCGCGATGGCCGCCTCGCGGCGGCGCACATACACCAGGCCGACGAGCCCGAGCCCGGCCCCCGCGAGGCACGTCCACAGCCACCAGGTGTGCCCGTGGTCCGCGAACCAGCCGTAGAACGGGATCTGGACGACGAACAGCACCGCCCACACGACCGTCCCCACCAGGATCGTGGTCGGGACGTCGCCCTCGAGAGGCTCGGGGGCCTCCCGCTTGCCACCTGTCAAGTCACCCCAGCGCATTCCCGCAGCCTACCGGCGCTCCAGGCGGCGGCCGTTGGCCGTTCCGGTTCACTCCCACGCGCACACGGGAATGTACATCGTCGCATCTTCGGCTATATTTCGTTAGGAAAGCTAACGAGTGATGGCGGTCCCCGATGTCCCACGATGACGATGTCGCCGAGGTCGACGGCGCCGAGGTCGACGGCGCCGAGGTCGACGGCGCCGACGACGTCGACGCGGTCAACACGCTGCGCATCGGCGTGCTCAGGCTCTCACGTCGCATGCGGCACATCAGCGGGGACCGCGCGCTGAGCCTCGCCGAGCTGTCGGCGCTCGGCACCCTCGCCCGGTGCGGTCCGATGACCCCGGGCGAGCTGGCCCGCAAGGAGCATGTCCAGCCGCCGTCGATGACCCGCATCATCGCGCTGCTCCAGGAGCGGGGCCTGGTGGGCCTTGAGGCCCACCCCGGCGACCGGCGGCAGAAGGTCGTCGGCGCCACGGACCAGGCCGAGGCCGTTCTCCAGGCGAGCAGGGCCCAGCGCAACGAGTGGCTGGCGCAGCTCGTCGGCCAGCTCGACGAGGAGGAGTGGGCCGCGCTGCGCGCCGCCGCTCCCGTGCTGCACAAGCTCGCCCACCTCTAGCTTCCTTCCCGTACACCCCCTCGAGCCGTCCCCACGGGGACCCACGCGAAAGACAGGACAAGACCGCGCAAAGGAGAGTCACCCTTGAGTCCGGGACCCGGAGCTGACTCCGCACCCGCATCCCTGACCACGACCGACGCCATATCCACCTTCAGCTCCTTCAGGGTTCGCAACTACCGGTTGCACTTCTTCGGCTCGTCCGTGTCGAACATCGGCACATGGATGCAGCGAATAGCCCAGGACTGGCTGGTCCACGAGCTGACCGGCTCGGCCGCCGCCGTCGGCATCACCACGGCGTTGCAGTTCCTGCCGATGCTGCTGTTCGGCCTCTACGGCGGCGTGCTCGCCGACCGCCTCGACAAGCGGAAGCTGCTGCTCGGCACGCAGGCCGTCATCGGCCTCGCCGGGCTCACCCTGGCCTTCCTCACGTTCAGCGACGTGGTGAACGTCTACCACGTGTACGCCCTCTCGCTCGTCGTCGGCCTGGCGACGGTCGTCGACAACCCCGCGCGGCAGGCGATGGTCTCCGAGATCGTCGGCCCGGCCCTGCTGCGCAACGCCGTCTCGCTGAACTCCGCCAACTTCCAGTCCGCCCGCCTGATCGGCCCCGCCGTTGCCGGTGTCGTGATCACAAGCGTCGGCAGCGGCTGGGCGTTCCTCTACAACGGGCTCTCGTTCATCGCGCCCATCACCGGGCTGCTGATGATGCGCACCTCCGAGCTGACGCCGACCGAGCGGGCCCCCCGGCACAAGGGACAGCTGCGCGAGGGCCTGCGCTACGTCGGCAGCCGCCCCGAGCTGCTGTGGCCCATCGTGCTCATGGGGTTCATCGGCACGTTCGGCTACAACTTCCCTATCTGGCTCGTCGCCTTCACCGACGGCGTCTTCCACGCCGACGCGGGCACCTACGGCCTGCTGAACTCCCTCATGGCCATCGGCTCCGTCGTCGGCGCGCTGCTCGCCGCCCGCCGCGGCAGCCGCAGGATGCGGTTCACGGTGGCCGCGGCCGGGGTGTTCGCCTCGCTGCTGCTGCTCTCCGCGGTGGCGCCGACGTTCCTGCTGTTCGCGGCGCTGATGCCGGTCGTCGGGCTGGCCGGGATGACGTTCCAGGTGACCGCCAACACCGGGCTCCAGATCAACAGCGACCCGACGATGCGCGGCCGCGTGCTCAGCCTGATGATGATGGTCTTCGTCGGCGGAACGCCCATCGGCGGGCCGCTCATGGGCTGGCTGTGCGACGAGTTCGGCGCCAGGGTCGGGCTGCTGTTCGGCGGGGCCGTGTGCGCCCTGGCCGCGCTCGGGGTGGCGCTCGTCCTGGCCAGGATCGGCGGCCTGCGGCTGCGGATCAGCCTGCGGCCAGGGCAGCGCGGCGTCGCGCTCGTGCCGCGGGACCCCGAGGAGCTGACGGCCACGGCGTGAGGCGTTCGCGGCGTCACGGCCTCGGGCTTGTCGACGCCCCGACCTCTAGGGTGTGGGGCGGGGCGCGTCGTCGGTCCCTTGTCCGATCTTCACCCTGGGGAGCGTATGGGACAGAGACTGTTCGCCGCGGTGCTGCCGTCCCGCGCGGCGATGGCCGAGGTCGCGCGCGCGGCCGACGCGCTGCTCGCGGTGCCGGGCGCCCAGCGGCTGCGGTGGCGCGACCGCGCGGGATGGCACGTCACGCTGGCGTTCTACGGCGACCTGGCGGCGGACCAGGTGCTGGCGCTGACGGGGCGGCTCGCGGAAGTGGCGCGGGAGAGCGAGCCGTTTGGCCTGCGGCTCGCGGGCGGCGGCACGTTCGGCGACAGCACGCTGTGGGTGGGGCTCGGCGGCCAGACGGTGGCCCTGGCGCGCCTGGCCGCGGCCGTGGGCCCCGGCGTGGAGGAGCACGACGAGTACCGCCCGCACCTGACCCTGGCCCGCGCGCCGCGCCCCCCGGTCCCGCTCGCGCCGTTCGCCGCGCCGCTCTCCGGCTTCTCTGGCGCGCGGTGGCCGGTGGAGCGGATCGTGCTGATGCGCAGCGAGAACGGGCGGTACACCGAGCATGGCGCGTGGAAGCTGGGCGTACGGTGAGAGGGTGAACGCGAAGACGAGGACCCGCATCGTGACGGCTGCGTTCGTCCTGCTCCTGGCCGCGGTCGCCCTGGGCGCGGCCCTGGGCTGAGCCCGGCCGGCCAGCCGGCTGGCCGACCGCAGGCCGCAGCGCGCGGGTCAGTCCCCGGGCGCCGCGTTCCGCAGCCGCGCCCGCAGCGCCTCGGTCCGGTTCATCCGCTGGGCGGCGGCGAGGGTGAGGAGCCACACCGCCTCGAGCGCGTGATTGCGCGGGTCGAGCGCGATCTCCACGGCCTGCCTCGCGGTGCGCAGCGCGGCGTCTGCGTCACCGCTCTCGCGCTGGAGATCGCTCAGGATGCGCAGCGCGTTGCCCTCGCCGTTGCGGTTCCCGAGCGCGCGGTGGGCGGTGAGGGCCCGCAGGGCGAAGGTGGTCGCCTCGGCGGGATGGCCCGAACGGTGGTAAGCGGCGGCCAGATTGGCCAGCGCGGTCGCTTCGGGGCGGGCCGCACCGATCTCACGGAAGATGGCGTGGGCCTGCTCGAATCGCCTCAGTGCCTCGGGAAGGAGGCGTTGGTGCAGGGCCACAAGACCGAGCAGGTCGAGCGTGTCACCCTCCCCTCTCCTGTCCCTGAGCCCGCGCCGGACGACCAGGGCCTCTTCGTGGCAACTCCGGCTCTCCGCCCAGCGGTTGCTCTCGACATAGGCCATGCCCAGATTGGTCAGCAGCTGGGCCTCGGCCGCGCGGTCGCCCTCCCCGGCACTGAGCGCGTCCCACAGCGCGGACTCGTCGCGTAAGTCGGCGATCAGGTCGCCCAGGGGACGGTGGGGATGGCTCGCGGCCTTTTCGCCGGCTATACGCAGGGCCAACGGCAGATGGGCGCAGAGCCGGGCCAACTCGGCGAGGTGGGCGTCGTCGTCCCCCTCGCGGTGTCCCACGGTGGCCGCTCGGAGGAGCGCCACCGCCTCAGGCGCCGGCAGGGTGCCCAGGGTGGGGCGGTGCGCGCCTTCCCTTATGGACAGCCCCGAGAGGCGGCTGCGGCTGGTGACGATGGTGAGGCAGCCGGTGCTGCCGGGAAGCAGCGGCCTGACCTGGGATGGGCTGGCCGCGTTGTCCAGGACGACCAGCACCCGGCGGTCGGCGAGCAGGGAGCGGTACGGCCCGGCGGCGGGATCCGTGTCGGCCGGAACGGCGCGGGGAGGAACGCCCAAGGCGGTCAGGAAGCGGCGCAGCGCCTCGTGTGCGGCTACCGGCTCGCCAGGGTCGTAGCCCCGCAGGTTGATGTGCAACTGGCCGTCCGGGAAACGGTCCTTGACGCGGTGGGCCCAGCGCAGGGCGAGGGAGGTCTTTCCCGCCCCCGCGGTCCCCGTGATGATGTGGACCCCGGATTCCTCGGCGCTCAGGCGGTCGAGGTCGTCGGTGCGGTCGACGAAGCCCGGGAAGCTGGCGGGCGGTTGGCGGGGGACCGGGGGCGATGACTCGTCTCGCCGGTGGAAGTGCACGCCCCCGCTGATGTTCCCGGCCTGCACCACATCGCGGGATGACCCCGACACCTCGGAGTGCGTGCCGCCGCGGTCCTCTTCCCCCGCCCCCCGCCCGCCGACGGCCTACCCCCCGGTCCGCCGTGCCGACGAGAGGTGCGCGAAGTGGCGGTCCGTGAACGGGATGACTTCCGCGGGATCGAGCCGGGGGACGGTGAGGTCACGCATCGGGGATGTCCTTCTTCGCGGCGCTCAGCGTCGTCCCCGGGATGACGACCAACCGCTCGTCCCCGGCCAGGGTGACGCCTTCGGGAAGGCGCGTCCGGTAGGCCGTCGTGAGGTCGCGACCGATGACCGCGACATCGCCGTTGTCGAGCTGCCAGATGTCGGGACAGTCCTCGTTGTCCTCGGAAACGCCCAGCTCCGCCGGTGGCTTCCCCAGCCGCCGCACGAACGCCGCGGACGGCTCGGCCTCCCGGGCTCGCGTCATGTCCGTCCCCTCGGAGAGCACTCACCCACGGCTACCCATCGTACGCAGCGCGCTCCCCTTCACGCTATGCCCCGGAACGGGTCAAGGCGCTGCTGTGCGTGGAACGTGGAACGTGGAACGCGGGGCGTGCGTGGTCGACCGGGCGGGACAGGCCAGGGCGGGGTGGGTGTGGTGGGGGGAGCGGGTCACCAGGGCGACGGAGTGGAAGACGGTGCCCTTGACGTAGCGGCCGAGCGACACGTCACCGCCCCGTGTCAGCCGTTCCACGGCGGCGTTCACGCGGGCGGTCAGGCGCGTGGCGTCCCGGTCGCCCCCCTTGTCCCGACAGCCCTTTCGGCCGTCGACCAGGACCGTACGAGAGGGCGTGGGGTGGCGTCCATGCGGCATCGGGGATATTCGCCTTGTCGCGTAAGGCCGCCCCCCGCCCGCGGGGGCGAGGGGCGCGGACCGGGTGTCACCAGGCGAAGGACTCGGGGGAGGGGCCCACCGGGGGGAAGATGTCGTCCAACGACGACAGCAGGTCCTCGCTCAGGGTCAGGCGCGTCGCCCGTACCGCCGCGTCGAGTTGGGCCTGGATGCGGGGGCCGATGATCGGGCCCGTGATGCCGGGGCGGGTCAGGAGCCAGGCGAGGGCCACCTCGCCGGGGTCCAGGTCGTGCTTGGCCACCAGGTCCTCGTACGCCTGGATCCGTTCGCGCAGCGCGCTGTCGGCCAGGGCGCGGGCCGAGCGCTTCACGTCGCCGCCCTCGGCCTCCTTGCGCAGAACGCCGCCCAGCAGGCCGCTGGCCAGCGGCGACCACGGGATGACGCCGAGGCCGTAGTCCCGCGACGCGGGGATCACCTCCGCCTCGGCGCGGCGCTCGATCAGGTTGTAGAGGCACTGCTCGCTCACCAGGCCGAGCGAACCGCGGCGCGCCGCCGTCTCGTTGGCCTTGGCGATGTGCCAGCCGCCGAAGTTGGAGGAACCGGCGTACAGGATCTTGCCCTGCTGCACCAGCACGTCGATGGCCTGCCAGATCTCGTCGAACGGGGTGTTCCGGTCGATGTGGTGGAACTGGTACAGGTCGATGTGGTCGGTGCCGAGCCGCCTGAGGCTGCCCTCGACCGCGCGCCGGACGCTGGCCGCGGAGAGGCGGTCGTGGTTCGGCCAGGCCGGGGCGCCGCCCGCCTCCATGCTGCCGTAGACCTTGGTGGCCAGCACCACCTTGTCCCTGCGGCCCCCGCCGCGGGCGAACCAGCTGCCGACGATCTCCTCGGTCCTGCCCCTGCCCGCGTCGCCCCCGTATACGTTCGCGGTGTCGAAGAAGTTGACGCCGTCGGCCAGCGCCGCGTCCATGATCGCGTGGCTGTCGGCTTCGTCGGTGTGCATGCCGAAGTTCATGGTCCCGAGAACGATCCGGCTGACCTTGAGTCCCGTGCGTCCCAGCTGTGCGTACTCCATGGTCCTAGCCAACGACGTGGAGTGCACTCCATGTCAAGGGGGGATGCGCCGCCCGCCGGAACGGCGCCCCCCCTCGGATGGTCACCGCCCCTCAGGCGGCCTTGCGCCCCTTGACGAAGGCGAACGCCCCCGCGCCCGCCGCCACCAGGGCGCCGACCAGGACGATCCAGACGCCGATGCCGGTCGACATCTCCAGGGACGCGATCGCGGCGTCGAGGTCGGGGCCGCTGGCGAGACCCTGGCCCTCCAGGTCCGCGCGGACCTGGCGCTCCGGGTCGATGTTGATCGCGACGACCACCAGGGTCGGCAGGGCCATGACAGCGCCAACGAGCGGTGCCCAGCCCTTCCTGGCCACCAGGCCGACGACCATGAACACGGCCGCGAGGCCGCCGAACACCAGGGTGATGATGCCGTCGCCCTGCATGCCGCCCGAGGACTCGGTCATCTCGCCGAGGGTGGCCTCGGCCCAGGGGAGGAACGAGCCGATGACGGCGAGCGCGGCACCGGCGGTGGCGGCCATGAGAGGCGCCTTGACGGGAGAATCGGCTGTGGAGCCCCCCGCGGGCACCACAGCCGGGTTTGAGAGATGGTTTGTACTCATGGCGAGGAAGGTAGGAATCAACGATTCCGACGGCAACGCCGCTGCCCGCTATGGACAACATGAGCCCATTTTTCTTCGCTTCGCCCGCGTGAACCTCCCCGAAGCATTCTCATCGGGAGGCGGATCTCTCACTTGCGCGCCCGGGCGGGAGGGCCGGGGTGGCAGTCTTGGGGCCATGCCGACCTGGACGCCGACCCGGATCGCGCCGACCCGGACACCGACCCGGATCGCGCCGACCCGGACGCCGACCCGGATGGCGCCGACCCGGATCGCGCCGACCCGGATGACGCCGTGCCGTGCCGCGGTGGCTGGCGCGGCCGCGCTGCTCGCCCTCGCGCCCGCGGGGGTGGCCGTCGCCGAGGAGCCGCCCTCGTTCACCATCGGCGACCCGCGCATCACGGAGTCGAGCGGCCTGGCGGCCAGCCGTCAGCACCCCGGCGTGTACTGGACGCACAACGACCAGGACACCGCCCCCAACCTCTACGCCATCGACGGCGCGAGCGGCGCGACGCTGGCCACGATCACCCTGGCCGGGGTCACGGGCCGCGACATCGAGGCCATCTCACCGGGCCCCGAGGGCGACCTCTATGTGGGCGACATCGGCGACAACTACGACGGCGGCTGGGACGAGGTCTGGATCTACCGGCTGCCCGAGCCCGCCGAGCTGGCCGACGCCACCGTGACGCCGACCGTCTACCCCGTCCGCTACGACGACGGGCCGCGCGACGCCGAGGCGTTGATGGTGCATCCCGAGACGGGTCGCGTGTACATCGTCTCCAAGAAGCGGGACGGCGGCGCCGCCCTCTACGCGGGCCCCGCGGCCCTCACCGACGCCGGGGCGAACGTCTTCGAGCGCGCCGCCGACATCGACCAGTGGGTCACCGACGGGGCGTTCTCGCCCGACGGGACGCGGCTGCTGCTGCGCGGCTACCTCTCGGCGCGCATGTACCGCTGGGACGCCGAGGCGGGGCTGCCCGAGCCACTGGCCAGGCGCGTGATCCCGCCGGGCGGCCAACTCCAGGGGGAGGCAGTTACGTTCACCCCGGATGGGGCGTGGCTCATGTTCGGCGCCGAGGGCGAGTCGAGCTCGGTCGACCCCGTGGAACTGCGCGGCGAGCTGCTGCCGGAGAGCGCCGCGTCCGGCGGGGGGGACAACGGGGAGGAGGACAACGGCGAGGAGGACAACGGCGAGGCCCCGGACGCCGCACGCGACCCCTCCGGCGCGGACGGGGGCGACGGGGGCGACGGGGGCGACGCCGAAGGGAACGCCGGGGACGGGGAGGACGGCGACCTGACCATCTCGGCGGGCCTCGCGACCACCCTCGTCGTCGGCGCCCTGCTCGTCCTGGGCGTCCGCCGCCTGCTGCGCGGCGCGAGGGGCGACTGAACGCGCCGTGCCCTACGGCCGGGCGCGCACCGGGAGCGGCTGGCACATCACCGCGCTGAACGGCGTCGGCGTGGGGCAGTTGGTCCTCGACGACCGGATCAGGCTCCGCGTCGGGTCGCGCGAGATCGGGGGCTGAGACGGGTAGGGCCGCATGGTGCGGTGTCGTGTATCCGCTGGATCCGGTGGGTGACGTGTCACCGTGTGTGGCCTCCTGAGGCGTATGGCTGCTCCCGGTGTCGCCGGCTTCGGTGACCAGTTGGGCAGTGGTCGTCGTGGAAGCCCGGACATCGAGCCTTGGTCCGCCACACAGTCCGTCAGGGGGAGGAGTCAGCGGTGCAGCCGCTACGAGAACAGGACCCACACCGGATAGCCGACTATCGGCTCATCGGCAGGCTGGGTGAGGGCGGCATGGCGTGGTGTACCTGGCCCGGTCGCCGCGTGGCCGGATGGTGGCGGTCAAGACCATCCGCGCCGAACTGGCGGCGGCCCCGGACTTCCGGCGCCGGTTCGCCAGGGAGACGGAGGTGGCCCAGCAGGTCGGTGGGCAGTGGACGGCCGCCGTGCTGGCCGCCGACCCGGACGCGGAACTGCCCTGGGTGGCCACGGCCTACATCGCCGGACCAACGCTGCGTCAGGTGGTGGCCGAGCAGCACGGCCCGCTGCCGGAGCACTCGGTACGCGGTCTGGCTGCCGGGTTGTGCGCGGCGCTGGGTGACATCCACGCCGCTGGGCTCGTCCACCGCGACCTGAAGCCGTCGAACGTCATGGTGACCATCGAGGGCCCGAGAGTGATCGACTTCGGGATCGTCCGTGCCCTGGATGTCTCCACGACCGGGGGCCTGACCTCCACCGGGATGGTGGTCGGCTCGCCCGGCTTCATGTCGCCGGAGCAGATCCGGGGCGAGCGACTGATGGAGGCGAGCGACGTCTTCTCGCTGGGCACTGTGCTGGCCTTCGCCGCCACCGGGCGGCTGCCGTTCGCTGCGCCCGAGGGCCAGCCACACGCCCTGATGTTCCGGGTCGTCAACGATCCGCCGGACCTCACCGGTGTACCGGAGTCGCCGCTGGAACTGATCAGGAACTGCCTGGCCAAGGACCCGGCCGACCGCCCGTCCCTGGCTGAGCTGCGGGAACGGGAGGAGACGCAGTACCGCTCGCTGATCCCGTGGCTGCCGCCGGAGCTCCTGGCCCGGCTGGGGCAGGACGCGGTGCAGCTTCTCGGCCACGAGGACCCGTACACCCGGCTGGGGCCCGCAACGGGCGCCACAGCCGACGCGGAGCCGGCCGCGGCGGCGAGGGCCGCCGCCCTGACCGCACCAGCGCGCCCACCCACCGCCCCGCTCACCACGCCCTCCGCTGGCGGTCCGCCGTACCAGTGGACCGCCGAGCCCGACGGGGCCGGACGGTCCGAGAGGCCGCAGCGCCGGTTGATCGACGAACGCCGCGGTGCGAGCGGCTGGTCGTGGGGTGGTGCATCCCGCGGGATCCTCTACTGGCTCCTGGCTCTCTTCGCTCTGGTGTCAATGCTCACCGCTGCCCTCGGGCTTTACCTTGCCGGTGGCGAGGGAGTGGGCACATACGTCGGCGACGAGGACGATTCGAGAGTCCGCGACATCGAGGGCCCCGCGTACGTCCTCATGGGCGCCCAGATCTTCTTGGGCGTGGCGCTGGTGGTGCAAGCGACGGTCGTCACCGCGCTCTGCATCCGTCGGCTGACGGCCATGCAGGCGGCCAGACTGGCCCTCGGGGCTGGTGGGGCTGCATAGTGAGGTGCCGCGTCTTCCTCGGTGACGACGGGCGCCGCCGCGGCGCCAGCCCGTCCCGGCCCAGCACTCCACCGGCCCGCACGGTGCCGACGATCCGCCGCTGAGCGGCCCTCTCCTGCTGCGACAGCGCCATCGCCGCCGCCGTCTACGGCACCGGACTCCCCGCCCACCGCATCCGGGGCCCACTACCAGGCCGCAGGGGCATCCCACCCCGCGGGAGACGGAACCGGCCGGGACGCGACGCTCCCGATTACTCAGGCCGAGGACCGACGTCGACCTCGAGGACCAACTCGCCGTCCCGCCTCCGGGTGTGGGCGTAGAGGATGGTGGGCTCGGTGTAGCCGTCTTCGCTGGTCATGGCCCAGCCGCAGCCGAGCGCCTCGGTCAGGCACGCGGGGACCGCGCTGTCGGCCATCCATGTCTCTTCCATCCATGCCTCTTCGACGCCTGGCGCGTTATTCAGCCACTCCTCCATCCTGCCCCACTGGGCGGGGCTCGGCGCGTCGGCCATGGGTCCCCCCAGGTAGACGACTCGCGCCCGGTCGCCGTCGGCACGTGCTGTGGATTCCACGGTGAAGTCCTGCGGACTGCCCATGGCCTCGGCTGCCTGGCGATTGTCCTGGTACGCCGCGTCCCCCTCGGAGGTGGCCAGGATCGAGGACGCCACAAGGGCCAGCCCCGCCACGCCGATCCACGCGACCCGGCGGGGTATGCGGCGGCGGGCCACGGCGGGCGTTCCCGCGGCCGCAGGCCGACGCGCCGGACCTGCGGGCGGTGTGGCGGGCGGTGTGGCGGGCGCCTGCGCGGGGGCGGTGGGCCAGTAGGCCGGGTCTGCGGGCAGCGCCTTGGGAGCCGGCGGTGCGTCGGCCACCTGGTCCAGCTGGGCCCGCAGCCGCTCCATGGTCAGGCGCCCGGCCGGTTCCTTGTGGAGCAGGCCCTTAAGGGTGGGGGTGAGGGGCCCGGCCCGCACGGCGGGGGCAGGGGCCTCCGTCACGACGGCGACCAGCACGGCGCTCGGGGCCGACCCCGCGAAGGGCGGGCGCCCTTCCACGGCGGTGTAGAGCGTGGCCCCCAGCGACCAGAGGTCGGACGCGGCGGTGGCCGTGAGGCCCCGCACCTGCTCCGGCGCCATGAAGGCAGGCGTACCCATGATCATGCCGGTGGCCGTGAGGGTGACGTCGCCTTCCAGGGCCGCGATCCCGAAGTCGGTCAGGACCGCCCGCCCGTCCTCGATGAGGATGTTGGCAGGCTTGATGTCCCGATGGGTGATTCCCTTTCGGTGCGCGGCACTCAGCGCGTCGGCCACCTGTCGCCCGATGTCGGCGACGTGCTGCGGGGACAGGGCACCCTGCTGGCGCAACAGGTCGTCCAGTGACCCCCCGGCCACCAACTCCATGACGATCCACGGCCGCCCGTCCGCACCGACGATCCGGTCGTAGACGGTCACGATGCCCGGGTGCTTCAGCCGAGCGGCCGCCCGCGCCTCGCGATCCAGCCGGTCAATCCAGTTGGCCCGCTCCTCGGCGTTCAGATGTTCGGGGAGACGCAACTCCTTCACGGCCACGTCCCGCCCCAGCTGCTGGTCGAACGCACGCCAGACCGCACCCATCCCGCCCTGGCCGAGCAGACTGGTCAACTGGTACCTGCCGGCAAGCAGTTGTCCGTGATCGTCGTCCACGGATGGAATATAGCCGAGCCGACATCTCAGGCCGGGGCTCGGTGGCTCGCAGGTCCTGCACTCCGGCGGCCCCGGTCGCTGCCGGGGCTGAGTGGCGAGCAGTTCGCCCGGCTGGAGCGGGAGCCTGGCGTGCGCAAGCCCCTGGTGCGTCACGGCTGGTCGTGCCGGCTCCCCGTCCGTCGGGCGCTGGAGCGGGACGACGAGGCCGGCCTGGAGCTGCCGGAGGCCGCGGAGCGCGACCAGGACGGGGCTATGCGCAGGAGCCGCCAGGCGGCGGATAGGCCGGGTCGTCGCGCTTGGCCGCCACATACGCCTCGATGCCGTCGAGCAGGCGGTCGAGGCCGAAGCGGATGGAGTCCTCGGTGCTCCTGGCGAACGCCGTCTCGTCGAGGGCGAAGACATGGGGGTAGTCGCCGGTGTTCATCGCCGTCGCCATGATGGGCCCCTGGGCCGCCCAGAACTCCTCGTCGGTGATGCCCGACTCCTCGTTGGCCTGGCGCAGCAGCACATAGTGGCGCGCGAGCCCGGTGATGTAGGCGTCGATGGCCGAGATGATGCTGATCTTGTCGGGGGAGCTGAGCCCGAGGCCGTCGAGCACGGCGAGCGAGGCGTCGAAGGCGCGCAGCGCGTTGGGGCCGAGCAGCGGACGGGCCTGGTTGACCTGGAGCAGCCAGGGGTGGTCGTGGTAGTGGCGGTAGGTGGACCACGCGACCGCCTCGAGCGCGGGCCGCCACTCCGCCTCGCGCAGCGCCCGTTCCTCCTCCTCGTCGGGCGCGGCCAGGTGGTCGAGCATGAGGTCGATCAGCTCGCCCTTGCCGGGGACGTAACGGTAGAGCGACATCGTGCCCACGCCCAGCTCGGCGGCGACCCGGCGCATCGAGAGGGCGGTGAGGCCCTCGCGGTCGGCGAGGGCGACGGCGGCACCGACGATGCGCTCGAGCGTGAGCGCGGGCTTGGGCCCCCGGGTCGCGCGCTCCCGCCCCTGCCACATCAATTCGAGGCTGCGGCTGATGTCACCGCCACTGTGTGCCGAGCTCATGGTGCGCCCATCCTAGAGTCGCGAACGACTGTGTACGGCGTACGCGGTGTCGGGTACGGTGTACTCGGTACAGCGTACCCAGTTGTGGGAAGACGGGTCGCGGGAAGAACAGGTTGCGGGAAGACAGGGAGGGGCGCATGACATCGCGATCGGCGTTCTCGGTCGTGGCCGAGGGACTCACCAAGTCGTTCGGCGGCAAGAAGGCGCTCGACGGGCTCGACCTGGCCGTCAGGCGCGGCACGGTGTGCGGGCTGCTCGGGCCCAACGGCGCGGGCAAGACGACATCCGTGCGGATCCTGGCCACGCTGCTGCGCGCGGACGGCGGCCGGGCCGAGGTGGCGGGGTTCGACGTGCGGCGCGATCCGCGCGGGGTGCGGCGGCGCATCGGGATGACCGGGCAGGCGGCGGCCGTCGACGAGATCCTGTCCGCCCGGCAGAACCTCAGGATGTTCGGCAGGCTCTTCCACCTCGACCACGCGACCGCGCGGCGGCGGGCCGATGAGCTGCTGGAGAGCTTCAGCCTGAGGGAGGCCGCGGACGCGCAGGTCAAGACGTTCAGCGGCGGCATGCGACGGCGGCTCGACCTCGCGGCCAGCATGATCCTGGCGCCCGAGGTGCTGTTCCTCGACGAGCCCACCACCGGGCTCGACCCGCGCGGGCGGGCCGAGGTGTGGGAGGCCGTCAGGGGCCTTGCCGCGGTGGGCACCACCGTGCTGCTGACCACGCACTACCTGGACGAGGCGGACAAGCTCTCCGACCGGATCGTGCTGATCGACCACGGGCGCGGGATCACCGAGGACACCCCGGCCGCGCTCAAGCGGGCCGTCGGCGGGGACCGCCTCGAGGTCGTGCTCTCCGACCCGGCCGATCTGCCGCTCGCCGTCAAGGCGGTGGCCCGCGTGACGCGCGGGGTCGGGCCCGAGACCGACGAGGAAAGGCTCAGCGTGCACGGGCCCGTCACCGACGGGGTCACGGCGCTGACGGATGTGGCGCGCGCCCTCCAGGAGGCGGGCGCGAGCGTGGACGACATAGGGCTGCGCAGGCCCACGTTGGACGAGGTCTTCCTGCGGATGACCGGAAAGGAGAGCGCGTGAACGCCGCGCCCGTCGCCGTCGACACCGAGGGGCCCGAACGCCGCGCGTACTGGGCGCTGGTCGACTGCGGGACGATCGTCAGGCGCGACCTGACGCACCTGGTCAAGCAGCCCTCGCTCATCGCGTGGCAGCTCGGCTTCCCGATCGTCTCCGTGCTGCTGTTCGTCTATGTCTTCGGCAGCGCCATGGACGTCGGCGAGGGCCTTGACTACAAGGATTTCGCGATGCCGGGCATGTTCGCCATGACGATGGCCTTCGGCTTCATGAACACCGCGATGGGCGTGGTCATCGAGAAGGAGCGCGGCGTCATCGACCGGTTCCGCTCGATGCCCATGGCGCCATCCGCCGTGGTGGCGGGGCGCGGGGTCTCCGACGTGCTCCAGGCGGGCGTCGACCTGGCGGTCATGGCGTCCATCGCGCTCGTCATCGGCTGGCGGTCCGACGGCTCGCTGCCCGAGACGCTGACGGCGTTCGCGCTGCTGCTGTGGCTGCGGTTCGCGCTCATCTGGATCGGCGTCTGGATCGGTCTTGTCACGCCCAGCCAGGAGGCCGCGGCGAACCTCTTCGCGGTCGCCTTCCCCTTCGGCATGGTCAGCTCCGTCTTCACGCCGCCGTCGCTCATGCCGGACTGGCTCGGCGCGATCGCCATGTGGAACCCCGTCTCGTCCACGGCCAACGCCATCCGCGAGCTCTTTGGCAACCCCCTGCCCACGGGCGGCAGTTGGGTGGAGGAGAACGCCATGCTGCTCGCGTTCGCCTGGCCGCTCGCCCTCACGTTGGTCTTCCTCCCCCTCGCGGTCCACCGCTACCAGCGACTGGCCCGCTAGGGCCCCCTGGACGGGCGATCGCCCCGCCCGGCCCATGCCTGGCGGGGCCGCCGCCCTCCTGATCGCCGGTCCCGGGCGCGCTCACCAGATCCGGCGACGCGCGGAGATCCTGGGCACGCTGCCGTTCGCGGGGCCGGATCACCTGATCGACGCCCTGGAGCACGCGCCGTTGTTGCACGAGTGCGCCCGGGTCAGGGGCGAGAGGATCAGTCCGTACGAGGAACCTCTTCATCGGCCGTTCACCAAGCTGACCGAGGACTTGGCGCGCCATGGTGCCCGCGTGGTGGTGACCGGGCTCGGCGGAGACGAGATGGTGGCCCTGTCGCAGGCCGAGTATCCACACAGGTCCATGGGCGAGATCGGCGACGGCCTGCCCTGGATCGGGGACCGGGCCCGTGCCGCGCTGGAGTTCGCCGACGACGGCATCGCTCCGCCCGCCGCCGTCAACTCGATGACTCTGTTGTCGCTTGAGACCACGGCACCCGTGCTCATGCGCGCGGGCATCTGGCCCGTGCACCCTTTCGCCGACCCCGGCATGGTCCAACTCGGCGCATGGCTGCCCCTGCACTGGCGTGAACTCAAACAGCTCCAACGCCGCAGGCTTGCCGCCCTCGGGCTGAGCACGGACGTCACCGAATCGCGAGTGCGGGAGTCGTTCGCCGAAGTCGTCGAGCACACGCTCACCACCATCGCGGGCCCGCTGTTCGCTGAGATGCTCCACGATGGCTCGCCTCTCTTCGACGCCAAGCTGGTGGACCCCGACGGCCTTCGGAGCGCCGTCGGCAGGCTGGCCGAAGGGCCGTACCGCGAGGACGGAGACGCGCAGCTACTCGAAGTCCTGGACCTCCACCTCGCCGCTCGATCCTTTCTGTAGTCCCCTTCCACAGTCCCCTTCCACCGCCCTCAGGAGACGCCGTGTTCGCCATGCGCCCGGCCACAGCCGAAGACATCCCCGCCGTCGAGGCCATGATCCTCGCCCGCTCCACCTGGCTGGAGGAACGCCGACTCCCGAGCTGGCGGGGGAACGCCGCCGACCTCGCGCGGCAGGCGGAGAACCCCGAGGGCGACGTATGGCTCCTCGCCGAGGACGGCGGGCCCGTCATCGGGTGCACCACCGTTCAGGAACACACGCCCCCGTGGGGCTGGACCGAAGACGAGCTGAACGAACCGGCCCACTACCTCTACTCGACCGTGACCCACCCCGCCCACCGCGCCAGGAAGCCGGGAACCACGATGGCGCTGTGGGCGCTGGACCGGGCGGCACAACAGGGGCGCGCATGGGTGCGCCGTGGCTGCCACTTCCCCGGGCTGGTGAGATACAACGAGACCCAAGGCTTCGCTCTCCTGCACCAAGTGCGGCGCACCCACACCACGGTGTACCTCATGGGCCGCCGAGCCGAGCGCGTCACGGACCTGGAAGAACGGTTCAGGGCACTCCAGTGAACTCGGGGCCGCCCGCTGGACCCCCTACCACCGGCGCGGGGCCCGTTGAACGAGAGGGCTCAACGCGCGCGGGGGCCGCGTCAGCCGGGCGGGGGTGCCGTTGAGGCGCGGGGTATCAGGGTCGGGGTCAGGACGGGCGGCGGATCCGGCTGGCGCACCTGCGCGTCGGCGGGCGCGATGTGGCGCTGCTCGCGGTGACCGTGCCGCTGATCGCCGCGGCCTTCGCGGCCGGGGCGAGGTGGCCGCTGTACGGCGGCGTTCGGGGGTAGGTGCCAGGAACGCGCGAGGGCCCCTTGAACCCAAGCCCAAGTACGGGTGCGCGGGGCCCTCGTCCGTTCCGGGTGGGAATCAGAGGCGTTCGATGACGTAGTCCACGCAGCGCGTCAGCGCCTCGACGTCGTCGGGGGCCACCGCGGGGTACATCGCGACGCGCAGCTGGTTGCGGCCGAGCTTGCGGTAGGGCTCGGTGTCCACCACGCCGTTGGCGCGCAGGGCCTTCGCCACGGCCGCCGCGTCCACGCCGCCCTCGCCCTCGGTGAAGTCGATCGTGCCGACGACCTGCGACCGCTGCGCGGGGTCGGTCACGAACGGCGTCGCGTACTCCGCCTTCTCCGCCCAGCCGTACAGCCGCGCCGCCGAGTCGGCGGTGCGCTCGACGGCCCACGGCAGGCCGCCCTGGCCGTTGAGCCAGTCCAGCTGCTCGGCCAGCAGGAACAGCGTCGAGACGGCGGGAGTGTTGTACGTCTGGTTCTTCCGTGAGTTCTCGATGGCGGTCGGCAGCGAGAAGAACTCGGGGATGTGCCGCCCCGACGCGGCGATCCGCTCGGCGCGTTCGACGGCGGCGGGGGAGAAGGCCGCCACCCACAGGCCGCCGTCCGACGCGAACGACTTCTGCGGGGCGAAGTAGTAGACGTCCGTCTCGGCGATGTCCACCGGCAGGCCGCCCGCGCCCGACGTGGCGTCCACCAGGACGAGCGCGCCCTCGTCCGCGCCCGCGACCCGGTGGATCGGCGCGGCGACGCCCGTGGAGGTCTCGTTGTGCGTCAGGGCGTAGGTGTCGGCGCCGCGCTCCGCGCGCGGGACGGGGTGGGAACCGGGGTTCGCGGTGACGACCGTGGGCTCGTCGAGCCAGGGCGCCTTGCTGGCCGCCTTGGTGAACTTCGACGAGAACTCGCCGAACGACAGGTGCTGCGACTTGGCCTCGATCAGCCCGTGCGTCGCGACGTCCCAGAACGCCGTGGAACCGCCGTTCCCCAGGACGACCTCGTATCCGTCGGGGAGGGAAAGCAGCGCGGAGACGCCCTCGCGGACCCGGCCGACCAGGTCGCGCACGGGGGCCTGGCGATGGGACGTGCCGAGCAGGGAGCTGCCGGTCGCGACCAGGGCGTCGAGCGCCTCGGTGCGGACCTTGGACGGGCCAGAGCCGAACCGGCCGTCGGCGGGCTTGATGTCAGCGGGAATCTGGATATCGGCCACGAGCCGGAGCGTAGCCCCTCGGGCGGGGGTACCGCACATCCGGCCCGTGGCGCGGACGGCGTGCGGCGTCAGGCCAGGCGGACGGGGAGTTCGGCCAGGTCGTTCTGGGTGACGATGGGCAGATTGCGCAGCTCGGAGTCGTCCACGGCGAGCCTCAGGCGCGGGAAGCGCGCGAAGAGGGCGGGCAGCGCGATCCGGGCCTCAAGGCGCGAGAGCGAGGCGCCGGGGCAGATGTGCGGGCCGTGCCCGAAGCTGATGTGCCGGATCGGGGTCGGCCGCGTCACGTCGAAGCGGTCGGCGTTCTCGCCGTGCTGCGCGGGGTCCCAGCCGATCGCCGAGTAGGAGATGGCCAGGCCCTCGCCCTTGGCGATGACCGTGCCGTCGACGTCGATGTCCTCGGTGGCGAAGCGCAGCAGCAGGTGCGTCGACGGCGATGACCAGCGCAGCGTCTCCTCGATCACCGTCTCCCACCCGATCTCGCCCGCCCGCACGCGCGCGAGCTGGTCGGGGGCGTTGAGCAGGCCGCGCACCGCGTGGCAGATCAGGCTGATGGTCGTCTCGTGCCCCGCGGCGACCATGGCCTTGAGGTTGCCGACGACCTCCTCGTCGGTCAGCGGCTCGCCGCCCTCGTCGGCCAGGATGAGGGCGCTGGTGAGGTCGTCGCCAGGGGCGGCCTTCTTGGCGGCGACCATCGCCACGAAGATCTCGTCGAGCTCGGCGATGACGGCAAGGCGCTCGTCCTGTGGGGTGAGCATCGAGAAGAACGCCTTGTACAGCTGGTGCAGCCTGGGGTGTTCGGCCTGGTCGACGCCCATCAGCTCGCTCACCACGGCCATGGGCAGCGGCAGCGCGAAGACGGCCTTGAGGTCGACGGGCGAGCCGTCCTTGCCCTCGGCCGCGAGCGCGTCGAGCAGCCGGTGGGTGATCGACTCGATCACCGGGCGCATCGACTCCACGCGCCGCGCGGTGATCGCCTGCGCCGTCTTGGTGCGCAGCCTGCGGTGCTCGGCGCCGTCCACGGTGAACATCGAACGCCCGGCGTCCACCATCCCGATCAGCGGCCACTGCCGGGTGACGACCCCGCGCTGCCACAGGTCCCACTGGTTGATGTCCTTGACCAGGCGGGGGTCGGTCAGCAGGCGCCTGGCCTCGGCGTGCTTGGTGACGGTCCAGACGGGGACGGCGCCCGGCAGCTCGATGCGGGCCAGGGCGGGGCCCGCGACCAGCCGGCGGGTCTCGCCGATCCTGTCGCGTACCAGCGGGTCGAGGGCGAGGACGGGGCATCTGCTCATCTCGGGCCTCCAGCGGGGGATCTTCCTGTGGTGTGTGCCGCGGTCTTTCCCGCGGCCTTCCCCACGGTGGGCGTGGGGGAGAAGCGGACGGGCAGCTCGGTCATGCCGCGCAGGAACGGCGAGGGGCGGCGGACCAGCGACTCCGCGGGGACGGCGAGATCCGTGTCGGGGAGCCGGTCGAGCAGCACCTCGATCCCGGTCCTCGCGATGACCTCGGCGATCTCCTGCGCGGGGAACGGGCACCTGAACTCGCCGTGGCTGAACGAGAAGTGCGCGTTGTTTCCTCCCGCGTACCCGCCCGCGTACCCGCCCGTGTGGCCGCCCGTGTGGCCGCCGTGAGGGCTCTGGCTGACCTGCGGGTCGCCATGGGCGCCCTGGAGGCCGAGCAGCAGCATGTCGCCCGCCTGGATGTGCTGGCCGCCGATGTGGGTGTCGCGGGCGGCCCAGCGCCCGGCGAGGATCTGGGTGGGGGTGTCCTCCCACAGGACCTCGTTCATGGCCTCGCCGACGCTGTTGCGGCCGCCGGAGAGCGAGGCGGCGAACCGGTCGTCGGTGAGCATCAGCCGCAGCGAGTTGCCGATCCAGTCCGAGGTGGGGAGGTGACCGGCGGCGGTGATGGCCTGGAGGTCGAGGACATACTCCTCGTCGGTGAACGCGACCGGGTGCGCCAGCATGCGGGAGGTGACGTCGGCGCCTGGGCGTTCGCGCTTGGTGGCCACCAGGCGCGTCATCGCGGCGGTGAGGTACTGGTGGCTGGTGATCGCGTCCTCGCCGCCGTCGGCGAGGGCGTTGATCGCGCGGGCCAGCTCGGGGCCCTCGTCGTCGGGGAAGCCGAGGATGCGGCCAAGCACCAGGATCGGCAGCAACTTGGCGTAGTCGTCGATGAGTTCGGCCTCGCCATGGCCGCAGAAGCGGTCGATCAGGTCGTCCGCGATCCCCTCGGCGTGGCGGCGCAGCTCGAACGCGTCGACGCCCTCCAACGCCGGTCCCACCATGGCGACATGGCGCTGGTGCTCCTCGCCGACCGTGTAGTAGATCGACGGCTGGCGGCGGTTGACCATGGGCAGCAGCGGCCAGTCGTCGGGGATCCTGGGCCACTGGTTCCACAGGCCCATATCGCGCGTGAACAGGCTGGTGTCGCCCGTGACATGGTGCAGCTCGCGGTAGCCGATGACGAGCCAGGCCGGGATGTCGCCCGGCAGCACGACGGGCACGACGGAGCCGTGCCGCTTCCGCATCTCCCGGTACAGGTCGGCGGGGTCGGTGTGGAAGCGGGGGCCGCTGAGCGGGACCGCGTCCGCCGCGGGCAGCGGGATGGCGGAGGGGTCGGCGGTGGGCCTCGGCGGGGTGGTCACGGGTGGGTCTCCTGGGCGGAGGAGAGGGCGTGGAGGTGTTCGACGAGCGTGATCAGGACGGCCTTGCTCGACTCCCGCGACCTGGCGTCGCAGTCGATCAGCGGGATGTGCGCGGGCAGGTCGAGCGCGTCGCGGACCTGCTCGCCCGTGTGGGCGGGGCCGCCGAAGTCGTTGCGGGCCACGATGAACGGGGTCCCATGGTGTTCGAGCCGGTCGATGGCGTACCAGGAGTCGGCCAGGCGCCGGGTGTCGACGAGGACGACGGCGCCGAGCGTCCCGGCGAAGAGCCGGTCCCACAGGAACCAGAAGCGTTCCTGCCCGGGGGCGCCGAAGAGGTAGAGCACCGTTCGCTCGTCGAGGCCGATGCGCCCGAAGTCGAACGCCACGGTCGTGGAGGTCTTGCCGCGCACGGCGGACGGGTCGTCGATGCCCTCTCCCGCCTGGGTCATGACCTCCTCGGTGTTCAGGGGGCGTATGTCGCTGACCGAGCGGACCATGGTGGTCTTGCCGACGCCGAAGCCGCCGACTATCACGATCTTGAGGCCGTTGTCGGCCGATCTGCTCAGCGGCGTCCGCTCGGCGGGGCGGCGGTCAGAGGTTGCGGAGTCCAACGAGTACCTGCTCAAGGATGTCGGTGGCGGGCAGGGACGAGCCGCCCGCGCGGGCGGCGCCGGTGCGCGGGTGGCGTGCGGTGATCCGGCCGAGCGCGAGCAGGTCGCCCAGCAGGATGCGTACGATGGAGACCGGCAGGCGGAGCTCGGCGGCGATCTCGACGACGGCCGTGGGGCGTTCGGCCATGCGCAGGATCTTGACGTGCTCCGACTGCATGCCGAGCGCGGGCTCGCACTCGGCCACCACGAGCGTGACGAGGTCGAACGCGTCCGTGTCGGCCCTGCTGCGGCCTCCGGTGACGATGTAGAGCCGGTCGGGGTCCTCGTCCCGGCCTGGGCGGCTCATCCGCGTTCGCCGCCTTCGGTTCCTTCCTCGGGCTTCCGCGGCGGAGTGCTGAGGTAGTCGCCCAGCTGCTCGACCAGCTCGATCATGTTGTGCCCGATGAGGCCGACGTCGGCCGTGTCCTCGGCGACGGTCGCCAGGTGGGCGCCCTCACCCGCCTCGACGATGAAGAGGATGCCCCCGTAGAACTCGGTCATGGACTGGCGCACGCCGCCGCTGCCGTCGCCGAACTCGATGGAGGCTCCCTGAGAGAGGGCCTGGATCCCGGACGAGATCGCGGCGAGCTGGTCGGCCGAGTCCTCGGAGAGCTCGGGGGTCCAGGAGAGCTTGAGCCCGTCGCGGGAGAGCACAACGGCGTGGCGTGCTCCCGGAGTTCGGGCCAGAAGTCTCTCCAGCAGCCAGCTGAGCGAACCTCCGGTGGGTGCCGCGGTCATGGGGTGTCGTCCTCCGCAGGAGATGGGGAAGTGGCGGACGCCGGGGGCGTGGTGTCGCCCTCGCCCCGCGTGGCGCGGCGGAACGCGCCGAAGCGGGCGGCTGACGCCGCCGGGGAGTGAGCCGCGGACGTCGTCGGCCGCGACTGCCGTGCCGTGCTGGTGGTGGTGCCGTTCTGGTGGGCGTTCGCCAGGGTGCGTCCCCTGCGGCGCTTGGGCAGGCCGCTCGTGCCGTACTCGACGTCGCCCTCGCCGGTGGCCGCGGGCGCGTGGTCGTCGGTGGGGCGCGGCGCGGGGTCGCGCTCGGGCGCCGGGGTGGCCCCTTCGGCGGGGGCGAGGGCGGCCTCGTCCCCAACGGGCGTGGCGCGCACGGGGGTCGGGGCCGGGGTCGCCGTGGCCCTGGGGCGGCTGATGAGCTCCTGGGGGATCATCAGCAGGGCCCCTGTGCCGCCGCGCGCCGAGGGGCGGAACGACACGGTGAGGCCGTGCTTGCGGGCGAGCTGGCCGACGACCGCGAGCCCGAGCCGGGTGCCGGAGAGCGTGGCGAGGTCCAACGGCTCGCCGGAGACGGCGCGTTCGGCGCGGCGCAGCGCGACCTCGCTCATCACGAGGCCGCTGTCCTCGACGGTGAGGATGACACCGGCGGGCACTTCCTCGGCGTAGACGTGGACTTCGGCGGTGGGCGGCGAGAAGTTGGCGGCGTTGTCAAGGAGTTCGGCCAGGGCGTGCATGACGCCCTCGGCGGCGTGCCCGGCGATCGAGACGCCGACGGCCGAGTGCAGCCTGACGCGCTGGTAGGCGCCGATGCGGCCCATGGCGCCCCGCAGGATGGACTCCATCACGATCGGCTTGCCCCAGCGGCGCCCGGAGCGCGCGCCCGTCAGCACCGCGATGCTGTCGGCGAGTCGGCCGACCTGTGCGGTGCGGTGGTCCAGGTGCAGCAGGTCGCCGAGCACCGTCTCGTCGGTGTGCCGGTGCTCCATCTCGCGCAGGTCGGCCAGCATGCTGGTGGCCAGGGCCTGGACACGGCCAGCGGCGTTGGCGCCCGCGGCCATCGCGGCCGACTTGCCCGCCTCGGCGCGGCCGATCTCGTGGGCGACCGCGTGCAGCACGCGGCGGTGCGCGTCGTGGCGCGGCTGCGGCACGGCGGCGAGCGCGCTGTCGGCGGAGAGGCCGCCGCGCAGCTCGGCGAGGACCGCGGGTAGGGTCTGATCGGCGAACGCGGCGGTCTCCGCCTCGCGTCCCGCCAGGACCCCGGCGTGCTCGGCCTCGCGCTCGGCCAGCCTGGTGCGCAGCACGCGGGCCGTGCCGACGCCCCTGACGGCGGTGACGACGGCGGCGATCAGGGCGAGCGCGGCGGCGCCCGCGCCCCAGGCGAGTGCTCTTCGGGAGGACTCAGGGGCCGCGTACACCGCCCCGAGCCAGCCGGCTCCGGTGATGACCACCGAGATGAGCAAAGCGAGCAGGGCGTGGCGCAGTGGGGGACGCTCCGTCATGAGCCGGGGAACCTCTGGTCGGGAGTGGGACGGTCGGGAGTTGGGCGGCACCTGTCAACTCGGAAACACTAGCGGTCTCTTGTGGCTTGCGCAGCTAAAGAATGTGACCGGGTTGGTGATTGCTCATGCTCACAAGCGAACATTGGCGGTCGTCAGCGGGCCGGTGCGGCACCACGTCTCGGCCGGTGCGCAGGGGGCAGGCTGTCCGCCATGGACACAGTCAACGGGAGCGAGCTGGCCGCCGCGCTGCGCGGCGCGGTGCGTGGCGAGGTGGCGTTCGACGCGGCCAGCAGGGCGCTGACCACGATGGATGCCTCGAACTACCGCAGGGTGCCGATCGGGGTTGTCGCCCCGCGCGACGCCGACGACGTGGCCGCGGCCCTCGCGGTGTGCGCGGAGCGCGGCGTTCCCGTGGTGGCGCGCGGCGGCGGCACGAGCATCGCGGGCCAGGCGACGGGCACGGGCGTGGTGTTCGACTTCACACGGCACATGAGCGGGATCCTGGCGCTCGACCCCGACGCGGGCACCGCCACCGTGCAGCCGGGCGTCGTGTGCGACGCGCTGCGCGAGGCCGCGGCGCCGCACGGGCTGACGTTCGGGCCCGATCCCTCGACGCACAGCCGCTGCACGGTCGGCGGCATGATCGGCAACAACTCGTGCGGCTCCCACTCCGTCGCCTGGGGCACCACGGCGGACAACGTGCACGCGCTCGACGTCCTCACCTACCGGGGCGAGCGCGTGCTTCTCGGCAGGGGCGCGGGCGGGTTCACGGGCCCCGAGCGCCTGGGCGCGGGGGCGGACGAGCTGGTCGGGTCCCATCTCGCGGCGCTGCGCACCGGGTTCCCCGAGCTGCCGCGCCGCATCTCGGGCTATGCCCTGGACGAGCTGCTGCCGGAGAAGGGGCGGGGCTGGGCGCGGGCGTTCACCGGGAGCGAGGGAACGCTCGGGCTGCTGACCGAGGCGACCGTGCGGCTGGTGCGGGCCCCGGCCGCCAGGGCGCTCGCCGTGCTCGGCTACCCCGACGAGTCCGCGGCGGCCGAGGCGGCGGCGGGGCTGCTGCCGCTTGGCCCGCTGACCGTGGAGGGCATGGCGGCCGACCTGGTGGGCGAGGCGGCGCTCGCCGCCCTGCCGCGCGGCCGGGCCTGGCTCTTCGTGGAGACGGGCGGCGCCCACACCGCCGAGGCCGAGGCCAACGCCGCCGCGC
Source organism: Streptomyces sp. PT12 (assembly GCF_003311645.1). Lineage (GTDB taxonomy): Bacteria > Actinomycetota > Actinomycetes > Streptomycetales > Streptomycetaceae > Streptomyces. The sequence goes on along the minus strand of NZ_QEST01000129.1, from coordinate 19,476 downwards.
TGTGCCGGGCCGCGGCGGGCGGCGGGACGACGGCGCACCTGGTGGTCGCCGACCCGCTCGACCAGCGCGCGCTGTGGCGGGTGCGGGAGGACGCCTCGGGCACCGCGACTCGGCTGCCCGACGGCGGCGAGGCATGGCCGGGTTGGGAGGACTGCGCGGTGCCCCCGGCCCGACTCGGCGCGTACTTGCGGGAGTTCAGGGGGCTGCTGCGCGACCACGGGCTGCGCGGCATGCCCTATGGGCACTTCGGGGACGGCTGCATCCACATCCGCGTCGACTTCGACCTGCTCTCACCCCAAGGGGTGGCGCGCTTCAGGGAGTTCTCAGGGGAGCTGGCCGATCTCGTGGTGGCGCACGGCGGTTCGCTCTCGGGCGAGCACGGCGACGGCCTGGCCAGGTCGGAGCTGCTTCCGCGCATGTACGGGGACCAACTCGTCGGCCTCTTCGGCCACTTCAAGGAGCTGTGGGACCCGGACGGCGGCCTCAACCCCGGGGTGCTGGTGCGGCCGGCGCCGCTCGACGCCCAGCTGCGCTTCGCCGGGCTCCCCGAGCGCCCGGGGCCCGTGGCGTTCGCCTACGCGGACGACGGAGGCGACTTCTCCGCGGCCGTGCGCCGCTGCGTCGGCGTCGCCAAGTGCCGGGAGACGTCCGCGGGTCCGGGGCAGGTGATGTGTCCTTCCTACCGGGCGACGGGGGAGGAGAAGCACTCCACGCGAGGGCGGGCCAGGCTGCTGCACGAGATGCTGACCGGCGAGGTCATCACGGGCGGCTGGCGCGCGCCCGAGGTGCACGAGGCCCTGGACCTGTGCCTGTCGTGCAAGGGCTGCCGCGGCGACTGCCCGGTCCATGTGGACATGGCCACCTACAAGTCCGAGGTGCTGTACCAGGCGTACCGGGGCAGGCCGCGGCCCGCGGCGCACTACTCGATGGGGTGGCTGCCGCGCTGGCTCGCCCTGACGGCCGCGCTGCGGCTCGCCTCCCCGGCCAACGCCGCGGCGCGGGTGGGCCCGCTGGCCGCGCTGGCCAAGCGGGTGGGCGGCATCGCGCCCGAGCGCCCCATCCCGCCGCTGGCCCGCCGCTCGTTCGCGCGCTGGTGGCGGGCGGAGGGCGCGCGGCGCTTCGGGCGAGGGGACGCCGGGGCCGATGTGGTGCTGTTCCCCGACACCTTCACCAACCACCTGGCGCCCGAGGCGGGTTCCGCCGCGGTCGAGGTGCTGGCGGCGGCCGGGCTGCGGGCCGAGGTGCCGGGGCGCGCGGTGTGCTGCGGGCTCACCTATGTCTCCACAGGGCAGCTCGACCAGGCGCGTTCGGTGCTGCGCCGCACCCTCGACCGGGTGCCCGGGGGCGACGCGCCCGTGACGGTGCTCGAGCCGCCCTGCGCCGCGGCGTTGCGCACCGACCTGCCCGAGCTGCTGCCCGGCGACCCCCGCGCCGCCCGACTGGCCGCGCGCGTGCGGACGTTCGCCGAGACCCTGGAACAGTGCGCCCCCGGCTGGGCGCCCCCGCCCATCAACCGCACCGTGGCCGGGCAGACCCACTGCCACCAGAGCGCGGTCCTCGGCACGGCCGCCGACCGCCGACTGCGCGGGCGCGCCGGACTCACCGGGGAGTTGACCGCGGGCTGCTGCGGCCTCGCCGGGAACTTCGGCTTCGAGCGCGGCCACTTCGACATCTCCGTGGCCTGCGCCGAGGACCAGCTGCTGCCCGCCGTGCGCGGCGCGGCCCCCGACGCGGTGCTGCTGGCCGACGGCTACTCGTGCCGCACCCAGCTCGAACAGCTCGGCGGCCACCGGGCGCGGCACCTCGCCGAGGTGCTGGCCGATGCGGTGCGCGGGGGCCGCTGAACGCCCGTGGCGGGGCGATTCGTTGCGTGACGGGCGCGTCGCGAGGGGGTCGCGAGGGCGTCGCGGGGGCGTCGCGGAGGGCGCGTCCTGACCCTTGACGCGCCCGGGGGGCACTCCTATCGTTGCGACGTCTGTTCATGAGGCTGTCCCCAATTCAGATACGTGAATGGTGGGCTATGCGCATCAGTGAGATCCATGTGACCCCCGTGGCCTTTCGCGACCCGCCGCTGCTCAACGCCATGGGGGTGCACGAGCCATGGGCGCTGCGCACGGTGGTCGAGGTCGTCACCGACGAGGGCCTTTACGGGCTGGGGGAGACCTATGGGGACCTCTCCCACCTCGACCGACTGCGGGCCGCCGCCCCCGAGTTGATCGGCCTGCGCCCGCACGCGCTCCATGAGATCCACGCCCGCGTCGCCGCGTCCGTCGGCGGCCATGTGGTCACCGATCAGCACGGCCTCACCGGCGCGGGTTCCCAGCAGAAGACGGTGGACGCCGTGTTCGCCGCGTTCGAGGTGGCCTGCCTCGACATCCAGGGCAAGGCCGCCGGGGTCCGCGTCGCCGACCTGCTCGGCGGCCCGGTGCGCGAGGCCGTCCCCTACAGCGCCTACCTCTTCTACAAGTGGGGCGCCCACCCCGAGGGCGAGCCCGACCGCTTCGGCGCCGCGCTCGACCCCGATGGCGTCGTCGCCCAGGCCCGCCTGCTCATCGAGGAGTACGGCTTCGGCTCCATCAAGCTCAAGGGCGGCGTCCTGCCGCCCGACCAGGAGGCCGACGCGGTCCACGCGCTGCGCGACGCGTTCCCCGGGCTGCCGCTGCGCATCGACCCGAACGCCGCCTGGACGCCCGCCACTTCGGTGCGGATCGGCAAGGCACTCGAAGGGGTCCTTGAGTATCTGGAGGACCCCGCGCCCGAGATCGCGGGCATGGCCGAGGTCGCCGCCCAGGTCTCCATGCCGCTGGCCACCAACATGTGCGTCGTCACCCATGACCACCTGCCCCCCGCCATCGCCCATGGCGCGATCGGCGTGCTGCTGATCGACCACCACTACTGGGGCGGCCTGGTGCGCTCGAGCCAGGTGGCGGCGCTGTGCGAGACGTTCGGGCTCGCCCTGTCCATGCACTCCAACTCCCACCTGGGCATCAGCCTCGCCGCGATGACCCACCTCGCCGCGGCCACCCCGGGGCTGCGCCACGCGTGCGACACCCACACCCCCTGGCAGGACGGGCAGGACGTGATCGCCCCCGGCGCGCTCCGCTTCACCGAAGGCGCCGTCCCCCTGCCCGAAGGCCCGGGGCTCGGCATCGAGCTCGACCGGGACGCCCTGGCGGCGATGCACGAGAGCTATCTGGCGTGCGGCCTGACCCGGCGGGACGACACGGCCTACATCAGGCGGTTCGAGCCGGACTTCGTCCCCAAGCGCGCGCACTGGTGATCCCCGTTCGGCACAGCCCTGTTCGGCACAGCCCTGTTCGGCACAGCCCCGTCCGGACCCCGTTACCCCCCGCATCCCCTTAGGAGCCGCGATGTCCGCGTTGGACTGGACCGTGGTCGCTGGCTACTTCCTCGTGGTGGTAGCCATCGGCTGGTGGTCGAAGAACCGAGTGCACACCATCGCCGACTTCTTTGTCGCGCGCGGGAAGATCCCCTGGTGGCTTTCGGGGATCTCGCACCACATGTCCGGCTACAGCGCGGTGATGTTCGTCGCCTTCGCCGCGGTGGCCTACAACGACGGCATCACCGTCTACTTCTGGTGGCCGCTGACCATCGGGCTCGGCGTCGGCGTGGGCGCGTTCCTGTGGGCCGCCCGCTGGAACAGGCTGCGCGCCAAGCACGACGTCAAGTCCCCGCTCGAATACCTGGCCCGCCGCTACAACCTGCCCACCCAGCAGGTCCTCGCCTACAGCGGCGCCGCGCTCAAGGTCGTGGACATCGCCGCCAAGTGGGTCGCGATATCGGTCCTGTTGCAGGGCTTCGCCGACATCCCCCTGGAGTGGGGCATCATCTTCACCGGCATCGCCACGATGGCCTATATGACGGTGGGCGGCCTGTGGGCCGATGTCCTCACCGACATGGGCCAGTTCGTCATCCAGGCGGTGGCCGGGATCGCGATGCTCATCGCCGTCATGGCCGAGCTGGGCGCGGACTTCCCCTTCACCATGTGGGGCGACCTGCCCGACGGGCGCGGCGACCCCGTGGCCGGGTCCGTGACCACGTGGCTGATCATCGCGTTCCTCTTCGTCAAGACCTTCGAGTACAACGGCGGCATGTGGAACCTGGCGCAGCGCTACATGGCCGCGCCGTCAGGCTCCGACGCGCGCCGCTCGGCGCTGCTCTCCAGCGCGCTGTGGCTGGTGTGGCCGCTGATCCTCTTCCTGCCCATGATCGCCGCGCCGCTCATCGTGCCGGGGCTGTCCAACGGCGAGGAGTCCTATATCGAGCTGTCCAAGGAGCTGCTGCCCGCCGGGCTCATCGGCCTGATGCTCGCGGGCTTCTTCTCCCACACGATGGCGATGGTGGCCTCCGACTCCAACGTCATCACCGCCGTCATCACGCGCGACATCGCGCCGGTGCTCGCCCCCAGGGTCAGGCGGCTGACCGAGCGCGCGCAGCTGACGTTCGCCCGTGTGACGACCGTCCTGTTCGTCAGCCTCAGCATGACGATCGCGATCGCCACCGGGGGCGAGGGCTTCGTCCTCGAAACGGTGGTCGAGCTGGTCGCGGCGACGATGGGCCCGATCTCGATCCCGCTGATGCTGGGGCTGCTGCCCTGGTTCCGCAGGAACGGGCCAACCGCCGCCATCACGTCATGGGCGGGCGGCCTGGCGGTGTGGTACGTCGTGCGCTACATCGTGGAGGACGCCACCCAGGCCGCCATCGTGGGCCTGCCGCTGCTGACCTCGCTCGTCCTCTACATCGGGATCGGCCTGGTGCGGCCCGAGAACACGGGCGAACGCGACGCGCTGATCGACTCGTTGAACGCCGACCCCGAGCCCGGCACCGCCCCTGACCCCGACCCCGATCCCGACGACCGCGTCACCGCCTGAGCCCCGCTCCCCTCGTTCCCCCTCCGTCCCCCCACGGGCCGACCCGTGCCCCCCGCCGGGGCTACGGGTCGGCCGCCCCGAGGCACCTCGGGCGCGGCCCTCAGGCGCCGTGGCCCTCGATCGCGTGCGGGGGGCGGGGGCCGGGGCCCACATAGCGGGCCGAGGGGCGGATCAGGCGGCCCGTCCGCTTCTGCTCCAGGATGTGCGCCGACCAGCCCGCCGTCCTCGCACACGTGAACATCGCCGTGAACATGTCCGCCGGAACCTCGGCGAAGTCCAGCACGATCGCCGCCCAGAACTCCACGTTGGTCGCCAGCACCCGGTCGGGGCGGCGCGCGCCCAGCTCGGCGAGCGCCGCGCGTTCCAGCGCCTGCGCCACCTCGAAGCGCGGCGCGCCCAGCTCGCGCGCCGTGCGCCGCAGCACCCGCGCGCGCGGGTCCTCGGCGCGGTAGACGCGGTGCCCGAAGCCCATCAGCCGCTCGCCCGCGTCCAGCTTGCGCCGCACATACCCCTCGGCGTCGCCCTCCCGCTCGATCTCCTCGATCATGCCGAGCACGCGCGAGGGCGCGCCCCCGTGCAGCGGCCCCGACATCGCGCCGACCGCCCCCGAGAGCGCGGCGGCGACATCGGCGCCCGTGGAGGCGATCACGCGCGCGGTGAACGTCGAGGAGTTCATGCCGTGTTCGGCCGCCGACGTCCAGTACGCGTCGAGCGCCGCGACATGCCGCGGGTCGGGCTCGCCGCGCCAGCGGCGCATGAACCGCTCGGTGATGGTGTCCGCCTTGTCGATCTCCCGCTGCGGCACCATCGGCTGCCCGGGGCCGCGCGCGGACTGCGCGACAAAGCTCAGCGCCATCACGGCGGCGCGCGCGAGGTCGTCGCGCGCCTGCGCGGCGTCGATGTCGAGGAGCGGGCGAAGGCCCCACACCGGGGAGAGCAGCGCGAGCGCCGACTGGACGTCCACGCGCACATCGCCCGAGTGCACCGGGATCGGGAACGGCTCGGCCGGCGGCAGCCCCGGCGTGAACGCCCCGTCCACCAGAAGCCCCCACACCTGCCCGAACGACACGTGCCCGACGAGCTCCTCGATGTCCACGCCGCGATAGCGCAGCGCGCCGCCCTCGCGGTCCGGCTCGGCGATCTCCGTTTCGAAGGCGACGACTCCCTCGAGCCCCGGTACGACATCCGACATGGGCCGCTCCCTCCGTCTCCGGGGCATGTGTTCACACATGCGCCGAGGTGCGCGCGATCAGCGTGGTAAGTCTGGCGGTCACCTTAACGCTGGGTGTCCGGGAGCCGGGGAACGAGGGGCAAAACTCCGCTCGGTGCTTCTCGGTCGGCCGTATGTTGCAAGATATGGGCCGTGTCCCACGCCGAGAGCGCCCGCCGCGCAGACCGCCAGGAGCCGACCCCCGCCACGTCGTCGTTCGACCTCGCCGCGATGCGCGCCGCGTACCGCGACGCCGGGCTCGACGAGAAGGACCTGGCGGCCGACCCGTTCGAGCAGTTCGAGCACTGGTTCGCGCTGGCCAGGGAGAGCGGACTGCACGAGCCGAACGCCATGGTGCTCGGCACGGTCGGGCCCGGCGGGCGGCCGAGCGCGCGCACGGTGCTGCTGAAGGGCTTCGACCGCGAGGGATTCGTCTTCTTCACCCACCACGGCTCCCGCAAGGGCCGCGAGATCGAGGGCAACCCCCAGGTCTCGCTGCTGTTCCCTTGGCACCCCATCGCGCGGCAGGTGATCGTCATGGGCACCGCGCGGCGCACGGGGCGCGCGGAGACGGCGGCGTACTTCAGGACGAGGCCGCATGGCTCGCAGCTGGGCGCGTGGGCGAGCGAGCAGTCGTCGAAGATCGCCTCGCGGGCCGAACTCGACGGCGTCTACGAGGAGTTGGCCCGGCGCTACCCCGAGGGCGAGGATGTGCCCGCGCCGCCGCAGTGGGGCGGGTACCGGGTGGCGCCCGAGTCCGTGGAGTTCTGGCAGGGACGGGAGAACCGGCTGCACGACCGGCTGCGGTATGTGCGCGAGGGCGGCGCGTGGACCGTTGAACGGCTCTGCCCCTGAAGAAGCCGCCGACAAGCCCCCGGTCTGACAAGCCCCCGGTCTGACAAGCCCCCGGTCTGACAAGCCCCGGGAAAGCAGCGACCCGCGAGCCTTGGTCCCCGTGCGGCGCGGTGCGCCGGGCGGGGAGCCGGCCGGACGTCGCCGACGGCTCGCGGATCGGGTGACTGCTCGGGATTGGCCGGCGGTGCCGGCGCCACGTGTCGTGGGACAGCGACCGCTAGGCCGCAGTCACCTCACGCGTCCGGTTGTCATGCATCTGCCGAACCACCTCCCTTCTCGTGTACCTCGCACGGTAGGCGAAGCCCTCGGGGCCTCACAACAGGATTTCGGTGCGGCAACGGAATTCGACGAAACCCTATGTGACCGAGGTCACTATGCAGTTGAATGGTTTGGCGCGCCTGCGACCGGCGCTCACTCTCCTGTGCAGGGGGTATCAGGTGACCATTCCTTCCGAGGCTCAGCCCGCGCATCTCGTCCCCGCCGCGGATCTCTCGCTCGGCGTCTCCGACGAGCGGCTGCTCACCGCACTGCTCGACGGCTCGGACGCCGCCCTGTTCGCCATGGACACCGAGGGCAGGGTGACCCACTGGAACCGCAACGCCGAGCGCCTCCTCGGCTGGACCCGTGAGCAGGCCGTCGGCCGCACGGGCCTGGGGGGCTGGGCCGTGCGGGACGCCGACGCGGCCGACGTCGGGACCAGGCTGCTCGCCGCGCTGACCGCGCCGCCGGGGCCGCCGGGCGTCACGCCTCGCACCGCGCACGAGTTCCCGCTGCTGCGCCGGGACGGCGGCCGGCTGCTGGTCCGCGCGCTGACCACCGCGATCCGCGCCGCGGACGGCAGGCCATCGGGGGTGTATGTCGCGTTTGGCGAGGTGCACGCGCAGCTCGCCATCGAGCGCGGCATCGCGCTGAGCGAGGCCCTGCTCGGCGACTCGACGTGGGCGGTGCTGGTCGCCGACGCCGATCTGCGCACCGTCGCCGCGAACGAGCGGGCCGCCCGCGCGATGGGCCTCACGCCCGTGGACATGCTGGGCGAGCCGCTCGCGGAGTTCTGCGGCGACGGCCTCGACGAGCTCGAGTGCGCCCTGGAGCGCACGCTCGCGGGCCAGCCGCCCGAGGAGCCCATCGAGCTGTGGGTGACCCCGCTCGACGAAGGGCTCGGCGAGGACAGGTTCGGCGCCTCCGTCTCCCCGCCGGGCGCCCAGCGCCGCTGCCTGCTCAGCGGCTTCCTCAGGCTTGGCTCGCCCACCGCGCACGGCGCCGCGCCGCTCGGCGTCGCCTGGGTCTTCCAGGACGTCACCCGCTCGAGACGCGCGGCGCAGGAGAGCGCGCGGCGCGCGTTCCGCGACAGCCAGCTCAGCAGGGCCACGCGGGCCGCCGCCGAGTGCGACGACCCGATCGAGGCGGCCCAGCTCCACCTCCACTACGCGCTCGCGGGGTTCTCCGAGCACGCGCTGCTCGACGTCGTCGGCGACGCGGCGGCGCTCATCCGGCTCGCCGAGAGCCCCGGCGCGTTCCACGAGGTCTCCACGCCCGCGCACGGGGTGACCGTGCGCTACGCCCAGGGCCACCCCGCGCTCCAGGCGCTCGAACGCGGCGTGACCGTGCGCGCCACGGGCGGCGCCACCCGTTCGGGCTGGGCCACCGAGTACCGCTGGCCCGACGAGGCGGAGCACGCGCTGTGCGTCGTGCTGCGCAGCAGGGGCCGGAGCCTCGGCGTGGTCACGTTCCTGCGCGGCGCGGGGCGCCGGGCGTTCGACAGGGCGGACGCCGCCTACGGCGAGGACGTCGCGCTGCGGATGGCAGCCGCGCTCGACCTCGGCGGGGTGGCGGGTGACCGCTGAGGGGCGGACCGGGTCAGCGGCGCCAGAGGATCCTGTCGGCGTGCTCGGCGAGTACCCGCTCGTTCCACTCGCGCCCGCCGTCCACGTTGGCGGAGCGCAGCAGCGGCGGCTCGGAGCCCGTGCCCGCCAGGCGCCCCGCGGCCTCGGCGACGACGGCCTGGAGCAGCGCGCAGGTCACCACCGTCGAGGCGGGGGCGAAGGGCGCGCTGATGCCGTCGCTGGTCAGCGTCGCGTCGCCGACCGGGACGCCGCTGTCGAGCACGAGGTCGCAGTGGTCCTTGAGGAACGTGCCCGATGGGTGCCTGGAGACGGTCTCGGTCGTGTAGGCGACCGAGGTCACGCCGATGACCGTGAGGCCGCGCTCCCTCGCGTGCTGGGCCATCTCCACCGGCAGGACGTTGCGCCCCGACAGGGAGATCACGATCAGCAGGTCCCCGGCGCGCGCCGGGCTGGAGTCGAGGGCCGCGGTGGCCAGGCCGCCGACGTGCTCGAGGGCGCTGCCGAGGGTCGCGGGGAAGACGTCGACGCCGGTGGTGCCCGGCACGGTCAGCAGGTTGACCAGCGCCAGGCCGCCCGCCCGGTAGACGAGGTCCTGGGCCGGGAGCGCGGAGTGGCCCGCGCCGTAGGCGAAGAGGGTGCCGCCCCCGGTGACGGTGTCGGCGACGAGGCCAGCGGCCTTGGCGATGTGCGGGGCCTGGGTCTCCCCCGCGCGGCGCAGCAGCCCCGCTGCGGCGGCGAAGAACTGGTCGGCGAGCGTGCTGTCGCTCATGAGTGGCGGGTCCCCTTGGTGGCCTGGGCCGTAGCGGCGGCCGTGACGGTGGCGGTGACGGTGACGGTGACGATGGCGGTGTGGTGGCGTTCGGGCAGGCCCCACCGTAAAGGTCTGGACCACTGCTGTGTCAATACGCATGCGTTCGGTTACCCGTGGCGGGGACGGTTGTCACTGCCATGCGCCAGAATTGGTGTGGGGCCACCGCACGAGACATCGAGGGGCATCTATGTCCGGACTGATCGACACGACCGAGATGTATCTGCGCACCATCCTCGAATTGGAGGAGGAGGGTGTGGTCCCGATGCGCGCCCGCATCGCCGAGCGGCTGGAGCAGAGCGGGCCCACGGTGAGCCAGACCGTCGCGAGGATGGAGCGCGACGGGCTGCTGACCATCGCGGGGGACCGGCATCTGGAGCTGACCGACGAGGGGCGGCGGCTGGCCCAGCGGGTGATGCGCAAGCACCGCCTCGCCGAGTGCCTGCTGGTCGACGTGATCGGCCTGGAGTGGGAGCAGGTGCACGCGGAGGCGTGCCGCTGGGAGCACGTGATGAGCGACGCGGTCGAGCGCCGCGTGCTCCAGCTGCTGAACCACCCGACCGAGTCGCCCTACGGCAACCCCATCCCCGGCCTCGCGGAGCTCGGCGAGGAGGGCGCCGACCCCGACCCGTTCCTCGGCGAGGGCATGGTGGCGCTTTCCGACCTGGACGCCGAGGACGGCAAGACGGTCATCGTCCGCCGCATCGGCGAGCCGATCCAGATGGACGCGGCGGTCATGCACACGCTGCGGCGCGCGGGAGTGCAGCCGGGCGCCTCGGTGAGCGTGACCGCGGGGGCCGGGGGCGGCGTGCAGGTCGGTAGCGGCGGGGAGGCGGCGGAGCTGGCGCAGTCGGTCGCGATGCACGTGTTCGTGGCGAAGGGCTGAGCGCGCGGGGGACGTGAAGGGGGAGGCGGCGGCGACCCGGGGGCGCCGCGGCCGTGGCCGGTCGTGCCCGCGCGCCGCAGCCCGGGTGCGCGCGGGGCGATCCTCATCCACGCGGGGATCGGTGCGGCTCAGCGCTCGGTGTTCGAATGCACTTTCGATATCGTGGGCCTCGGTGAATCGTGCGGGACGTCGGTGACGAGGCCGAGGGAAGGGGGAAGGCACGGATGGTGCGGCGCCTCGACGTGGTCGGGCAGGGCGGAGTGCGGCTCGCGGCTTGGGAGTTCGGCGAGCCGCCCAAGGGGGAGCGGTCGGCGCGGCCCGCCGTGCTGATGCTGCACGGGCTGCTCGGCCGGGCCTCGCACTGGGCCGACACGGCCCGCTGGCTCTCGGCCGACCACCGCGCGATCGCGCTCGACCAGCGCGGGCACGGGCGCAGCGACAAGCCGGTGGGCGGCCCGTTCGACCGGGAGTCCTTTGTCGCGGACGCCGAGGCGGCCGTCGTCCAACTCGGCCTCGGCCCCGTCGCGTTGATCGGCCATGCCATGGGCGCGCTGACCGCGTGGCAGCTGGCCGCGCGCCGCCCCGACCTGGTGAGCTCCGTGGTGATCTGCGACATGCGGGCTACGGCGCTCGGCACCAGGTCGCAACGCGAGTGGCAGGCGTGGTTCGACTCGTGGCCGCTGCCGTTCGCGACGCTGGCCGACGCGCGCCGCTGGTTCGGCGAGGAGGACCCCACGCTCGACCGGCCGCGCCCGGCGCGCGGCGACTTTTTCGCCGAGGTGATGACCGAGCACGCCGACGGCTGGCGCCCCGGCTTCTCGCGCCGCCAGATGCTCGCCGCCCGCGAGGGCTGGGTCCGCGACGCGCACTGGGACGAGCTGGCGCTCGTCGAGTGCCCGGCGCTGGTGATCCGCGGCCTGGGAGGGGAGTTGGGCCGCGCCGAGGCCCAGGAGATGGTGCGCGTCCTGCCCAGGGGCCGCTACGCCGACATCCCCGACGCGGGCCACCTCGTCCACCTCGAACGCCCCGATGAGTGGCGGGAGATCGTCGGGACGTTCCTGCGGGAGACGGTCACGGTGTGACAGACATGGGACGCACTCGTTTACGGGCGCACATCAGAAGAATGTGATGATGTGAGCGACAGCGACGGGGGCTCAAGGGGGTTCACAATGACACGGATGACCAACGCACGCCGTGGTGCATGGATCGGCGCGGCGATGGCCGGGCTGCTGGCGCTCAGCGCGTGTGGTGGCGGCGACGGGGATTCGCCGTTCGAGAGCGGCGCGCAGGGCGGCGAGGAGAGCGGCGGCTCGGGCGAGACAGGCGGCGAGACCGGCGGTGAGGGCGAAGAGGGCGACGGCGGCTCGATCGCCGACCTGCCCGCCGACCAGATCATGGAGCGGGCCCAGGAGGCCCTGCTCGCGGCGGAGTCGCTGCGCATGTCCACCGAGGGCGGCCCCGGCACCGACGGCGTCGGCATGGACCTGCACCTCGACAAGGAGGGCAGCTGCGAGGGCTGGGTCAGCATGGAGGGCCAGGGCTCGGTCGAGATCCTGATGCGCGCCGACCAGGTCTGGATGAAGCCGGACGAGATGTTCTGGACCACGATGGGCACCTCGGACCCGGCGCTGGTCAGCCTGGTCGACGGGAACTGGCTCTACGGCACCACCGACGACCCCGAGCTGGCGTCGACGGCGAGCGCGTGCGCGCTGGGCGACCTGTTCGCCGGGTCGGGCTCGGGCGCCACCGACACGGCGACGGTCGGCGAGGAGACCACGCACAACGGCACGCCCGCGATCGAGGTCCACGACACGGACGACACGGGCGCCGAGATGACGATGCTGATCGCCACCGAGGGCGAGCCGTACCCGCTGCTGATGACGACCAACGAGGGCGGCGGCACAACAGAGCTCGAGCTCTCGGACTACAACGTCCCGGTCTCCTTCGACGAGCCCCCGGCCGACCTCATCCTGAACATCGAGGACTTCCGCGCGGGCGACATCACGACATAAGGGGCCCTGGGCGGGCGGCCCAGCGCCGGAGGGCTGCCCGCACGGTGGTGGCGTGGGTGCCGCGGCCACCGGTTCGGCGGCGGTGACCGGTGGGGTGCCACCGGGGGCCCGGTGATGGCCCTTTGCCGGCGTGTGGCCTGGCGCGTGGCCGCTGACGCGGTGCGCCTCGTCGGTCGCGTACGCGAGGCGCACCGAGGCCCGGCCTCCGGGCCGGGCCCAGGTCTCGGCGCGGAGCGCCGTGCCCCCGGCAGGTGGCCGGAACCGGCCCGGTGCGCCCTGCTCACCGCGTGCGCGGGGGGTGTTGGGGGGTCCGCCCCCCGGGCCCGGTTTCGGCGCGGAGCACCAACTCCCCGCGGCCGCGGGGCAGTTTTGACGGGCGGCTTCGCTGCCGAGGGTTGCCCGGGCAGGCGCGGGAGCGCCGTCCTCCCGCAGGTGCGGGCTGGTTCCTGGGCGCGGGGCGCCGCCCGCTGCCGCGGGTTGTCGGCACCGGCGTGGGGCGCCAAGGGCCCGCAGCCGCGGGCTGCGTGTTCGGCGCGGAGCGCCGCGGGTAGGCGCCGCAGGCTACTTGCTGAGGGCCCTCACCATCTCAGGCAGCGCAGCGCCACGAGGCCAAGCAGCCCGAGCACCCCGAACAGCGCGACCACGGCCATCGTCCCCACGAACGCGGCCGAGCGCCCGGTCGACTGCCGCACGCCGTTGCGCACGAGCGCCAGCTTCAGCCGGACGAACGTGACGACCAGCGCGCGCTCTTCGATCACGCCGTGCCGCCGAGCCACTCAAGGCGCGGACCCGCGGGGTTGCCCTGGGCGCCGACCAGGCGCAGGAACGCCTCCCGCAACGACTCCGCGCCGCCGCGCACCTCCGCGAGCGGGCCGTGCGCGCGGACGCGCCCCGCCGCCATCACCGCGACCCAGTCGCACAGCGACTCCACCACCTCCATCACATGGCTCGAGAACACCACGGTCGCCCCCGACGCGGTGTACCGCTCGAGCACGCCCCTGATGGTCTGCGCCGACACCGGGTCCACGCCCTCGAACGGCTCGTCGAGGAACAGCACGTCGGGGTTGTGCAGCAGCGCCGTGGCCAGGCCGGTCTTCTTCCGCATGCCGGTCGAGTAGTCGATCACCAGCCTGTGCTGCGCGGCCGACAGGTCGAGCACGTCGAGCAGCTCGTCGGCGCGGCGCTCCACCTCGGCCACCGGGAGCCCGCGCAGCCTGCCCATGAACGTCAGCAACTCCCGCCCCGACAGCCGCTCGAAGAGCCTCAGCCCCTCGGGCAGCACGCCGATCCGCGACTTCACGTCGGCCGGGTCGCGCCACACGTCGCGCCCGACCACCTCGACCGTGCCCTCGTCGGGGCGCAGCAGCCCGGTGATCATCGACAACGTCGTCGTCTTTCCGGCGCCGTTGGGCCCCACCAGGCCGATGAAGCGCCCCGCGGGCAGGTCCAGGTCGACGCCGTGCACGGCGACCTGCTCGCCGAACCGCTTCCACAGCCCCCGCACCCGGACGGCGGCGGCCCCTGGCGGCGTGGCGGGCACCGCCGCTGACGCGCCCCCCGCGGTGTCCATGTCGTCCATGTCCCCCCACGATAGACGCGCGACGCACGCGCCGGTCAGGCCAGGGGGCCGCCCTCCTGGCCACACGCGTACGCGAGCGAGGGCAGCACATCCTCGACGCCGGGCAGCGGCCCGTTGCCCGCGCCCGCCGCGCGCACCCACAGCACGCGCCCCCGCGGGCCCAGCGACGTCGGCGGCGCCGCCACGATGTCGCCCTCGCCCCGGGCGGTCAGGTCGAGCGCCGCGGGCGACCAGCCGAGCCGCCGCACCAGGCCCGCCACCTTCGCGGCGCCGCCGGGCAGCACATAGAACTGCATGCGCCCGTACGGCGTTCCGGCCACCGGACCGAGGGCGACCCCGAGGCGTTCCATCCGGGCCAGCGCGAGACAGCCCGCCGCCTCGGGCACCTCGATCACGTCGAACGTCCGCCCGGTCGGCAGCAGGATCGACGCCCGCGGCCGCTCGGACCACATGCGCCGGGCGACCGTCACGCTCCCCGTGGCGTGCGCCTCCCAGTCCCGGCGCACGGGGTGTGCGCCGGGCGCACCGCACTCCCATGCCCGGCACGAACACGAGGCCGCCCGCCCCTCGCGTTCGATCCACGCCCCCGGCAGCACCTCCCAGTGCCGGTCCCTGACGTAGTGGACGGCGTATTCGAGCAGGTTGCCGCCGTGCCGCCCGCCGCGCGCCGGAAGGAATGCCCCTGAGGTGGTTCCGATGGTGTCTTCCACGCCGATGACAACTTCGCTGCTCCGTACGGGTTACGGCCCCGGCGTGACGGGCTGTGGGTCGCGTCACCCGCATGCGGGGCGCATCGGTGCACGCCTAGGGGCATACGGGATGGACCGGGCGGCCCGCGGGCAGTGATCAGGCCGGGAACTCCCCGGCCCGTGAGCAAGGGAGCCGTCAGCGAGGGAGCCGCTTGATGACCGCGAGACCACTGATCGCCCGCCAGCCGAACGAGCGCCTGCTGTCCCTCATCCGGGAGGCGGGCTGTTCCAACGCCGGGCTGGCCCGCCGCGTCAACTTGTGCGCCGCCGAGCGCGGCTTCGACTTCCGGTACGACAAGACGTCCGTGGCCCGCTGGATCCGCGGCCAGCAGCCGCGGGGCCGCGCGCCCGACGTGATCGCCGAGGCGCTGGGCCGCAAGCTGGGCCGCCCGGTGACCGTGGACGAGATCGGCATGGGCACCGCGCGCCAGCTCACGTCATCGGTGGGGCTGCACTTCGCCTCGGGGCTGAGCGAGTGCGTTGAGCAGGCCACCGAGCTGTGGCACTCCGACGTGGCGCGCCGCGAGAGCGGCGAGGGCATCGGCCCCTACGCCGCGGGCGGCTCGCACGTCGCCCCCGCCGCGCTCGTCGAGCCCAGCCGCGACTGGCTGATCACCCCGGCCGACGCCGAGGTGGCCAGGTCGACGGGCCCGCGCGTGGGCAGCGCCGACGTGGAGGCGGTGCTGGCGACCACGGCCGCGCTTGTCGACCTCGACCGGCGCTGGGGCGCGGGCCATGTGCGCCCGGTCGTCGCCCACTACCTCAACAGCGTGGTCGCCGGGCTGCTCGGCGGCTCCTACCGGGAGACGGTGGGCCGCGAGCTGTTCGGCGCCGCGGCCAGGCTGACCGAGCTCGCCGGGTACATGGCGGTGGACAGCGGCCTGCCCGGGTTCGCCCAGCGTTACTACATCCAGGCGCTCAGGCTGGCCCAGGCGGCGGGCGACCGCGGCTTCGGCGGCTATGTCCTGGCGGCCGGAATGAGCCATCTCGCGGCCGAGTTGGGCAACCCACGCGAGGTGATCCAGCTCGCGCGCGCCGCCCAGGAGGGCTCGCGCGGGCGCGCGACCCCGCGCGCGGAGGCGCTGTTCCTCGCCGCGGAGGCCCGCGGCCATGCGCAGCTCGGCGACCGGGAGGGCTGCCGCAGGGCCGCGTCGGCCGCGCTCGCGGCCATGGAGAGCGCGGGCGCGGAGTCGGGCGAGGACCCGGCGTGGATCGCGCACTTCGACGCCGCCTACCTCGCCGACGAGCTGGCCCACTGCCACCGCGACCTCGGCCAGGGCAGGGCCGCGTCGCAGCGCGCGGCCGAGGCGCTTGCGGGGCACCCGGAGAGCAGGGCGCGGCGCCGCGCGGTGGGGCTGCTGCTGATGGCCACGGGCCATCTCCAGGAGGGCGACGTCGAGGCGGCCTGTGACGCGGCCGAGCAGGCGGGCACGCTGCTCAACGGGCTGCGCTCGGCGCGCGGCGCGCACTACTTCGAGGACTTCACCACGCGCCTCGAGCCGCACCGTTCCGAGCCCGTGGTACGGGAGTTCGCCGCGCGCTGGGAGGGGAGCGCCGTGGCCGCGGGGGTCTGACTCGCGGCTGACCTGCCCGACTTGACGCCCGACGGGCGGCGCCCGCAGGCTCCTTCCGAGCCGGTAGCGTGGCCCGGCGAAGGCGTTGACGGACGAGGAGCCCCGCGTGACCAGCCACAACGGACAGGACGACGAGCCCCGCGAGGGCGTGATTCTGCCGTCGACCACACGGGCCGAGCCCACCCAGGATCAGACGCTCGCCTCGGGCCAGCCCTGGGGGCAGCCATGGGGCCCATCGGCCCCGCCGCCCCCGGCCGCACCGGCGTCCCCGCCCCCTCCGGCCGCACCGGCGTCCTCGTCCGTGCCGCCGCCCCCGACCGCGCCGCCGCCCTTCCCCGCGGGCCCGCCCCCCGAGGCGCCGCTGGCCGCGCCCCCGCCCCAGCCCGGTGCCGAGCCCGTGGTCCCGCCCGGCACGGGGCGGCGCAGGCGCGGCGCCGCCACCACGGGACGCCACCGCGCCGCCCTGCCCGCGACCCCCACGCCCGAGCCACCGGCCACCCCGCCCACCGTGCCCGCTCCGCCCACTCCGCTCGACGAGGCCGCGACCCAGCTGATCGCGCCCGTCGAGACCACCACCCGGATACGGGCCGTGCCCGCCGTGGACAGCGAGGGCGCCACCCAGCTCATCCCGCCCGTGCCCGCCGTGGACAGCGAGGGCGCGACCCAGCTGATCCCGCCCGTCGTGGCAGGGGACCCCGAGTCCACCACCCAGCTGCGCCGGATCGACGCCGCCCCCGCGGCGCACCGCGGGGGCCGGGGCCCCGACGACATCCAGGAGACCCGCGCGATGCCCGCGGTCTCCGTTCCGCAGAACGTTCCCCAGGGCGGTCCGCAGAACGTTCACCAGGACTTCGCCGGGCTGTTCAGGTCCGCCGCCGCCAGGACGCCCCAGGAGCCGCCCCCGCCGGGGGCCCCCTCCCGCAGGGCCGGGGGTGGGGGAGCTCGGCGTTCGCCCGCGTTGCTCATCGCCGTCGTCGCGGGCTGCGCCGTCGTCGGCCTCGGCGCCGGAGCCCTGCTGGGCGGCGGAGGCGGGGACGACGGAGGCGACCCGGCCCCCGAGAACAGCGCCAGCGCCCCCGCGCCCGACGACGAGGCCGAGGCCGAGGGCGAGGGCGAGGAGAACGCCGGGGCGGGGGACGCCCCCGACGCGGAGGCCCAGGCCGACGACGCGGAGGCCGCCGCCCAGGCCGAGGCCCTTTCCGCGCTGCTCGGCGACAGCAACGACAGCCGCGACGCGGTCATCCGCGCCGTCGAGGACATCAGGAGCTGCGACCGCCTCAAGCAGGCCGCGGACGACCTGCGCGCCGCCGCCGAGCAGCGCAACGGCCTTGTCACCCGCCTCGACGAGCTGTCCGTCGACGCGCTGCCCGAGGGCGAGGCGCTCGCGACGGCGCTGACCGAGGCATGGCAGGCGTCGGCCGAGGCCGACGAGCGGTACGCGGCCTGGGCCGACGAGGCGAGGACCGACCGCGGGACCGTCTGCCGGGGCGGCTCGGCGGCGCACACCGAGAGCGCGAGCCAGGGCGACGCCGCGAGCGGGCGCGCGACCGAGGCGAAGGAGCGGGCGGCCGCGTTGTGGAATCCGGTGGCGGGCCAGCACGGCCTGCCGGAGAGGGCGGCGACCCAGCTGTGACCGCACAAGCTTCCGAAAGGTCTTCCCGACACGCCCGCCGTTCCCCCACCATGGCAGGCATGCCGCTCAACGACATGCCCTGGTGGCGCTGGCGCGCCCATGTGCGCTCGGCGCTGCATATGCTCTCCGACCCCGCGTTCCACCAGAACTACTGGCTGCCGGGCGTCCCCGGCTACGGCGATGTCACCGACGCCGTCTACCGGCTGGTCGAGGACACGTGGCTGGACAACTGGTCAGCCGAGAAGTACGTCGGCACCGTCTTCCGCGACAGCCAGGAGGCCGCCCTGGTCGACGTTGCCGTGCTGCGCGTGCTGCGGATCATGCACCAGGTCGGGGCCGACGCCCCCGTCGCCGCCTACCTCCAGCACCACGGCTGGCCCGAGGCCGTCCGCGCGGCGCGCGAGGCGCATGTGCGACTGGCCGCAGGGGACGGCGACGACCCCGACACGACCCCTACTTCCCTCGACGAACTGGCCGCCGCGATGCACTCCGTCTGAGGGCTGTGCCAGGCTACGCACCATGACCGCCGAGCAACGAGACGAGTATGTACTGACACTGTCCTGCCCGGACAGACCCGGCATCGTCCATGCCGTGTCCAGCTACCTGTTCATGACCGGCTGCAACATCGAGGACAGCCAGCAGTTCGGGGACCGGGACACCGGGCTGTTCTTCATGCGGGTGCACTTCTCGCCCGTCGAGCCGGTCACCGCGGAGAAGCTGCGCGCCAGCTTCGCGGCCGTCGGCGACACGTTCCAGATGGACTGGCAGCTCACTCCGGCGGGCGAGAAGATGCGCGTGCTGCTGATGGTCAGCAAGTTCGGCCACTGCCTCAACGACCTGCTGTTCCGGGCCCGCACCGGCGCGCTGCCCGTCGACATCGCCGCCGTCGTCTCCAACCACACCGACTTCGCCGAGCTGTCCGCGTCCTACGGGATCCCGTTCCACCACATCCCGGTGACCGCCGACACCAAGCCAGAGGCGGAGGCGCGGCTGCTGGCGATCGTGGAGGACGAGAACGTCGAGCTCGTCGTCCTCGCGCGCTACATGCAGGTCATCTCCGACGACCTGTGCAAGCGGCTGCCGGGCCGCATCATCAACATCCACCACTCCTTCCTGCCGAGCTTCAAGGGCGCGCGCCCCTACCACCAGGCGCACGCGCGGGGCGTGAAGGTGATCGGCGCGACGGCGCACTATGTGACGGCCGAGTTGGACGAGGGTCCGATCATCGAGCAGGAGGTGGAGCGCGTCGGCCACGGCCTCACCCCGCGCCAGCTGATCGCGGTCGGCAGGGACGTGGAGTGCCAGGCGCTGGCCCGCGCGGTCAAGTGGCACAGCGAACACCGTGTCCTCATCAACGGCCACCGCACGGTGGTCTTCGACTAGTAGATTGTTGCAGCTTAATTTTGCTGTGTGGTTGGGTAGAGATGGCGCAGT
>NZ_QEST01000057.1 GCF_003311645.1 Streptomyces sp. PT12 | reverse complement strand
TTGCAGCCAACAGGACCCTCAGCAAGTCCTATCGTTGCAGGTCAAGAGCACTTTCCGTCTTCGTGATCAACCTCTGGACAGCCCACCTCGTGAAAGCACGAGGCTAACAAGTGTTGGGCCTGGGTGCAGGCCTCCGAGCTCCTTGCAGTGGATGAGTTGACGCCGACTCTGACTTATACCGCAATATGCTTCAAAAGGGTTTTACAGAAGGCTCTCATATGGCATCTCCCGGGAATACGTGGGGTGTTGAGGGCCGGGCCGGAGCGGCCACACCGACCCGAACACGCCGTACATGTACCACTGCCATCTGTTGCAGCACGAGGACGACGGGATGATGGGCCAGTTCGCCGTCCTGGGTGAGGGCGAGAAGATCGGCGTCGCGCCGCGGGCACACCACCACACCTGGCGGTGGCGCCCCGCCGGGTGGTGTAGCCAATCACGTACGCGGAACGCGCAGGTCATCGCCCGCATCGACGCGGCTCGGGGTCACCATTGGCACCCCGCGGCCGGCCGACGCGCGGCCTACCGGAACGCGTCGAGCAAGGTCGCCTACACCACGACGAGGGACGGCGCGCAGATGGGCTTCGAGCGCGGCGAACTCACGTCGTACTACGGCCAGCATGATGGCCGGCTGGTCGGGAAGTGCGCGTAGATCGAGGGGGGCGATACCGATCCTGCGGGCGACCGAGCGCAGGGTGATCGCCCGCTCGTCGCCGGTCTCGTCCAGCAGCGCGGCGGCGGCGTCCACGATGTGCTCCCGCAGTCGGCCGCCTTCGCCGCGCCTGTTGCGCGCGCGGGCCGCGCGTTTCGGTGCGCCCGGAGTCGTCACGTCTGTCTCTTTCATTCCCGTAAACTTACGAACAAAAGTTTATGGACGTAACCTCTTGCTCGCACTCCTTTTACATGCATAGCCTTACAGTCGTAAGCATGAGGGTCGAGGCGCTGCGGATCGCGCACGGAAAGGGTGTCGACCTGTCGCCGCCCCCATCCGACCCCGCCCTCAGCCTCGACGCTGCTCCGAAGTCACTTACGGAAGGAACCCGTCCATGTCCGCCACCGCCCACCCTCCGGACCCACGGCTCTGCTCGACGCCTGGCTCAGGCTCTGGAACGGCGGCCTCTCCCTCACCCCCGAGATCGTTTCGGACGACTTCCGCCTCCATAGCGTCATGATCGACGGCAGCGACAGCAGCTCCGTGCACGGCGCCGACGGCCTCACGGCCTACATCCGCGCCGGCCGCGCCGCCTTCCCGGACCTGAAGTTCGTCATCGGGGTCCCGCCCCTGTTCGACGGTGCCTACTTGTCCGTGCGCTGGACGGCCACCGGCACGTACGGCGGCGGATTCCCCGGCGCCGAGGCCGCGCCCGGGATCGTGGTCACCTTCACCGGAACCGACACGCTCCTCATGCGGGACGGCCGGTTCAGCGAGTACTGGCTCAACGCCGACTCCCTCCACATGCTCCGGCAGCTCAAGGCGCTCTGAGTGCCGGCGAGGCACCGACTGCGACTCCCCACCCCACGCGCGGCCACTTCGCCGCCCGCACCCCAGGACAACCAATGACCCACTTCCCCTCGCTTTCCACCAACCCGGCGCATCCCGACCGGCAGTACGCGCTCGGCCAGGAACTGCGCATTTCCATCCTCACCTCGGCGGAGGAGACCGACGGCCACTACGACGTGTCGGACTCCTTCATGCCCGCCGGCGCCGCCACACCACTGCACGCCCACACCCGGTACGAGGAGCGGCTCTGGGTCTCCTCCGGCTCGCTGACCGTGTGGGCGGGCGCCGACAAGGTGACCCTGCGCTCGGGCGACTTCTACACCATCCCCCTGCATGTGCCGCACGCGATCGCGGCGGGCGCGGACGGCGCCCGCGCCCTCAACATCTCCTCGCCCGCCGGCTTCGCCGAGCTCATCGCCCGCACCGCCACCCCGCTCCACCTGGCGACCAACGAGACCGCGCTCGACGTGGAACTGTTCAACGCGGTCGGCACCGAGATAGGCGACATCATCCTCGGCCCGCCCGGAGCCACCCCCGCCGACCTCCCCCCGGAGCACCCGGCACACCTCTGAGCAGCGAGCCCCGACGAGAGGGCGTGACCGGTTCGCCCCGGTTACGCCCTCTTTGCCTTTGCGGTTAGATTACGCCCGTAAGTTTATCGCCGTCGCCTCTTGCTCCGGTTGACCTAACAGGCATAGCCTTACGGCCGTAAACACACGGTAGGAATCCAAGGGAGTACGCCATGAGCAGCACCATCACCGCCACCGCGATAGAGATCGTCCTGCCCGGCAAGGTCGAGCCGGAAGGGCTGGAACTGCGGACCCGTGAGTTGCCCGCCCCGGGCAAGGGCCAGGTGGTCCTGCGGATGGAGGCGACCGGCGTCAGCTTCGCCGAGCAGCAGATGCGCCGCGGCAAGTACTACGACCAGCCGCCGTTCCCCTTCGTGCCCGGTTACGACGTGGTCGGGACCGTCACCGCGGTCGGACCGGAGGCCGATGCCGCGCTCCTCGGGCGCCGGTTCGCCGCGGTCACCAAGATCGGCGCCTGGGCCAGCCACCTGTTGGTCAACGCCGCCGACCTGATGCCCGTACCGGACGAGGTCGACGCTGCCGCCGCCGAGACGGTGATCGTCAACGGCGTCACCGCCTGGCAGATGCTGTACCGCACCGCCAAGGTCGGCGCCGGCCAGACGATCCTGGTGCTGGGCGCCAACGGCGGCGTCGGTTCCACCCTTGTCCAACTGGCCCGCCACGCCGGCATCACCGTGATCGGCACCGCCTCGTCCCGCCACCACGACACCCTGCGCGAGCTCGGCGCCACCCCGGTCGACTACCGGGATCCGCTCATGTACGCCCGCATCCGCGAGCTGGCCCCCGACGGCGTGGACGCGGTCTTCGACCACGTCGGCGGCCCAGGCATCGAGGACTCCTGGCGGCTCCTGCGGCGCGGCGGCACCCTGGTCTCCTACGGCACCGCAGCCAGCAAGGACGAGGAGGGGAGTTCGCAGCTCCCCGTCCTCAAGCTGTTCGCCCGCCTCAACGCCTGGAACGCCCTGCCCAACGGCAGGAGCGCCCACTTCTACAACCTCTGGGCCGGCAAGCGCCGCTGCCGGGCCTCCTGGCAGCGGCGTATGACCGAGGACCTCGCCCAGGTCCTGCGCCTGGTCGCCGACGGCTCCCTCGTCCCGCAGATCGCCGCACGGTTCGCCCTGTCCGACACCGTCGCCGCCATGGAACTCGCCGAGTCCCGCACCGTCGCCGGCAAGGTCGTCATCGTCCCCGAGGTATGACACCGGCGTCGCCGCCCCTTCTCCTTCTTCCGCTGCAGCCCGCCCTCATCCGGCTCCGCCGCGTACGCCCCACCAGGAGGTATTCACCATGTCCGTTACCGCCACCGCCACGCCGGCCGTCGTCAGCCCACGCGCGACCCGCACCCCCGGCGAGGTCGACAACCGTTCGACGTACATCAGCTTCGGGCTCGCCTACGTGCTGGGACACGGTTCGGCCGCCCTCTCGAAGGGCGACGCGCCTGTGCTCGACCTGCCCGGCTGGCTGCCCATAGCCCTCCTGGGGGCAGGTCTCGCCATAGGCACCGTGCTGGCCACCCGCGCCGCGCTGCGCGCTCAGAGCACCGCCACCGATCCGGACGAGATCCTCTCTGGCAAGCTCCTCGGCGCGGCCTGGATCACCGCCTTCGCCGCCCTTTTCCTCACCATCACGGGCCTCGCCGCCGCCGTCGACCACCCCGACCTGCAGAACCTGCTCTGGCCGACCGGATCGGGCTTCGTCGTCGGACTGCTCTATGTCGCCGAAGGCGCCGCACGCCGCAACCCTCTCCACTACACCCTCGGCACCTGGCTCGCCCTGACCTCCACCGGGGCGCTCCTCCTCGGCGACCCCGGCTTCTACTGGGTCCTCACTCTCGCCGGCGGCGGTGCCTACGCCCTCGCCGCCCTCCTCGAACGCCGCCGCCTCGCTTCCCACTCGCGCTGAGCCTGTGCCCCGTTACCTTTTTCGTGGCCCTGAAACGGGGCTCCTGGCCTCCGGGCCCGGC
>NZ_QEST01000259.1 GCF_003311645.1 Streptomyces sp. PT12 | reverse complement strand
TCGCTCATCAGGCGTCTCCTTGATCATCAGATCCGCCGTCTATTGGACACTCCCGAAAGCCCGAGGTTAGGCACGGGCCGCCGGACGGAACGCGCGGCTGTGTTCCTGGCGTGCTGTTGTTCGGCCTGTTGGTCGCGGAGGCGCCATAGGAGTAGGGCGACGGGGTTGTCCGTGTTGGTGAGTTCCTTCGCGGCGTCGTCTGTGGTAATGAGTGATTCGGGACTGATGCCTGCGAGATGGGCGTGGTGGAGGGTAGTGGCGAGGGCGGGCCAGGTGGGGTCGGTGGTGATGCGGTCGGCTGTCTCGGGGAGGAGGGTGTGGATGCGGGTCTCCCAGTAGGCGGTGATGCGCGGGTGCGGGGCGTGGGCGGTGATGGCGGCGAGGGGTGCGGCGGCGGTGTGCTGGTAGGCGGCTCGGAGGTGGGTGAGGGCTTGGCGGGCGGCGGCTTCCTGTTGTTGGTGGTGGCGGGCGTGGTGCCAGCGGGTGATGGCGATGACTGCGGCGATGGCGGCGCATAGGAGCCATGCGCCGGTTTCGCCGGTGGCGGGGGTGCGGGTGATTTGGTAGGCGAGTTCGCGTAGGGCTCGGCCTGCCTGGTAGTTGGCTTCTTTGTGGGTGCGGGTGGCGCGTTCGAAGGCGGCTGCGGCTTGGCGGAGTTCGGCGCGGCCGGGTGTGGGGGCGGTCTGGGCGGCGGCGTCGAGGAGGGCGCCGAAGGCGTGGATGTGGTCGGCGGCGGCCTGCTCATCCTCTTGGTCGAGGAGGTCGGGGAGGGTGCGGAGTGTGCGGGCGGCGTGGCGCCAGGGGTCGTCGGGGCGGAAGCCGGTGGGGAAGTGTTCGGCGGCGGCCAGGCGGCCCAGGATTTTGGGGAGGGAGAGGTCGGGGGCGAGCCTGCTGCCGGAGTACCAGATGGGCTGTTCGCCGTCGGTGGGTTGGTGGGCGAAGGTGATGCCGCGGATGTCGCCGGATGGTTTGCGGGCAACGTTGGCGAGGACGCCGTGGTTGGCGAGGTGGGTGACGAGTTCTTCGATGGTGGCGGAGGCGGCCAGTGCCCGGCGTACGGTGGTGCGCAGCCGGGCGCTGTCGGCCATTCGGCCGGTGCGGTGGGCTTTGAAGTGTTCGCGGTGGCCGGGGCGTTTGGCGGCGGTGCCGTCGCCGGGGTTGAGGCGGCGCAGGCCGAGGTCGGCTTCGATGCGGTCGACTTCGCGGCGCATGACCTGGATGTACTTGCGTGGCACGTCGGGGGTGCGCCCGTCCTGACGGACGAGGGTGGCCAGGAGGTGGATGTGGTCCTCGGCGTGCCTGACCGCGATCCAGCGGCACGCCTGGTCGTCCCCTTCCGGCGCGAGGCGCGCGGTGTGGAGGATTCGGCGGGCGATGTGGGCCCATTCGTCGTCGGTGAGGTGCCGGTCTCCGGGCGCGGCCCGGACGGGGATGTGGAGGTACTTCACTTCCGGCCGTAGGTGTTTGGGGAGGGCTTTGATCGGTATGTCGAGGCGGGCGGCGAGTTGGCCGATGGTGTGGCGTTGGGGGTGGCGGCCGGGGTCGGGGGCGTAGTCGTTCCAGGAGGCAACCAGGTGGGGGTCGGTGTGCTCGTTGTGGCGGCCGGGGCCGAAGAGGTAGCGGACGGTCTTGTAGGCGAAGTCGCGGACCTGGATGGGCTTGACGATCACGTCGGTTCCCGCAGCAGCCGCAACCGCGGTGTCCTCGACGGTGTCGATGGCTTCCTCCAGGCGGGCCAGGAGCCGCTCGTGCGCGTGGAAGAGGCCGCCGCCCTGGTGGAGGTGGCGGGTTTCCTGGTTGAGGAGGTTCCCGATCCGGGACAGGGCGGTGGTGGCCTCGCCCAGTCGCTGGATGCCGGTGCGGAAGTCGGCGACGGCTGCGCGGGGGTCGTCGTGGCCGGCGGCCAGCACGGTGGCCAGGGCGGTGAAGGTGCCCGGCTTGCAGTGGTTGGCCTTCGCGGCGGCGGTGAGGGCGGCCCACTCGGCGTCGCTGAAGCGCGGGTGCGTGCGGTGCTGGCGCTGCTCGGGTTCGCGCTTACGGCGCCGCACGCGCTCCTGGAAGGACTCCTCCTGCGGCACCCCCGGGCCGGAGAACGCGGCGGCCCCACCGGCCGGCTGCTCCGCTCCCTCCGGGGCGGAGCGGGGGGAAGGATTCCTTACCCCCCTACTTGCTCCGCCGGTATCGGCGCTGGTCACCTCCTGTTGATCGGTGGGGAGTCGGTGGTGGGGGTCGCGCATGAGCCCTTCTCTCCTTGGGTGTTGCTGGTTGGGCGGTGACTCGTCCCACTCGTTGCATGCCTGGTCGGGGCAGGTAGGGGTGGGGTGGTGATGCCGGGTCGACTCGTTGCGGGTCTGACACCCGTCCCGGTGCTGAGCTGGGCGGGGACGGGTGGGACGGGTCGAGTCGGGTCAGGCCGGGGTATCGGTGGGGACGCGGTCGAGTTCGGCCTGCAGGCGGCGGGTGATCTCGGTGAGGCGGTCCTTGCCGACGGAGTGGCCCTTGGCCCGGATGGCCGCTTCGACGTTGCGACGGGAGACGCGTCCCTCGCGGCCTTTGGGGGCGGTGCGGCCGATGGCGAGGAGTTCGTCGATGGGGGCGCTGGGCTGTCGGCCCTTGGGCTTGGCGGAAGGCAACGTGGCTTCCGCCACATCGGCGCCCCCTTCCGCCACGTCATCGGCGGAGGTCGGCGTGGACGCCTGCCTGTCGGGCTCGGTGTTGGTGCGGGCGGGTTGTTGGCGGTTCTGGGCTCCGCTGTGGTGGCGGACAGGGGGCGTGTGGCGGTGGCGGCGGATGACGAGGTAGAGGTGGACGGCTCCGGCGAGGGCGAGTGGGGCGATGGCGGACAGTGCGCCGACGGTGAGGTCGTCCAGGTGCAGACCGCTGCCCTGGTGGGTCTGCTGGTTGAGGCGGACGGCGTGGAGGGCCTTGGCCCAGATGCTTGTGGCCGTCGCGATGCCGACGAGGGCCCAGACGTAGAGGCGGGAGTGGAGTGGGGCGGTGCGCAGGATGAGCAGGGCGCCGATGCCGATGGCGATGAAGCCGTCGATCACGAGGGGGAAGGCGTAGGTGAGGGGTCCGCGGATGTGGATGGCGATGGCCATCTGGCACAGGGCGTCGTAGGAGATGGCGAAGCCGACGGTGCCGAGGAGGGCGATTCCGAGGCGGATCGTGGCGGTTCCCGGTATGGCGGCGGTGGCGGTGGGCGAGGACATGTGGCGGTGCTCCGGGTGGGGTGCGCGGCGGTCCCTCGGGGCGGGAGGGGAGGGGCGCGCCGCCATGTGGTGCGGTGACTCGTCCCACCCGTTGCATGCCTGGTCGGGGCAGGTACGGGTGGGGTGGTGATGTTGCGTCGACTCGTTGCGGGTCGGGCACCCGTCCCCGTGCTGAGCTGCGCGGGGACGGGTGGGACGGGTCAAGTCGGGTCAGGCGGTGGGCTCGACTGGCTGGGCCGGGGAGGGGTCCGGTGCGGGGCAGTAGCGGGCCCAGGCGTCGAGGAACTGGGTGCGGGCGTATCCCTTGGCCTGAGTGCCACCGGGGAAGCGGTGGTTGCCCGGCCGGATGCCGTAGTCCTCCAGCAGCAGGCCCAGGCGGCGTGGGGTGAGCCCGGTCGGGCCGTGCTCGACCCAGGGCGCTTCGGCGTCGGCGTTGAGCTGCTCGATCAGGCGGCTCGTGCGCAGTGCGGGCGGATCGCCCTCGGTGGTGAAGATCTCGCGGATGTCGGCCAGGATGCGGGTGCGCAGGCCCGTGTCGGTGTCCTTCCCGGTCTCGTGGGCGGTCATGGCCCGGCAGGCCGCGCGGGCGAGGGCGGGCCATTCGCCTCCGGCGAGGTCGGCGATGATCACGAGGGGTTCCCAGGTGTCGGCGGCGCGGTCCTCGACCGGCATGTCCGGCTCCATGTCCCTCGCCTTGGCGTACAGGGGGTGGAGCCAGGCGGTGAGGCGGTCGCGTAGGGCGTGCAGGACGGGTGTGTCACGGCCGGTGCGGAAGGCGGCCACGCTCTCGCCCGGTGCTCGGCGGCGCATGCGGATGACCACGGAGCGGTCCATGATCGTGTCGGGCAGGTCGC
>NZ_QEST01000043.1 GCF_003311645.1 Streptomyces sp. PT12 | reverse complement strand
CGATGTTGCGGGAGCGTCTGTTGTCGGATCTTGCGCCTGTGGTGCCGCGTTCGGGCAGTGTTCCGTTCTATTCGACGGTGACGGGTGGGTTGCTGGACACGGTGGCGTTGGACACGGGGTATTGGTATCGGAATATGCGGGAGCCGGTGGAGTTCGAGGCTGCCACCCGTGCTCTGGCCGAGGATGGCCACACGCTGTTTATTGAGGTGTCCGCGCATCCGCTGCTCGGGTCGGCGGTCGAGGCGACGGTCGATGAGGCTGTGACCATCGGTACGCTGCGCCGGGATGAGGGCGGGGTCCGCCGTCTGCTGCTCTCCCTTGGCGAGGCGTATGCCCATGGCGTGCCCGTGCGCTGGGGCCTTGAGGGTGGCCATGTCGACCTGCCGACCTACCCCTTCCAACGCCAGCGCTACTGGCCCGAGGTGAGCGTGGCCCCCCTCGCCCCCACCGCGCACGACCTCGGCGACGCCGACCTGTGGGGCGCCATCGAACGCGGCGACCTCGACCTAGACGAGGCCGCCCGCGCCACCCTCACCAGCTGGCGCCGCGACCGCACCGAGAGGTCCACCCTCGACTCCTGGCGCTACAAGATCGCCTGGCGCCCCGTCGGCGAACCCCCGGCCCCCACCCTCACGGGCCGCTGGCTCGTCCTCGCCGACGAGAACGACAACTCCGCCTCCGAGGCCGCCCAACTGGCCCTGCGCGCCCTCGGCGAACACGGCGCCGAAGCCGAACTCGCCACCGCGCCACCGGAGTTCGAGGGCAAGGACATCGCTGGCATCGTCGCTGCGCTCGACCTCGAGGGCACCCTCGCCCTCGCCCGGCGCATGGCCGCGGCCCAACTCACCTGCCCGCTCTGGCTCGTCACACGCCAGGGCGTCTCCATCGGCCGCTCCGACCCGTTGGGCAACGCCGAACACGCCCTCGTCTGGGGCCTCGGCCGCGTCATCGGGCTCGAACACCCCGAGTTCTGGGGTGGGTTGGTCGACCTGCCCGCCGCCGTCGACGACCGGGTCGCCGCCCGGCTTGCACGCGTGCTCGCCCGCGTCGGCGACGAGGACCAGCTCGCCGTCCGCCCCTCCGGCATCTTCGTCCGGCGCCTGGTCCACGCCCCCATCGGCGACACCCCCGCCCCCCGCGACTGGCGGCCCACCGGCACCGTCCTGGTCACCGGCGGCACCGGCGGCGTCGGCGCGCACGTGGCCCGTTGGCTCGCGGGACGAGGCGCCGACCACCTCGTCCTCACCAGCCGCCGCGGCGAGAACGCGCCCGGCGCCGCCGAGCTCGCCGACGAGCTGCGGGCGTTCGGCCCCCGGATCACCGTCGCCGCGTGCGACGTCGCCGACCGCGACGCCCTCGCCTCGCTCCTCACCTCGCTCGCCGACGCGGGCACCCCCGTCCGCTCCGTCATGCACGCCGCGGGCATCGGCCCGCTCGTGCCGCTCGAAGAGACCGACTCCGCGCTGCTCGCCGACATCCTCGCCCCCAAGGTCGACGGCACACAGCACCTCCACGAGCTGCTCGACGGCGCCCCCGGCGCCCAACCCCTCGACGCGTTCGTGCTGTTCTCCTCCAACGCGGGAGTGTGGGGCGGCGGCGGCCAGAGCGCCTACGGCGCCGCCAACGCCTACCTCGACGCGTTCGCCGAACGCCGCCGCGCCGCCGGCCTGCCTGCCACCTCCGTCGCATGGGGCGCCTGGGGCGAGGACGGCCTGGCCGCCACCGAGGACGCCGCCCTGCACCTGAGCCGCAGGGGCCTGCTCCCCATGGAGCCCGCCCTGGCCATCGCCGCGCTCCAGCAGGCCATCGACCACGAGGAGACGTTCCTCTCCGTCGCCGACATCGACTGGGCACGGTTCGCCACCGCCTTCACCGCCACACGGCCTCGCCCGCTCCTCGACGAACTCCCCGCCGTCCGGGCCGCGTTGACCGCCCCCACCGCCGAGGCCGACACGCCGGCCGACGGCACGGGGCTGGCCGCCCGGCTGCGCGGGCTCTCCGGCGCCGAACGGCTCCGCGCCCTGGAGAAGCTGGTCAGCGGGCACGCCGCCGCCGTCCTCGGCTTCGCCGACGCCTCCGACATCGAGCCGGGCCGCGCCTTCCGCGACATCGGCTTCGACTCGGTCACCGCCGTCTCCATGCGCAACCGGCTCGCCGCGGAGTCCGGCCTCAAGCTGCCCACCACCCTCGTCTTTGACCACCCGACGTCCACCGCCGTCGCCCGCTTCCTCGACTCCCGGCTCAACGGCGCCGACACCGCGGCGCCCGCCACGCCCGCGCCCGTCGCCGTCGCCTCCGACCACGACGACCCGATCGCCATCGTGTCGATGGGCTGCCGCTTCCCGGGCGGTATCCAATCCCCGGAAGACTTCTGGGAGTTGCTCGCCGAGGGCCGGGACGCCGTCACCGTGTTCCCCGAGGACCGCGGCTGGGACACCGACGCGCTCTACCACCCCGACCCCGACCACCCCGGCACCAGCTACACCCGTGAGGCCGCGTTCATCCCCGATGTCGCCGACTTCGACGCCGGGTTCTTCGGGATATCGCCCCGCGAGGCCCTGGTGATGGACCCCCAGCAGCGGCTCCTGCTCGAGACCGCGTGGGAGGCGTTCGAGCGGGCGGGCATCACCCCCGACACGCTGCGCGGCAGCCAGACCGGGGTCTTCGTCGGCGCCTCGTCCTCCCACTACGCCACCAACCTCACCCGCGTCCCCGAGGGCGCCGAGGGCTACTTCCTCACCGGCAGCGCCGCGGCCGTCCTCTCGGGCCGCATCTCCTATGTCCTCGGCCTCGAAGGCCCCGCCGTCACCATCGACACCGCCTGCTCCTCCTCCCTTGTCGCCCTGCACTGGGCCGCGCAGGCGCTGAGGCAGGGCGAGTGCACGCTGGCGCTCGTCGGTGGCGTCGCCGTGATGACCAACCCCGGCCTCTTTGTGGAGTTCTCCCGCCAGCGCGGCATGGCGGCCGACGGCCGCTGCAAGCCATTCGCGGGCGCCGCCGACGGCACGGGCTGGGGCGAGGGCGCGGGCGTGCTGCTGCTCGAACGCCTCTCCGAGGCCCGCCGCAACGGCCACCCCGTGCTCGCGGTGCTGCGCGGCTCGGCCGTCAACCAGGACGGCGCGTCCAACGGCATCACGGCCCCCAACGGCCCGTCGCAGCAACGCGTCATCCGCCAGGCCCTCGCCAACTCCCGCCTCACGCCCGCCGACATCGACGTCGTCGAGGCCCATGGCACGGGGACGCGCCTCGGCGACCCCATCGAGGCCCAGGCGCTCCTCGCCACCTACGGCCAGGACCGGGACGCCGAACGGCCGCTGTGGCTGGGCTCGGTGAAGTCCAACATCGGCCACACCCAGACCGCCGCGGGCACCGCGGGCATCATCAAGATGATCCTGTCCATGCACGCCGGAGTCATCCCCAAGACCCTCCACGTCGACGAGCCCACCCCGCACGTCGACTGGACCGAGGGCGCCGTCGCCCTGGCCACCGACGCCGTCACCTGGCCCGACACCGGCAGGCCGCGCCGCGCCGGAGTCTCCGCCTTCGGCGTCAGCGGCACCAACGTCCATGTCATCCTGGAACAGGCCCCCGAGGCCGAGCCGCCCGAACGCCCAGGACGTCCAGGCACCGCCACCGCGCCGGTCGTCCCCGTGCCGATCTCCGCCCCCACCGCCGACGCCCTGCGCGCCCAGGCCGCCCACCTCCTCGACCGGCTCGACCCGGAGGCCGAACTGGCCGACATCGCCTACTCGTTGGCCACCACCCGCGCCGCACTCGACCACCGCGCCGTCCTCGCGGTCGCGAGCCGCGCCGAGCTGACCGATGAGCTGACCGCGCTCGCCGACGGCCGCTCCCCGGCGGCAACGGGCCCGCGCGGCAGGGGGCGTCTGGCGTTGGTGTTCTCGGGGCAGGGGAGTCAGCGGCCCGGGATGGGGCGTGAGCTCTACGATGCCTTCCCGGTGTTCGCGGGGGCGTTCGACGCGGTGTGCGCGCGTCTTGACGCGCATCTGGAACGGCCGGTGCGGGATGTGGTGTTCGGGGATGACGCCGAGGCGCTGAACCGGACGGAGTTCGCGCAGGCCGGGCTGTTCGCGGTGGAGGTGGCGCTGTT
>NZ_QEST01000062.1 GCF_003311645.1 Streptomyces sp. PT12 | reverse complement strand
ACGCCCCGGCCAGCTCAAGACCCATCCCCACCCACTGCGAACCCTGACCAGGGAACACAAACACCGGACGCCGAACACCCTCCACCACCACACCACTCACCACACCCGAACCAACCCCCGAACCCGCATCCGCCAACACCACCGACCGATGCTCCAACGCCGCCCGCCCCGACAACAACGCACCACCCACCACACCAGCCCCCACCCCAGGCCGCCCCGCCAAGAACTCCCGCAGGCTCTCGACCTGTTCGCGCACCGCGTCCGGGTGCTTGCCGGAGAGCGGCCACGGGGTGACCTCCACCGTCGGCGCGGCGGCCGGCTCCGCCGACGCCTCCGTCTCGGCGTCCGGCCGGGGGGCCTGCTCGATGATCACATGGGCGTTGGTGCCGCTGATGCCGAACGAGGAGATGCCGGCGCGGCGGACAAAGCCCTCGCGTTCCGGCCAGGCCGTCTCGTCGGCGAGCAGCGAGACGGCGCCGGCGGTCCAGTCGATATGCGGCGAAGGCTCCTCGGCGTAAAGGGACTTGGGCAGGGTGGAGTGGCGCAGCGCCAGCACCATCTTGATCACTCCGGCGACGCCGGCGGCGGCGCCGGTGTGGCCGATATTGGTCTTCACTGAGCCGAGGCGCAGCGGTGGCGCACCCTCGCGGCCCTGGCCATAGGTGGCCAGCAGGGCATGGGCCTCGATCGGGTCACCCAGCGCGGTGCCGGTGCCATGGGCCTCGACGGCGTCCACATCGGCGGTGGAGAGCCCTGCGTTGGCCAACGCCTGCCGGATGACGCGCTGTTGGGACTGACCGTTGGGCGCGGAGAGCCCGTTGGACGCGCCGTCCTGGTTGATCGCCGAGCCGCTGATCACGGCCAGCACCGGGTGCCCGTTCTTCCTGGCCTCGGAGAGCCGTTCGACGAGCAGCACCCCGGCGCCCTCGGCCAGCGCCATGCCGTCGGCGGCGGCGGAGAACGCCTTGGAGCGGCCGTCGCGAGCGAGGCCGTGCTGGGCGGCGAAGCCGATCAGCTGCAGCGGGGAGGAGAGCACGGTGACGCCGGCGACCAGCGCCATCGAGCACTCGTCCTGCCGCAGCGCCTGCACCGCGAGGTGGAGGGCGACCAGCGAGGAGGAGCAGGCGGTGTCGACGGAGACCGCCGGGCCTTGGAGGCCGAGGTGGTAGGAGAGCCGGCCGGAGAGCACGGCGCCCGAGGTGCCGGTCATCAGATGGCCGAAGGAGTCCTCGGGGACCTGGGACAGTTCAGCGCCGTAGTCAACGGCGTTGGTGCCGACAAAGGAGCCGATCTGGCGGCCGGCCAGGGAGGCGGGGTCGATGCCAGCGCGTTCGAACGCCTCCCAGGAGGTTTCGAGAAGCAGCCGCTGCTGGGGGTCCATCGCGGTGGCCTCGCGCGGGGATATCCCGAAGAAGCCCGCGTCGAAGTCGGCGACATTCTCCAGAAAGCCGCCCTCCCTGACATAGGTGGTGCCCTCGCCATGGGACTCGGGGTCATAAAGGCGCTCGATATCCCAGCCCCGGTCTTCGGGGAGCCCGCCGATGGCGTCGCCGCCGGAGCTGACCAGCCGCCAGAAGTCCTCGGGCGTGCTGATCCCGCCCGGGTAGCGGCAGGCCAGGCCGACGATCGCGATCGGCTCCGACCCCGCCGCTTCGACCTCCTCCAACTGGCGGCGCGCCTGGTGCAGTTCGGCAGTCGCCCACTTGAGGTAGTCGCGGAGCTTTTCTTCGTTCGCCATCACAGGCTCCCTGGGAGATGAATCGAGGCAAATACAAGGCCGCCGGTACTGAATTACCTACGCGAGAAAGTTGATCAACTCGGCTTTCCCAGCTCCCTGTGCAGAAATTCGAATACCTCGTCGTCAGAGGCCGATTCGAGCTTGTCGGCGAAGTCCTCGCCGGTGTCGGATTTTGCTTCGGCGCCGGTCCAGGCGGCGAGCATCCGCTCCAACCGCTGGGCGATCTGGGCGCGTTCCGCCTCGCTGGCGGTGGCCTGGGATAGGCCACGGTCCATCCGGTCGAGTTCGGCGTGCAGGGTGGCGACGCTCATGGTGCCGTCCCGCACGATCTCGGCGCGCAGGTGTTCGGCCAGCGCGGCGGGGGTGGGGTACTCGAAGACGAGGGTGGCCGGCAGTTTGAGGCCGGTGGCGCGGTTGAGCCGGTTGCGGAGGTCGATCGCGGTCATGGACTCGATGCCGAGGTCCTTGAAGGCGCGCTGGGGCTCCAGGTTCTCGTCCGGTGCGTGGCCGAGGACGGAACCGGCGTATCCGCAGACGAGCCTGGTCAGTTCGGCCTGCTGTTCCTCGACGGGGAGCGCGGCCAGCCGTGCGCGCAGTTCCTCGGACTCCCGTCCGTCGGTCGACTCCTCCTCCTGGGCTGCGGTCAACGCGGCGCGCGCCTCCAGCACGCCCTCGATCAGCCGGCTCGGCCTGGCCAGGGTGAAGGTCGGCGCGAACCGTCCCCAGTCGACGGCGGCGACAGCGGCGAACGGCAGCCCGCGGGAGAGCACCTGACCCAGTGCGGCCAGCGCCAACTCGGGGGGGAGCGGCGGGAGTCCGCCGGCACGGGCCTGCCGGATGGCGTCCGTGGCGTTGGGGGTGGCGCTGATCTCGCTCTCGGACATCTCCCACAGCGCCCAGGCCACGGAGATGTCCGGGGCTCCGCTGGCACGACGCTGTCGGGCCAGCGCGTCCAGATGGGCGTTGGCGGCGGCATAGCCGGTGTGGTTGCCGCTGCCCCATACGCCCGCGACGGAGGTGAAGTGGACGACGGCGTCGAGCGCGTCCCGGTCGAGCAGTTCGTCGAGGTGCTGGGCCACGCCCACCTTGGCGAGGAGGGCCCTGGTCAGCTCGGGCAGGGTGGTCTCGGTCAGCGCGGCCAGTTCGACGGTGGCCGCCGTGTGCAGCACGGCGCGGATGGTGTCACCTTCGTCCGTCAACCGCTTGATCAGTCCGGCGAGTTGGGCGCGGTCGGTGGGGTCGCAGGGGACGAGGGTGACGGTGACGTCGAGCTCGGCCAGCTCGGCGGCCAGCGGGGTGTCGGCGGTCTCGTCCGTGGCGTCCTGGTCGAGCAGGACCACGCGTCGGGCGCCGCCCCTGGCCGCCCAGCGGGCCAGGTGCTCGGCCATGGTGCCAGCGCCGCCGGTGATCAGCACGGTGTCGCGCGGTGTCCATGGCTCGGCGGGTTCGCGGGTCGGCGCGGGGAGGCGGGTGAGCCGGCGGACGAAGGTGCCGTCCGGGCGGAGCGCGAACTGGTCCTCGTCGGCGTCTCCGGTGAGCGCGGCGAGCAGCGGTTCGTCGAGCCAGCCGAGGTCGGTCGCGTGCTCGCCCGGCGGGATGCCGATGTCGAGCAACCCGCCCCAGAGCTGGGGGTGTTCGACGGCGGCGACCTGTCCGATGCCCCAGAGCTGAGCCTGCGCCGGGTGGTCGGACGGGTCGGTTTCGGACACTCCGACGGCGCCGCTGGTGGCGGCCCACAGGCGGGCGTCGTCCGGGGCGATGTCCACCAGCGCCTGGGTCAGCAGCAGGGTGCCGGCCACGCCGACGGTCAGCCCGAAGTGGTCCCGGTGCGGGCGCTCGTCGAGTGCGAGCAGCGACAACACGCCGTCGGCGTCGGGGTGTTCGGCGAAGGCGCCCTGGAGGGTGGCGGCGATCGCGGCCCGGTCCTGGGCGGCGGCGTCGACGGTGACACGGTGCACCTCGGCGCCAGCCCTGGCGAGCGCTTCCGCCACGGCGGTGGCATCGGCGAGCCCGGAAGGACCGTTGGCCTTCGGCGGCAGCACGACCAGCCAGCTGCCGGCCTCGCGGGCGGCGACGGCGCCGGTCAACCGTTCCCAGGCCGCCCGGTAGAGCCAGGAGCCGACGGTGGAACGCTCGCGGGTGCGGCGACGCCACTGGGAGACGGCGGGGAGCACGGCCTGGAGCGACTGGTCGTCGGAGACCTCCAGCAGGGAGCCGAGGGACTGCAGGTCCTCGGCCTCGACGGCCTCCCAGAAGCGGAGTTCGTCGGCGTCGGCGGGGCGGCCGCCGGACTCGGCGGGGGTCGACTCCAGCCAGTAGCGGCGGTGTTGGAAGGGGTAGGTGGGGAGTTCGGTGGCCAGCTCGCGGGCGGCCCGACTGCCAGCCGCCGGCAGCAACGGGGACCAGTCCACGCCGACGCCCCGCACCCACGCCTCCGCCAACGCCGTCACCCACCGCTGCGCGCCACCCTCACCACGCCGCAACGAACCCACCACCACCGCAACCACCCCGGCAGCCTCCGCCGTCTCACTAACCCCCACAGTCAGCACCGGATGCGCGCTCACCTCCACAAACGCACCGGCCCCCTGACCCAGCCAGCCCCGGATCGCCTCATCGAACCGGACCCGCTCCCGCAGAT
>NZ_QEST01000222.1 GCF_003311645.1 Streptomyces sp. PT12 | reverse complement strand
CATCCCCACCCACTGCGAACCCTGCCCCGGAAACACAAACACCGCACGACCACGAACACTGGCCGTCCCCCGCACCAGACCCGCGGAAGGGACACCGCCCGCAAGAGCATCCAAACCCTCGACCCCGACCGCCACCGCACGGTGCTCGAACACCGAACGCGACAGCAACGTCGCCGCCACATCCCGGGCATCCAACTCACCCACCAACGGCACCAGCCGACGCGCGGTCTCACGCACCGCCGCCTCCGAACGACCCGAGATCACCAGCGGCACAGGGCCCGAGACGGACACACGCCCGGCCGAAGACTCCTCATCCACCGGAGCCTGCTCGACAATCACATGCGCGTTCGTCCCGCTCACACCGAACGACGACACGCCCGCCCGACGCACCCCCTCCGTCGTCCACGCACGGGACTCGACAAGCAGCGCGACCGCGCCCGACGACCAGTCCACGTGCGAGGAGGGGGCGTCGAAGTGCATCAGCCCCGGGAGCGCGCCATTACGCATCGCCATGATCATGGCGATGACGCCCGCGACGCCCGCGGCGGCCTGGGTGTGGCCGATGTGGGACTTCACCGAGCCCAGCCACAGCGGCCGTTCGGCGTCCCGGCCCTGGCCATAGGTGGCCAGCAACGCCTGGGCCTCGATCGGGTCGCCGAGGCGGGTGCCCGTGCCATGCGCCTCGACCACGTCCACATCGGACGGCGAGAGCCCCGCGGCGGCCAAAGCCTGCCGGATGACGCGCTGTTGGGCGGGACCGTTGGGCGCGGTCAGACCGTTGGAGGCGCCGTCCTGGTTGACGGCCGAGCCACGCAGGACCGCGAGCACCGGATGGCCGTTGCGGCGCGCGTCGGAGAGGCGTTCGAGGACGAGCATCCCCGCGCCCTCGGAGAATCCGGTGCCGTCGGCCGCCTCGGCAAACGGCTTGCAGCGGCCGTCGGTGGCCAGGCCGCGCTGCCGGGAGAACTCGACGAACAGCTCGGGCGTGGCCATGACGGTGACGCCGCCCGCGAGCGCGAGCGTGCACTCGCCCTGGCGCAGCGCCTGCATGGCGAGGTGCAGGGCCACGAGGGAGGAGGAGCAGGCGGTGTCGATCGTCGCGGCGGGACCTTCGAGGCCGAGGGTGTAGGAGAGGCGGCCCGACATGGCGGCGCCCGCGGTGCCGATGGCGAGGTAGCCCTCGCCGACGTCGGGGTCGGCCTTGAGCAGCTCGCCGTAGCCGCCGCCGGTGTTGCCGACGAAGACGCCGGTGCGGGTGCCGCGCAGGGTGGCGGGGTCGATCCCTGCGCGTTCCAGCGCCTCCCACGACGTTTCGAGGAGGAGCCGCTGCTGAGGGTCCATCGCCAGGGCCTCGCGGGGCGAGATCCCGAAGAAGGCCGGGTCGAAGTCGGCGGCGTCGTGGAGGAATCCGCCCTCGCGCACATAGCTGGTGCCGGGGCGGTCGGGGTCGGGGTCGTAGGGCAGGTCCCAGCCGCGGTCGGTGGGGAACGGCGTGATGATGTCGCGGTTCTCCATGAGGGCGCGCCACAGCTCGTCGGCCGATCCGATGCCGCCGGGGAAGCGACAGCCGATCGCGACGACGGCGACGGGCTCGCGGGCGGCCGAGGTCAGCTCGGCGTTCTCCCGGCGCAGCCGCTCGGTCTCCTTGAGCGACGCGCGGAGGGCCTGGACAACCTGCTCCTGAGATGTAGCCACTTATGATCCCCACACTTCGCGCGTCGTCACGATTCAGTTCCGTCCATGGCCAGATGGATGAGGTCCGCGACGTCCATCGCGTCGATGTCCACGGTGTTGTCGTCGCCGGGGGCGCCGTCCGGCGTCTTCGGCTCGCGCTCGCTCTCGCTCTCGGCGAGCGCGAGCAGCTGGGTGAGCAGCCCGGTGTCGCGGAGGCGGGCGACGGGAACGGTGGCGAGCAGGTCGCGCACGCGCGCGTCGTCGGCCGTGTCCGCGTCGGCCCTGTCGGCGTCGGCCGTCCGGGCGTCGGGCGGTGAGAGTCGTCGGGCGAGCTCGGTGGCGACGGCCGACGGGGTCGGCGCGTCGAACACCAGCGTCGCGGGGAGCCTGAGCCCGGTGGCGGTGCTGAGGCGGTTGCGCAGCTCGACGGCGGTGAGGGAGTCGAGGCCCAGCTCGGTGAACGCCCGCTGTTCCTCGACGGCCCTGGGGCCCGCGTAGCCGAGGACGGCCGCCACATGGGAGCGGACCAGCTCGGTCAGCGCCTCGACGCTGGCGCCCGCCAGCGAGGCGGGCCCGGTGTCCTTGGGCGCCCGCTCGCGCCGGGGGGCGCGCACCAGGTCGGCGAGCAGCGGCGGGAGGGTGCCCGCCTCGGCGAGGTCGCGGAGGGCGGCGTGGTTGAGCCGGACGGGGGCGAGCACGGCCTCGTCGCGCGCGAGCGCCGCGTCGAACAGGGCGAGCCCGTCGGCCATCGGCAGCGCCCCGATGCCGGACTGGCCGTGGCGCTCGATGTCGGTGGCGTCCAGCCTGCTGCCCATGCCGCCCTCGTCGGCCCACAGGCCCCAGGCCAGCGCGGTGCCGGGCAGGCCGCGCGCGCGGCGGTGGCGGGCGAGGGCCTCGAGGGTGGCGTTGGCGGCGGAGTAGGCGCCCTGCCCGATGCCGCTGAGTCTGCCGCCGATCGAGGAGAACATGACGAACGCCGACAGCTCGCGGCCCTCGGTGAGCTCGTGGAGGTGCAGCGCGGCGTCGGTCTTGGGGGCGAGGACGCGGCCGACGCGCTCGGAGGTGATGGCCTGGATGGTTCCGTCGTCGAGGACGGCCGCGGTGTGGATGACGGCGGTCAGGTCGTCGATGCCGTCGAGCAGCGCCCGCACCTGGTCGCGTTCCGATACGTCGCACGCCGGGACGGCGACCCGCGCGCCCCGCGCGCGCAGCTCATCGGCGAGCGCGGCAAGGGGGGCGTGGCTCTCGCCTCGCCTGCTGGCGAGCACGAGGCCGCGCACGTCGTGGGTGTCGACCAGGTGGCGGGCGAGGGCCATGCCGAGGCCGCCGCTCGCGCCGGTCACCAGGACGGTGCCGGTCAGGCGGCGCGCCTCGGCGGGCTGGTCGGGTGCGGCGGCGCGGGCCAGGCGCGGCGCGACGAGGGTGCC
Organism: Streptomyces sp. PT12; assembly: GCF_003311645.1. Lineage (GTDB taxonomy): Bacteria > Actinomycetota > Actinomycetes > Streptomycetales > Streptomycetaceae > Streptomyces. The sequence continues at coordinate 1,432 of NZ_QEST01000222.1, read as the reverse complement.
AGCGCGGGCGGCCATCTCGGGTTCGCCCGCGCTCACCGCGGTGGCGAGGGTGGGGCCCGCGATGGCGTCGGGGGCGTCGCCGATGTCCAACAGGGTGATGACGTCGGGGTGTTCGCGCTGTGCGGAGCGCAGCAGGCCCCACACGGCGGCCTGCGCCGGGTCGTCATCGACGCCCGCGCCGACCACGACGAGCCGGGACGGGGCGAACCTGGCGTCGGCGAGCCAGCCCTGCACGGTGGCCAGCGCGGCGGAGACGGCGGACCGCACGGCGCCGGGGGTGGCGCGGGGCGCGGCCGGACCGGGCACGGGCAGGAACACCGCGTCGGGCACGTCGTCGATGGCGGCGAGGTCGGGGTAGGAGGTCAACGGGATCCCGCTCGACGCCAGCAGCGCGCCGACCTTCCGCTCGTCGGGCCCGAGCAGGCCCCAGCGGCGGTGGGCGGCGCCGGTCGCCGCGTCGGCGGGCGGGGTCAGGGGCGTCCACCGCACGTGGTGCAGCGACTCGAGGGCGCCGAGCCCTGAGACGGCGGACACCGCGCGCCGCACCATCGAGGCGACGGTGGCGACGGGCGTTCCGGTGGCGTCGGCCACCAGGAACGCCAGGCCCTCGTCGCCCGCCGGGGAGATCCGCACGCGCAGGGCGCCGGTCCCCTGGGCGTGCAGCCGGGCGCCCGACCAGATGAACGGCATGCGCAGGGGGCCAGCGTCGGCATCGTCGCCGAGGGACAGCAGGTGGAGTGAGGTGCCGAGCTCGGCCGGGTGGAGGGCGTAACGGTCGGCGTCCTGGGCCACGGCGATCTCGGCGTAGAGGTGATCGCCGTCGCGCCAGGCCGCGTCGAGGCCGTGGAACGCCGGTCCGTAGTCGATCCCCTGGTCGGCCATGCGGTCGAATAGGGCGTCGATGTCAACCGGTTGGGCACCCGGTGGTGGCCAGGCCGTCAGCCCCTCGGCGGGCGCGGGGTCGGCGGCGGGGGCGAGCGTTCCGCCGCACCTGCGGGTCCACTCGGTGGCGTCCTCGGCGCGGGAGTAGAGGGCGATGGCGCGCCGCCCCGCGTCGTCGGGGGCGCCGACGGCGACCTGGAGCTGGAGGCCGCCGTCTTCGGGCAGGGCGATCGGGCTCTCCAGTGTCAACTCCTCGACCAGTTCGCAGCCGACGCGGGCGCCCGCGTGGAGGGCGAGGTCGAGCAGTGCCGTGGCGGGCAGGAGGGGAACGCCGCCGACCACATGGTCGAGCAGCCACGGCTGGACACGGGGCGACAGGCGGCCGGTCAGCACGAGCCCGCCGCCGTCGGCGAGGGTGACCGCGGCGCCGAGCAGCGGATGCCCGGTCGCGTCAAGGCCCGCCACGCCGAGGTCGCCCGCCTCGGCGGGCAGGGCCTCGGGCCAGTAGCGCTGGCGCTGGAACGGGTAGGTCGGCAGGTCGACATGGCGA
>NZ_QEST01000085.1 GCF_003311645.1 Streptomyces sp. PT12 | reverse complement strand
TGTGGTGCTTTCCGGTGACGAGCAGGCCGTGGTGGCGCTGGCCGGGCGGTGGAAGCACAAGCGGCTCGCGGTGAGCCATGCGTTCCACTCGCATCTGATGGACCCGATGCTGGAGGCGTTCCGTGCGGTCGCCGAGACGTTGACCTATCACCCGGCGCGCCTGCCCATCGCGGGGCAGCCGGAGAGCGTTGACGCCGAGTACTGGGTGCGGCACGTCCGCGACGCCGTCCGCTTCCATGACAGCATGCGCCTGCTTGAGGCCGAGGGGGTCACCACCTATCTCGAACTCGGCCCCGACGCCGTCCTGTCGGCCATGGGCCAGGAGTGTGTCGAGGACGGCGGGTTCGCTGGCGCGCTGCGCGACGACCGGCCCGAGGCCAGGTCCCTGATGACCGCCGTCGCCGCCCTGCATGTGCGCGGCCACTCCCCGGACTGGGCCGCGATCTACCGGGGAACGGGCGCGGTCCGCGTCGACCTGCCGACCTATCCGTTCCAGCGGCGCCGCTACTGGCCGACCCGCGCCGCCGTCCCAGGCGACGTTTCCGCAGTCGGCCTCGGCGCCGCAGGACACCCGCTGCTCGGGGTCGCCGTGGCGACGGCCGATCACGACGGCTATCTGTTCACCGGGCGCCTCTCGTTGGAGACACACCCGTGGCTCGCCGACCACGTCGTCGCCGACGCGGTCCTGGTGCCCGGCGCGGCCATGCTGGAGCTGGCCGTGCGCGCGGCGGACCAGGCGGGCTGCTCGCGCGTCGCCGAGCTGACCCTCGAAACGCCCCTCGTCCTGCCCGAACACGGGGGCGTGGCCGTCCAGTTGTGGGTGTCCGCCCCCGACGCCGACGGCACGAGGACGCTCGCCCTCTACTCGCGCGACCCCCGGGACGAGAGCGACACCGCAGACGTCTGGGTCCGGCACGCCAGCGGCGTCCTCGACCACGGCCCCGTGACCACCGAGGCCATCGCCGAGTGGCCGCCCACCGCCGCCGAAGCGGTGGACGTCGAGGCCGTGTACGAGGCCCTGGCCGCCTCGGGCCTCGACTACGGGCCCGCCTTCCGCGGGCTGCGGGCGGCGTGGACGCGGGGCGATGAGGTGTTCGCCGAGGTCGCCGTGGAGGGTGACGACGGGTTCACACTGCACCCCGCGCTCCTCGACTCGGCGCTGCACGCCATCGGCGCGGGCACGTTCTTCGACTCGGCGCGGCTGCCGTTCTCCTGGACGGGCGTGACCGTCGCGGCCTCGGGCGCCACCGCGCTGCGGGTGCGGCTGGCCCCCGCCGGGCCCGACGCCCTGTCGCTGACCCTCGCCGACCCGGCGGGCCTGCCGGTCGCGGCGGTGGAGTCCCTCGTTCTCAAGCCCGCGCCCGCGAACGTCCAGGTCTCGCGCGGCCCCGCCGCCGACGCCCTGTTCCGGATCGATCTCGCGCCCGTCGCCGTGCCGGACGCCCTGACCGCCGAGGCCGCCGACTGGCCGACGCTCACCCGGGACGCCGAGCGCGGCTTCGACCTGGCGGCGGTCCCCGAAGCGGACGTGGTCGTGGCGCGCCTCGACGGCGGCCCGGCCAACGGCGCCATGGCCACGGACGCCACGGCCGATGCGACGCACACCCTGGTGCACCATGTCCTCGGGCTGCTCAGAACGTGGCTGGCCGACGGCCGGTTCACGCGCTCCCGCCTGGTGTTCACGGGCCGCCCCGGCGCCGAGCTGCCGGTGGCCGCCGCGTGGGGCCTGGTGCGCTCCGCGCAGGCCGAGGAGCCGGGCCGCTTCGTGCTCGTGGACACCGAAGGCGCGCTGCCGCCCGGCCTGCTCGACCTGGACGAGCCCGAGCTGACGGTCGGCGAGAACGGCGTCTTCGCGCGCCGCCTCGCCCGCGTCACGGCGAACGCGCCCGACGGCCCCGGCGCCGAGGCGCCCACGACCCACGGCACGGTCCTGGTCACCGGCGCGACCGGCGCCCTCGGCACGCTGCTCGCCCGCCACCTGGTCGCCGAACGCGGCGTGCGCGGCCTCGTCCTGGTCAGCAGGCGCGGCGCGGACGCCCCCGGCACCGCGGAGCTCGTCGCCGAGCTCACCGAGCGGGGCGCCGCCGTGCGGGTCGAGGCGTGCGACGTCGCCGACCGGCGCGCCGCCGCCGCGCTGCTCGCCACCATCCCCGACCTCACCGGCGTCGTGCACGCGGCGGGCGTCCTGGACGACGGCGTCCTCACCTCCCTCACCCCCGAGCGGGTGGACACGGTGCTGCGCGCCAAGGTCGACGCCGCCTGGAACCTGCACGAGCTGACCCTCGACCGCGACCTGAGGTCGTTCGTCCTCTTCTCCTCGGCGGCCGGGGTCTTCGGCAACGCGGGCCAGGGCAACTACGCCGCCGCCAACGCGTTCCTCGACGCCCTCGCCACCCACCGCCACGAACTCGGCCTGCCCGCCCAGTCGTTGGCGTGGGGCGCCTGGTCGGCGGACATGGCGGGCACGGGGGACCCGGCGGAGGAGGAGCGGACCGGCGCCCTCTCCCCGGCCGAAGGGCTGGCCCTGTACGACGCCGCCGTCGCGCTCGACGAGCCGGTGCTGGTGCCGATCCGCCTCGACCCGCGCGGCGCGACCGCGCCGATCCTGCGCGGCCTCGTCCGTGTCCCGGCCCGCCGCGCCGCCACCGGCGACCGCGCGCTCGTGGCCAGGCTCGCCGGGCTCGGCCCCGACGAACAGACCAAGGCCCTGACCGCGCTGGTGCGTGCCGAGGCCGCCGCCGTTCTCGGCCACGCCGACCCGGCGGCCGTCGAGACCGGCAGGGCGTTCACCGAGCTGGGCTTCGACTCGCTCAGCTCCCTCGAGCTCCGCAACCGGCTCAACGCCGCCACAGGGCTGCGCCTGCCCGCCACGCTCACCTTCGACTACCCGACCACCGCGGTGCTCGCGGGCTTCCTGCGCGACGAGATCACCGGCGCCGACGCCATCGACACCGCCGCGCCCACCGGGCGGTCGTCCTCGGCGTCCCTCGCCGACGACCCGATCGCCATCGTCGGCATGGCCTGCCGCTTCCCCGGCGGAGTGCGCACCCCCGAGGACCTGTGGCGGCTGCTCACCGACGACGGCGCCGAGGCCATCGGCGAGGTCCCGGGGAACCGGGGCTGGGACACCGAAGCCCTGCGCGGCCTCGAGGGCGGGTTCCTGTACGACGTCGCCGAGTTCGACCCCGTGTTCTTCGGGATCTCCCCGCGCGAGGCGCTGGTGATGGACCCGCAGCAGCGGCTCCTCCTCGAGACCTCGTGGGAGGCGTTCGAACGCGCGGGCATCGACCCGGTCTCGATGCACGGCAGCCGCACCGGCGTGTTCGTCGGCGCCATGTACCAGGACTACGCGGGCCTCGTGCAGGCGTCGCCGCGGGGAGGCGACGGATCCCTCGCCACCAGCAGCACCGGCTCCGTCGCCTCGGGCCGCGTCTCCTACACCCTCGGCCTCGAAGGCCCCGCCGTCACCGTCGACACCGCGTGCTCGTCGTCGCTCGTCGCCCTGCACCTGGCCGCCCAGGCGCTGCGCCAGGGCGAGTGCGAGATGGCCCTCGCCGGCGGAGTGACGGTCATGGCCACGCCCAACTCCTTCGTGGAGTTCTCCCGCCAGGGAGTCCTCGCCCCCGACGGCCGCTGCAAGGCGTTCTCGTCCTCCGCTGACGGCGTGGGCTGGTCCGAGGGCGTCGGCATGCTGCTCGTGGAACGACTGTCCGACGCGCGGCGCAACGGTCACCCGGTGCTCGCGGTGGTGCGCGGCTCGGCCGTGAACCAGGACGGCGCGTCCAACGGCCTCACCGCGCCCAACGGCCCCTCTCAACAGCGGGTGATCCGGCAGGCGTTGGCGTCCGCGGGGCTGTCGCCGTCCGATGTGGACGTGGTCGAGGCGCATGGCACGGGCACCCGTCTTGGCGACCCGATCGAGGCCCAGGCGCTCCTGGCCACCTATGGCCAGGACCGCTCCGAGGGCCGTCCGCTGTGGCTGGGCTCGGTGAAGTCCAACATCGGCCACACCCAGGCCGCAGCCGGTGTCGCGGGCGTGATCAAGATGGTCATGGCGATGCGCAACGGCGTGCTCCCGCGCACGCTGCACGTGGACGCGCCGTCCCCGCATGTCGCATGGGAGACGGGCGCGGTGTCGCTGCTCACCGAGCCCACGCCCTGGACGGCCGACGGCAGGCCCAGGCGCGGCGCCGTGTCGTCGTTCGGCATCAGCGGCACCAACGCCCACACCATCCTGGAACAGCCGGAGGAGACCCCCGCCGCCCCGGCGGTGGACGACGCGGCCCCGGGCCCGGTGCCTTGGGTGCTTTCGGGCCGTTCGGAGGCTGCGCTCCGGGCGGCGGCCGGTCGGCTGGTGCCGCTCGTCGGGGACCTGGATGCGCGGGATGTGGCGGCGACGCTGCTGTCGCGTTCGGCGTTCGAGCACCGTGCGGTGGTCGTCTCGGGTGTGGAGGGCCTGGATGCCCTGCGTGCGCTTGGCGCCGGTGAGCCGTCGGCCGATGTGGTGACGGGGCGGGTGGTGGCGGGGGCGGGGCGTCCGGTGTTTGTGTTTCCTGGTCAGGGAGCGCAGTGGGTGGGGATGGCGTCTGGGCTCCTTGATGCCTCGTCGG
>NZ_QEST01000232.1 GCF_003311645.1 Streptomyces sp. PT12 | reverse complement strand
CGCTGCGCCGGGATGAGGGCGGGGTCCGCCGTCTGCTGCTCTCGCTCGGGGAGGCTCACGCCCATGGCGTGCCCGTGCGCTGGGGCCTTGAGGGGGGACATGTCGACCTGCCCACCTACCCGTTCCAACGCGAGTCCTACTGGCCCGAGGTGGCCACAGGCTGGTCCGGGGACGTCAGCGCGGTCGGACTCGGCGCGGCCGAACACCCGCTGCTCGGCGCCGCCGTCACCCTCGCGGACAGCCAGGCCACCCTCTTCACCGGTGGCCTCTCCCTCCGCACCCACCCCTGGCTCGCCGAACACGCCGTCGCCGACGTGGTGTTGCTGCCGGGCGCCGCGCTGCTCGAGCTCGCCATCCACGCCGGTGACCAGGTCGGCTGCGGCCGGGTGGACGACCTGACCCTCGAGTCGCCGCTTGTCGTGCCCGACACGGGCAGCATCGCCGTCCAGGTCGCCGTCGCCGCGCCCGACGACGCCGGGCGGCGCGCCGTGTCGATCCACTCCTCGGCCGACGGGGGACCGTGGACCCGCCACGCCACCGGCGCGCTGTCGCCCACGGCCGCCCCGGCGCCCGAGGCGCAGGGCGCCTGGCCCCCCGCGGGCGCCGAACGCGTGGACATCGAAGGGCTCTACGACCGCCTTGACATCGCCGGGTTCCAGTACGGGCCGCTGTTCCAGGGCCTGCGGGCGGTGTGGCGGCGCGACGCGGAGATCTTCGCCGAGGTGGCGCTGCCCGACGGCGAAGCGGGCGCGTTCGCCCTCCACCCCGCGCTGCTGGACGCCGCGCTGCACGCCCTCATGGCCGGGGGCGGCGACGCGGCGGGCGACGGTCAACAGGCGGCGGGTGAGACCCGGTTGCCGTTCTCGTGGGAGGGCGCGACCCTGCACGCCTCGGGGGCCACCGAGGCCCGGGTGCGCCTGGTCATCGACGAGCAGGGCGGCGTCGCCCTGCACCTCGCCGACACCCAGGGCCTCCCTGTCGCGACCGTCGAGTCCCTGCTCACGCGGCCGTTCGCCGCCGATCAGATCCGCGCCACCGCGTCCACGCGGCACGACGCGCTCTACCGGCTCGACTGGGCCACCGTCACCCCGTCGACCGACCCGGCGGGTGACGAGGAGACATGGGCCGTCGTAGGCCCCGACGACTTCGGCCTGGCCGCCAGCGCCGTCGAGGCGTACCCCGACCTGGACGCGCTCATCACCAGCGGCGCGGCGCCCGACCGCGTGTTCGTGTCCTTCCCACCGCCCTCCATCGGCCGCCCCGGCGACACCGCCGAGGCCGCGCACGCCGCCGCCTTCCGCGCGTTGGCCGTGGTGCGGGAGTGGCTGGACGCGCCGGTGCCCGACCACGCCACGCTGGTCCTGGCCACCCGGAACGCGGTCGCCGTGAACGGCGCCGCGCCCGAGCTGACGCAGTCACCCGTCTGGGGCCTGGTCCGCAGCGCCCAGTCCGAGGAGCCCGAACGGCTCGTGCTGCTCGACCTGGACGCGACCGAGGACCCCGCCTCCCGGGCCGCGATCGCCGGGGCCCTGGCGACCGGGGAGCCCCAACTCGCCCTGCGCGCGGGCGAGGTGTTGGTGCCGAGGCTGGCCAGGGCGGCCAGGGACGAGGAGGCCGAGCGGCCCGCGTTCGGCGACGGCGCGGTCCTGCTCACCGGCGCCTCCGGAACGCTCGGCGGCCTCGTTGCCCGCCACCTGGTGACCGAACACGGCGTGCGGCACCTGGTGTTGGTCAGCAGGCGCGGCCCACTGGCGGCGGGTGCCGACGAGTTGGAGGCGGAGCTGACCGCGCTCGGCGCCCGTGTCACCCTCGCCGCCTGCGACACCGCGGACCGCGAGTCGCTCGCCAAGCTCATCGAGTCGCTCGACACGCGCATCACCGCCGTGGTGCACTCCGCCGGCGTCCTCGACGACGGCGTGCTCGGCTCGCTCACCCCCGAGCGCATGGCCACCGTGCTGCGGCCCAAGGTGGACGCGGCGTGGAACCTCCACGAGCTGACCCGCGACCACCCGCTGTCCGCGTTCATCCTCTTCTCCTCGGCCGCCGCCACCTTCGGCAGGCCGGGGCAGGCCAACTACGCGGCGGCCAACGCGTTCCTCGACGCCCTGGCCCACCACCGCAGGGCCGCCGGACTGCCCGGCGTCTCGATGGCGTGGGGCCTGTGGGCCGAACGCGGCGGCATGACCGCCGAGTTGGACGAGGGCGACCTGTCCAGGATGACCAGGGCCGGGGTCACCGCGCTCGGCTCCGACGAGGGCCTGGCGCTCTTCGACACCGCCGCGACCGCGGGCGAGCCCCTGCTCGTGCCCATGCGCCTCGACACGGCAGCGCTCGCCGCGGGGACCGTTCCGCCGCTGCTGCGCGGCCTGGTCCGCACCCCGGCGCGCCGCCGCGTCGAGGCCGCCGCCCGCACCGATGTGTCCGCGCTCACCGACGAGTTGGCGGGCAGGACCGAGGCCGAGCAGGAGACCGCGCTCGCCGGGATCGTCGCGGGCCATGTCGCGGCCGTCCTCGGCTACGCCTCCGCGGACGCCGTCGACACCACGCGCGGCTTCCTCGACCTGGGCTTCGACTCGCTGACCGCCGTCGAGCTGCGCAACCGGCTCAACGCGGCGCTCGGCCTGCGGCTCCCGGCCACCCTGATCTTCGACTACCCGAGCGCCACCGTCCTCGCCCGCCATCTGCGCGCCGAGCTGGTGCCCGACGAGTCCGCCCGCGTGCTGGCCGAACTCGACCGCCTGGAAGCGGCGTTGCCCGCGCTGACCCCCTCGGCGGACGACGCCGTCAGGGCGACCGTCACCTCCCGCCTCCAAGCGCTGCTCGCCCAGTGGGACCAGGCGGCTGGCCAGGGGAGCCGGGAAGGCCAAGGCGGCGCCGACCTCGCGGGGCGCATCCAGTCCGCCTCGGACGACGAGATCTTCGACTTCATCGACAGCGAGCTCGGCTCTTCCTGAGCCAGCTGGTCACGACAGCCCATGGAGAAGTTCTGATGCGGAATGAAGACAAGCTTCGGGAGTATCTGAAGCGGGTCACCACGGACCTGGCCCAGACGCGGCAGCGGCTCCGCGACGCGGAGGACGCCGACCGGGAACCCATCGCCATCGTGGGCATGAGCTGTCGCTTCCCTGGCGAGGTCACTTCCCCTGAGGAGCTGTGGTCGCTGCTCGAGTCGGGCGGCGACGCGATCATGCCGTTTCCCGCCGACCGCGGCTGGGACCTGGACGCGCTGTGCGACCCGGACGAGGGCAGGGCAGGGACCAGCTATGTCCGCGAGGGCGGCTTCATCTCCGATATGGCCGAGTTCGACCCCGTGTTCTTCGGGATCTCCCCGCGCGAGGCCCTGGTGATGGACCCGCAGCAGCGGCTCCTGCTCGAGACCTCGTGGGAGGCGCTCGAACGCGGCGGCATCGCCCCCCACACGGTGCGCGGCGAGCGCGTCGGCGTCTTCGTCGGCGTGATGTACCAGGACTACGCGACGCTGCTCGGCGACGTGCCCGAGGGCGCCGAGTCGTTCATGGCGACCGGCACAGCGAACAGCGTCGCCTCGGGCCGCATCTCCTACATCTTCGGCCTGGAGGGGCCGGCCGTCACGGTCGACACGGCCTGTTCGTCGTCGCTGGTCACCCTGCACCTGGCCGCCCACTCGCTGCGCAAGGGCGAGAGCACCCTCGCCCTGGCCGGTGGCGCGTCCGTCATGGCCACGCCCACGTCGTTCGTCGAGTTCTCCCGGCAGCGCAACCTGGCGGAGGACGGCCGCTGCAAGCCGTTCGCCGAGGCCGCCGACGGGACCAGCTTCTCCGAGGGCGCGGGCATGCTCGTCCTCGAACGCCTCTCCGACGCCCGCCGCAACGGCCACCCCGTCCTGGCCGTCGTGCGCGGCTCCGCCGTCAACCAGGACGGCGCGTCCAGCGGCCTCACCGCGCCCAACGGGCCCTCTCAACAGCGCGTTATCCGCGCGGCGTTGGCCAACGCCGGGCTCGCGCCCTCCGACATCGACGTGGTCGAGGCCCATGGCACGGGCACCCGTCTTGGCGACCCCATCGAGGCCCAGGCGCTCCTGGCCACCTATGGCCAGGACCGGCAACGGCCCTTGTGGCTGGGCTCGATCAAGTCCAACATCGGCCACACACAGGCCGCCGCCGGCGTCGCCGGAATCATCAAGATGGTCATGGCGCTCCGGCACGGCACCCTGCCCAGGACCCTGCACGTCGACAGCCCCACGTCCCAGGTCGACTGGACCACGGGCTCGGTGCGGCTGCTCACCGACACCACGCCATGGGAGAGCGACGGGCTTCGCCGCGCCGCCGTGTCGTCGTTCGGCATCAGCGGCACCAACGCGCACGTCATCCTTGAGCAGGCCGAGGGGGGCGAGGGGGCGCCTGCCGCCGAGCCCGCGCGCCCCCGGCCGTCGGCCGACCTGGCGCCCTGGGTCCTCTCGGGCCGTTCCGAGGCGGCGGTGCGCGCCGCCGCGGCCCGGCTGGCGCCCGCCGTGCACGGCCTTGACCCGGGCGATGTGGCGGCAACGCTGCTGTCCCGCTCGCTGTTCGAGCACCGCGCCGTCGTGGTGCCGAACGCGGACGCACTGCGCGCGCTCGGCACGGGCGAGCCGTCGCCCGATGTGGTGACGGGGCGGGTGGTGGCGGGGGCGGGGCGTCCGGTGTTTGTGTT
>NZ_QEST01000123.1 GCF_003311645.1 Streptomyces sp. PT12 | reverse complement strand
TCCTCGAACAAGCCCCCCAACAGCCCACCGAGACAGCCCAGGCGACCGAGGCGCCCGAGGCCCCCGAACCCGAGGGCTCCGTGGTCCCCTGGGTGCTCTCGGCCAGGAGCGAGGATGCCCTGAGGGACCAGGCCAGGCGCCTGCGCGACCACCTGGCCGAGCGCCCCGGGCTCGCGCCCGCCACCGTCGGCCACGCCCTGGCCACCACGCGCGCGCACCTGACGCACCGCGCGGCCGTCGTCGCGGCCGACCGCGCCGCGTTCGACCGCGCCCTTGAGGCCCTTGGCCGCGGCGAGCCGTCGCCCGCCCTGGTGCGCGGCACCCCGCGCCCGGGCGGGACGGCGTTCCTCTTCACCGGGCAGGGCAGTCAACGCCTCGGCATGGGGCGGAAGTTGTACGACGCGTTCCCGGCGTTCGCGCGCGCCTTCGACGACGTGTGCGCGGTGCTCGACCCCGAGGTGCGCGACGTGATGTGGGGCGACCGGGAGGCGCTGGACCGGACGGAGTTCACCCAGCCCGCGATCTTCGCGGTCGAGGTGGCGCTCTTCCGGCTGATGGAATCCTGGGGCGTGCGGCCCGCCTTCCTGGCCGGGCACTCGATCGGCGAGCTGGCCGCCGCGCATGTCGCCGGGGTGCTCTCGCTTGAGGACGCCGCCGTGCTGATCACGGCGAGGGGCGCGCTCATGGGGGCGCTGCCGCCGGGGGGCGCGATGGTGGCCGTCGAGGCCGCGGAGGACGAGGTCGCCCCCTATCTGACGGGGCGCGTGGGCCTGGCCGCCGTCAACGGCCCCATGTCCGTGGTGCTCTCGGGCACCGAGGACGCCGTCACCGCGGTCGTCGAACGCCTCGGCGAGCGCAGGACGAACCGGCTGAAGGTCTCCCACGCGTTCCACTCGCCGCTCATGGACCCGATGCTCGAGGACTTCCGCCAGGTCGCCGAGGCCATGGAGTACGCGCGGCCTGTGATCCCCGTGGTGGCGGACGGCGACGTGACCACCCCCGAGTACTGGGTGCGGCATGTGCGCGGCACGGTGCGCTTCGCCGACGCCGTGACCCGGCTTGAGGCCGAAGGCGTCACGCGCTACCTGGAGTTGGGCCCCGACGGCATCCTCACCGCCATGGTCCGCCAGTCCCTCGCCCGGGCCGACGCGGCCACCCTCATCCCCACCCTGCACCGCGACCGCGACGAGCCCCACGCCCTGGTGACCGCGCTCGGCCGCCTGCACGCGCACGGTGTCCCCGTCGACTGGTCCGGCGTGTTCGGCCAGGCCACGGCGCCCGCCGTCGACCTGCCCACCTACCCGTTCCGGCGCCGTCGTTACTGGCTTCCGACGCCCAGGCCCACCGCGGGCGCCGACAGTCTCGGGCTCGCGGCCACCGGCCACCCGCTGCTGACCACCGCGATCGAGCTGCCTGACCCGGGCGGCCTGCTCCTGACGGGCCGGGTGAACGCCTCGGACCCCGCGTGGGCGAGCGAGCACGCCGTCTTCGGCACCGCGGTCATGCCGGGTGTGGCGTTCGTCGACATGCTGCTGCACGCCGCGGCCCGCGTGGGCTGCGCCCGGATCCTGGACCTCACCCACCATGTCTTCCTCGCCCTGCCCGAGCGGGGCGCGCTCCAGCTGCGGGTCCTGGTCAGGCCAGCGGACGACGCCGGGCGGCGGACGTTCGCCGTCCACTCGCGGCCCGACGACGCACCGCGGGACGGCGACTGGACGTGCCATGTCACCGGCACGCTCGGCCCGGCCGGTGACGACGCGCCCGCCGCGCCAAACCCAGGGGCGACCTGGCCCCCCGCGTCGGCCCAGAGCGTGACGACCGACGGCTTCTACGCCCGGATCGCCGAGGCCGGGTTCGGCTATGGCCCGCTGTTCCAGGGGCTCACCGCCGCCTGGCGCGACGGCGACACGCTGTATGCCGAGGTCGCCCTGCCCCCGGGCATCGCGCCCGACGGCTATGGCGTCCACCCGGGGCTGCTCGACTCCGCGCTGCACCCCGTCGCCCTGGCCTCCCCCGACGCCCCGGCGGACGGCACGCTGCTCGTGCCGTTCTCCTGGAGCGGGGTGACCCTGCACGCGCCCGGCGCGCGCGCCCTGCGCGTCACGCTGGCGCGCCCCGCACCCGAGACGGTCGCGCTGACGGTCACCGACGCGTCGGGCGCGCCGGTGCTGACCGCCGACTCCCTGGTGCTGCGCCCGGTCGGCGCCGACCAGCTCGCCGCGGCGCGACCCGAGCGCGAAGGGGCGCTCCACGAGGTTGCCTGGCGCTCACTTCCCGCGCCCGAACGCGCCACCACGCCCCCGGACGGCGTGGGTTGGGCCGTCGTGGGGAGCGCCGACGACCGGCATGTCGCCGCGCTCGCGGCGTCGCTCGGCCGGGCGACCGAGACCCACCCCGACGCCGACGCGCTGCGCGCGGCGCTGCGGGCCGGTGCCGCGGGGGGACGCCAGGGGACGGTCGTCGTCCCCGGCGCCGCGTGGGCCGCCGCCGATGGCGCCGACCCGGCCCAGGCGGCGCGCGCCGCGACGCGCCTGGCGCTCGAGCTGGTCCAGGCGGTGCTGGCCGACGGCGGAGCCGACTGCCGCCTCGTGGTCCTCACCGAGGGCGCGGTCGCCACGGGCGAGGACCACGGGCCCGGTGGGAACGGCGCCGACCCCGCCGCCGCGGCGGTCTGGGGCCTGATCCGCTCGGCGCAGTCCGAGCACCCCGACCGCTTCACGCTGCTCGACCTCGACGGCTCGCGGGCCTCGCGCGAGGCCCTGGTGGCGGCGCTGGCCACCGGCGAGCCCCAACTCGCCGTGCGCGAGGGCAGGTTCCTGGTGCCCAGGCTGGCCGGGCTCGGCGCGGGAACGCCGCCCGCCGCGTCGCCCGCCACACCGTTCGACGCGCCATTCGCGGCACCGTTCGACGCGCGGCGGACCGTGCTCGTCACCGGCGGCACCGGCGCCCTCGGCGGCCTCGTGGCGCGCCACCTGGTCACCACGCGCGGCGTCAGAAGGCTGCTGCTGACCAGCAGGAGGGGCCCCGAGGCGGCGGGCACGCTCGTCGACGAGCTGACCGCGCTCGGCGCCGCGGTCACCGTCGCCGCCTGCGACGTCGCCGACCCCGACGCGCTGGCCGCGCTGCTCGCGTCGCTGCCTGACGAGCACCCGCTCGGCGCGGTGGTGCACTGCGCGGGCGTCCTGGACGACGGCGTCGTCACCGCGCTCGACCCGGAGCGCCTCGACGCGGTGCTGCGGCCCAAGGCCGACGGCGCGTGGCACCTGCACCGGGCGACGCGGGACGCCGACCTGGACGCGTTCGTGCTGTTCTCGTCCGCGGTCGGCACCCTGGGCTCCCCCGGGCAGGCCAACTACGCCGCGGCCAACGCGTTCCTCGACGCGCTCGCCGAACACCGCCGCGCCGCCGGGCTGCCCGCGACCTCGCTCGCGTGGGGCCTGTGGGAGAGCGGCATGGCCGACACCCTCGACGCGCGCGACCTGGCCCGCATGAGCCGCGGCGGCCTCGCCCCGATGCCTCAACAGCGGGCGCTCGCCCTCTTCGACGCGGCCCTCGCGGCGGAGCGCGCCGTGCTCGTGCCCGCGGCGCTCGATGCCTCGGCGGCCCGCGCCGCGCGGGCGTCGAGCCCGCTGTCGCCGCTGCTCGCCGAGCTGTTCCCTGCCCCGGCCCGGCCCGCCGGGCGCCCACAGGCCCCCGCCGCTGACGCCCCGCTGCGCCGACGGCTCGCGGGCCAGCCCGAGGCCGAACAGCGCCGTCTGCTCCTTGACTTCCTGAGCGAGCACGTCGCCGCCGTCCTCGGCCACACCTCGCCGCCCGCGCTCGACCCGGGCAGCCCGTTCAGGGATCTCGGCTTCGACTCGCTCAGCGGCATCGAGCTGCTGCTGGTGCTCGGCGAGGAGACGGGGCTGCACCTGCCGTCCACCATGCTGTTCGACCACCCCACGCCCGACGCGCTGATCAGCCACCTCAGGGACGAGCTGGTCGACGACGAGGCCGCGCCCGAGGACGCCGCCGCGCCCGCCGCAGCCGCGCGGGCGGCCAGCGCCCCCGAGGACGCGCGCCCCGCGCCCGCCGACGACGAGCCGATCGCCGTCGTGGGGATGGGCTGCCGCTTCCCCGGCGGCGTCAGCACGCCCGATGAGCTGTGGCGCCTGGTGGCGGACGAGCGGGACGCGGTGGGCGCGTTCCCCGACAATCGCGGCTGGGACGTGGAAGGGCTCTACGACCCCGACCCCGACGCCCCGGGCAAGAGCTATGCCCGCGAGGGCGGGTTCCTCTACGACGCCGACCGATTCGACCCCGAGTTCTTCGGCATCAGCCCGCGCGAGGCCCTGGCGCTCGATCCTCAGCAGCGCCTCATCCTCGAAACGGCGTGGGAGAGCCTGGAGTCCACCGGCATCGACCCCACGACCCTGCACGCCACGTCGACCGGCGTCTTCACCGGGGTCGTCACGCAGGAGTATGTCTCCCTGACCCACCGGGGCAGCGAGCGCGTCGAGGGCTATCTGCTGACCGGTACCACGGCGAGCGTCGCCTCCGGCCGCGTCGCCTACACGCTGGGCCTCGAAGGGCCAGCGGTCACCGTCGACACCGCCTGCTCGTCGTCGCTGGTCGCGCTCCACCTGGCCTGCCAGGCCATCCGCCAGGGCGAGTGCGACATGGCGCTCGCGGGCGGGGCGACCGTGATGGCCAACGCCGGGATGTTCCTCGAGTTCAGCCGCCAGCGCGGCCTCGCCCCCGACGGCCGCTGCAAGTCCTACGCGGCGGCGGCCGACGGCGTCGCCTGGGCCGAGGGCGCGGGCATGATCGTCCTGGAACGCCTCTCGGACGCCCGGCGCAACGGC
>NZ_QEST01000068.1 GCF_003311645.1 Streptomyces sp. PT12 | reverse complement strand
CAAGACAACCTCCTCCAACCCTCTTCTCGCGGGCCCCCAAGAGAAGCAGATTGAACGCCGTCTTCGCGGGTATGCCAGGGGCCAAGAAAAGCTGTGACCTCGGGAGTTGGGGTCACTCGAACAAGAGAAGCGCAGGTAGCGGTGGCAGGTACCGACTCCGTCCCCAATGACATTTCCGATCTTGAATACTTCGGCGGGGAGGTGAAGCGAGCCCGTCTCGGGCGCAAGCTGACGCAGGCCAAGTTCGCCGAGGGAACGGGCTACACGCAGGGGCATGTCTCGAACGTCGAGTCGGGACGCAAGATCCCCTCGGCCGAATTCGCACGCCGATGCGATCATGTCCTGGGAACCGAAGGGATCTTCGAACGGCTACGGGAACGCCTCCTCGAACGCGGCCACCCGAGCTGGTTCCTGCCGTTCGTCAAGCAGGAGGCAACGGCCGTGGAGATCCTGATCTACTCGCTCACGGTGATCCCCGGTCTCTTGCAGACCCCCGAGTATGCCCGCGCGGTCTTCGAGGCATACGACCCCCACGCGGATCCGTCCACCATCTCCAGCCAGGTCGCCACCCGCATGCGGCGCAAGAAGATCCTGACGCGGGAGAAGCCCCCCGTGGTGTGGGCGGTCATCCATGAGTCGGCGCTGCGCATGCAGATGGGCGGCCCGGAAATCATGCGCGAGCAGTACCAACAGCTAGGTAAGCTGCTCGCGTTGCCCAAGGTGACGGTGCAGGTGCTCCCCTACCGGGTGGGGCCGCCCCCGAGCACCGAACCGCTCGAATTGTTGCGTCAGGCCGACGGACGCCTCACGCTGTATGCGGACACCATCATGGGCGGACAGATGTCCGAGGAGAAGGAACGCGTAAACTTCGCGGTGCAGACGTACGAGCGGCTGAGGGCGGACGCGCTGGGACCGCGTGAGTCGGCTGCGTTCATCGCGAAGATCGCTGAGGAATACTCATGACCACCACCGACCCGCACCTTCACGCGTGGCGCAAGTCCTCCTACTCATCCGGCAACGGAGGCAGTTGCCTGGAGACGCGCCCCGAGAGCCACCACGGCATAGCGGTCCGCGACTCCAAGGAACGCGACACCGGCCCGGTCCTCGTCATCGGCCACGACGCCTGGCGCGCCTTCATCGACATGGCGACCACCTCATGACCCCCACCTGGCACAAGTCCTCCTACTCATCGGGCAACGGAGGCAACTGCCTTGAGACCCGCGCCGAGAGCCACCACGCCGTAGCCGTCCGGGACTCCAAGGCACGCGGCACGGGCCCGATCCTCATCATCAGCCACGACGCCTGGCGCGCGTTCATCACCACAACCAAGTTTTGACCGCGCGGCGGCCACCACCCCGCACCCCGGTGGCCCGCCGCGCCCCGGCACGTTCCATCCGGGAGGGTGGCGGGGGTGGCCACCCCTCCCCGTAGGTGCCTCTCACGTGAACTCACTGTTGTGTGGCGCAGGAGAGACCTCGCGTGTCTCCTCAGCGGCTGCACCAGGTTCGGGTGGTCGCCGAGTTCAGCCCGGTGCAGCAGGCGGGCGGTCACATGGAGTTGGGCCCGGTGGCCGTCTTCGGTGTCAAGGACGGGGAAGTGGTCCCGCACACGTCCGGCCAACTCCGGAACCTGGAGGCTGGAGCAGTACAGCGTCGCCGCGTCCGTGCCGAGCGGGCCGCGCCCCCACAGCTCCCGGTCAACGGCCGTCCGGGCCGTCCGCCACGGTCCCGATGGATCGGAATCGCCAGCCGAAGACGGGCTCGTCGGCCTCGATGAGCCCGAAGTGCGCCGCCGCGCGGTGGAGGTTGTCCCGCATCCAGGCACGGAAGCGGGCGTCAGCCGCGGCCGTTTCGCTCGCGGTCACGACGTGATGTGGCGAAGGTAGGCGTTTGGCTCCGCGAGGAACCGGCGCCAGTGGTCGGTCAGTTCGAGATCGTGCCACTCCGCGCGCCGGAGCCCGTGCTCCCCCAGCTCGATGATCTCGGCGCCCGGGGTGCTGGCCAGAACCGGAGAGTGGGTGGCGCAGACCACCTGCGATCCGGTCCGGCCCAGCTCGTACAGCAACGCGACCAAGCGGAGCGACGACGTGAACGAAAGCGCCGCCTCCGGCTCGTCCATGACGTAGAAGCCGGGCGCGGCGAACATCGCCTCGAACATCGTGAGGAAGCCCTCGCCATGGCTCATGGCGCTCGTGTCCTGCTCCCAGTACCCGGGCACCCCGCCCAGGTTCTCCGTCATCTGGAACGCCGTCTCGGCCCGTAGGAAGAACCTGTTCTTCCTACGACGCGGCCCCGCCAGCATCCGGGCCCCGGCAACCGTCGTGTCCGCGCGCAGGATCTCGCCCAACGGCGTGCGCACCAGGTCCGGGCGCCCCCGCAACGCGCCGAGCCTGCCCCCGTACGCGTCGAGCGAGAAGCTCTCCGCGATCGCCTCGACCAGCGTGGACTTCCCTGAGCCGTTCTCCCCGACCAGAAACGTGACCGGGCGGCCGAACGCCAGCCCACGCGCGACCACCTCGGCCACCCCGGGCACACTGAACGGCCAACGCTCCCGCTCGGCGGCACCCGGCACCAACCCCTCCGGCACATGGACCCGGTCGACGAACACGATCCTCCTCGTCATCGTTGGGCTGGCAACCGCCCTTCGGCGAACACGGCCCAGCGCCCGTGGGCCAGCATGACGGATGACACGGCGGCTTGAGGGCTTGGGCGGCCACCACCCGCACCCCGGCTGTCGCTGACCCGCTGGAGAGCGGAGAGAGTGGACGTGGCTGACGGCGTTTCTTCCGAAGGGCTACGGGCTGACCTCGCGCGGCGCCTCTCGGAAGCCGGATCGCTGCGAAGCCCCGCGTGAAAGGCTGCCGTTGCGGCCGTACCCCGTGAGGCTTTCCTGGCCGACGGGTGGTACGAGTACGAGGACATGGGCTGGTATCGCCCCGCATGTGCCGACAGGCCCGAAGGGCTCAGGCGCGTGTACGAGGATGACACGTTGGTCACGCAAGTGGCCGAGTCCGTTTTCCCGCGCCAGGTCGAGGGGCGCATTGCCCATCGCCCCTCTTCGTCGTCCACTCTGCCGGGGCTCGTGGTGCGCATGCTCGAAGAGCTGAACGCCTCCGAAGGGACAAGGGTTCTCGAAGTCGGCACGGGAACGGGCTACTCGACCGCCCTTCTCTCCCATGTGGTCGGTGACGACAACGTGACGTCGGTCGAAATCGACGCGGACGTTTCCTCCCGTGCTGGTATGGCTCTCGGCGGATTGAACTACCGGCCCGGCCTCGTGGTCGGTGACGGACTGGCGGGGCACAAGGAGAGCGGCCCCTATGACCGCGTGATCGCCACATGCGGAGTTCGCGCCGTCCCGCACGAGTGGATCACTCAGACCCGCCCGGGAGGCGAGATCCTGGTCGCGGTCTGCGGATGGATGAACGCTTCCGAGCTGGTGCGCCTGACCGTGGCGGACGACGGAACGGCAAGCGGCCCGTTTCTCGGTGGGCACGTCTCGCTCATGCTCGCGCGGCCTCACCAGCCCCCCGCCCTGGGGGTGCTGCCCGACTTCGATTCGGCGGAAGCCATGCCCGCACACATCGGAGGGGATGTGCTGGATGACTGGACAGCGCGATCGTCGCACAGTTCGCGACGCCACGAGCCCAGCGTTTCACGATGCCGCGAAACGGGCGAGACGAATACGTGGTGATCGACGTGGAAGCCGGAGCGTGGGCAGCCGCGTTCCGCGACGGCGGCCAGTGGAAGGTCAGGCAGGGGGGTCCCACCCGTCTCTGGGACGCGATCACGGACCAGATCACCCGATGGCGCGACGCCGACATGCCCCCCGCCGAGCGCCTGCGGCTGCACGTCGGCCCCGAGGGACAGCGCCTGATCTGGTAGGCGCCCCACCCGCGACCGTTTCTTGCCAGGGGCTTCGCGCATGTCCGGAAGCCGGGGGCCAGACAAGCCACTTCCTCACGTAAACGTCACCAACCGTTGCTGACAACAGCTCAATGTGTTCAAGTACACGACGAATTAATTAATTGATGGGCTTCTCCAAATAGGCGCCGCCGGGCTTTTCCAGAAGGATCTGCTGGACGTGGGGCGTCACCCTGATGCGGAGGTCCGCTACAGAAGGGGAACCCGACTCCTTCCATTTCGAGATAGCCTCTTCAGCTAGGTCCCAGATCCGAATTCGCCCGCCCTGCCGAACCAAGTAGCCGTCCCGACTATTGCCGGACAGGACGGCGAAAGAATTCGTCGCAGAGTTAAGGAGATAGTCGCTCGGCGGCTCACCATTCAGACTCACGCCATTGATCAGCGATAGCCCAGCCATGCAATTGTCGAGAATGAAGCGGGCCGTCCAATCATTCAGGATGTCTGCGCCGAGCGTCGCGGGCCTCTGTTCTCCCTCATCGATGGCGGGGAGTGAGTTGTCGGAGTTCGGTTCTTCCTGACGTGCCCGCATGAATGAGGCTTCGGAGATGAAGCGGCCTTCCGCCGTTCCGTCATCATGGACGGTTAGCTTCGCGAGGCCGGAGGACCACAGTCCGCCCCGAATGGTGGTGAGGACGACTCCGCCCGGCTTGGTCTGAGCAACCCATTCCGGCCGGACGTGCGCAACACTGCAAGTTGCGATAACGCGATCGTATGGAGCGTTTTCACTGAAACCCTGCCGACCGTCCGCAGCAACGACAGTGACGGGATAACCGCAGCCCCACAAGGCATTGCGGGCTTTGGCTGCTACTCCCGCGTCTGTGTCCACGGTCGTGACATTCTCAGGACCGATCCTGTGGGCCAGAAGACCAGCGTTGTAGCCGGTCCCCGTGCCGATTTCCAGAACCGAATTACCATCCCTCACGTCGAGTGCTTCCAACATATCGATCATGAGTGACGGCAAGGTTGACGAAGATGACGGAAGGCGCGCGATAGTTCCCGTGATGTCCCGGGGCTCGATTACTCCGGCGATCTGGGTGACCAGGGACTCATCGGAGTAGCACAGGGCAAGCCAGGCATCCGACCGTTCGTCGGCCAGGACAGGCCCGTAGGCCGTGGGTGAGCTGCCGGGGACGGGCCGGAAGATGCCGGAGGAGAGGAACTCATGTCGGGGAACCGCTTCCACAGCGGCCCGCCATTCTGCGGACTTCAGGTGTCCGTCTTCCTCTAGCCTGTCTGCGAGTTGCTTTCGCAGCCGAGCGGCGGCCTGCTTCAGGTCAGTCATGCATCTTCCCTCTCTCCAGTAGGTCAGCGAATGCTGCCACCATGGGCAGGCCGGTTTCATCTTCGAGCCAAGCCCACTGCCCGGATGGATTGCACTCAAGAAATACCCATTCGCCACGACCGGTTACGGCGAAATCGAAGGCCCCGAAGACCAATCCGAAGCTATCAAGATAGACGAACAGCGCTGCGGCAATCTCGGACGGCGTCTCGACCACCCTATAAGTGTGACGTCCATACGAAGTGCGCCAGTCGAGAGCGTCTGACTCGATACGGACCGAGAAAACTTTGCCGCCAATCACGGTAGTTCGAACGTCCGCCACCTTGTCGATGAGACTCTGAAACAGGTGGGCCGTGCCCGCCACTTCCTCGTCTATTTCGTCGAGGAGGACCTGAGCGACTTCGACCGTGCAGGACTGGCCATCGAGCATGTACAGCGGAACATTCAAAGGCTTGTACAACACCGGCCCTTGATCCGCAGCGAATTTCTTAGCCTCCGCAGGATCGTTCGTGACAAGGGTAGGCGGAATAGTGAAACCGCAGCGGACGGCCGCGGCGAGCCCGGCCGGTTTGAATTCGGCATCGCCGATCCGATTCGGATGATTCACGTAAAGGCAATCGGGCAGCGAAACCAAGACGCCGCCCAATCCGTAACGAGCCTGCCCCACAGCGAACCGGGCATCCCGATCCGACAGATGCGGAAACGTGAAGCCCGAGGGGCGGCGATACAACAGGGAGCGCGCGTTTTCGAGCCTCATAACGCGGGTCGGAGTAGCTACTGAGGTTGAACTCGTGGTGTCGTGAGGGCTGACGGTTCGTCGCTGGTGCG
>NZ_QEST01000241.1 GCF_003311645.1 Streptomyces sp. PT12 | reverse complement strand
TTCTGTCTTCGTGATCAACCTCTGGACAGCCCACCTCGTGAAAGCACGAGGCTAGAGGCACTCGACTACGCCCGGAGCGGCTGCCCGAGCGTGCGGGAGTGACCAGATCAGCGGTGATCGTCGCGGGTCCGGGTCAGCTCAGGCTGTGGTCCGCCGTCCTCTCCGATGACCGGGAGGCCGATGTCCACGTCATTCCGCTGCGCAGGTTCACGGCGAGCGGACTGCGCTCTTGGGCACTCGAAATGAACGCGTTCACCACCGAGGCAGAACTCGACCGGCTGCTGGAGACCACCGGCGGGTGGCCGATCCTGGTGGACGGGCTCGCCGATCAGTTGAGGAAGCATCGGTCGGCGGACCAGGCGCTACGCGCCGTCTCCGAACGCCTGTCCACGCCCCACGGCGCGGCCGGGTTCCTCCAAAAGGCGGGCCTGGAGCCGAGCACGCCGCTGTGGAGGGCTTAAAGCCGTTCAGTTGTTCGATGATGACGGCCTGAGCATTGAGGACCTCCACGTCGCCATCGAGTCGGAGACGGCCTACGCGCCGGCGGAGATCCCCGGTGCGGATCACGAAGGTCATGCAGTTCTGCGATGTCGACGCGGACGGACGGCACCGAGTGGAACGGGTGTTGCGGTCGTGCTGGCGGCGAGCCACAGGCGGCTGATCGAACTCCCGCCCCGGAGGAGACGCCGCCGGGGCGGACGCTGACGTCGGCTGCGCCACGATGGTCGCCGCGGCCAGAATGTCCGTTTCAAACCACTAACGCACCAGCAAGGGCGGTAAACCACGGCCGATAGGGGCAAGAGACAACAGGGCACTGGGCCGCAGTCATGACCTTCACAAGCGGCTGACCTGCGGCCACGCAATCAAAGCCCCGGTGATTCCCAAGCTCAGAGCGCGAGTTCGATTCTCGTCGCCCGCTCCAGAGAAAGGCCCAGGTCAGGGGCTCTATCCCCAACCCGGGCCATCGTGCTGTTCGGGGCTGTTACGGCTCGCGTGCCAGATCCGTGCCAGATGCCTCCCGCAACGCCCGAACCCGAGCGTCGATGCCCCGGGCCACCTCACGCTGACGGTCGCGGTCCGAGTGCTGGTAGATCATGCCGCACCCGGCTACCGGGTCCTGAAGCGGCGGAAGAGGTTGCGGGCCACGTGCACTCCCGGGCCGCCGAAGCCGACGATGTCGACGCGCCCGTCGCCGGTGATGTCGGCGAGGAAGCGGGGGTGCTGGTCGACCCGCCAGCCGCCGGCGTCCTCGTGGTAGCCGAACCCTCGGCACACCAGTTGCGCCTGCTCGAACTGGCCGTCGCCGCGGCTGTGCGCCACCCAGACTCCCTCGTCGCCGAAGCCGACGATGTCCGGGGTGCCGTCTCCGGTGACGTCGGTGAGGAGCCGGAGGTGCTTCTCGCTCGTCCACCGTTGGGCTGTCCCGAAGTCGTTGAGGACGAGCTTGGCGGGCTCGAACGTGCCGTCACCGCGGCCCCGTGCCACAACGACGCCCTGCGGGCCGAAGCCGACGAGGTCCGGCGCACCGCTGTCGGTGGTCCTGATGAGGAATCTCGGGTGTTCCCCGGTCGAGCTCCATCCCTGGTCGACGCCGAAGGCGTCGAGGACGTACAGCGGTTCGGCGAACGCCCCGTCCTCGTCCTGGAGCGAGACCCAGACGCCGTCGTCGTGACAACCGACCAGGTCCAGCCGGCCGCTCCCCGTGGTGTCGGCGAGAAAGCGAGGGTGCCTGTCAACCTGCCAACCACCCGCCTGATCGCCGTGGCCGAAAGCCCGGAGCACGGGTTCCTCGGCGATCGGGGCGAACGCCCCGTCCTCGTCCTGGAGCGAGACCCAGACGCCGTCGTCGTGACAACCGACCAGGTCCAGCCGGCCGCTCCCCGTGGTGTCGGCGAGAAAGCGAGGGTGCCTGTCAACCTGCCAACCACCCGCCTGATCGCCGTGGCCGAAAGCCCGGAGCACGGGTTCCTCGGCGATCGGGGCGAACGCCCCGTCCTCGTCCTGGAGCGAGACCCAGACGCCGTCGTCGTGACAACCGACCAGGTCCAGCCGGCCGCTCCCCGTGGTGTCGACCAGGAACCGAGGGTGCCTGTCAACCTGCCAACCACCCGCCTGATCGCCGTGGCCGAAAGCCTTGAGGTTCGGCTCACCGCCCGCGGGCGCAAACGCGCCGTCCTCGCCCCGCGCGCTGATCCGGGCTCCGTCGGCGGCGAGCACGACGATGTCGGGGCGGCCGTCGCCCGTCGTGTCGACGACGGTCCACAGGTCCGCCGGGCTCGGGGCGGGCATCGGCGGGTGCAGGACCTGCTCGTCGTCGAACCTGCCGTCCCCCCTGCTCGCCGCCGCCGCGGCCCCCTTCGCGGTCGTGATGGCGACGATGTCCGCTCGTCCCGTCCCGGTGGTGTCGGCGAGGAACCGCGCGCCGGCCCCGGCCCAGCCGGTCGGCTGCCCGCCGCGCGAGCCGTTGGCCCCGTCGATGATCCACCCGCCGGCGTCCTGGTCGCTCCCGAACCGATCGAGGACCAGCAGCACGTCGCTGAAGCAGGGCGTCGCCTCGGGTACCGGGCGCAGCGCGGGCGAGTTGACCAAGCGCCAGGACTGGCGGCCGTTCCAGTGGCTCAGCGGTGCCCAGCGCAGCACGGGGTCGCTGGTGCGCTCGGTCTCGGCCGGCACGAACCGCCAGCGCTGACTCTCCGCGTCGTCGTCGTACTCGCACAGCACGACCGGGGTCTCGTCCGTGCCGGGTTCGCCGAGGCCGAGAACGGCCCCGTCGGTCACGCCCTCGATGCGGTACAGGCCCGCCTCGCCCTCGACGGGGACGACATGCCACTGCTGGCTCTTGCGGCCAGCGGCGGCGGCCCCTCGACGGACGCCCCGGTCCCCGGTGCCGGGATCGTCGAGCACCTGGCCGCTGACCGCGTCGCGGATGACATAGGCTGGCTCCTGCGCCGCGTCGCCGCCCTGGGCCGACGGCACGGGGGCCAGCTGCCACTGCTCAGGGCCCGGGCCACCGTCGGGGATGTCGCGGACGACGAGCGACGCCTCCGCGCCCGGCGCGGACCGGCCGCCGAGGGGCTTCCCCGTGGCGGCGTTGACGATCTCCAGCTTCAGTTCTTCCGTGGGCACGGGCATCGTGGTGCCTCTTCCAGGCGGTGTGGGCGTGGGCTCGGGGCGGGTGTGGGGTGGCGGTGACCGGGGATGCGGTGACCGGGGATCAGGTGAAGATGTGGTGGTACGGGACGCTCCACTCGTTGGGCAGCCGCGGGTAGAACGTGTTGATGATCGTCCCGGTGAAGTCCCCACCCCAGTTGTAGGTGAGGCGCGCCTCGCTGTCGGCCGTCACCGCGTGGTCCTTGAAGCCGAGGATGACGTCGGGGTGGACGATGGGCACGAACGTGATCCCGCCCCAGGGCGTGACGGTGACGATCCACAGCTGGGTGTCCTCGGTCGCCCCGTTCTTGCCACGCCACTTGTCGCCGACCTTGTCGGGGAGGCCGACCTGGACGGTGTCGGCCGTGCTCTTCGGGGCGTCCTGGTGGACGGTGACGCGCCGCCGCTGGGGCTTGGGCGTGCCGTCGTCGCCGCGCCCGGCCTCGGCCGCGCTGGCGGGTGCGGGCGAGACCTGTCCGGCGGCGCTCTCGATGTAGTACAGCGGTCGCTGGCCGAAGAAGCCACCGGGGGTGATGTACCAGAGGTGGCCTTGCGCGTCCTTGGTGGCCGGGTCGAGCGCGGTGGCCAGTTTGACCCCCTTGTCGTGGCTCTCCTCCCTCAGCTCGGCGGGCCGCAGATAGCCGCCGTTGAAGGCGTGGACGAGCATGACCGGCCGGTTCTCGACCAGCGCCGCCACGATCGCGTTGTCATAGCTGTTCACCGCCACGGGGCCGCCGACCACCAAATTCGCCATTGCCGTGCGTTCCTGGGTGTACATCGCGGAAACCTCACCTGTGCTGGATATGGAGAACGGCGCGTCGGGCGCTCAGTGCAGTGGTCTATCACGCGGCACGACATACACCCAACCCCCGCTGTCGAAAACCACCGCGAGAACGAAGAGATGACCGAACCAAACGCTCCCAAAAACGACAGCGTTCGAGTCGGGGACACCCGCAGGCGGGAACACGAAGACGCCTTCGAGTAAATGATCGAACACCTCAACGCCCCATGTTTTGCTGGTAGTTGAGACCCCCGCCGAACCTCTGTCACTCGATTGGGCGGATGGGCGGAGACGCTTTCCCTCGCCCTTGGGGCGCGTGCTAGCTTCACTTGGCGGAACGCACGCAGCTGCCTGTTTCCTTATATCGCCGAGCACGGTTCAGTCAGATCAGTCAAGGACGGGGAATGCCTTCCAACGCCTTCAACCTGGAACAGGCCAAGCGCCAACCGCTGACCAAGAAGAACCTGCGCGAACTCAACATCGCACAGAACTGGCAGGCCATCCTGGATCACCCCAACCTGGTCTATGTGGATGACTCAGGAGTGCCGCACAAGCCCGTCGGGTTCTCCGTGAACAAGTCGGCCTTCGGCACGTTCCCCGGGTCCGCGTTCCAGCTCGGCTGGCTCGCCTATATGAACCTCGGGGAGCCGCTGATCGAGGTGCGGGGCGACATCGGCCAGCCTCCGCCCGACACGTTCTCCTCACGCACCTACGTCAACCGCAGCCAGACCGACATGGACTTCACCGACTCGGTCGACTTCACCGTGTCGAACGGGGTCACGTGGTCGCTCCACGGAGACGCCAAGCTCACCTTCGGCGGCAGCGTCGGCGCCTCTCTGCAGCTGCAGTTGCAGAACCAGCTCCGGATGGACCTGCAGTCCCAGCTCCAGTCGCAGTGCCAGAACGAGACGGCGAACAGGAACTCGGAGACGGTCACCAAGAAGGCCAGCAAGGACAGCATGGGGACGGACGTCGCCACCACCACCGAAGGGTCCACGCGGAACTCCGCGTCCAACTCCGCGTCGAACACGGTGACCAACTCGGTGGGGTTCACGACCACGGGCAGCGCCACCGGCAACGCCTCGCTCAACGCCCAGCTGGCGCTGGGCATCGCGGCCACCGTGGGCGGCTCCCTGACCACCAGCTGGGCGTCGAAGTCGCAGATCTCCGGCAAGGTCCCGCCCAACTCCCGCGTGGAGACCTTCGTCACCCAGCGGCGTGCCCGCAAGCAGTACACCTACGAGATCCCGGTGACCTTCTCCGGGTTGATCGCGGTGCAGTACGACGTGCCGGTCGCGGTCCTGGCTCCCCCACAGCCCAAGTCCTATCCCGGGCTCAACCAGTTGGTCGCCCGGGACATCGGCGACCTCGACCTGGCGCCCGGTGGCTTCCGCATGAAAGGGCTGGCCGAGGTGGTCTCCGCGTTGGAGGTCCACCACACGATGCTCGACGGCGAGAGCCTGGCTACCAGCCAGCAGACGCTGTACAAGCAGCCCTGACCACGCCGCACCACCGCCACGACGACCAGAGGTGACGACCATGGTGTTCGAGAACATCTTCAACTCCGCGGGCAACGGCGCGGGGCTCTTCTCCGTGACCACCGACCGCTCAAAGCCCCGGCCGGGCGAGGGGGTCGACTTCGAGGACGCCGACGACGACACCTACGACGACACGAGCACCAGCCTGTTCAACAGCTCGATCCACGGGGCTTCCTCGCGTGCGAAGGTGGTGCAGGAGCAGTCGCCCGAAGCGCGGGCCGTCCTGGGATTCCTCGGCTCCTTCATCCAGACCACCCAGGCGTCCGCCGACGCGCAGGCCCAGTACGCCCAGGATCCCGGGTCGGTGTCGGCTGCGGCCTCCGCCGGCATGCGGGAGTCGAGCGCCACGGTGACGGAGCACGCCGACCTCCAGAAGGACGCGGATCTGGAGAGCCGGCCGAAGAAGAGCGACTTCAACAAGCCGCCCCAGACCCCGGAGACCCCCAAGGCGCCCAAGCCGGACCCCGAGGAGTCAGGCTCCTCGTGACGCCGGGTCGGCGAGGGGGGGTAGGGGCGATGCCGCCCTTACCCCGTTACCTTTTTCGTGGCCCTGAAACGGGGCTCCTGGCCTCCGGGCCCGGCA
>NZ_QEST01000080.1 GCF_003311645.1 Streptomyces sp. PT12 | reverse complement strand
GCCATGTCGATCTCTCCGAACTCTTCGCCGCGCGCTCGTGCTTCGAGGCTGTCCGCGCTTCCGGCGAGGGTGCCCTGGCATACCTCGTCGGCTGTCATGTCGTATACGAACCCGTCGTCGCTCTTCTCCCCGCCGTCGCCGCCCGTCGTGCAGCCGGGCACGCTGACGAGCAACGCGCCGATGAACGAGAGCAGGGTGGGCTTCCGTCTCGAGTGGCGACTCAGCACTGCGACTCCATTCACTCCCCATCCGAGGCCAAATCCCGCACGAGCTGGCCGCCCAGGCCGTAGGCGCCGTCCATCAGATCGGCTCTGATTCCTGTCAGGCTTCCGTCCACGCCCTCTCCGATCTGGGACCAGTACTGGTCCTCCACTTCCGCGATCTCGGTATACGCCGTCTCACGGAACTCTCTTGGGTCCATCTGCCTATCGACATCGGGACCGCCGATGAGTGCGTCGATGTTCTGGTTGATGAACTCGGCGGCGAGAGGGCTTGCGCCGCCTGCCACGATCGGCACAACGACGGGGGCCGCGCCTCCGGTGAGCAAGACGGCCGCCCCACCCGCCGCGACGCCGAGTAGCCCGCCGCTGGCCGCTTTCAGCCACCCGGCGCTCTGCGCCAACTCCTGCTGCTGCGCGGTCTGGTCCGCCGCGTACTCCTGCTCCACGTAGAGGATTCGCGCCTCGTCCACGATTCCCCGCATCTTGATCCCGGTGTGCAACAACTCCGAGCCAGCGCCGAAGCTCTCGTCGTCAACCGGCGGATGGGCACCCAGGTTCCCCACGGTGTGCGCGAAGATTCCCTCGTTGACCACCGCGTGTGCGGTCTGCGACTCGCCGAGGGCGATCAGGAAGTCGATCGCGCCGAAGTGTCCGTTCCTGAGGTGCCCTCCGTACGAGGTCTCGTAGATGTCGGCGACGTCGTTTCTTTGCTCGTCCGAATTCGTGGTCACCCAGTAGCCGATGTCGTCCATGTACATCGATGCCATCAGGCCCAGGCTCTCGGCCATCTCCGGCTGGTCGTGGATCAGGTCGGGGGCCGCGGTGCCGTAGAGGTGGACGACCTGCTCCATCACGGCCGCCGAATCCGCGCTGCGCATATCGAGCTGGAGAGCGCTCTCCATGTCCTCGAGGTCGCCGACGGAGAAGCCCGCCGACGAGGTTCCCGTGGTGGCCGCCAGCAGGGCGGCGCCGAGCTGGGACGGGGCCGCGCGGTCTTCGCCGTGGTCCGTCCACCAGTCGCGGTCGAGCGCGAGGTACCGGAGGCGTTCGTTGATCTCCGTGTCGTCCGCCGTCGGGTCGAAGTCCCCCGGTGGGGCGAAGAACTCGGTGGCCGCCGCGGGTGCGTGGGACAGGCTGCTGAGGAAACCCACCATCGGGTCGCGGCCCGGGTCGTCGCCGACGAAGCTCACGGCGGGTCCGCCGTTGATGTCCCACAGCGAGGCGGGCGCGGCGCCGGAGTCCTGCTCGTGGGCGAAGAGCGCTTCCCCGTAGTCGAGGAGGAAGGAGTCCTCCCAAGTGCCGCCGTGCATCAGCGCGCTGGTGACGTGGAAGCCCAGCGGGTAGGCGCCGTCGCCGATCGGGTCGTCGGCGAGGTCGATGAGCTCGCGTTCCCAGCGTTCCATCGCCGCCGAGTCCGACCGGGTCGCCGTGCCGAGGACCGCGCCGAGGCTCGTTTGCAGGGCGCCCGCCGAGGCCGTCCACGCGTCGCCGTCGCCGCCTGGGGCGTAGGTGGTCAGGTCCGCCCAGTACTCCAGCACGCCGCGAGGGCCCAGCTCTGTGGCGATGAGTTCCGCGAAGGCCGGGTCGTCCTGGTGGAGTTCGAGGAGGAGGGCGAGGTCGTTCATCTCGTCCGCGCTCAGCTCCCCGCCCCGCTCCATCAACTCCAGGGCCCGACGGGCGTCTTCGTGCGCGAGGGTGGCCTGCTGGATCGACGTGTAGTCGACGGGGGTGAAACGGTCGGGGTCGGTGCCCATCGCCATGCGCAGGGCCCGGGAGATCTCCGCGTCGTCTTCCGCGACGGTCCGCAGGATCTCGGTGATCCGCTCCGACACCTCGATCACCGCGTCCTGGCGCGT
Source organism: Streptomyces sp. PT12 (assembly GCF_003311645.1). Taxonomy (GTDB): domain Bacteria; phylum Actinomycetota; class Actinomycetes; order Streptomycetales; family Streptomycetaceae; genus Streptomyces. The sequence continues at coordinate 211,105 of NZ_QEST01000080.1, read as the reverse complement.
CCTTCGGGTCTCGGGATCGAGCCCAGTGAGGTCGCTCGTGACCTCGCCCGAGGCGCTGATGTGGACGCCGAGCGCCGGTGCGTCCGTCTCGACCAGCGTCGTGAGCCGGTCCTTGGACATCCTGAGCCGCTGGTGCCCGTCGCGGACCAACTCCCGCAGCGAGGCGGCCTGTTTGCGTGCGGCCTCGAACTGCTCCCCCTGCTCCGTGACGAACTGGGTGGTGACCTCGGCGTTCTCGCCCGCCCAGTTCGCCTGGCGGGTGCGCCGCACCATGGCCTCGGCGTTCTCCCTCATCTCGTCGAGGTGCTGGACCTGGAGGTCCCACTCCCCGACGGCCTCCTCCAACTGGCCCAGGGGCAGGTGGAGAAGCTCATCGAACGTCAGCGAGCCTCGTGCCATGACGGGCCTCCGTCCAGCGCGTCGATGGCCGGGTTGGAGGCAGGAGCCGAGGCGGATCCGAGGTCGGCGAGCGTCTCCTGTTCGGTGGCGCCGTGGGTCCTTACGGTCTCGTCGACATGGCCCGCGATGCGCCCGCACGCCGAACGCAGGGCGTCGGCCTGGGACTGCCAGCGATCGGCGACCTCGATGAGCGCGTAGCCCGTCTCAAGTCCCGGCGTGCGCAGGAAGATACCCGCCACATGGGTGGGATTGTGCGCCAGGTAGCCGTTGCGGTCGAGCTCGTCGGCCAGTCCGGCCGCGACCTCGTGGACCGGCCTCAACTCCCCCTCGGAGACCGCGTAGTCCGCGCCGTCCCCCGCTCCGCCCTCGCTGTTCGGGTGTGTCGCGTTCAGCTCGTCCTGGGCCGCCGCCTGTAAACGGGCCCACTCCTCGTCGAAGGTCATGCGGATCCTCCCCCGGGGGGGCATCCTAGAGCATCACCCGTTCTCCGCGCGGTCCTCCCGGGTGCCCGTCAGGGGGAAGCGGGTGGCCGCGCGGGCGCCCGCCTGGAATCTGCTCACCGCGTCCAAGTCCCGCAGCAGGCCCGCGATATGGCGGCGGCAGGTGCGAACCGACATGCCGAGGCGGCGCGCGACCACCTCGTCGGTCAGGCCCTCGGCCATGAGCCGCGCCAGCGACTGCTTGAGGTCGTCGGCCGCGTCCGCGTAGCCGGGGCCGCCCACGGTGAACGGCGTGGCGCTCTCCCAGAGTTGGCCGAACAGCTCCACCATGAAACGCACCACCTCAGCGTCGCGCACCCGCCGCGCGGTGGGCTCCCCGCCGTGTTCCGGCAGGTCGATCAGCACGGCCAGCGAACGGTCGAACACCACGGCGGCCTGCGGCACTTGGCTCAGTGTCCTGATGCCCGCGCCGCCCCGGGCGAGCCGCGTCGCCCTGGCGCGGGCCGCGAATCCCGTCCTGCTGCGGTGCGGGCACACCACGCGGACCGCGACCTGCCGCTCCAGCACGTCGAAGCACGGGCTGAGCAGCTCGTCGAGCGCGTCCTCCTGCCGGTGCCCGGGCCGCAGCACCACCAGCTCGTCCCGGCAGGTCTCGGCGGCCAGCTTGAACAGGCCGCGGATTTCGGCGCCGCCGTCCAACGCGTCGATCTCGCCGCCCGCCACGCCGCCCGCCACGCCGCCCGCCACGCCGCCCGCCACGCCGCCCGCCACGCTGCCTCCCGCCCCGCCGCCTCCCGGAACGGCGCCTCCCGGAACGGCGCCGCCCGCGACCGCGCCACCCGCGACCGCGCCGATGCGGTCGCGCAGCCGGTCGGCCAGCTCCCGCCGCCGGTACATGGCGCGTTCGACCGGCGACACCAGCAGGGCCGTCGCCACCGAGGGGGACGCGGGCACCAGACGCCCCTCGGCCGACGCCTCGCTGCCGAGCAGCCGCAGCTCGACCAGCCGGGTGGCCGCCGCGAGCAGCGTGGCGACGGGCAACCCCAGCTCCGCCGACGCGAGTTCGAGCGCGCCCAACTCCCCACGGCCGACCGCGTAGTGGTAGAGCGCCGCCGCGTGGTCGTCAAGGCGCGCGCCGACCGGTTCGTCCACGTCAGGGGCCAACCCGATCCGCGGCAGGGCAACCGTAGCCATGTCTCCTCCGAAGCCTGTGTGAGAGGGCTCAGCCGGATCACCGTCGCAGAGCCGCTCATCACGCCACTACCCGTCCGCCACCACTCCGGCGATAGCGGGGCGAGAGCGCGGTGAGGACGCCGGGTGGTTGTGTCGGCGCAGTGGCGGGTGACCCCGCCGTCCGACGGAGAACATGGTGACGACGATGGACATACCGCACACGTTCAGAAAGACCCTGGTGACCCATCTCCCGTACGCGACCGACGAGGGCATCGCCCCCACGGACGACCTCGCCGCGCTGGGCCTCGACTCGATGGGCGTGGTCCAGCTGCTGACCGACCTTGAGGAGACATACGGCGTCGATCTCCCCGACGAGCTGATCACCGAGGAGACCTTCGAGACGGTCGGCTCCCTGTGGGCGGCGGTCGGCGGGCTCGTCCCGGCCGAGAGGTTCGCCGATGCGTGAGCCGACGCCAACGGCGCCCGCGCGCCGGTCCGTTCCCGCGCGCCGCTCCGCTCCGGCGCGTCGGTCCGCACCCGTTCGCCGGTCGGCACCCGTGCGCGTCGACCAACTCCTCGCGCACGGCGCCCCCGAGAGCCCCGCGCTCACGTTCAGGGACGAGACCGTCGGCTACGCCGAGCTGGCCGAACGCGTCGCCCGCGTCGCTGGCGGGCTGCGCGCCCTCGGCGTGGCGCGCGGCGACCGCGTCGCCGTCCACGCGGAGAAGCGGATCGAGACGGTTGTGGCCCTGCTCGCCGCATCGGCCGCGGGAGCGGTCTTCGTGCCGATCAACCCCCTTTACAAGGAACGGCAGTTGCGCGGCGTCATCGAGAACTGCGCGCCCCGCGTGCTGATCACCACGGCCGAGCGGCGGGGCGCCGTCACCGCCGCGCTGCCCGAACGCGCCCCCGTCGCACACGTGGTGGCCATCGGCACCGACGCCTGGCACCGGCTCGCCAGCGCCGAGCCCGACCCCGGCGACGCCGACGTCATCGACCAGGACCCCGCCGCCATCCTCTACACCTCGGGCAGCACCGGAGGCCCCAAGGGCGTCGTGCTCTCCCACCGCAACCTCCTCGCGGGCGCCGAGAGCGTCGCGGGCTATCTGCGCCACACCCCCGACGACGTGATCCTCGCCGCGCTGCCCCTCAGCTTCGACGCGGGCTTCAGCCAGCTCACCACGTCGCTCATCGCCGGGGCACACCTCGTGCTCGTCAACTACCTCGGCCCCCGCGACATTGTCCGCCTCTGCGCCCGCCACCGCGTCACCGCGCTCACCTGCGTCCCCCCGCTGTGGCTGCGGCTGGCCGAACAGGACTGGCCCGACGAGGCGACCTCCGCGCTGCGCTACTTCGCCAACACCGGCGGCCGCATGCCCCGCGCCACCCTCGCGGCGCTGCGGCGAACGTTCCCGAACGCCGAGCCGTTCCTCATGTACGGCCTCACCGAGGCGTTCCGCTCCACCTATCTCGACCCGGCGCAGGTCGACCGCCGCCCCGACTCCATCGGCAAGGCGATCCCCAACGCCGAGATACTGCTGGTGCGTTCCGACGGCACGCCCTGCGAGCCGGGCGAGCACGGGGAGTTGGTGCACCGCGGCGCCCTGGTCGCCCTCGGGTACTGGGGTGACCCGGAGCGCACCGCCGAACGGTTCAGGCCCGTGCCGGGGGCCCCGCCCACGGGCCGCCCCGAACTCGCCGTCTGGTCGGGCGACACCGCCTACCGCGACCAGGACGGCTACCTCTACTTCGTCGGCCGCGACGACGACATGATCAAGACCTCCGGCTACCGGGTCAGCCCCACCGAGGTCGAGGAGGCCGCCTACGCCACCGGGCTCGTCGCCGAGGCGGTGGCGCTCGGCGTTCCCGACGAACGGCTCGGCCAGGAAGTCGTGTTGGCCTTCACGCCACGCCACCCTGGCCTGACCGTCCCCCAACTCTCCCGCGCGCTCGCCCACGAGCTGCCCGCCTACATGCTGCCGCGCCGCTTCGAGGCGCTGACGGCGCTGCCCCGCTCGGTCAACGGCAAGTTCGACCGCGTCGAACTCCGCAGGACCGTCCGACGAACCTCCCAGGAGCCGGCGTGCTAGAGGTCAACGAACTCACCAAGCGCTACGACGAGGTGCGGGCGCTCGACGGATTCACCCTGGACGTCGCCGCTGGCGAGATCGTCGGCCTGGTCGGCCACAACGGCGCGGGCAAGACGACGTTGGTCGAGATGGTCTCCGGGCTGCTCCAACCCGACAGCGGAACCGTCCTCGTCGGCGGGCGCCCCCCGGCCGACACCCGCGGCGAGATCGGCATCTCGCCCCAACACATCGCGCTCTACCGCCCGTTGACCGTCCGTGAACACCTCGCACTCTATGGCGGGATCGCCGGAATACGCGGCGCGGCGCTGCGCGAGGCGATCGACGAGCTCGCCGTCGCCCTCCAGCTCACCTCCTTCATCGACCGCAGGGCCGGGCTGCTCTCCGGCGGCCAGCAGCGCCGCACCCAGGCGGCCACCGCCCTCATCCACCGCCCCTCGCTCCTGCTGCTCGACGAGCCCACCGCGGGCGCCGACCCCGAGACCCGCCAGGCGCTCCTCGACGTCGTCAAGCAACGCGCGGGCGAGGGCACCGCCGTCGTCTACACCACCCACTACCTGGCCGAGCTGATGGACCTCGACGCCACCATCGCCGTGGCCGCCAAGGGCCGGGTGATCGCCCGAGGCACCAGCGCTGAGCTCCTCGAAGGGCTCCCCGGCGAGGTGCGGGTGACGGCCGCTGACGGCGAGGTCCACGTCTCGTCGCAGGACCCCACGGGCACCCTGCTCGAGATCCTCGGCAGCGTGCGGCGACCGGTCGAGTCGGTCGAGCTGCGCCACCCCACCCTCGATGACCTCTACCACTCCCTGGCGGCCGACCATGTCCACTGAAGCCCAACTCGCCCCCACCGCAACGCGGTTGGGCGAGGCCATCCACCGCACCCGCGCCCTGGTCACCTACAACCTGCTACTGCGCCTGCGCGACCCCTCCCAGCTCATCAGCTACCTGGTGACGCCCATGGTGTTCATGCTGATGCTCCAGCCGCTCTATGAGGAGGCGCTGGACACCGGCACCGTGCACGCGGTCACCGGGCAGCTGGTGATGTTCTCCGTCTTCGCCATGGCCATCGTCGGCAACGCGATCTTCGTCGAACGCGAGTGGCGCACCTGGGACCGGCTGCGGGCCAGCCGCGCCGCGCGCTGGGAGCTGCTGGTCGGCAAGGGCGTTCCGGTGTTTGTGGTGCTGCTGTTCCAGCAGGCGGTGCTGTTCGTCTACGGCGTGGCCGTGATCGGCATGCCCCTGCCCGTCTCGCTGCCGCTGCTGCTCGCCGCCATGTCGATCTGGGGCGTCACGCTGCTCGCCATGGGCGCGGCGCTCGCCACGCTGGTCCGCAGCAGGGGCGACCTGATCGTCGCGTGCGATGTCGGCGCGATCGTGGTCAGCACGGTCGGCGGAACGTTCCTGCCCGTGGATCTGATGCCCGGCTGGGCCCAGGACATCGCGCCGTTCTCGCCCGGCTACTGGGGCCTGTCGATGCTGCGCGCCGCGGTGGAGGGCGACGTCGCCGAGACGTTCCGCCCGGCCCTGGTCTGCCTGGCGATCGTGCTGGTCACCGGCGCGTTCGCCACCTACCGCCTCGCCCACGGGTGGGGCCGCAGCCACCTGGTGTGAGTGGTGTGGGTGGTGTGAGCGCCGTGAGCGCCGTGAGCGGCGTGGAAGCCGCGGGTGGTGTGGAAGCCGCGGGTGGTGTGAGGGCCGTGACCGACGCAGGGACGGGATCAGTGACCGAGTCAAGACACGAGAACGCTCCGGGTGCGGGGACCGAGGTCGAGAACGACGCGGCCGTGGCCGTCGTCGGCATGGCGGGGCGCTTCCCCGGCGCCGACGGCGTCGGCGAGCTGTGGCGCAACCTGCTCGCCGGGGCATCCGGGCTTCGCCCGCTCACCGACGCCGAACTCGCCGCCGCTGGCGTTCAGTCGGGCCCCGGCCATGTGCGGGTGGGCGGCCCGGTGGCGGGGATCGAGGACTTCGACGCGGCCGCGTTCGGGCTCACCGACCGCGAGGCCGAGACGATGGAGCCCCACCACAGGCTGCTACTCGAGTGCGCCTGGGAGGCGTTGGAGAGCGCCGGATACCCGCCGACTGACCCCGGCGTCCCGGTCGGCGTCTTCGCCGGGTGCGCCTTCCCCGACTATCTCACCCGCCATGTGCCGGACCTGGCCCAACAACCGGACGGCGGAAGGCTGTTGGCCGCAGGGGTCGAACGCGACTCGCTGACGTCGTTCATCTCATGGAAGCTCGGCCTGCGCGGCCCGAGCCTCACCGTGCAGACGTACTGCTCGACCTCGTTGGTCGCCGTTCACCTGGCCTGCCAGAGCCTGCTCACCTACGAGTGCGACATGGCTCTGGCCGGTGGGGCGCACCTGCCGCTGCCGCAGACGGCGGGCTACCGCCACGAGGAGGGCGGCATCCTCTCGCCCGACGGGCGCGTCGCCAGCCTGGACGCCTCCGCGAACGGCACCGTCATGGGCTCGGGCGCCGCGCTGGTCGCGCTCAAGCGGCTGGCCGACGCGGTGGCCGACGGCGACGTTGTGCACGCGGTCATCCTGGGCTCCGCCGTCAACAACGACGGCCGGGAGCGCGCCGGTTACGCCGCCCCCGGTGCCGCGGGGCAGGCCGCCGTGGTGGAGACGGCGCAGGCGGTCGCCGGGGTCAAGCCGGAGTCCATCGGCTATGTCGAGTGCCACGCGGTGGGCACGCCGCTGGGCGACTCCATCGAACTGGCCGCGCTCTCAAGGGTGTTCGACACCCCGCGGGACGAGCCCTGCGTGCTCGGATCGGCCAAGCCGCTCATCGGCCACCTGGACAGGGCCGCGGGTGTGACGGGCCTGCTGCGGGCCGCGTTGAGCCTGCGCGACCGCGTGCTGCCCGCGACGGCGGGGTTCACCGCGCCCAACCCCGCCCTCGCGGCGGCCGGGGGCCGCCTCGTCGTCCTCGCCGAGAACCGCCCCTGGCCCGCGGGCGCCGAGCCGCGCAGGGCCGGGGTCAGCTCGTTCGGCGTGGGCGGCACCAACGCCCATGTGGTGCTCCAAGAGCCGCCGCCCACCCCCGAGTTGGCGCCGCGCCCGGGCCCGCACCTGCTGACCCTGTCGGCCGCGGGGCCCGAGGCGCTTTCGGCCGCCACCCGGCGGCTCGGCGCGTATCTCGCCGAGCACCCCGGCGCCGACCTGGCCGATGTCGCCCACACCCTCCAGGTCTCCCGCGGGCGCTTCGCCCTGCGCCGCGCCGTGGTCGTGCGGGACCGCGAGGACGCCGTGGCGGCCCTGGCCGACCCGGACCGCTGGATCGAGGGCGAGACCCGCAGACGCGACCCCCTGGTGCGGATCACCGGGCGCGAGGGCCCCGAACTCATCGTCGCCATACGCCGGTTGCTCGGCACCGAGAACCTGGCCTCCGGGCTGCGACGGATCGGCGTCCGCGTCGCGAACGACGGCTCCGACGGCGTCGGCGTTCATGGCGTCGGCGCCGATGGCCTTGGCGCCGAGAAGGTCAGCGCCGAGAAGGTCAGCACCGAGGTGGTGGCGGTCGGCGGGGTGGGCATCGATGGCGCCGGTGTCGGTGGCGGCGTCGAGGGCGGTGGCGGCGTCGATGGCGTGGATGCGTGGCTGCTGACCGTGCTCGCCCGCCTCTGGCTGGCGGGGGCCGTGCTCGACTGGGCGGCCCTGCACGGCGGAACGGGGCGCCGCGTCGCGCTGCCCACCTATCCCTTCCAACGCCGCCGCCACTGGGTGGAGCCCGCCGCGACCGGGGCGCCGCGCGCGCCGGGCGCCCTGCTGCCGTCCTGGCGCCGCCGCCCGCTGCCGGTCGCCGACCTGGACCGGCGACTCCGACTGGCCGGTCCCTGGCTGCTGCTGGGCACCGGGGAACGGGCGGACGCGCTGCGGGAGCGGCTGATCGCCGCGGGCGCCGAAGTGGTCGCCGTCCGGCGTGGCGCCGCGTTCGAGGCGCACACGAGCGGCGACTTCACCGTCGCCGGGGCGAACGACGCTTCGCTGCTGGTCCGTTCACTGATCGCCGTGCCGAGGACCGTGGCGCACGCGTTCGCCCTTGACCCCGCGGAAGCGGGCGGCGCCGACGACGCCGCGGCGTGGATCGCCGCGCTTGCCGCCTCCGAGGAACCGGTGCTGGCGGACGCGCGCCCTGTGGTGTTCACCGGCGGCGCCCTCGGCGTGCTCGGACCTGACCTCACGCGGCCGGAACACGCCGTCCTCGCGGAGGGCGCGCCGAACGCCGTCCACGTGGACCTCGACCCCGGCGCCACCGGGGAGAACGACACCCTCCAGGCGATTGACATCGACCAGGCGCTCGCGGCGGCGCTGACGGAGGGCGCAGGACCGCTCGCCGTGCGTGGGGGAGGGGTGTGGGAGAGCGCTTTCCGGGAGTGTGAACTCCCCGATGCCGCAACCGTATCGGGCCTGACCGTGCTGCTCGTCGGAGACGACGAGGCCGCCGCCGGATGGCTGGCCGACGCGGGCGCGCGTCTGGTTCGCGCGCGCCCCGGGGACGCGGTCGCCCTTCACGAACGGGTGGACGCGGCGGTGCTCTCCCCGGCCACCGTCGAGGGCTTCCACGCGCTCCAGGCCGCCCTCGGCGACCGGGCGCCCAGGGCGCGCGTCGCCCTTTCCCCGCGCGGCGCCGTCGCCGCGCACGCCAGGGTGGCGCGGCTGCGCGGCGTGGGCCGGTGGATCGTGGCCGAGGGCGAACGGGCCCACGCCGCGCTCGACCGCCTGCTGGCCGCCGCGGACCACCTGGACCATGTGGTGATCGGCGGCGACCCACCGCGCGAGGACGGTGGGGGCGATCGGCCCGAACGGTCCGAGCAGTCCGAGCGGTCCGAGCGGTCCCAGCGGCCCCGACCGGGCAACGGCGCGCGGGCGTCGCGGCCCCGCCCCGCGCTGTCCACCCCGCTGGCCGAGCCGGAAACGGACCGCGAGCGTGCCGTGGCCGAGCTGTGGCGCGCTGGCCTCGGCCTGGCGGAGGTGGGCGTGGACGACAACTTCTTCGAGCTTGGCGGGCGCTCGGCGGCGGCCGTGGGCATCGCCACACGCCTCGCGGCTGCGTTCTCCGTCGCGCTGCCCCTGACCGCCCTCGTCGAGTACCCCACCGTGCGCCAACTGGCTGTGCACATCGAGGAGTTGGGCGGCTGAAGCGGCGGCCGTCGGGGGGAGGGGGTGGGGTGGGGCTGGGCTGGGAGAGCGCTCTCCGGTAAGGGGTGGGCATGCCGTCAGGGCGCACCCGCGGGGGAGAGCGCTCTCCCCCGCGGGTGCGCTCCATGCGGTCGGGTCCTGACCGCCGCCCCGAGAGTGGGAGAGCGCTCTCCCGCCTCACTCCGCCCCACCCCCGCGCCCCCGTCGAAGACATCGGTTCGGGCCCACCGCTGGAATCCGTTTTCCGCGCGGCCTCCCGCGGCCTCCTGCCGCCAGCCTTCCCGCCCACCCACCCCGCCCCTGCAACGGCCGCACGCCCCGCAGCGGAGAGTGCTCTCCCGCATGTCCGGGGCGTGTGGCCGTTATCGCCCGCCCGCCTCAGGCAGGCGCGGTCGTGGTGAGGGCCGGGAGCCAGGGGGCAAGCGCGGTGCGCAGGTGGGCGAGGGTGCGGTCCTCCTGTTCGAGCACCGCGAAGTGGCCGCCGCGATAGGTGTGGAGGCGGAACCTGCGGATCGTCTGGTCGCGCCAGGCCGCGACCGACGCGACGTCCGCGCGCGGGTCGTCGTCCGCCGCCAGCGCGGTGATCGGCACATCGAGCGGGGGGCCGGGCGCGTAGCGGAAGCTGTTCCTGACGGTCAGGTCCGCGCGGACCCGCGGCAGGATCATCCGCACCACGCGCGGGTCGTCGAGGAACGACTCGGGCGTGCCGCCGAGCCCTCGCATCAGCCCGAGCACCTGCTCGTCGGTCAGCCCCTCGGCGTCCCCGGTGAGCGTCTGCGGCGCCGAGCAGCCCGAGACGACGAGGTGTTCGGGGAGCGGGCCGCCCCGCTCCCTGATCGCGCGGATCAGCTCGAAGCCCGTCAGCGCGCCGAGGCTGTGCCCGAACACCGCGTAGGGGCCTGCCGTTTCGGCGATGACGCGGTCGGCGAGGTCGGCGCACAGGGCGGCCATGCTCGCGGGCGGCGCGTCGTCGGGGCGGGTTTCCCGGCCGGGCGGCTGGACGGGGCACACCGCCACCCCGCCGAGCCGCCCCAGCCATGGCCTGAACGCCGAGGCCGAACCCCCCGCGTGCGGAAGGCAGTAGAGCCGCGGGGCTCCCGCCGCCACGGGGAACGGGAGCCAGCGCGACGCCCGCGCGGTCACGGGATCACCTCGAGCCGCACATACGGTGGCGGGGGCTGGACGGCGGCCAGGTCGGCGGCGAGGGTGACCCGCGCGCCGTCCCTCGCCACCTCGGTGAACCCGCTGAACGCGTAGGTGATCTGCATCATCCGGTTGCGGCCCGTCTCGACCAGGTCGGCGACCAGGCCCGCGCCCGCCGCCCTTGCCAGGCCCATCACATGGCCGAGCAGCACCGTACCGACGCCGCGCGACATGACGCGGCAGGACATCAGCATCATGTTGAGCCGCCAGTCCGGGTCGCCCTTCTCCACCAGGGCCAGGCCGATCTTGCCGTAGGAGCCGAAGCGGTCGGTGAGCGAGGCCACGAGCAGCAGATGGTCGGGGGAGGAGCGCAGCGCGTCCAGCTCGTCGTAGGAGTAGGTGCGGCCGGTGGAGTTGAGCTGGTTGGTCCTGACGGTCAGCTCCTCGGCCCGCTGGAGGTCGTCGCGTCCCGCCCTGGCGATCGTGAACGACATCCCGAGCCCGGCAAGGAACTCCTCGCTGGTGCCGACGAATTCGGCCTGCACCTCGTCCCTGGCCAGCTGGCCTCGGTACATCTCGCGGCGCCGCGCGGACTCGTCGGTGACGAAGCGCGGCAGGAACTCCGGCCGGTGCAGGGCCACGTCGATGTCCGCCGCGTTCACCCGGGTCACCTGGGGCAGCGCGTGCCCGACCTCGGCCAGCTCGAACTCCTGGTCGTCGACGAAGGCGAACGCGTCGAGGCCGAGGTTGAGCTTCGCCGAAATCTGCTGGATCGCGGCCGACTTGGGGTTCCAGGAGATCCGCGGGTAGAGGAACAGCTCGTCGAGCCCGAAGCGGCGCAGCGCCGCCATCGCCGCCTCAGGGTCGTTCTTGCTGGCCACGGAGTGGAGCACGCCCAGGGCGTCGAGGCGGCGGATGTGCTCCACCACGGCGGGGCGCACGCGCACGTCGCCGTCCTCCAACAGGACTCCGTCCCACAGGGTGTTGTCCAGGTCCCACACCACGCACTTGATCCTGCCCCGCGCCGGCTTCGGCGGCGCGGCCACCGCCGCGTTCACGGTACTCGCGTTCACGGAATCTGCCTCCGATACGCCTCGCCAGCGATCGTCGTCCGCTGGATCTCGTTGCTGCCCTCGATGATCTCCATCACCTTCGCGTCCCGGTAGTAGCGCGCCACCGGGTAGCCGGTGCCGCAGCCGTTGGCGCCGTGGATCTGGACCGCCTCCGAGGCGTGGCGCGCCGCGGCGGTGGACGCGAAGTACTTGGCGACCCAGGTGGCCATGAGCGTCGCCTCATCGCCCGCGTCCTTGAGGCGCCCGGCCTCGGCCAGCAGCAGCCTCGCCGCCCTGACATCCGTGACCATGTCGCTGATCTTCGCCTGGATCAGGGGGAGTTCGCCCAGGGGCGTCCCGCCGACCCGGCGCCGCGCGGTGTAGTCGGCGCATGCGTCGAGGCACGCCTGGATGATGCCGACCGAGCCCGCGGCGACGCTGTAACGGCCCAGGTCGAGCGTGCCGGTGAGCACCATGCCCGAGGCGAAGCCGCTGGGGCCGAGCAGCGCGTCGGGCCCGAGCCGCACGCCGTTGAAGGACACCTCGGCCAGCATCGAGGCGCGGGTGCCGAGCATGTCGTCGATCGGCGTCACGGTCACGCCGGGGGTGGCCCTTGGCACGAGCAGCGCCACGGTGGCGGCCGGGCCGCGGGCGAACACCAGGAATAGATCGGCGCGTTGGCCGCCCGTGATCCACTTCTTGACGCCGTCGACGACCCAGGCGCCGCCGTCCAGGCGCGCCGTGGTGGTGATACCCGAGGTGTCGCTCCCGGCGCCGGGCTCGGACAGGCAGAACGCGCCCAGCACCCGTCCGGCGGCCAACTCCGGGCCCCAGCGGTCACGTTGGGCCTCGCTGCCCCAACGGCGCAGCGCCCAGGCCAGCATGGTGTGCACGGTGAGCAGGCTGCGCACCGACGAGCAGCCACGCCCGACCTCCTCGTGGATGGCGCCCAGGGTCACCATGTCCGTTCCTGAGCCGCCGAGTTCGGGAGGGAAGAACGGCGCCCACAGGCCCGCGTCGCCGATCCGGGTGAGCGCTTCCTCGGGAACGGCGCCCGCCCGGTCCCAGGCGTCGGCGAAGGGGGCGATGTGCTCGTCCACGAACCGTCGGGCGGTGGCGCGGTCGAGCGCGGTCAGCTGGTCGGTCATCGGCTCAGCCCGTCGTGACGGCGGGGCGCAGCCGGTCGACAAGGGCGGTCATCGCCTCAACCGTGCGGAAGTTGTCGATGCTCAGCTCCTCGTTGGGGATGGTGAGTTGGAAGGTCTTCTCGATGAACATCACCAGCTCCATCGCGAAGAGGGAGTTGATGTATCCGAGGGAGAAGATGTCCCTGGCGGGGTCGATCTCGGCGTTGGGGAAGCGGCCGGTGATGAAGCCGGTGATCGTCCCGGCCGTGGCGCCGGTCGCGTGGTCCGTCTCGTGGCCCACGGCGTGGTCCGTGGTGTGGTCCGTGGTGTGGTCCGTGGTGGTGGTGTGGGTCATGGTGCGTTCTCCTCAGCTCTCGTAGGTGTAGAAGCCGCGGCCGGTCTTCCGGCCGTGCAGCCCGGCGTCCGTCATCTGCTTGAGCAGCGGGCACGGGCGGTACTTGCTGTCGGCGTAGGACTCGTACAGGACCTCGACGCTGTAGAGGATCGTGTCGACGCCGATGAGGTCGGCCGTCTCGAGCGGGCCCATCGGGTGGCCGAAGCAGCCCCTGAAGACCTCGTCGACGGCCTCGGCCGTGGCGACGCCCTCGTGCACGAGGAACGCCGCCTCGTTGACGGTGAGCATCAGGACGCGGTTGGAGACGAAGCCCGAGGCGTCCTTGACGTCCACCCAGCGCTTCCCCATGGAGCGCAGCAACTCTCTGGTGCGCTCGAGCGTTTGCTCACTGGTGTGCACGCCGGGGATCAGCTCGACCACGGGCTTGGCGGGGACCGGGTTCATGAAGTGCACGCCCACGACGCGCTCGGGGTGGGCGCCGATGGAGGCGATCCTGGTGATCGGGATGGCCGAGGTGTTCGCCACCAGCACCGTGTCGTCGGAGCACACCTCGTCCAGTTCGGCGTGCACCGCGCGCTTGACGTCCCAGTTCTCGGTGACATTCTCGATGACGATGTCCGCTTTGGCGAGCGAACTCACGCCCACCGCCGTGGAGATGGCGGCCAGGATGGCGTCCGCGTCGAGCGGGGGGCCGCCCATGAGGCGGCTCATCCTGCTGTTCCGCGCGATGGCCGCCCTGGCCTCGGCGAGCACCGCCTCGTCGCGGTCCACGAGGACCACCTCGTGTCCGCCCTGGGCGAGGTTCTGGGCGACGCCGATGCCCATCACCCCCGCGCCCACCACGCCGATTGTGGCCATGACTCCTCCGTTTCCCTTGCGTGTCGCTCGATTGCCGTGCTGTTGCTGTTGATGTGCCGTTCGGTGTGTCTCAGGGCCTGCGCCGTCGGGCCGCGGCGGCCCTGAGACCGGAGCGGCGCAGTCGGCCCTGCTCGGCGGTGTCCCGTTCGCCCTCGCCACCTGGCCCACCGGGGGCGGGCGTTCCTTCGATGACGCGGGCGAGCGCCGCGACCGTCGGCGCCTCGTGGATGACATGGGGCGGCAGGTCCGCCTCGGGGAAGGACTGGCGCAGCGTCGCCAGGAGCGTGATCCCGAGCAGGCTGGTGCCGCCGAGCTCGAAGAAGTTGTCGAGCGCGCCCACCTGTTGGAGGCGCAGCGCCTGGCACCACACCGCGGCGACGGCCTCCTCGGCCGGGCCGCCCGGCTCCTGGAACGGGGTGACCAGGTCGGGGCGCGGGTGCCGGTCCGACGCGTCCCCCGCGCTCTGGGACGTGGTTACCGCATCCACGCTGAACCTGCTGGCGACCCGCACCACCGCGGGCAACTCCTGGGTGGAGACGACCACATGGGGCTCGCCGGAGGCCAGGGCGCGCAGCAGCGTGCGCCAGCCCGGCTCGAAGTCGATGCCGAAACGGGCCCGGTGCTCGCGGAAGAACGTCCTGATGCCCTCCTCGTAGCCGGACAGGCCCTCGTCCCACGCGTTCCATGTCCACTCGCCCCAGGCGATCGACACGGTCGGCTGGTCGAGGGTGGGGGCGTAGGCGTCGAGGAACGCGTTGGCCGCGCAGTAGTCGACCTGCCCGGGGCCGCCGCCCGTGACCGAGGTGATGGACGAGAACAGCGCCAGGAAGTCGAGCGCCACCCCGGCCGTGCGCAGGGCCTCGGCGATCGCCCGCGCGCCCGCCAGCTTGGGGGCGAGGACCTGCTCGGCGTCGCCGGGCCGCTTGAACTGCATCAGCCCCGTGCCCGGCACCCCGGCCGTGTGGAGCACGCCGTGCAGCGCGCCGAACCGCTCGACGGCCAGCCGGACCGCCGCAAGGACATCGGCGGGCTCGGCGACGTCGCCCTCGACGACCTCGACCTCGGCGCCGAGGGCGATCAGGTCGAGCACCTGCCTGACCCGGTCGCGGATCCGCTCGGGCGCCTCTTCGGCGCCCTCGGCGACGGCCGCCCAGCGCTCGCGCGGCGGCAGGCCGCGCCGCCCGAACAGCACGAGTCTGGCGTGGACTTCACGGGCCAGCCGCTCGGCCATCGCCAGGCCCAGCCCTCCGAGGCCGCCCGTGATCAGATAGACGCCGCCCTCGCGCGGGCCCCTCGACGCGGGGCCGTCCACGGCGGCTGGCAGCACCTCGTGGTGGGGCAGCCAGCGCCTGGTGCCGCGCAGCGCCACCGTCCGCCCGGCGACCGGGCGGTGCAGCTCGGCCACCACGGCGGCGGGGTCGGGATCGGGGCCGACGTCCACCAGGCGCGTGTCCACCGTCGGGTACTCCATCGGGATGACCAGCGCGGGCCCTGTCAGCGTGGCGGCGGCGGGGCGGACCTCGGCGTCGTCGAGCACCCGCTGGGTGCCGGTCGCCACGATGTCCAAACGCCAGTCGCCCAGGCCCAGTTCACCCGCGGCGCGGGCGAGTGCCACCAGCGTGTGCAGGCCCAGGGAGAGGGCATCCCCTTCCGCGGCGGCGTCCTCGCCGACGTTCCACAGGTGCACCACGCGCTCCAGCGGAACGCCATCGGCCCGCAGATCGCGCAGCAGCGCCAGGGCGTCGTCCACGTCCCCCGGGCGCACCGTCAGGGCTTCGGGGGTGACCCCGTACGCCTCGCCCGGGCGGACCACGGTGATCCGCGCGCCCGCCGACTCCGCGCGCCCGCGCAGCGCGTCGAGGACGCGTTCCCCGGCGCCGGGCCGCACAAAGACCAGCCAGGAGGCGGGAGTTGCGGGCTCGGGGGCGGTGGGCGGCGCCTGCCGCCACACCGGCAGGTGCAGCCACTCCTCCTCGGGCAGCAGCGGGATGCGGTCGAACTCACCCAGCGGGCCGCCGAGTTCGCCCGGCGCCTCGATCGCGGCCGCCCGGGACGTGCCCTTGGGGGCCGCGTCGATCCAGTAGCGCTGCCGCTGGAACGGGTAGGTCGGCAGCGGCACCCGCCCGCGCCCCGCGCCCGCGTGGTGGGCCGCCCAGTCGATGTCGACGCCCAGCAGCCACAGCCGCGCCAGCCCCTCGGCGAACGCCGCGTCGTCCGGGCGCGGATCGGCCTCGGCCGGGAGCGTCGCGGTGATCAGGGGCCAGCGGGTGGGCGGGCACCCCGCCGAGCGCAGCAGCGCGCCAAGCGACTGCCCGGGGCCGATCTCGATCACCGCGAGCTCGTCATCGGCCAGCAACTCCCGTGCGGCGTCGAGGAATCGGACGGGCTCGCACATGTGCCGCGCCCAGTAGCCCGGGTCGGTGACCAGCGCGGCGTCGACGGGGCGGCCGGTGACGTTGGAGAGATAGGGCAGCGTGGGTGCGTTGAGGGTGACGTTGTCCCTGACCCAGTCGGTCAGTTCGTCGGCCAGCGGGGCCAGCGTCCTGGAGTGGAACGCGTGGGTGGTGCGCAGCGGGCGGCAGGGCACCCCGGCGGCACCCAGCTCCTCGGACAGCGCCGCCATCAGGTCCGAAGGACCGGCGACGACGGTGAGTTCGGGCCCATTGACGGCGGCGATGTCGAGCCCTTCGAGGGAGACGCGGGCGCGCAGCGCCGCCTCGGAGAGCGGAACGGCCGCCATGCCGCCGCGTTCGGCGCCCTCGATCAGGCGGGCGCGGTGGACGACCAGGGCCAGCGCGTCCTCCAGGGACAGCACCCCGGCAAGGCAGGCGGCCACATACTCGCCCACGCTGTAGCCGAACATCGTGGTGGGGCGCACGCCCCACTCCATCAGGGTGGTGGCCAGTGCGTGGCCGACGGCGAACATCAACGGCTGGACGATCTCGGTGCGTTGGAGCGCCGCGGCCCTGGGGTCGGCCGGGGCGCGGCGGCCGAGGAGGGCGGCGAGGTCGCCGCCGAGCGGGCCGCGCTCGCCGGTCAGCAGCGCGGCCAGCTCGTCGCGTGAGCCGAGCGTGTCGGGCAGCAGGTCGAGGCAGGCGTCAAGGGCCGTTCGGAACGCTGGCTCGCGCCGGTACAGTTCGCCGACCATGCCCGGGTACTGCTCGCCGACTCCGGTGAACAGGAACGCCACGGGGCGGCCGGTGACCGGGTCGAAGCGCGTCGCGGGGGTCTCGGTGAGCGCGGCGGCGGCGTTCGCCGCGTCGGTGGCGACCACGACGCGCCGGTGCTCGAATGTCCCGCGCCCCACCTGGAGGGTGAACGCCGCGTCGCCGAAGTCGAGTTGGGGCGTGGCGCGCAGGTGTTCCGCCAGCCGCGATGCGGCGGAGTCGGCGGCGTCCGCGGTGCGGGCGGAGACCGGGACCACCTGGTGGCGCCGCCCTTCGCCTTGGCCGCCCCGGCGCGCGGGCCTGGCGGGGGGCTGTTCGACGACGAGGTGGACGTTGGTGCCGCCCATGCCGAGGGAGTTGAGCCCGGCGATGCGCGGCCGGTCGCCGCCTGGCCAGGGCGTGAGCGCGGCGTTGACGTAGAACGGGCTGCGGGCGAAGTCGATCTCGGGGTTGGGGGCCGTGTAGTGCAGGGTGGGCGGCAGCACGCCCTCGCGCACCGCGAGGGAGGTCTTGATCAGCCCGGTGGTGCCCGCAGCGCGGTCCAGGTGGCCGACGTTGGGCTTGACCGAGCCGATGGGGCAGTACTGGTGGGTGGCTGTGGGGCCGAACGCCCGGGTGAGCGCGGCGACTTCGATGGGGTCGCCCAGCTCGGTGCCGGTGCCGTGGGCCTCGACATAGCCGATGTCCTCGGCGGCGACTCCGGCGTCGGCCATGGCCTCGGCGATGACCGCGGCCTGGCCAGCGACGCTGGGGGCGGTGTAACCGACCTTGAGCGCGCCGTCGTTGTTGATGGCCGAGCCGCGGATCACCGACCAGATGTGGTCGCCGTCGCGCAGCGCGTCGCTCAGCCGCTTGAGGACCACGACGGCGGCGCCGTCGCCGAACATGCTGCCGTGCGCCCGCGCGTCGAACGTCCGCACATGGCCGTCGGGCGACTCCATGCCGCCGGGGGTGTGGAGGTGCCCGACCCGGTCGGGCACGCGCACCGAGACCCCGCCCGCCAGCGCCAACTCGCAGTCACCGGCGCGCAGTCCGCGGATCGCGGTGTGCACCGCGACGAGCGAGGTGGAGCAGAACGTCTGTACCGCCACGCTCGGGCCGCGCAGGTCGAGGAGGTAGGAGACGGTGGTGGTGAGGGCGTCCTTGTCGTTGCCCATGACCAGCTCGTAGATGCTGGCGTCCTCGTCCGAGGTGAACTGGTCGGCGATGCCCAGGAGGTAGGTGCTGAGGTTGCAGCCGCCGAACACCCCGACGCGGCCGCGGTGTTCGGGCCTGGCATAGCCGGAGTGCTCCAGCGCCTCCCAGCACACCTCGAGGAAGAGGCGCTGCTGCGGGTCGGTGAGCGCGGCCATGCGAGGGCTCAGCCCGAAGAACGCGGCGTCGAAGCCGGTCACGTCGTCGAGCACCGGGCGGGCGGCCACATAGGCCGGGTCCCTCGCGGTCTCGGGGTCCACGCCCGCCGCGATCAGCTCCTCTTGGGTGAAGAAGCTGATCGACTCGACGCCGTCGCACAGGTTGCGCCAGAACGTGTCCACGTCCCCCGCGCCGGGGAAGCGGCCCGCCATGCCGACGATCGCGATGTGCCGGTCGGCATCGGACGGAGGCGCGGCGGACGCGGGCGCGGCGTATGCGGGGACGGCGTATGCGGGGACGGGGCATGCGCGGGCGGTGGGCTCGGGCTCGGCGGTGGCCTCAACGGGCTGGGCGCGCCGGGCCGTTCCTCGTGGGCCGACGAGCCCGCCGACGCACGCGGGCAGCGGCGCCGGGTCGTCGGCGAGGGGCGGGGCGGACTCGGCGGCGGGCTCGGGGGCGGGCTCGGGGGCGGGGCGCCGGGGCGCGGTGCGCGGCGCGGCGTTTGCCATCTCCGGGGCGCCGAGGCCGCGTTGGGCGTCCAGCAGGTCCGCGAGCGCCGCGACGGTGGGCTTCTCGAAGAGGGCCACGGTGGGGATCGCGACGCCCAGGCGGCCCTTGACCTCGGCCAGCATCTGGAGCGCCAGCAGGGAGTTGCCGCTGAGGTCGAAGAACGCGTCGCGCACGCCGACCGGTTCGACGCCGAGCACCGTCGACCAGATCTCCGCGAGGGCGCGTTGGGTGTCCGTCAGCGGCGGCGCGTAGGGCTGTGGCAGGTCGGGGCGCGGGAAGCGGGCGGCCGGTGCCGTGGCCTCGACGGGCGCCGCGCCCACCGCGGGCAGGCGGCCGTCGAGGCCGCCCGCCGCCGCGATCACCTGGCCAGGGCCATGGGCGAGCACCCGATCGAAGGCGTCGAGCGCCTCGGCCTCGGTCATCGCGTGCGCGGCGAGGGCGGAGCCGACACGGCCCTCGACCCGCTCGGCGGTGCCGGGCCAGGTGTCCCAGGCGGCGGCGATCCAGCGGGTGCCGGGGGCCCGGCCCTCGGCCCAGGCGGCCAGGGCCGCGTTCGCCGCCGCGTAGCCGCCGAGCGTCACGCCGCCGAGCACGGCCGAGGTGGAGGAGAACAGCACGCACCAGTCGGGGCGCCGCCCCTGCGGCAGCGCGTCGATCAGCTCGGCCAGCACCTCGGCGCCGCCCACCTTGGCCCCGAACTGCCGGGCGAGGGTGGCACGTTCGAGCGCGGCCAGGGGCAGCAGCGTGTCGGGTCCCGCGTCCGCGGCGGCGTGCACGACGCCGTCGAAGCGCTCATCGGCCAGCAGGTGGCCCATCGCGGCCCTGTCGGTGACGTCCAGCCTGGGGGTGAGCACATCGGCGCCGAGGGAACGCAGCCGGTCGGCCCGGTCGCCCGGCTCGCCACGCCCGGTGAGGACCAGGCGGGCGGCGCCGCGCCGGATCAGGTGCTCGGCGATCCGCAGGCCGACCGGGCCGAGCCCTCCGGTGACGAGATAGCTGCCGCCCCTCCGCACCGCGGTCGCCGGGCGGGCGGCGGCGGGCTCGTGGACCGGCACATGGCGGCGGCCCGCCCGGTGCGCGGCCAGCGGCCCATCGGCGGGGCGGCCCAGCTCGGCGGCCAGCGCGCGGGCCGCCTCCGCGGGGCCATAGGCCGGGTCGAGGTCGAGGCAGCGGCGCTCGAGCCCGGGGTGCTCCTGGCCCGCGACAGCGGGCAGCACGGCCAGCGCCGCCTGGGCGGGGGCGGGTGCCTCGCCCGCGGCGACCCGCTGCCCGCCCCAGGTCACCAGCAGGACCGGCGCCTCGGCAGCGGCCAGCAGCGCGGCGGCCGAGGCCACGGCGTCAACCGTGTCAACCGCTTCGCTCGCCGAGAGGTCCACAACGACATCGGGCCGCTCGGTGACCAGGGCGCCGCCGTCGCGCCGCACGAGCGCCGCGAACGCCTCGGCGACGCCACCGCCGTCGGGGACGACGCGGTAACGGCCCCCGAGTGGGGCGGAGTCGGCGTCGGGCGCGGGCCGCCACCCCGGGGTGAGCAGCCGCACCGCCTCGCCCGCCCCGTCCCGCGGGCCCGGCGGCTCGATCCAGTAACGCCCGCGCTGGAACGGGTAGATGGGCAGCCCGACCGTGCGCGCCCCACGCCCGGCGCCGAACGCCTTCCAGTCGAGCGACGCCCCGGCCAGCCACAGCCGCCCGGCCGCCTCGGCGAGCAGCGCGCGGGCCGCCTCGGGGTCGTCGTCCGCCGGGAGCAGGGGCAGCGCCCCCGGCCTGCCGATGCCGACATCGGCCAGCACGATGCCGTCCTCGGTGGGCGGCGCGGCGAACTCCTCGGGCGCGCAGGCCTGTTCGGCCCAGTGGTGCGGGTCGGCCGCCCGCTCGGCGGTGACGGGCTCCCCCGTGGTGACGGAGACAAGCGGCAGCGTCGCGGGCGCCAGGGTGACGCGTTCGGCCAACCAGGCGGCAAGCTCGGCGCGTTGGGGAGCCGATGGCGCCTCGCCCAGCTCGGCGCGGCGCTCGGCCAGGGCGAGGGCGTCGCCCCGCGACAGCACCCCGGCCAGGCAGGCGGCCACGGCCGCTCCCGCGCCGCCGCCCGCCACCAGCGCGGGCTCCACGCCCCAGGACGCCACCAGGCGGGCCCACGCGAGGGCGCGCCCGAAGCCCAGGGCGACCTCGCTCCTCCCCGATGCCAACGAGCCAGCGTCGGCGAGGAGGTGGGCGGCCACCCGGTCATGGCCCACGGGGAGGCGGCCAAACAGCAGCCCGGCCCGCCCCGCGCCGCCCACGCCCTTGGCCGCCACGCCCGCGCGCAGCGCCTCGGCAGCGGCCCCGGTCGAGTGGGCCACCAGCATCCGACGGTGCGGCAGCTCGCGGCGGCCCGTCCGCAGCGTGTGCGCGATGTCGGCGAGCGCGTCGTCCGTGGCCGCCAGGTGCGCCGCGAGATCCGCCGTGGCCCGGTCGGCGGCGGCCTCGGAGCGGGCCGACCACACCAGCACCTCGGGCCGGGGCGCCTCGTCGGCGCGGGCGGGCCTCGCGGGCAACGGCGCCTCCTCGACGACGACATGCGCGTTGGTGCCGCCGATGCCGAACGCGCTCACCCCGGCGCGCCGGGGCCGTTGCGCGCGCGGCCACGGCTGCCGCTCGGTCACCACGTCCAACGACGCCTCGCCGTCCGCCAGTTGGGGGTTGGGCTCGGTGAAGTGCAGCGTCGCGGGGAGCTCCTCGTGGTGCAGGGCAAGGGCGGTCTTGATCAGCCCCGTGACCCCCGCCGCCCGGTCCAGGTGCCCGACGTTGGTCTTGACCGAGCCGATGCGCAGCGACTCGCCGCGGAAGACGCGTTGCAGCGCGGCGAGTTCGGCGGCGTCGCCCAGGGCGGTGCCGGTGCCGTGCGCCTCGACGTAGTCGATGTCGCCGGGCGCGAGCCCCGCCGCGGCCAGGGCCTCCTCGATGACGGCGGCCTGCCCGTCCACGCCGGGGGCGGTGAAGCCGACCTTGCGGCCGCCGTCGTTGTTGACCGCCCAGCCGCGCAGCACGGCGTATACCCGGTCGCCCGCGGCCAGCGCGTCGTCCAGGCGCCGCAGCGCGACCACCCCGACGCCGCTGCCGAGCGGCGCGCCAAGGCCCGCCGCGTCGAACGCGCGGCAGCGGCCGTCGGGCGGGGCGATGCCGCCCTCCTGGTAGAGGTAGCCGACGCGCTGCGGCACGGCGAGCGAGACGCCGCCCGCGAGGGCCAGGTCGCACTCGAAGTTCGCCAGGCTGCTCGCCGCCACACACACCGCGACCAGCGACGTGGAGCAGGCGCTCTGCACGGTGAACGCGGGCCCCGTCAGGCCGAGTACATGCGCGACGCGGGTGGCCAGGGTGTCCTTCTCGTTGCCGAGGGTGACGCCCATGTCCAGGGAAATCCCGGCCGGAGTGAGGTTGTTGGCCAGATAGGAGCTCCACGCGCTGCCCGCGAAGACGCCGACGCTCCCGTCGAACCGCGCCGGATCGCACCCCGCGTCCTCCAACGCCGCCCAGCTGTGCTCCAGATACAGGCGGTGCTGCGGGTCGAGGATCTGGGCCTCCCTGGGCCCGAGTCCGAACAGGTCGGCGTCGAACTCCTCGATCCCGTCGATCACCGCGCCCGACCTGACATAGGCCGGGTCCGCCAGCAGCGCGCGCGGCACCCCGGCGGCCCGAAGCTCGGCCTCGGTGAAGTCGGTGATGCCCGAACGCCCGGCCCTGATGGACTCCCAGAGCCCGGCCACGTCCCTGGCCCCGGGGAACCGGCCCGCCATCCCCACCAGGGCGATGTCGGTCGGCTCACCGGCCGGGAGGTCGCCGGAGTGGCCGTCCGGGAGGCCGCCGGTCGGACCGCCCGGCAGGTCGCTGGGCAGGTCGCTCGGGAGGCCGGTCGGGAGGCCGGTCGCGAGGTCCGACGGGACGTCGGCCGGGGGATCGGGGTGGGTGTACTCGGTCACGTCATCCTCACTTCTGCGTACGGGAGTTCCGGGCGCGGCGGCGTTCGCCCCGTGCCGTTCCTGTGGCCAGGCCCGGCCCGGGGCCGCCGTCGAGCGCCCCCGCGAACGCCGCGACGGTGGGGTGCTCGAAGAGGACGGCGGGGGCGATCCGCCGGTCGAGTCGGCGTTCGAGCGCGGTCACCATGGCCATCCCCACCAGGGAGTTGCCGCCCAGGTCGAAGAACGGGTCGTGGACGCCGACGCGTTCGATGCCAAGGAACTCACCCCAGACATCCGCGACCGCGCGCTCCAGGTCGGTGCGCGGCGCGAGGTAGTCGGTGCGCAGCGGCGGCCTGGGGTAGCGCGAGGGGGGCGCGGTCCCCGGGATCGCCGAGGCGAGCAGCCCCTCCAGGTCGTTGAGCGACGCCAGGTCGCGCACGGTGGTCGGCAGCGGGCGGCGCAGCGCCACCGTTGCGCCGCCCGCCCCGGCCGCCAACTCGCCGAGTAGCGCGCAGCCTTCCTCGGCGGAGAAGCCGAACCGCTCGCGGTAGGCGGTGCGTTCGGCGCCGGTCGCCGCGTCCGCCCACGCGTCGTGGCGCCAGTGGCCCCAGGCGACGGTGAGGACGCGGGTGCCGGGCGCCGCGGCGGCCAACGCCTGGCCGTACGCGTCAAGCACGCTGTTGGCCGCGCAGTAGTCCGCCTCGCCGATGCCGCCCACCACCGAGGCGACGGACGAGTAGAGGATCAGCCAACGGGGCGGCGCCTTCAGGGGGTTGGCGGGCCCGAGCAGCTCGGCGAGCGGGCCCATGGCCAGCACCTTGGGCGCCAGCACCAGGCCCGCGTCGGCCACGGAGCGCCGCTGCGCAAGGCCGCCGCCCGGCAGGCCCGCGGCGTGCACGACGCCGTCGATCCCGCCGAACCGCTCGGCCGTCTCCCGCAGGGCGCGCCGCAGCTCGCCGGGAACGCCCACGTCCGCCGCGATCAGCAGCACCTCGGCGCCCGCCGCCTCCAGATCGGCCACGTCGGCGACGCCGGTCCTGCTGACCAGCGCGAGCCTGCGCACCCCACGGGCGACCAGGTCCCTGGCCAGGATCAGTCCGAGACCCCTGGTGCCCCCGGTGATCAGGAAGGTGCCCTCGGGGGACCAACTCCCTTGTGTGTCGGGGAGTTGGGGAAGCTCCGCCCAGCCCTTGAGCCAACGTCCGCCACCGCGCCAGCCGATGAGCGCGGGCTCGGACGCCGGGTCGGGCGCCTCCCATGGGGTGCGCCGCAGCTCGCCGAGCAACTGGGCGGCAGCGGCAGCGGCAGCGGCGTCGGGGGAGGGGGAGGGGGAGGGGGAGGGGGAAAGCTCGATGTCCACGCCGCGCCACGAGAGCCCGGGGTGTTCCGCGCGTACGCCTCGGCCGAGCCCATGCGCCAACGCCCGGGCGGGCGCGGTCAGTTCGCCGCCGCTGATCTCCTCGGCCCCGGCCGTGACGGTCAACAGCCGCGCCTCGCGGTCCGCGAGTGCCCGCACGGTCAGCAGCGGCGCGTCGAACGCGTGCCGCACGGCGGAGCGCAGCGCGGCGTCATCGGCGAAGACGCCATCCTCGGGCGCCAGCAGGCTCCACAGGTGAACCACGTGCAGCGGCCCGGCCAGCCCGGCGAACACCTCGCGGTGGTGCCCGGGGTCGGCCGGGTCGATCTCGATCCGGCGCCCCTCGCGCCGCAGCGCGCTCCCGGCGATCACCTCGACGGCGGGTACGCCCGCCGCCTCGACCAGCCGCGTGCCGACGACCCCGTCGCTGAAGACCACCAACGTGCCGGTGAGCGGCGGCGGTTCGCCGGGCCCGGAGCCGAAGTCCCGCCGCCACACGGGCGCGTAACGGTGGGACCCGCCCGCCCCTGACCCGTCCGCCCCTGGCCCGCCCGCCGTGGCCCCGGCCGGGTCGCCATCGGCCCGGGTGGCGGGGGAGACCGTGCGCTCGGGCCAGTAGCGGGTGCGTTGGAACGGATAGGGCGGCAGCGACACCAGGCGGCCCCCACCCGGGCCGAGCGCCGACCAGTCGAGGTCGACGCCCCGCTCCCACAGCCGCCCGCATGTCTCCAGCACGGCGGTGGCCTCGTCCCCGCGCCCCGTCGCGGGCCAGGGCGCAGGCAGGGTGCCGAGCACGGTGGGGTGGGCGTTGAGAGGCAGGTTCTGCCGGACCAGGCCGCCGAGCACCTGCCCCGGCCCCAACTCCACGTAGACATCGACGTGTTCGGCGGCGCAGTGCGCGACCCCCGCGGCGAACTGAACGGGCAGGCAGAGGTGTTCGGCCCAGTAGCTCGGGTCGGTCGCCCGCTCGGCGGTCAACGGGCGGCCCGTCGCGTTGGAGACGATCGGCACGCCCGGTGCGCCGCGCGGCACGGTCGCGATGAGCGCGGCCAGCTTGTCCTTGGCGGGCTCGAGCAGCGTGGAGTGGAACGGGTGCGCCGAGCGCAGCGGGCGCGCCGCGACCCCCGACTCCCTCAGCCGCGCGGCGACTTCGTCGATCGCGGCGGGCGTCCCGCTCAGCACCGTCATGCCGGGGCCGTTGACGGCGGCGACGTCCACGCCACACGCGCCCGGCAGGCCGAGCGCGTCGAGCGCGTCGGCGCCCGTGGCCACCGCGAGCATGCGCCCGGCCGGGGCCGAGGCGATCAGCCGGGCGCGCTCGGTCACCACCCACAGGGCGTCGGGGAGCGTGAACACCCCGGCCAGGCAGGCCGCGACATACTCGCCGAGGCTGTAGCCGACCAGCAGGTCGGGCGCGACGCCTCGGTGAGCGAGCAGCCGCGCGAGGGCGTACTCGACGGTGAAGAGGAACGGGTGCGCCACCTCGGCGCGTTCGAACAGCGGATCCTCGTCGGGGCCGCCGAGCAGCGAGGGCGCGCCCGCGACCGGCTCCACGGGCTCGGCGAGGAACACCGCGCGCAGGTCGATCCCGCAGCGTTCATCGGCGACGGCCAGGCACGCGTCGACCGCCTCGGCGAATACCGGCTCGTCGCGGTACAGCGCGCGCCCAAGCCCCCGGTACTGGTCGCCCACGCCGGGCAGCAGGAACGCGACCCTGGGCCTGGCGTCCGCGCGCACCCCGCCGTCCGCCGCCGCGAGCCGCGCCGCAGCCTCGGCCGGGTCGGCGGCCACCACGGCCCTGCGGTGCGCGTGGTGGGCGCGGCCCGAGCGAAGGGTATGGGCGAGATCGGCGAGCTCGCCGCTGCCCAACGCGCCCGCGCGCACCGCAAGGTGGGACAGCCGGTCGGCCAACGCCCCCTCGTTCGCCGCGGAGACGGGCAGCAGCGCGGGCAAGGTCGCTGTGCCGAGGGCCGCCTCGGGGGCCGCCTCGGGGGCCGCGTCGGCGGGGGCGCCCGTGGACGGCGCGCGTTCGAGCACCACATGCGCGTTGGTGCCCGACCAGCCGAACGAACTGACCCCGGCCAGCGGCGCGTCGGGCAGCGGCACCGGCGCGGTGACGGGCGCGACCGCCGCGTTCGCGGTGACCAGCTCCGCGGGCTCCTCCATGTGGAGGTTGGGCGGGACGACGCCGTTCTCAAGCACCAGCACCGTCTTGATGAGGCCCGCGATCCCGGCGGCGGTGTGCGTGTGTCCGACGTTGGTCTTCACCGCCCCCACCCGCAGCGGGCGTTCGGCCGGGCGGCCCCCGAACACGTCGTTGAGCGCGCCGAGTTCGATCTCGTCGCCGAGCCGGGTGCCCGAGCCGTGCGCCTCGACGTAGTCCACCTCGCCAGGCGTCGCTCCCGCGCTCGCCAACGCCCGGCGGATCACCTCCACTTGGGCGGCGCGGCTCGGTGCGGTCATGCCGTTGCTGCGGCCGTCCTGGTTGACCGCCGAGCCGCGGATCACCGCCCTGATGCGGTGCCCGGCGCGCAGCGCGTCGGACAGCCTGGCCAGCACCACCAACCCCCCGCCCTCGCCCATCAGATAGCCGTCGGCGCCCGCGTCGAACGTGTGGCACAGATCGGTCGGCGACAGCAGCGACGTCGCGCCGCTGTAGAGGTAGAGGAACGGGTGCAGCGCGAGGAACCCGCCGCCCGCCAGTGCGTAGTCGCACTCGCCCGCGCGCAGCGCCCGCGCCGCCAGGTGGACGGCGACCAGCGTGGACGAGCACGCGGTGTCCAGGGAGAACGCGGGCCCCCGCAGGTCGAAGTGGTAGGCGAGCCGCCCCGCCACGACGCTGCCCAGGCTGCCCTGCCCCATGTAGGGGTCGGCATACACGTCGGTGCCCTGCCGCTCGGTCTCCACCTGCCCGTACTGGAACGCGTCGGAGAAGCCGAGCAGCACACCCGTCCTGCTGCCGGTCAGGGTCGGCGGCGGGGTGCCCGCGTCCTCCATCGCCTCCCACGCCAGCTCCATCATCAGGCGCTGCTGCGGGTCCATCCGCAGCGCCTCCTGGGGCGGAAAGCCGAAGAACTCCGCGTCGAACCCCGCGACGTCGGGCAGGAACGCGCCCCGCCTCGGCCGGAAGCGCCGCCGCTCATCCGGCGTGAGGTCCAGGTCGAACCGGCCCGGCGGCACCTCGCCGATCTCCGCCGCGCGCCCCTCGCGCAGCAACTCCCAGTAGGCGTCCACGTTTTCCGCGCCCGGGAACCGGCAGGACATGCCGATGACGGCGACGGGCTCGTGGTCGCGCGCGTCCGCGTCCGCGAGACGCCGACGGGCTTCCGTCAACTCGGCGGTCACCCGCCTGAGATACTCGCGCAGCTTGTCCTCGCCGGCCATGGATGCTCCCTGGTCAGAGTCGGGTCGACGCCGGGTCGGCGCCGGGTCGGGTGTCGGCCTCGGGGTCGAGTTCGGGGTCGAGTTCGGGGTCGAGCGGGGCGTCGGTCGTGGTGTCGAGCTGGGCGTCGATGAACGCGAACAGCTCGTCGTCCGAGGTGGGTTGGGCAACGGCGGGGTGCGCGGGGCGCGGGGCGCCGACGCGGTCGAGGGCCTCGGTCAGCACGGCCAGCGCGCGCTCCCGGTCCAGCGCGGCGATGGCCGCCTCCAGGGCGTCCCGCAGCGCCTGTTCGGGGTCGGGGGCCAGCTCGCCCGCGAGATGCGCGGCGAGCAGGGTCACGGTGGGGTGGTTGAAGACGAGGGAGGCGGGCAGCCGCAGCCCCGTGGCCTCGCCGATCCGGTTGCGCAACTCCACGGAGGTCAGCGAGTCGAGCCCCAGGTCGCTGAACGTCCGGTCCGGGTCGATCGCCTCGGGCGAGGCGTGGCCGAGCGCGAGCGCCACCTGGTCCCTGACAAACGCGAGCACGCTCGCCGCGTCGCCGAAGTCCCAACGAGCGGCGGGCGCGGGGGCCGCGGCCCCCGGCTCCGAGCCCGAAGGCGTCCCCGGCTCGGCTCTCCGGCGCGGCGCGGGTGCCAACGAGCGGAGCACATCCGGCAGTTGGTCGCCCAGGTCGCGCAGTGCCACCGGGTCGAACCGGCTGGCGACCACGACCGGGTCGGCGTCGGGGCGGAGCGCCGCGTCGAACAGGTCGAGGCCGTCCCGCTCGCCCAGCGGCGCCACGGCGGCCAGCCGCCGCCGATCGGCCGCCGACAGGTGCGCGGTCATGCCGGTGGGGAGTGACCACAGGCCCCAGGCGATCGAGACGGCGGGCAGCCCACGGGCGCGGCGGTCGCGGGCCAGCGCGTCCAGGGCGGCATTGGCCGCGGCGTAGGCGGCCTGGCCCCGGTTGCCGAGCACCCCGGCGACCGAGGAGAACAGCACGAACGCGCGCAGCGGCTGGTCGGCGGTTAGCTCGTCGAGGAGCGCGGCGGCGTCGGCCTTGGGCCGCAGCGCGGCGTCGAGGCGTTCGGGAGTCAACGCGCCCACGGTGCCGTCCTCGAGCACCCCGGCCGCGTGCACCACGGCCGTCAGGCGCCGCCCGGCGAGCAGCCGGGAGAGCGCTTCCCGGTCGGCGGCGTCGCACGCCGCGACGGTCACCGAGGCGCCCGCCTCCCGGAGGCGCCGTGCCAACGCGTCCGCTCCGGGGGCCGCGGGGCCCTGGCGTGAGGTGAGCAGCAGCTCGGTGACACCGTGACGTTCGACGAGATGGGCGGCGACCAGGGCGCCCAGGCCCCCGGTGCCGCCGGTGACCAGCACGGCGCCTTCGCCGAGGCCGGGCGGCGGGGCCTGGCCCGCCGCGCCGGGGACCACCCGCGGCACCAGCACCCGCCCGTCCCGCACCCTGAACTGGTCGGCGCGGACGGTGGCGGCGAGCCGTTCGGGCGCGTCGGCGAGGCCGAAACGGCCCGGGTGCTCCGCGATGGCCGAGCGGACCAGGCCCCATACCGGCGCCCCCGCGGGCGTGTCGGGATCGGCGAGGAACACCAGCCGGGAGCCGGGGAAGCGCTCTCCCGTGGCCCACTCCCGCACCGTCGCCGCCACGCGGTGGAGCGTCGCCCGCGCGGGCGCGTCGGGGCAGCGCACCAGCACCGTTGGGAGAGCGCTCTCCCGAGGCGTTCCCTCCGGGGGAGCGCTCTCCGGGAGTTTGTCGCCGCATTCGACCACCGCATAGGGGCTGCCGGGGGGTTCGGTGGCGGGGCGTGCCTCAATCCAGTCGACGCGGTGCAGCCCGGGGACGCTTCCGGCCGCTGCGGGCCTGAGGGTGACCTCGTCGATCGCGCCGACCGGCTCGCCCTGCCCGTTCCACACGGTGACGCGGCCGTTGCCCACCCGGACCCGTAGCCGTTCGGCCCCCGGGCGGGTGATGCGCAGCCCGGAGAAGGCGAACGGCAGCAGTAGCCCGCCCCCTTCCGCGCCCCCTTCCCCGCTCCCTTCCGCGGCGCCCCCCGCGGTGCCGTCGAGGGCACCGTCCATGAGCAGCGGGTGCAGCGCCGCGTCGAGCAGCGCCGGGTGCAGCACGAACTCACCCGCGCCGCCCGCAGGTTGCGCCACCTCGGCCCAGAGCGCACCCTCCGCCCGCCAGGCCGAGGTCAGCCCGCGGAACGCCGGGCCGTAGGCGTAGCCGCGCGCGGCGAGCCGGTCGTAGGCGTCGGCGATGTCCACCGGGGTGGCGCCCCGCGGGGGCCAGCGGGTCAGCAGGTCGTGGGGCGGGGGCGCCTCGTCGGCTAGGGCGCCGCTGGCGTGCCGGGTCCAGGGCGCGTCGTCGCCGACCCGGGCGTGGATGGTCAACGCCGTTCCGGTGACGGCCACTTGGAGGGTGACGGCGCCGGTCTCCGGCAGGTCGAGCGGGGCGTGCAGCGTCAGGCTCTCCACCCCTGGGGCGCCCGCCTCGGCGGCGGCGCGCAGGGCCAACTCGGCGAACGCGGTGCCCGGCAGCAGCACCCGCCCGTCGACCGCGTGGTCGGCCAGCCAGGGCGCGCGGGAGCGCGCGATCCGCCCGGTGAGCAGCACGCCGTCGCCCTCGGCCAGGGGCACCACGCGGTCCAGCAGCGGGTGGCCGCCGCGCTCGGCGGGGTGCAGCCAGTAGCGGCGGCGGTCGAACGCGTAGGTGGGCAGGTCGAGTTGGCGGCGCACGGGGCCGAGCACGCGCGGCCAGGCGACGGGCGCGCCGCGCACCCAGGCGTTGCCGAGCGCGGTCATGAGCTGGTGCCGCCCGCCCGCGCCGCGGCGCAGCGTTCCCACGGCCGCGCCGCCGAGCCCGGCGTCGGCGGCGATCCCCGCGACCGCACCGGTGAGGATCGGATGCGGGCTGACCTCGATGAACAGGGGATCCGCCGTGCCGGAGAACGCGCGGATCGCCGCGTCGAAGCGTACGGGCTCGGCGAGGTTGCGGTACCAGTAGCCCGCGTCGAGCCGGGAGCCCTCGATCAGCGCGCCCTCGAGGGACGAGCTGATCGCCGTCGTGGTGTCGCTGGGCGCCAGTTGCCCGATGCCGGACAGCAACTCCTCGCGCACCGCCGTCACATGGGGCGTGTGGGCGGCGTAGGCGACGGGGGTGCGCTTCAGCTGCGCCTGTTCGCCGCAGGACGCGACGAACGCGTCGATGGCCGCCAACTCGCCCGCGACGACGGTGCCGATGGGGCCGTTGTCCACCGCGACCCACAGCTGGTCGCGCCACGGCGCGATCCGCTCGGCGACCTCGGCGGCGGGCAGCCCGACGGCCAGCACGCCCCCGGTGCCGTCGAGCGCCCCCACGACCCGGGCGCGCAGCGCGCTGATCCTGGCGGCCTCGGCGAGCGACAGCGCCCCGGCGACCGCGGCCCCCGCGATCTCGCCCTGCGAGTGGCCGACCACGGCGGCGGGCTCCACGCCCGCCGCGCGCCAGCGCCCGGCAAGCGCGTACATGAGCGCGAACAGCACCGGCTGGACCACCTCGGTGCGCTCCAGCGATGGAGCGCTCTCCAATCCGGTGAGCACGTCGAGCACCGACCAGCCGGTGTGCGGGCGCAGCGCCTCCGCGCAGCGTCGCAGATCGGCGGCGAACTCCTCGTCCTCCGCCAGGAGTTCGGCGGCCATCCCGGCCCACTGGGCGCCCTGCCCTGGGAACACGAACACCGGGCGCGCCTCGCGCGGCGCCACGCCCGTGGCCAGCGCGGGGTGCGGCGCGCCCTCGGAGAGCGCGTTCAGCGCGGCGACCAGCTCGTCCCGGTCGGCGGCCACCACCACGGCGCGGTGGGCGAACGCCGCGCGCCGCGCCAGCAGCGGGCCCGCGGCCTCCGCGTCGGGCGAGGCCGCGACCGCGCGCAGCCCGGCCGCCGTGGCGCGCAGCGCCGCCTCGGAGCGCGCGGCGAGAACCCAGACCAACGGGCCGCGATCCTGCGGGAGTTCGGCCGTTGCCGCCGACTCGTCCGGGGCCTCTTCGAGCACGAGGTGGGCGTTGGTGCCGCTGATGCCGAAGCTGGAGACGGCGGCGCGCCTGGGGCGTTCCCCCGACGGCCATGGCCGCTCCGTGGTCAGCAGCCGCACCGCGCCCTCGTCCCAGTGGACGCGCTCGCTCGGCCGCTCGGCGTGCAGGGTTCGCGGCAGCAGCCCGTGCCGCAGGGCCAGCACCATCTTGATGACCCCGGCGACCCCGGCGGCCGCCTGGGTGTGGCCGAGGTTGGACTTCACCGAGCCGAGCCAGGCCGGGGTGGACCGGCCCTGCCCATAGGTGGCGAGGAGCGCGTGGGCCTCGACGGGGTCGCCGAGCGCGGTGCCGGTGCCGTGCGCCTCGACGGCGTCCACATCGGCGGGGGCCAGGCCCGCGTCGGCGAGCGCGGCGCGGATGACGCGTTGCTGCGCCTGCCCGTTGGGCGCGGACAGGCCGTTGCTCGCGCCGTCGGAGTTGACGGCGGCGCCGCGGATGACGGCGAGGACGGGGTGCGCGTTGCGGCGCGCGTCGGAGAGGCGTTCGAGCAGGAGGACCCCGGCGCCCTCGGCGAAGGCGGTGCCGTCGGCCGCCGCGGAGAACGCCTTGGCGCGGCCGTCGGGGGCGAGGCCGTTCTGGCGGCTGAACTCCACGAGGTTGCCGGGGTTGGCCATCACCGTCACCCCGCCCGCGAGCGCCAGCGCGCACTCGCCGCGCCGCAGCGACGCGGTGGCCAGCTGCACGGCGACGAGCGAGGACGAGCAGGCGGTGTCCAGGGTGAGCGCGGGCCCCGTCAGGCCGAGGGTGTAGGCGACGCGGCCCGAGGCGACGCTCAGCGCGGTGCCGGTGAGCAGGTGCCCGTCGGCCACGCCGGTCGGCTGGTGCAGCCTGGGGCCGTAGTCGGTGGCCATCGCGCCGACGAACACGCCGGTCGGCGAGCCCGCGAGCGCCGTCGGGTCGATCCCGGCGCGCTCGATCGCCTCCCAGCAGACCTCGAGCATCAGGCGCTGCTGCGGGTCCATCGCCAGGGCCTCGCGCGGGCTCAGCCCGAAGAACTCGGCGTCGAACGCGTCGGCCTCGTGCAGGAACCCTCCCCGCCGCGTGGCGCAGGCGCCCGCGTGCAGCGCGTCCAGGTCCCAGCCGCGGTTTGTCGGCAACTCCGTGGCCGCTTCCCGCCCTTCGGCCAGCAGCGACCACAGCTCTTCGGGCGAGGTCACCCCACCGGGGAGGCGGCAGCCCATCGCGACGACCGCGATCGCCTCGCCCTCGGACGCCTCGGCCACCTCGGCCACCTCGGCCACCTTGGCCGCCTCGGCCGCTGTGACGGGTGTCAACTCGGCCTCGGGCGAGGGCCGTTGGTCGCCGCCGCCGAGGAGCGCGCGCAGCCGTTCGGCGACCCGGTGGGGCGTGGGGAAGTCGTACAGCAGGCTCGAAGGGAGCCGCAGGCCGGTCAACGACTGGAGCACGCCCCGGAGTTCAACGGTCCCCGCGGAGTCGAGACCCAGGTCCTTGAAGGTGCGCAACGGGTCGACCGAGCCCGCATCGCCATGGCCGAGCACCGTGGCGGCCGCGCCCGTCACCAGCGCGCGCAGCGCGGCGGGCGAGGCGTCGACCCGGGCCGACGCCGCCTCGGGCGCGGAGGCGCGCGCGGCCTCGCCGGGCCAGTGGCGTTCGCGCTGGAACGGGTAGGTCGGCAGGTCGGTGAGCGCCGCCCCGGCCACCTCGGGCCAGGTGACGGGCGCGCCGGCGACCAGGGCCTCGGCCGTGGCGCGCAGCAGGCGTTCGGGCCCGCCGTCCCCGCGCCGCAGCGTGCCGAGGGCGACGGCCTCGGCGCCCGCCTCCTCCGCGGTCTCCTCGATGGCGGCGGTCAGCACGGGGTGCGGGCTCACCTCGACGAAACGGCTCGCCCCCCGCTCGATGGCGGCGCGGGTGGCGTCGGCGAACCGCACCCGGTGGCGCAGGTTGTCGCACCAGTAGGCGGCGTCGAGGGCGGCGGTGTCGATCGGGGCGCCGGTCAGCGTGGAGATAAAGGTGGCGGGGGTGGAGACGGGCCTGATGGGCGCGAGTCGCGTCAGCAGCTCCTCGCGGACGGCGTCGACGGCGGGGGAGTGGGAGGCGTAGCCGACCGGCAGGAGCTTGGCGCGGTGCCCTGCCGCGGTCAGGTGCTCGCCCAGGGCGGCAAGCGCCGCGCGGGGGCCCGAAAGGACCGTGGAACGTGGGCCGTTGTCGGCGGCGACGCTCACCTCGGGGGCCTCGGCGAGGAGTTCGGCGACCGCCTCGGGCGGCGCGCCAACCGACAGCATCCCGCCGCCCGTCAGCGCGCGCAGGGCGCGGCTGCGCAGCGCGACGACCCGCGCCGCGTCGGAGAGGCTGAGCGCGCCCACCACGGTCGCGGCGGCGATCTCGCCCTGCGAGTGGCCGATGACGGTGGCGGGGGCGACGCCGCGCGACCGCCACAGCTCGGCGAGCGCGACCATCACCGCCCACAGCGCGGGCTGCACCACGTCGACGCGGTCGAGCCCCGGCGCGCCGGGCGCGCCGCGCAGCACGTCCAGCGGCGCGTGGTCCACGAACGGCTCGAGGGCGCGGGCGCACTCCACCAGCCGGTCGGCCACCTCCCGTGGCCCGTCGAGGAGTTGGGCCGCCATGCGGGGCCACTGGGAGCCCTGCCCGGGGAAGACCAGGACGTCGCCGCCGGGAAGGGCCCTGCCGATGGCGACCGTTTCGCCCGGGCGGCCCTCGGCCAGCGCGTCGAGCGCGGCCCTGTGGCCGCCGAGGTGCCCGCCGAGGGAGTCGCCGTGGACATGGTCCCCGTCGTGGCCGCCCAGCACCACGGCGCGGTGCTCGAACAGCGTGCGGCTGCGCAGCAGCGAGTGCGCCACATCGGCGAGCGGCACCGAGGGATGTGCGCCCAGGTGCGCGGAGAGCGCTCTCCCCGAGGCGCGCAGCGCCGCCGCCGAGCGGGCCGAGAGCACCAACGGCGCCGCGGCGCCCACGGGTTGGGCTCCCACGGGTTCGGCGTCGCCTGATTCGGCGCCCACGGGTTCGGCGTCGCGCGGCGCGGCGTCGCGCGGCGCGGCGGGGGGCGCCTCGGCCACGATCAGGTGGCAGTTGGTGCCGCCCACCCCGAACGAGCTGACGCCCGCCACGCGCCGACTCTCCCCTGGCCACTCCGCGCGCGTGCGCACCACGTCGAGGCCGAGGCGGTCGAGGGGGATGTCGGGGTGCGGCGCGGCGAAGTTGAGGCTGGGTGGCAGCTCACCGTGGCTGAGCCCGAGCACCACCTTGAGCAGCCCCGCGATCCCCGCAGCGCCCTCGAGGTGGCCGATGTTCGTCTTCACCGAGCCGACCAACAGGGGTGCGCCACCGGGGCGGTGGGCGGCCATCGCGGCACCGAGCGCATGGGCCTCGACCGGGTCGCCGACCCGGGTGCCCGTGCCGTGCAGCTCGACATACGACACCTCGCCGGGCGCGACGCCCGCGTCGGCGTGCGCCAGCCGGATGACCTCCTCCTGCGCGGGCCCGTGGGGAACGGTCAACCCGTCGCCGCCGCCGTCGTTGTTGACCGCGCCGCCCAGGATCACGGCGTGCACCCGGTCGCCCTCGGCGAGCGCGGCGGACAGCGGCTTGAGCACCACCAGGGCGCCGCCCTCGCCGCGCACATAGCCGTTGGCCCTGCTGTCGAACGTGTGGCACCGGCCGTCGGGTGACAGGGCGCCGAAGGCGGCGAGGGCCGCGCTCGACCCGGCGTCGGGGATCAGGTTGACCCCGCCCGCGAGCGCCACGCGCGCGGCGTCCGAGCGCAGGCTCGCGCACGCCGCGTGCACCGCGACGAGCGACGACGACTGCCCGGTGTCGAGGGTGAGGCTCGGACCCCGCCAACCCAGGTGGTACGACACGCGGTTGGCGATCAGGCCGCGCTGGGTGCCCGCGAACGTGTGCGGCCCCGGCCGCTCGTGCGCGCGCTCGTGCACGCGCTCCCAGTCGCCCGCGATGGCCCCGACGAAGACGCCCGACGGCGTGCCGCGCAGCGCGGTCGGCGCCGTTCGCGCGTGTTCGAGCGCCTCCCATGCCAGCTCCATGACGAGCCGCGCCTGCGGGTCCATCGCCGCCGCCTCGCGCGGCGAGATCCCGAAGAACGCCGCGTCGAAGCGGTCGATCGCGGGAAGGAAGCCTCCCCTGCGGTAGGCGGCGTCCACCGTCTCGGGGCGCCGGTCATCCGGCATGGGGCCCACCGCGTCACGGCCCGCGCTCAGCAGCCGCCAGAACGCCGAGGGGTTCTCGGCCCCCGGCAGCCTGCACGCGAGGCCGACCACGGCGATCGGCTCGCCTGCCGTGCTTTTCGCACCCCTGGAAGACATGCAATCACCCGCCGTCACGCGCATTCGGATAGGACTGGTCAAGGCTTGATCAAGCAGCCGGGGAGGACATGGGAAAGAGGAGTTCCGCGGGGGCGTGAAAGGAGAGAACGGGGGAATCCCCGCCGCGCCCCTGCCGGTCGGATCCGGCCGAACGAATACCGATCCTGGATCCGGCCAGGAGGAACGTCAAGAAGATCAAAGGGCTTGTGCGGTGGCAGGTAATCGTGGGCAAGAAGCTGCCAACGCCCGCCCAATGCCCGCGGGCGCCCGCCCAGCCCTCGCCCGTCACGCCTCTGAGCTGCGGCTTTCCCGGGCCGTGCGGCGCGTGATGGGAGTGTGGGGAGTCCGTGGGGAATATGGGGGTCGCCTACCCATGCGCCCCCACCACCCGCTTGGGACAGTTCTCGATGAGTGGGCCGGGGTGTCTCTCCCCGGCGCGCTCAGGGTGGGTGCTCAGGGCGAGCTTCGAGGCGAGCAGAGGTTGTTGCGATGGCGAACACACACGTGCGGGAGACGGCCTTTCCCGGCCATAGGGAAGGGAACGCGGGCGCCGATCCGGCGGGCAAGAATCCGGCGGGCAAGAATCCGGCGGGCGCGATTCCCGCGGACGGGAATATCACGGTCGGCGGAATATCCGCGCGCGTGCTCGCGGCCCGCGTCGGGAGCACGCCGTTCTTCGCCTACGACCGCGAACGGATCACCCGGCGCGTCGCCGACGTGCGCGCCGCGCTGCCGCGTGACGTCGAGCTGAGCTACGCCGTCAAGGCCAACCCCATGCCCGCCGTCCTGCACCACATGGCCGCGCTCGTCGACGGCTTCGACGTCGCCTCGGGCGGTGAGCTGCGCCACGCCCTCGACACCCCGGTGCCGCCCGAGCGGGTGAGCTTCGCCGGACCGGGCAAGACCACGGCCGAGCTGACCCAGGCGGTGGCCGCCGGCGTCACCGTCGAGCTGGAGTCACGCAACGAGCTGGCGCGGGTGCGTGACGTGGCCGAACGGCTCGGGCTGCGCGCCCGGGTGGCGCTGCGGGTGAACCCCGACTTCACCGTCAAGGGCGCCGGGATGCGCCTCGGCGGCGGCGCCCAGCAGTTCGGGATCGACGCCGAACGCGTGCCCGAGGTGCTGGCCGAACTCGCCGCCGCGGGGCTCGACTTCCTCGGCTTCCATGTCTTCGCGGGCTCCCAGAACCTTCGGGCCGACAGCGTGTCAGAGGCCCAACGCCGCACCGTGGACCTGGCGTTGCGGCTGGCCGAAGCCGCGCCCGGCCCGTTGCGCTATCTCAACCTCGGCGGCGGCTTCGGCATCCCCTACGCGCCGAGGGACCAGCCGCTCGACCTGGCCGAGGTGGGCGAGAACCTGGCCGAGCTGATGGCCACCCGCGTGCGCCCCCAACTGCCGGACGCCCGCGTGGTGATCGAGCTCGGCCGCTACCTGGTCGGCGAGGCGGGCGTGTATGTGACCCGGGTGATCGACCGCAAGGAGTCGCGCGGCACCACGTTCCTCGTGGTGGACGGCGGCCTGCACCACCAGCTCGCGGCCTCGGGCAACTTCGGCCAGGTCATCCGCCGCAACTACCCGCTCGCGGTCGCCGACCGCGCCACCGACCGCGCCACCACCGCAGGCCGCGCCGCCGCCGATCGGGAGGCGGCCCCCGAGACCGTCACGGTCGTCGGCTGCCTGTGCACGCCGCTCGACCTGCTCGGCGACCGGGTGGACCTGCCGAGGGCGGAGATCGGCGACCTCATCGCGATCTTCCAGGCGGGCGCGTACGGCCTGACGGCCAGCCCGACCGCGTTCCTCGGCCATCCGGCGCCGGTCGAGGTGCTCGTCTGACGGCCACGAAACCCATGGCGCGGCGCCTCCGCTGGCGCCCCGCCAGCGACCCCAGGGGGAAGCAGTGCGGACTCTCGACCTCATGACCGACCAGAGCCAGGGCCAGAGCCAGGGCCAGAGCCAGGGCCAGGACCGGGGCCCCGCGGCGCACGCCACCTACCGCGCGCCCGCGCCCGCCCCGCCTGGCGACCTCGCCGCCGCCCCGTGCTTCCGCGTGCTCGGGCTGATGCAGGTGCACGGCAGGGAGCAGGTGCTGGTGACCGCGCGCCGCCAGCAAGTGGTGCTCGCCCTGCTGCTGTTGAACGCGGGCAGGCTGGTGTCGCTCGAAGGGCTGGTGGACGCCCTGTGGGGCGCGGGCCCGCCCGCGACCGCCCGCGCTCAGGTGCAGACGGCCGTCTCCGCCCTGCGGCGGCTGCTCGACCGGGCGGGCCTGGGGGAGCGCATCCGCACGCGTGGCGTCGGCTATGTCATCGAGGTGGACCGCGACGAGCTGGACCTGACCGTCTTCGAGGACCTGGTGACCCGCGGCAGGGCCGCGCTGGCCGCGGGGGCGCCCCACCTCGCCAGGCGCGCGCTGCGGGAAGCCCTCGCGCTGTGGCGGGGCGAGCCGATGGCGGGCGTCGACAGCCCGGTGGTGCGCGACCACGCGGTGCGCGCCGCCGAGCGGCGGATCGAGGCCGTCGAGGACTGCGCCGAGGCCGAGCTGCGCCTGGGCCTGCACCGCGAGGTGGCCGTCGACCTGGCCGCGATGGTCGCCGAACACCCCCTGCGGGAACGGTTCGTGGGCCAGCTCATGACCGCGCTCCACCGCGGTGGCCGCCGCGTCGAGGCGCTGGCCGCCTACCGTTCGCTGCGCGCCACGCTGGTGGCCGAGCTGGGTCTTGAACCCGGGCCCGAGCTGCGCCGCCTCCACCAGGACATCCTGACGGGGAGGGCCGACCCCGGCCCGCGCGAGCCCGTTCCCCCGCCTCCGGGCGGCGCGAGACCCGTGCCGCGCATGCTGCCCGCGCGCACGGCGCCCTTCACCGGACGCGCCGACGTGCTCGCGGCGCTGCGGGCGCGGCTGCTCGCCGACCCCGGCTCGGGCGCCGCCGGGGTCGCGGTGATCACGGGGCGCGGCGGCGTCGGCAAGTCGGCGCTGGCCCTGGAGGCCGCGCACGCCCTGGCGCCCGAGTTCCCCGACGGGCAGCTCTACGCGGGGCTCGCCGACCGCGGCGAGCGCGCGGGGCGAGCGGGCCGCGCCGATGACATCGCGGACGTGCTGGAGAGCTTTCTGTGGGCGCTGGGGTTCGCCGCCGCCGAGATCCCCGCCGACCTGGAGGGGCGCGCGGCCCTCTACCGCAGCGCGCTCGCCGGGCGCCGGGTGCTCACCGTGATCGAGGACGCCGCGGACGAGGCGCAGATCAGGCCGCTGGTGCCGGGGGCCTCGCACTGCCGTCTGATCGTGACGACCCGCGCGAGGACCGCGGCGCCGCCCGGGTCCGCCCGTTACGAGCTCGACGTGCTCGACACCCGGGGCGCCATCGAGCTGCTCTCCGCCCTGCTCGGGCCCGAACGGGTCGGCGCCGAGCCGCGTGAGGCCCGCGAACTGGCCGCGCTGTGCGGGGGGTTGCAGCTCGCGCTGGCCGGGGCGGCGGCGCGCCTTGCCGCGCGCCCGCACTGGACGCTGGCCGACCTGGTGGCGGGCCTGCGCGACGAGCGGACCCGGCTCGATCACCTCGGCCACCACGGCATCGACGTGCGCGCGAGCCTGCGCCGCGGCTATGAGACGCTGCCGCCCGCGGCCAGGCGCCTGTTCGGCAGGCTGGGCCTGCTGGAGACCGGCACCTGCGCCGCGTGGCTCGCCGCCCCGCTGCTCGACGACGAACCCCGCACCGCGGCCGAGGCGTTGGAGACCCTGGTCGACGCGCGCCTGGTGGACGTCGTGGGCGGCACGGGCGCCGCCGCCCGCTATCGCGTCCACCCGCTGGCCCGCCTCCTGGCGCGCGAGCTGCTGGCCGCGAACGAGCCGCCCGAGGAGCGAAGGGCCGCGCTGCGCCGGGTGTTCGGGGCGTGGCTGCACCTGGCCGACGAGGCCGCGGCGCGCCGCGGCGGCCCGCGCCCGCCCCGCGGGCCCGCCGCCCGCTGGCCGCTGGCCGCGCCCGTCGTGGAGGCGGTCCTCGCCGGTCCTGGCGACCGGTGGGCGGCCGAGCGAACGGCCCTGCTCGCCGCCGTCCGCCAGGCCGCCGCGGTCGGCGAGGCCGCCCACAGCTGGGGCCTGGCGGTCGCCGCCGCTGGCCCAGGCGGTGAGCAGGCCCGCACGGCCGAATGGCGCGAGGCGGGCGCGTGCGCCCTGCGGGCCGCGCTGCGCGCCGGGGACCGGGCGGGCGAGGCCGCCCTGCGCCACCTGCTCGCGGCCAGGGCGGCGTTCGACGACGCCGACCGCGGGGCCACGGCCCGGCAGTCCAGGACCCGCGCACGACCCGAAACGCGCCGCGCCCCCGCGGGCCAACCGGCGCTCACACGAAGGGAACACACCGCATGACCATCGGAGTCGCGCTCCCCGCTGGAGACGTCGTCTGGCACGGCAACGCCGTCGACCAGCTCGTCGGCCAGGCGCGCCAGGCCGCCGACGCGGGCCTGACGTCGGTCTGGTTCAGCCAGCTGTTCCAGCACGACGCGATCACGCTCGCCGCGATCGCGGGCCGCGAGGTGCCGGGGATCACGGTGGGCACCCATGTCGTCCCGCTCTACCCGCGCCACCCCCTGACGCTGGCGTCGCACGCGCAGACCGCGCAGGCGGCCACCGGCGGGCGGTTCGTCCTCGGCGTCGGCACGGGCGTGCGTGATCTGCTCGAACCCGCCTATGGCACCCCGTATCCGCCGCCGATCCGGCATCTGCGCGAGTCGTTGACCGTGCTGCGGCAGGCGCTCGCGGGTGAACGGCCGCTGCTCGAAGGGCGCACCGTCACCGCGCGGCCCCCCCTGCCCACCGCCGTCGCGGGCGGCGCCGGGGCCCCGCTGCTGGTCGCGGCGATGGGTCCGCAGGCGCTTGCCGTCACCGGCGAACTGGCCGATGGCACCCTGCCGTTCCTCGCCGGGCCGCGCACGCTGGCCGAGCGGATCGTGCCCGTGGTCACCGCGGCCGCGGCCGGGGCGGCGCGGCCCGTGCCCAGGATCGTGGCGGCGGTGCCCGCCGTGGTGACCGACGACGTCGACGTGGTGCGCCAGATCGCCGCCGTGCACCTCAGCGCCTACGCCACCGTTCCCTCCTACCGGCAGGTGCTGGCCGCCGAGGGCGCCACGCACCCCGTCGAACTCGCCCTGATCGGCGACGAGCACACCGTCGCCGCGGGCATCCGCCGCTACTTCGACGCGGGGGCGACGGAGGTGGTGCTGACCCAGACGGGCCTGCGCTCGCCCCGCGAACGCGAACGCACCTGGCACCTGGCGGGCCGCCTCGCCTCCCGCACGTCGGTCGGGTGACGGCGGGTCAACACCGTGACGGCGGATCAAGGACCGCGCCCTTCAGGCCCCTCAGGCCCCCTCGGGGCTCTTCGAGGTCGCCAGGGACGCGGACAGGTCGCACAGGGCGTCCCTGTTGTCCTGGAACGTCTTGGCTATCAGGCTCGCCACGTGCTTCTCCGCCGTGCGCGGCGAGATGTGCAGGCGGCGGGCGATGTCCTTGTTGCTCGGGCGGTCGGCGAGCAGCTGGAACACCTCGTACTCGCGGACCGTCACCCCCTGGGCGCGCAGCTGGAGCGGGATGCGGTCGCTGCCGTCGCGGTACTGGCGGACCGAGGCGCCCATCTGGCGCAGCAGCGCGCGGCAGGCGCCCGCCACGGTGGGCACGGACGCCCGCTGGAAGTAGTGCTCGGCCCTGCGCAGCCAGTCCACGGGCTCGCCCCAGCCCGCCTCGTGCGCCTCCTCGCCCAGGAGCCGCAGCCCGAGG
Source organism: Streptomyces sp. PT12 (assembly GCF_003311645.1). GTDB lineage: Bacteria > Actinomycetota > Actinomycetes > Streptomycetales > Streptomycetaceae > Streptomyces. Next base: position 169,489 of record NZ_QEST01000080.1, on the reverse strand, counting down.
TGGAGCGCCAACGGGTGCGGCGCCGCGAGCTCCTGCGCCTCGCGGGCCGTGGCCAGCGCCTCGTCGTGGCGGCCCTCGCGGCCGAGCAGCGCGGCGTGCGCGAGGAGCACAAAGTGCCGGTTCCAGCGCATGCGGCCCGCCGCGGTGTCCACGACCGCCTCGTACTGGGCGCGCCCCGCCGCCCCGCCGAGGACGTCGAGGAACAGACCGAGGCCGTGCCGCCCCGCCAGGTGGAAGACGCTGGGGCTCTTCTCCTCCAACGCCGAGAGCGCGCCCAGCTCCTGGAGCGCCCGCGCCCTGTCCTCCTCAAGTAGAGAGCAGAACACCTGGGCGAGCCCGACCGCCAGCGGCTCCTCGGGCGAGCCGCTGCCGTCCCAGCGTTCGAACTCGGCCAGCTCGCGCTCCATCGCCGCGCGGTCAGCCCGGTGGGCCGCCGCCGTCGCCTTGGCCATCAGCACATAGCGGGCCACCGAGCCCAGCCGCAGCCTGGCGGCCGTGGCCAGGCACTCGTCGCTCAGCCGCGCCCCGTCGGCCTGCCGCCCGCCCAGGACGGCGTGCAGGTAGAGGATGCCGTCGGTGATGTGGACGACCGTGATCGCGCCGACCCGCTGCGCCTCGGCCCGCACGGCCTCAAGGCCCTCGGTCGAGCCGTCGGCGAGCCAGCGGTCGCCGCCGATCCGCGACATGGCGTAGATCCGGTGGATGGGGAGGTTGTGCCGCTCGGCGATGCGCAGCGCCTGCCGTGAGTAGGCGGTGGCCTCGTCCAGGTCGCGCTCCCTGGCCAGGATGCCGCGCAGCTGCCATGCCTCGCAGGCCACCGCGGGCAGGCCGTGCGCCTCGGCCGCCTCGATGGCGCGGCGGGCCAGCTTCTCGGCGTACCTGGTGCGTTCGGGCCCGGGGGTGTCCACGGCCAGATACGCCTCGGTCACGTCGACGGACGCCGTGTGCGACCCTTCGGCCTCGCCGCCCAGCTGCGCGCGGGCCAGCGCGATCTGGGCGTTGCCGTCGGCCCAGCGGCCCGCCAGGTGCGCGGCCTTGGCGAGCTTGGTGTGCAGGGCGGCCACCCGGGGCGCGCCGAGGCCCGAGCGGACCAGCTCGCCCGGGCGTTCGGTCAGGCTGAAGGCGCGCTCGAAGTCCCCGGCCTCGGCGAGCGCGGGGATCAGGTGCTCCAACGCCTCGGCGCGCGCGGTGAGATCGGACCCCGAGGCGAGCAGCCGCTCGGCGCGGTCGAGCAGGGTGATGGCCGAGCCGACGGCGCCCCCGGCCAGCGCCCTGCGGCCCGCCGTCGCGAACAGCCGCCCCGCCCTGGCGTCGTCGCCCGCGGCGGCGCGCAGCTCGGCGGCCAGCGGGCACCAGGAGCCGGGCAGCTCGGGGTGCAGCGCCTCGATCGCGTCGGCCGCCTGCTCGGAGAGCGCGGCCCGGCTAACGGGGGTGAGCTGCGCGAGCATCGACTCGACGGTGAGCGGGTGCCGGAACGCGTACCAGTCGGGGGCCGGTTCGTCGGGGACGACCAGCTGTGCGGCGACCCCGGCGTGCAGATGGCTGAGCAGGCTGTGGTCGTCGATCCCGGTCATCCGTTGGAGGACCGAGAGGGAGAAGCGCCGCCCCAGCACGGAGGCGGCGGACAGCAGCCGCATCCCCTGGGGCCCGAGCCGGTCGATGCGGCGCACCGTGCCCCACAGCAGGGCGCTCGAGACGTCGCTGCGCAGGTCGCCGTCGGCGCGCCAGCCGCTCTCGGACCGCACGAGCGACCCGTTGCCGATCATGCCCTGGAGCAACTCCTCGACGAGGAAGGGGTTTCCGACGCTGTCGTTCCACAGGCGCTCAAGGGCTTCCTCGGGGACCTCGTCGGGGGGGACCCGCAGGCAGTCGCCCACCATGCGCGCGACATCGTCGCGGCTGAGCAGCGGGAGCCTGAGCAGGGTGCTGGCCCGGCGCCGCGCGGTGGCGCGCGCCAGGTCCATCGCGGGGCACTCCTCGGCCCTGACGGTGCCGAGCAGCATGACGGGCAGGCCGTCGACGTTGTCGATGAGGTATTCGAGTACGGCGAGCGTCTCGGTGTCGGCGTCGTGCAGGTCCTCCATGACGAGGAGGTTCGCGCGGTCCCTGCCGAGGGCGGTCAGCAGGCGCAGCAGCGCCTCGCCGAGGACCACCATGGAGCTGCCCTCGCGGTGGCCCTCGGCGAGGTCGGGGATGAGGCGGCCGAGCACGGGCCGGTAGGGCCCGAGGTGGGGGTCGGCCAGCACATCGGCGACGTCGCCGCCGCGGAAGAGGGGCATCAACGCCTCGCTCAGCGGACGCAGCGGCACCACGGGCCCGATGGTGCCGCTGCGTCCGCGCAGGACGCGCATGCGCTGGTCGACGGCGATCCCCGCGGCCTCGGCGGCGAGCCTCGACTTGCCGATGCCGCCCTCGCCCACCAGGAATACGGCGCTGCCGCGTCCCCGCCGGGTCTGGCTCAACAGGCCGGTGAGGCGTGCGACTTCGCCGTCACGACCGATGACGCGGGCGACATGGACAGGCATGGTGCTGGATCGTAGCGCCTGACCGTGACGGGAAGACGAAGCTTCGCGACCGCCGTGGTCCTCAGATGGCCGCGGTCGTCAGATGATGGACACCGAGGTGTCCCCGCCGCCGATGCTGCCGAGCCCGGCGATGATGCCGCTGCCCAGCGTCAGCCCGGCGAGGACGCGCACGCCCGCGCCGAGGCGGTTGCGGCCCGAGAGCTTGATCCGGCCCGCCGGGTCGGCGTTCTCGGGGCTCTCGGCGTTCTCTGGGTTCTCTGGGTTCTCGGCCCGGCCCGTGGGGTCGAAGGCCGCGGTGGTGTCGGTGGGGTGGGTCATGGTGGTCTCGTTCGACTCCGGCTGCGTCATGAGGATGGCATCCATTTCTGCGAGGAGGTGGGGCGGACGGGACGTGAGTGGGGGGCGGGGGAGCGGTGCGGTCCTGGCTCCAGGAGCAGCACCGAGGGAACGGTGCCGGGGAACCCGAGCCGCAGCAGGGAGTAGCCGATGCCCGACAGGCCGGTGAGCAGCCCGGGGGAGGGCAGATGGCCAGGCGTTCCGCAGCGGTGGCCGTGTCGGCCGAGCGAGCCGAGCACGGCGGCGGCGCGCCTGGTGTACCCCGCGGCCGCGGGCTCGTGGCCCGCGGTGGCGAGGGCGGCGAGTGCCTCGAGGGTGCCGAGTTCGCCGTGGCAGGGGCTGAGGTCGGCTCGTGGGGGCCGTCGGGTGAGGAGCCCTGTGAGGGTGCCCACGTGCTCCTGGGCGTTCGGGCGCTGGGCCGTGCCGCCGTCGGCGGCGGCCAGGAGCACCCCGGCCGCGCCTTCGCACCAGCCGGTCGCGGGCTCGTCGGCCGCGTCGGCGGCCGCTGCGTCGGCGAGCGCCGTGCCGAGCAGCGCCGAGCCCGCGGCCCCGGCCGCCCGGTCGGGCGCGTGGCGCGCCAGGGCCCAGCCGACCCCGGCGTCGCCGTGCGCGAACCCCGGGCCTGCGGCGGCTCGTTGGGGCTCGGCGGCGGAGCGCGCCAGGCGCGCGGCGAGGTCGGCGGCCAGCTCGGCGGCGCTCGGCAGGCCGTGCTCCGCGTGCACGGCACCGGCCGCGGCCAGCGCCCCGGCGAGCCCCGCGGTCACGCCGCGCGGCGCGTCGGGGGCGGTCGCGGCGAGCGCGAGCGCGTCGACGGCCGAGGGCAGCGCGCCGCGCGCGTCGTCGCCGAGCAGCGTGGCGAGGCGGGCCGTCGCCCAGCAGATGCCGCCAAGACCGTGGAAGGCGCCGGGGCCCACGGCGCGGCCCAACTCGGGCTCGGCGGCCAGGGAGGCGATCAGCCCGGGGAGCGCGGTGAGCGCCTTCGCGGCGAGGTCGGTGTAACGGCTCGCCCCGGTCAACGCGCCCAGCTGGGCGAGGAAGAGGGCGACGCCGCAGTAGCCCTGGCCGAGCCCCGCGCCCATCGGCAGCACGGTCCAGTGGAGGTCGTTGACGAGTTCGAGGCCGAGCCAGTTGGCGCGGTCGGGGCCGTGGATGGCGCGGCCCACGATCTCGTCGGCGATGCCGCAGGCCGCGGCGAGGAAGCGCTCGGGCTCGGGCGCGACGGCCGGTGCCTGGGGCAGGGCGGCGGCGGCCCCGCGGTGGGGCGGGCCCGCGCCCTGGCGCCCGGTGGCGAGCGTCGCGGAGATGATCCACTCCTGGCCGTGCCGGTCCACCTCGCCCATCGCGGCGATCTTCCTGCGCACCGCGGCGAGGCTCGGCTCGGCGAGCAGCCCCGGCAGGCGTTGGCCCTCGGAGGTGCGCACCTCCGTGCCGGACGGGCGGTGGAAGAAGATGGGGATGTCGCCCGCCCACAGGTCGAGGATCTCCGCCTCGATGAGCGCCTGCCTGACCGGGTCGCCCGCCGAGTCCGTCCACAGCACGGAGAACACCGCGTCCCTCGCCAGGGCGTCGCGCAGCACCTCGGGGTGGGTGGACTCGTCGAGCAGCGTGGCGTAGAGGCGGGAGGCGCGCGCGATCAGGCGGCCAGGCTCGTCGTCCTGGCCGGTCAACAGGCCCCCTGGGCCGATCAGTTCGTCGCGGTGGGCGACGATCGCGTCGTACGCGGCGCGGAAGCCGGTGAGCAGGGCGGCCTCGAAGTCGGCGGGCGAGGCGGTCGCGCCGCCGGGCAGCGGGCGGTTCTGGCTGCCCTCGAACGGGACGCCGCCGCGCACCAGGCGCATCCGGTCGGTGCCCGCGCCGTCCCAGGTGACGCCCTCGCGGGTGCCGCCTGGCCGCCCGCCGACCGCGGAGATGTCAAGCGCGCCGTGCTCGCCGATCAGCAACTGCGGCAGGACGCACGTGCGGTGGACGGAGTCGGCCAGGGCCTCGGCCGCGGGGTCGGGCCCGGTGATGGCGGCCTCGGGGATCGTCGGGTGCAGCAGCGTCTCGGCGTCGACGGGGACGGGCTGGTCGCCGCACGCGATGAGGTTCTCGAAGTGCAGGTCGGTGGCGTCCACGGCGTGCAGGAGCGCCATCAGCCCGCCCTGCCTGCGGTGGAAGCGCGCGACCTCGGCCGTCGTGCGGCACGGGCGGTGCTCGATGAACTCGATCCAGCCATACCCCTGGCCCGCGACCGAGAGCGGGGTGCGGGCGCCGAGCCCCGGCACCTTGGCGTCGAGCCAGGCCGTCAGCCGTTCGAGCAGCCGGTGCTGGCCGAGGGAGCGCGGCTTGGCGAGCACGGCGCGCCCGTCGGCGAACCGCAGGACCGCCGCGGACCTGCCGCGCTGGTGCGGGTCGCCGCGGCCGTGCTCGACGCCTGTGAGCGCGCCGGGGTCGCGCCCGCCGAGCAGCTCGGCGACGATCACGGCGCGGTCGGCGGCGAACCGGGTCAGCAGCTCGGCCGTGGCCGCGACGGCGCCGAGGCACGTCTGCGCCAGCAGCCGGGCGAGCACGGGATAGCGGGCGAACAGGGCCTTCAGGCCGCGCCCCGTCGCGAGCCGCGCCACGAAGTCGTCGAACCGCTCGCGCGGCCCCTCGCCGTCCAGCCGACCCGCGGCGCGGGACCGGTCGAGCTCGAGGACCAGCGTGCGCGCGGCCTGTTCGGCGAGCCGGACGGCGATCCACTCGCCGGTCCCCGCGCACACCGCGGCCGAGTCGACGGCCCAGCCCGGCAGTTGGCGCGTCCGCTCGGCCAACTCGCGCTCGGCCGCGTCGCTCAGCGGGCGCACAACGGGCACGAACACCCGTGCGTCATCGGGGCGTTCGGCGAGCCCGGGCCTTTCGCGCCGCTCGTGCGCCAGGGCGCGTTCGACGAACGCCGCCCATGGCGGCCTGGGCGCGCGCCCGCCGAGCCGTTCGGGCGGCTCGGCGCGCAGCGCCGCGACGGCGCCCTCGTCGAGCCCGAGGCGGGCGAGGCGGGCGGCGAACCCGCCGCGGCTCAAGGCCGCCAGGTCGTCCTCACCCGTGGGCGCGGCGCCGCCCGGCGGCGGGTCGGGCGCGGCCAGGCGCTCCCCCAGGGTGAGCCCGGGGGCCCACCACCAGGGGGCCAGGGCCGCGTCCTGCGGCCGGTCGGGGACGGCGAGTCGGGTCACGCGGAAAAGCCTGGCAGAGGCGGGCCGTTCGGGGATGGGTAACCACTACCCGGATTCTGCCGCCGCCCTTCCCACCGCCCGGCTCGGCGCGGGCGCGTCGGGCAGCGCGAACCTGCGCAGCGCCCCGAGCGGCGCCGTGGTCGCCAGGGCGGCGACATGGCCCGCGGGCGCGGAGAGGCTGTGCAGGAGAACGGGCCCAGCGGGCCAGCGGGGAACGCCGTGCGCCGCGACCGCGGGCCCGCGGACGTCGAGGCCGCGCGGCGCGGCCCGCAGCCCGAGGCCCGTCAGCTTCATCGCGGCCTCCTTGCGCGTCCACGCGGTCAGCAGCCACGCGTCCCGCTCGGCCTGCGGCAGCCCGGCCCACCGCGCGCGCTCGCCCGCGGTCAGCGCCGCCCCTGCGAGCCCTTCCGCGTCGGGCACGGCGGCCAGGTCCTCGATGTCCACGCCCACAAGGCCGCCGCTGGTGACCGCGATCAGCAGCCAGCGTTCGGTGTGCGAGACCGAGTAGTCGAGCCCGGCCCGTGCCGCCCCAACGAACCGGGGGCGGCCATGCGCGGCCCCCGCGCACGCCTGGCAGGAGCGGTCGGTGCGCACCGCCTCGGGCGGCACGCCCAAGTAGCGGGAGCCGACGAGCCGTTGGGCGCCCCTCGACGTGACGAACACCTCGCCCGCCGGGGTGCCGCCGAGGCGGTCGGCCCGCTCGCGCTCCGCCCGGTCGAGCAGCGCCAGCCATCCGGCGCGCGGCCGCACGGGCGCGAGCCAGAGGTGGCACTCGCCAGGCGCCGGGATCACCGCGGCGGCCCTGGGGGCGGCGGCGTGGCCAACGCGGGCGCGGGCGCGGCGCGTTCGACGCCGGTCCACCCCCGGTCCGAGGGCGCGCGGTCGGCCTCGTCCAGCCGGGCCAGCAACAGCTCGACGGCGGCGGTCAGTTGGGCGTCGGGCGCGGCGGGGGCGCCCAGGCGCGGCGGCTGGTCCACGCACAGGTCGGGCTCGACGCCCCGGTTCTCCAGCAGGTCGCCCACGCCGTCGAGGTGGAAGCGGAACTCCGGCTGGGTGGTGACCGTTCCGTCGACCAGCACATGGCGCGGCCAGGTGGCGATCACCCCGCCCCAGGTGCGCCTGCCGACGACGGGCCCGAGGCCGAGGGCGCGGAAGCGGTGGGCGAAGATCTCGCCGTCCGACCCGGTGTGCTCGTTGACCAGCGCCGCCATGGGCCCGCCCGGCGCCTCGGCGGGGTAGCGGCTCACGCCGTTCCACCGCCCGCGCTGGGTGCCGCCGCCGCGGCGCGCGAGCCGGTCGAGCAGGAGCGGCGACACATGGCCGCCGGAGTTGTAGCGCACGTCCACGATGAGCCCGTCGTGTTCGAGCGCGGCCAGGAAGCCGCGCACGAAGTCGCCATAGCCCGTGCCCATCATGTCGGGCACGTGCAGATAGCCGAGTCGGCCCCCCGAGGCGCGGCGCACCAGGGCGCGGTTCTCGCCGACCCAGTCAAGCAGGCGCGCCCTGGACTCGCTCGCGCACGCCCGCACGGTGACGCGGCGCGGCGTCCCTCTCCCGCGCACCACGGTCAGCTCGACCTCGCGATCGGCCTGGCCGACCAGGAGTTCGCCCGGCCCCGAGGGGCCGACGGGCTGGCCGCCCACCGCGACGACGGCGTCGCCAGGGGCGATGTCCGCGCCGAGGCGGTTGCAGGGCGAGGTCGCCATCGGGTTCCACGGGTCGCCGCGCAGGATCCGCCCGACCCTCCAGCGCGGCGTTCCCTCGCCACCGGGCGCGGCGTCCACGGCCCCGTCCACGCCGAGGTCCACGCCGAGGTCCACGCCGAGGTCCACGGTCCAGTCCACGCCGAGGAACCCCTGGGCGTGGGAGGGCCCCCTGGGGTGGTCGCCGCCCTGCTCATAGGCGTGCGACGTGGCCAGCTCGCCCTGCAACTCCCAGATCAGATCGGACAGTTCGGAGCGGCGGGAGACCAGCTTCGCCAGTGGCGCATAGCGCGCGTACATCGCGTCCCAGTCCACCCCGGCCATCCCGGCGTCCCAGAACGACTCGCGCTGGAGCCGCCACGCCTCGCGGAACATCTGCCGCCACTCCCCGGCCGGGTGCAGCGGCACCGTGATCCGGTCCAGGTCGACCCAGCCCGTCGCGGGCCCGGGCGGGGCGTCGGTGGCCGGGTACTCGGCGGCCACGCGCCCCGCGTCGTCGGCGGCCAGCACCCGCAGCCGGTCGGCGCGGCGGTACAGCAGCAGGTCGCCCGCGCGCGAGGCGACGATCTCGTCGAGCGGGCCGAGCCAGTGCTCGGTCACCTCGGACGTCGCCCACTCGACGAGGGTGACGACCCCCTCGGGCGCGGCCTCGGGCGCCTCGGGGTCGGGCGCGGCGACCGGCACGGACAGCAGCAGCGCCCGGCCCGGCAGCCCGACGACCCCGGCGTAGCGGCCCTCGGGCACGGGCAGCGGGACGACCCGGTCCTCGATGCCTTCGAGGTCGATCTCCACGGGCGCCGCCTCGTCGCCGTCCGCCACCGCGGGCCCCGGCAGCGGGGGACCGGTGCGGAACGGCGAGGGGTCGCCCGCGCGCAGCGCCACCAGATAGGGCCTGCTGCCGAACGGGAACCCCATGTCGAAGCGCACCTGGTCGTACTCGGGGCTGGGGTCGCGCTGCCCGATGAAGTACAGGAACCGCCCGCCCGGGTCGAACGCGGGCCTGCTGTCGCGCAGCACGGGATCGGTGACGGAGAACGCTCTCCCGGTCACCGCGTCCGCCACCTTGATCGCGGAGTGGTGGGGCCCGTGCGGGTAGGTGTAGGCGAGCCAGCGGCCGTCGGGCGACCACGCCAGGTCGGCGATCCGGTCGAACGCGCCGGTGTCGAGCGGCCTTGGCTCGGGCGACGCGGCGTCGGCGTCGACGACCCACAGGCGCTGCCTGCTGGTGGCGAACGCGACAAGGCCGGAGGCGGGCGACGCGGCCAGCTCCGTCACGCAGCCGAGGTCGCGGCCGACCAGCTCGGTCTCCGCCTCGCCGCCGTCGGCGGACAGCAACACCAGCCGCTCGCCCGGCCGTTCGTCACCGGCCACGGCGACGAGGCGGGCGCCGTCGTGGAGCCAGTCGAGCAGCCGGTAGCGGACCCCTTCCGTCCTGCCATGCCGCCGCACCGGGCCCGACCAGGGCGGCATGGTGAACGCCTGGCCGCGCGCCGCCACGGCGAGCGTGGCGCCGTCGGGGCTGAGCCTGGCGGACTCCAGGTAGGCGCCCGCGGGCACGAACCTGCGCGCCGCGCCCGCGCGGGTGGCGGGCAGCGACACACCGATCGGCAGGGGCCCGCCGTCGGCCGGGTCGAGCAGATGGAGCCGCGCCCCCGCCTGGTACACCAACCGCCGCCCGTCGCCCGCCAGATGGCGCGCGTAGTGCTCGCGGTGGTCGGTGTGGCGGGTCAGCCCGGTGCCGTCGGGGCGGCAGGAGAAGACGTTCGCCACGCCCTCGTGGTCGCTGAGAAAGAAGACCCGCTCGCCGACCCAGCACGGGCAGGCGACGTTACCCGGCAGCTCCAACAGCGGCGTCAGCGGCCCGCCTTCGCGCGGCCCCACCCACAACTCCCCGGCGCAGCCTCCTCGGTAGCGCTTCCAGCGCGCCGGGTCCCCGGTGTTGCGGCCGACGACCACGCCGCCCCCGGGGCCGAACGCCACGGTGTCCGCGGGCCCTTGGGACAGGAGCCTGGGCGCGCCGCCCTCGGGGGCGATGGCGAACAGGCGGTAGCCGAAGCCCGTGGGCCGCTCCGCGGTGCTCGCATAGACGACCTCCCCGGTGCGCGGGTGCCAGCCGACCGGGGCGCAGCGGGCGCCCTGGAACGTCAGCCGCCGCGCGGGGCCGCCAGCCGCTGGCATCACATACAGCTCGGTGGGCCCGTCCTCGGCCCCGGTGAACGCGATCAGCAGGCCGTCGGGCGAGAGCCGCGGGCGGGCCGCCTCGGCGCCCCCCGCGGTGAGCCGGGTGGCGGCCCCGCCCGCGGCCGGGACCGACCACAGGTCGTCCTCGCACGCGAACACGACGGTGTCGCCCTCGATCGTGGGGTGGTGCAGATAGCCGGTCACGGCAGCTCCCCGGTCCTGGCGCGGATGCGGTCGGCGAGCACGCGCCTGCGGGCGAGCTTCTGCGCCCGCTGCTCGCGCACGTCGTCGTCGGTGAGGGACCAGTAGCAGGCGGAACGCCACGCGCCGACCGTGTAGGAGTCGTAGTCGCAGCGCACCTGGCGGCTCTCGGCCATCGTGCGGGCGGACTGGAGCATGGTGTTGTGCTCGAGCACCTGGTTGACGATCACCCGCATGTTGAGCTCGGCCCTGATGTAGTCGTGCGCGGCCTGGACGCCGAGCGCGCCGGGGCCGCCGCGGTGGCGCGGCAGTACGCCGAAGGACAGCTCGCACGTCTGGTTGCGCCAGTCGATCGAGGTGATCCAGGCGAAGCCCATCACCTGGCCCTTGGGCCCGCACAGGGTGAAGATCCGCCGCTCGTCCTGGCGTTCGGCGATGGTGCGGCGCACGTCGGCGACCAGCTCGTCGTCGGACGCGGCCACCGCGAAGTCCGACAGGTTGGCCTGGAACCGCTCCTCGCGCAGCAGCTCAAGGCGCAGCGGGATGTCCTCGTCCGCGAAGTGCCTGACGGTCACGAAGGGCATGGCGCGGCCGCCTTTCCGAACCAGACGAGCACATCCACCGCGGCCCCCGCCCTGAAGCGGTGGTCGCGCAGCGCGCCGCGCTCCTCGAAGCCGCAGCGCCGCAGCGCCTCGACGGCGGGGGCGCCGCGTTCCGCCAACGCCACCCAGGACGTGGTGCGCCGATAGGTGACCAGGAAGCCCAACAGGGCGCGCAGCGCCGCCTCGTCGGCCGACGTGCTGGCGACATACGCCTGCCGCGGCTGGTGCGGGTTGGGCGCGGCGCCGAGCAGGGTGTCCCCGGCGCGGAAGACCTGGGCGTCGATGGCGGCGAGGCGGCGGGCCAGCAGCGCGTCGTTGTCCGTCACCGGGTCGACGCCGAGGAACCCGCGGGCCCCGTCCCCGGCCTCGCGCAGCCCGGCGGCGGCGGAGGCGGGGTCGAGCGGTGTGAGGTCAGTCATGGCGCAGCGCCCCCCAGATCTCGCGCTCGACGGCGCGTCCGCCCAGCCACAGGTGCTCGGGCACGGATGCCTCGCGGGTGAAGCCCGCGTCGGTCAGTGCGGTCGTCGGCGTGGGCGCCGCGGGCGTCACCCAGCCGTAGAGGCGGCGCAGGTTGAGCCGGTGGAAGCCATGGGCCACGGCCGCCTCAAGCAGCGCCTCGGCCGTGGTGGGGGCGTCGGGCGCGCGCCCGGTCTCGACGCGCGCGCTGCGGCCCACCCAGTCGATGTCGGCGTAGCGGACGAAGGCGCCGGGCGCGACGCACAGCTCGTCCCCTGGGCCCGAGGGGGGTGGCACGGCGGTCGGTTCGGCCAGCGCGGGCCAGCCGGGCAGCGGCAGGCCGAGCAGCTCGCCCGGCAGCCAGCGGCCCGTGAGCAGCGCCCTGTCGCCGTCGCGGTATCCGCGCAGTCTCATGACGCGGGGGTCCAGATCTGTGAGAAGAACACGAGTCCGTGGCGTTGCCCGTCCCGCGCGGTCACGCCGGTCAGGGTGCCCTCGCGGACGAGCCCGAGCCGCGCGGCGATCTCAAGGCCGCGGGCGTCGTACTCGCCGAAGCGGGTGGAGAGCCGCACGATCTCGTGCCGCCAGCGGGCCGCCCGCAGGATCTCCCGGTAGGCGTCGAGCCACCACGCGTCGGGCGCCGAGCCCTTCAGGCGCAGGGCGAGCAGGTAGTGGCAGCCGTGGTCCGCGCCCTCGGCGCTGAGGGCGTACAGGCCGGTGACGCGGCCGTCGGCGAGCAGCACCCTGGTGTCGTCGCCGATGAGCCGCCTGATCTCCCACGCGGGGCGGGTGTCGGGCTGGTCCGTGCGGTAGTGGAAGTCCGGCTCGGTGAAGAGGGCCAGCACCTCGTCGTCGTCCTCTTCGGTGTACGGGCGGCTCGACCAACTCGGCGGGCGGGGTTCGGCTTGTGTCATGTTCTCTCCTGGTGGGGTGCCCCGTGGGGCGCCCGCTGGGGCGTGGCCTCGGGCGCGATGGCGAGGCGCAGGATGCTGCTCGTGCCGTCCATGAACTCGAACGCGCACACGTCCCTGCACCACTTCTCCAGCAGCGGGTGCTCCACCAGCGAGCCCGGGGGCAGGGCCGCCTCGGCCCAGCGCCCGACCTCGACGGCCAGGGCGGCGGTGTGCAGCTTCGCGAGCGAGGGCGGGCGCCGGTCGTCGGGGCGCGCGTCGGACGCGGCGGCGAGGTCGTACAGCAGCTCGCGCGCGGCCGCGAGGCGCGCCGACACGGGCGCGTGGCCCGCCCACCCGGGGCGCAGCGCGCGCACCGCGTCCCGCAGCGCGAACGCGGACCCCAGCGCCTGCGCGGCGATCTGGAGCCGCACGACGCCGAACGCCCGGTTCGCGCCCCACAGTCCGCGCCGCGAGGCGGGCAGGTGGCGGCCGAGTATGGCATCGGGCGGCACGGGCACGCCGTCGAACGCCATCTCGCCCAGGCACGCGCCCCGAAGACCCAGCGTCTCCAGGGGCGCGCCGGTGAACCCGGGCGCGGGGCGGCGCAGCACGACGGCCCTCAGGGAGAGCGGGGTGGGCCCGGTGCGGGCCCAGACGACGCCGATGGTGCCGCGGGCGGCGTTGGCGACATAGCGCTTGGCGCCGTGCAGCCTGAAGCCGCCCTCGGGGTCGGGGTCGAGGCGGGTGCGCATCGCGGTGGCGTCGCTGCCGTGGTCGGGCTCGGTCATGCCGAAGAACGTCCAGGGCCGCTCGTTCGCCACCTCCTCGTAGAACGCCTTCTGCTGGTCCGCGTCGCCCAGCGCGTCCACGGTGAACCCCGCGAGCGAGGGCGCGGCGCACGCGTTGAGCGCGCCCGCGTCGCCGCGCGCCAGCTCGACGTTGGCGACCACGCGGGCCAGGCGGCTGTCGCCATAGGGCTCGGCCCAGGCGGGCACGGGGTGCGCGCGGAAGGGGCGGGGCGTGCCGATGACGCGCAGCAGCTCGAGGGCGGGCGAGGCGCGCAGCGGGGCGGTGTCGTGCGGGTCGGCGTCCACGGCCAGCGCGAGGCCGCGCAGCTCGGCGGCCAGCTCGCGGCTGCCATCGGCCAGCCGCCGCAGCTCGCCAGGCAGCTCGTTCAAGGTGAACCCTCCCTCGGTACCCAGCAGTTGGCGGTGAGCCTGGAGACGAACGCGGTGTGGGTCGCGCCCTCGCCCGCGTAGCCGGAGGCGCCGAGCAGCTTGGCGAGCTCCCAGTCGAGTGAGGTCAGCCGGTCGTGGGCGTCGGCCACCGCGGCGCCCACCGCCGCGGCGACCACGAGCGTGCGGCGGGTGGTCTCGACGGTGACCAGGGCGTCGGCGAGGGCGCCGCGCACCAACTGCTTGCGGATCAGGGGCTCGCCACCGGACTCGCGGGCGGCCAGGTGGGCGACCACCCGGTCCATCAGGCGCCGCGAGGTGCCCAGCCGCGCCGCGGCCAACCGGGCGCCGAGCGCGGTGAGTCGGCCTGACGGCAGCGCGCCGCCCGTGCCGGGGCGTACGAAGGCGACGCCCTCGCGCTCGGCCAGCGCGTGGGGCACCACGCGGGCGCCCCGCGGCACCGAGGCGCGGGGCAGCGCGGCCAGCCGCCCCGGGGCCGCGGCGGCCCCGGCTCCGTCGAGCGCGAGCGCGAGCCCGGCGGCGAGGCCGTCCTCGTGCCCGGCGCGCTCGCACTCCTCGATCGTGTCCCGCATCGTCCCTCCCCGCACTCCCCGCACTCCCTGCCCTCCCGAACTCCGGTGGCGCGCAGCGGCGGTGTGGCGCCGGAACGGGTCCGCCGCCACACCGCCGACCTGTCAGGCGATGGCCTTGACCGCGATGGCCTTGGCGGCCACGGCCTTGACCGCGACGGCCTTGACCGCGACGGCCTTGACCGCGACGGCCTTGACCGCGACGGGCTTGGTGGCGATGGCCTTGGTGGCGACGGGCTTGGCCGCGATGACCTTGGTGGCCACGGGCTTGGTGGCGATGACCTTGGTGGCGATGGCCTTGGTGGCGATCTGAGCCATGCGTTTCTCCTCGGTGAATGGTGCGTGGATGGACACATCCCGAACCGGACGCCGCGTGACGGCGCTTCGGAATGCGTTGAGAATCCCGCCCGAGAAAAGCGGCTGTCAATGGCAGCAATATGCCGCCCCTTAGATGTCAGCGGCGGCCACTGCCGCATTCCGATTTCTTGGGTGACCATTCAGCGGAAGGCGCCGAACGACGGCTCGGCGCACCACGACGACCCGACGGAGGGCGGATGCGCACCGTGAGAAGCGCCAGGCTGTGCTGGGGCCAGCACCACCATGTGCTGCGCTACCTGTGCGCCCCGCCCGCCTCGCGCCACGAGGCGCACATCACGACCAGCTACCCCCTGCCCGACGGCTGCGCCCCCGCGCATGTGCGGGCCGCGCTCACCCATCTGGTGCGCAGGCACGAGGTGTTGCGCACGGTCTACGACCTTGGTGCCCAGCCCTGGCCCCGGCAGCTCGTCCAGCCACCCGGGCCGCCCACCGTGGTCGAGGTCTCCGTGGACGACGACCCCGCCGCCGAGGTCAGAAGGCTGACCGAGACGCCGTTCGCGCTGGAGCGCGAGTGGCCCATCCGGGCCTGCCTGATCACCTCGGGCGGCCAACTGCGCCGTCTCCACCTGGTGTTCAACCACCTGGCGTTCGACGATGTGAGCCTCGACCAGCTCGCGGACGAGCTCGGCGCCCTGCTCGCCGCCCGCGTCGCTGGCCGCCCCGTCGCCCTGCCGCCCGTCGAGCACCAGCCCGTCGACCTGGCCGCGCACGAGGCGGGGCCCGAGGCGGCGGCGCGCGCCGAGGCGTCACTCGCGCACTGGCGCGAGCAGGTGCGGCTGCTGCCATCCGACGTCCACGCGGCCCACCGCGACCGCAACGTCCGCACGGCGCACAGCGCCTCGTTCACCGGCCCCTCCCTGCTCGCGGCCGCGCGCGCGATCGCCGCGCGCCACCGGGTGTGGCCCTCGGCCGTGCACGTGGCGGCCTTCGCCGTGACGCTCGCCGCTCACACGGGCCAACGGCGCGTGGCCCACCGCCTCTACACCAGCCAGCGGGACGCCAGCGGCCACCCCGCGGTGCTGACCTGCATGTCCCACCCGATGCCGTGCGCCGTCGACCTCGCCGACGACCCGCCGTTCGGCGAGGTGCTGCGCCGGGCCGCCGCGCGCGTCGACGAGGCCATGACCCACGCCCATGTGCCGTTCGACCGGATCGCCGAGCTGATCGCCGAGGAAGGGGCCCGCAGGGGCCGGGAGGTCCGGGTGGTCTCGGAGCTCAACTTCCTCGACAACGCCCCGCGTTCGTGCCGCACCCGGCGCGACAGGCTGATCTGGAACGCCGAGCCCGCCGACTGGGCGCGGGCCGGGTCCGACGTCTACTTCCGGGTCTACGAGTGGGCCGACGGCCTCACCCTCGCCCTCCAGGCCCTGGGCGAGGTGATGGACCGCGCCGCGGTGGAGCGCTTCCTGCGCGGCTATGCGGCGCTGCTCACCGCGTGCGCGGAGCCAGGCGCCGACCCGCGGGTCTCCGATGCGGCGGCGTCGCTCGGCTTCCCGCCGCCCCGCACCGCCACCACCGTCTCCGCGGCCGCACCCGTGGACCGGGCCGACCCCGTTGCCGAACCCGTTGCCCACCCCACCGCCGCGGAACGGGCGTTGACCGAGGCCGTCGCCCACGTCAACGGGCTCGCCACCGTTGACCCCCGCGTCGGCTACGCCGCAGCGGGAGGCCGCCTGCTGCGCCTGCCCCGGGTGGTGGCGGCCCTCGCGGACCGCGGCTGGGAGGGCGTCGCCGAGCGGCACCTCGCGGGCGCCCTGCCCCTGCGCACGGCCGCCGACCTGCTGCGCCCCTGTCCACCGCCGAGTTCCGGGAGAGCCCGATGAACAACGCCATTAACGCCCCCGATAATGACCCCGTGAATGACCCCGTGAATCATTCCCCGAGCTTTGTCCAACGGCTGAAAGAAGACCTGACGTCGGACGCCGGATCGCGCTTTGTCTTTGTCAACAATTTCGAGGTCGAGAGAAGCTGGGCGGTCGGCGAGCCGACCCTGCCGGGCGCCGGGATCTCCTTCGCGGGAGCCACCGTCAACCGCATGGAGGAGATGGGCGTCCTGCTCGCCGACGAGGGCGACGTGGTGGTGCTCAAGGCGCCCATGGACGCCGAGTTCGCCGCCTATCTCTCCGGGCTCGGCGCCGCCGCTGGCCGCACCGTGTGGGCGGAGAACGGCGACCCCGACCGGACCGTCACCGAGGACGCGCTCGCCTCGCCCGGGCTGCTCGGCGACCTGAGGGCCCTCGCCGACGGGCGCACGTTCCTGATGCCGCTTGGCATCTCACCGGCCGAGGAGAGCCTGGCCAAGGAGACGGGGCTGCCGCTCGCGGGCCCTACCGCCCACCTCTGCAAGACCGTCAACGGCAAGATCTTCAGCCGCCGCCTGGTCGAGGCCACGGGCCTGCGCGCCGTGCCGGGGCGCGTGTGCGAGACCGTCGGCGAGCTGCGCGGCGCGCTCACCGAGCTGCTCGCGGGCGGCGGCCGCGTGGTGGTCAAGGAGTCCCTTGGCGTCTCGGGCCGCGGCATGGTGGTGATCGACGGCGAACGCGGCGCCGCGAGGCTGCTGCGCCTGATCGAGCGCCGGGGCGCCGACGCGCCCGCCCGTCTGGTCGTGGAGACCTGGATCGAGCGCGCCATGGACCTCAACTACCAGCTGGTGGTGTCCAGAGGCGGCAAGGTCCGCTTCGAGACCGTCAAGGCCGCCGTGCTGCGCGACGGCGTTCACCAGGGCCACCGCTTCCCCGTCGAGCTGCCGCCCACCGCCGCGGACGAGCTGCGCCACGCCGTCGAGGTGATCGGGGCGGCGCTTGCCGACGAGGGCTACTACGGCATGGTCGGCGTCGACGCGATGCTGGGCCCCGAGGGAACGCTCTACCCCTGCCTGGAGATCAACGCCAGGTTCAACATGTCCACCTACCAGAGCCGGATCGCCGAACGCCTCATCCCGCGGGGCGCCCACGCGATCGCCGCGACGTTCGGCCTGCGCCCCTCGCGCCCGCACACGTTCGGCGAGGTCGCCGACGCGCTGGGCGGGCTGCTGCTCGACGTCCCCGGCGGGCGCGGCGGCAGGCCCGGGGTGCTGATCAACAACTTTGCCACCCTCAACGCCGCGGCCACCGGCTCGGGCAGCTTCCACGGGCGGCTCTACGGCATCTGCGTCGCCGGAACGCCCGACGAGGCGCTCGCGGTGCGCGGCGAGGCCGAGCGGCGGCTCACCGGGATGGCGGAGGCCAGGTCATGAGCGCCCAGCACACCAGCACCCAGGACACCAGCACCCAGGACACCAGGATCCAGGGCATCGCCTGGGAGGAGCTGGCCGAGCGGTTCGGCACCCCCCTCTACGTCTACGACGGCGACCTGCTCACCGCCACCGCCGAGGGGCTGCGCAAGGCCCTGCACCCCGCGCTTGAGGTCTTCTACTCGCTCAAGGCCAACCCCAACATCAGCGTCTTCGCCGCCCTGCGGGCCGGGGGAGCCAGGGCCGAGGTCTCCTCGCTGGTCGAGCTGCGCACCGCGCTCGCCGCGGGGGCGCCACCCGACGACATCATCTTCCTCGGCCCCGGCAAGAGCGAGGCCGAGCTGGCCGCGTGCCTCGACGCGGGCGTGTACGCCGTCGTCTGCGAGTCGTTCGACGAGCTCGACGACATCGAGCGGCTGGCCGCCGCGCGCGGGCGCCGCCAGCGGGTGCTGCTGCGCGTCAACCCCGCGCTGGCCATCAGCGGTTCACGCCTCACCATGGGCGGCAAGCCGCGCCAGTTCGGCATCGACGAGGAACGCGTCCTGGCGGCGGGCGACCTCACCGCCCGCTACGCGCACGCCGATGTCGCGGGCGTCCACGTCTACATGGGCACCCGCATCCTGGACGCCGAGGTCGTCGAGAAGAACACCCGCTACATCCTCGACCTGGCCGAACGCGTCGCGCGCGCCACCGGCATCCGCCTCGACACCGTGGACATCGGCGGCGGCCTGGGCGTCCCCTACTTCGACGGCGAGCGGGAGCTCGACCCGGTCGACGTCGGCGACCGGATCAACCCCCTGCTCGACGCGTTCGCCACCGCCCACCCCGGCACCCGGCTGATCCTGGAGTCGGGCCGCTTCCTCGCGGGCCGCGCCGGGGTCTATGTGACGCGCGTGCGCTACGCCAAGGAGTCGATGGGCGAGCGGTTCGCCATCGCCGACGGCGGCACCCACCACCACATGGCCGCGGTCGGCATCGGCTCGTTCGTCAAACGGAACTTCCCCGCCGCGCTGCTGACCGAGCGCGAGGCGGGCCCGCCCGAGCCGTGGAACGTCACGGGCCCACTGTGCACGCCCAACGACTCCGTGCTCAAGCAGGCCCCGCTGCCCCCGCTGCGCCGCGGCGACCTCGTCGGCATCCTCAACTCCGGCGCCTACGGCCCCTCCGCGTCCCCCGGCCTCTTCCTCAGCCATGGCTTCCCCGCCGAGGTGCTGGTCAGCGGCGGCAGGGCCCACCTGGTCAGGAGCCGCGACGAGCCCGACGACCTGCTGCGCCCGCAGCGGCTGATCGCCCCCACCGAACCCCTCGAGTCTGGAAGGCACCCCTGATGGACCGCACCGAGATCGTCGGCCACCTGAGGACCGCGCTGTCCGCCGTGCTCAACCGCCCGCTCGACGAACTGGCCCCCGAGCTGAGCCTGTTCGACGACCTGGCCCTTGACTCGACGAGCGTGATCGAGCTGCTGATGAGCCTCGAGGACACCGTCGGACTCGAGATCGACCCCGACGAGCTCGGCCCCGAGGTCTTCCGCACCGTGGGCACCCTCACCGACTACGTCGAGGCCGGATTCCGGGCCGGAACCCAGGCCGGACTCGGCGGAAAGGCCGCGGTCTGACCATGGACGTCGGACTCTCCAGGGTGGCGGTGCGCCTGCCGCGCACGACCGAGCCGGTGGGCGACGTGCTGGCGCGCGCCGGGAGCGGGCCCATGGAGCGCAAGGTGTTCACCCGGATCTACGGGCTGCGCGACTCGCCGACCCTGGCCCCCGACGAGCGGATGGAGGACCTGCTCGCCGAGGCGGGCCTGGCCGCGCTCGGCGGCGGCACCGCCACGTTGATCCTCTACGGACACACCATGCTCACCCAGGAGTTCGCGCTGCGCGGCGGGTTCGCCGACCGGCTTCGCGCCCGCCTCGGCCTGCCGCACGCCGCGTTCTACGGGCTCTCCCACGTCAACTGCGTCTCCGTGCTGCGCTCGATCGAGCTGGCCCGCCGCCATCTGCGGCGCCCCGGAGCCGAGCCGGGCGAGCGCGTGCTGGTGCTCGGCGGCGACCAGGGCAGCGTCCACGACGCCTCCCGCGTCATCCCGGGGATGGCGGTCGGCGGCGACGGCGCGGTCGGCGTCGTCGTCCGGGGCGGGCGGGCGCGTTACCGCTATCTGGGCGGCGCCGTCGGCAGGGACACGCGCTTCCACCGCAACCTCCAGCTGTCGGCGGCCGAGACCCGCCTCTTCAGCCGCGTCTGCCAGCGGCGCGTGGTGGACACCGTCGAACGCGCCGCGCGCGCGGCCGGGTTGACGACCGACCAGGTCGACTGGGTGATGCCGCACCTGTCCAACCGGATGTTCTGGCGCGCGTTCAGCGCCGAGTCCGGCATCCCGAGGGAGCGGGTCCGCGTGGACCTCATCCCCGAACGCGGCCACAACTTCGGCGGCGACGCGCTCATGGCGCTCGAACACGCCGATGGAACAGGCCTGTTGCGCCCGGGCGACCGTTGCGCCCTGGTCTCGCTCGCGCTGGGCGCCTACTTCCAGGCAGTGATCGTCGAGGTCGAGGAGGAAGGTGAGGACGCATGAGCACAAGCCTGCGGCAGTGCGAACGCATCGCCAGGGACGAGGGGTTGGCCGCCGGGCTCGCCATGGCCATCGCCGGGACCGAGGTGGCCGCCACGGCCCCTGGGCGCTGGGCGGCCGTCCCCACCGAGGGCGTTCGGCCGGGAGCCGAGGTCCGCCACCACAGCCTGGCCGAACGCGAGGGCGTGACATTCCTCGCGTGCCCGGGGCGGCCCCCCGCCGCCCCGGCGAGCCTGGCCGAGATTGGGCGGCTGCTCGCCGCCGTGCGCCTCGGACTGGTCCGCCGCCTGCTCGACCAGGCGGTCGAGCACCTGGGCGAACGGACCGCGGGCGACGAGCCGTTGATCCGCAAGCAGCTGATCACCGGCACCATCGCCGACACCATGGCCGAGGTCGAGCTGCTGCGCGAGCAGGCGCACGCCCCGCACGACCCCGCCACCCTCTGCGACCTCCACCTCCGCCTCGACGAGCTGGGCTGGCAGGTCCTCACGCTCTTCGGCGCCGCTGGCTACCTGGCCGACCACCCGGCGCGGGCGCTCCACGTGTCCTTCCTGGTGGCCAACACCTGGATCGACAGGGAAGCCGGGGAAGACCGGGCCGACAGGGAAGGGGGCCTTTCGTGATCGAGCTCGACGACCGGCTGCGCGCCATCCGCGACCGGCACCGCGAGGCGGCCGAGGACCTGCGCTCCCGCGCCCTGGCGATCGACGCCGACCCCGAGGCGATGGAGGCGCACCTGGACTCGCCCGCGTACCTGATGATCCGCGAGTCCAGCATGCCGCCCGCGTACCGCACCTCGGCCACCGCCGCGGCCTCGCCCGACCGCGGCTCGTGCCTGGAGAACATCGTCGGCCTGGTCGAGCTGTTCCGCGGCGACGTCGCGGCCCTGCTCGCCTGCCCCTCGCCCGCGCTGGCTGGCGTCTTCGTCGAGCTGCTGGGCGACGCCGCGCAGAAGGAACGCTTCTACCGGCGGATCGCCGACGGGCGCACCTGGTCGTTCTTCGCGATGACCGAGGCCGGGCGGGGCAACGACGCGACGGCGATGGAGACCCGGTTGGAGCGTGACGGATCCGGTGGGTGGCTGCTGCACGGGGCGAAGCGGTACATCGGGCACGGGGCGCGCGGTGGCGTGGGGGTGGTGTTCGGGCGCACGGGCCGTTCCGCGCTGTCGATCAGGGCCGCGCTGGTCGAGCTCCCGCTGCCGGGCTGGCACGCGGAGCGCCTTGACATGGTGGGGCTGCGCGGGGCGTTTCTGAGCGAACTCCGCTTCGACGGGCTGCCGGTGGCGGGCGACATGCTGCTCGGGGAGCACCTGCCGGTGACCCGGCGCGGCATCTGGGGCGCCCTCACCACGTTCAACAACATGCGCATGCAGATCGCCGCCGCCGCGGTGGGCACGGCGCTCGCCATGGCCGAGTACGTGGCCGAGCACCGCAAGGGCGCCCCGGGGGCCGACCTGGTCGCCGCTCGCGCGCAGGCGGCGCGCCACCTCGTGTACGAGGCCGCCGCCCGCCTCGACCGCTCCCCGGAGCGCGGCTATCTCTCCAGCGCGGCCAAGCTCGGCGCCACCAAAATGGCGGTGGCCACCGCCCACTGGGCCGCCGCGGCCCTCGGCCCCGCGGGCCTGCTGGAGCACCCGCTGCTTGAGAAGTGGACGCGGGACGTGCGCGCGTTCGAGTTCATGGACGGCACGGGCAACATCCAGCGCCTGCACGTCGCCCGCGGCTACCGGAGCGGGGACGCCGATGCCTGAGCCCCGCGCGCGCCTCAGCGTGCACGCCATCGGCGCGGCCGTCAGGCCCGACGGCGGCCACCGCCCCGTGGCCGCGCTCGAACGCGTCGCGCACGCACAGGCGTTGGGCGACCTGGTGGCCGCGGCCCGGGGGGTTCCCGCCGAACGGCTGCGGCTGCTTCCCCCGGGGCGCACCGGGGGAGTGGCCGCCCAGGCGCTCGCCGCGCTCGGCCCGCCGCCCGAGGCCGAGCCGCTGTATCTGGTCCGCTCGGGACCGCTGCGCGACCCGCGCGTCGCCGAGCTGGCCCGCCTGGTCCACACGGTGGGCTGGCACGGCGAGGACATCGGCGTCACCCACCTCGACGAGCTGGGCGGCGCGCTGGTGTTCGACCTGCTGAGCTGGGCGATGCCCGCCGCGGCGACGGCGCTGATCTGCGACGAGCCGCCGTTCACCGAGAGCCCGAACGCCGTTCCGCTGCGCGCGGTGAGCCTGCGCGTCCGGCGCGGCCCCGGGCCCCTGGACGTGCTCGGCTGCGGCGAGGGCGCCCCGCCCCCCGGCGCGGGCCGCCGCTTCACGGGCGCGGGCCCGTGCGACGCGTGGCTGGCGCTGCGCGACGCCATCGAGGAGCACCACCTCATGCCGGGCGACCGGGCGTTGCTCCACACCCGCGGCCCGGACCGGGAGGGCTGGCTGGCGTTGGAGGCCACCTCGCCCGCCGCGCTCCACCTGCCGCAAGGCCCTGGGCAGGGGGAGGCCGTGGAGCCATGAGGATCGGAGTGGACCTGCTGTCCGTGCCCCGCTTCGCCCGGATCGCCGAGCACCGGCGTTACCGCGCCCTGGTGTTCACCGAGGCCGAGCTGGACCAGGCGGGCGAGATCGGCGGCGAGCGGCACGCCGAGCGCCTGGCGGGGCGGTTCTGCGTCAAGGAGGCGGTCTGCAAGCTGCTCGGCCGGGGCTTCGGCCAGGGCGTGCGCTGGCGCGACATCGAGGTCACCAGCGACGCATGGGGCGCGCCCCGCGCGACCCTCTCCGGCGGCGCCCGCCAACTCGCCGCCGACGCGGGCCTGTTCGACCTGGTCGTCACCCTCACCCACCAGGCCGACCTGGTCGTCGCGGTGGCCGCGGCCCAGGTCGCGCCCCCGTCCCCGACCCCGCCCCAGCCCTTGAAGCCGCCCCCGACCCCGCCCCCGACGCGAGGACAGCAATGAACACCTCACCCGACCTCGTCGCGCCGGTCGCCCCCACGGCCACCGGCCGATGCCTGCACGACTGGTTCCTGCGGGGCCTGGCCCGCGACCCCGGCGCCATCGCCCTGCGCGTCGGCACCACCGCCCTCACCTATGAGCGGCTGCACCGGCGCGCCCTCGCCCTGGCCGGGTCGCTGCTGGCCGCGGCGGGCGAACGGCCGCTCCGCGTCGGCCTGTTGGCCGAACGCGGCGAGGACGCCTACGCGGGCGTGCTGGCGGCCGGGTACGCGGGCGCGACCGTGGTGCCGCTCAACCCCGACTTCCCCGCCGAGCGGACGCGCCGGATGATCGAGGCCGCGGGCCTCGACGCCCTGCTGGCCGACGCCACGGGGCGGGCCCTGCTGCCCGGGCTGAAGGACGCCGTCGACGGCATCCCGGTCGTGGGGGAGCCGACCGGCGCGCCCCTTCAGTCCCCGCGCACCCCCGACCCCGACGCCATCGCCTACATCCTGTTCACGTCGGGCTCCACGGGCCGCCCCAAGGGCGTGCCCGTGCTCCACCGCAACGTCGACGCCTATCTGCGCTTCGTGCACGACCGCTACCGGTTCACCCCGCGGGACGTGTTCTCGCAGACGTTCGACCTCACCTTCGACCTCGCCATGTTCGACATGTTCGCGGCGTGGGGCGCGGGCGCCACCCTGGTCCCGATGCCGCCGCGCGCGTTCGCCGCCGTCCCCGACTTCGTCGCCCGGCACGGCATCACCGTGTGGTTCTCTTCCCCCAGCGTCATCGCGCTGGTCAGGCGGCTGCGGGCGCTGACCCCTGGCGCGCTGCCCAGCCTGCGCCTGAGCCTCTTCTGCGGCGAGCCGCTGCTGTGCCACGACGCCGCCGACTGGCAGGCGGCGGCGCCGGGTTCGCGCCTGGAGAACCTGTACGGGCCCACCGAGCTGACCATCTCCTGCACCGTGCACCGCTGGGACCCCGCCACGTCGCCCGCCGCGTGCGTCAACGACGTGGTGCCCATCGGCGTCCCCCACCCGGGGCTGCGCCACCTGCTGGCCGACGAACGGGGCCGCCCCACCGCAGAGACGGGCGCCGAGACGGGCGACACCGGGGAACTGTGCGTCACCGGCGACCAGTTGTTCCCCGGCTATCTCGAACCCGCCGACGACGAGGGCCGCTTCCTCACCCACGAGGGCACCCGCTTCTACCGCACGGGCGACCTGGTCCGCCGCCTGCCCGACGGCCAACTCGCCTATCTGGGGCGCCGCGACCACCAGGTGAAGATCCATGGTGTCCGCGTCGAACTCGCCGAGGTCGAGTGGGGGTTGCGCCGCTGCCGCGGCGTCCGCGACGCCGTCGCCGTCGTCGTCGACGGCGAGCTGTTCGCGTTCTACCTGGGCGAACGGCGGCCCTCCGCCGACCTGATGGAGGAGCTTGGCGGCTTCTTCCCGCGCCACCTCATCCCGTTGGGCTACCGCCATCTCGACGCGTTCCCGCTCAACGCCAACCGCAAGACCGACCGCCCCGCCCTCGCCGCCGAGGCCGCACGGCTGCGCGCCGTCGCGCACCCCGACCGATGACGGACCCGATGACGGATCCGAAGACAGACCCGAAGACAGACCCGAAGACAGACCGATGACAGGCCCGATGAGAGGAAGACCCACCATGAACCGCACCGACATCATCGAGCACCTGCGGATCGCGCTCTCCGCCGTGCTCAACAAGGAATTCCCCGCCATCGCCGCCGAGATGCGCCTCTTCGAGGACCTGGCCCTCGACTCGACGAGCGTGATCGAGCTGCTGATGAGCCTGGAGGACACGATCGGCCTCGAGATCGACCCCGACGACCTCGGCCCCGAGGTCTTCCGCACCGTGGGCTCCCTCAGCGACTACGTCGAGTCCGGCTTCGCCAAGGCCGCGGTCTGAACGGCCGGGGCGGGGAAGCGCTCATGACCGTCGGCCTGTCCCGCGTCGCCGTCCGGCTGCCGGGGCGCTCCGAACCCGTCGACGACATCCTCGCGCGGGCGGGCTGCGGGACCCTGGAACGCAGGATGTTCGCCAAGGTCTACGGGCTGCGCGCGTCCCCGACCCTGGCCCCGGGCGAGCGGATGGAGGACCTGCTCGCCGAGGCGGGCCTGGCCGCGCTCGACGGCGGCACCGCGGCGCTGGTCCTCTACGGCCACACCCTGCTGATGGCCGAGGGCGACCTGGGCGACGACTTCCCCGCGCGGCTGCGCGCCAGGCTCGGCGTGCCGCGCGCCGCGTTCTACGGGATGTCCCACGTCAACTGCGCCTCCGTGCTGCGCTGCGTCGAGTACGCCCGCCGCTATCTGCGCCGTCCAGGCGCTGACCCGGGCGAGCGCGTGCTGGTGCTCGGCGGCGACCAGGGCAGCGTCAACGACGGGGCGCGCTACATCCCCGGCACCACCGTCAGCGGCGACGCGGCGGTGGGCGTCGTCGTCCACACCGGGCGGGCGCGCTACCGCTATGTGGCGGGCGCGGGCGCGCGGGACGCGCGGTTCCACCGCAACATGCGCATGACACCCGACGAGGTGGCGCTGTTCAACCGCGTCTGCTCCGAGCAGGTCGTGGACACCGTGCGCCGCGCCGCCGAGGCCGCGGGCACGCCGGTGGACCGCCTCGACTGGGTCATGCCGCACCTGTCCAACCGGATGTTCTGGCGCACGTTCAGCGCCCAGACGGGCGTGCCGAGGGAGCGGATCTGCCTCGACCTCATGGCCGAACGCGGCCACAACTTCGGCGGCGACGCGCTCATGGCGCTCGAACACGCCGACCGCGCGGGCCAGTTGATCCCGGGCCAGCGCTGCGCCCTGGTCGCCATCGGCCAGGGCGCCTACATCCAGGCGGCGATCGTCGAGGTGGCCGACGACGGGGCCGACCCGGTGGCCGACGAGGAGGGGGAACGACGGGGATGAGCGACGTGGATGACATTGACGATGTCGACGACTTCGACCACCGGCTGCGCGCCATCCGCGCGGCGGCCAGGGAGGCGGCCGACGACCTGCGGTCGCGCGCGCTGGCGATCGACGCCGACCCCGGCGCGATGGAGGGGCACCTGGACGCGCCCGCGTATGCGATGGTGCGGCGCTCCGAGACGCCCGAGGAGTTCCGCGACGCGCGCGATGGCCCGCCCGTGCTGAACCGCGACTCCTGCCTGGAGAACGTCGTCGGCATGACCGAGCTCGCCCGCGGCGACGCGGGCGCGCTCCTCGCCTGCCCCTCACCCGGGCTCGCGGGCGTGTTTGTCGACCTGCTCGGCGATGCCGCCCAGCGGGAGCGCTTCTACGGGCGCCTCGCCGACGGGCGCACCTGGTCGTTCTTCGCGATGACCGAGGAGGGCCGGGGCAGCGACGCGACGGCTATGGAGACGCGGCTCGAACGCGACGGGTCGGGCGGCTGGCTGCTGCACGGGGCGAAGCGGTACATCGGACAGGGGGCGCGCGGTGGCGTGGGGGTGGTGTTCGGGCGAACGGGGCGCTCCGCGCTGTCGATCCGCGCGGCGCTCGTGGAGCTTCCCGCGCCGGGCTGGCACGCGGGGCGCCTTGACATGGTGGGTCTTCGCGGGGCGTTTCTGAGCGAACTCCGCTTCGACGGGCTCCCGTTGGCCGGTGACCTGCTGCTGGGCGAGCACCTGCCGGTGACCCGGCGCGGCGTGTGGGGCGCGGTCACCACGTTCCACCGGATGCGGGTCCGCGTCGCCGCGGCGGCGGTGGGCACGGCGCTCGCCATGGCCGCGTATGTGGCCGAGCACCGCAAGGGCGCGCCGGGCGCCGACCTGGTCGCCGCTCGCGCGCGGGCGGCGCGCCGCCTCGTCCTGCGGGCGGCGGCCCGCGTGGACCGTTCACCGGAGCGCGGCTATCTCTCCAGCGTGGCCAAGCTCGGCGCCACCAGGATGGCGGTGGCCACCGCCCACTGGGCCGCCGCGGCGCTCGGCCCCGCGGGCCTGCTGGAGCACCCGCTGCTTGAGAAGTGGACGCGGGACGTGCGCGCGTTCGAGCTGATGGAGGGCAGCGGCAACATCCAGCGCCTGCACGTCGCCCGCGGCTACCGGAGCGGGGACGCCGATGCCTGACCTCGGCGCGCACCTCAGCGTTCACGCGCTCTCCGTGGCGACCCGGCTCCACACCGACTACAGGCCGTTGGACGACTTCCCCGCCGCGCTGCTGCCCCGCGCGCGCCGGGTGGCCGAGGCGGGCGGCATCCCGTTCGAGCACCTGGTCGTCGCCTCGCCTGAGGACGCCGAGGCCGAGGGCCCCGACGTCAGCGCGCTGGCCCTGGCCGCGCTCGGCCCGCCGCCCGACGAGCAGCCGCTGTTCCTGGTCCGCTCGGGCCCGCCGCGCGACGCCAAGGTCGCGGCGCTCGCGGGCCTGGTCCACGCGTCGGGCTGGCGCGGCGAGGACATCGGCGTCACGCACCTCGACGAGCTGGGCGGCGCGCTGGTGTTCGACCTGCTGAGCTGGGCGATGCCCGCCGCGGCGACGGCGCTGATCTGCGACGAGCCGCTGTTCGCCGACGCCCGCGCGGGCGGCGCGTGGTTCACGGCCATCGGCCTGCGGATCCACCGCGGCCCAGGGCCCCTGCGGGTCATCGCCTGCGGCGAAGGCCCCCCGCCCCGGACCCCCGCGGCCCACCACATCACGGGCCGCACGGCGAGCGAGCCCTGGCTCACCCTCCACACCACCCTGTCCCACGCCCCCCTGCCCCCGGACACCCGGGTCCTCCTGCACACGCGGGGGCCGAGGAGGGAGTGCTGGCTGACCCTTCAGGCCACACCGGCCGGAACGCTGGCGTTGCCGCGTCAGTAGAGCATCATCCGCCACCGCTGTCCCGGGGAGCCGTCGCAGTCCCACTGGCGGAGCTGGAGGCCCGGCTGCGCGGAGTCGTTGGGCACCTCGAGACACTGGCCGGTGCGGTGGGAGACCAGCTGCACCGCGCCGTCGCCCACCTCCTCGGCGCGCCACAGCTGGGGCGAGAGCCCGTTGCACTCCCACACCCAGATCTCGCGGCCCACGGTCGATGAGCCCTGCGGCACGTCAAGGCAGTTGTTGCCCGCGGTGATCAGGCGGAACGTGTTCACCGGCTCTTCGTTCCGCCGCGCGGTGAACTGCTGGCCCCGGCCGCGGTCGCACTCCGCCAGCTGGACGGCGGTGCCCCTCTGTTCGCTGCCGTTCAGCACCTCAGCGCACAGGTCGGGCCCGGTGCCCGCGTAGAGCGCGTAGACGCCGCCGTGCTCGGGGAAGTCCGCCGGATCCAGGCTCTGCGGCGCGGTGAGCGGCTGGGGCTCGGGCTCGGGTTCCGGCTCGGGTACGGGTTCGGGCTCGGGTACCGGCTCGGGTTCGGGCTCCTCGGTGGGCTCGGGTTCGGGCTCGGGCTCCTCGGTCGGCTCCTCGGGGCCGAGCGTGGGGGACTCCACCGGGAGGTCGGGCGCGGCGACGGGCTCCGTCTCGCCGTCACCGCCGTCCGGCAGCACGGCGCCGACCAGCCAGACGGAGCCGGTGATCACCACCACCATGGCGACCGCCCCCACCAGGGAGGTGAACACGCGGCGCCCCGGCAGCAGCCCGCGGCGTGCCACGGTCGGCTGGCGGGTGAAGACATCGGCGAACCTGTGATCCGCGTCGTCCGGCTTCTCCGTCACCTTCGTCAACTTCTCTGCCATCGGTGCCTCGCGGTCAGGACGGGACGGGGAGGTCGGTCTCGTCGAGGGCCATCAACTCGCTGGCCTGCGGCGACGTCAGCTCGGCCACGCGCATCGCCTGGCTCTCCGTCATCCGCTGGAACAGCTGCCGCGCGGTGCGCCCGTTGCCGAACCGGTCGCCCCGGGGAATCGCCCCGATATGCGCGGCGAGCGCCTTGCGGGCGCCCGCGGTCAGCTCGTAGCGGTGGCGGCGGGCGTGGTGCTCCACGATCTCCACCAGCTCCTCCGTGGAGTAGTCGGCGAACAGCAGGCTGCGTGTGAACCGGGACGCCAGGCCCGGGTTGGAGCTGATGAAGCGGTCCATGTCGCCGGGATAGCCAGCGGCGATCACGACGACCTCGTCGCGGTGGTCCTCCATCAGCTTCACCAGGGTGGCGATGGCCTCGAGCCCGAAGTCCTGGGTCACACCCGGTGGGGTCAGCGCGTACGCCTCGTCGATGAACAGTACACCGCCGCGCGCCCGTTGGAACGCCTCGGTGGTCTTGGGGCCCGTGTGGCCGATGTACTCGCCGACCAGGGCGCTGCGGTCCACCTCGACCAGGTGGCCGTGGGAGAGCAGCCCGAGCGCGTGCAGCAGCCGCCCGTAGAGGCGCGCGACGGTGGTCTTGCCGGTGCCGGGGTTGCCCGCGAACACCAGGTGGCGGCTGAGCGGCGGCGCGGGCAGCCCGGCCTCCTGGCGCATCCGCACCGTCTGCATCAGCTTGACCATGCCGCCGACGTCCCGCTTGACGTTCTCAAGACCCACCAGCTCGTCGAGCTCGGCCAGCAGGTCGGACAGCGACTCGGCCTCGGGCGCCTCGCCCTGCTCGGGCTCGGGCGGCGAGGCGTTGGTCGCCGCCGCGGCCGGGCCGCCGCGCGCCACGGACGCGCCGCCGCCTCCCGCGGGCCCGGCCGGACCCGCGGGAGGCGCGGGCGCACCGGGGCCTCCGGGCGGCCCGCCGTCCCGCTCCCGCTCCCCGCGGCCCGGCCCGCGGGACGCGGCGCCCCTTCCCGCGCCCCTCGCACCCCCTGCCGTCCTCGCGCCGTGCGATGAGCTTGGCAGCCGGGGCGAACCCACGTTGATCGCCTGGCAGTTCTCGAACTCCGGGCTCGCGCCCTCGGAGAGGGCGACGTCGTTGGCCGAGTCGAAGACGCGGCAGCCGCGGAAGCGGGGCGCGCCGTCCCGGCCGATGTGCAGGGCGGGGAAGCCGCTGGCGATCACGTCGCAGTGGTCGAACGTGCCCCGGCCGCCCTCGCCCACCATCACCCCGTGCTTGCCGCTGCGGGTCACCCGCACCCCCCGCAGCCTCGGGTCCGAACCGGCGCCCAGCTCCACGCCGTTGCCCTGCTGGCCCGTGACCGAGCAGTGCAGCAGCACCGACTCCTCGGTGGACCGCAGCCGGACGCCCGTCTCGCCGCCCGCCACCCGCACCCCGCGCAGCGCCACCCGCGCCTGGTCGCGGACCTCGACGCCCGACAGCCGCGCCCCCGCGATCGTGGACTCGTCGATCTCGGCCCGCGCGGTGTGGTCGAGGCGCACGCCGGAGCGGGCCGCGTTCTCCACCCGGCAGTCCGTCAGCAGCGCCTCGGCGGCGTCCTGCACCAGCAGCCCGTTGCGGCCAGGGCCGAACAGGCCGCTGGCGCGCAGCAGCACGCGCGAGGTGTCGCGGGCGCGCAGCGATGAGCCCGAGCCGCCGTGCACGCGCAGCTGGTGGGCGCGGAGCACGGCCGTGCCCGAAACGGCCACGCCGATGCCTTCGACGCCCTCGATGGCGGTGTCGTCGAGCCGGGCCAGCGCGTCCCCCGTGACATGCAGGGCGGTGTGCCGGGCGGCCCGCAGCTTGGTGCGGCGGGTCACCAGGACGCCGCCCGCGGTGGGGTCGGCCAGCTCGGCCGACAGGTCGTGGTCGAGCGGGATGTCGCCGACGGGCCGGTCGGGCCTCGGAGTGGTGGCTCGCGAGCCCAGGACCTCGACCCGGCCATGGGTGACGACGCAGTCCTCCAGGGTCAGCCCCGCGGCGTCCTCGACGCGCAGCAGCGCCTCGCCAGGGTCGTGGCCTCGGATCACCAGGCCGCGTATCCGGCAGTTGGGGGCGGCCACGGTCACGGCGCCCGCGGCGGCGGGGACGGCGACGGTGACGGAGCCCGTGCCGTGCTGCGGGAGCAGCGTCACCCGGCGGATCAGCCGGAACGACTCGCGGTACTCGCCGGGGGCGATGCTGATCACCGCCCCGGCCGGGGCGGCCCCGAGCGCTTCGGTGATGGTCCGGTGCGCCCCCTTGCTGCGGGGGGCGACGCGGATCTGGTCGTCGGTCATGGTGCGATCTCCGTGTCGGGCTCGGACGTCCCGCCGTGCGGGTATGGGCTCGTGGGGCCGAGGACGGGAAAGTCGAGGGTGAACTCGATGACGGGCGGGGGCTGGGACGGGTCGCCCGCGTTCTCCGGGTCGTCCGCGTTCTCCGGGTCGCCCGTGGGCGGGACGATGCCCAGGAAGTCGCGGACGAAGGGGCCGAGCGCCAGGATGCCCACCGGCTTCTCGATCAGCTTGCTGACGATGGGCGCCACGGTGAAGTCGATCGCGCCCTGCCGGTGGTACCAGCGGGCGCCCGCGGTGCCCTGGATCGCGCCCTTGATGCCTCCGATGAACAGGGTGCCGAGGGCAGCGCCGCCCGCGGCGGCACCCGCCATCGCGGCGGCTTCCTCGAAGGTGACCTCGTGCCTGACGCCCTCGCTGTCCTTCACGCCGAGGACCATGAAGCCCGCGAGGCTGCCGATGAAGGCGCTGAGCGGGGAGACCAGGAAGCCGTCCTTGAAGAAGTCGTAGGTGCCGCCGCGCCAGCGCAGCACGAACTCGTTCGCCGCCCACTCGCCCGCCATGTCGTCGTCGTCCTGGCGGAAGCGGTAAGGGAAGCCGCGGTCCTGCCAGTTGAGCCCGAGCCGGAACTGCGAGTAGTTGGCCGCCAGGTTGTGCAGGCCGATGAACGTGCTCTTCACGGAGCTGGAGATGGTTGCGCTCAGCAGCGCCTGGAGCACGTCGAGGCCGCCGAACGGGCCGGGCATCGCCGCGTAGACGGCCATGTTGAGCGCGAAGTCCAGGACCAGCTCCTGGAAGAACTCCAGGAGCATGTGCTGGGTGTTCCGCACCGCGAACGGCGTGTACGTCGACTCGCCGGTCGCGGTGACACCCGGTCCCCAGGGCGCGCGCCGCGGCTGGCGGATCATGCGCTCGAAGCCGCGGTAGTCGTTGAGCAGCCCGATGTAGTTCGTCTCCCGGCCCACATAGCCGAGATCGCCCCCGAACCCGCCATCGAGGAACGACGCGGCGGGCCGCTCCCGCACGAACCCGGCGATCGACCGCTCGGTGAGCACCTTCCATGTGCCCGTGTTGTCGTCATAGGCCCACCGCCGCCAGTGCTTGGCCATGCTCTCCAGCTCCAGGTAGGTGCCGTCGGGCAGCAGGGTCTTGCGGCGGGCCACCGCGCCGCTCTCGAACTCCTTCCAGCCGAGGCCGCGCAGCCCGTCGGAGGTCCGGGGGAATGCGACGGGGTCGTCGAGGTGGGCGGGGTCGGCGAAGTACTCCCTGACGCGCAGCGGCGGGCGGTTGAAGGCCCGCCGCAGCGCGCCGCCCACCTCGCTCGGCAGCTCCTGGACGACCGTGTAGGGGGAGTCGGGCCGCGCGGGGTCGACGACGATCCGGTCCTCCCAGCGCTTCATGTCATCGGACCAGTGCCGGACCCGCTGCTCCGGGGTGCCGAACTCCATGATGGTGCCATGGCGGTCGACCTTGTTCCACCGCCAGGTGCCATCGGGCATCTTCCAGGCAACATCGGTGGTGTTGTCCGCCAGCAGCCGCACCTCGCGGGTCAGTGCGCCGGTGTCCGCGAAGTCGCGGAAGGACTCGCGGTCGAAGTAGTCGTGGTGGCCCATGTCATTGCGGGAGGCGAGCTTGCGGGCGCCGCTCGACCCGTCGCTCGCGGTCCAGTCGACCGAGTCACTGCGCCAGCTGTGCGTGTAGACGCTGTGGACGCGCAGGTCCGTGCCGTTCGGGCCGAGGCCGGGGAAGGTGTCCTGACGGGCCAGCAGCTTGCCCTGGTGGTTGGTGAGCACCCAGTCCGACTCCTGGTAGCCGGGCTCGAGTTGCCGCCCCTCAGGGCGCCAGGTGTCGCCCGCGTGCACGGTGCGCTGGAAGTCGATGCCGTCGTTCCCCGCGCCATCCTCCTGACTCCTCGGGCGGGGGCGGTAGTCGAGGATCGTGCCGTCCTTGAAGCCCATCCGGGCGATGTGCCACTCGTGGCCCACGCCCCCCGCGTCACGGGTGTACCCATCGCCGCCCGGGGGAACATCGGTGCGGAACTGGTCCTGCCACTGGACGTCGTTCCCCTTCTTGCCGCTGTCCCTCGGGGGATCGATGAAGTGGTCACTGTCGAATGTGCGGTGGCCCGAGAGCTTGCCGGGGCCCTCCGACCACGGCAGGAGGTCACCGTTCCGCGTGACGCCCGGCGGCAGCGTCACACCGTCGCCCACGGTCAGGGTGTTGCCGTTGGCCAGGTCCCGGGTCTCATGGGACATCTGCCCGGTGGAGGACACCCTGACGGTGTTCCAGCCCCGGGAGCTGATGACCTCGACGCCTCTGGTGGTGGGGACCGGATTGCTGGTGCCCGCGCCGGTGCCGCTCTCGAAGCTGAACGTTTGGAGCCTGCTGTCCCGGATGAACGCCGCCTCCGTCCCGGTGGCCAGGTAGCGGTTGTTCCTCGGCCGGAACATGTGCGGCAGCAGCGTGTCGCTCAGGTGTGAGATGCCGACGT
Organism: Streptomyces sp. PT12; assembly: GCF_003311645.1. Classification (GTDB taxonomy): domain Bacteria; phylum Actinomycetota; class Actinomycetes; order Streptomycetales; family Streptomycetaceae; genus Streptomyces. The sequence continues at coordinate 136,032 of NZ_QEST01000080.1, read as the reverse complement.
CCATCCCGCGGAACTCCGGGGACAGCCACGACCGGTAGAAGTTCGGCGGGCGCTGCTCGGCGATCCGGTGTGTATGTTCCCAGGAGCCGTCGGGCTTGACCTGTTGGACGCCGGTGGGCTTGCCCTGCGGCGAGACGGTGGTCCAGCCGCCCGTCGGCAGCCCGTCGGAGCCGAGCTCGTAGGCGCGGAAGTTGCGAATGTTGTGCCGTGTCACCGGGGGGAACTTCTCGTTCACCGTGACGATGTCGTGCTTCCGCGGGTCGGGCATCCGGTCGATCCAGCCGTGGCCCCCCGTGTACCAGCGGCGCTCGCCGTTGGCCTGGACGGAGAAGTCGGCGCCGTAGCGGTGCCAGTTGCCCCCCTGGCCGGTGCGGAAGGAGAAGAGGGAGGAGGACGACGCCTCGCGCGTGGCCAGCACATAGCCGCCGTCCGGGGTCTCCCGGTAGTGGTGGACGGGGCCCGTGAGGGAGCGCGAGACGTGGATCTGCTCGCCGTAGTCGAAGAAGGTCCTGCGACTTGTGCCCCAGATCCGGATGCCGTTCCCCGCGGCGTTGCCCCCCGCGTCGAGCAGCTGCCAGCGCTGGCGCTGGCTCAGAAAGCCCGTCGGCGTGCCATGCCAGCGGACGGCGAAGTCGGTGACGGTGCCGGGGGTGTGCGCGTCCAGGGTGGCGCCGTCGGCCAGCGGGCGGCGCTCGAAGACGAGGTGGCGCAGTCCGTCGCTGTTGAAGGTGACCAGCGAGACATGACCCTGGTCAGCGCCCTTGACCTCGACCCAGCCGCGGTCGAGCCAGGGTGCGGCCGTCGGCGGCCCGATGGAGGCGGGCGGGCGCTCTCCGTTGCCTTCGGTCCATCGCGCCGCCTCGGGGTTGGGCCGCCAGCGCTCCCAGGTGCCGCCGGTGATCTTCCCGGCGGCGTCGTGCTCGTAGACGGCCTTGTAGAAGTGGTCGACGAGGCGCCGCCCCTTGGCGATGATGTTGATCCGCTGCTCGATCAGGCGCCCGTCCTCGCCGTAGACCTTGTACTCGCCGTCCCTGAGGCCGGTGGCGTGGCCCGTGTAGCGGAAGCGGTTCCCCTCTTCCGCCACGAGCCGGTGGCCGGGGATCGGGTTGAGGTCCCGGTCCCGCACGTTCCCTGTGGTGACGTCGGCGAAGCGCTGACCGACGCGGTCGCCCAGCTCCCGCACCTGGAACGTCGTGGTCCCGTCCGGGGTGTGCTTGGTGGCGGTCCGCAGCCCGCTGTCGGGGTCGCGGGGGCCGATGTGGAAGTCCGGCGTGCCGTCGGCGCGGAACGCCCAGGTCTGGGAGCCGTCCGCGCTGCGCGCCCGGAAGCCGGTGCCCGGGTCCACGCCCGTCGGCACCTCCTGGCGGCCCGTCACCACGCGGTCGGGCACGACCGCCCTGTGGTCGTCCAGCAGGTCGTAGGCTCGGTGGTACTGGCCGTTGTGCACCGTCTCGTGGATGCGCACGGCGGTGCCACCCACGCCGCTTCCGTCGTTCGGCAGCCGCCTCTCGCTGAAGCGGTGCACGCCCGTGTCGCGGTCGAAGTACTCGGTCACCCCGTCCCGTTGGATGGCGAAGTCCTCCCCCGGCCTGGTGCCGCCGTCGGGGATGGGGTCGCCGTATGCCGTGCGGTAGGTGGGAGGGGCATGGTGGGCGACGAGGTCGGTGAGCGCGTATCCCTCGACGGTCTGCGTCCCGTCGGGGCCTTCCCTGGTGAGGGGCGCCACGTCGTGGGTGGTGGTGCGGGTGGCCGGATCGACGAGGACGTGTTTGGTGTTCCAGTGGACCCGCAGCGTGTTGTCGTGCTGGACCGCGACCTTCACCGGGTGCGCCCTCCCGGGGCCGGGCGAGGTGATCGTGGCCTGTCCCAGGTCGTCGGGGAGGCGCAGCACATGGTTGTGCACTGACCCGCCGACGATGGTGAAGCGCTCCTCGATGAACCGCCCGTCGGTCCCGTTCTTCCGGGTGATCCCGGCCGCGTCGGTGAGCGAGTAGCCGGTCCTGTCGTGGGTGAACGCCGCCGCCTGGTGGCCGGTGCCGTCCACCGTGCGCAGCACCGGGCCGCCCTCGGTGCCCGCGGGGGGCAGGTGGACGAACGCGTCGGTCTCGCCGCCGCGCGTGACCAGCGGGGTGGCCCGGTGGCTGAAGCCGCCCGTGGAGGTGATCACCGCGTGGTGCGGGCCGTTCCCCTCGGGGATCCGGTAGCCGTGGAAGCCCGCCCACCGCTGTTCCACGGCGGGCAGATCGGCGCGCCCCGTGGCGCGGATCACGGCGGTGGAGGTGTTGTCCGCGTGCGTCACCTCCAGGTCCCGGCCCGCGAACGGGCCGCCGGTCACCCGGTAGGTCTCGTGGGTCAGTTGGGTGGCGTGGCCGCCGGGGTCGCCCGTGAAGCGGTAGGTGAGCGTCCCGTTGTCGCCCCAGGTGAGGGTGACGTGCCGGGTGCCGCCGTCCTCGGTGAACGTGGCCTCGGCCCGTTGGCCTTGGGCGTCGAAGAACGCATGATGCCCGTCCCCCCGTGGGGAGCGCAGGACCAGGCCCGTGGTGCCGTCGGGCAGCGCGGCCTCGGCGGCTCCGGGGTGGGGCCCGCCCGTGAGGTCGAGCAGCGCCTGCCGGTCCCCGACCCGCACCAGGAAGCCCTCGTCCGGGATCGCGATGACCCGGCTGCCCGGCACCGGCTCACCGCCCCGCAACAGGCTGGGGTCGTCACCGCCCCGGGCGGGGACGACCAGGTCGGCGCCGTCGAACTCCGCGTCCCCGCCGAGGCGGTGCACCTGACGGAGCGCGTCGCCGTTCGCGACGTCGTGGAACGCGGTGCTGTGGCCCCGGACGATCCGGATCTCCCCTTCGATGGCCCCGGTGTCCGCGTTGCGGCGCAGGTCGACCGAGGAGTGCGGCACCTCAGCTCCGGTGTTCCGCTCGATCAGGGTCGGCCGGGCCTGATCGCCGAGCGCCGTGTTGGGCACGCGGATGTCGTGGCCCGCCAGGGGCCCGGCGCCGAAGGCGCGGATCTCCCGCTGCCAGACGCCGGTCGCCCGGTCGTAGACGGTGGTCACGGCGCCGCGCGGCACGGTGATCGTCTGCCCCGTGACCTCCGGGGTGAAGCCCCGCGGCTCGCCCGTGAGGTCGCGCACCTGGGGCTGGCCGCCGTCGCGGATCGGGATGTCGACGAAGTCCCTGACCCGGGTGCCGCCCGTGGCCTGGAGCTCCACCACGTCGTGCGTCCTGACCCCCGCGTCATCCAGGATGAAGCGGTCCTCGGGCAGGAGCACTCGGGTGCCTGAGCCGTCCCCGAGCCTGGTGATCCCGTCGTTCAACCGGGTCAGTGAGCCGTCGGGACCCGGCCGGTAGGCCGTCACCTGGCCGTCCACCAGGCGGAGATGGACCCGGGGGACGTTCGCGCTGTCGACGAGGGCGATCCACCGCTCGGTCCTGACGGTCGCCTCGCCCCGGGTGACGCGCACGATGTCGACGTTGCCTTGCGACTCGAGCGTCACGCCGAGCCGCGGCCCGCCGTCCGGCGTGACGGCGTCGGCGGCGGTGACGCGGCCCGTGTCCGGGGCGAAGGCGAGGCGCAGCTCGGCGCCCTCCTCGACCGGGATGTCGAACGAGCCGGTTTGCTGCGCGCTCGGCCCCGGCACCGGAGCGCCCTGGACGGGCTCAGGGCCGCGGGGGGTGAACGCCATGAACACCGTGCGGTCGGTGGAGCCCGGGGCGGGTGCTGTGGGTCCGGTCCTGGTGGTGGATTCCGCGAGTTGGTGGCGGATGGTGGCCTGGTCGTGGGGGGTGAGGAGGCGGTATTCGTCGGGGCCGACGCCCTGGAGCCCGGGGATGGCGGGGGTGTCGGAGGTGAAGTGGCCGGTGCGGGCGTCGTAGATGATGGCGCGGTGGTCGGGGGTGTAGAGGGTGAGGTGGTGTTCCGGTCGGGGGGTGGGGTTGGCGGGTGTGGGGGTGGCGGTGGCGTCGATGCGGCGGATGACGTGGTTGTCGAGGACGGTGCCGTCGAGTGCGCGGGGGAGCGGGTAGAGCTGGCCGTCGGGGCCGGAGAGCGCGAGGATGTCGGGGTGCCCGTCCCTGCCGGTGAGGAGGGTGGCGCGGTGGGTGACGACGCCGTGTTCGTCGGCCAGGTAGCGGGTGTCGTCGTGGGAGATGAGGCGTTCGCCGGTGGTGAGGGGGGTGACGGTGGAGCCGGGGATGGGGTTTTCCTCGGTGTCGACCAGGCGGAGGGGGGTGGCGGGTCCGGTGTCCAGGATCTGGAGGTCGTCGAGCGGTCCTCCGGTGAGCTCGGTGACGCGGTTGAGGAAGGCCCCGTCGAGGCTGTGCTCGGTGGTGTGGGGGCCCGAGTAGACGGTGATCGTGTCGTCGTCGATCCACGCGTCGTCCGAGATGTCCCGGCCGCCCTGGTGGACGGTGGGCTGGCCTGTCTGGTCCAGCGGGCGGGCCACGACGATGTCGCCTGGCGTGCCGTCGGGGTGTGGCAGCCGCACCGCGTCGTGGGTGTGCGCTCCCGTGCCGTTCACGACCTGGCGTCCGATGTCGTCCACCTCGACCAGGAACATGTCTGCGGCCAGACGTTCGACGCGTGCGCCCTGGACAGCGAAGCCGATCGCGTCCGCCACCTGCGGCAGGCCGCCGCCCTGAGGCAGGATCACGGAGTAACGGGACAACGCGCCGCTCAGCGTCTGTATCGTCTCCATCGGCGTCAGCGCGCTCTGGGTGATCGCGTAGGAGCCGTCCGCCGACCGCACCAGGTACCAATCGAGGTCCAGCGGGGTCACGGTCGCCCCGGGCACGGGGTGATCGCCGGGGCCAAGCAGCCTCGGCGCGCCGTCGCCCGAGTCGACGACGCGGAGGCCGGCCAGGGGACCCGTGGTGATCTCCAGCGTACGTACGGTGGTTGCGCCGTCCGCGCCTTCGACCGTTTCGGAGCTGGTGCGCACCGTGACATAGGGCGCCGGGGCCACGGCGCCTTCCGTCGCCGGGCGGTCGGTGCGGACCACGACCGGGGCGTGCTGGGCCTCGTCGATGGGCAGCAGCGCCAGCTCGTTCGTGGCGTTCCCGTCGCGCCCTGGCAGCGGCACGACGTCGTAGTCGCTGAACGCCCCCCTGTTGAGGAGCACATGGCCGCCGCCCGGCACCTCGACCAGGAACTGGTCGTTGTCCAGCGGGCGCACGGTGGCGTCGGGGAGCGGGGTCCCGTCGGGGCGGACCACGAAGGGCGTGCCGCCGTCGGGGAAGGCGAGGACGTTGCCGCCGAGCGGCCCCTCAGCGATGCGGTGCGCATAGCCGAGGAAGGTGCCGTCCGCCGTGCGGAAGACGGCGTCGGGGAAGCCCTCCACGCGCAGGGCCGCGCCGTCCATCCAGAAGCCGTCGCTCGGGCCCGTGCGGTCCGTGCCGACCGGCACGGCGACCAGGCGGTCCGGCGCCCCCGGCACCTGCGCCACGATGTGGGAGTGGTGCGCGCCAGGGCCCACCAGAGCGCTTCCGACTCCCGGCGCGTCGACCACGGTCATGTCCTCGCCGAACGGCCTGAGGGTCACGTCCGCCACCGGAGCGCCGGTCTGGGTGTGGATGACCTGGGCCGTCACGGTGCCGTCGGGGAGCTCGGTCAGCTCGATCCTGTATCCGCTGAACGAGCCATGCCCCTCCCCTGACCGCACGGTGGATTCCCATGTCCCGTCAAGGCGGTACAGCACGGTCACCTCGGGGCCGTAGGTGACGGCGAGCAGCCCGTCGCGCACCGCGACGTCCGGGCCGGGCACGCGCCCGAAGTCGTCGAAGAGCGCCCCCGGGCCGGAGCCGTTCGTCGGCCAGATGGCGATGCTGCCGGTGTCCCGGCCGGGCAGGGGTGGCAGCACGGCGGCGTCGTAGAGGTAGTTCCCGAAGCCGCTGTCGATGACCGCGGGGTCACGCCCCGGGATGGTCACCAGGATCCCGGCGTCGTGGGGCCCAGGACCGAGAGCCAGGCGCCTCACCCCGGCGCCGTTCACCACCTGCCCGTCCGCGGTGACGACCCGGAAGCCCATGTCGCCCGCCTGGGCGGTCGCGAGCGAGAAGTGGATCTCGTGGTCGGCGAGCCGCCCCTCGGTCATGATGAGCCGGAACCCCAGGTAGGTGCCCGCCCGGTCGAAGACGACGGTGGCGTAGGTGTCCGCCAAGCGGCCAGTGATCCCGGCCGCGTCGGCGTCCAACGTGAAGGCCCGCCATGGGGCGCCGTCCGGGGTCAGCGCGAAGGGGTCGTCCCCGCGCAGCGGCAGGGCGGCCCAGCCGTACGGGATGTCGCGCTGGTGGAGCCACACCGCGTCGTGGGTGTGGATGCCCCGGGCGTCGACCACGCCAGGGCGCTGGCCGGGGGTGTTGACGAGGTAGCCGCCGTCGGCGAGCAGGTCGGCCCTGGCGTTGGGCACGGGGGTCCCGTCGGGGCGGACCACGCGGGCCGTCCCGTCGTCCGCGATCTCCAGGTGGTTGCCCGCGCCCAGCGGGCCGCCCGGGTGCCGGGTGCTGGAGTCCAGCAGAACGCCGTCGGGGCCGTGGACGTCGTACGCGCCGGAGGTGTGCACCACGACGCGGTCGCCGCCGAACGTCGAGTGGACGTCATCGCTGTGGAGGCTGCCGTCGCCGCCGAAGACGGCGGGGGTGTCCGCGCGGCCGGTCGGCGGGGCGAGGAACAGGTCGGAGGCGCGTCCTTGGTCGTCGCGCAGGGTGACGGTGGGGTGGAAGTGGCCGGTGTCGTCCACGATGTGGGGGGTGTTGTCGCCGATGCGGACGAAGGCGCCGCGGTCGCCGAGGGGGACAAAGGTGACCCCGCCGCCCGAGCCGTCGCGGATGACCAGGGCGCCACCGGGGCGTCCCTCGGCGGGGACGGCGATGAGGGCGGTGTGGTCGGGGCGGTGGATGAGCCATCCGGCGTCGTCGGGGAGGGGGGTGACGCGGGAGCCGGGGACGGTGTCGCCCTCGGGGCCGATGACGCGGGGTGGGTCGTTGCCGGTGAGGGCGAGTTCGTGGTGCTCCGTGCCGGGGAGGCGGTGGAGGGTGGCGTGGTGGGAGCCGAGGGTGTCGTGGAGGTCGGTGACGGTGGTGTGGGTGGTGGTGTTGGTGCGGTGGATGGCGAGGAATTCGTCGCCGAGGGGTTGGACGCGGTGGGGGAGGGGGGTGCCGTCGCCCTGGTGAACGGTGGGGGCGCGGTCGCCGGTGAGGGGGGTGAGGAGGTATTCGTCGTGTGGGGCGTGGCGGCCGTTGCCCGGACCGGCGAGGCGGGCGATGTCGTGGGTGGGGACGCCGGTGTCGTCCAGGACGGTGACAGGGGTGCCGAGGCTGTCGACGCGCCAGCGGTGGTCGCCGAACGGGGCGGTGGTGAGGGTGTCGGCGGGTTGGCCGTCGAGGCGGATCAGGCGCGGTGGTTGGCCCGCTTCGGCGATGACGGCGTGGCCGCTGAGGGGGCCGGTGTGGTGGATGTGGAGGTCGGCGATGTGGTGGCCGTCGTGGCTGTGGAACGTGGTGGTGGTTCCGATGCGGATGGCGATGGAGCGGTCGGTGACGCGGATGTGGTCGGCGGCGACGGGGTGGCCGTCGCGGGTGAGGGTGGGGGCGCCGCCGCCGGGCGGGAGGGTGAGGGTGGTGCCGGTGGGGCGGTCGTTGGGACCGAACAGCCTGACGGGGCGTGGCAGTTCGGTCAGCTCGACATCGCTGTCGGCCATGCCGTGGCGGACCGGGCCCGAGCCGTCCGAGACACCCGAGCCGTCGGAGCCGGAGCTCCCGGGGCGGACGTGGGCCGTCTCGATGGTGTAGCGGATCTGGGGGACCATCAGAACGGTGAGGTCGGTGCCGACGGCGGGGAGCGGGACGTCGGACCGCCCGGCGTCGCCCAGCAGTTGGCGGCCCACCTCGACCCGGTCGACGTGGTCGAGCTTCACGAACTCGTCCGCGTCCACCTTGTCGAGGGGCGCCGCGGCGGGGCCCTCGGAACGGAACTGCCCCGTGGCGGGATCGTAGGTGGCGAACCGCTGCCCCGGGCCGAAGACGGACACCAGGGCCGCGTCGCCGTCGGCCCCGACGTGGCGCACCACCCGGTCGGAGAGCCGTCCCAGGTCCGCGTCGCGCGGGAAGGGGTAGAACTGCCCGTCGGGGCGGACCAGCGCGAACAGATCCGGCTCGTCGCCCCGCCCCGAGAGCCGCACCACCGTGTACGCGGACAGGCCGTCGCCCGTGACCAGGTGAACGGCCTCTCCCCGCCGCACCAGGTACTCGCCGGAGTCCAGCACGGTGACGGTCGCCCCGTCCACGACCCGGCCGTATCCGTCCAGCAGCCTCGGCACGCCGTCGCCCGGATCCACCACGCGGAAGCCGGTCAACGGCCCGTCGCCGATCTCCACGGTGCGCGTGGTGAACGCGCCGGGGCGCCCGTTCACCGCCTGCGGCACGGCCGCCAGTGGCACGGCGCCCTGCTGGGCCGTGGGGAGGGGCGGCGGGGGCGTGCTGCTCTGCGCGACGGGGGTGATGCCCTCCACCGGGACCACGCCCGAGTGGGGGGCGCGGTCCGCCTCCCGCAGCGGCGGCGGGGCGATGTCGAACTCGGCCCTGGCGCCGTCCGCGACATGGGACGCGGGGGGCGGAACGGGGGCGGCGACGCCGTCGGCGATGACGCCGGGCCGGTTGGCCAGCGAGCTGAGGGCGACCGGCGGGGGGCCGCCGAAGGCCGGGGTGGCGACCGCGGCTGGGGCGACGGCCTGTGCGGGCGGGGTGAGTCCGCCCGCCGCCAGCGGAAGCGGCGTCACCGGGAGCGCGGAGGCCACCTCTCCCGCGATGGTGTCGAGCCCGTCTGCGGCGTTGACGTCGAGGTGGCTCGCCGGGCCGACATCGAAGGGAGCGGGGTTGGCAAGGGGGGTGTCGTCGGCGCGGGCGAGGGCGCCAGGCCCTGTGCCGACGGGGGCGAGGGGGTTGAGGTCGCCGAAGTGGCGTGCGGCGGCGCCGGTCTGGGCGACGTCGGGGGGGCTGAGGGCGAGTCCCTGGTCGGCGAAGTGGCTGCGGAGCGAGGGCGCGGCGGTGATGTCGACGTCGAGGACCGCCTCGCCCGGGGGGAGGCGGTTGACGGCGGCGGGGGTGGTGGTGAGGTGGGTGGCGACGGGGGTGGCGTTGGCGTGCAGGGGACTGAGCTCGGTGTGGGGGACGCCGACGGTGTGCGGGACGGCGACGGTGTCGCCGAGGACGGGCATGTCCGCGGTGGTGATCCCGGGCAGGTGGGTGGCGCTGGTCCCCGTGGGCGAGATGCCGGAGGCGTTGGCGCCGGTATCCGAGCGGACGGGGGAGAACGCGCCCTGGCTGAGGTCCACGATGGCGTCGCCGCCGGCGGTACCGGTGGCGTTGCCGACGAAGGAGTGGGTGGCCTGAGTGGGTGCGGGCGTGGGAGTGGGCGTCGGGGGGGCCGTGGGTACGGGCGTGGCCGTGGGTGTGGCCGTGGGTGTGGCCGTGGGGGTGGCGACGTGGACGGGCGCCGCGGTGGGGGTGGTGAGGTGGGTGAGGCCGTCGGGGGTGAAGGCGTGCGCGGGGTTGGGCACCCCCATCGACCTGCCCTGGTCGGCGAAGTGGAGGGAGAGGGGCTGGCTGGGGCGGAGGTCGGCGAGGGAGCCGCCGGCGGGGTCGGGGGTGAAGGCCGGGCGGAAGGCGTTGTCGGCGCCGACGAAGCTGGTGGGAGTGGTGGGCCGGGTGAGGGACAGGTCGGTGACGGAGGAGTGGGGTGAGGTGACGGGGCTGCCGGTGGCGGGGGTGGTGGTGAAGGGGGTGTTGTGCAGGCGGAGGCCGTCGACGCCGAGGGTGATGACGGGGGCCTTGGAGACGTCGCTCCAGAAGTGCATGCCGCCGAAGAACTGGGCGTAGTGGCCCTGGCCGGGTTGGTAGCGGGCCCAGAGGGCGACGTTGACCTGGGGGCGGCCCATGTCGTCGAAGCCGCTGATGGTGCGGATGTCGATGAGCTGGGTGCCGTGGATGTAGGCGCCGGTGCGGTACTGGCCGAGGATGCCGCGGTTCCACAGGCTGATGCGGAAGGCGTTGCCGATGCCGCTGCCCATCTCGGTGACGTTGACGGGGAGGAAGAGGGCCAGCGCGCCGCGCCCGGTGAAGTGGGCGGCGAAGTATCCGGCGAAGCCGTTCTTGCCGCCCATGGCGATGAAGATGGGGTTGTCGGCCCAGGCGCCGCCGGTGCGGGCGTGGACATGGCCGCTCTTGATGGTGTTGAAGATCTTCGGGACGGTGACGACGACGAGGTTCCTGATACCCGTCCAGGAGGCGTCGCTGACGTTGCGGAGCAGCTGGGTGACGCTCCCTCCGCTCTTCGTCCAGGCGCCGGTGATGCGGGTGTTGGCGCCGCGGATGATGCCGCCGATGTTGATGCCCCGGGTGGTGGGGATGATCATGCCGAGGATGGCCAGCAGGAGGTCGGTGATACTGCCCCGGCCCGAGGCGAAGTCCATGATGCTCTTGACCAGGAGGACGCCGCTGAGGGCGATCAGGAGCAGGGCGGCGGGGCCGCCGAAGATGATGGCGGGAAGAATGAGGCCGATCACGAAGTAGGTGAGGAACTTCCAGAACTCCTCGCAGGGGTCGATCATCGAGGAGATGCTGGAGTTGGCGGTGGCGACGGCGCTGGCGGCGGTGGCGGCGGCCTCATCGAGGGCGTCCCCCGCGTTGCGGGCGAGCGTCCGGTAGGTCTCGACGTCGGGGTCGTCCTCGTCCAGGCCCTCGGCGGCGCTCAAGGCGTTGTCGGCGATCTCCTGCTGGTCGATCATGACCAGGCGATAGGCGCTCAGGGCGTCGTGGACGTCGCTGTGGGCTTGATGGAAGTCCTGGACGAAGTTGCGGACGCGCTTGTCCATCTTGTCGCGCAGGGCGTCGGCGGTCTCCCCGATGAAGTACTGGCTGTTCTCCTTCATCAGCTCGTCGAGGTCGCGGTCGATCTCGGAGGCCAGTTCGACGATCTGCCGCTGGGCTTCGAGGAGTTCCTCGATCCGGTCGGGGTCTCCCGGAGTCGGGTCGCCGTCGAGGCCGAGCGCGCTCCAGTCCGGCGGACGAGGCATGACCGGCTTCCCTTCTCTCGGCGGCACGACGCCACGGCGACCACCGCACGACGTGCTCGCGTTCTTCGCCTTCGCACATCAACGGCGCTGCGACGGGCCGCCCGCGGCCAGCTGCGGGCGGCCCCTCGCCCTCTCTACGCACCAGAAGGGCGGGGGGTTCACCCGATCCGCGCGACGTGATGAACCTTCCGCCCGGCTGGTGCGTGGAGGGGATGAGGGCGCGCCCCGCGGGGCCGCGAACGCAACCGGCAGGGAAGGAGCCGCGATGCCCGACTTCGCCATGGACTACGACAAGCTCTACGCCATGCGGCGGGGGCTGCACGGCTTGGCCGAGCGGGCCGACAGCGCGGGTGGCTCCGGCGCGTGGGCCGAGATCGGCGAAGGCACCGCCACCTCCAACCAGTCGATCTTCGGCAACTACCAGCTCTCCTACCAGTTCCAGCTGTTCTACGGGAAGTCGAAGACGCGGATCGACGAGGGCAAGGACAAGCTTGAGAGCTTCGGCGACATGTTCGGCGGCGTCGCCGACGCGCTGCTCCAGCAGGACGCCATGATCGCGGGGCAGTACACGACCATGGCGGGCCAGATGATCTTCGACGACTGGCTCGCGAAGCGCGAGGCGGTCGAGGACTGGGAGCGGGGGAACGAGGCATGGAACAACTACATCGAGGAGATCGGGGCCGCCGAGTACTTCGAAGAGCACCCGGACGCGAACATCTGGGAGGTCTGTAGCGCCGAGGACGCCCCCGACTGGTGCAAGACGTGGGAGGACGACTACGGCGACCGTCCCGTGCAGCCGGGTGAGCGGCCGCCCGAGCCGCCGGAGCACCCGCCGAGCCACATGAAGATCACCGACGGCGACGGCAGCATCGAGTTCTGGGTGCGGTACGACGAGGACTACAACATCCTCCAGGAGAAGAGCACCGTCACGACGCCCAACGGCGAGACCGTCACCACCACCGTCGATTACGACGGACCGCCAAGGCCAAGCGACCCCGACAACCCGGACAACTCCGTCGACACCCGCGACTACACGGTGACCACCATCGGCCCTGACGGCAGCAAGTCCACGGTCGAGGTGGAGGTCTCCGACGACGGCCAGACCCGGACGGAGACCAGCACCAGCTGGGACGAGGACGGCGACGAGGAGGTCGAGGTCAAGGAGTTCGTCCGTTCCGACGAGGAGGACGAGGTCTGGAGGGAGGTGGAGACGGAGGAAGACGACTGATCCGCCGCACCCCCGCCATCGCGCCCGCGCCGCACCATGAACCCATCACCACAGGAGTGAACTCTCATGCCCAACGTCAGCATCACCCACGAGGAAGTCGACGCGGCGATCTCGGCGATGAACACCTCAAGGACGGAGGTCATCCAGCCGGCGGTCGAAGCCGCCAAGACGGCGATCGACGAATCCCTGGGCCGGGACCTCATCCTCCCCCAGACCGAGTCGGCGATCAACGACCAGTACCTCATCCTCCACGGCAACCTCATCGACCTCTGCAATGCGATCGAGAGCTTCGCCAACCAGTTCAGGGACATCAAGGAGGGCATGATCAGCTTCGACGAGCAGTACGCCGAGGCCATCCGCAACCCGAAGTGAGGCCGTCATGCCAGACATCGCAGCCGACTACCAGGGCATAGTGGACACCGCGGGCAAGCTCAGCACGCAGTGCAACATCATCGTGCCCGAGATCTACGACCTCATGGGCACGGTCGGCACCCTGCTCGACGAGGGCCTGTACCTGGAGCAGGCGAGCCCGGCGCTGAAGACCGCCTACGAGGAGTTCAGCAAGTCCATGCAGATGGCCGCCAGCGGCATCCAGGGCTGGGCCAATCTGTTCACCGACATCAAGACCGCTTTCGAGAACAACGACGCGGAGCTGTTCGCCGTCACCCTCTCCGCCATCGACGGCGAGGGCGGCCTCGAGCTGGAACCCGACGAGGTGACCGCCGACAAGCCCCCCGTGCCGGAGTGGGACGACGAGCACAACCTGAACGGCGCGCCCGTCACCTGGAACGAGGACCGCACCCAGATCACACCCGGCTGACCGCGCGGGACGCCGAGGGGCCCGGGAGCCGGAGAGATCCGGCACCCGGGCCCTCCGGCCGCGCCCCGCGCGGCGGGGAGTCAGGTGAGCACGGTCAGCGGCACCTGGACGGCGAGGAGACGACCCGAGGCGTCCGCGGTCCAGGCCCGGCCCGGGGTGGTGGCCGGGCGCAGGTGCTCCGGCATCAGCCGGGCGCCGATCAGCTCGCCCTCGTTGAGGTTCTTCGGCCCCAGCAGCAGCCCGCGCCGCCCGCGGCGCGCGACGCCGATCCAGCCCATCGTGGTCATACCGTCCGCGGGCCCGGCGAGCAGCAACCCGAGGCCCCGGTCGCGCCCGGCCGAGCCGACCTTGCGCAGCTGCGGGTCGAGCCTGCTGTTGACCAGCAGCTCGGCGTCGTCCACGACCACCACCGCGGGCTTGTCGCCCACGGCCGCAAGCGCCTCCTCCAGCGCCGCCGCGCTGGGCTCGGGATCGTCGATCACCTGGGCCAGGCCGTGCGCGGACAGCCGCCGCAGCGGCGAATCCCTCGGGGTGACCACCACGAGCGAGGTGCCGCCCATCACCAGCGAGACGGACATCGCCGCGAGCGCCGTCGACCGCCCGCTGTGCGGCGGCCCGGCGACCAGGAACGAGCCCGCGCCGTCGGCGAAGTCGTAGCCGAGCACGTCGCCGTCGTCGCCGCCGACGCCGAGCAGCGCCCACAGCGGCCTGCGCCGCTCGTCGGCGATCCGGTCCGCGGCCTCCTGGAAGCCGATGACCTCGGGCAGCGGGGCCACGGTGAACGGCCGCGCCTCGTCCGCCACCCCGCCGTCCCTGGCCGTCGTCTGCCGCCCGATGGCGCGCAGCGCGTCCGCCTGGTCCCCGCCCTTGGCCAGCGCGGACAGCGGCAGCGTGAGGATCTGCCCCTCCACGCCGCCGGGCGTGGACCAGCCGCGGCCCGGTGGCACGTTCTCCGGCACGACCCTGCGGTTGACGCCGACGACGGCGAAGTCCATCCGGTCCGTCTGGCGCAGCAGGATCCGCCGGTCGTTGTGCTGCCCGGCACGGCCGCCCAGCAGCATCCGCTCGGACGTGGCGATCACATGCATGCCCGCCGTGACGCCCTCCCGCAGCAGCCGCAGCAGGTCGTCGATGCTCCGCCCGCCGTCCCGCTTCTCCATCATGGACACCAGGGCGTCCCAGCCGTCGATCAACAGCAGCAGGTGCGCGGGGCGTTCCGGCCTGGGCAGCTTGGCCCGCAGCTCCGTCAGGGAGTTGACGTCGTGCCGGGCGAGCAGCGCCTGGCGGTCGGTCAGCTCCGCCAGCAGCCGCCGCACCAGCCGGGCCAGCCGCTCCCCGTCGTGCCGGTGCACCACCGCGCCGCAGTGCGGCAGCGCCTCGAGGGCCGAAAGGCCGCCCCCGGCCGCGTCGATGCCATAGATGTGCAGCTGGTCGGTCGTCACATGCAGGGCGGCCGAGCCCGCGATGGTGCGCAGCGTCTGCGTGCGGCCCGAGCGCGGCGCGCCGATCACATAGAGGTGGCCGAACGACTCGAAGACGACGTGCCCGAGCCGCTGGTCCTGGCGGCTCGGCAGGTCGAAGTAGACATACGGCACCGGCTCGAGCCTCAGGGCGCCGGGGCGCGGGTCGCCGTCCGGGGCCGCCAGCGGTATCGCCTCGGGCAGCGGCGGCAGCCAGGGGCGCGGCTGCGGCGTGAAGTCCTCGAGGGCGGAGACCGCCGCCCGTACGGCGTTGACCAGCGCGGTCAGGTCCGTGGGCGGATCGGTCGCCGCCTCGTCCCCTTCCCCGCCTTCGTTCTCCCCCTCGGCCGCCTCCGCCTCCGCGTCCGGCTTGGCGCCCTCGTGGAGGACCCGGGGCGGCGGCAGCGGGTGGCCGAGCCGTTCCAGGCTCAGCTCGGCGCCGCGCACCGTGCGGGGCGCCAGCTGGGCGGCGGGCGCGTTCCCGTCGTCGGCGGGGCGTTCGGCGCCGACCCAGGCGGTCTGGAACGGCATGGGCGGCCCGTCGCCCCGCCTGACCATGGCCCGGCCCGGGGTCGAGGCCGAGATCGCCGCGGCGGTGGGCGCGTTGATGATGTCCATGCTCTCGGTGCGGTCGGTGACCCGGAGCGCGACGCGGAGGTTGGTGTTGGCGCGGATCTCGTTGGAGACGGCGCCCGCGGGCCGCTGCGTGGCGAGCAGCAGGTGCAGGCCGAGCGAACGGCCGCGCTGCGCCAGGCTGATCAGCCCCGGCACGAACTCCACCAGCTCGCGGACCAGGGTGGCGAACTCGTCGATGACCAGCATCAGCCGGGGCAGCGGCGGCAGCTCGGGCTCCCGGGCGCGCTTGGCCCGGTACTCGCGGTGGTCCTTGACCCCGACGTCGGCCAGCAGCTGCTCGCGGCGGCGCAGCTCGGCGTCCAGCGACGCCAGGGCGCGCTGCACCAGATGGCCGTCCAGGTCGGTGATCATCCCCAGGGTGTGGGGGAGTTCGGCGCACTCGCGGAACGCGCTGCCGCCCTTGTAGTCGATGAGGACGAACGTCAGCTCGTCCGGCCTGTTCACCGCCGCGAGCGAGGCGATGATGGTCTGGAGCAGCTCGGACTTGCCCGATCCCGTGGTGCCGCCGATCAGGCCGTGCGGCCCGTCGGCCACCAGGTCGAGCACGGCGGTGCCCTCGTAGCCCGTGCCCACGGGGAACGCGGTGCTCGCGGGCTGCCGCTCCCAGCGGCGCACCAGGGCCGCGGGGTCGGGGGGCTCCTGGCCGAGCAGCGGCAGCAGCCGCACCTCGGCGGGCATCCCGGCGTCGGACTCCACGGTGACATCCCGCAGCGGGGCCAGGGCGCGGGCGGCCTGCTCGCACCACGCGGGGCCCACCTGGTCGGCGCGGATGCCGGAGACCGTGGGGGCGCCCGAGACGCGCAGCGTCAGCCGGTTCCCGGTGGCGGTGACGACGGCGTTGCACTCCTCGGGCAGCAGGTGCTCGCGCTCGTCGAGGCACAGGCTGTAGATCCGCATCGGCGGTCCCTGGGCCAGGACGCTGACCACGCCGGGCACGTCGCGCAGCCGGTAGGCGCCGTCCATGATCACTAGGATGTCGGGCTCGCCGGGGGCTGCGGCGTTCCCCGTGTTCTGCCCGGCGACGGCGGCCCGCGCCTGGACGTCCGCGTACAGCTCGCTGACCCGCTTCGCGGTGGATTCGGGGTCGGTGCCGAGGGCGACCAGCGGTGCGCCCGCGGCGCCGGGGCGGGTGGGGCGCAGATGGGTCAGCCAGCGCGTCCACGCCCACTCGGCGATGTGCTCCTCGTCGGTGAGGATGACGACGCGCAGGTCGCGGGGGCTGTGCAGGACGGCGGACTGGGCGACGGCCCAACGGGCCACGGCGCGCGTGGTCCTGTCGGTGCCGGTGAGGCCGATCACGCCGAGCATGGGCAGCTCGACGCCGATGGGCACGTCGGCGAGCCGCCAGTGGACGGTGCGGTGGTTGCTCTCCCGCGCCTGGTCGGTGATGCGCTTGAGCGAGGCGCGGGTCACCGTGCCGAGGCGCAGGGTCAGGTAGTCGCCGTGGTGGCGGCGGCGTTCCCACAGCTGGTGGCCAGGGCCCGTGGCGGTGAGCAGCGCGGCCGCGGGATCGGGGGACGCGGTGTTGCGCTGGTGGCGCTCGTCCACGGTGGCGCGGCGCATCTCCCGCTCCAGGGCGGCTCGGCGCAGCCGGAAGCGGCGCAGCTGCTCCTCGTGCCGCTTGCGGTTGCCGCGGCGGCCCATCAGCCAGTTGGCCACGGCCATGATCGGGGTGAAGGCGATGAGGATGAGGAAGTAGAAGGAGCGGAAGAGCGTGATCATGGCCAGGCCCATGACCATCGGCGAGATCATCAGGAGGAACGGGAAAGGGCGGGGGCCCGGGGGTCCCGGGGGGCCTGGGAGATTGAGGTTCTCGGCGTCCAGGTGCGGCAGGATGCGCGGCGGGCGGCTGTACTCCAGGGTGTGCCCGTCGCCCGACGGCTTGACGGCGGCGTCCGCCTCGAAACGGGGCCCGAGCCGCAGCAGATGGTCGCCAAGGGCCAGGTCGGCGAACTCCGGCCAGTGCCGCGAGCCGTCGTCGGGCGGCGGCCTGTGCCCTGGCGGTGGCAGCGGCGGGCGCATCGGCTGCCCGTCCTCGCCCGCGGGGGGCGGCTCCGCGCTGTGCCCGCCAGGGCCGCCGTCCCTGGGGCCCGCGGGCTCCTCGTCGGTGAGCGGCGTGCCGGTCTCGGGGTCCACCGGCGGGGGTGGGGTGAGGCTGCGCAGGCCGCACCACCGCCCGTCGGCGTCATCGGGCAGCCGGAAGCTGGCCGAGCCGTCCGTGTGCACCGTGATCCAGGTGCCGGATGCGGGCGTTCCGGTCTCCTCGGCCGCCTCCACGGCCGGGCCGGGGTCGTCGGGGTCGGGCCCCGCCAGGCGTATCGCGCAGCGGCGGTCGGTGCCGACCTCGTAGCTGCCGGGGCCGAGCAGCCACACCTGTCCTGCGTTCGGCCCTGAGACGTGCCGCAGTTCGAGCAGCACCGGGTCGGAGGCCGGGGGGCGCCAGGCGCGGGCGGCGTCATCGGTCGGCGGGGCGGGGGCGCCGAGGCCGAGCAGCGCGCCGTCGCGGACGCCGCAGGCGCCGAGCGGCGTGCCCGAGTCGAGCGGCCGTTCGCCGAGATAGAGGCGAGGGGTGGCCAGCGCGGCGGCGAGCTCGCCGACGGTGGCGTCGCCCGGCAGGTCGAGCAGGTGGTCCGTGTGCCGCCCCTGGGGGGCGGCGGTGGTCACGGTGAGCTTCACAGGCAGTCCAACGGGCAGTCAGGCGGGGGCAGGCGGGTGGTCCGACGGGCGGTCCGACGGGCGGTCCGACGGTGGGGTCGGAGGCGAGGCGCAGGGAGACCAGGGTCAGGAGCGCACGGGGTGGGCGGAGGGGGCGGGGGCCGGCCGGGTCTCCTCCTCCGCGGCGGCGGGAGCCTCGGCCTCCTCCTCGAACTCGTCCTCCCGCTCGGGGGCGGGGGGCCGGGGAGCGGCGGCCGCGGGGACGGTCGGCAGCTCCTCGGCCTCCTCGTCGGCCTCCTCCTCGTCCAGCTCGGCGAACAAGCGGACCGAGCTGATCGCGTCGCCCCCACCGGGCCCTGGCGGCAGCACGGGCGGGATCGAGGGGAGCACCCTGGCGAGGGCGCGGCTGAGGGCGTTGCCCTCGGTGATCAACGGCGTGCCCACCACGGAGACCTGCCCCGACCTGTCGGTCAGCAGGGTCCGCGCGTAGCCGCGGCCCTCGCCGAGCAGCAGCAGTCTCAGCTCGGGGAACTCTCCTGGCGGCGCGGTCAGTTCGGGCGGCAGCGGGGAGGGCAGCTCGGCGCACACCAGCACCGGGGCGAGCCCGGCCCTCGGCCTGAGCTGGTCGGCCGCCCGGTGCGCGGCGCGGATCGGGAGCCCGTCGAACGCCCGGTGCACGCCCTCCGCCACGACCACCATGCCCTCGGGCAGCCGGGCGTCCAGCTGGGCCGCCACGGACTGGTGCAGGGCCACGCCGGAACGCCGTTCGCCCTCCACGCAGACCATCGGCGGGCCCGCCGCCAGGTCCAGGAACGCGCACTGCCCCTCGACCTCGCCGACCGCCACCAGCACAGGGAGCGCCAGGTCGGGCACCGGCACCACGGGCGGCAGGTCGGCGCGGTCCGCGCTCCAGTGGTCGGGGCCCTCGCCCTCGGCGATCCACCAGGGCTCGCGCTCGGGGGCCTGGATGCGAGGCCCGGTGAGCAGCACGGTCACCGTCCGCGCGGCGACCAGCACGGCGTAGGGCCTTGGCCCGCCGGGCCCCGCGGCCTCCCGGGCGGCGGCCACGGCCCGTTCGGCGTCGCGCCAGGTCGCGGGCGCCCGCAGGCCGTGCACCAGGACGCGCAGCGAACGCCGGTGGCGCACCCACGCCTTCACCGGGGCGGCGAAGGCGTGCGCGGTGATCGCGCACTCGCGGCGCAGGCGTGCCCACGCGGCGCTCCAGCCGCCGAACCGCATGGCCACGGCCCTGATCACCAGGAAGACCACCAGCAGCGCGGCGAGCAGGCCGAGCACGCGGAAGATGGTGTCCCGATGGCGGTCGAGGAACTCGAAGGGGTCGGTGGTCCTCATGCTCCGGCGAACTCCCGTCGCAGGGCGGTCAGGGCGTAGTGCAGCCGCGACTTGACGGTGCCCTGGGGTATGCCCAGGATGCGCGCGGTGTCGGACCTGGACCGGTCGCGCAGGTGCACATGGACCAGCACGTCGCGGTGCCAGGGGCCGAGGCGGGCCAACGACCTGGCGACGGCCACGCGGTTGACGGCGGCCTCGGCCACGTCGGCGTCATCGGTGGCCCGTTGGAGCAGGTCAGGGGGCGTGATCCCCACGGGGACGCTGCGGTCGCGGCGGCGGGCGTCGACGGCGAGGTTGCGGGCCACGATGTGCAGCCAGGCGGCGAGGTGGTCGTCGTCATGCCGGAACCCGCTGCCCTCCCCGGCGAATTCGTCGGCGGCGAGCCAGGCGCGCAGCATCGTCTCCTGGACGATGTCCTCGGCGCGGTGCGAGTCGCCCGCCGTCAGCCGGTTCACATACCGCAGCAACCGGTCCCTGTGCCGCTCGGCCGCCGGAGGCCGCGGCCCGGCGGAGGACGCGGCGCGCGCGACCGGCGCCCGCGGGGCGGGCGCCGCCCGCGGCGGGGGCGGCACGGGCGGCGGCTGTCGTGCGGCGAGGGGGGGGCCGGGCGTGCCGACCCGCCGGGCAACGTGGTGAGGCGAGTGAGCCAGAGTCATCGCGTGTGCTCCAACGGCGCGTTGCGGGGGGCACCCCTGAGGCTATGTGCGCGAAACGGTGTCCGACGTTTCGTTTGGGTTGCGGCCGCCACGCTATCGGGGCAAAGGGGGTACTTGTAGCTCAAGAGAACCTCTGAACCTCAACGGCCCCGCCCCCGGGCCGTCTTGACGATCGCTCCGCACCCCCCGGGGGCCCGCGGCCCTGGGGCCCTTCGTCAGACCGGGAAGCGCGCGCCGACCAGCTCCTCGGAGACCTCCCAGACCCTGCGGGCCTCGTCCATGTCGCGCAGCGGGGGCCACAGCTCGCGCAGGGCGGGGGCGCCGCGCAGGTGGCTGCGCGCGTTGGGGCCGTAGAACTCGCCGCCCCGCGCGTCGGGGCCCGTCGCGGCGAGCAGCGCGGGCAGGGCCGCGCTCTCGACGGTGCCCGCGAGGATGCCCCAGCGGGAGAGCAGGCCGATCATGCGGCGTCCGCCGGTGTCCTTCCGCCGCCCAAGACCCGGCTGCGCGGCAAGCAGGTTCGTCGGGGAGATCCCGGGGTGGGACAGGTTGCTGGTGATGCCCCACCCCGCCGCGGTGCTGCGCGCGTCCAGCTCGCGGGCGAACAGGCCGACGGCGATCTTCGACTGCCGGTAGGCGTTCATGACGTGGTAGCCGCGGTCCCAGTTCAGGTCGTCCCAGTTGATCTTGCCGCTCCGTGCGGCGATGCTCGTCTGGTGCGTGACCCTGGCCCCGCCCTGCCGCAGCAGCGGCAGCAGCCCCTGGGTGAGCGCGAAGTGGCCGAGGTGGTTGGTGCCCCACTGGAGCTCGAAGCCGTCCTGGGTGACCTGGTGGCTCGGTGGCGTCATCACCCCGGCGTTGTTGATGAGGATATGGATCGGGCGGCCCTCGGCCACGAGCTGGTCCGCGAGGGCGGTCACCGAGGCGAGCGAGGACAGGTCGAGGGACCGGGTGGAGACGCTGGCGCCCGGGACGAGATCGCGGAGGCGACCCACGGCGTTCTCGCCCTTGGCGGGGTTGCGGACCGGCGTGATCACCTCGGCGCCCGCCGCGAGCAGGCGGCGGGCGATGACGAGCCCGATCCCGTCGCTCGCCCCGGTGACGACGGCGAGCTTCCCCGACAGATCGGGGATGGTGATGTCGATGGTGCGGGACATGAGCGGTCTCCTTCGTTCCGCGGCGCGCGTGCCGCGGGTCGGCGTGTGAGTCCATGCTCGAACCTCTCCGTCAGCGGATTCAGGGCCGCGCTGTCCACGGATCGCCGATCCACCCCTTTTGGCGGCGCGGCCCCCGCCCCCGATGGGGGGATCGGCGATCCGTGGCTACCCGGCGTCCGGGCGAGGTACAAACGAGGCAGCACCGCGAGACCAGGGAGACCTCATGATCGACCGCGCTGGGCTGGCCGAATTCCTCAGGAGCCGCCGGGCGGCACTGCAACCCGAGGACGTCGGTCTTCCGCGCGGGCCCCGCCGCAGAACCGACGGGCTGCGGCGCGAGGAGGTCGCGTCGCTGTGCCACATGTCGACCGACTACTACTCCCGGCTCGAACGGGAGCGCGGGCCGCAGCCGTCGAGCCAGATGCTCGGCTCGATCGCGCAGGGGCTGCACCTCTCGCTCGACGAGCGGGACCATCTCTTCCGGCTCGCGGGGCACAACCCCCCCGCCCGCGGCGGGGTCAGCGAGCACATCAGCCCCGGCCTGCTGCGCATCTTCGACCGCCTGAACGACACCCCCGCCGAGATCGTCACCGAGCTCGGCGAGACCCTGCGGCAGACCCCCATGGGCGTCGCGCTCACCGGCGACACGACGCGGTACACCGGGCCCGAACGCAGCTCCGGATACCGGTGGTTCACCATGCCCGCCGTCCGGGAGCGCCACGCGCCCGATGAGCACGCGTTCCTCACCCGCATGTACGCCTCGGGGCTGCGCCAGCTCGTCACCCTCCGCGGCCCCGGCTCACGGGCCGCGCACCTCGCCGACCTGCTCCTCGCCAGCAGCGAGGAGTTCCGCGGGGCGTGGGACCAGCACGAGATCGGGATCCGCCCCCACGAGGTCAAGCGCTTCGTCCACCCCGAGGTTGGCGCGTTGGAGCTGACGTGCCAGCGGCTGGTCGACCCGGGGCAGGCCCACTCGCTGATGGTCTACACGGCCATTCCCGGCACCGAGAGCCACGAGAAGCTGCAGATGCTGTCCGTCATCGGAGCGCAGGCGCTTCGCTGACGCGGGTTCTCGACGCACTCGGCGCGGCCGAAGCGTCGCGCCCGCCGCACCACCCCAGGAGCACCGGACCGTGGAGATCCCCCGGCATCCACCGCGTCGGCAGCGACCACGTGGCCGCCTACCTCGTCGTCACCGACGAGGGCATCACCGCGGTCGACGCCGGGTTTCCCGGGTTCTGGAGGCCGCTTCTGCGGGAGCTGACCGCGATTGGCGCCACCCCGGGCGACATCAGGGGCGTCGTCCTGACGCACGGGGACGTCGACCACCTCGGCTACGCGGAGCGCCTTCGCGAGGGGGAGCTGGTCGACCCGGCCGACTTCGACTTGCCGGTCCTCGACGAGCCCGCTTCGGGTGCTTGGGGCGTCTACGCCCACGAGCACACCCAACGGTGGTCCGAGGCGGTCGCGTCCTTCGACGGGTATGTGTTCGTAACCCCGGGGTACAACCACGGGGTGTCCTGGCCGTTGAAGAACGGGTTCGTCAGCTATGGCGTCCACGGCGGCGTGCGGGCCGTGGAGCAGCTGCGGCAGATCGCCGGGGACCTGAAGCTTGCCGATGTCGGGGCACAGGTGGCGCTGAACACCTACACCGACTTCGACCACACCGGCATCGGCATCACCGAGCCCACCGTCACCGGCGTCTTCGCCCCGGACGAGCGCCACGCGGGCGATCTGGCGAAGGTCCTGGACCAGGTCGCCGTGTGGAGTCGCGCGCTGGCTCCGGTGCGTGCCGAGACGGCGGAGAGCTGACCATGGCCAGCGCACTGTCACAGCGGATCCAGGCATGCGGGCACGCTTACCTGGACGGGCCCCGCGCGGGATTCGAACCTGCGCACACGGCTCCGGAGGGCGAGGGCACGCCCGTCGCCGGTGCGGGCCGGGGCGCGGGCCTCCATGGCGTGGGACTGGGCCTTGAGCGTCGGTGTGGCCACACGTGCGATGCCCATGCGTGCGGCGCGGCCGCCTCCGACGCACACACAAAGACCCCGCCGCCAACAAGCCTGCTGGTCACCGGGGCTCAATCAAAGCATCACCCGTGCCCCCGGCAGGATTCGAACCTGCGCACACGGCTCCGGAGGCCGTTGCTCTATCCCCTGAGCTACGGGGGCGACGGGGGAAACACTACCAGCTCGGGGGTGGGGGTTCGCACGGGTGATTTCCGTGCGTGGGGGCGTGGGAGCTACCGCCGGGTACGTCTTCGGGGGAACGCCGGACGCGCGGGGTGGGGCGTGCTTACCCTGGTGGGGTGCCAGGCGATGTCGGCCGGGTCCTTGTCGTCGACGACAGCCAGGTCATCCGGCAGTTGATCAAAGTCAACCTCGAGCTCGACGGCTTCGAGGTCATGACCGCGTCCGACGGCGAGGAGTGCCTGGAGGCCGTCCACCGCTTCGCGCCCGACGTGATCACCCTCGACCTCGCCATGCCGCGCCTCGACGGCATGCGGACCGTGGGGCGGCTGCGGGTCGACGCGCGGACCGCCCAGATCCCGCTGGTGCTCGTCAGCGCCTCCGCCGCGCCCGAGGTGCCGGTCGGGGTCGACGCCGTGCTGGCCAAGCCGTTCGAGCCCGCCGAGTTGGTCGGCCTGGTGCGGGCGCTGTGCGAGCGGGCGCGCAAGCGGGCCGTCCACCTGGCGAAACCGCTGGCCGAGCGCCGGTGTCCCTCTCGTACGCTGGCTCCGTGACCCCAGCCCAGCTCACCCGGGCCGTGCTCAGCTCAGCGAGCGAGCTCGGCGTGCCCGACGTGCCCGGGGGGGTGCGGCTCGCGCCGCGCGGGGCGCGGGCGTGGGGCACCGGGATCGCGCTGCGCCTGGCCGGGCCCGCGGGCGTGACCGCGGTCGAGGTGGCGCGCGCGTTGCGTGCGCGCCTGGTGAACGCGCCCGGCGTGCACGCCGTCGAGGTCAGCGCGCGCGGCTTCCTCACCATCGAGCTCGGCGCCGACGCGGACGCCGCGCTGCTGGCCGAGATCCTTCAACGCCCCGTGCCCGCCCCGCTGTTCGACGACCCCGAGCGCGACGTGGCGCGTTGGGCCGAGGCGGCGGGGGGAGCGCGGGAGGCGCTGCTCGTCCAGCGCGAGGAGAACCCACTCTTCCGCGTGCGGTACGCGCACGCCCGCAGCCGCGCGCTGGCGCGCGGCGCGCACGCGCTGGGCGTGCGCCCCGATCCGCACGGAGCGCGGTTCGACGACGCGCCCGCGGCGCCCGAGCGCGCGCTCCTCACCGCGCTCGGCGAGCAGGTCGGCAACGTCCGCCGACTGCTCGCCGTCGCCGACGCGTTCCTCAGGGCGGAGCGGGAGCGGCCCACGCTGCCCGTGGGCGACGAGAAACCCTCGGCCGTCCACCGCGCCCGGCTCGCGCTCGCCCAGGCCGCCGGGGCGGTGCTCGCCGACGGCCTGCACCGGATGGGCATCAGCGCGCCCGACCACCTGTGAGACCAGGACATACAGAGGACTTCCCATGAGCCGTTCCGCCCACCCCGCAGGCCCCCGCCACGCCGATGTGCTGCCCGAGGGCCACTACGCCGCGCCGCCCGTCGACCTCAACGCCATCGAGCCCAAGGTCTGGTCGCGCACCGTGACCCGCGACGCCGAAGGCGCCCTCACCGTCGCGGGGATCGGCGTGCGCGAGCTGGCCGAGACGTTCGGGACGCCCGCGTATGTGCTCGACGAGGCCGACTTCAGGGCGCGTTGCCGGGCCTGGCGCGAGGCGTTCGGCGCGGGCGCCGACGTCTTCTACGCGGGCAAGGCGTTCCTGTCGCGGGCCGTGGTCCGCTGGCTCGCCGATGAAGGGCTCAACGTCGACGTGTGCTCGGGCGGCGAGTTGGCGACCGCGCTGGCCGGGGGCATGCCCCCCGAGCGCATCGCCCTGCACGGCAACAACAAGTCGGTCGCCGAGATCACCCGCGCCGTCGAGGCGGGCGTGGGGCGGATCGTGCTGGACTCGTTCCAGGAGATCGAACGCGTCGCCGCGGCGGCCAGGCGGCACGGCACGCGGCAGCGGGTGCAGATCCGCGTCACGGTCGGGGTCGAGGCGCACACGCACGAGTTCATCGCGACGGCGCACGAGGACCAGAAGTTCGGCCTCGCGCTGGCCGACGGCACCGCGGCCGAGGCCGTCAGGCGCGTGCTGCGCCTCGGCGACGACCTCGAACTCGTCGGCATTCACTCGCACATCGGCTCGCAGATCTTCGACATGGCGGGCTTCGAGGTCTCCGCGCGCCGCGTCGTCGGGCTGCTCACCGCCGTCAGGGACGAGCACGGGATCGAGCTGCCCGAGGTGGACCTCGGCGGCGGCCTCGGCATCGCCTACACCGCGGAGGACGACCCGAGCGAGCCGCACGAGATCGGCAAGTCGCTCGGCGAGATCGTCGCCAAGGAGTGCGAGGCCGCGGGGCTCACGGTGCCCCGCCTCTCCGTGGAGCCGGGCCGCGCGATCGTCGGGCCTGGCGCGTTCACGCTCTACGAGGTCGGCACGGTCAAGCCGCTCACCGGTCTGCGCACCTATGTCAGCGTGGATGGCGGGATGTCGGACAACATCCGCACGGCGCTCTACGACGCCGACTACTCCGTGGTGCTCGCCTCCCGCTCCTCCTCCGCGCCGCCCATGCTGGCGCGCGTGGTCGGGAAGCACTGCGAGAGCGGCGACATCGTCGTGCGCGACGCGTACCTCCCCGCCGACGTGGCGCCTGGCGACCTGCTCGCGGTGCCCGCGACCGGCGCGTACTGCCGCTCGATGGCGAGCAACTACAACCACACGCCCCGCCCGCCCGTGATCGCCGTGGCCGACGGGCGGGCACGTGAGATCGTGCGGCGGGAGACCGAGGACGACCTGCTCCGCCTCGACGTCGGCTGAGCGAACGGCGCGCTGAGCGAACGGCGCGCTGGCCGAACGGCGCCACAGGCCGAACGGCGCGCCGGGCGAAGAGCGCGCGGCGCGAACGGCACGCGCCGGGCGTTCCGCGTCCGTATGGTGAACGCGGGGCGGGGCTCGCGCGCGGGTGCGTGAGACTTGATGGCGTCTGAGGCTCGAGGGATCAAGGGACACACGGAGAGGCGAGGTCGAATGGTGCGCACGCGTCCGCTGAAGGTGGCGCTGCTCGGCTGCGGGGTCGTCGGCTCGCAGGTGGCCCGCCTGATGACGGCGCACGCCGGTGACCTCGCCGCGCGCATCGGGGCGCCCGTCGAGCTGGCCGGGGTCGCCGTGCGCCGCCTCGGCAGGGCGCGCGGCGACATCGACCCCGCGCTGGTCACCACGGACGCCGAGTCCCTGGTCACCCGGGGCGACATCGACGTCGTGGTCGAGCTGATCGGCGGGATCGAGCCCGCCCGTTCGCTGATCAACGCCGCCTTCGAGAGCGGCGCGAGCGTCGTCACCGCCAACAAGGCGCTGCTCGCGGGGGAGGGCCCCGCGCTCTCGGCCGCGGCGGAGAAGCACGCGGCCGACCTCTACTTCGAGGCGTCGGTCGCCGGTGCCATCCCGCTGCTGCGCCCGCTGCGCGAGTCCCTTGCCGGGGACAAGGTGGACCGCGTCCTCGGCATCGTCAACGGCACGACCAACTTCATCCTCGACCGCATGGAGTCCAGCGGCGCCAGCTATGGCGAGGCGCTGGACGAGGCGACCGCGCTCGGGTACGCGGAGGCCGATCCGACGGCGGACGTCGAGGGGTTCGACGCGGCGGCGAAGGCGGCGATCCTGGCCGGGATCGCGTTCCACACGCGGGTGCGCCTCGACGACGTGCACCGCGAGGGCATCACCGAGATCACCGCGGCCGACATCGCGGGCGCGCGCCAGATGGGGCACGCCGTCAAGCTGCTCGCGATCTGCGAACGGGCCGAGGACGGCCGCTCGGTGACCGCACGCGTCCACCCGGCGATGATCCCGCTCAGCCACCCGCTCGCGGGGGTGCGTGAGGCGTACAACGCCGTGTTCGTCGAGGCGGAGGCGGCCGGGCGGCTGATGTTCTACGGGCAGGGCGCGGGGGGCGCGCCGACCGCGTCCGCCGTGCTCGGCGACCTCGTCGCCGCCTGTCGCAACCGCCTGACGGGCGGCCTCGGGCCGCGCGAATCCGCCTACGCCCAGCTCCCGGTGAGCCCGATGGGCGAGGTCACCACGCGCTACCACGTCAGTCTCGACGTGGTGGACAAGCCGGGCGTGCTCGCCCAGTGCGCCGCGGTCTTCGCCGACCACGGGGTCTCGATCGACACCGTGCGGCAGACCGGCAAGGGGAGCAAGACCGGCCAGGGCGGCCTCAAGAGCGGCTTCCAGGGCAGCAAGGAAGGCCAGGAGGGCAGGGGCGGCGAGGCCAAGCTCGTCGTCGTCACCCACAGGGCGCCCGACGCCGCGCTCGGCGCGACCGTCGAGGCGCTGCGCAGCCTTGACACCGTGCACGGCGTCGCGAGCACCATGCGGGTGGAAGGCGAATAGGTCCGCGGCCCGGGGCGAACGGCCGCGGGCCCGAACAGGAGAGGCAGCAGGCATGTCTGTCACCGGCACGAGCCGACAGTGGCGCGGGGTGATCGAGGAGTATCGCGACCGGCTTCCGGTCACGCCCGACACCCCGGTGGTGACGCTGCGCGAGGGGGGCACGCCGCTGGTCCCCGCGGGGGTCCTCTCCGAACGCACCGGGTGTGACGTTTATCTCAAGGTCGAGGGGGCCAATCCCACGGGGTCGTTCAAGGACCGCGGCATGACCATGGCCATCTCGGTGGCCAAGGCCGAGGGCGCGCGGGCCGTCATCTGTGCCTCGACGGGCAACACCTCGGCCTCCGCGGCCGCTTACGCGGTGCGCGCCGGGATGGTGTGCGCCGTGCTGGTGCCCCAGGGCAAGATCGCGCTGGGCAAGATGGGCCAGGCGCTCGTGCACGGCTCCCGCATCCTCCAGGTCGACGGGAACTTCGACGACTGCCTCACCCTGGCCCGCCAGCTCTCGGAGAAGTACCCGGTGGCGCTGGTCAATTCGGTGAACCCCGTGCGCATCGAGGGCCAGAAGACGGCCGCGTTCGAGATCGTCGACATGCTCGGCGACGCGCCCGACCTGCATGTCCTGCCCGTGGGCAACGCCGGGAACATCACGGCGTACTGGCGGGGTTACCGGGAGTACGCCGCCGAAGGCCCGGCCACCCGCACCCCCCGCATGTGGGGCTACCAGGCGTCGGGCGCGGCGCCGATCGTGCGCGGCGAGCCGGTCAAGGACCCCTCGACCATCGCCTCGGCGATCCGCATCGGCAACCCCGCGTCCTGGGCGTCGGCCGAGCGCGCCAGGGACGAGTCGGGCGGGCGCATCGACGCGGTGACCGACCGCCAGATCCTGGCCTCCTACCGGCTGTTGGCGGCGGGCGAGGGCGTCTTCGTGGAGCCCGCTTCGGCCGCGTCCGTGGCCGGTCTGCTCAAGGCCGCGGAGGACGGCGAGGTCGACCCGGGCCAGGTCATCGTGTGCACGGTCACCGGCAACGGGCTCAAGGACACGGAGTGGGCGGTCTCGGGCGCCCCCCGCCCGGTGACGGTCCCGGTGGACGCGGACGCGGCGGCCCAACGCCTCGACCTCGCCTGAGCGCGGGGCACGGGGTACGGGGGCGTAGGGCGGGCGGCGCGCGGCGGGCGCGCGCCCGCGGGGTGCGGAGCGGGCGCGCGCCGGGGCAAACGCCGGTCTACGCCCGGCTGATGACGACACCGACCCGCCCTGTATCGCGCATGAACCTTCCTTCGATAGGCTGGTATTCGTCCCGAAGTGGTGTAACGCTCGCAGTCGCCCGCGCGAGGCAGGGCTCGCGCCTCTCATGCCGGCGCCGCACGCCCGTCGAGGACTTGCCGCACATCTCACCAAGGAGAGTCATCGAGCGATGGCCCATCCCGCCTTCCGCGCCGCAGCCGTGCGGGTGCGTACGCCCGCGACCAGCGCCAACCTCGGTCCCGGCTTCGACGCGCTCGGCCTGGCCCTGGGGCTCTACGACGACGTGGTGGTCAGGGTCGCGGAGTCGGGGCTGCACGTCGATCTCGCGGGCGAGGGCGCCGACACCCTGCCGCGCGACGAGCGGAACCTCCTGATCAGGGCGTTGCGCACGGCGTTCGACGCGCTCGGCGGGCAGCCGCGCGGTCTCGAGGTCGTGTGCGCGAACCGCATTCCGCACGGCCGCGGCCTCGGCTCGTCGTCGGCCGCGATCTGCGCGGGCCTGGTGGCCGCCCGCGCGGTGACCTCGGGCGGCGAGGCCCGCCTCGACGACGCGACGATGCTCGAGCTGGCCGCCGAGATGGAGGGGCATCCGGACAACGTCGCCGCGTGCCTGCTCGGCGGCTTCACGCTGGCCTGGGGCGAGAACGGCGCGGTGCGCGCGATCCGGATGGATCCGGCGCCCACGGTCGTCCCCGTGGTGTTCGTGCCCGCCAGGCCGCTGGCCACCCACACCGCGCGCGGCCTGCTGCCGCGCACGGTGCCGCACGTCGACGCGGCGGCGAACGCGGGCCGCGCCGCGCTGCTCGTGGAGGCGCTGACCCGGCGCCCCGAGCTGCTGCTGCCCGCCACCGAGGACCGGCTGCACCAGGAGTACCGGGCGTCCGCGATGCCGGAGTCCATGGACCTGGTCGGCCGACTGCGGGCTGACGGAGTGCCCGCGGTGATCTCGGGCGCGGGGCCCACGGTCCTGGCGTTCGCGGAGGACGGCGAGGCGGAGAAGGTGGCCCGGCTGGCCGGTGACGGCTGGACGGCCAACAGGCTGGCCCTGGACACGGCGGGCGCCTGCGTTCTGCCACTGACCGGGACCGGTCAGTGATCGCCGAAAGACACCGAAGAACGGTCGCCGGAGAACATGGATGAGGGGGAATGAAGGCAGGATCCGGTAGTGTTAACCTCAAGTCTGCACGTACCGTCCCGCTGGACGCCGTGCGGAATTCCGGGGTCCCACCTCCTGGGACCACCTCTTCTTCCGGGAGCCTCCACTCATCTGCCCGAGCAGCCTGCCTGGCAGTGCCGAGCCCGCTCCGGAAGCGGTGCGAGACGGTTCGTCGAATCCTCCTCGATCCTCACCGCACCACACCTCTTGAATTGATCTTCCGCCGCGATGAGCAGGCGGATCACCGCACCGGCCGGTCCGCCGCACGGGGCCGCAGCCGGAGAGCACGACCGGTCGCCGAGCCAGACAGGCCGACGTCCGCTCCAGGGAAGGACCCTACGTGAGCGACACCACCGATCTGATGGGCGTGAGTGCCGACACCGCCGCCAAGACTGCCGGTGCTGCCACCGCGTCCACCACGGACGCTCCTGCCGCCGCGCCGCGTCGCCGGCGCTCGGGCACCGGCCTCGACGGCATGGTTCTCGCCGAGTTGCAGCAGGTAGCCTCCAGGCTGGGGATCAGGGGCACCGCGCGGATGCGCAAGAGCCAGCTGATCGAGGTCATCAAGGAGAAGCAGGCCGCAGGCGCCGGAAGCCCCGGCGCGGCGGCGAACGGCGAGGCGAAGCAGGCCGAGGCCGCCGCCCCCGCGGACAAGCCCAAGCGCCGCGCGACCTCACGGGCCCGCACCGGTGAGCAGGCCGCCGCCGCGCAGATCGAGATCCCGGGCCAGGCCGCCGAGACCAAGGGCGCGCCCGCCGACGCGGGCACCGCGGGCAAGGGCGAGGGCCAGGACCGCGAGCGTTCGGACGCCGCGCAGGACGCCGCCGCCGTGACCGAGGCCGCCAAGGGCGGCGAGGGCCAGCAGGACCGCCAGGGCAAGCGTGAGCGCGACCGCCGCGGCGGCAAGGGCGGCCAGGGCCAGGCCCAGCAGGACCGCCAGGCCCAGGGCCAGAAGAGCGAGGGCCAGGGGCAGCAGGACCGCCAGGGCAAGAACGACGGCGGCCGCAGGGACTCCAGCCGCGGCGGGGACCGCGACGACGACTTCGATGGCGGCCGCAGGGGCCGCAGGGGCCGTTACCGCGACCGCCGCGGGCGCCGCGGGCGCGACGAGGTCACCGAGCCGCAGATCGCCGATGACGACGTCCTGATCCCGGTCGCGGGCATCCTCGACATCCTCGACAACTACGCGTTCGTGCGCACCTCCGGCTACCTGCCGGGGCCCAACGACGTGTATGTCTCGCTCGCCCAGGTCAGGAAGAACGGCCTGCGCAAGGGCGATCACGTCACCGGCGCGGTGCGCCAGCCGCGCGACGGCGAGCGGCGCGAGAAGTTCAACGCCCTCGTCCGCCTCGACTCGGTCAATGGCACGGCGGCCGAATCCGGGCGCGGCAGGCCCGAGTTCAACAAGCTGACCCCGCTCTACCCGCAGGAGCGCCTGCGCCTTGAGAGCGACCCCGGCGCGCTGACGACCCGCATCATCGACCTGGTCTCGCCGATCGGCAAGGGCCAGCGCGGGCTGATCGTGGCCCCGCCGAAGACCGGTAAGACCATGATCATGCAGGCGGTCGCCAACGCCATCACCCGCAACAACCCCGAGTGCCACCTCATGGTCGTCCTCGTCGACGAGCGGCCCGAAGAGGTCACCGACATGCAGCGCTCGGTCAAGGGCGAGGTCATCTCCTCGACCTTCGACCGGCCGTCCGAGGACCACACCACGGTCGCCGAGCTCGCCATCGAGCGCGCCAAGCGGCTCGTCGAGCTCGGCCACGACGTGGTCGTGCTGCTTGACTCCATCACCCGTCTCGGCCGCGCCTACAACCTGGCCGCGCCCGCGTCGGGCCGGATCCTGTCCGGTGGTGTGGACTCCGCCGCGCTCTACCCCCCGAAGAAGTTCTTCGGCGCCGCCCGCAACATCGAGGACGGCGGCTCGCTGACCATCCTGGCCACCGCGCTCGTCGAGACCGGCTCGCGCATGGACGAGGTGATCTTCGAGGAGTTCAAGGGCACCGGCAACATGGAGCTCAAGCTCGACAGGAAGCTCGCCGACAAGCGCATCTTCCCCGCCGTCGACGTCGACGCCTCCGGCACGCGCAAGGAGGAGATCCTGATGGGCAGCGAGGAGCTGGCCATCGTCTGGAAGCTCCGCCGGGTGCTGCACGCGCTGGATCAGCAGCAGGCGATCGAGCTGCTGCTCGACAAGATGAAGCAGACGAAGTCGAACGCCGAGTTCCTGCTCCAGATCCAGAAGACGACCCCGGCCCCCGGCAACGGCGACTGACCCGGGGACGGCACAGCACGCGAGGGCCCCGGCCACCGGCGAGCGGTGGCCGGGGCCGTTCCGCGTCGCATGAACGGAGGGTGTCGCCCGGGTGAACGCCGGGCGTGCACCGTTCGACAAGCGGGATCGGATAAAGCGGGGCACAATGGGTGAATGGGCCCCCCATTGGACGGAGAGCGACCGCCGGATCACCCCCGCGCGGGCGGCCGGGCCCGCCGCCGCAGGCTGCTGCGGTTCGCCGTCCTGGGGCTCGCCCTGCTGGTCGTCGTCACGGGCGTGGGGGCCACCGCGCTCTACGCCAAGCTCGACCGGAACATCGCGCACATCGACATCGACGGCGCCCTCGGCCCCGACCGCCCCGAGGACGCCCCGCACGACTCCCTCGACATCCTCGTCCTCGGCTCCGACTCGCGCGCCGGCGTGAACGGCGCGTACGGTGGCGAGGACGCCCAGGAGGGCGCCCGCGCGGACACCGCGATGATCGTGCACGTCCACGAGGGCCACGACGCCGCGACCGTCGTCTCCATCCCGCGCGACACGATGGTCGAACGGCCCGCGTGCGAGCGCGACGACGGCTCGAAGACGCCCGCGCGGGAGCGTTCGATGTTCAACGAGGCATACACCGTGGGCGGTCCCGTCTGCTCGGTCAAGACCGTCGAGGAGATGACCGGGCTGCGGATGGACCACTTCATCGAGATCGACTTCCGCGGCTTCGCCGACATGATCGACACCCTGGGCGGCGTCGAGATCACCACCACCCGGTCCATCGACGACGAGGACAGCCACCTCGACCTGCCCGCGGGCACCCACACCCTCGACGGCGAGCAGTCCCTCGCGCTCGTGCGCACGCGCAAGGCCGTCGGGGACGGCAGCGACCTCAGCCGCATAGAGCTCCAGCAGCAGTTCGTGCGCGCGCTGGCCGACCAGGTCAGCGGCGTCGGCCTGATGACCAACCCCAAGCGCCTGTGGGACCTCGCCGACGTCGCGACCTCGGCCGTCACCACGGACTCCTCGCTCGGCTCGGTGCGCGACCTCGCGGGGCTCGGGCGCAGCATGCGGGACATCGGCCCCGACGACCTCCGGATGGTCACGCTCCCCGTGGAGCGCGACCCCGAGGACCCCAATCGCGTCGCGCCCGTCGATGACCGCTCACGGCAGGTCTGGAACGCCCTGCGCGAGGACCGCCGGGTGCCGCGCTCGGCCACCGACGACCGGACCGGCGAGAACGGCGGCGGCACCCCCGTGGCCATTCCGGGGCGGGCGCCGCACGGGGAATAACGGGTCGCCCGACCTCGTTTTGGCGGGCACGCCCGGTCCTGGCAGACTGGAGCGTCGGCCCCGGTTCACGGCGCGCGCCCGCGCGCCGACCCGGTGCCCTCCCGAATCTAGGAGAGACCGTGAAGCGCGACATCCACCCGGAGTACGTCGAGACCCAGGTCAGCTGCACCTGTGGCGCGTCGTTCACCACCCGTAGCACCGTGAGCACCGGCAGCATCCGCGCCGACATCTGCTCCGAGTGCCACCCCTTCTACACCGGCAAGCAGAAGATCCTCGACACCGGTGGCCGCGTGGCCCGCTTCGAGGCGCGCTTCGGCAAGAACGCCGGGTCGAACCGCAAGTAGCGACCCCGACGGCGCCGGGTCGGCCGCCCTTCCGCACCGCGTACGCGCGGCGGCGGGGGCGGCCGCGACCCGGCGTCTTTCGCGTCCCCGTCCCGTTGCCTTGCGTCCCGTTGCCTTACGTCCCGTCGCGGCCAGCCCTCAGGCGGCCGTCATCCAGCAGCCACCCCCCCAGGAGCACAGAAGATGTTCGAGGCGGTCGAGGAACTCGTCGGCGAGCACGCCGACCTCGAACGGCGGCTGGCCGACCCCGCTGTCCACGCCGACCAGGCCACCGCGCGCCGGCTCGGCAAGCGCTACGCCGAGCTCACCCCGGTGATCACCGCCTACCGCGCCTGGAAGCGCTATGGCGACGACATCGAGACCGCCCGCGAACTCGCCGTCGAGGACCCGGACTTCGCTGGTGAGGTCAAGGATCTGACGGCCAGGCGCGACGAGCTGACCGACGAGCTGCGCCTGCTGCTGGTCCCGCGCGACCCCAGCGACGACAAGGACGTCATCCTGGAGATCAAGGCGGGCGAGGGCGGCGACGAGTCCGCGCTGTTCGCCGGGGACCTGCTGCGCATGTATCTGCGCTACGCGGAACGCGTCGGCTGGCAGACCGAGATCATCGAGGGCAACGAGTCCGACCTCGGCGGCTACAAGGACGTCTCCGTGGCCGTCAAGAGCAAGGGCAGCCCCCCCGCGGGCCAGGGCGTGTGGGCCAGGCTCAAGTACGAGGGCGGCGTGCACCGCGTGCAGCGCGTGCCCGCCACCGAGTCGCAGGGCCGCATCCACACCTCGGCCGCTGGCGTGCTCGTGCTGCCCGAGGCGGAGGACGTGGAGGTCGAGATCAACGCCGCCGACCTGCGCGTCGACGTCTACCGCTCGTCCGGCCCCGGCGGCCAGTCGGTCAACACCACCGACTCGGCCGTGCGCATCACGCACCTGCCCACCGGCATCGTCGTCTCCTGCCAGAACGAGAAGAGCCAGCTCCAGAACAAGGAGCAGGCGCTGCGCATCCTGCGCGCCAGGCTGCTCGCCGCCGCCCGCGAGGAGGCCGACCGCGAGGCGTCCGACGCCCGCCGCAGCCAGGTCCGCACCGTGGACCGCTCCGAGCGCGTGCGCACCTACAACTTCCCCGAGAACCGCATCTCCGACCACCGCGTGGGCTTCAAGGCGTACAACCTCGACCAGGTGCTCGACGGCGACCTGGACGCGGTCATCCAGGCGTGCGTGGACGCCGATTCGGCCGCCAAGCTCGCGGCGGCGGGCTGATGGCCGGGTGCGTAGGGTGGACGATGTGACTGCGTCTTCCGGGTCGTCCCGTTCCCTTCTGCTCGCCGAGGTCGCCAGGGCCACGCAGCGGCTCGCCGACGCCGGGGTGCCATCGCCGCGCTTCGACGCCGAGGAGCTGGCCGCGTTCGTGCACGGCACGGAGCGCTCCCGGCTGCACTCGGTGCCCGACGCGGACTTCGACGCGCGCTACTGGGAGGCGGTCGCCCGCCGCGAGGCCCGCGAGCCGCTCCAGCACATCACGGGGCGGGCGTTCTTCCGCTACCTCGAACTCCAGGTCGGGCCAGGGGTGTTCGTGCCGCGCCCGGAGACCGAGTCCGTCGTCGGCTGGGCGATAGACGCGGTCCGCGCCATGGACGTCGCCGAGCCGCTGATCGTCGACCTGTGCACGGGCTCGGGCGCCATCGCGCTCGCCCTCGCCCAGGAGGTGCCGCGCTCGCGCGTGCACGCGGTCGAGCTGGACGAGACGGCGCTCGGCTGGGCGCGGAAGAACGCCGAGGGCAGCCGCGTCGTGCTGCACCACGGCGACGCCCGCACCGCGCTGCCCGAACTGTCGGGCCAGGCCGACCTGGTGATCTCCAACCCGCCCTACATCCCGCTCACCGAATGGGAGTACGTGGCGCCCGAGGCCCGCGATCACGACCCGGGGATCGCGCTGTTCTCGGGGGAGGACGGCCTCGATGTGATCCGCGGCCTGGAGAGGGCGGCGCACCGGCTGCTGCGGCCCGGTGGCATGGTGGTGGTCGAGCACGCCGACACCCAGGGGGGGCAGGTGCCCTGGATCTTCACCGAGGACCGCGGCTGGGCCGACGCCGCCGACCACCCCGACCTCAACAACAGGCCCCGATTCGCCACCGCCCGCCGCGTCGCCCGGTAGCGGGCGCGGCGACAGAGGAGGACATTCCGTCATGGCACGGCGCTACGACTGCTCCGACGTGGTCACCCGCAAGACCGGCCTGCGCGAGGCGGCGGCGGCCGTCAGGCGCGGCGACCTGGTCGTGCTGCCCACCGACACCGTCTACGGCATCGGCGCGGACGCCTTCAACAGCACGGCCGTCGCCGACCTGCTCGAGGCCAAGGGCCGCGGCAGGGGCGTCCCTTCACCCGTGCTCGTGGGCTCGCCCACGACGCTGCACGGCCTGGTCACCGACTTCTCCGAACGCGCGTGGGAGCTCGTGGACGCGTTCTGGCCCGGCGCGTTGACGCTGGTCGCCAGGCACCAGCCGTCGCTCACCTGGGACCTGGGGGAGACCCGCGGCACCGTGGCGGTGCGCATGCCGCTGCACCCCGTCGCGCTCGAGCTGCTCAAGGAGTTCGGCCCGATGGCCGTCTCGAGCGCCAACCTGACGGGCCAGCCGCCACCCCAGGACTGCGACGGCGCCCAGGACATGCTGGGGGACTCCGTTTCGGTCTACCTGGACGGCGGGCCGACGCCCGACACCGTTCCCTCTTCGATCGTCGACGTCACCGGCGCGGTCCCGGTGCTGCTGCGCGCCGGGGCGGTGAGCGAGGAGGAGCTGCGCAAGGTCGTTCCCGATCTGGAGACCGCGTGACCCCGCCCTCGGGTGGCCCCACGGACGTCGGCATACCTCGGCGCGGCGGCTCGGCGCCGCCCCGGCAGGTGTTCCGCATCCTCCACGTCAGCACCGGCAACGTGTGCCGTTCCCCCATCACGGAACGGCTCACCCGCCATGCCCTGGCCGACCGGCTGGGGGAGCGGGCCGCGGGGCTGGTGGTGGAGAGCGCGGGGACATGGGGCCACGAAGGCGCGCCCATGGAGGCGCACGCCGCGCAGCTGCTCGGCGAATACGGCGTCGACGCACGGGGGTTCACCGGGCGCGAGCTGCTGGACGAGCACGTCATCCACGCCGACCTCGTGCTGACCGCGACCCGCGACCACAGGGCGCAGGTCATCTCCATGGGGCACTCGGCGGGGCTGCGGACGTTCACGCTCAAGGAGTTCACGCGGCTGGTGCGGGCGATCGACATGGCGACCCTGCCCGCCGCCGCGTCACCCGAGGAGCTGGTCGAGCGCGCCAGGGCGCTGGCCAGGGCCGCCGCCGCGCTGCGCGGCTGGCTCCTGGCGCCCAACGCCGAGGCGGACGAGGTGCAGGATCCCTATGGCGCCCCGCTGCCCTATTTCAGGTCCGTCGCCGAGGAGATCAGGGTCGCGCTCGAGCCCGTCGTCACCGCGCTGACCGGGGTGCCCCCCCGCGGGGTGCTGGCCCCTCACGCGCTGCTTTAACCTGGTGGCCGGGCGGTAACGACGTGACACCGGTCGGCGCGGGCGCGCGCGGGCATGAGAGGGTGTTGCGCGGTAGTCCTGCGAGACCTCTGGGGCATCTTGTGCGCGAGTACCTGCTGACGCTCTGCGTCGCTGCGGCGGTCACCTATCTGCTGACGGGGCCGGTGCGGAAGTTCGCCATCGCGTGGGGCGCGATGCCCGCCATCAGAGCGCGTGACGTGCACCGCGAGCCGACGCCGCGCCTTGGCGGCATCGCGATGTTCGGCGGCCTGTGCGCGGGCCTGCTCGTGGCGTCGCAGCTGACCAACGTCGGCGAGGTGTTCCGGATCTCCGACGAGCCGAGGGCGCTGCTCTCCGGCGCCGGGCTGATCTGGCTGATCGGCGTGCTCGACGACAAGTACGGCGTGGACGCGCTGATCAAGCTGGGCCTCCAGATGATCGCCGCGGGCGTCATGGTGCTTCAGGGCCTGACCATTCTGTGGCTGCCCGTGCCCACGGTCGGACTGGTCGCGGTCACCCCGCTCCAGGGCACGCTGCTCACGGTGGCGCTCGTGGTGATCACGATCAACGCCGTGAACTTCGTGGACGGCCTCGACGGCCTCGCGGCCGGGATGGTCTGCATCGCCGCCGCGGCGTTCTTCCTGTACGCCTACCGCATCTGGTACGGCTACGGCATCGAGGCTGCCGCCCCCGCGACGCTCTTCGCCGCGGTGCTCATGGGCATGTGCCTTGGCTTCCTCCCGCACAACCTGCACCCCGCGCGGATCTTCATGGGCGACTCGGGCTCGATGCTGCTCGGCCTGGTGCTCGCCGCGGGCGCGGTCTCGGTCACGGGCCAGGTGGACCCCGACGCGATGCGGCTGTTCTCGGGCTCCATCAGGAACGCCGTGTTCGAGATGGTCCCGGTCTACATGCCGCTGCTGCTGCCGCTGACGATCATCGCGGTGCCGTTCGCCGACCTCGTGCTGGCGATCGTGCGGCGCACCTGGAACGGCCACTCGCCGTTCTCGGCCGACCGCGGGCACCTGCACCACCGGCTCCTGGAGATCGGCCACTCGCAGAGCCGGGCCGTGCTGATCATGTACTTCTGGTCCGCGCTGATCGCCTTCGGCGCGGTCGCCTACTCCGTGCAGTCGGCCAACGCCGTGCTCGTGCCCGTCGTGATGCTGCTGAGCGCCATCGGCCTCGTGGTGCTGCTGCTGCCGCGCTTCACCCCCCGCGTGCCGCCGTGGGCGCAGCGCCTCGTGCCGCCGCGCTACCGCGACCGGGTGGGGGCGCGCGCGCAGGCGCCCGAGGATCGGCGCGCGCCGGGCACGGAGGGCGAGCCCGGCGCCGAGACCGCGTCGGCGACCGCCTCGCAGGACGCGCCACCGCCCTCCTCGCCCGCCTCGCTGAGTGGCCTGAACGGCGCCACCGCGGTCGGCGACCGGCACCGCTTCGCGGTCCGCCGCAAGATCGACAGCCGCTCCTAACACATGCGACCCCGCAGGTCATCGGCGCAACGCCACAGCTACTCCCACCGTGTGAGGGTCTCCACACGAACGGGTAAAGACCTCGCCAAATAGTTTGTGATACCGTTCACGAAACCCGGCGCCGAGCTCACGCGCCGGACCCCGCTCCCGTCAATGACGACCGTCCCCGAAGCACGCGGAGAAGCACTTCGATGCAGTCCAACGACGCCCGGATCATCCGTGGCGCCGCGATCCCCACTGCCGTGGTCGGCGTTCTCGCCGTGGCCATCGGAGCCGTGACGGCCGGGGTGGACGGCGCGGGCGGGGTCGCCCTCGGCGTGCTCGTCGCCGCCGTGTTCTTCGGCGGTGGCCAGCTCTCCCTCGGGTATGTCGGCCGCCGCTGGCCCGAGACGTTCTTCGGCGCCGCCTTCCTGATCTACACGACGCAGATGGGGTTCCTGCTCGGGCTGCTCCTCCTGCTGCGCGACGCGTCGTTCCTCGACGGACGGGCCTTCGCCGCCGGAGTGCTGGCCGGTACCGCCGCCTGGCTCGGCGGCCAGGTGCGGGCGCACGGCAAGCTCAAGACGCTCTACGTGGAGCCGGATCCGACCTCCGTGTCCCCCGGCGGTCGGCCATGACCGGTGCCGATCGGGGCGGGGGCTGTATACGGGGCGCCGCGCGGGGCTGCTATCGTCCCTCGCCGGAAGGCCGGACCGCTGCCGGTTCGCGTGCTGCGCGGGACAGCCACGTGAACGATGACCGGTTTCTCCTCCCGCCCATTCCGTCCAGTGCCGCTCCGTGGTCGTCCGCCACGCCGACACATCGAGGTAGCCGTATCCATGCGTCACGCCGAGGGAGTTCGCGGTGAGTAACGACCAGGTGCTCGCCTTCGAGACCGACTGCCATCTGTTCAACGACTGCGGGTTCCCCTCGCCCTCGGAGTTCTCCTTCCTCTTCGAGCCGCTGTTCACCATCGGCTCCTTCGAGGTCAACAAGCCGATGGCGCTGGTCGTCCTCAGCACCCTGATCGTCCTGGGGTTCTTCTGGAAGGCGTTCTCCAAGCCAGACGTCGTGCCGGGCAAGTTCCAGATGATCGCCGAGGCGGGCTACGAGTTCGTCCGCCGCGGCATCGCGCGGGAGACGATCGGCAAGAAGGCCGAGGCGTATGTGCCGCTGCTGGTCTCGCTGTTCTTCTTCATCTGGATCATGAACATCTGGGCGGTCATCCCCTTCGCCCAGTTCCCGGCGACCTCGATCATCGCGTACCCGGCGGCGCTCGCCCTGGTCGTCTGGACCACGTACATGACGCTGACGTTCAAGACGCACGGCTTCGTCGGCGGCATCCGCAACCTGTGCGTCCCCAGCGGGCTGCCCAAGGGGATCTATGTGATCCTCACGCCCATCGAGTTCATCTCGAACATCTTTGTGCGGCCGCTGACCCTGACCGTCCGGCTCTTCGCGAACATGTTCGCGGGCCACCTGCTGCTGCTGGTCTTCATCATCGGCACCTGGTACACCCTGGGCAGCGTGGTCGGCACGTTCTACGCCGCCACCTCGCTGGTCATGACGCTGCTGCTGACCCTGTTCGAGCTGTTCATCCAGGCGCTCCAGGCGTATGTCTTCACGGTGCTGACCGCGACCTACATCTCGCAGGCCCTGGAAGAGCCGCACTGACGCGCGGCGGGCATCCGGCCGCCGCCCCCGACCTGTTGACCCCAAGAATCCGGTGGACAAACCGCCACCGGCTCATCAGAGATAAGGAAACAAACGGACATGTCCGCAACTCTCGCCGCAGTTGAAGGCAGCGTCAACACCATCGGCTTCGGCCTCGCGGCCATCGGCCCCGGTGTCGGCATCGGCATCATCTTCGGTAACGGCGTCCAGGCGATCGCCCGCCAGCCCGAGGCCGCCGGCATCGTCCGGCAGAACATGCTGCTCGGCTTCGCCGTCGTCGAGGCCCTGGCCCTGATGGGCTTCGTGCTCGCCTTCGCGGTCTGACGACGCCGTCGGAAGACGCCCTACCGATGAAAGGTCCACCATGCTGATCGAACTGGCAGCCGAAGAGCCGCAGAGCCCTGTGGTCCCGGTGGTGCCCGAGATCGTCATCGGCCTGATCTGCTTCGGGGTCATCTTCTTCGTCTTCTACAAGAAGCTCGTCCCCTCCATCAACAAGGTGCTTGAGGAGCGCCGGGCGGCGATCGAAGGCGGCATGGAGAAGGCCGAGGCCGTGCAGGCCGAGGCTCGCCAGACGCTGGAGAGCTACAAGGAGCAGCTGGCCGAGGCGCGTCACGAGGCGGCCCGCATGCGCCAGGAGGCGCAGGAGCAGGGCGCGGCGCTCATCGCGGAGATGCGCGAGGAGGGCCAGCGTCAGCGCGAGGAGATCATCGCCGCGGGGCACACCCAGATCGCGGCCGACCGCAAGCAGGCCGCCGAGCTGCTCAGGCAGGATGTCGGCAAGCTCGCCATCGACCTCGCGGGCAGGCTCGTGGGCGAGTCGCTCGAGGACCACGCCCGCCAGAGCCGCACCATCGACCGCTTCCTCGACGACCTGGAGCGGCAGGCCGAGGGCGGCGTTCCGGCTGCGGGCCAGGGTTTTGAGGCGGGCCGATGATCGGAGCGAGTCGTGAGGCGCTCGACGCCGCGCGTGAGCGGCTCGACGCCCTGGCCGACAACACGCGCGTCGACGCCGCCGCGCTGGCCGCCGACCTGGCGGCCGTCACCGCGCTGCTCGACCGCGAGACCGCACTGCGCCGGGTGCTCACCGACCCGGCGCAGCCGGGCGAGGGCAAGGCGGACCTGGTCGGGCGGCTGCTGAGCGGGCAGGTCGGCGGCGAGGCCGTCGACCTCGTCTCCGGCATGGTCCGCTCCCGCTGGTCCGCGTCCCGTGACCTGGTGGACGCCGTCGAGGAGCTGGCCGACACCGCCGACATGATCGCGGCGGACCGGGACGGCACCCTGGACTCGGTGGAGGACGAGCTGTTCCGGTTCGGCCGGATCGTCGCCACCTCGCCCGAGCTGCGCGCCGCGCTCAGCGCCAAAGACAGCGAGGGTCCCGCCGTCGCCGCCCGCACCGAGCTGGCCAGGAGCCTGCTGCGGGGCAGGGCCAAGGCCACCACGGAACGGCTGGTCGTCAGGCTGGTGCAACGTCCGCGAGGACGTAGCCTGGATGGTGGACTCGACGCGCTGTCCGGTCTCGCCGCCGCCCGCAGGGGGCGTTCCGTCGCGGTCGTCACCTCGGCGGTACCGCTCAGTGACCGGCAGCGACAGCGGCTCGGTGACGCCCTGGGTCGGCTGTACGGCAGGCAGATCCAGCTGAATCTCGACGTGGACCCCGCGGTCCTCGGCGGGATCTCCGTCCGGATCGGTGACGAGGTCATCCACGGCACCATCGCGGACCGCCTGGACGAGGTGACCCGCCGGATGGCGGGCTGACCACGGCGCCACCCCACATCGAAGAAGCAGGACAAGCGGCCCGGCTGGGGCCGTAGACATAACTTACGGGCCCAACAAGGAGAGCAGGGAACCCAGATGGCGGAGCTCACGATCCGGCCGGATGAGATCCGGGACGCGCTGGAGAATTTCGTCCAGTCGTACGCGCCGGACGCGGCCTCGCGGGAAGAGGTCGGGACGGTCAGCGTTGCCGGTGACGGCATCGCACGTGTCGAGGGGCTGCCCTCGGCCATGGCGAACGAGCTGCTGCGCTTCGAGGACGGCACGCTCGGCCTCGCCCTCAACCTCGAGGAGCGGGAGATCGGCGTCGTCGTTCTCGGTGAGTTCAGCGGCATCGAGGAGGGCCAGTCGGTGCGCCGCACCGGCGAGGTGCTCTCCGTCGCGGTCGGCGACGGCTACCTCGGCCGGGTCGTCGACCCGCTGGGTAACCCCATCGACGGCCTCGGCGACATCGAGACCGCGGGCCGCCGCGCCCTGGAGCTCCAGGCTCCCTCGGTCATGCAGCGCAAGTCGGTGCACGAGCCCATGGAGACCGGCTACAAGGCCGTGGACACCATGACGCCGATCGGCCGCGGCCAGCGCCAGCTGATCATCGGCGACCGGCAGACGGGCAAGACCGCCCTCGCCGTGGACACGATCATCAACCAGCGCGACAACTGGCGCTCGGGCGACCCGAACAAGCAGGTCCGCTGCATCTATGTGGCGATCGGCCAGAAGGGCTCCACGATCGCGTCCGTGCGCGGCGCGCTGGAGGAGGCGGGCGCGCTCGAGTACACCACCATCGTCGCCGCCCCGGCGTCCGACCCGGCCGGCTTCAAGTACATCGCCCCCTACACCGGCTCGGCCATCGGCCAGCACTGGATGTACGACGGCAAGCACGTCCTGATCATCTTCGACGACCTCTCGAAGCAGGCCGACGCCTACCGCGCCGTCTCCCTGCTGCTGCGCCGCCCGCCGGGCCGCGAGGCATACCCAGGCGACGTCTTCTACC
Organism: Streptomyces sp. PT12; assembly: GCF_003311645.1. GTDB lineage: Bacteria > Actinomycetota > Actinomycetes > Streptomycetales > Streptomycetaceae > Streptomyces. Next base: position 92,813 of record NZ_QEST01000080.1, on the reverse strand, counting down.
TGCACTCCCGGCTGCTTGAGCGCTGCGCCAAGCTCTCCGACGACATGGGCGGCGGCTCGATGACCGGGCTGCCGATCGTCGAGACCAAGGCGAACGATGTCTCCGCGTTCATCCCGACCAATGTGATCTCCATCACCGACGGCCAGTGCTTCCTTGAGTCCGACCTGTTCAACGCGGGCCAGCGCCCCGCCCTGAACGTCGGCATCTCCGTCTCCCGCGTCGGCGGCTCCGCCCAGCACAAGGCGGTGCGGCAGATCACCGGTTCGCTCCGCGTGGACCTGGCCCAGTACCGCGAGCTCGAGGCGTTCGCCGCGTTCGGCTCCGACCTGGACGCCGCGTCCAAGTCGGCCCTGGCGCGCGGCCAGCGCATGGTGGAGCTGCTCAAGCAGGAGCAGTACAGCCCGTACCCCACGGAGAACCAGGTCGTCTCCATCTGGTCGGGCACCAACGGCCTGATGGACGAGATCCCGGTCTCCGACATCCGCCGCTTCGAGCGCGAGCTGCTCGACTACCTGCACCGTGAGCACAAGGACCTGATGACGTCGATCCGCGAGGGCGGGAAGATGTCGGACGACACCCTCCAGGCCATCCGTTCCGCGGTCGACTCCTTCAAGCAGCAGTTCCAGACCTCGGACGGCAAGCTGCTGGGCGAGGGCTGACGATGGGCGCTCAGCTTCGGATCTACAAGCGCCGGATCAAGTCCATCACCGCCACCAAGAAGATCACGCGGGCGATGGAGATGATCGCCGCGTCCCGCATCATCAAGGCGCAGCGCAAGGTGGCGGCCTCCAAGCCGTACGCCGACGAGCTGACCGCCGCGGTGACGGCGGTGGCGCACGGCTCGGATGTCAAGCACCCGCTGACGACGGAGGCGGAGCGCCCCAGGCGTGCGGCGGTGCTGCTGATCACCTCCGACCGCGGCCTGGCCGGCGGGTACAACAGCAACGCCATCAAGGCCAACGAGCACCTCACCGGCGAGCTGGTCAGCCGCGGCCTCAAGGTCGACAGCTATGTCGTGGGCCGCAAGGGCCTGGCCTATCTGTCGTTCCGAGAGCGGAAGGTGACCCAGTCCTGGACCGGGTTCACCGACAACCCCGAGTACGCCGACGCCAAGCGCGTGGCCGCGCCGCTGATCGAGGCGCTGGGCCGCGACACGGACGAGGGCGGCGTGGACGAGATCCACATCGCGTACACCGAGTTCGAGTCGATGATGACCCAGACCCCGGTCGAGCGCAGGCTGCTGCCGCTGACCCTGGAGAAGTCCGCCGAGGACTCCGCCGAGGTCTTCGAGCACGGCCCGGGCATCCACCCGCTCTACGACTTCGAGCCGTCGCCCGAGCAGGTGCTCGACGCGCTCCTGCCGCGTTACCTGGAGAGCCGCATCTACAACGCGCTCCTCCAGGCGGCCGCGTCCAAGCACGCGGCGACGCGGCGGGCGATGAAGTCGGCGACGGACAACGCCGAGGAGCTGATCAGGTCGCTCACGCGGCTTGCCAACGCGGCCCGCCAGGCCGAAATCACCCAGGAAATCACCGAGATCGTCGGTGGCGCGAGCGCCTTGGCCGACGCGAGCGCGGGGAGTGAACGCTAACCATGACCACTGCTGAGGCGGCCACCGAACGGGCCGCGACGGGCCGTGTCGCCCGAGTGATCGGACCGGTCGTCGACGTGGAGTTCCCCGTCGACACCATGCCGGAGATCTACAACGCCCTCCATGTGCAGATCGCCGACCCGGCGCACGAGGGCGAGAGCAAGACGCTGACCCTCGAGGTGGCGCAGCACCTGGGCGAGGGCCTGGTGCGCACCATCGCCCTCGAGCCCAACGACGGCCTGGTCCGCCAGGCCCCGGTGACCGACACGGGCGCGGGCATCACGGTGCCGGTGGGCGACGTGACCAAGGGCCGGGTGTTCAACACCCTGGGCCGCATCCTGAACGAGCCCGAGGCCGAGTCGGAGATCGGCGAGCGGTGGGAGATCCACCGCCAGGCCCCGGCGTTCGACCAGCTCGAGTCGAAGACCGAGATGTTCGAGACCGGTCTGAAGGTCATCGACCTGCTGACCCCGTATGTCAAGGGCGGCAAGATCGGCCTGTTCGGCGGCGCGGGCGTGGGCAAGACCGTGCTCATCCAGGAAATGATCATGCGTGTGGCGAAGCTGCACGAGGGCGTCTCCGTGTTCGCCGGCGTCGGCGAGCGCACCCGTGAGGGCAACGACCTGATCGTGGAGATGGACGAGTCGGGCGTGCTCCCGCAGACCGCGCTGGTCTTCGGGCAGATGGACGAGCCGCCGGGCACCCGGCTGCGCGTCGCGCTCGCGGGCCTGACCATGGCGGAGTACTTCCGCGATGTGCAGAAGCAGGATGTGCTGTTCTTCATCGACAACATCTTCCGCTTCACGCAGGCCGGTTCCGAGGTTTCCACGCTGCTGGGCCGCATGCCGTCCGCGGTGGGCTACCAGCCCAACCTCGCGGACGAGATGGGCGTGCTCCAGGAGCGCATCACCTCGACCCGTGGCCACTCGATCACCTCGATGCAGGCGATCTACGTGCCCGCGGACGACCTGACCGACCCGGCGCCCGCCACCACGTTCGCCCACCTGGACGCCACCACGGTGCTCTCAAGGCCGATCTCGGAGAAGGGCATCTACCCGGCCGTCGACCCGCTGGACTCCACGTCCCGCATCCTCGACCCGCGGTATGTCTCGCAGGACCACTACGAGTGCGCCTCGCGCGTCAAGGGGATCCTCCAGAAGTACAAGGACCTCCAGGACATCATCGCGATCCTCGGCATGGACGAGCTGAGCGAGGAGGACAAGCTCACGGTCAGCCGGGCCCGCAGGATCGAGCGCTTCCTGTCGCAGAACACCCACGCGGCGAAGCAGTTCACCGGCCTTGACGGCTCGGACGTGCCGCTTGAGGAGTCGATCGCCGCGTTCAACGCGATCGCCGACGGCGAGTACGACCACTTCCCCGAGCAGGCGTTCTTCATGTGCGGTGGCCTGGACGACCTCAAGGCCAAGGCCAAGAAGCTGGGCGTTTCCTGACGCCACGAGCGCGGTACCCGGCGGGGCGGGGTCATGCGACCCCGCCCCCCGGGCGCGTGTGAAGGCCAACTATCCTTCGATCAGACAGGGACCACTCCCAGGAATGAGGAGCCATCGTGGCTGAGCTGCACGTCGAGCTGGTCGCCGCCGACCGTCAGGTGTGGTCGGGAGAGGCCAGCCTGGTCGTCGCGCGCACCACCTCGGGCGACATCGGCATCATGCCGGGGCACCAGCCGTTGCTCGCCGTTCTCCGCCCCGGCGCGGTGACGATCCGCACCACGGGCGCGACCGGCGATGGCACCGTCGTGGCCGCGGTGCACGGCGGTTTCCTTTCGTACACGGACGGTAAGCTGTCGCTGCTCGCGGAGATCGCCGAGCTGGCGGAGGAGATCGACGTGGAGCGCGCCGAGCGTGCGCGTGAGCAGGCGCGGGCGGAGCAGGACGAGGCGGCCGAGCGCCGCGCCGGCGTCCGGCTCGCGGCCGTGTCGGCGGGGCACTGACACGCACGGAGACGTGGAGAGGGTCGCGGCACCGGGCACACAGGGACACCACAGGCGAGGAGGTCGGTCGAGATGGTCCTCGCGCTGTTCGTGGTGATCGGCTCGGTGCTGCTCGCCCTCGTCCTCGGCCTTTTCGCCTTCGGCGCCAGACGGCGGCTGATCCAGCGCCCCGGTGGGACGTTCGACTGCAGCGCGCGGTTCGCGCCGCCGCGCTCGGGGCAGTCGCCGGGGAAGGGCTGGCTCTACGGAGTGGCCCGCTACAACGGCGACCATGTGGAGTGGTTCCGCGTCTTCTCGTACGCGCCACGTCCGCGCTGTTCGCTCCAGCGCGACCGCATCCAGGTGCGGAACCGCCGTCACCCGCGGGGTGAGGAGGAGCTGGCGCTGCTGCCAGGGGCCGTCGTGCTGAGTTGTCGGCACGACGGCCGCGACGTTGAGTTGGCCATGAGCGAGGACGCGTTGACCGGCTTTCTCGCCTGGCTTGAGGCCGCGCCTCCCGGGCAGCGGGTCAACGTCGCCTGAGGCCCCTGAGGCCCCTGAGGCCCCTGAGCCGCCGCGGCCCCGACGCCCCGGGAAACGCCGAGGGCCGGAAACGCCGAGGGCCGGACAGGCGGGGGCGGTCCGCCTGTCCGGCCCGTTCGTGGGCGTGGGGTGACGAGGGAGGTCAGCCCAGCCCGGTCTCGATGGCGTTCACCAGCTGGCCGTCCGCGGTGTCGCCCGAGAGCTCCCAGAAGAATGCCCCGCCGAGGCCGCGGTCGTTGGCCCACGCCATCTTGTCGACGATGGTCTCGGGGGTGTCGTAGCTCCACCAGTTGGAGCCGCAGTGGGCATAGGCCGTGCCCGCGACGGTGCCGGTGGGCGGGCAGCTGTTGACGAGCACCTTGTAGTCCTCGATGCCCGCCTCGTACGTGCCGGGCGCGGGGCCCGTGGCGGTGCCGCCCGGCGCGCTCTGGGTGACGCCGGTCCAGCCGCGGCCGTAGAAGCCGATGCCGAGCAGCAGCTTCTCCGCGGGAACGCCCTGGGCGATGAGCTTGTCGATGGCGGCCTCGCTGTTGAAGCCGTCGGCGGGGATGCCGTCGTAGGACGTCAGCGGCGAGTGCGGGGCGGTGGGCCCGGCCGGGGTGAAGCCGCCGAAGAAGTCGTACGTCATCACCGCGATGTGGTCGGCGTGTTGGGCCCCTCCGGCGTAGTCGGCGGCGTCGATCTTGCCGCCGTCCGAGGCGTCCGCGGTGATCGCCGCGGTGACCAGCTGGTCGCCGAAGACGCCGCGGAAGGTGCTCATCATCTCCTCGAACGCCTCGGGCCCGCTGGTGTCACACGTGAGGCCGCACGCGTTGGGGTACTCCCAGTCGAGGTCGATGCCGTCGAACAGGCCCTCCCAGCGCGGGTCGTTGACGAGGTCGTAGCAGGACTGGGCGAACCGCTGCGGGTCCTGCATGGCCTGGCCGAAGCCACCGGACCACGACCAGCCGCCGAAGGACCAGACCACCTTGATGTCGGGGTAGGCCGCCTTGAGCTGGAGCAGCTGGTTGAAGTTGCCGCGCAGGGGCTGGTCCCATGTGTCGGCCTGGCCGCTGACGGACTCGGCGGCGGTGTAGGTGCGTTCGTAGGCGGCGAAGGAGTCGCCGATGGTGCACTCACCGCCTGTGACGTTGCCGAACGCGTAGTTGATGTGGGTGATGTCCTCGGCGGTACCGGAGTCGACGATGTTCTTGACGTGGTAGCCGCGGTCGTACACGCCCCACTCGGCGAAGTAGCCGAGGTTGACGGGCTCACCTGGCTGCTGGGCCGCGGCCTGGGCTGAGCCGCTCTGGGCCGCCAAGGTGAGGGGAAGGGCGATCACGGCCAGCAGTGCGGCGACTCTTCGGAAGAGGCGGCCGAAGCGTGGGGAGGTCGCGGGGCTCGACAAGGAGGCTCCTGAGGTCGGTCGGACAGATCGGGGGGAAATCTGCGCCGCCCGTAAGCACGCTGTGTTGTCATGGCGCGCTCACTTGCAGATGCCGTGAGCGTAGAGTGGTCTGGACCACGGGTCAATAGGTCTGTACCAAAGGATGATTGATGCCGCGGGCCCCGTCGCCGGTCAGGAGTCCGTCGGGAGGAGCGACCCCAACGGGCCCAGATCGAGGTTGAGATCCTCGGGCCGCAGCCCGAAGTGCTCGCGCAGCTGGCCCATCCGGTCATCCAGGAGCATGAGCGTGGTGCCGACGCGTTCGACCTGTTCGTCGGTCAGGTCACCGGCGTCGACGCGGCGCAGCGCCTGCCGCTCGGTGAGCTGGCGCAGCAATTCGACCACGGTGAGCACCAGCGCGGCCAGCACGCGCTGGTCTCTCCGGCGGGGAGTTGTTCGCGGAGTCGTTCAGGGCGGGTGAGAACGATCTCCTCCCGGCGTTCGAACTCCTCCTGGTCGATCGCGCCGCGCTCCAGCTCGCGGTGGAGCGCCGCGAGCCGCGCCATCGGCGGGCCCGGGGGGCGCGGTACTCGCGGTCGGCGGCGTCGGCGATGCGGTTGGCCACCCGGCCCACACCGCGCGCGGGCGGCAGCAGGAGCAGCCGGAGAGCAGTCCCCTTCAGTGCCCCGCGGTGGCGGGCGCGCCGTCGTGGGCGGTGGCGGGGACGAAGCTGAAGCACGGCAGCGGGCCGCTGACCCGCACGTCGGCGTGGTCCACCAGGCGGGTGGCGCAGCGCGTGGCCTCCGCGCGGAACGCGTCGACGGTGTGCCGCGGCACCAGGAAGGAGACGCTCCGGACGCAGCCGGGAACGTCGGGTCCCGGCGCGGTGGTCTCGGCGAGCGGGGTCAGCACGCGCAGCGCCTCGGCCGCGGCGGCCGCGGCCCTGCGCTGGAGCCCAGCGGCCACGGCCTCGCCGAGCCTGACGCTGGTCTCGTATCCGGGGCGCCGCCGCGCGGCCTCGCGCAGTCGGCGCACGGTGGCGTCCTCGCGCACCAGGTCGGCCAGGCCGTCCTCGACCGAGAACACCTTGAGGTTCATCTCGAGCCGCCCGTCGAGGCGTTCGAGCGTGTCCAAGTGCTCCTGCTCGCCCTCGGCCAGCCGCTTGGCGACCGAGGACTCGTCGGGGGAGACCACGCCGAAGCGCATGGGCAGCACCGGCCCTTGATCGGCGAGCGCGAGCAGCGTCTCCTGGTGGGCCAGCAGGTCGCGGCGGCGGGCCAGCAGGCTGTCGGGCGCCTCGCTGACCACCGCGGCGAGTGACCGCTCGCACAGCTTGCGCAGCCGGGCCGGGGGCGAGCCGACGCCCTGCCGCCCCTGGGGCAGCTCCTGGCCCGCGCGGATGATGCCGTAGACGTACACGTGCGCACCTGCCACGTTCAGTCCTCCTCGTCCTTGTGGCGGGACTTCCTTTTCGAGCCGCTGTTGCCGCCGTTGCCCCGTTGCCGCCGTTGCGCCCCTTGCCGGTGACGGCCTCCTTGACCTTCGAACCGGCGCCGCGCACGGCCTTCTTCTTCGATGACGTCGTACAGGGTGCCGGTGCGCGGCGGGAGGCACGCGTCGTGGCGGTAGACGGTGGGAACGGTCATGGCGCTGCTCCTCAGCACTGGCGCAGCCGCCCGTCCTCGTCCAGCTCGACCTCGTAGATGGCCATCTGGCTGGTGGTGTCGGGGATGCGGGGCACTTCGACGACGTCGACGCACACGCGCCAGCCGTCCTTATCGCGGTGCACGGCCGAGACGCCGTCGACCGGGTGGCCCGTCAGCTTCTCCAGGCGTCTGCACGCCCGGCGCGCCGCGCCCGAGGGGCCGCGCGCGGGCGGGGGGCCCGAGGAGCCGCGTTCGCTCACGGAAGGCGCGGCCGCCGTTTCGTTGGTGCTGGTCTGCCATGGCCTCAGTCTGTGGCGACGTCGGCGCGCGCCGCCCCCGGTGATGGGCCGAGTGGGGGCGGGGCGTTGCCCAGGTGGGCGCTCACTTCGGGGCGCTTACTTCGGGGCGCTCACTCCGGGGTGGTGCCCGACTCCTGGGCCAGGATGGCCGCCTGGACTCGGCTGCGCAGCCCGAGCTTGTGCAGGATGCGGCTGACATGGGTCTTCACGGTGGCCTCGGCCATCCACAGCCGGGCGGCGATCTCGGCGTTGGACAGGCCCGCGCCGACCTGTGCGAGCACCTCGCGCTCGCGCGGGGTCAGAGCGGCGAGGCGGTCGGCGCCCGGCGGGGCGGCGGGCGCGGGCGCGGGGGATGAGCGCGCGAACTCGGCGATGAGCCTGCGGGTGACCGCGGGCGCGATCAGGCCATCGCCCGCGGCGACCGCACGGACGGCGGTGAGCAGGGCGGCCGCGTCGCTGTCCTTGAGCAGGAAGCCGCCCGCACCGGCGCGCAGGGCGCCGAAGACATACTCGTCGAAGTCGAACGTCGTCAGCACGAGCACCTCGGCAAGGCCGTCGCCCGCGATGCGCGCGGTCGCCGATACGCCGTCGAGCCGCGGCATCTGAACGTCCATCAGCACGAGGTCGGGGCGCAGCGCGCGGGCGAGGCGGACCGCCTCCTCGCCGTCCGCCGCCTCGCCCACCACCTCGACGTCGGGCGCGCTGCGCAGGATCAGCACCAGGCCGAGGCGCACGGCGGCCTGGTCCTCGGCGACCAGCACCCTGATGGGGGTCATGCGGGGGACTTCCCTTCTCCCAGGGGCAGTTCGGCGTGGACGCGCCACCGGTCCGCGTCCGCGGGGCCCGCGGCGAACGCGCCGCCGAGCAGGTCGACGCGCTCGCGCATCCCGACGAGCCCGGCGCCCGCGCCGGGCGCGCGCGACGGCGTGCGCTCGTGGAACGGGCTGGTGACGGTGACCGTGAGCGCCTTCGCGTCCTGCCGCAGCAGCACGGTGACCTCGCCGGGCGCGGCGTGCTTGACCGCGTTGGCCAGCGCCTCCTGCACGATGCGGTACGCGGCCAGCTCGACGGGCGCGGACAGCCGGGCGGCGCGCGGTGGGCGTTCGTCCAGGCCCGTGAACGTCAGGCCGCCCGCCGCGCCCGCTCGCTCCGCGTGGCGCAGCAGCGCGTCGAGGCCGTCGAGGCTGGGCGACGCCTCGACGGCGTGCCCGCCGCCCGCCTCGCGCAGCAGGCCGATCAGGCGGCGCATCTCGGCCAGTCCCTGGGTGCTGTTCTCCCTGATCACCCCGAGCGCGTCGCGCGCGGCGTCGCGCTCGTCCAGGGTCAGCGCGGCGGTGGCGTGGATGGCGATGGCGGAGAGGTGGTTGGCGACGCGGTCGTGCAGCTCGCGCGCCATGCGGGAGCGCTCGGCGGCGACCGCCTGTGCGCGGTCCATCTCGGCGAGCAGCGCGGTCTGTTCGGCGCGCAGCCGCTCGGCGGCCGCGGCCTCGCGGTGCTGCCTGAGCATGAGCCCGGTCCACACGGGCGTCGCGGTGACCCCCGCGGCCAGCACGCCGAGCAGCAGCGCCTCGGGCGTGCGCAGCCACGCGAGGGTGCCCACGGTGGCGGCCACGGAGAAGACGACGCTGCCGGGCGCCAGGGCCCTGGCCACCCGGGAGGGGCCGTAGAGCGTCGTGGCGTACAGCACGTCGGTGAACATCACCAGCACGGCGAGCAGGCCGCCCGTGACGACGTCGAGGACCAGCGCGACCACGGCGACGCCGAGCGCCCACACGGGCGCGGTGCGGCGCAGCAGCTCGGCGCCGCACATCATCAGCAGGCCGACGAGCACGGCGGGGCCGTGGTCGCGGCCGGGGTTCACGGTGTACAGGCCGAAGGCGATCCCGAACAGGCCGCCCGCCAGTCCCGCAAGCGCGATCCACACGTCGTGGCGGTGCGGCGGGGCGGGGCGGGACATGGCTCCATCACAGCACGTCGGGGCCGGGCGCGGCACCGTCGGACGGTGTAGTCCGAACGGTGCAGCCGCGCGCCCCCGAATCGTCGTGGGGGCCGACGTGGCGGGGCGGGGAAGCGGCCAGGGTGGAGGGGAGCGAGGGAGGACGCGCCATGATCGTGGGACTGATCGCCGCCGCCGAGGTCGGCTTCTGGGTGGTGCTCGCCGCGGGGCTCGGGGCCCGCTACGGGCTGCGGAGGCCGCGGCTCGGGGCCGTGCTGCTGGTGTGCGTGCCGCTGATCGACGTGCTGCTGCTGACGGCCACCTCGGTGGACCTGGCGCGCGGCGCCGAGCCTTCGGCGGCGCACGGCCTGGCCGCGTTGTACCTGGGGTTCACCGTGGCCTACGGGCGCTATGTGATCCGCTGGGCGGACGGGCACGCCGCGCACCGCTTCGCGGGCGCCCCGAGGCCGCCCAAGCCGCCGCGTTACGGCGCGGCCAGGGCGGCGCACGAGTGGCGGATCTGGTCGATGACGCTGCTCGCCGTGGTCATCGCGCTGGCGACGCTCCAGACGATGATCTGGGCCATCGCGGACGCCGACCGCACCGAGGCGCTGCGCGCGTGGCAGTGGACGGGCCTGCGCGTCCTCGGCATTCACGCGCTGATCGCCCTGACCTACACGGTGTGGCCCAAGAAGGCGCCCGAGGGCGGGGCCGCCGAGGGGGCCGCCGAAGGGGCGGCGGCCGAACGGCGGTCGCGGGCCTGAGCGTTCAGCGGGCCTGGGCGTTCAGCGGTTCTCGCCGGGGACCCACAGGATGTCGCCGGTCTCCTTGTTGGCCGTGCGGGCGAGGATGAACAGCAGGTCGGAGAGGCGGTTGAGATAGGTCGCGGTGAGGGCGTTCATCGTCGCGCCATGGGTCTCGAGCGCGGCCCATGTGGAGCGTTCGGCCCTGCGGACCACCGTGCACGCCTGGTGGAGCAGGGCCGCGCCAGGGGTGCCGCCCGGCAGGATGAAGCTGCGGAGCTTCTCCAGCCCGGCCAGGAACGCGTCGCAGTCCGCCTCGAGCCGGTCGACATAGCTCTGCTCGACGCGCAGCGGCGGGTGTTCGGGGTCGGGGACGACGGGGGTGCACAGGTCGGCGCCCACGTCGAAGAGGTCGTTCTGCACGCGGACCAGGACGGCGCGCACGTCGTCGGGGAGGGCGCCGATGGCGAGCGCGGTGCCGATCGCGGCGTTGGCTTCGTTGGCGTCGGCGTACGCGGCGATCCGCGGGTCGGTCTTGGCGGTGCGACTCATGTCGCCCAGCGCCGTGGTGCCGGTGTCTCCGGTACGGGTGTAGATCCGGGTGAGGTTGACCATGGTCCGAGCGTAGGGCCCGAGCGCGGTGCGTGGCGCCCCGAGGTCCCCCGGGTTTCACGTTCTGAGCTGGTCAGGAATGGCTACGATGAGGTCATGGCCGGGCTCAGGGAACGCAAGAAGCGCCAGACCAGGCAACAGATTTCGGAGGTCGCCACCGGTCTCTTCCTGGAGCGCGGCTTCGACGCGGTCACGGTCGCCGAGGTCGCGGAGGCGGCCAACGTCTCGGTGAACACCGTCTACAACTACTTCCCGACCAAGGAGGAGCTGTTCTTCGACCGCGAGGCCGCGCTCGTCGAACGCCCTTCCGGCTGGGTCAGGCACCGGGCGCGGGGTGAGTCGGCCGCCGAGGCCGTGCTGCGCGGGCTGCGGCGCGACATCGTCGACCGCAGGCCATGGGTGGGCCTGTACGAGGGGCACCACGAGGTCATGCGGGTCGCCATGGGGTCCGAGACCCTGATGACGCGGTTCATGCGCATGACGCAGGCGACGGGCGAGCGGCTGAGGGAGACGCTGGCCGAGGAGACGGGGGCGGCGCGCGGCGACCACGTTCCCGAGGTGATCGCGGGGCAGCTGATGGCGTTGCAGGCCGACCTCTACCGCACGGCGGGCGCGTGCGCGCTCGAACGCCGCTCGCCCGACGCGACGGCCGCCCTGTTGCTGGAGAAGCTGGCGGTGGCCGAGGAGCTGATGAGCCCTCGCGTGCTCGACTACGCCCGCCGCCCCGCGGGGGACTGACGCGTGTGTCCCCACGTGTCCACGGCGTGACGCGCGTCTCTTCCGTACCCGACGGCCCCTCGGGATCGATACGCTTCGGGGTCCGGGTCGCCGCGCATCGAAGGAGATCACACGTGGCCAGGAAGCTCGCCGTCATCGGTGCGGGACTCATGGGGTCCGGCATCGCCCAGGTCGCCGCGCAGGCCGGGTGGGAGGTGACCCTGCGGGACCTCACGGACGACGCGCTGGCCAGGGCGCGCTCCGGCATGGAGTCATCGCTCGGCAGGTTCGTGGCCAAGGGCGGGCTGACGGCCCAGCTCGCCGAGGAGACGCTGGGCCGCGTGACCACGACCACCGACCTCGACGCCGCCGCGGAGGCCGACATCGTGGTCGAGGCCGTCTTCGAGCGCTTCGACATCAAGGCGGAGCTGCTGCGCACCCTGGACGGGCTGGTCAAGGACACCGCCGTGCTGGCCTCCAACACCTCGGCCATCCCCATCACCAAGCTCGCCGCCGCGACCGCGCGCCCCGAGCGCGTCGTGGGCACCCACTTCTTCTCGCCGGTCCCCGTGATGGCCCTGTGCGAGCTGGTCCGCGGCCACCGCACCAGCGACGAAACGCTCGCCGCCGCACGGGAGTTCGCCGAGTCCACGGGCAAGACCTGCATCGTGGTCGAGCGCGACGTGGCCGGGTTCGTCACCACCCGCCTCATCTCGGCGCTGGTCGTCGAGGCCGTCAAGCTCTACGAGTCGGGCGTGGCCACAGCCGAGGACATCGACACCGCGTGCCGCCTGGGCTTCGGCCACGCGATGGGCCCGCTCGCCACCGCCGACCTCACCGGGGTGGACATCCTCATGCACGCCACCGAGAACATCCACACCGAGTCCGCCGACGGCAAGTTCGCGCCACCCGAGATCATGCGCCGCATGGTCGACGCGGGGGATCTGGGGCGCAAGAGCGGCAAGGGCTTCTTCGCCTACTGACCCGCCTACTGACCCGCCCGCTGACCCGCCCGCTGAACGGCCCGGCGCGGCACGCCCACCGATCGCCCCTGATCACCTCCACGGGTGATTTCGGTATCGGTTTGAACACAGCCAGCAACTCACGACCAAGAGAACTGTCACTTTTAACGGTGGGACACAGTCGTCAACAGTCGCCCCATGGGCAGCGGGGAGCGTTTATGCACATCAAGGGCGACCACGCGGAGCTGGTCGTCGGCGGGCGACTGGACGTGCGCAGTGCCGCGGACGCCAGGCTGGCCCTGCACCACGCCGTCGACTCGGGCAACGGGGACCTCGTACTCGACCTCAAGGAGCTGGACTCGTGGGATGCCACGGGCCTTGGCGTGATCATGGGCACGCACCGCAGGGCGGGCCGCTGCGGCCGCCGCCTGGTGCTACGCGACGTGCCGCCCCGGATGCGGCGCGTGCTGGTGGCCACCCGCCTGCACCGCATTCTCACCTTCGCCTCATAATCCTCGGAAGACAAGGGCGGGTTGGGTGGCTCCGGCCGCCGGGTGTGTGACACGCGGCGGTAGCGTGGGCACCACCGGCCGCCCGGCCGCACCGCCTCCGAGAGACACTGACCATGGACCTCAACTCCCCCGCGGGGACCGCAGATGACGGCCCCGCGCGCGTTGTCGAGCTGGTCGCGGGCGACTTCCTGCTCACCGTCAACCCGGTGGACGGCAGCGAGATCGAGTCCTGCCCGCCAGGCCGCCGCCCCCTCACCCCGCGCCGCGCGCTCGCGCGCCAGGACGGCGACGCGCCGCCCACGGCGCCCCTGCTGGAGCGCGACGAGGAACGCGCCAGGCTCTACCGCCTGCTGGCGCGCGGCCGTTCCGTCCGCGTCACCGCCCCTTCGGGCGCGGGCCGCAGCGCCCTGCTCGCCGCCGTCGCGCGCGACTGCGCCGACCTGGCGCCCGACGGCGTGATACGGCTCGACGGCCACCGCCGCACGCCCCAGGACCTGTCGCACGAGCTGTACTCCGCCGTGCACCACGCCCCCGCCCACCGCCCCGGCGGGCCCGAGCTGGCCGCCGCGCTGCGCCAGATCGGCGCCGTCGTCGTCCTCGACGACCTGGAGTTCGGCGGCGCCGCCCTCGACGAACTGCTCGACGCCACCCCGGAGTGCGCGTTCCTCATCGCCGCCGAGCCGACCGTTCCCCCGCCGGTCTCCGAGTCCCGCCTCGACGAGGTCTTCATCGGCGGCATCAGCCGCACCGCCGCCCTCGAGCTCGTCGAACTCGCCATCGAGCGCCCGCTGGACGAGGCCGAGACTGACTGGGCCGCCGACCTGTGGTTCGACACCGACGGGCTGCCGCTCCGCTTCGTCCAGGCCGCCGCCGTGCTCGGCGCAAGGGGCGAAGGCGCGGTGACGCCGCTGCCCGACGCCGCCACCCTGACCGCGACCCTCGTCAGGGCGCTCCCCGACGGCGCCCGCGAGATCCTGCGCCACGCCGTCGCGCTCGGCGGCGCGTGCCCGGAGCCCGCGCGCCTGCCCGCCCTCACGGGCCACCCCGTCACCGCCGCCGACCACGACGTGCTGCTCGGCTCGGGGCTGCTCACGCCGTTCGGCCGGGGCCACCGGGTGCCCGCCGCCCTCCTGGGCGAACTGCTCGCCGACGGCATGGGCGAGGGCTCGGCCGACCGCGCCCTGGCCGCCGCCCGCCACTACACGTGGTGGCTCGCGCTGCCCGAGGCCACCGAGGCCGCGGTCGCCGCCGAGGCCGAAGCCCTGCTCGCCACCGTCGGATCGGCGCAGCGCGCGGGCCACACCGCCGCCGTCGCCGCGCTCGCCCGCGCCGCGGCCCCGCCGCTCGCCGCCTCGCTGCGCTGGGGCGCCTGGGAGCGCGTGCTGCGCAGCGGACAGGAGGCGGCGCGTGCCGCTGGCGACGTGGCCCACCAGGCGTACTTCCACCACGAGCTGGGCGTCCTCGCCATCGTCCAGGGCCAACTCGACCGCGCCCGCGTGGAGTTGGAGGCGTCGACGACGCTGCGCAGCGTGCTCTCCGACGCCCGCGGCGCGGTGTCGGGCCGCCGGGCCCTCGCGCTGGTCGACGACCTGGCCTCGCCGCGCGCCCACACCCCACCCGAGGGCATACCCCCGGTGTCCAAGGCGCCGGCGCCACCGTTCGGGCCCGACGACACCCCCACCCAGATGCTCCACCGCGCGGGCGCGAAGGAGCCCGCCGCCCCCGCGGGCCCCCGGCGCAACGCGGTCGCCGCGGCGGCGGGCGCGCTGCTGCTCGCCGCGCTCGGCACCGTTGTGGCCCTCGGCATCGGCGGGGGCGACTCCGACGAGGCCGAGCCCGACGACAGCCGCCGCACCACGCCGTCCCGGCTCGACGACACCCCCACCGACGACGACACCGACCCCGCCGAGTCGCCGAGTGAGTCGCCCGAGGAGAGCGAGAGCCCGTCGCCCTCCGACTCGGCCGAGGAGTCCGAGAGCCCCGAACCCCCCGACAGCCCCGACGAGAACCCCCCGCCCGACCCGGCCACGAGCGCCTCGGGCGGCGGCACCGCCACCGGTGGCTCGACCGGTGGCTCCGATGACCCACCGGACGACCCCCCGACGAACGGCTCGTCGAGCGGCGGCACCAACGGCGACCCCGGCGGCGAGGAGGGCGGCGCCGAGCAGGGCGGTGGTGGCGAGGAGGACGGCGCTATCGGCGGTGAGGAGGGTGGCACGGAAGACGGCGGAACGGAGGACGGCGGCGCCGAGGAAGGCGGCGGAGACCAGAGCGGCGGCGAGGAGGGCGGTGGCGGCGAAGAGGGCGGCGCCGAGACCACCGAGGGCACCGCGAGCGCCAGCCCCTCGGCGGGCGCCAGCACGGGCACGACGTCCTGGGAGCCGTTCGCGTAGAGCGGCGGCCCCCGGGGACGGGCGTCAGAACAGGCGCAGCTTGTCGTCATCGACGCCGCGCAGCGCGTCGTAGTCAAGCGTCACGCAGCGGATGCCGCGGTCCGTGGCCAGCGTCCTGGCCTGCGGCTTGATCTCCTGGGCCGCGAACACCCCGGACACGGGCGCGAGCAGCGGGTCGCGGTTCAGCAGCTCCAGATAGCGCGTCAGCTGCTCGACGCCGTCGATCTCCCCGCGCCGCTTGATCTCCACGGCGACCGTGGCCCCCTCGGCGTCCCGGCCCAGGATGTCGACGGGCCCGATCGCCGTGGGGTACTCGCGGCGGATCAGCGACCAGCCGTCCCCGAGGGTCTCCATGCGGTCGGCCAGCAGCTCCTGGAGGTGCGCCTCCACGCCGTCCTTGATCAGCCCGGGGTCCACGCCCAGCTCGTGCGACGAGTCGTGCAGGATCTCCTCCATCGTGATGATGAGCTTCTCGCCCGCCTTGTTCTGCACGGTCCACACCGCGCCCTCGCCCTCGTCCGGCGCGCTCTCCTTGAGCGTGCACGGGGGCGACATCCAGTTCAGTGGCTTGTAGGCCCGGTCGTCGGCGTGGACCGAGACGGACTGGTCGGCCTTGACGAGGATCAACCGCGGGGCCAGGGGCAGATGGGCGGTGAGCCGTCCGGCGTAGTCGACCGAGCAGCGGGCGATGACGAGACGCATGGGATCAGCCTAGAGGCTGACACCGACAGCTCCGACCGGCCGAAAGCGGGCCCTGGGCCGCGCGACGCGCGGGACGCCGGGCGCGCCTGGAACGCGCGGGGCGGGAGGGATCCGGATGTGGCCGGATATGCGCCCGTTCCCCTGACATGTACTGGCTCGGCGGCCTAACGTGGGTCGGGGGCGTCGCCGACGTTCAACCAACTGGACAGAATGCGCGGTGACTTGTGCGGTGGCGATGCTCTCGGGCCCGTCCGCGAGACCCCTGGCCCGGGTCGCGAGAGGAGAAACCATGTCGCTCGACGTCTCACCGGCGCTGTTGGAACAGGCCGAGCGAGGCGAGGTCGACGAAGCCGAGTTCGTCGACTGCGTTCGAACATCGCTGCCGTTCGCCTGGGACATGATCAGCAACCTGGTCGCCCGGCTCAAGGTCGACGGCGGCGACTTCGCCGACAACACCACGCCTCCGCCCGACGAGCACGCGCGTGGCCAGCTGCTGCGCGCCCTGGCCAGCGACTCGATCAGGGGCGCCCTCGAGCGCCACTTCGGGGTGAAGCTGGCCTTCCAGAACTGCCACCGGGTGGCGGTCTTCCCGCTGGGCGCCGCGTCCGACGCGCCGCACACCCGGTTCACCTCGGTCCGCAGCCAGATCCTCAACCAGTCGCCGGAGCTGCGGGACTGCTGATCGCGGTCCCGGGTGCTGCCGCTCGCGCCGCCGCTCCTGGGCGGTGTGGCAGGAGCGGCAGCACCTCGCCCGCGAGACGCCTGACGTTCAGCTCGGTGAGCGCGATGTCCCCCGAGCCCTCGGCCAGCAGCGCGAAACGGGTGATCCCCGTGCGCTCGCTGGTGGCCGCGAGCCGGTCAGCGCACAACCGCGCGTCGCCGACGGGGTGCAGCTCGCACAGCAGCTCCGTGTAGGTCAGCGGGTCGCGCATCCGGCGCGGCCCGCCGTCCAGCGTCTGGTGCGCGCCAAGGCCCCGCCGCAGCCAGCCGGGAAGGGCGCGCCGCAGCGTCTCGACGGCCTCGCTATGGCTGTCGGCGACCTGCACCACGCCCGCCGACACATGGTCGCCCTCGGGGGAGTGGCCCGCCGCCGCGGCGGCCGAGCGCCACAGGGCGACCATCTCCGCCTTCTCCTCGTCGCCGATGTGCATCCCCAGCAGCATCGGCAGCCCGCGCTCCGCGGCCAGCCTGACGGTGGTGGGCGAGGTGCACGCGACCACCATGGGCGGCTGCGACTCGGGGCGCGGCACTACGTTCACCTCGCGGAAGCGGTAACGCGGCCCTTCGGCGCCCACGCGCGAATCGTTCAGCCAGCGCAGCAGCAGGTCGAGCGACTCGGGGAAGCCGTGCGTCAGCTCATCGACGCCCGACTCGAACACCTCGAGGTCCACCCAGGGGCCGCCCCTGCCGACGCCCAGCGTGAACCGGCCCTCGGACGCCAGGTGCAGCAGCGCGGCCTGCTCGCCGAGCGCGACCGGGTGCGCCGTGGTCAGGATGCTGATCGCCGTGCCCACGCCGATCTGCCGGGTGCGGCCCAGCAGATGGGCCGCCAGCGTCACCGCGGAGGGGCACACCCCGTACGGCACGAAGTGGTGCTCGGCCACCCACACCCCGTCGAGCCCCACCTCGTCGGCCACCTCGGCGCACCGGATCGCCCGCCGCAGCGACTCGGCGTCGCTCTGCCCGGGATACTGACCGGCCAGCACAAATGTGCCCATCCGCATCGGTCGCACTGCTTGTCGCCCCTCTCACCGTGGTCCTTGGGGGACCGGATCTGCGCCGTTCACCCATTGGCATTAACGCGGGACACGTGCCAGGGGCACGGTCGCGCGAGAAGTTTTCCGATGATCGACGACGGGGCGGCGGACGATCGACGACGGTGCGCGCGACGCCGCTGCGTACACTCGACGGCGGGATCGCGGCGCTCGCCTGGCCCCCGACCCTCCCCCCGAAGGCCCTCTCCCGACCCCGAGGTGTGCTCGTGTCCCCCCGCCGCAACCGCCCCCGCGCCGCCGCGAAGCCGCAGGACCGCCGAGGCGGCGAGTACGGCCTTCAGGACACGGAGTCGTGGCGCGGCGAGGAGTGGGTGGTGCGCCGCGTCACCGGGGGCGCCGCGGCCAAGCACTACCGCTGCCCCGGCTGCGACCAGGAGATCCCGCCCGGCGTCCCGCACGTCGTCTCCTGGCCGAGGGAGGGAGCGGTGGACGACCGCCGCCACTGGCACGGCGCCTGCTGGAACGCCCGCGATCGCAGGGGGACCCGCCCTCTGCGATCGCGCAACGCGCCCCGTTACTGAGCGCCGTCAACGGGCCCCGCCGCCCGGCGCGTTCAGGCGTCGCCCGCGTTGAGCCGGGCGAACGCGGCGGCCAGCGCCCCTCCCGTGACCAGCGCGAGCAGGCCGAGCAGCGGCCAGCCGCTGTCGAGCTCGTCGCCCATCATGGGGATGCCGTACAGCGACGCGAGGCCGTTGAGCGGGGAGTACTCGATCAGCGCCTCCCGCAGGTCGGCGAGGCTCTCCCCGAAGAGGAACAGCGCGGTCAGCAGTGGCAGCAGCACGACGCCCAGCATCGTCGTGATCGCGCCAGCGGAGTGCCGGAGCAACGCGCCCACCGCGAGCGCGAGCAGGCCGAGCAGCGCGACGTAGAGCGCGGCCCCGACGGTCGCGCCGAGCACCTGGTCGGTGCTCGCGACGACCTCGCCGTCCACGATCGAGTTCTCCATCACCGGGTCGTCCACCGCGTAGCTCGGGGCGTCCTGGTCGGAGAGCACGGCCATCTGCACCAGGGCCGTCGGCACCGCGGCGGCCAGCGTCATCGCGAACGCCAGCAGGAAGAACACGATCGCCTTGGCGGCGAGCACCCGGCCGCGCCGCGGGCACGCGGTGAGCGTCGTGCGCATCATGCCGGTGCCGTACTCGGACGAGATGACCAGCACGCCCAGCGTGATGATGCCGAGCTGGCCCAGCATCAGGCCGAAGAAGCCGCCCGCGAGCAGCGGCATCCCGACGTAGTCCTCGCCGCTGAGCGACAGCGCGAACAGCGTGCCGATGCCGAGGGTGACCACGAACATGCACAGCAGGGTCCACACCGTCGAGCGCACCGTGCGGATCTTGGTCCACTCGGAGGCGATGGCGTGCCCGATGTGGGTGCGGACCACGGGGATCGGCGAGGCGTAGCCGGGCGCGGTGTAGCCCGGCGCGGGGTAGGCGGGGGCGGGGTAGGCGGGGGCGGGCTGCCGCGGGGGCAGCGGGATCGGGGCGGTCATCGGGCGTCCTGAGGGCTCGAAGGGACGGAGTCGGCCGTCTGCTCGGGGGATGCGGCGGGCGGCGGTGGCGCGCCCTGGGGCGGGGGCGGCAGGGCGGGAACGCCGAGCGCCATCGTCGCCCCCGCGGCCTGCGGCGCGGGGGCGGGCGGCTGCGCGGGAACGGCCTGCGGCCGCGCCGGAACGGGCTGCTGCGTCGGCACATACGGCTGCTGCTGCGGCGCGTACCCCGGCGCGTGGCCCGGCGGGTACCCGGGCGCGTGCCCCGGCGTGGGCGCCTGCTGGACGAGGCCGACGCGCTGGTCCGCCGTCGAGCGGAAGTCCACCGCGCCCTGCGTCATCCGCATGTACGCCTCTTCGAGCGACGCCTGGTGCGGCGAGAGCTCCCACAGCCTGGTGCCCGCCTCGTGCGCCAGGTCGCTGATGCGCGGCAGCGCGAGGCCGACGACCTTGAGCGCGCCGTCCGCCTCCGGGTGCACCTGGCCGCCCGCCTCGCCCAGGGCCTTGACCAGCGCCTCGCGGGCCGCGTCCTCGCCGTCCGGGGTGCGGACGCGGGCGAAGTCCGTGGAGTTGGCGGCGATGAAGTCCCGCACCGGCAGGTCGGCCATCAGCTGGCCGCGGCCGATGACGATGAGGTGGTCGGCCGTCTGGGCCATCTCGCTCATCAGGTGGCTGGAGACGAACACCGTCCGCCCCTCGGCCGCCAGCCGCCGCATCAGGGTGCGGACCCAGAGGATGCCCTCGGGGTCGAGGCCGTTCACCGGCTCGTCGAACAGCAGCACCTGCGGGTCGCCGAGCAGCGCCGCCGCGATGCCGAGGCGCTGGCCCATGCCCAGCGAGAACGCCTTGCTGCGCCGCCGCGCCACATCCGACAGGCCCACCACGCCGAGCACCTCGTCCACGCGCGCGGCCGGGATGCCGGACAGCTGCGCCAGGCACAGCAGGTGGGCCCGCGCGCTGCGGCCCCCGTGCTTGGCGTTGGCGTCGAGCAACGCCCCCACCTGGCGCGGGGCGTTGGGCAGCTGACGGTACGGATACCCGCCGATCGTCACGCTGCCGCCCGTCGGGTGGTCGAGCCCGAGGATCATGCGCATGGTGGTCGACTTGCCCGCGCCGTTGGGGCCGAGGAAGCCGGTCACCTTGCCCGGCTGGACCCTGAAGGTCAGGTTGTACACGGCCGTCTTCGCGCCATAGCTCTTGGTCAGGCCGACTGCCTCGATCATGTTGTCACCCGTGTGTCCCCGTCATGGCCGAAAACCCGTCCCCGATGGGCCCAGACCCTATCGGCTTCGCGGGGCGCGGGTGTCAGGCGTCCCGTTTCCGCAGGACGACATAGCCCGCGACGAGCGCGCCCGCCACCCAGATCGTCATGATCAGCAGCCCGGCCCAAGGCCCGTAGGGCTGCTCGCCGTCGTCCATGACCCGCATGACGCGCGAGCCCGCCTGGTCGGGGAGGTAGTGGCCCACCTTCTCCGTGGCGGGCACGTTGGCCAGGATCCCGGAGATCAGGAAGAAGAAGGGGATGAGGATCCCGAACGACAGCATCGGGCTGCGCAGCGTCCACGCCGCCCCCATCGCGAACAGCGCGATCAGCCCCATGTACAGGCCCCCGCCGAACACCGCGCGCAGCACGCCTGGCTGGCCGATGTCGGTGCTGTGCTCGCCCAGCACCGACTGGCCGAGGAAGAACGCCAGGAAGCTGGTGACCATCCCCACCACCAGGGCCAGCGCGGCGGCGACCGCGAGCTTGGCCGCCATCAGCACCCCGCGCACCGGCACCGCGGTCAGCGAGGCGCGGATCATGCCGGTGCTGTACTCGTTGGACACCACCAGGATGCCGAACGCGATGAGCGCGAGCTGGCCGAGCGACGTGCCCGCGAAGCTGATGAACGTCGGGTCGAACGTCATGCGCTCATGGGGGGAGAGCTCGTCGAAGTTGTGCCCGATGAGCCCGCTGATCAGCATCCCGAGCGCCACCGTGACGACGATCGCGGTCACCAGCGTCCACAGCGTCGAGCGCACCGACCTGATCTTGGTCCACTCCGAGAGCAGCGCGCGGCGGGCGTTCCCGGCGCTCATCGCCCGACCCTCGCGTGGTACTCGACGGACTCGTGCGTCAGCCGCATGAACGCCTCTTCGAGCGACGCCTGCTGATGGCTCAGCTCGTGCAGCACCACGCCGTTCTCGGCCGCGAGCTCGCCCACCCTTGCGGCGGACACGTCCTCGATCTCCAGGCTGCCGTCGGGGCAAGGCCGCGGCCGCTCGCCCGCCCGCGAAAGCGCCTCGCGCAGCCGCTCGTGGTCGGGGGAGCGGACCCGGACGAACGTCCGCGCGTTCTCCTCGATGAACCGCGCCATCGACGTGTCCGCCAGCAGCCTGCCCTGGCCGATGACCACGAGGTGGTCGGCCGTCAGCGCCATCTCGCTCATCAGGTGGCTGGAGACGAACACCGTCCGCCCCTGGGCGGCCAGCTGCTTCATCAGGGTGCGGATCCACTGGATGCCCTCGGGGTCGAGCCCGTTGACCGGCTCGTCGAACATCAGGATCCGCGGGTCGCCGAGCAGCGCGCTCGCGATGCCCAGGCGCTGGCCCATGCCGAGCGAGAAGCCCTTGGGCCGCTTCTTCGCCACCGCCGAGAGGCCCACCAGGTCGAGCACGTCGTCGATGCGGCGCAGCGGGATGTCGTTGCTCTGCGCCAGGCACAGCAGGTGGTGGTAGGCGGTGCGCCCCGGGTGCACGGCCTTGGCCTCGAGCAGCGCCCCGATGTGGGTGAGCGGGTCGGCGAGCTGGTGGTACCGCCGCCCGTCGATGCGGACCTGACCCGCGCTCGGGTGGTCGAGCCCGAGGATCATGCGCATCGTGGTGGACTTGCCCGCGCCGTTGGGCCCGAGGAAGCCGGTGACCACGCCGGGGCGCACGGAGAACGTCAGATCCTCCACCGCGGTCGTGCGTCCGTACCGCTTCGTCAGGCCAGCCAGCTCGATCATGGCCCGACGCTAAAACGGCGCCGGGGCCGCCGCCCGGTGAAGGCGGCGGCCCCTGCGCCGGTGGAGTGAGCCGAGGGGCCGTCAGCGGGACTGCTGGGCCGGAACGCCCTTGGTCAGGCCCTCGTCGGCGTCGTCGTCGCCCAGGGTGGCGGCGGCGACCTGAGCGCCGGTCAGGGTGGCCAGCATCTCGCGGACGTTGGTCAGCTGGGCGTTGATGCTGTCGCGGCGGTTGGTGAGCGCCGCGAGCTCGCGCTCGGACTCGCTGCGGATCCGGTCGGCCTTGGCGTTGGCGTCGGCCACGATGTCCTCGGCCTGCCGCTGCGCGGTCTCCACCGTCTGGCGGGCCCGGCGCTCGGCGTCCGTGCGCAGCTTCTCGGCCTCAAGGCGCAGCTGCTCGGCGCGGTGCTCGATCTCCGCGAGGCGCTTCTCGGCCTTGGCCTGACGGGAGGCCAGGTCGCGCTCGGACTGCTCGCGGCGCTTGGCGAGGTTCGTCTCGAAGTCGGCCGCGGCCTGGGCCGCCTTGGCGCGGGTGTCCTCGAAGAGGGCGTCGGCCTCCTCGCGCTTGTTCTGCGCGTCCTTCTCGGCCTCGGCCCGGGTGGCGGCCGCCTCGCCCTGGGCCTTCTCGACGATGCGAGAGCCCTCTTCCTCGGCCTTGGCCTTGCGCTCCGCCGCGTACGACTCCGCGTCGTTGCGCACCTGCTGGGCCGCCCCCTCGGCCAGCTCGCGGTGCTGCTCGGCGGCCCTGCGGGCCTCCTCGCGCAGGTCCTTCGCCTCTTCCTCGGCGAGGCGCAGGATCTTCTCGACCCGGGCGCCGAGGCCGGCGTAGGACGGCTCGGAGTCGGAGATGGCGGCCTGGGCGTTCTGCGTCTCGAGGTGGAGCTCCTCGATCCGCTTCTCCAGGGAGGTGATACGAGCAAGTGCGCTGTCGCGGTCGGCAACGAGCTTCGAGATGCGGTCGTCCACCTGACCGCGGTCGTACCCGCGCCGCACGAGCTCGAAGCCGAAGGGGGAGGATGTGTCGCTCATGGGGTTCCTGTCGAAATCAGACGGGTGAGTGAGTTGAAGTGATGGGCCTGGGCGTTCAGCGCTACGAGGTCGAGCTCCTCAGTCTTCGATGGAGACGGGTCCATGCCCTCGGGGGCATCATCCTAGGGGGCGAACCGGCGTGTCTTCGAGCGGATCCGGCTTCTCCGTGGAGAATGTTCGCCTCTTCCGCTCATTACCCTCAAGCCGGTGTTCAGGCGAATGGCCCAGTCGCCTTTCCGCGTCAGCCGCCCGAACGCTTCCCGCCCGGCCTGCTGGCCCCGGCGCCCGCCGCGACGGTGCCGTTGGCGCCGCCCTTGGCCCCCGCGCCCTTGCCGGGCTTGGGCGCCTCGAACGACTCGAGGGCCTCCAACACGTCCTGTACCCGGGAGATCTCGGCGTTGATGTCCGCACGCCTGCGGGCCAGCTTCTCCAGCTCACGCTTGCCCTCCTCCACCGTGCGCTTGGCCTCCCGCTCGGCGTCGGCGCGCATCTGCTGGATCTCGCGCAGCACCACTGAACGCTGCCGCTCGGCGTCCTTGAGCAGCGCCTCCGCCTTCTTCACCGCGGCGATACGTACCTTACTCGCCTCGGAGTTGGCCTCGGAGAGCAGCTTGTCGGCCGCGGCGTTCGCCTCGGCGCGCTGGTCCTCCGCGGCCTTCATCAGCTTGTCGACGCGCTCGCCCGCGGTCCTCGCCTGCTCGGCCGACTCGCGCCGCGCCCGATCGTGCAGCTCCTCGATCTCCGCCTCGACCCTGGTGCGCTGCCGCTCGGTGCGCTCGCGGATCGCCGCCGCGTCCCTGCGGGCCTCCTCGAGAAGCTGGTTGGCGTCCACGCGGGCCCTCTCGACCAGCTCGCCGGCCGCCTCCTGGGCCTCGCCGATGATGCGGCTCGACTCCTTGCGGGCGGCCGCGACCATCGTGTCCGACTGCTCCTCGGCGGCCGACGCCATGCGCAGCGCCTCCTCCTGAGCCTTCGCCAGCAGCTCGTCGGCCTGCGCCGCGGCGTCGCCGCGCTTGCGGGCGGCCTCCCTGCGGGCCCTGTCCTGGAGGGCGTCGGCCTCCGCGCGCGTCCGCTCCGCCGCCTCCTCGGCGGCGGCCCGCACCCGGTCGGCCTCGGCGATGGCCTCCTTGACGGTCCGTTCGGCGAGCGCGGCCGCGGCCTCCTTCTCCTCGGCCGACTCCCGCAGCACGCGGGCCGCCTCGCGCTCCGCCTCCGCGCGGTGCGTGGCGATCTCCGCCTCGGCCTCGTCGCGCAGCCCGCTGACGGAGTCCCGCACCTGCTGCGCCTTGTGCTCGGCCGCGGCCACCAGCGTCTCGGCCCTGCGCTCGGCGTCGTCGATCCTGGCCCTGGCCGCCGCGAGCAGCTCGTCGCTCTTCTCCCGCGCCTGCGCCCGCTCCCGGTGCGCGGCGTCGCGCGCGTCCGCGAGGAACGCGTCGGCCTCGGACCGCAGGCGCGCCGCCTCCTCGCGCGCCGCCGCCAGCGTGCCCGCCGCCTCGGCGGCGGTGCGCTCCGCAGCGGCGCCCGCGTCCGCCCGCACCCGGTCGGCCGCCGACGCGGCCTCCTCGCGCAGCCGGTCCGCCTCGGCCAGCGCCTCGCCGCGCAGCCTGACCGCGAGCTCCTCGCCCTCGGCCCTGAACCTGGCCGCGTCGGACGCGGCCTCCTCCCTGACCTCCTGAGCGGACCGCTCGGCCTGCTCGGTGAGCGCCCTGATCCGCTCGCCCGCCTCGGCCCGCAGCCGCTCGACCTCGGCGTTGGCCTCCGAACGCAGCCGCTCCGCCTCGGCCCGCGCCGCCGCCACGGCCTCTTCGGCCGCCGCGACCCGCCCCTCGGCCTCCGTGCGCAGCCGCTCAAGCTCGGCCGTCGCCGCCTCGCGGTCCGCCTTCGCCGCCTCGCGCGCCTCCGCGCGCATCCGGCGCGCGGTCTCCTCGGCCTCCTGCGTGGTCCGCTCGGCGTGCTGCCCTGCCTCGGCGCGCTGCTGCTCCGCCTCGGCCCTGGCCTTCTTGAGCGCCTGCTCGGCCTGGTTGCGCAGGGTGGTGGCGCGTTCGATGGCCTCGGTGCGCACGCGTTCGCTCTCGGCCGACGCGGAGGAACGCAGCTCCTCGGCGTCCGCCTTCGCCTGCGTCAGCAGCTCCTCGGCGCTCGCCGCGGCCTGCTCGATCTGCGCGACCGCCTCGCGGCGCGCGTCCGCCCTGACGCGCTCGCCCTCCTCGGTGGCATCGGCGCGCGCCTGCTCGGCCTCGCTGCGCAGCCGCCGCGCCTCCTCCTGGAGCTGGACCGTCTTGGCGCGGTACTCCTTCGTGTCGTCCTGCGCCGCGCCCTTGAGCTGCTCGGCGACGTCGTGCGCCTCGGCGCGCAGCCGGTCCGCCTCAGCCTCGGCCTCGGCGCGCAGCCGCTCGGCCTCCTCGGTGGCCGCCCTTGTGGTGGCCTTGGCCTCCTCGGCGGCCCTGGTCAGCACGTCCTCGGCGGTGCGGGCCGCCTCGGCGAGCTGCGCGGCGTACTCCTCGGCCGACTTGGACCTGGCCTCCTCGGCCGCCTCCGACGCGATGCGCTCGGCCCGCGCCCGCGCCTCGTCGAGCACGTGCTGGGCCTCGGTCCTGCGGCTCTCGGCGTCCCGCGTGGCCTCAGAGACCATGCGCGCGACCTCGGCCTTGGCGGTCGCGGTGCGCTGCTCGTACTCCGTCTCGGCGCTGCCCCTGCGCTTGTCCGCCTCGGCGGTGGCCTCGGCGAGCAGCCGCTCGGCCTCGTCGCGCGCGGTGCGCAGCGCGGTGGCCGCCTCCTGGGCCCGCTCCTCCGCCTTGCGGACCAGCGCCGCGGCCTCGCGGCGCCCGCTGTCCGTCTCCTGGGCCGTGGTGCTGCGCAGCCGCTCGGCGTGCTCGGTCGCCTCCTGGGCCTGCGCCGACGCCGCCGTCAGCAGCCGCTCGGCGTCCGCCCGCGCCCTGCGCACCAGCTCGTCGGCCTCGGCCCGCGCCGCCTGTGCCTCGGCCGCCATCCGCTGGCGCGCCTCGTCGGTCAGCCGCAGCGCCTCGGTCCTGGCCTGGGCGACGGTCCGCTCGGCCTCCGCGCGGGTCTCCTCGATCAGCCGCCTGGCCTGGGACTCGCTCCTGGCCCGCAACTGCTCGGCCCAGGCGACGTTCTCGTTGACGTGGGACTCGACGGTGGCGCGCCGCTCGGCCAGCTCCTCGTCGAGGCGCTGGCGCCGCCCCACGGCCTCGGCGTGCAGCTCGGACTCCATGCGGGCGCGGTGCTCGGCCTGCTCCTGGATGACCCGCTGGGAGCGCGTTCTGGCGTCGCGCAGCTCGCGCTCGGCCTCCACGCGCATCTGGTCGGCCTGGTGCTGTGCGGTGCGCAGGACCTGCTCGGCGTGGCCCGCGATGTCGCCGTAGACCGGGCGCAGGGCGAGCGCCCTGCGCACCTCGTGCAGCTTGGCACGCAGCACCTCGACCTGGTAGCCGAGGTCGTCGGCGTGGTCGACCGCCTTGTCCCGCTCCTTCTTCAGCCGCTCCATCTCGGCTTCGAACTGCGAGAGGTGGTCCTCAGCCTGATAGGCGTCGTAGCCCGGCACCGCGCGGTCCCATCCGTCCCCTGGTCGTGAAAAAGCAGATCCGGTGATCGGCCGAACACGGGACGCGGAAAAAGCCCGCAGCCCCGGCTCGGCCACTCTACCGGCCGGGGCAGCTCACGTCAGTGGGCCTCAGGATCACCGGATGGTTCCGGTGTGGCCGAGGTGACGAGCTCGGTGAGGACGCCGTGGCAGTCCTTCGGGTGCAGGAACGTGATCCGCGAGTCCATCGAGCCGCGCCTCGGCTTCTCGTACAGGACGCGCACGCCCTTGTCCCTGATCGCCTCCGAGTCGCCGTCCACGTCGGCGGTGCCGAAGGCGATGTGGTGGACGCCCTCGCCGTTCTTGGCCATCCACTTGGCCACCGGCGAGTCCTCGCGGACCGGCTCGATGAGCTGGAGGTAGGAGGCGCCGCCGTCGTCGGTGCCGTTGATCCTCAGCATGGCCTCGCGGACGCCCTGCTCCTCGTTGACCTCGGAGTGGAACACCTCGAAACCGTAGGTGGCGCGGTAGAACTCGACGGTGGCGTCGAGATCGAAGCAGGCGATCCCGATGTGATCGATGCGCGTCAACATCCCCCTAGTGCATCGTCATTGAGGGGGCGCGCGCAACGTGCGTACAGTCACAAGAACGCGCCGGTGACGTGCGGCGTCACGCTCTGTATCGTGAAATGGGAAGAGGGAGCACCATGGTAGCGACCGACAGTAACTCCTCCGTGATCGTGGCGGGGGCCAGGACGCCGATGGGCAGGCTGCTCGGCGCGCTGAAGCCGTTCTCGGGCGCCGAGCTCGGCGGCTTCGCCATCGAGGCGGCCCTCGGGCGGGCCGGGATCACGGGCGAGCAGGTGCAGTACGTGATCATGGGCCAGGTCCTCCAGGCGGGGGCGGGCCAGATCCCGGCGCGCCAGGCCGCGGTGAAGGCGGGCATCCCGATGACCGTCCCCGCCCTCACGGTGAACAAGGTGTGCCTCTCGGGGCTCGACGCCATCGCCCTGGCCGACCAGCTCATCCGCGCGGGCGAGTTCGACGTGGTCGTCGCGGGCGGCCAGGAGTCCATGACGAACGCCCCGCACCTGCTTCCCGCGTCCCGCGAGGGCACGAAGTACGGCGCGATCGAGGTGCTCGACTCGATGGCCCACGACGGGCTGACCGACTCGTTCGACGGCATCGCCATGGGCGCGTCCACCGAGCGGTACAACACCAGGCTCGGCATCACGCGCCAGGAGCAGGACGCGGTCGCCGCCGCCTCGCACCAGCGGGCCGCCGCGGCGCGGAAGAACGGCCTGTTCGACGCCGAGATCGCCCCGGTCACCATCCCGCAGCGCAAGGGCGAGCCCGTGGTGTTCTCGGCGGACGAGGGCCTCCGCCCCGACACCACCGAGGAGGCGCTGGCGCGGCTGCGCCCCGCGTTCCCCGTGGACGGCGCGGGCACGATCACCGCGGGCTCCTCGTCACCGATCTCCGACGGTGCGGCTGCCGTGGTCGTGATGTCGCGGGCGAAGGCCGAGGAGCTCGGCCTGACGTGGATCGCCGAGATCGGCGCGCACGGGAACGTCGCGGGACCCGACTCCTCCCTCCACTCCCAGCCGTCCCGCGCCATCGAGAAGGCGCTGGCCCGCGAGGGCATCGGCGTGGACGACCTCGACCTGATCGAGATCAACGAGGCGTTCGCGGCGGTCGTCGTCCAGTCCGCCAAGGACCTGGGCGTGGGCCTCGAAAAGGTGAATGTGAACGGCGGGGCCATCGCGCTCGGCCACCCGATCGGCATGTCGGGGGCCAGGCTCGCGCTGCACCTGGCGCTCGAGCTCGGGCGGCGCGGCGGCGGCACGGGCGCGGCGGCGCTGTGCGGGGGCGGTGGCCAGGGCGATGCCCTGATCCTGCGCGTGCCCCGGAGGTGACGCGCCGGTGAGCCGGTGGCGCACGGCCGGGGTGCCCGAGCTGGTGGCGGGCGCGCGCGACGGGCGGCCCAGGGCGGTGGCCCGGCTGATCTCCCTGGTCGAGGGGGCGTCGCCGCGGCTGCGCGAGGTGATGGCCGCGCTGGCGCCCCACACGGGGCACGCCTATGTCGTGGGCCTGACCGGCCCGCCTGGCGTGGGCAAGTCCACCTCGACCTCGGCCCTGGTGAGCGCCTATCGGCGGGCGGGGAAACGGGTCGGGGTGCTCGCCGTCGACCCGTCGTCGCCGTTCTCGGGCGGCGCGTTGCTCGGCGACCGGATCCGGATGGGCGAGCACGCCTCCGACCCCGGCGTCTACATCCGCTCGATGGCGACCAGGGGACACCTGGGCGGCCTGGCCTGGGCGGCGCCCCAGGCCGTGCGGGTGCTCGACGCCGCGGGCTGCGACGTGGTCCTCGTGGAAACGGTGGGCGTCGGCCAGTCCGAGGTCGAGATCGCGGCCCAGGCGGACACGTCGGTCGTGCTGCTCGCGCCGGGCATGGGCGACGGGATCCAGGCGGCGAAGGCGGGGATCCTGGAGATCGGCGACATCTTCGTGGTGAACAAGGCGGACCGCGACGGCGCCGACGCCACCGTCCGCGAGCTGCACCACATGCTGGGGCTCGGCGAGGCCCGCGCGCCGGGCGACTGGCGCCCCTCGGTGGTCAAGACGGTCGCCGCGCGCGGCGAGGGCATGGACGAGGTCGTCGAGGCGCTGGAGAAGCACCGGGCGTGGATGGAGGAGCGCGGCGTGCTGGCCGAGCGGCGGGCGCGGCGGGCGGCGTGGGAGATCGAGACGATCGCGGTGACGGCACTGCGCGAACGGATCGGCGACATCCGCGGCGATGCGCGCCTGTCGGCACTGGCGGAACGCGTGACCGCGGGCACGACGGACCCGTACACGGCGGCGGACGAGCTGGTGTTGGCGTTGAGGCGGTAGCCTCCGGCGGTTTCGCGCGTTGTGGCCGGGGTTGTGGGGCGCGTGCGGGCGCGTTGTGGTGGGGCCGGTGGCCGCGCTTCGCGCGCGGTTGCCTGTGGCGTTCGGTGGGGTGGTGACCGTGGGTTACCGGCGAGGGTTACTCTTCGTGGGCTTGTTTTTCGCTTGCTTCGCGCATGACGGGGCCCGTCCCTTCGCGGAGGTGAAGGGACGGGCCGTTCTCACGGGGCGTCAGTCGTCGTCCCGGTCGTCGTCGTCATCGTCGTCGTCCCGGTCGTCCCGGTCGTCCCGGCCGTCGTCGTCGTCCCGGTCGTCGTCGTCGTCATCGTCGTCGTCCCAGTCGTCGTCATGCCCCTGGTCCGTGATCTCGCCGGAGGCCAGGCTGATGCGGATCTCGCGCTCCGCGCCGTCGTCCGTGCGCAGCTCCAGCTTCCAGTGCCCGTTCTCCACGTCCGCCTCGCGCAGGGTGCCCGAGGTGTGCTCCTCGGCCAGGCGGATCGCCTGCGCCGCGTCGATCCGCGAGCCGTCGGCGAGCAGGCTGCTGGCCGCCGTGCGGTCGTCATCGTCGTCGTCCCGGTCGTCCCGGCCGTCGTCGTCGTCCCGGCCGTCCCGGCCGTCGTCGTCGTCCCGGTCGTCGTCGTCATCGTCGTCGTCGGCCCGGGCGTTCACGACCTCGGTGCCGTCCTCGCTGACGAGGAGCTTGTACCACTGCTCGTCGTCGCCGAAGACGTCGATCTCCCAGCCGCGCCTGCCGTCGTCGTGGTCGCGCTCGATCTCCGTGACGACCCCGGGGACCTCGGCGACCGCGGTGGCCACCGCCTGCTCGGCGACCGAGCCCGAGCCCCCGTCGTCCGTGGTGGCGTCGTCGCCCCCGGTGTCGTCCGCGCCGTCGTCACCGCTCGCCGCGTCGGCGACGTTCAGGTCGTCCAGCGCGGCGGACGCGGGCTCCTGGTCGTCCGAGCTCATCGCGGCGCCCGCCAGCGTGCCGCCGCCGATGACGGCGCCCGCCGCGACGATCGCGATGATGAGGTTGCGCGTCATGATGGGGTTCCTCCCGTGTTGTCGTGCTCTGTGCTGTCCGACGGGAACAACCATGTCCGACCGTTGCTGAAGCGGAGCTGAAGGTCCCTGAAGTCTTCTTCAGGAAGGATTTGCCAAGCTTGCTCCATGCGCGTGCTGATTGTTGAGGACGAGAAGCGCCTCGCCCGGTCCCTGGCCCAGGGACTGACCGCCGAGGGCTTCGCCGTCGATGTCGTGCACACCGGCACCGACGGGCTGCACCGGGCCACCGAGGGCGCCTACGACCTGATCGTGCTCGACATCATGCTGCCGGGGATGAACGGCTACCGCGTGTGCGCCGCCCTGCGCGCCGCGGGCGACGAGACGCCCATCCTCATGCTCACCGCGAAGGACGGGGAGTACGACGAGGCCGAGGGGCTCGACACGGGCGCCGACGACTACCTGACCAAGCCGTTCTCCTATGTGGTGCTCGTGGCGCGCGTGCGGGCCCTGTTGCGGCGGCGCGGCGGCAGGGGCGCGTCCCCCGAGCTGCGCGTGGGCGACCTGACGGTCGACCGCGCGACCCGCAGGGTGCGCAGGGGCGGAACGGAAGTGGGGCTGACGGCCAAGGAGTTCACGGTGCTCGAGTATCTGGCGACGCGCGCGGGCGAGGTGGTCTCCAAGGCGGAGATCCTCGAACACGGCTGGGACTTCGCCTACGACGGCGACCCCAACATCGTCGAGGTCTATGTCAGCGCGCTGCGCAGGAAGCTGGGCCCCGGGCTCATCGCCACCGTGCGCGGCGCCGGATACCGGATGGTGACGTCCCATGGCTAGCGTGCGGGCGCGGGCCGCGTTCGGCGCCACCCTGGTGGTGGCCGTCGCGCTGGTCACCGCGGGGATCCTGATGGTGGCGCTCCTCGAGCGCGAGATGGTCGACCGCGTCGACCTCCAGGCCGAGGCCGACGGCCGCGACGTCGCGGGGCAGCTGGGGACCGGCGTCGCCCCCGAGGAGCTGCGCCTCGAAGGGCTGCGCGGCCCCGTGCAGGTCATCGACCGCTCGGACGACACCGCCATCGCGGTCACCGAAGGGCTTGACGCGATCTGGGGCACACGCAGCACCGACGTCGACGTCGACGAGGAGCCGCCGCCCGTCACCACCGCCGCGGCCAGGGCCGACGACGACGACGCCAGCGACGATGACGCCAGCGACGACGACGATGACGCCAGCGACGACGACGATGACGAGGACGGCGACGACAGCGACAGCGACGACGAGGAGGTGGACGGCGGCGAGGACGGCCTGCCGCCCGGCGAGATGGACGAGGAGATCGGTCTCATCAACGGCGCCGCGACCGTCAGGGGCGAGCGCGAGGAGTACCGCTTCGCCGCGGTCGAGGTGACGATGCCGAGCGGCACGGAGGCCATCGTCTTCGCCGGTGCCCCGCTCAGCGTCGAGCAGGCGGCCGTGGACAGCGTCCGCACCTCGATGTTCGCCGGGGTGCCCGCGCTGGTCGCGGTCGTCGGCGGCGTGACGTGGCTGACGACCCGCCGCGCGTTCCGCCCGGTCGAGGGAATCCGCCGCGAGATGGCGGCCATCACCCACTCCGAAGACCTCTCACGCCGCGTTCCCGAGCCGGAGACCAGGGACGAGATCGGGCGCCTCGCCGTCACCACCAACGAGACGCTCGCCGCGCTCGAGGCGTCCGTCGAGCGGCAGCGGCGCTTCGTCGCCGACGCCTCGCACGAGCTGCGCAGCCCGATCGCCTCGCTCCGCACCCAGCTCGAGGTCGGCGAGGCCCACCCCGAGCTGCTCGACCTGCCGGGCGCGGTCAAGGACACCGTGCGCCTCCAGGCGCTGGCCGCCGACCTGCTGCTGCTCGCCAGGCTCGACGCGGGCGAGCGCCCGCTCGCCGGAACGGTCGGCCTCGCCGAGCTGGTCGCCGAGGAGCTCGACCAGCGCGTCGGGGACCGGCACCCCGTCCGCCTGGCCGAGCTGGGCGAGGCGACCGTCTCGGGCTCGGCCGGTCAGCTCTCGCGCGTCCTTGCCAACCTGGTGGACAACGCCCAGCGGCACGCCGCCTCCGCCGTGCGGGTCTCACTGCGCGCCGAGGGCGCCGACGCGGTGCTCGAGGTCGCCGACGACGGGCCGGGGGTGCCCGAGGCCGACCGGGAGCGGATCTTCCAGCGCTTCGTCCGCCTCGACGACGCCCGCGGCAGGGACGAGGGCGGCGCGGGGCTCGGCCTGGCGATCGCCCGCGACGTGGCCACGCGGCACGGCGGAACGCTCACGGCGGGCGCCGCCCCCGAGGGCGGCGCGCTGTTCGCCCTGCGCCTGCCCCTCGGCACGGCGGCCCCGCGCCCCGGCGGCGACCCCGACGACGTGGGCGAGGCGGCCTAGGCCGGGGCGTTCTCCAGGACGTTCTCCAGGACGTTCTCCCGGACGCTCGCCGGAGCGTTCACAGGCGGCCGCGCTCGCGGTGCAGGTGCTCGGCCACCGGGGTCAGGGAGCGCCGCAGCGCCTGGAGGTCGTCGGGGGTGAGCAGGTCCACGAAGTGGCGGCGGACGGACGCCACATGGTGCGGGGCGACCTCGCGCATCGTCTCCCAGCCGCGCTCGGTCAGGACGGCGAAGAGGCCGCGCTTGTCGGAGTCGCAGTCCTCGCGGCGGACCAGGCCCGCGCGCTCCATGCGCGTGATCTGGTGGGACAGCCTGCTCTTGGACTGGAGCGTCCCTGCGGCCAGGTCGCTCATGCGCATGCGGCGCTCGTCCGACTCGGAGAGGATCACCAGGATCTCGTAGTCGTTCATGGTCAGGCCGAACGGCTGGAGATCGCGCTCGAGGCGGTGCGTGAGCAGCTTGCTGACCTCCAGATGGGTGCGCCAGGCGCGCTGCTCCGACTCGCTGAGCCAGCGGGTGGTGCCGCTTTCCGTGTCCATACCGGCACTCTAGCCAACGCCGGGGACCCGCCCTGATTGATCCGTTTCGGGGCTGCGACAATCGGGACCCATGGACCTCAAGACCGCCTCCGCCCTGCGCAGGCTCCGGCTGGTGTCCGCCCCCGAGGCGGTTTCCTTCCTGGTGCTCCTGGTCTGCTCCGTCCTCAGGCGGACGACCGACTTCGACGCCGTCCCCGTGATGGGCGCCATCCATGGCCTCCTCTTCATCCTCTACGTGCTGTTCTGGGCCGACGCCTGGAACCGCGCCAAGTGGCCGCTGCCGACCGCGGCCTGGTACTTCCTGATGTCCGTCCTGCCCGTCGGCGGCTTCTTCGCCGAGCGGCGGCTGCGGAGGGCGCAGGAGGACGCGGTCATCGCGGCGCGCGCCCGCCGCGAGGGCGTCGTCAACGCCTGACCCCGCCCTTCACCGACCCGGAAGGCTGACACGCGGCCCGTCTCCCGGCCGCCTGCCCCGGGCAGCGGACGCCCTCCCCCGCTCGGACCCCTCCCGTTCGACAGAGCCACGGCCCTGACGTGTCGTTGAGACGTCACTTCCGTGGCCTTTGTCGTTTCTGCACCCGTCCGAGGAGGGCACCGTGCGGCGTCCGGCCTACGACTACGAGACGTTCAGCCGCCTCGCGGGCCCCCTCACCGAGCCGGGCCCCGGCTACCGGGTCGGGTACCGGACCCTCATCTCGCGCGAGCCGCACCACATACGAGCCGCCCTCCTGATGACGCTCGCGCCGCTGCTCTCCGCGGTGCTGCTCGTCTGGCTGATCCACCCCGACCACTGGACCGACAGGGAAGGGGCCCCCGGGTGGCTGCTGGCCGCCGACGCCGTGATGCTCGTGAGCGTCGGCCTGGTCGAGCTGTTCCGGCTCGTCAACGTCGTCTCCGTCGCGCACGCCACCCTGGTCGCCCGCGACCCGGTGCCCGTCGTGCCCGAGACCGGGACGCGGGTGGCGTTCCTGACGACGTTCGTGCCGGGCAAGGAGCCGCTTTCCATGGTGCGCGCCACCCTTGAGGCCGCGGTCCTGCTGCGGCACCAGGGCCCGCTCGACATCTGGCTGCTCGACGAGGGCGACGACGTGGCCGCCCGCGCGCTGTGCGCCGAGCTCGGCGTGCGCCACTTCAGCCGCAGGGGCGTCGCCCGCTGGAACCAGCCCACCGGGCCGCACCGCGCCCGCACCAAGCACGGCAACTACAACGCCTGGCTCGACGCCCACGGCGACGACTACGACTTCTTCGCCTCCGTCGACACCGACCACGTCCCGCTCCCCGACTACCTGGAGCGGATGCTCGGCTACTTCCGCGACCCCGACGTCGCGTTCGTCGTCGGGCCCCAGGTCTACGGCAACTACACCGCCCCGGTCACCAAGGCGGCGGAGAGCCAGCAGTTCCTCTTCCACGCCCTCGTCCAGCGGGCCGGGAACCGCTACGGCTCGCCGATGCTCGTCGGCACCAACAACGCCGTCCGCGTCTGCGCGCTCAAGGACATCGGCGGCCTCGTTGACTCCGTCACCGAGGACATGGCCACCGGCTTCGAGCTGCACCGCGCCACCAACCCCGCCACAGGCGAGCGCTGGCGCTCCGTCTACACCCCCGACGTGCTCGCGGTCGGCGAGGGCCCGTCCTCGTGGACCGACTTCTTCTCCCAGCAGCATCGCTGGTCCCGCGGCACCTGCGAGACGATCCTGCGCCAGTGCGCCCGCGGGCAGCGCCGCCACCGCGCGGGGTCGGCGTTCCACTACTCCCTCATGCTCGCCTTCTACCCCATGGCCGCCCTCACCTGGACGCTCGGCGCCCTCGGCTGCACGCTCTACCTCCTGCTCGGCGCCTCGGGCACCCAGGTCACCTCGTCGGTGTGGATGATGCTCTACAGCGACGTGGCCGCCCTCCAGATCGGCCTCTACGTCTGGAACCGCCGCCACAACGTCTCCCCGCACGAGCCCGCGGGGTCATCGGGCGCCGCGGGCATGCTCATGTCCGCGCTCTCCGCGCCCGTCTACGCCCGCTCGCTGCTCGACGCCGTGCTGCGCCGCCGCGGCGGGTTCGTGGTCACCCCCAAGGGCGGCGCCGTGAGCCAGGACAGCCCCGCGACGTTCCGCCTTCACCTCTTCTGGGCGGGGCTGCTCGCCGGTGCGCTGATCGCGTCGTTCGCCCTGGGGCACACCCACGCCGCCCTGCGCACCTGGGCGCTGATCGCCCTCGCGGTCGCCGTCGCGCCCGCCGCGCTGTGGTGGTTCGGCCGGTCCAGGACCCCCGACGCCCCCGCCCCGACCCCCGCACCGGAAACGCCGCGCCGACCCGTGGGAGCTGACGCATGAGGTACCGCCCGAGCAGCCGCACCAGGAAGACCGCCGCGGGCACCGGCATCGCGCTGCTGCTCGCCGCGCTCAACGCCCCGGCCGCGCTGAGCTTCGCGCAGGAGCGGATCCACGAGTACCGCGTATCGCGCCCCGGCTACCAGGCCGAGTACGGCGCGTGGGACGTCGTGGACGTGCCCGAGGAGTTCAGGACCAACGCCATCCACGCCGCCCTGCTGCGCACCGGGAAGGTGCTGCTCATCGCGGGCTCGGGCAACAAGCAGGAGGAGTTCGACGCGGGCTCCTTCCGCTCGGTCCTGTGGGACCCCGACAAGAACACGTTCAGCGAGGTGCCCACCCCCGAAGACCTCTTCTGCGCCGGGCACGCCGCGCTGCCCGACGGCAGGCTGCTGGTCGCCGGGGGCACGGCACGCTACGAGGTGCTCGGCGACGCCGTCACCCGCGCGGGCGGGGCGATGCTGCTGAAGAACGAGGACCCCGACCGCGGGCACGACCTCCCCAAGGGCACCAGGCTGCGCTCGCCTTCGGGCCGGGAGTATGTGACCGAGGCGCCCGTCACCGTGCCCCCCGCCACCAAGCGCGCCGCGGGCGGCGGGGCGGAGGTCACCGCGAGCGAGGCCAGGGTCTTCGTGGTGGCCGCCGACGAGGGCGAGAAGGGCGTGACAAAGGACGCGGCCCAGTATGGCGTCGTCGGCCTCACCGGCGCCGACGCCGACAACCTCTACGGCCTCGCGGGCCCCCTCACCCTGGACGACCAGGACTTCCAGGGCATCGACGCCGCCTACGAGTTCGACCCCGAGGCCGAGCGGTACGTCCCGGTCAACCGGATGGCCGAGGCCCGCTGGTACCCCACGCTGACGACGCTGCCCGACGGCCGGGTGCTGACCGTCTCGGGCCTCGACGAGATCGGCGAGGTCGTCCCCGGCGTCAACGAGATCTACGACCCCGCGACCAAGACCTGGTCGCCGGGGCCCGAGCGCTACTTCCCCACCTACCCCGCGCTCTTCCTCACCCGGGGCGGCGAGATCTTCTACACCGGCTCCAACGCGGGCTACGGGCCCGCAGACAAGGGCCGCGAGCCTGGCCTGTGGGACCTGGACACCAACACGTTCACCGAGGTCGGCGGCCTCAGCGACCCCGACCAGCTGGAGACGTCGGCCTCGCTCCTGCTGCCCCCCGCCCAGGACCAGCGGTTCATGGTGCTGGGCGGCGGCGGGGTCGGCGAGTCCGAGAAGTCCACCGGGCGCACCGCGCTCATCGACCTGGACGAGGAGAGCCCCGCCTACCGCGACGGGCCCCCGCTGCCCCAGGGCACCCGCTACCTCAGCAGCGTGATCCTGCCCGATGACACCGTCTTCACCTCGGGTGGCTCCGAGGGCTACCGGGGCCGCGGCGAAAGCGACATCCTCAAGGCCCAGTTCTACGACCCGAAGGCCAACGCCTTCCGCCCCGCCGCCGCCCCCACCGTCGGCCGCAACTACCACTCCGAGGCGCTGCTGCTGCCCGACGGGCGGGTGGCGACGTTCGGCTCCGACCCGCTGTTCGGCGACAGGAACGGCACGCGCACGGGCGAGTTCGAGAAGCGCATCGAGGTCTACACCCCGCCCTATCTCAAGGGCGGACGCGAGGAGACCAGGCCCACGCTGGGCGCGGGGCCCGAGCGCGCGGCGCTCGGCACCGCCGTGACGTTCGCCACCGACCACCCCGAGCGGATCGCAGGGGCCCGGCTGATGCGGCCGAGCGCCGTCACCCACACCACCGACGTCGAGCAGCGCTCGATCCGGCTCGACGTCCGGCTCGACGGCGAACGCGGCGCGGGCGAGGCCACGTTCACCCTCCCCGACGACCCCTCACTCGCGCCGCCCGGCTGGTACATGCTCTTCGCGACCGACGCCGAGGGAACGCCGTCCGAGGCGAAGTGGCTCCAGATCGGCGGCGCGTGAGGCTCAACGCGGGCCGCGGGCCGCCTCGCGCGCCAGGCCGAGCGCGTACTCGGGCCACCAGCGCCCCGCGGGCGGCCCGCCGCGGCACTCGCCGTCGGACTCGCCCGGCCGCTTGACCCACAGATACGCGTCGACGAGCGGGTCCCCCGTCTCGGTGGTGGGCGGGGTGCCAAGGGCGCGGCCAGGCGGGTTGCACCAGGGCTCGGCGTCGCCATCGAAGGGGCCGTTGCCGTTGCGGCTGGTGTCGACGACGAAGTGGGCGCCGCCGAGCAGCCCCGAGAGCTCGCGGCCATAGGCGGTGCTGGCGTCGAGCGTCTGGAAGTTGGCCACGTTCAGCGCGAAGCCGTCCGCGCGCGCCACCCCCGCGCGCCCAAGCGCCTCCGCGAGCCGGTCGGGTTCCGTGCCCCAGCCGGGGTTGCCCGCGTCCAGGTAGACGCGGGTGTTCTCCCCGGCCTTGAGGGCGTCCACCGCGGCGGCGAGCAGCGCGAAGCGCTCCTCGACATACCGGGGGTCCGTGCAGCCATCGGCCGTGTGCGGCACCGCGTCGGGCTCGAGCACCACGACCGCCTCCGCGTCCCCGATCGCCCCGGCGAACGCCCCGATCCACCGCTCGTACGCCGCCCCGTCCGCCGCCCCGCCCCGCGAGTACCGGCCGCAGTCGCGGTGCGGGATGTTGTACGCCACCAGCACGGCCGTCCTGCCCGCATCGGAGGCCGCCTCCGTGACCGCCCGCACCCGGGGGGCCGGGTCCCGCTCGCCGGGGGGCCAGGTCGCCAGCGGCTGCTCCGCGATGCGGCGCACGAGCGCGGCGTCATCGGCGCGCCCCTCGCCCTCCCACTCCCGCGCCTGCCGGGCGGCGGGGCTCTCCGGGTCCACCCAGAACGTCCCCGACTCCGCGCCCGCGGCGCCGCTCGCCCCCTCGGCGGGGCCGCGCGGAGACCCCCCGCCCCCGAGGGAGCAGCCGATGGCCAGGACGCCGAGCAGGACGACGGACGGGGAGCCGAGCCGCGCGAGACGGCGGAGGGGGCCGTACATGGCGTCATCGTGCCATGACGGAACGTGGCCTGCGGGCAGCGGCACCGCGGCCGGTATGACTAAGCCGGTAGGGTCACCGACGTGCCCAAGCCGCTCAGTCTGCCCTTCGATCCGATCGCCCGCGCCGACGACCTGTGGGAACGGCGCTGGGGTTCTGTGCCGTCCATGGCCGCGATCACCTCGATCATGCGGGCCCACCAGATCCTGCTCGCCGAGGTCGACGCGGTGGTCAAGCCGTACGGGCTCACGTTCGCCCGGTACGAGGCGCTGGTCCTGCTGACCTTCAGCAGGGCGGGTGAGCTGCCCATGTCCAAGATCGGCGAGCGTCTCATGGTCCACCCCACGTCCGTCACCAACACGATCGACCGCCTGGTGCGTTCGGGCCTGGTGACCAAGCGCCCCAACCCCAACGACGGCCGCGGCACGCTCGCCTCCATCACCGAGGAGGGGCGTCGGGTGTGCGAGGCGGCGACCCGGGACCTGATGGGGATGGACTTCGGCCTCGGCGCCTACGACGCCGACGAGTGCCGGGAGATCTTCGCGCTGCTGCGCCCGCTGCGGGTGGCCGCCAAGGACTTCGATGGGGCCCCCGCGAGCGCGGGGGCAGGGGAGGATCGCCCCGATTGACCCGATAGGCTCGCCCGCATGAAACGGAGTGTGCTCACGCGGTACCGCGTCATGGCCTATGTCACCGCGGTGATGCTGCTGGTCCTGTGCACGTGCATGGTCTTCAAGTACGGCTTCGACCGGGGCGAGGACCTCACCCTCATGGTCTCCCAGGCGCACGGCCTGCTGTTCATGGTCTACCTGGTGTTCGCGTTCGACCTCGGGCAGAAGGCCCGCTGGCCGTTCGGCAAGCTGCTCTGGGTGCTGCTCTCGGGGACGATCCCGTTCGCGGCGTTCCTCGTCGAGCGGCGGATCAGGGCCGAGGTCGCGCCGCTGATCGACGCCGACGACCAGCCAGCCCAGCCGGTCGGCGCGTAGCCAGGGCGCCGCCCCCGGTTCTCCGGGGGCGTTCGGCTCGACATTTACTAGGACGTCCAAGTAACTTGGCGGCATGGAAGGACACGACATCGCGGCGGGCCGCCGACGCTGGCAGGCCCGCTTTGACGCGGCCCGCACCCGGGACGCCGACTTCACCACGCTCTCCGGCGACCCCGTGGAGCCCGTGTACGGACCGCGCCCGACCGACCGCTACGAGGGCTTCGAGCGCATCGGCTGGCCCGGGGAGTTCCCGTTCACCCGCGGCCTCTACCCCACCGGGTACCGCGGCAGGACGTGGACGATCCGCCAGTTCGCCGGCTTCGGGAACGCCGAGCAGACCAACGAGCGGTACCGCATGATCCTCGCCGCGGGCGGCGGCGGGCTCTCCGTGGCGTTCGACATGCCGACCCTGATGGGCCGCGACTCCGACGACCCGCGCTCGCTCGGCGAGGTGGGCCACTGCGGGGTGGCCATCGACTCGGCCGCCGACATGGACATCCTCTTCCGCGGCATCCCGCTGGGCGAGGTCACCACGTCGATGACGATCAGCGGCCCCGCCGTCCCGCTCTTTTGCATGTACCTGGTCGCGGCCGAGCGGCAGGGCGTGGACGTCGCCACGCTCGACGGCACGCTCCAGACCGACATCTTCAAGGAGTACATCGCGCAGAAGGAGTGGCTGTTCGCGCCCGAGCCGCATCTGCGGCTGATCGGCGACCTGATGGAGTTCTGCGCGGAGCGCGTCCCCGCGTACAAGCCGCTCTCGGTCTCCGGGTACCACATCAGGGAGGCCGGGGCCACGGCCGCGCAGGAGCTGGCCTACACGCTGGCCGACGGCTTCGGCTATGTGGAGCTGGGGCTCAGCAGGGGCCTGGACGTCAACCGTTTCGCGCCGGGGCTCTCCTTCTTCTTCGACGCGCACCTCGACTTCTTCGAGGAGATCGCCAAGTTCCGCGCGGCGCGCCGGATCTGGGCCCGCTGGATGCGCGACGTCTACGGCGCGACCTCGGAGCGGGCGCAGTGGCTGCGCTTCCACACCCAGACCGCCGGCGTCTCGCTGACCGCCCAGCAGCCGTACAACAACGTCGTGCGCACCGCCGTCGAGGCGCTGTCCGCCGTCCTCGGGGGCACCAACTCCCTGCACACCAACGCCCTGGACGAGACCCTGGCCCTGCCAAGCGAGCGCGCCGCCGAGATCGCGCTGCGCACGCAGCAGGTGCTCATGGAGGAAACCGGCGTCACCAACGTCGCCGACCCGCTGGGCGGCTCGTGGTACGTCGAGCAGCTGACCGACCGGATCGAGGCGGACGCCGAGAAGATCTTCGCCGAGATCGCCGAGCGCGGCCATCGCGCCGTCCCCGACGGGCGCTTCCCCGTGGGGCCCATCACCTCGGGGCTGCTCAGCGGCATCGAGGACGGCTGGTTCACCGGGCAGATCGCGGAGTCCGCGTTCCGCTACCAACAGGCCCTCGAGAAGGGCGACAAGCGCGTCGTCGGCGTCAACGCCCACACCGGGTCCGTCACCGGGGACCTGGAGATCCTCCGCGTCAGCCACGAGGTGGAGCGCGAGCAGGCGCGCGCCCTGGCCGACCGGCGCGCCGGGCGCGACGAGGCCGCGGTGCGCGCCGGTCTCGACGGGCTGCTCGGCGCGGCCCGTTCGGGCGCGAACATGATCGAGCCCATGCTCGCCGCCGTCCGCGCCGAGGCGACGCTCGGCGAGATCTGCGGCGTCCTGCGGGAGGAGTGGGGCACCTGGACCGAGCCGGTGGGCTTCTGATGCCCTTCGGTGCGGGCCCCGGTGCGGGCCCCGGCGCGGGCGCCGGTGACGCTCGGGCCGGGGGCCGTACCCGAACGGCTCGCGGAGGGGGGAGACTGGTCCCATGCAGCCACGCAATGTGTCCATGAGCGGAGCCGTTGACCTCTCCGCGGTGAAGGCGGCCGCAGAGGCCAAGCAGAAGGCCGAGCAGGCCCGCGCTCAGCGGGCGGCGGCCCAGTCCGACGGCGGGCAGCAGGCGGCCGAGGTGTCGCTGGTGATCGACGTCGACGAGGCGGGCTTCGAGCGCGACGTGATCCAGCGGAGCGCCGAGGTGCCGGTCGTCATCGACTTCTGGGCGAACTGGTGCCAGCCGTGCAGGCAGCTGAGCCCGATCCTGGAGCGGCTGGCCGCCGAGTACGCGGGGCGGTTCGTGCTCGCCAAGATCGATGTCGACACCAACCAGACGCTCTTCCAGCAGTTCGGCGTGCAGGGCATCCCCGCCGTCTTCGCGGTGATCGCCGGGCAGGCGCTGCCCCTCTTCCAGGGCGCCGCGCCCGAGCCGCAGGTCCGCCAGGTGCTCGACCAGCTGATCGCCGCCGCCGAGCAGCGGTTCGGCATCGTCGGCGCCCCGGTCGACCCTGAGCGGGCGCGGGCCGCGGCCGAGGCGCAGCAGGCCGCGCCCGCCGTTCCCGACAACCCCGCGCTGGCCGCCGCCCACGCCGCGCTCGACTCGGGCGACCTCGGCGGCGCCATCACCGCCTACCAGAACGTCCTGTCCGACGAGCCCGCGAACGAGGAGGCCAAGCTCGGCCTCGCCCAGGCGCAGCTGCTGAGCCGGGTGCGGGACGTGGACGCGGAGCGGGTGCGCAAGGACGCCGCCGAGCGCCCCGACGACATCGCGGCCCAGTTGGCCGTCGCCGACATCGACCTGCTCGGCGGCCATGTCGAGGACGCGTTCGGCAGGCTCGTCGGCGCGGTGCAGCGCTCGGTGGGCGACGACCGCGACACGGCGCGGCTGCGGCTCCTTGAGCTGTTCGAGGTCGTGGGCGCCGATGACCCCAGGGTGGTCGCCGCGCGCGGCGCCCTGGCGCGCGTGCTCTTCTGAGCCGACTGTCCCTCATCAACAGTACGGCGGCCACGCTTTACCAAAGCTTGGCAAACGTGGCCGCCATCACATTGTGTGATGCCCGGCGGATGTTTCCCAGGGGTTACGTCCGATTGGTTCTCCCGTGGGTCATTCGCGGATGGGTGCCCTGCGTGCGGAACGGGGGGCGTTCTCCACCGGATGGCCACACCGCTATTACCGGCTGGTAATGAACCCCTTGTGTGAATCCGTGAGATGCACCACGATCGGCCAAGCCGATGGAGCCACGCGTCGGCCTCGGA
Source organism: Streptomyces sp. PT12 (assembly GCF_003311645.1). Taxonomy (GTDB): domain Bacteria; phylum Actinomycetota; class Actinomycetes; order Streptomycetales; family Streptomycetaceae; genus Streptomyces. The sequence continues at coordinate 49,792 of NZ_QEST01000080.1, read as the reverse complement.
TCAGGGGGGTTCCCGTCAGCCGGCGGGACCTGGTCCCTGCGAGCCGCGCTACCCCCATGGCGGCCAGTGGCTGTCTCCGGGGTGCAGTCCGGTGACAACGTGCTTCTCCTCTCCGCCACGCAGGACGCCTGCTGACCGCAGATCGGCCCGCCGTACGGAGATGTTCGTCCGAGAAGGAGGAAAGTCATGGAGTCACAGGCTCGCGGCGGCACCAGATGGCGGCGTTTCGGGCTGGTCATGGTGCCGAGCGTGGCCGCGACAGCAGTCATCGGCGTCGCGCTCTCCCAGGGCGCGCTCGCCGCTTCGTTCGCCGTGTCGGGTCAGGAGTTCAAGGTCAGCGCCGATGAGTTGATCGGCGAGGGTTTCGTCCAGTACGGCACGGTCGTCCGGCCTGCCGGGGGCGAGCCTCGGGCCGTCGCGGTGTCGGCGTTCGACAGCGCCGACATCACCGACCTCTGCCAGTCGGTGGTGATTCCGGGGATTCCGTTCCTCGGGGAGGTCACCGTCAGGATCCGCGCCGGGACCGACCCCGGCAATCCGGTGGAGGCCGAGAACCTGTTCATCGACCTCGAACAGCTCAACGCCGATGCCGAGTTCACCAACATCGACATCGGTGTGAGCGTCGACGACACCACCAAGGGACCGACCCCGACGGGCGACACCGTGCCCGGTTCGTTCGCGCAGCAGGCCGACCGTGCGGTGCTCACGGGTATCCAGCAGACCGCCTGGGCCACTTCGGCCGGCACGTTCAAGCTCAGCGATCTCAGCCTGAGTCTGCACAGAGGCGAGAACGAATGCTTCTGACGGCGTAGTCGTCGCCTGGGGCGGAGCCGGAGTGCCGTCTTCGCCCCGGGGGCCGATCGCCGCGCGGGCCGCGCGGCCGGCCACCGTATCGTGCATCCCGCTACTGAACCGTGCCACCAGGGGAGTACGTGCTGTGAGCACCAACACCGAGGGACTGTCCATCGCTTCGATCCTCACCCGGGTCCGTGTCGGCTTCCGTCACTTCCGGTGGGGTCGGCCGTTCTGGGCCGGGCTCTTCACCATGATCGCCGGGCTGCCCATCAGCTACTTCCCTTACCGGTACGTCACCTTCGGCGATCTGACGATCCGCATGGCCACCACGGCGGGCGCCGGGTCCCTGGTCATCGGCGTCCTGCTGGTCGTGCTCGGGCTGACCATGTGGTTCCAGCCGCACGTCCGAATATTCGCGGGCGTTGCGGCGATCCTGCTGGCCCTGGTCTCGCTGATCGTGTCCAATTTCGGTGGTTTTGTGGTGGGTTACCTGTTTGGTCTCATCGGTGGCGGCATGAGCGTGGCGTGGGTGCCGGGGGAGAGGACCACGGCCAAGGCGGACGGGGCGCGGGGCGCGCAGGCGGAGCCGGTCCGCTCCGAGGCGAGAGAGACGCCGCCCGGGACGGGCAGCGCGCTGGCGGGCTTCGAAGGGACCGCACCCGAGGGCGTGAGGGATGCGGGGAAGGGGATGCGACGTGCCGAGTGACGACATAGCTCCGGTGGCCATGGCGGAGGAGGGGCCCCGGCACGGCTCCGCGCGTAGATCGCTGCTGCGGCGGCTCCACATGCCGGTGGGCAAGGCGATAGCCCTGGCGGCGATGCCGTCGGCCGCGCTCCTGGGCATGGGCTTCACCTCGCCCCTGGCGAAGGCGGACCCGCAGCCGGAGAACCCCTTCCGCGGCGACTCCTGCGTCGAACTCCCCGACGCCGAGCCCGAGGAGGAGCCCGAGGAGGAGCCCGAGGGGGAGCCGGGTGCCGCGGAGGAAGAGCCCGAGGAGGAGCGGGAGGCGCCCGAGGAGGAGCCCGCGCCGGACGAGGGCTCCGCACCCCCGCCGGAGGAGCCCGAGGCCGCCCAGGAGCCGCAGGAGCCCGCGGGGGACGCGCCGGAGGGCGAACCCGCCGCCCCGCGCCGGGAGTCGGCCGAGCCCGAGGAGGGCCGCCCCGAGGACGAGCCCGAGGCGCAGCCGGGTGCCGCGGAGGAAGAGCCCGACCCGCGCGACCCGTTGGGCCTGGTCGGGGGCCTCGGCAACGGCCTAGGCAACGGCCTAGGCAACGGCCTAGGCCATGGGCTCGGCAACGGGCTCGGCAACGGGCTCGGCAACGGCCTGGGGGACGGTCTCGGCGACATCGGCCAGGGCCTCGATCACATCTTCAACCCCGGCCGCCCCGACGAGGGCGACGAGGGCGAGGAGGGTGACGACGGGGAGCGGAGCGGCGGGGGCGGCGGCGAGGGGTCCGGCCCACCGGAGACCCCAGGGGAATCCGAGCGGCCCGCCGACCCCGGGGAGGCGTCGCGGCAGGCGGAGGAGCTGGCCGAGGAGTCACCCGAGCCGGAGCCCGAGCCGGAGCCCGTGCCCGTGCCCGAGCCCGAGCCCGTGCCCGAGGAGCCCGCCGACCCGTTCGCGCCCGACGAGAACGGCCTGGTGCCGTTCCCCTGCCCCGTGCGGGAGTTGGCCGACGGCGTCGACGAGGTGCCGCCCCTGCCGCTGCCCGACGCCCCCTGGTACCTGGAGGCGACGCTGCTCGACCTCAGCGGCCTCGACTACCACGGTGTCGTCAACATCCCCACGGCCAACGGCACGGTGAAGCAGGCGCTCAAGTTCACGGCCGAGATGGTGGACATCGGCGACCTGCACCAGATCGTGGACGGCGAGAGCGCCGTTCGCCACCACGTCGCCACCGACCCGGGGTCCGTCTCGACCTTCCGCGGCGGCACCGTGACGATGTACACCGAGCGCCTTGAGGGCAAGCTGTTCGGGGTCATCCCGATCGTCTTCTCGCCCGAGTCCCCGCCGCCGCTCGACCTGCCCGAGGTGTTCTTCACGGACGTGTCCGTCATCCAGGCGGGGCAGTTCGGCGGGACCCTGACCATGCGGGGCATGCGCCTGTACACGACGAACGACGGGCCGACCGCCCCCTGATCCCCCCGGGATCCCTTCGGTCGGCCCGCGGCGGGGCGTCGCTCACACGCCCCGGTGGCCGCCGATGTGGTGCACGCGCACCATGTTGGTGGTGCCGGGGACGCCGGGGGGCGAACCGGCCGTGATGATCATGGTGTCGCCCGGGGAGAAGCGGTTGAGCTTGGACAGCTCGGCGTCGCACAGCTCGACCATCTCGTCCGTGTGGTTCACATGGGGCACCACAAATGTCTCCACGCCCCAGCTCAGCGTCAGTTGGTTCCGCGTGGCGGGCTCCGACGTGAACGCCAGGATCGGCTGCACCGCGCGGTAGCGGGACAGGCGGCGTGCGGTGTCGCCCGACTTGGTGAACGCCACCAGCGCCTTGCCGTCCAGGAAGTCCGCCATCTCCGCCGCCGCCCTGGCCACCGAACCCCCCTGCGTGCGCGGCTTCTTGCCGGGGACCAGCGGCTGGAGGCCACGGGAGAGCAGCTCCGTCTCCGCGGCCACCACGATCTTCGACATCGTCTTGACCGTCTCGATCGGATAGCGCCCGACCGACGACTCGGCCGAGAGCATCACCGCGTCCGCGCCGTCCAGGATGGCGTTGGCCACGTCGGACGCCTCGGCGCGCGTGGGGCGGGAGTTGGTGATCATCGACTCCATCATCTGGGTCGCCACGATCACCGGCTTGGCGTTCCTGCGGCACAGCTCGATCAGCCGCTTCTGCACCATCGGGACCTTCTCCAGCGGGTACTCCACCGCCAGGTCGCCGCGCGCCACCATCACGCCGTCGAAGGCCATGACGACCTCCGTCATGTTCTCCACGGCCTGCGGCTTCTCCACCTTGGCGATCACCGGCACCCTGCGGCCCACCCGGTCCATCACGCGGTGCACGTCGCGCACGTCGTCGGCGTTCCGCACGAACGACAGCGCCACCATGTCGGCGCCGAGGCGCAGCGCGAACTCCAGGTCCTCGACGTCCTTCTCGGACAGCGCGGGAACGTTCACCGCGACGCCCGGGAGGTTGATCCCCTTGTGGTCGGAGACCACGCCGCCCTCGACCACGATGGTCCGCACCCTGGGCCCGTCCACCTCGATGACCTGGAGCGTGACGTTCCCGTCGTTGATCAGGATCGTCTCACCCTTGGTGACGTCGCCGGGCAGGCCCTTGTAAGTGGTGCCGCAGATCGATCGGTCGCCCTCCACGTCCTCGGTGGTGATCGTGAACTCGTCGCCGCGCTTGAGCTCGACGGGCCCGTCGGCGAACGTCTCCAGGCGGATCTTGGGCCCCTGGAGGTCGGCCAGCACGCCCACCGCGCGCCCGGTGTCCTCGGTCGCCTTCCGCAGGCGGTGGTACCGCTCCGCGTGCTCCTCGTGGGACCCGTGGCTGAAGTTGAAGCGGGCCACGTTCATGCCGGCGTCGATCATGGCCTTCAGCTGCTCGAAGGAATCGACGGCGGGGCCCAGGGTGCAGACGATCTTGGAACGGCGCATGGTGGCGGATCCTATCGATTTGTTCCGTGGCTGAATTTTCAACGGGATCAGGCTATCCGAGCGTCATGAGCCGACCAGCGCGAACGTCTGGGTGGCGATCTCGAGCTCCTCGTCGGTCGGCACCACGGCGACCGCGACCCGAGCGTACTCCGGCGAGATGAGCCGCGGCCCCTTCGTTCGCGCGCCGTTGCGCTCCTCGTCGATCGCCAGCCCCAGGGAGCCCAGGCCCTCCACGGCGGCGGCGCGCACGGGGGCGGCGTTCTCCCCGACGCCCGCCGTGAACACCAGCGCGTCCACCCGGCCGAGCACCGCGTAGTAGGCGCCGATGTAGCGGCGCAGCCGGTGGATATAGATGTCGAACGCCAGCCGCGCCCGCTCGTCGCCCGCGTCGCGCCGCGCCAGGATCTCCCGCATGTCGTTGTCGCCGCACAGCCCGGCCAGGCCCGAGCGCTGGTTGAGCAGCCGGTCGATGTCGTCGAGCGCCATCCCGCCGTTGCGCGCCAGATGGAAGATCACCGCGGGGTCGACGTCCCCCGAGCGGGTGCCCATCACCAGGCCCTCCAGGGGGGTCATGCCCATGGAGGTGTCCACGCAGCGGCCGCCCTCGACCGCGGCGGCCGAGGCGCCGTTGCCCAGGTGCAGCACGATGACGTTGACGTCCTCGGGCGCCCGCCCCAGCAGCGCGGCCGCGCGCCGCGACACATACGCGTGCGACGTGCCGTGGAAGCCGTAACGCCGCACCCGGTGCGCGTCCGCGGTCGCGACGTCGATGGCGTAACGGGCCGCGTGCTCCGGCATCGTCGTGTGGAACGCCGTGTCGAAGACCGCCACCTGAGGCAGCCGGGGGTTGAGGGCCCTGGCCGTGCGGATGCCCTGGAGGTTGGCGGGGTTGTGCAGCGGCGCGAGCGGCGACAGGCGCTCGATCGCGGCGAGCACCGAGTCGTCCACGACCGTCGGCTCGCGGAACCGCCGCCCGCCGTGCACCACGCGGTGGCCCACCGCGACCAGCTCGGGGGAGTCGAGGCCGAGCCCGTCGGCCGCCAGCTCGTCGGCCGCGGCCTTCAGCGCCTCGGTGTGGTCGGCCACCGGGCGCTCCCGCTCGCGCGGCTCGCCGTCGGCGGGGGTGTGGACGTGCCGGGCCGAGCGCTCGCCGATCCGCTCGACCAGGCCCGTGGCGAGGCGGGCGCGGTCGGCCATGTCGAGCAGCTGGTACTTCAGCGACGACGACCCCGAGTTGAGCACCAGCACCCGGCTCGGCCCGTTCGCTCCTGCCGCGCTCACGCCCGGTCCTCCTGCCGCTGGGCCTGCACGGCGGTGATCGCCACCGTGTTGACGATGTCCTGCACCAGCGCCCCGCGCGACAGGTCGTTGACCGGCTTGCGCAGCCCCTGGAGCACCGGGCCGACCGCCACCGCGCCCGCGGAGCGCTGGACGGCCTTGTAGGTGTTGTTGCCGGTGTTGAGGTCGGGGAAGATCAGGATCGTGGCCCGGCCCGCCACGTCGGAGTCCGGCAGCTTGGTCGCCGCGACCGAGGGCTCGACCGCCGCGTCGTACTGGATCGGCCCCTCCACCCGCAGATCGGGCCGCAGCCGCCGCACCAGCTCGGTCGCCTCCCGCACCTTGTCCACGTCAGCGCCCGTGCCCGAGGTGCCCGTGGAGTACGAGAGCAGCGCGATCCTCGGGTCGACGCCGAAGTGCGCCGCGGTGGCGGCCGACTGGATCGCGATGTCCGCGAGCTGCGCCGCGTCCGGGTCGGGGTTGACCGCGCAGTCGCCGTAGACCAGCACCTGGTCGGCCAGGCACATGAAGAACACCGACGACACGATCGACGCCCCCGGGCTCGTCCTGATCACCTCGAAAGCCGGGCGGATCGTCGCCGCCGTCGAGTGCGCGGCGCCCGACACCATCCCGTCGGCCAGGCCCTCGCGCACCATGAGCGTTCCGAAGTACGACACGTCGGCCACCACGTCGTACGCCAGCTCGTGGCTCACGCCCCGGTGCGCGCGCAGCCGCGCGTACACATCCGCGAAGCGCTCCCGCAGCGGCGACGTCACGGGGTCCACCACGCGCAGCGCCCCGCCCTCGTCGAACGCCGGGAGGTCGAGGCCGAGTTCGGCCGCGCGGCGCCGCACGGTCGTCTCGTCGCCCAGCAGCGTCAGGTCGCACACGTTGCGCCGCAGCAGCACCTCGGCGGCGCGCAGCACCCGCTCCTCGGCGCCCTCGGGCAGCACCACATGGCGCCGGTCGGCGCGGGCGCGCTCGATCAGCCGGTGCTCGAACATCATCGGCGTCACCCGGTCCCCGCGCGCCAGCGAGACCCGCTCGGTGAGCGCGGCGGTGTCCACGTGCGACTCGAAGAGGCCGAGCGCGATCTCCGCCTTGCGCGGCGCCGCGGCCGTCAGCTTCCCCTCGATCCCCGACAGCTCGGTCGCCGTGCGGAACGAGCCGCCCGCCGTCGACAGCACCGGCGTGCCGGGGGCGAGCCTGGCGGCGAGGGCCATCGTCTCCTCGCCCGGCCGCTCGCCCAGCGTCAGCAGCACCCCGGCGATCGGCGGCGCGCCCGCCGAGTGCGCCGCGAGCGCGCCCACCACGAGGTCGGCCCGGTCGCCCGGCGTGATCACCAGGCAGCCCTCGGTGAGCGCCGTCAGAAACGTCGGCAGCATCGCCCCGCCGAACACGAAGTCGCGTATATCCCTGCCGAGTCCCGTCGCGTCGCCGAGCAGCACATCGGCGCCGAGCGCCGACACCACCTGCGCCACCGTGGGCGCGGACAGCGCGGGCTCCTCGGGCAGCACCCACACCGGTACCGGCAGGTGGCCGCGCAGCGCCTCGACCGTGCCGGGCGCCTCGGCGGCGGAGACCCGGTTGGCGACCATGGCGATCACCTCGCAGCCGAGGGAGGCGAACGCGTGGTGGGCGTTGCGCACCTCGGCGACCACCGAGTCGCCGTCCTGGCCCGTCCCCGCGACCACGGGGAGCACGGCCGCGCCGAACTCGTTCGCCAGCCTGGCGTTGAGCGTCAGCTCCGCGGGCAGCTGCGTGTCCGCGTAGTCGGTGCCGAGCACGAGCACCACCTCGTAGGCCGCGGCGACCTCGTGGAAACGGTCCACCAGCCGGGTGACCAACTCGTCCATCCCCGAGGCGGCCTGGAGCTCGGCCGCCTCCGCGTAACCGAGCCCCCGCGCGCCCTCGGGGGACTGGCCGAGCCGATAGCGGCCCCGCAGCAGCTCGAACACGGGGTCGGGCCCATGGTGGGCCAGCGGTCTGAACACCCCGACCCGGTCCACCTGCCGCGTCAGCAGCTCCATCAGCCCCAGCTCGACGACTTGCCTGCCGTCACCCCGGCCGATGCCGGACACATACACGCTGCGCGTCACAGTCCCGTCCCGTCCCCGTCGTCCCGGCGCAAGCTTGGCGTGGGCCTGCGCGGGCACCATCCCTTCCACATCCCTCCCACCGACCGTACCCACGGTGGGGGGCGGGGCGCGCGCCGGGTTCGCGAGCGCCGTTCGAGCGCGCCCCTCGGGCGTGGAAGAATTCCTAGGGCCCCGAGCGAGCACCGACGAGTGAGCAGGAGATCAGCAGCCATGCGCATCGGAGTCCTTACCGCGGGCGGTGACTGCCCCGGACTCAACGCAGTGATCCGCTCCGTCGTACACCGGGCCGTGGTCGACCGCGGCGACAGTGTCATCGGCTTCGAGGACGGCTTCAAGGGCCTGCTCGAAGGGCGGTACCGCGAGCTCGACATCAACGAGGTCAGCGGCATCCTGGCCCGCGGCGGCACCATCCTCGGCTCGAGCCGCCTTGAGCGGTCGCGGCTGCGTGAGGCGTGCGACAACGCCGAGGCGTTCCGCCGCAAGCTCAGCCTGGACGCGCTCATCCCGATCGGCGGCGAGGGCACGCTGACCGCGGCCCGGATGCTGTCGGATGCGGGCCTCCCTGTGGTGGGCGTGCCGAAGACGATCGACAACGACATCTCGGCCACCGACCGCACCTTCGGCTTCGACACGGCGGTCGGTGTGGCGACCGAGGCGATCGACCGCCTCAAGACCACGGCGGAGTCGCACCAGCGGGTGATGGTCGTCGAGGTCATGGGCCGCCACGCGGGCTGGATCGCCCTTGAGGCGGGCATGGCGGGCGGCGCGCACGGCATCTGCATCCCCGAGCGGCCGTTCCAGGTGGACGACCTGTGCAAGATGGTCGAGGAGCGCTTCGCGCGCGGCAAGAAGTTCGCGGTGGTCTGCGTCGCGGAGGGCGCCCGCCCGGCCGAGGGCTCCATGCCGTACGAGCGCGGCGAGATCGACCCCTACGGCCACGAGCGCTTCGCGGGCATCGGGCAGCGGCTCGCGAGCGAGCTGGAGAACCGCCTGGGCAAGGAGGCCCGCGCGATGATCCTCGGCCACATCCAGCGCGGCGGCACCCCCACGGCGTACGACCGCGTCCTGGCCACCCGCTTCGGCTGGCACGCGGTGGAGGCCGCGCACAACGGCGACTTCGGCATGATGACGGCGCTGCGCGGCACGGAGATCGTGATGACGCCGCTGGCGACGGCGACGATGGAGCTGAAGCGGGTGCCGCAGAACAGGATGGACGAGACGGAAGCGGTCTTCTGATCCGGGGCGCTACGCGGTGTCGCACGTTCCGGGGCCTTGGCGGGCGAGGAAGGCGTCCATGAGTGGTCCGATGGCCTGGGCCAGCGCGTCTCGGTGGTCCTGGCCTTCGGCCCAGCGCAGCTCGATGGAGAAGTTGAGGCCGGTGTAGTCGAGCGAGGATGCCGCGCAGGGCACGTGCATGGCCGCGTAGTCGTTCCACGCCACCACTTCCCCAGCGCCCGCGGCGGAGGTCTGCCCATCCGCAAGGGTTCGGTTCTCGCCCTCGCGGTCGAGGAACGCCTGTACGCCAGGGGGGCCATCGCCGCTGTCCGTGGGCGTAGCCCTCAGGTGGACAGCCTGAGTCCCGTCCACTACGAGGCCGCAGTCAGCGATGCTTCCCATGATGCCGCTCACCGGCTCAGGGAACTCGGGGTCGATGGTCAGCTCCTCGCCCGGGGGAAGCAACGGGCTGATCAGCGCCTCGTCGACGGGGAGATGGCACAGGGGATCGGGAATGCTGTACTCGCGTGTCGCCTCCTCCGAATCCCCGGTGCACGAAGAGCACGCAATTGCCATGACCAGGCCCGCCGCGGCCCACGCATACCTCATCGATGTCGCCTTCTCAATTGGGGTGGACCCGGTTGGAGCCGTCGTTGAAGCTCTCTTCGACCTGACCGGTGGTGATGTTCTCGAAAATCACGATCTGTTCATCGCTCAGCGCGGGTCGGGCGTTCTCCGTCGCTTGCTTCACCGCATCACGGACTACGTTTTCCCGGTGATGGATCAGCGAACTCTCGTATTCGCGCGTCGCCTGGTGTTCTGCGGCGACCTGATTGTCCTCCCGGAAGGTGCCGAAGATGGATTCGGTGGCGACTTCGCGCAGTTGTACAAGCGCGGGGCCTCCGTAGCGAATCCCCTCAAGTCCGGCATCGAGGGTGGAGGCGAGAACGCGGTTGGTCCACCCCTCCACCTGGTCGACCGTCGCGTTATGGGCGGCGTCGGCAGCCAGGTGGCTGTCGCTTATCGACTCTACCCGGGCATCAGTCATGAGCCCGGCGACATTTCCGCTCGCCGTGGCAGCGGCTCGCAGACGTTGCTCCGGGGAGGAATGCTCCATCTCCCCGTTGATGGCCAGATCCGTTGCGATATAGGTGAAGGTGTTGTTGGCGGCGGTGATCGCCGAGTAGGCATCGGGGTCCCGGCCGATGTCATGCAGCATCGATGCCATGTGCTCGTCGTCGAAATCCGCTCTGGGCTCCTGATATGGGAAGATGTGCTGGCCCGAGAGTTTCTGCTGAATATCGGGAATGTAGTCGGCGGCGATCGCTCCGAGAGCCGGGCGAAGGGATTCCATGACCTGCCCATCGCCGATGCGCGCGGGGCCGTTCTCGCGGAGCTCCGTGGAAGGCTCGTAATCCCTCGACAGGTTGTTCCAGATCCCCTCGGCCACCCGCACGTTCGCCTCGGTGTGCTGGTGTGTCTCTCCAGGGAGGGGGACGCCGCCAGGGGGGAGGCCCGTGGCCGCCGCTTCCAGGGCCGCCGCCAGGCCCGGGCCGGGGGAAGGGACGGAGATGATGTCGCGCAGGCCGTCGCCGCTGTCGAGGCGGCGGCCCGCGCCGTTCTCGTCCCCCAGGAAGTACTCCAGGTGGCCCGCGCCCGGGCCTGCGGGGTCGAAGAACGCCGTCACCGCTTCGGGGTTGCTGTGGGCCCCCACGCCCAGCATGCGGTCCACCACGTCGTTCCGCGCGTCCCACGGGTCCACCATCGGGTAGCCCTCGTCGCCCGGCTGGGCCGGGAAGCGGTCGTGGGACCAGATGTCGGGGTTGTCGCGCTCCAGCGCGATCAGGTCCCTCGTGGCCTCGAAGAAGAACTGGTCGTCCACCGGGACGTCCGACGCCTCGAGCAGGTCGAGCGCCACGTCGAAGCCGATGCGCCGGTCGTCGTCGGCGAGCCATGCCTCGCCGTGGAGGCGGCTCCCGCCCGCGTCGATGAACGCCTCGTAGCGCCGGGTGTAGTCCCTGCCCTCGCCCGTCTGGAGCCACTGCGCGTACGCGGGGGAGCCAGGGGGAGCGGTCGACATGTCGCCAGGGACGCCCAGGGACGTGGACAGCGCCGTGCCGAGGCCCGCGCGCAGGTCGCCCGCCAGGCCGCCCGCGCTGTTGAGCTCCGTCGCCGCGCGGTCCGTCCGGTCGGCGAGCAGCAGGTACTCGGCCATGCCGATCTCGTCCACGACGAACGCGGCGAACCGCGGGTCGTCCGCGTGGTCTTCGAGGTAGCGGCTCATGCGGCGCAGGTCCGTCGCCGACAGCTCGTCGTCCTGGGCGAGCTCCACGAACGCCGTCGCGTCCTCCCTGATCAGCGCGGCGTGGGCGGCGTCGGCGCTGGGGTAGGGGCTGCGGGCGAACTGCTCTCCCGCGTCCTCGTCGGCCAGCCGCTGAAGCGCGCGGGCGGCCAGCCGGTCCGCCTCGGCGGCGCGGTCGACGACGCGGCGGATGTCCTCGTCGGTCGCCACCATCGCCTCGTATGTGCCAGGGGGCAGCTCCTCGGCGAACGGCACCGTCGGCATGAACTGCCGCAGCCGGACGCCCTCCAGGGTCAGCTCCCGGTGCTCGGCCGGGTGGACCGCGCCCTCGGGGTCGATGTAGACGCCGCGTTCGAGGGCCGTGGCCTTCAGCTGGAGCAGCTCGCGGCGCACCCCGGTCAGGTCGTCGTGCAACGTCTGGAGGAGGCCGTGCACGGTGTGCGCCCGCTCGTGGGCGAAGCGGAACCTGTCGGCCGTCACCCCGAGGAAGTCCCGGGTCACCGTGGCGTTCTCGCCGCGCCAGCCCGCGTGGGCGGCCCCGCCCACCATGTCGTGCTCGGCGGTCACGGACATCTCCTCCATGTCCGTCCTGACCGTCTCCCACCGCTCGACCAGCGCGCCGAGCGCCCCGAGGTCGAGCTGGGTGAGCCCGGCGAACGTGGGCTCGGCGGAGGAGGAACGTCCGAAGCCGAAGTAGTCGCCAGGGTCGGGCAGCCAGTCCATCAGGCGTCACCGCCGTCGGGCGCGCCGCCGCCGTCGGAGGTGTCGACGTCCGAGGTGTCGACGCCGCCGAGGGCGAGGAGGGCGCGGTTGGGGGTGACGTTCTCCAAGCCCGCCGTCGTCGCGCGGCGTACGTCCTCGCCGATGCGGGTCTCCCACTCGGCGTGCGCCGTGGCCGTCTCGGACAGGTGGCCCGAGATGCGGCCGCAGTCCTCGCACAGGTGGAGGACCTGGGTCCGCCACCGCTCGGTGAGCCTGACGATCGCCGCGCCGCTCGCCAGGTCGGCGCCGCGTAACGCCGCTGCCGCCGCGTAGCCCTCGGGCTCCGCCGCGAGGCCGTCGCCGAGGAGCCGGTCGCGCAGGTCCCGCGCCGCCGACTCCACCGGGCGCAACCCCTCGGCGCTGACCGCCAGATCAGGCTCGTCGCTCATGCTCATCCCCACCCCCGGGCTTCGATGTGACGCGGGGTCAGGATAACGTCACGGCACGCGCGCCCGAAGGTGGTCCCCGGCGGCCGCGTCCGCTCCCGCCGCCAGGTCGGACGGGTCCGTGTTGGCGCCGCACAGCACGACGCAGACCTCCTCGTCGGGCGCGGGGACGTAAGAGCCCGAGGCCAGCGCCGCCCGCGCCGCCGCGGCGCCCGCCTCCACGGCGATCCGGTGGCCCTCCCACAGCTCGCGCCTGGCCGCGGTGATCGCCTTGTCGGGGACCAGCACCGACCGCGTGTGGGGGCGCGCGGCCCACGCGACCGCGTCGGCCGAGGCGCGGCGGGCGCCGAGGGAGTCGGCGGCGACCGAGTCGACCGGGACATCCACGGGGCCGCCCGCCGCGAGGCCCGCGTTCAGGGCGCGGCAGTGCTCGGGCTCCACCGCGACCACCCGCACCCCGCGTCCTTCCGCCGCCGCGGCCACCCCCGCGAACAGGCCGCCGCCGCCCGCAGCCACCACCACCGTGGTGATCGAGGGCCGCGCCGCGACGATCTCATCGAGCAGCGTTCCCGCGCCCGCCGCGATCAGCGGGTGGTCGTAGGCGTGCGAGGCGAGCGCCCCGCGCTCGGCGACGAACGCCGCGCACGCGTCGGCCGCCTCCGCGTACTCGAGGCCCACCTGCCTGACCTCGGCGCCGAGCGCCCGCAGCCGCGCCACCTTGACCCGGGGCGCGGTCTCGGGCACGAACACCGTCGCCGGGATCCCCCGCTGGCCCGCCGCCCACGCGCACGCGAGACCGGCGTTCCCGCCCGAGGCGATCGCGATCCCGGCCCTCGGCATCGCACCCGAATCGGCCGCGGCCATCGTGAAGTTGAGCGCGCCCCTGGCCTTGAACGACCCGGTGTGCTGAAGGAACTCGAGCGCGAACCAGACCCGTTCGCCCGCGGGCGCCAGCGCGACCGAACGCACCTGGTCACCGACCCGTTCAACGGCCTTGCGCACATCGCCACTACCGATCATTTCCGCAGCGTACGCCGGTCACATCCGGACCCCGCGTGGGATAGGTTCATCGTCCATGAACATTGCGATCAGATCCGGTCATGTCGTTCCCCTGCACGGTGAGCCCACCGACAACGGCACGGTGCTCGTCATCGACGGCAAGGTGGCCGCCGTGGGCCCCGACGCCGAGGTGGCCGTGCCCGAAGGGGTCCGGGTCGTGGACGCGGCGGGCGGCTGGGTGCTGCCCGGGTTCGTCGAGGCCCATGGGCACCTCGGGGTCCACGAGGAGGCCGAGGGCTGGGCCGGTCAGGACACCAACGAGATGACCGACCCCAACGGCGCCAGGATGCGCGCCCTCGACGCGATCAACCCCGCCGACACCGGCTTCGCCGACGCGCTCGCGGGCGGCGTCACCAGCGCCGTCATCAAGCCGGGCTCGGGCAACCCCGTCGGCGGCCAGACCGTCGCCGTCAAGTGCTGGGGCCGCACGGTCGACGACATGCTGATCCGCGAGCCCGTGAGCGTCAAGAGCGCCCTGGGCGAGAACCCCAAGCGCGTCTACGGCGAGAAGAAGCAGCTGCCCTCCACCCGCCAGGGCGTGGCCGCCGTGATCCGCGACCTGTTCACCAAGGCCCAGGACTACGTGGTCAAGCGGGAGCACGCGGCCGCCGAGGGCAAGCCGTTCGACCGCGACCCGAGCCTCGAGGTGATCGCCGAGGTCCTGGCGGGCGAGCTGCCCTGGTGCCAGCACACCCACCGCGCCGACGACATCGCCACCGCGCTGCGCCTGGCCGACGAGTTCGGCTACCGCGTCGTCATCAACCACGGCACCGAGGCGCACCTGCTGGCCGACGAGATCGCCCGCCGCGGGGTGCCGGTCATCAGCGGCCCGCTCTTCACCACCCGCAGCAAGGTCGAGCTGCGCCACAGGACCCTCGCCAACCCCGGCATCCTCACGCGCGCGGGCGTCAAGGTCGCCATCACCACCGACCACCCCGTCATCCCCATCAACTTCCTGGTCCACCAGGTCACCCTGTGCGTCAAGGAGGGCCTTGACCGGGCGGAGGCGCTGCGCACCATCACCGTCAACCCCGCCGAGATCCTGGGCCTCGACGACCGCGTGGGCTCGCTACGCCCCGGCCTCGACGGCGACGTGGTCATCTGGTCGGGCGACCCGCTCGACGTCATGAGCCGCGCGCTGCGCGTCTTCATCGAGGGCCGCGAGGTCTACACGTATGACACCGAGCGCGGCGTGGGCGAGGTCGTGGACGCCTGGTACCGCGAGCCCGTGGCCTAGAACGGGAACGTGACACGGGCAACGACGGACGGCCGCCGCCACCCCATCGGCGGCGGCCGTCAGCCGCGCCTCACGCCGGGCGCAGCCAGATCGTCGCGAGCGGCGGCAGCGTGGGGCAGATGCTCATGTCACGGCCGTGGCTCGGCGTCGGATCGGACTTCAGCGGCTCGCGGTTGACCACCCCGCTGCCGCCGTAGACCGACGCGTCGGTGTTGAGGACCTCGACCCAGTCGGGGGAGTCGCCCGGCACGCCGAGGCGGTAGTCGTGCCGCACGACGGGCGAGAAGTTGGAGACGGCGAGCAGCGGGGCGCCGTTCGCCGAGAACCGCAGGAACGCCAGCACGTTGTCCGCCGCCGCGTCCGCGTCCACCCACGCGAAGCCCGAGGGGTCGGTGTCGCGCTCCCACAGCGCCGGGGTCGCGCGGTAGCGCGCGTTGAGGTCGCGCACCAGGTCGCGCACGCCCCGGTGGTCGCCCGACGCCGAGTAGCCGGGGTCGAGCACCCACCACTGCGGGCCCGTCTCCTCCGACCACTCGGCGCCCTGGGCGAACTCCTGCCCCATGAAGAGCAGTTGCTTGCCCGGGTGGGACCACATCCAGCCGAGGTAGGCGCGGTGGTTGGCCCGCTGCTGCCACCAGTCGCCCGGCATCTTGGACACCAGCGCCCGCTTGCCGTGCACCACCTCGTCGTGCGAGATGGGCAGTACATAGTTCTCCGAGTAGGCGTACACCATGGAGAACGTCATCTCGCCGTGGTGCCACGCCCGGTGGACCGGGTCCTTGGCAGCGTAGTCGAGGGTGTCGTGCATCCAGCCCATGTTCCACTTGAAGCCGAAGCCCAGCCCGCCGTGGTCCGTGGCGCGCGTGACGCCGTCCCACGCCGTCGACTCCTCGGCGATGGTCACCGCGCCGGGGCAGCGCCGGTAGACCGTGGCGTTCATCTCCTGGAGGAACGCCACCGCGTCCCAGTTCTCCCTGCCGCCGTCCGCGTTGGGCGTCCACTGCCCCTCGGGGCGCGAGTAGTCCAGGTAGAGCATCGACGCGACGGCGTCCACCCTGATCCCGTCGACGTGGTACTCCTCGCACCAGAACACCGCGTTGGCCACCAGGAAGTTGCGCACCTCGCGGCGCCCGTAGTCGAACTCCAGCGTTCCCCAGTCGGGGTGCTCGGCCCGGCGCGGGTCGGGGTGCTCGTAGCACGCCGTCCCGTCGAACTTCGCCAGCGCCCACTCGTCCTTGGGGAAGTGCGCGGGCACCCAGTCCATCAGCACGCCGATGCCCGCCCGGTGCAGCGCGTCCACCAGGTGCTTGAAGTCGTCGGGCGTGCCGAGGCGCGCGGTCGGCGCGTAGTAGCCGGTGACCTGGTACCCCCACGAGCCGCCGTAGGGGTGCTCGGCCGGGGGCATCATCTCGACGTGGGTGAAGCCCAGTTCCTTGACATAGGCGGGCAGCTGCTCGGCGAGGCCACGGTAGTCGAGGCCGGGGCGCCAGGACGGCAGATGCACCTCGTAGACCGACATGGGCGCCTCGTGCGCGGGCCGTTCCGCGCGCGCCGCCATCCACGCCTGGTCGCCCCACGTGTACGCGCTGCGGTGGACGATCGAGGCCGTCGCGGGCGGGCACTCGGTCTGCCGGGCCATCGGGTCGGCGCGCAGCGTGTGGCCGCCGTCGGGGCGGCAGATGTCGAACTTGTAGCGCTCGCCGGGACCCACCCCCGGCACGAACAGCTCCCACACCCCGCACGAGCCGAGCGAGCGCATCGGGTGCGCGGTGCCGTCCCAGTGGTTGAAGTCCCCGGCCACCCGCACCCCGCGCGCGCCCGGCGCCCACACGGTGAAACGTGTCCCCGGCACCCCTTCGTGCACCAGCGGCCGCGCGCCGAGCACCTCCCACAGCCGCTCGTGGCGCCCCTCGCCCAGCAGATGGGCGTCCAGCTCGCCGAGCGCGGGCAGGAAGCGGTACGGGTCGTGCGTCTCAAGGACGCTGCCGTCCTGGTAGCTCACGGTCAGCCGCCGGTCGGCGACGGCGTCGGCGGGCAGCACGGCCGCGAAGAAGCCGTCGCCCTCGGACTCCAGCTCGTGGTCCGAGGCCAGCACCCGGCGTGCGAACGGGCGCAGAACGCGGACGAGCGCGCCGCCCGACACCTTGTGCGCCCCAAGCAGCGCGTGCGGATCGTGGTGCGCCCCGGCGAGCAACTGGGCGCGGTCTGCAGGAGTGAGGGGCGGAAGCACGGAGGAACGTTCCTTTCGATCCGGAAGGACCGGCAGGTCCCTCAGGCCATGGGGGTGGGGTGTGCGAGGTCAGTCCGGGGCCGCGGCCAGCCTGCGGATCGCGGCCATCGGCACATGCAGCCACGCGGGCCTGTGCCGCGCCTCGTACAGCACCTCGTAGACGGCCTTGTCCGTCTCGTGCGCGCGCAGCAGCTCGGGCCGCTCCAGCGGATCGCTGCCCGCCGCCTCGGCGTAGCCGCGGCAGTAGGCGGCGCGGCTCGCGCGCGACCAGCCCTCCACCCACGACCCCGCGGCCCTGGCCTGCGCGGCGGCGTAGTCGAACGACCGCAGCATGCCCGCGATGTCCCGGGCCACGGGCCCTGGCCTGCGGCGCTCCGCCAGGGGCCTGGCGGGCTCGCCCTCGAAGTCGATGACCGACCAGTGCATGCCGCGCCCCCGCGCGTCCGGCGTCAGCAGCACCTGGCCCAGGTGCAGATCGCCGTGCAGCCGCTGCACCGGGCAGGTGCCGCCGCGCCGCGCGAAGTCGGCCAGCGCCTCGAACGCCCGCCGCAGCCCGGCCCGGTAGGGCCGCAGCGCCGGAACGGCCGCCGCCGCCTCGGCAAGCCGCTCGGACATGCCCGTGGCCGCCTGCTCCAGCTGCGCGCGGCCCATGACCGACGTGGGCAGCGCCTCGGCCAGCGTCGTGTGCACCTCGGCGGTCGCCCGGCCGAGCGAGTGCGCCGCCGAGGTGAAGTCGGCGCGGCGGCCCAGGTATTGCAGCGCCAGCTGCCAGCCGTCCACCGAGCCGGGCAGGAACGGCGCGAGCACGCCGAGCGTCAGCGGCTCGGAGACCGTGCCTGGCCAGGCCGCCTCGAACCACGCCGAGGGCGCGGGCACCCGCGGGCACCCCGCCGCGGCCAGGGCCAGGGGGAGTTCGAGGTCGGGGTTGACGCCGGGGCTGACGCGCCGGAACAGCTTGAGGATGTGGCTCTCGCCGTAGACCACCGAGGAGTTGGACTGCTCGCTGGTCATCAGCCTGGCGGGCAGCCCCTCGGGGATGTGCGCCCCCGGCGCGCGCCTAAAGCTCAGCGTGCCCAGGCGCCCCGGGGTGCGCAGCCGCTCCAGCAGGATCCCGGCCAGGCGCGGGTCGTGCAGCGCCTCGTAGACGGAGGCGCCGCGCAGCGGGCCCTCGCTTGGGCGGCCGACCAGTGCGGGGCCGAGCGAGGGCGGCAGCGCCTCCCGCACGCCGAGCAGCAGCTGGTAGCAGTCGCCGGCGGGCGGGGCGTGCGAGCCGGGCGCCGGGCTCTGCCGGGTCCTGATCAGCAGGTGCAGCAGCCCGGGGGCGCCGTCGCCCGTGGCGCACGGCAGCAACTCGGTGGCGGCGATCAGGGTCAGGCCGCTCAGCGGCCGCCCCTTCCCGGCGAACCACCGCTGCCGGGGCAGCCAGCGGGCGAGCAGCCCGGTGAGGGAGCGGAGCAGGGCGCCGCCATGGGGCGCTCCGGCGAGGGGGAGACGGGCCTGGGCCGTGCGGGGCGAGGAGCTGTCCGACATGGCGTCCTTTCCCCGGGCACGAATTATGTGACGAAGTGTCCCGGATGGAGACGTGGGTTACCCCGGCGGTACGGGACGTGTCGTCCATTAACGACCGTGCGGGTGAGGCCCGTAACGCATATGGAGGGCTTTGGGGAGTGCTTGGGGGGTAGGGAGAGGCTTCCCCCAGCGGGCTGGGGGTAAGCCCCTTTCCTGCCCCGAGACGGCTTATGACTCGGAGCCTTTACGCAGCCGGAACCAGTAGAAGCCATGGCCCGCGAGCGTCAGCAGATACGGGAGTTCGCCGATGGGCGGGAAGCGCACGCCGCCGATCAGCTCCACGGGCACCGACCCGGCCCAGGGACGCAGATCGAGCTCGGTCGGCTGGGAGAAGCGGGAGAAGTTGTTGACGCACATCACGAGGTCGTCGCCGTGCTCGCGCAGGAACGCCAGCACCGCGGGGTTGGACGAGGGCAGCTCCGCGTAGGTGCCGAGCCCGAAGGCGCGGTTCTGCTTGCGGATCTCGACCATGCGCCGCGTCCAGTGCAGCAGCGCGGCGGGCGAGCTCATCGCCGCCTCGACGTTGGTCACCTGGTACCCGTAGACCGGGTCCATGATGGTCGGCAGAAACAGCCGCCCCGGGTCGCACGACGAGAAGCCGGCGTTGCGGTCGGGCGTCCACTGCATCGGGGTGCGCACCGCGTCGCGGTCGCCGAGCCAGATGTTGTCGCCCATGCCGATCTCGTCCCCGTAGTAGAGGATCGGCGAGCCCGGCAGCGACAGGAGCAGCGCCGTGAACAGCTCGATCTGGTTGCGGTCGTTGTCGAGCAGCGGGGCCAGCCGCCTGCGGATGCCGATGTTGGCGCGCATCCGCGGGTCCTTGGCGTACTCCGCGTACATGTAGTCGCGCTCCTCGTCGGTGACCATCTCCAGGGTCAGCTCGTCGTGGTTGCGCAGGAAGATCCCCCACTGGCAGCCCGAGGGGATCTGCGGGGTCTTGGCGAGGATTTCCGAGACGGGGTAGCGGGACTCCCGGCGCACCGCCATGAAGATGCGCGGCATCACGGGGAAGTGGAACGCCATGTGGCACTCGTCGCCCCCCTTCTCGTAGTCGCCGAAGTAGTCGACGACGTCCTCGGGCCACTGGTTGGCCTCGGCCAGCAGCACCGTGTCGGGGTAGTGCGCGTCGATCTCCGCGCGCACGCGCTTGAGGAACGCGTGCGTCGCAGGAAGGTTTTCGCAGCCGGTCCCCTCCTCCGCGTAGAGGTAGGGGACCGCGTCCAGCCTGAAGCCGTCGATGCCCAGGTCGAGCCAGAACCTCAGGGCGGACAGGATCTCCTCCTGGACGGCCGGGCTGCGGTAGTTCAGGTCCGGCTGGTGGGAGAAGAAGCGGTGGAAGTAGTACTGCTTGCGGACCGGGTCGAACGTCCAGTTGGACGACTCGGTGTCGACGAAGATGATCCGCGCGTCCGCGTACTGCTTGTCGTCGTCGGCCCACATGTAGTAGTCCGCGTAGGGGCCGTCCGGGTCGCGCCGCGACTCCTGGAACCACCGGTGCTGGTCGCTCGTGTGGTTCATGACGAAGTCGATGATGACGCGCATGCCGCGCTGGTGGGCGGCGTCGGTGAACTCCACGAAGTCGGCGAGGTCGCCGAACTGCGGGTGGACGTCGGCGTAGTCCGAGACGTCGTAACCCCCGTCGCGCATGGGGGACTTGAAGAACGGCGGCAGCCACAGGCAGTCCACGCCGAGCCACTGGAGATAGTCCAGCCTGGCGGTGAGTCCTTTCAGGTCGCCGATCCCGTCGCCGTTGCTGTCCTGGAAGGAGCGGACGAGGACCTCGTAGAAGACCGCGCGCTTGAACCACTCGGGGTCGCGATCGCGGGCTGGCGTGTCCTCGAATGTGTCGGGGACCGGCTCATTGACGCTCATGGTTGGGTGACCCTCCGGTCTGTGAGGACGGTCGCAGGGCCAAGATGTGGGCCGAGGAGGCGTACGCATCCGCACGGCCCGGCTCAAGCCGTACATAGTTGTCCCTGCCCCAGTAGTAGGTCTCCCCGGTGAGCTCGTCGCGCACGGGGAAGGGCTCGGCGCCGCCCTCCTGAGCGGGGGACAGGCCGTACCCCTTGAGTTGCTCCATGTCCAACGAGACCGTCGCTTCGTGGGTGTGGTGGGGATCGAGGTTGACCACGATGAGCACGAGGTCGGCGTGAGGTGTCCTTGTGCGCTTGGAGTAAGCAAGGATGTGGTCGTTGTCCGTGCGGTGGAAGTGCAGATCGCGAAGCCGGCGCAGCGCGGGGTGGCGGCGGCGCAGCGCGTTCAGTGTGGTGATCAGCGGCGTGATGGAGGCCCCGGCCGCGTCGGCGCCCGCCCAGTCGCGCGGGCGCAGCTGGTACTTCTCGGAGTCCAGGTACTCCTCGCTGCCGGGGGCGGCGGGGGCGTTCTCGCACAGCTCGTACCCCGCGTACACGCCCCACGTCGGGGAGAGCGTCGAGGCCAGCACGGCCCGCGTCTCGAACGCCGCGCGCCCGCCGTGCTGGAGGTAGGCGTGCAGGATGTCGGGCGTGTTGACGAAGAGGTTGGGCCGCATGTAGGCGGCGGCCTCGCCCGTCAGCTCCGTCAGGTACTCCGTCAGCTCCCACTTGGTGTTGCGCCAGGTGAAATACGTGTAGGACTGCTGGAAGCCGATCTGCGCGAGCGCGCGCATCATCGCGGGGCGCGTGAACGCCTCGGCGAGAAAGATGACATCGGGGTCGGTGCGGTTGATCTCGGCGATGACCTTCTCCCAGAAGACCACCGGCTTGGTGTGGGGATTGTCCACCCGGAAGATCCGCACGCCGTGCGCCATCCAGTGGCGCAGGACGCGCAGCGTCTCGGTGACCAGGCCCCTGAAGTCCTGCTCGAACGAGATGGGGTAGATGTCCTGGTACTTCTTCGGGGGGTTCTCGGCGTAGGCGATCGTGCCGTCGGCGCGCCGGGTGAACCACTCGGGGTGGGCCTTGACCCACGGGTGGTCGGGGCTGCACTGGAGGGCGAAGTCCAGGGCGACTTCGAGGCCGAGCTCGGCGGCGGTGGCGACGAACGCGTCGAAGTCGTCGAGCGTTCCCAGGTCGGGGTGGATCGCGTCGTGGCCGCCGTCGGGCGAGCCGATGGCCCAGGGCGAGCCGACGTCCTCGGACCTGGCGCTGAGCCCGCCGCCTGGGCCCTTCCTGAACGCCGTGCCGATGGGGTGGATCGGCGGGAGGTAGACCACGTCGAAGCCCATGTCCGCCACCGCGGGCAGGCGCTCGGCCGCGGTGCGCAGCGTGCCGGAGACGGGGGGCGCCCCTGGGCGCACCACGGCGCCCTCGGAGCGCGGGAAGAACTCGTACCACGAGCCGAACAGCGCGCGTTCCCGCTCCACGAGCAGGGGCATGGGCCGTGAGCAGCTGAGGAGTTCGCGCAGCGGGTGGCGCTGGAGGATCTCCCGCACCTCGGAGGTCGACGCGGCCGCGAGGCGCGCGGCGCCCGGCAGCGTGGTGTCGGCCAGCGTCGCCGCGGCGGCCAGGACGGTGTCCTTGCCGCCGGACTTGGGGACCCCCGATGCGGCCTGGCGCAGCAGGTCGGCGCCCTCGCTCAGGGTCAGCTCGGTGTCGGTGCCCGCGGGGATCTTGATCTGGGCCACCCGCCGCCACGAGGCCACCGGATCGCCCCACGCCTCCACGGCATACGTCCAGCGCCCCTCGCTGTCCGGGGTCACGTCGGCGCCCCACCGGTCGGTGCCCGGCGCCAGTTCGCGCATCGGGGTCCAGGGGCCGCTCCGGCCGCCGGGGTCGCGCAGCACGACGTTGGCGCCGACCGCCTCCGCGCCCTCGCGGAAGACGGTCGCGGAGACCTGGAACGTCTCGCCCGGCACGGCCTTGACCGGGCGGCGCCCGCAGTCAACGCGCGGCTGGACGTCAAGGACGGGGATTCGACCGATCATGTGGGGATCACCTGAGAACATCGGGGACGGGCCGTCTCCCTCGGCGCGAGGGTTTTCCCTCGAACTGAGGGGTTTTGTCCTTTGTATCGGTTTCGCTGCTGAGTGGCTCGTTCCGTGCATCGCCGCTCCAGTCCGCGTTCACTCGGGTGGGGGCCGCGCCCACGCTAGGCGCTCACTGCTACGTCCGCGTATCTCAAGGCTTTCCTGAGCTTGACCGAACACGCCGGTCGGCCCCCCGCGCAAATGCATCACAGGGGGCCGATACGCGGGGCGCCGCGGGTTCGGGGCGCCCGTGCCGCCGAGGAGCGGGCGGGGGGATCAGCGCTCCGGGAGGCCGGGCGCTGGGACGCCGCGCAGGTCCGAGGGGCGCACCTCGGCCATGCCGGGGCCGATGGCGAAGCCCGGGTGTGGCGGCTGGTTGTACGCGGTGTTCTGCCACGCGACCGACGTCCGGTACTGGCGGTCCTGCATCAGGGCGGGGATCGCGTGCTCGGTCGGCACGTCCGTGGCGTGGACGCGCAGGGCGCTGTTGTTCGACGTGCGCCAGACGACCTCCTCGCGCCAGTCGCCCAGGATGTCGGCGGAGAGCGCGGGGGTCGCCTTGGTGCCGTTGTTGGACGAGACGCCCGAGCCGGTCAGCAGGCGGGTGTCGCCTCCGGGGCCGTACTTGTCGATGTGGGTGTCGTCGAGGAGTTCGCGCGTGAGGTCACCGTCCCACCACGTCAGGAAGTTGGCGCTGCCCGGCTTGCGCCCGATCGCCTCGCCCCGCGTGTCGCGCAGCGAGCCGTCGGCGTTCGACCAGAACTCCGCGCCGGGGCTGCCGTCCCAGATGTCGCCCGCCACGCCGCGGCCGTTGTCGCCGCCGCTCGGGGTCTGCCACAGGATCTCGCCGTCGGCCGGGTCGATGTACAGGGAGGACGGCTGGCTCGCGCTCTCGGAGACCTTGAAGAACTCGAGGCCCTCGCGCGCCGGGTCGAAGTCGCCCAGGTGCTGGGCGTCGCCGTGCCCGGTGCGGGCGTTCCACAGCGGGTCGCCGTCGTCGTCGAGGGCCATCGCCCCGTAGACGATCTCGTCGCGCCCGTCGCCGTCCACGTCGCCGACCGACAGGCTGTGCGAGCCCTGCCCCTCGTACTGCGAGCCCGCCTCGTCGCTGTCGAAGAACCAGCGGCGGGTGAGCGAGTCGCCGTCGAAGTCCCACGCGGCGACGGTGCTGCGGGTGTAGTAGCCGCGCGCGGTGATCAACGAGGGCCGCCGGCCGTCCAGATACGCGGTGCCCGCAAGGAAGCGGTCCACGCGGTTGCCGTAGCAGTCGCCCCACGCGCACACGTCGCCGCGGCCCGGGGCGTAGTCCACGGTGTCCACGGCCGCGCCGCTCCTTCCGTCGAACACCGTGAGGAACTCGGGGCCTTGCAGGACATACCCGTCGCCGTTGCGGTGGTCGGCGCCCGCGTCGCCGATGACGGTGCCCGCGCCGTCGACCGTGCCGTCCGCGGTCTTGGCCGCGACCTCGGCCGAGCCGTCGCCGTCGTAGTCGAAGACCTGGAACTGCGTGTAGTGCGCGCCCGCGCGGATGTTGCGGCCCAGGTCGATCCGCCACAGCCGCTCGCCCTGGAGCGTGTAGGCGTCGAGGAAGACCTGACCCGTCACGCCCGCCTGGGAGTTGTCCTTGGCGTCGCCCGGGTCCCACTTGAGCACGAAGTCCAAGTCGCCGTCGCCGTCAAGGTCGCCCACGGAGGCGTCGTTGGCCACATGGCCGCCGCTCGGCGCGTCGATCGGGATCTCCGTCACGGCGTTCGGCATCGCCAGCGCCCTGGTCGCGTCCCGCGTCTCCACGCCGTCGCCGCCCACGGTGGAGAGCGTGTAGGACGCGCCGGGCGGGGCGTCCGCGTCCAGCAGGTTGGTCGCCCCGGTCAGCGGACGGTCCGTCAGCCGCCTCCCGTCGCGGTAGACATGGAACGCCACGTCGTCCGGGTCGGTGGCGAGCAGCCGCCAGCTCACCAGGTTGCCCTCGCCCGTGCCGACGCTGATCAGGCCGCGGTCGAGCGCGTCCATCTGGTACGCGCCGGGGTGCGCGCCCCGCGCCGCCGCGCCCGCCGCGCGCGGTGTCTCCTCAGCGGACGCGGCGCCCGGCGCGGCCGGTCCGCCCGCCGCCATCAGCGCCACGAGCGCCGCGGCCAGCAGCGTTCCCCCGCGGCGTCCGTTTCGTTTGCGATGTCCGGATCGCATGGGCGACCCTCCTGTCGTGTGGGGGGTGTTCACCTGCTGGTTGCCGCCGGAAGCCCGGGGGTTGCCCTGAGGGCGCGCGGGCCGGGGAAAGATTGCGAGAGCGACCGGTAGTGGGCGTTCTATCCCTATTTATGGGGCACGTCTCAGCTCGGTATCGCCGTCCGGTATGCGGTTCACAGCTATGTACCTGCGCAGTAATGTGCCGTCCACCGAAACGCCTACCACCGCCGACCCATTGAGGTGGACGATGCGCATAGCAAGACCCCGGGCCGCGAAGATGTTCGCGGCCGTCCTCGCGATCGGGCTGATCGCGACCGGCTGCGCCAGCGAGCGCGACGACGAGGAGTCAGGGGACGACGGCCAGCCGTTCGTCTTCGGCGCCCCCGGCGACCCCGCGTCCCTCGACCCCTCCCTCGCCAGCGACGGCGAGACGTTCCGCGTCACCCGGCAGGCGTTCGAGACGCTTCTTGACCACGAGCCCGGTGGCACCGAGCTGGTCGGCGGCCTCGCCCACACCTGGAGCAGCAACGAGGCGGGCACCGAGTGGACCTTCGAGCTCGAGGAGGGCGTCACGTTCCACGACGGCTCCGAGCTCACCGCCGAGGTCATCTGCCAGAACTTCGACCGCTGGTACAACTGGTCGGGCACCTACCAGAACACCACCATCTCCTACTACTGGCAGACGGTCTTCGGCGGCTTCGCGCAGAACGAGAGCGAGGAGACGCCCGACCCCAACTACGTCGGCTGCTCCGCGCCCGAGGAGCTGACCGCCGTCATCGAGGTGGCCGAGCCCTCCGCCAACTACCCCGGCGGCTTCTCGCTCCAGGCGTTCGCGATCCACTCGCCCGAGGCCATCGAGGCATACGAGCAGGACGAGGCCAGCGGCGAGGGCGAGAACATCACCTTCCCCGGCTACAGCCAGGAGGCCGGGACGGTCGCAGGCACGGGCCCGTTCGAGGTCAGCGAGTGGAACAAGGGCAACGGCGAGGTCACCCTCACCGCGTTCGACGACTACTGGGGTGACACCAAGGCGGGCGTCGACGAGCTGGTCTTCAGGACCATCCCCGAGGAGAGCGCCCGCCGCCAGGCGCTCCAGGCAGGTGACATCCAGGGCTACGACCTCGTCGCGCCCGCCGACGTCGTCACGCTGGAGGGCGAGGGCTTCCAGGTCCCGGTCCGCGGCGTCTTCAACCTCCTCTACCTCGGCATCACCCAGGAGAGCAACCCCGCACTCGAAACCCTCGAGGTCCGCCAGGCGCTCGCCCACGCGCTCGACCGCCAGAACATCGTGGACGCCCAGCTGCCCGAAGGCGGCGTCGTGGCCACGCAGTTCATGCCGGACACGGTGGCCGGGTACTCGGAGAACGTCACGACGTACGACCACGACCCCGACCGCGCCCGTGAGCTGCTGGCCGAGGCGGGCCAGGAGGACCTGACGCTCGACTTCTGCTACCCGACCGAGGTCACGCGGCCCTACATGCCGGCCCCCGCCGACATCTACGAGCTGCTGCGCGCCGACCTCGAAGAGGTGGGCATCACGGTCAACCCCGTCCCGCTCAAGTGGAACCCTGACTACACCGAGACCACCCGCGACGGCGGCTGCAACATCTACCTGCTCGGCTGGACCGGCGACTTCAACGACGGCTTCAACTTCCTGGGCACCTGGTTCGCCGGGTACCAGAAGGAGTGGGGCTTCGAGAACGAGGAGCTGTTCGACCTGCTGTCGCAGGCCGAGACGGAGCCCGACGAGGCCACCCGCGTCGGCCTCTACGAGCAGGCCAACGAGGCGGTCATGGACTTCCTGCCCGGCGTGCCGATCTCCAGCTCGCCGCCGTCCATCGCCTTCTCCGCCGATGTGAACCCGCCGACGGTCTCCCCGCTCACGCAGGAGAACTTCGCCGAGGTCTCCTTCAAGTAACCGCGAAAGAGCAGGCCCTGGATCGATCCGCCCGGCCACGGCACCCCGTGGCCGGGCGGTCGTGCACCGCGAGGAAACGCCCAGGGTAAGAGAGAAAGGGGAGCCCTTCGGTGCTCCGTCTCATCGTGCGCCGGCTGCTCCAGCTGATACCAACGCTGCTGGGCCTGACGGTGCTTCTGTTCCTCTGGATCCACAGGCTCCCCGGTGGTCCCGCCTCGGCGCTGCTCGGCGAGCGCGCCACCGAGGCCGACCGCCGGCAGATGGAGGAGGCCCTCGGCCTCGACCAGCCGATGTGGGTGCAGTACGGCCGCTGGATGGAGCGGCTGGCCCAGCTGGACCTCGGCAACTCCGTGCGCACCGGCCAGCCCGTGTGGGAGGAGTTCACCCTCCGCTTCCCCGCCACCGTCGAGCTGGCGATGACCGGCATCCTCATCGCCGTCGTCGTCGGCATCCCGCTGGGCTACTTCGCCGCCCGCAGACGAGGCGGCTGGCTCGATGTCACCGCCGTCTCCGCCTCCCTCGTCGGCGTGTGCATCCCCGTCTTCTTCCTCGCCTTCCTGCTCCGCGCGGTCTTCGCGGTCAACCTCGGCTGGCTGCCCAGCGTCGGCAGGCAGTCCACCGGCATCGACGCCACCGAGGTCACCGGCTTCTTCGTGCTCGACGGCATCCTCACCGGCGAGTTCGACGCCTCGTGGGACGCCATCGAGCACCTGATCCTGCCCGGCGTCGCCCTGGCGTCCATCCCGCTGGCCGTCGTCGTCCGCATCACCAGGGCCAGCGTCCTCGACGTGCTCGGCGAGGACTATGTCCGCACCGCCGAGTCCAAGGGCCTCAAGCAGCGGGTGGTACGCGGGCGGCACGTGATGCGCAACGCCCTGCTGCCCGTCATCACCACCGTGGGCCTCCTCACCGGCAGCCTGCTCTCGGGCGCGGTGCTCACCGAGTCGGTGTTCTCGTTCAACGGGATCGGCTCGTTCATCCGCACGGCCATCGACATCCGCGACTACCCGGTGCTGATGGGCTTCATCCTCTTCATCGCGGTCATCTATGTCGTCATCAACCTGCTCGTCGACCTCGCCTACAGCCTCATCGACCCGAGGGTGCGGGTGAACTGATGACCACCAACCTGACCACGTCCAAGGCGGACAAGATCGACCGCCTCGCCGAGCTGACCGCCCGCAGGGAGACCGCGAGCGGCGGCAGCCTGTGGGTGGAGGCGCTGCGCCGCCTGCGCTCCAGCAAGATGGCGCTCATCGGCGGCGGCGTGATGGCCGTCTTCATCGTGCTGGCCGTCATCGGCCCCTGGATCGCGCCCCACGACCCCACCGCCCAGATCTGGCGCGACGAGGTGCGCGTCAATCAGTCGATCTTCGTCGGGCCCCGCGGCGACAACTGGCTCGGCCTCGACCACCTCGGCCGCGACCAGCTCTCCCGCATGCTCGTCGGCGCCCGGCAGACCCTGCTCGTCGGCGTCGTCGCCACCCTGCTCGGCTTTGTCGTCGGCGTCCTGATCGGCGGCCTTTCGGGCGCCGCCCTCGCCTTCGGCGGCAAGGCGGGCCGCCGCGTCGACACCGTGCTGATGCGCGTCATCGACATGGCGCTCGCGCTGCCCTCGCTGCTGCTCGCCGTGAGCATCGCCGCCGTTCTCGGGCAGAGCCTCACCACCGTCATGATCGCGGTGGGGGTGGTGCAGATCCCCATCTTCGCCCGGCTGCTGCGCGGCTCCATGCTGGCCCAGGCGAGCGCCGACTACGTCCTGGCCGCCCGCGCGCTCGGCGTGCGCCGACGGCGCATCGTGCTCGGCCATGTGCTGCCCAACTCCCTCGGCCCGGTGATCGTCCAGACCACCCTGGCCCTGGCCACCGCCATCATCGAGGCCGCGGCCCTGTCCTACCTGGGCCTCGGCAACCCCGACGCCGCCCAGCCCGAGTGGGGCGTGATGCTCGCGCAGGCGCAGCGCTTCTTCGACCAGGCGCCCATGATGGCCGTCTACCCGGCGCTCGGCATCATCATCACCGCCCTCGGCTTCACCCTGCTCGGCGAGGCCATGCGGGAAGCACTCGACCCGAAACTGCGGAGCTGATGCGCCATGTCCCTGCTGTCCGTTGACGAATTGACGGTCACCTTCACCGGGCGTGGCACGCGCGATGTCAACGCCGTCTCCGGGGTCTCGTTCTCCGTGGACGAGGGCCAGGTCGTCGGCCTGGTCGGCGAGTCGGGCTGCGGCAAGAGCGTCACGTCGCTCGCGCTCATGGGCCTGCTGCCCAAGCGGGGCGTGCGCGTGGGCGGGCGCGCGCTCTTCCGCACCAAGGGCGGCGAGTCGACCGACCTGCTCACCCTCGGCCGCTCCGCGCTGCGCGACCTGCGCGGGCCCCAGCTCGCGATGATCTTCCAGGACCCGCTGTCCTCGTTGAACCCGGTCGTCCCCATCGGCGTCCAGGTCACCGAGATCCTTGCCCGGCACCGCGGGATGCGCGGCAAGGCCGCCCGCGACCAGGCCGCGCACCTGCTGGAGCGCGTCGGCATACCCGACCCGGCGCGGCGCCTTCGCGAGTATCCGCACCAGCTCTCCGGCGGCATGCGCCAGCGCGCGCTGATCGCGATGGCCGTCGCGTGCGCCCCCAGGCTGCTGATCGCCGACGAGCCCACCACGGCCCTCGACGTCACCATCCAGGCGCAGATCCTCGAGCTGCTCAAGGAGCTGGTGGACGACCAGGGCACCGCCCTGCTGATGATCACCCATGACCTCGGCGTGGTCGCCGGGCTGTGCGACGACGTCAACGTGCTCTACGCGGGCAAGGTCGTCGAGGCCGCGGGGCGGCGCCCGTTGTTCGCCGCGCCCGCCCACCCGTACGCGCACGGCCTGCTCGGCTCGATCCCGCGGCTCGACGCGCCCCGGGGCGAGCCGCTCAACCCCATCCGCGGCTCGATCAACGACACGATCGCGTGGGGCGACGGCTGCGCGTTCGCGCCCCGCTGCGACTTCTACACCCTTCGGTGCCTCGAAGGCGCCCCGGCGCTCGCCGACCTCCCCGGCGCCGAGCCCGCCGCCCACCTGGTCCGCTGCGTCAACCCCGTGCTGAACGGGGCCCTTGGCGCCGGTGACGACGGTGACGCCGACGGCGCCGGTGACGCGGGGGCCGACACGGAGTCCGAAACGGAGTCCGACACCACGAAGGAGGCGTCCGCGTGAGCCTGCTCGAACTGGACGACGTCAAGGTCCACTTCCCCGTCAAGCGCGGCGTGCTGTTCGACCGCACGGTCGGCCACGTCTACGCCGTCGACGGCGTCTCGCTCTCCGTGACGGCGGGCCAGACCTATGGCCTGGTCGGCGAGTCGGGCTGCGGCAAGACGACGCTCGGCCGGGCCATCCTGCGGCTCAACGACATCACCGCGGGCCATGTCGTCTTCGACGGCACGGACCTGGCCGCCCTGCCAGACGAGGAGATGCGCCGGGCCCGCCGCCGCCTCCAGATGGTCTTCCAGGACCCGCTGGGCAGCCTCAACCCCCGGCAGAACATCGAGTCGATCCTCGCCGAGGGCATGGCCGCGCACGGCATCGGCGCCAACCGCGAGGAGCGCCGCACCCGCATCCTTCAGATCCTGGAGCGC
Organism: Streptomyces sp. PT12; assembly: GCF_003311645.1. Lineage (GTDB taxonomy): Bacteria > Actinomycetota > Actinomycetes > Streptomycetales > Streptomycetaceae > Streptomyces. The sequence goes on along the minus strand of NZ_QEST01000080.1, from coordinate 19,586 downwards.
GTTGGCCTGCCCGCGACGGCCCTGTCCCGTTACCCCCACGAGTTCTCCGGCGGCCAGCGCCAGCGCATCGGCATCGCCCGCGCGCTGGTTCTCGAACCCGACCTGATCATCTGCGACGAGCCGGTCTCCGCGCTCGACGTCTCCATCCAGGCCCAGGTGCTCAACCTCCTAGAGGAGCTCCAGGACTCGCTCGGCCTGACCTATGTGGTCATCGCCCACGACCTGGCCGTGGTCCGGCACATCTCGGACGTCATCGGCGTGATGTACCTGGGGCAGCTCGTCGAGGAGGCGCCGAGCGACCTCCTCTACGCCGAGCCGCGCCACCCGTACACCCGCGCGCTGATGTCGGCCGTTCCCGTGCCCGACCCGGACCTGGAGGACAGCCGCGAGCGCATCCTGCTCCGCGGCGACCTGCCGTCCCCGGCCAGCCCGCCGACGGGCTGCCGCTTCCACACCCGCTGCCCCTGGCGGCAGCCGGAGCGCTGCGACACCGAGCGCCCCGCGCTGACCGACATCGGCGGCGGCCACCGGGTGGCCTGCCACTTCGCCGCCGAGATCGCCGACGGCACCCTCGAACCGGTGCGGGAGCTGGCCCCCAAGCTGCTCGGCGCCGAAGCCCCGGCCGCCGACGAGCCCGACCAGCCCGACGTCCCCGCCGACGCGGCGGCCCAGCGGGAGAGCACGGCGCCCTGACCGGGCGGTCCCGGAGAGCGGCTCGACCGCACCGGCACACGGTGTGCCCCCCCGGGCCCTTGGCCTCGTCCGCTCCGGGCGAAGCCCGGACGGGGTACCCGGACGCAGTCCGGGAGACCGAGCCGAGCGCAACCAGGGCCCGGCCGGTCGAGCCCGGCAAGGGCCGGGCAAGGGCCGGGCAAGGGCATAGTCCCCGGGGGTGGTTTCGCGGTGGCATTCCAGCCGAATCGGCCGGGATCCACCGGTGCCGCCCCCGGGGCACGGCTACGGTCGGGAACGTGAAGGCCATCCGTCGTTTCTCCGTGCGCCCCGTCCTTCCCGACCCCCTCCGTCCCCTTCAGGAGCTGGCGTTCAACCTCCGCTGGTCCTGGCACCCCGAGACCCGTGAGCTGCTGCGCTCCGTGGCCCCCGACGACTGGGCGGCCGCGCGTGAGGACCCCGTGCGGCTGCTCGGCTCCGTCTCCGCCGACCGGCTGGCCACCCTGGCGGCCGACCGCGGCTTTCTGCGCCGCCTCGGCGTGGCGATCGGCGACCTGCGCGACTACCTGACCGAGCCCCGCTGGTATCAGCAGGCCGACTCCAGGGCGGGCGGCGAACTGCCGCGCTGCATCGCGTACTTCTCGCCCGAGTTCGGCATCACCGCGGCCCTTCCCCAGTACTCGGGGGGCCTGGGCATCCTGGCGGGTGACCACCTCAAGGCGGCCAGCGACCTGGGGGTGCCGCTCATCGGCGTCGGCCTCCTCTACCGCCACGGCTACTTCAGGCAGAGCCTGTCAGCCGACGGCTGGCAGCAGGAGCACTACCCCGTCCTCGACCCCCACGAGCTGCCGCTCGCCCCGCTCGCCGAGGCCGACGGCTCGCGCACGCTGGTGCAGCTCGCGCTGCCCGGCGGGCGCGCGCTGACCGCGCAGATCTGGCAGGTGCGGGTGGGCCGCGTCCCGCTGCTGCTGCTCGACTCCGACCACCCCGAGAACGGCCCCGCCGAACGGGATGTCACCGACCGCCTCTACGGCGGCGGCAGCGAGCACCGGCTGCTCCAGGAGATGCTGCTGGGCATCGGCGGCATGCGCGCCGTCCGCGCCTACTGCCGCATCACCGGGCACGCCGAGCCCGAGGTCTGCCACATGAACGAGGGACACGCCGGGTTCCTCGGGCCCGAGCGCATCAGGGAGCTGGGGGAGCGCGGCGTGGACTTCGACGCCGCCCTGCGGTCCGTGCGCGCCGGGACCGTCTTCACGACGCACACGCCCGTGCCCGCGGGCATCGACCGTTTCCCCGAGGAGCTGGTGGCCCGCCACTTTGGCGAGGGCGCCGAGCTCGCCGCGCTCGGCACCGAGGCGCTGCTTGCCCTCGGCAGGGAGACCACCGAGGATGGCGCGCCCGCGCAGTTCAACATGGCGGTCCTCGGCCTGCGCACCGCCCAGCGCGCCAACGGCGTCTCGGTGCTGCACGGCCAAGTCAGCCGCGGGATGTTCGCGTGGCTCTGGCCGGGGTTCGACGCCGAGGAGGCGCCCATCGGCGCCGTCACCAACGGCGTTCACGCGCCCACCTGGACGGCCGACGCCATGCTCCGCGCCCGCGCCGCCACCCTGACCGACGCCGAGCTGTGGGACCTGCGGCGCACCCTGCGCGAGCAGCTGGTGCACGAGGTGCGCGCCCGGCTGCGCGCGGCGTGGCGGCAGCGCGGCGCGGGCCAGGCCGAGCTCGGCTGGGTGGACGACGTCCTCGACCCCGACGTGCTCACCATCGGCTTCGCGCGTCGCGTCCCCTCCTACAAGCGGCTCACGCTCATGCTGCACGACCGCGAGCGGCTGCGCGGCCTGCTGCTGCACCCCGAACGCCCCGTGCAGATCGTGGTGGCGGGCAAGGCGCACCCGGCCGACGACGGCGGGAAGCGGCTCATCCAGGAGCTGGTCCGCTTCGCCGACGACCCCGCGATCCGCCGCCGCATCGTCTTCCTGCCCGACTACGGCATGGCCATGGCCCGCTCCCTGTACGCGGGCTGCGACGTCTGGCTCAACAATCCCCTGCGCCCCCTGGAGGCGTGCGGCACGTCGGGCATGAAGGCCGCGCTCAACGGCTGCCTCAACCTCTCGGTGTGCGACGGCTGGTGGGACGAGTGGTTCGACCCCGACTTCGGCTGGGAGATCCCCACGGCCGACGGGCTCGCCGCCGAGGAGCCCGACCGCCGCGACGCGATCGAGGCCGCCGCGCTCTACACGCTGCTCGACGAGCAGGTCGGGCCCTGCTTCTACGACCGGGGCGTGGGCAGGGGCGGGCTGCCCACCCGCTGGCTGGAGATGGTCAGGGCCACCCTCGACCGGCTGGGCCCCCGGGTGCTGGCCGACCGGATGCTGCGCGAGTACGTCACCGGGTACTACGCGCCCGCCGCCGCGTCGCACCGCGCGACCGCGGGCGAGGCCGCGGTCGAGCTCGCCGCGTACGCGCGGCGCGTGCGGGAGGAGTGGCCGCGGGTCGCCGTCGAGCACGTGGAGCCGGGCGCCGAGGCGCCGACGCTCGGCGGCACCGTGTCGCTCAAGGTGCGCGTCGCGCTGGGTGATCTCGACCCGGGCGCGGTGGAGGTGCAGGCGGTCACCGGGCGCGTGGACAGCGACGACACGCTCGCCGACCCCGGCTACACGCAGCTCAAGCCGGACGGGGGGCCCGACCTCGAGGGCCGCTGGACGTTCACGGGCGATCTGACGCTGCACCGGCCTGGCCCCTTCGGCTACACCGTGCGCGTCCTGCCGTCCCATCCGCTGCTGGCCCACCGGGCCGAGCTGGGGCTCATGGCCCTGCCGGACGGCGAGCTGGCCGAGTCGTCGGGCGTGCTCTTCCGCTGACCCGACGCGACGAGCCCCCGCCACCGTTCCCCTTGGGTGGCGGGGGCTCGCGCATGCCGCGGGCGCGCGTCTCACGCGAGGCTGTCGCGCCAGGCCCTGTGCAGGTCGGAGAAGCGCCCCGTCCCCGCGATGAGCTCGGCGGGCGGGCCGTCCTCGACGAGCCGCCCCGACTCCATCACCAGCACCCGGTCGGCGATCTCGACCGTGGAGAGCCGGTGCGCGATCACCACGGCCGTCCTGCCGCGCAGCACCGTCTCCATCGCCTCCTGCACCGCCTTCTCGCCCGGGATGTCGAGCGAGCTTGTGGCCTCGTCGAGCAGCACCACCGCCGGGTCGGCCAGCAGCACGCGGGCGAACGCCACCAGCTGCCGCTGCCCCGCCGAGATCCGGCCGCCGCGCTTGCGGACGTCCGTCTCGTACCCGTCGGGGAGCGACGCGATGAAGTCGTGCGCGCCGATCGCCTTGGCCGCCCGTTCGATCTCGTCGGGGGTGGCGTCGGGCTTGCCGATCGCGATGTTCTCGGCGACGGTGCCGGAGAAGAGGAACGCCTCCTGCGTCACCATCACCACGCCGCGCCGCAGCTCGGCGGTGCTCAGCTCCCGCAGGTCGGTGCCGTCGAGCAGCACCCGGCCCTCGGTCGGGTCGTAGAAGCGCGCGAGCAGCTTGGCCAGCGTGGACTTGCCCGCGCCCGTGGCGCCCACGAGCGCGGTCGTCTGACCCGCGGGGATCGTCAGGTCGAACGTCGGCAGCACCTCGCCGCCCGTCCGGTACGCGAACCGCACCCGCTCGAAGACCACCTCGCGCCCCGGCCGCCCGTCGGCGCGCGGCGGCAGCTCGACGGGCCGCTCGGGCTCGGGCACGTCGGGCCGCTGGGAGAGCAGGCCCGAGATCTTGTCGAGCGAGGCGACGGCCGACTGGTAGTTGTTCAGGATCATCGCGAAGCGGTCAAGCGGGTCGTACAGGCGCCTGATGTAGAGCGCGCCCGCCGCGAGCGCGCCGAGCTCCAGGTCGCCCGAGGTCACGCGGTGCGCGCCCCACAGCACGATGCCCGCGGTGGCGAAGCTGGCGATCAGCCGGGAGATCGTCACAAAGCGGGCCATCTCCAGGATGGTGTCGCCGTTGACCCGCTCGTGCCGGGCGTTGAGCCGGGCGAACGCCGCGTCGTTGGCCCGCTCCCTGCGGAACGCCTTGACCGGGCGGATGCCCCCCAGCGTCTCGGAGAACTTGACGATGACCGCGGCGATGGCCGACGACCGCTCGCTGAAGCGCTGGGCGGAGCGCCGCCGGTAGTTGCGCACCAGGGCGTAGAGCGGGATGAACGACAGCAGCGCGGCGCCGCCGAGGCCCACGTCCAGGTAGAAGAGCAGCCCGCCGATGTACACGATCGAGACCAGGATGATCAGCATCTCCTGGAGCCCTTCGTTCAGCAGCTCGCGCAGCGACTGGACGTCGCTGGTGGAGCGCGAGATCAGGCGGCCCGAGGTGTACCGGTCGTGGAAGTCGAGGCTGAGGGCCTGCGCGTGACGGTAGATCCGGCCGCGCAGCTCCAGCAGGACGCTCTGGTTGATCCGGGCGGCGACCCTGATGAACGTGTACTGGAGGAGCCCGGCGCCCAGCGCGCACACCAGATAGGCCACGGCCACCGCGATCAGCGGGCCGTTGTCGTCGTCGCGGACGGCGGGGACGCCGCTGTCGATCGCGTACGCCACGAGCAGCGGCACCGCCTGCACGGCCGCCTGCTGGGTCAGCAGCAGCACGGCGCCGAGCGCCACCCGCGCGCGGTGCGGGCGCAGCAGCGAGAACAGCAGCGCGCGCGAGGCGTTGCGCGGGGCGGGCAGGGTGTCCTGGGCGAACGGGTCGGGCGCGGCCCCGGGGATGTGCTCGTCGCCGGGCTCGGGCGCGGGCTGCTCGCGCTCCTCGGGAACGGTGGTCGTCATGACGCGGAAACCTCCGTCCGCTCGCCGGTCGTCCTTCCGGCCGTCTCCCCGGTCATCAGGTGCCGGTACTCGTCGTTGGAGTGCAGCAGCTCGGCGTGGGTGCCGATGGCCGCGATGCGCCCGCCGGAGAGCAGCGCGACCCGGTCGGCCAGCTGCACGGTGGACGGGCGGTGCGCGATGACCAGCGCCGTCGTGTCGGCCAGCACCTCGCGCAGCGCCGCCTCGACGCGGGCCTCGGTGTGGACGTCGAGCGCGGAGAGCGGGTCGTCGAGGACGAGGAAGCCGGGGCGGCCGACGACCGCGCGGGCCAGGGCGAGCCGCTGGCGCTGGCCGCCCGAGAGGCTGAGCCCCTGCTCGCCGACCTCGGTCAGCGCGCCCTGGGGCAGGGCGGCCACGAAGCCGTCGGCCTGGCCGACGCGCAGCGCGCGGTCCAGGTCGCCAGGGCCCGCGTCGTCGGCGCCCATCAGGACGTTCTCCTCGACGGACGCCGAGAACAGCGTGGGCTCCTCGAACGCGAGGGCCACGCGGGCGCGGACCTCGTGGCGTGGCAGGGTGGCGATGTCGGTGCCGTCGAGCAGGATGCGGCCCGATGTGACCTCGTGGAGGCGGGGGACCAGGCCGATCAGGGTGGTCTTGCCGCTGCCCGTGCCGCCGACGAGGGCCAGGGTCTCGCCTGGCCGGATGTGGAGGTCGACGCCGTCGAGCACGGGAGGGGAGCCGGGCGGGGCGTCGGGGAAGCGGAAGACGACGTTCTCGAAGACGAGCCCCCGGGGGGCGTCCGGGTCGTCCCTGCCCTTCTCGCGGGTGGTCTCGGGCGGGATCTCGCCGTCCATGACCTCGAAGAAGCGGTCGGTCGCGGTGGCCGCCTCGTTGCACAGGGCCAGCAGGAAGCCGATCGACTCCACCGGCCAGCGCAGCGCCATGGCCGTCGTCATGAACGCCACGAGCGTGCCCGCGGTGAGCGTGCCGTCGGCGACCTGGCCGACGCCGAGGACCAGCGCGACGCCGAGGAACAGCTCGGGCAGGGCCAGGATGACCAGCCAGATCGCGGCGAGCAGCCTGGCCTTGTGGATCTCGGTGTCCATCAGCTCGCCGGAGAGCGCCCGGAACGCCCGCGCCTGGCTGCGGTGCCTGCCGAAGCCCTTGATGACGCGGATGCCGAGGATGGACTCCTCGACCACCGTGGTGAGGTCGCCCATCTGGTCCTGGGCGCGGCGGGCCACGACCGAGAACCTGACCTCGAAGAGCCAGCACATCGCGATCAGCGGGACCACGGGGACGATCAGCACCAGGCCGAGCAGCCAGTCCTGGGCGACGAGCACGCCGAAGCCGATGAGGATCGTGGCGCTGTTGACGATGAGGAACGTCAGGCCGAACGCCAGGAACATCCGCAGCAGCTGGAGGTCGCCCGTGCCGCGGGAGAGCAGCTGCCCGGTGGGCCAGCGGTCGTGGAAGGTGACGGGGAGGCGCTGCACATGGCGGTAGAGCGCGGCGCGCATGCCCGCCTCGACCCCGGCGAGCGGGCGGGCGACCAGCCAGCGGCGCAGCCCGAACAGCAGGGCCTCGACGACGCCGACGAGGAGGAGGACGCCGCCCCCGAGCCACACCCCCGCGGTGTCGCCGTCGGCGACGGGGCCGTCGATGATCCACTTGAGGACCAGGGGCATGACCAGGCTCATGGACGCGGCGACGATGGCCACGCCAGCGGCGCCGAAGACCCGGGCCCTGACGGGGCGAACATAGGGCCACAGCCGGAGGAGGGAGCGGACGACGGAGCGTTTTCGGGCAGGGGACGCTGAGGGATCGGCTGAGGCAGACATCAGGTCGAGCGTACGATCCGCGTCTGACACTTCCCACGGGTTTTTGGGCGTAGGACCAGCGACCCATGCCGCTGTCGGATGGCGCTGGCACGGGCGTTGGCATGGGCGCTGGCACGGGCGCTGTCAGTGGGGCGTTCTACGCTGGCGCGCATGACTCAGCAGTCAGAGTTGCGGGACGTGCAGGCGGCCCTGCGGACCGCGACCGACATCGCCTTCGACCAGGAGCCGCCCACGGGTGAGCAGGCCGAGGTCCTGGTGGACGCGCTGCGCAGGGCGCTGGCCTCGGCGCAGTCCCTGAGCGACGGGCCTGGCGCGACGGGCTGCCGCGAGCACCCGCGCGGGGCGGTCGACCCGCTGCACGGCGACCCCGAGGACCCGCTGCCGCCCGGCTGGGGCCGCTGCCTGCTGTGCAACGACCGGCGTCGCCGGGCGACCAGGGGCCGCAGACCGTAGCCTGCCGCGCGCTCAGAAGCCCGGCGCGCTCAGGCGTGGGGCGCGCGGCAGGCGATCCGCATCTCGAACCATGTGCACTTGCCGTGCGGCAGCAGGTCCACGCCCCACCGGTCGGCCAGGGTGTCCACGAGGAAGAGGCCACGGCCGCTGGTGACGTCCATCTCGCGGACGGGCAGCTGGCACGGGAGGGCGCGCGAGGGGTCGCGGACCTCGACGCGGATCCACCCTCTGCGGCGCCGGATCCGCAGCCCGAAGACCGGGGCGCCGGCGTGCTGCACGGCGTTCCCCACCAGCTCGGAGACCAGGAGCACCGCGTCATCCGCCAGCTCGGGCGGCAGCATCCACCGCTGCTGGAGCTGCCGTCTGGTCAGCCTCCTGGCGATGCGCGCCGAGCTGGGCTGGGAGGGGAGGCGGATCTCACCGGCGGAGGGATCGCGGGAGAGCGCGTCCTCCGCCCTTTCCACGAGATCCCGAAGGGGGGCATCCGCCGCTGCTGACATGCCCCCCATCATGGCGTGCATATGCCCCGCGCGTGGTCGGTTCCGGGGTAACTGCCCCTCGTGGGGTGACTGTTCCTGGTGTGGTCGCCCACATATGCCGACGGCCATGTCAGTCCCTGGGCCAGAAGCGGGCCTTTCCCGGGCCCTCCTCCACAAAGCTGCGCATGCCGTACGCGCGGTCCTCGGTCGCGAACAGCTGGGCGAACCAGGCGCGTTCGACGGCGAGGCCGGTCGCCAGGTCCGTCTCGGCGCCGGTGTCGACCGCCTCCTTCGCCGCGCGCAGCGCGGTCGCGGGGCCGGCGGCGAGGCGGGCGGCCCAGGCGTGCGCCTCGGCGAAGACCTCGCCCGCCGGGAGCACGCGGTCCACCAGGCCGATGGCAAGGGCCTCGTCGGCGCCGACCGCGCGCCCGGTGAAGATCAGGTCCTTGGCGCGGCTCGGCCCGATCAGCCGGGGCAGCCGCTGGGTGCCGCCCGCGCCCGGGATCAGGCCGAGCAGGATCTCGGGCTGGCCCAGCTTGGCGTCGGCGGCGGCGAAGCGCACGTCGGCGCAGAGGGCCAGCTCGCAGCCGCCGCCCAGCGCGTAGCCCGTGACGGCCGCCACGACCGGCTTGGGGATGGCGGCCACGGCGCTGAACGCGTCCTGGAGCCCTCGGGCGCGGGCGACCATGGCCGGGTGGTCCATGGCGCGCATCTCCTTGATGTCGGCGCCGGCCGCGAACGCCTTCTCGCTGCCCCTGAGGACCACCGCCCGCACGTCGTCGCGGGCCGTGATCTCGGCGGACAGCTCGCGCAGCCGGTCCTGCGTGGCGATGTCGAGCGCGTTCATCGGCGGGCGGTCGAGGCGGATGGTGCCGACCCCGTCCTCCGCCACCTCCAGGTGCACGGTCGTCGTGCGATCAGGCGTCATGACGGTCAGGCTAGCCAGCGCCCTCATGCATCTCCCGGCGCGGGCCCGGTCGTTCGCCGGTCCGTTCGCCGGTCCGATCGCCGGTCCGTCCGCGGCTACTGGCCCGCGCCCCACTCGTCCCAGGGCATGTTCCAGCCGTTGAGGCCGTTGTCGGGGGCGATGACGTCGTCATCGGAGTTGATGACCTCGACGACATCGCCGATGATCGAGTTCTCGTAGAACCACGCGGCGGGGGTGTCGGGGTCGCCCGCGCCCCTGGTGTCGTCCAGGCCGATGCAGCCGTGGCTGACGTTGTCGCGGCCGAACGTGTCCGAGCTGGCCCAGTAGTTGCCGTGGATGAACGTCCCCGACGTGCTCAGCCGCATCGCGTGCGGCACGTCGGGGATGTCGTACTCGCCGCCGAAGCCGACCGTGGCGCCGTCCATGCGGGTCTCGCGGTGCTTCTCGGTGATGACCATCCTGCCGTTCCAGGTGGGCGTGGCCGCGGCGCCCGTGGTGACCGGCACGGTGCGCAGCTCCTCGCCATCGCGCACGACGCGCATCTCCTTGGCCGCCGCGTCCACGGTGGTGACCTGGGAGCGGCCCACGGTGAACGCCAGGTCCTCGCGGAGGGTGCCGTAGACGCCCGGCGCGCCCTCGACGCCGCGGATGCGGAAGCTCACCTCGACCTCGGTGCCCGCCTCCCAGTACTCCGCGGGCCTGAAGTCGAGCCGCTGGGTGCCGAACCAGTGCCCGCGCACCTCGGCGCCCGAGCCCGCGGTGATCCGCACGGCGTCGCGCACCGCGGCCGTGTCCTCGATGGGGGTGTCGAACGTCAGCGACAGGACCATCCCGACGCCGACGGTGGCGCCGTCGGAGATGTTCCAGTTGGTGGTGAACGTCTCGTCCGCGGCCACGGTGGTGAAGCCCGACTCGGCGGTGGCCTCCCGGCCCTCGGCGTTCTCGCCGACCGCGGTGACGGTGTAGGCCGTGTCGTTGGCCAGGTGCTCGTCCGGCTCCCAGCCGGTCGCGTCCTCGGTCAGCTCGCCCGGCACCTCGGCGCCCTCGGCGTCGGTGACCGAGACGCCGGTGAGCGTGCCGTGCTCGGCGCTGACCCGCAGCTCGCCCGAGGTGGCCACGCCGGTGGCGCCGTCCTCCGGCGCGATGGCTATCTCGACCGCGGGGGCCTCGGTGGCCGAGGGGGATCCGCCCTCGGGCTCCTCCGCCTCGCCGCTCCCGCCGCACGCGGTCGCGAGCAGCATCAGGGTGCCCACCAGCACCGAGACCGGTCGCGTTCTCACGATCGTCCCTCTCCCCCTCCGGACCCCCATGGGCCCCCGCGCGGCAATATCATCACATCGCAACGGGCCCCGGCCGCCCGCCGATTGTCACCGTTCCGTCGCAGTTCGGCGTTCCGTCGCAGTTTGGCGTTCCCTCGCAGTTCGGCGTTCCCTCGCGGCCTCGCGCCGCGCCGAAGGGCGGGCGCGCCAGGGGCGAGGCGACAAAACGCCTCATTCGCGGCGAAGCTGGTTGAATGCCTTAGGGATCCAGAGTCCGGTGGCCGACCGCGCGTGAGGGCGGCCCCGCCGACGGGCAGGATCAGGGCGAGCGACCATGGGAGGGCACACGTGTCCCAGCCGACCGAGCGCGTGAAGACCGATGTCTGGCCCGGCCGCCCGCAGCCGCTCGGCGCTCGCTTCCGCACGGGTCCCGATGGCGTCGAGGGCACCAACTTCGCCCTGTGGGCCGGCGGTGCCGACGCCGTGGAGCTGTGCCTCTTCGACGACGAAGGACGCGAGACCCGGTGCTCCCTCGATGAGCTCACCCATGAGATCTTCCACGGATTTGTGCCCGGCATCCGGCCAGGACAGCGCTACGGCTACCGGGTCCACGGCCGCTGGGACCCCGCCTCAGGCGCCCGCTGGAACCCCGCCAAGCTCCTGCTCGACCCCTATGCCAAGGCCGTCGACGGCGACTACGGAGCGCTGCCCGCCGAGGTCTACGGGCACCAGCGCGACCATCCGCGGCAGGACATCGCCGACACCGTCCGCGACGACCGCGACTCCGCGCCGTTCGTCCCCAAGGGCGTCGTCGTCCACGACACCGAGACATGGGTGGATGACATCAGGCCCAAGACGCCCTGGGCCGACTCCATCATCTACGAGCTGCACGTCCGCGGCTTCACCACGCGCCACCCCGGCATCCCGCCCGAACTGCGCGGCACCTACGCGGGGTTGGGCCACCCCGCCGCCATCGAGCACCTGACGGGGCTCGGCGTCACGGCCGTCGAGCTGCTGCCCGTGCATCAGTTCGCGCACGAGGACCACCTGCTGCGCCGTGGCCTGCGCGACTACTGGGGCTACAACTCCATCGGCTACTTCGCCCCGCACGCCGCTTACAGCGCCTCGGGCACCCGCGGCCAGCAGGTCGGCGAGTTCAAGCGGATGGTCCGCGCGCTGCACGCCGCGGGCATCGAGGTCATCCTCGACGTCGTCTACAACCACACCGCCGAGGCGAGCGAGCTCGGCCCCACCCTCTCCCTGCGCGGCATCGCCAACCCCGGCTACTACCGGCTCGCCGACGACCAAAGGCGCTACGCCGACTACACCGGGTGCGGCAACACCCTGCACGTCGTCCAGCCCCAGGCGCTGCGCCTCATCACCGACTCGCTGCGCTACTGGGTGACCGAGATGGGCGTCGACGGCTTCCGCTTCGACCTCGCCGCCGCGCTCGCCCGCTCGTTCCACGACGTCGACATGCTCTCGCCCTTCCTCGCCGTCATCGCCCAGGACCCCGTGCTGCGCCGCGCCAAGCTGATCGCCGAGCCGTGGGACGTCGGCTCGGGCGGCTACCAGGTGGGCGCGTTCCCGCCGCTGTGGACCGAGTGGAACGACCGCTACCGCGACACCGTCCGCGACTACTGGCGCTCCGCGCTGCCCGACGTCCGCGACCTCGGCTACCGGCTCTCGGGCTCAAGCGACCTCTACGCCTGGGGCGGCCGGCGCCCCTACGCCTCCGTCAACTTCATCACCGCGCACGACGGCTTCACCCTGCGCGACCTGGTCTCCTACGAGCACAAGCACAACGAGGCCAACGGCGAGGACAACCGCGACGGCAGCGACGACAACCGCTCGTGGAACTGCGGTGCCGAGGGCGAGACCGACGACCCCGAGGTGGCCGCCCTGCGCCGCCGCCAGCTGCGCAACATGCTGACCACCCTGCTGCTGTCCACCGGCGTCCCCATGCTGGTCGCGGGCGACGAGATGGGCCGCACCCAGGGCGGCAACAACAACGCCTACTGCCAGGACAACGAGATCAGCTGGATCGACTGGTCCCTGCGCGACGACCCCGCCTGGCGCCCGCTGCTCGACCTGACCCGCCGCCTGATCAGGATGCGCGGCGAGCACCCGGTGCTGCGCCGCCGCGCGTTCTTCTCCGGCCGCCGCCAAGGGCCCGAGGGCATAAGGGATCTGGGCTGGTTCACCGCCGAGGGCCGGGAGATGAACGAGAAGGACTGGTACGCGCCCAGCGCGACGCTCGGGATGTTCCTCTCGGGCCGCGACATCCCGCAGCGCGACGCCAAGGGGCGGCCCGTCACCGACGACAGCTTCCTGGCGATCCTGCACGCGGGCGCCGGGCCCCTTCGGTTCCCGCTGCCCGCCCAGCCGTGGGCCGACGCCTACACCCTCCTTGTCGACACCTCGCGCGAGGACCAGCACGCCCCGCCCGGCACCGTGCACCGCGGCGGCGACACTCTCACCGTTCCCGCGCGTTCCGTGTCGCTGCTGCGCGCCCTCCCGCTCGCCGCCACCGCGCCGCCCGCGCGTTGAGGGCCGCTCGCCCCACTGATGAGTCGGGCCAGCGGTACATCGCGCTCAACGGCGGCCCGCACTTCCCCTTTGCCGAGGCCGTCTCGCTCTATGTCGACCGCGCCGACCGGGCCGAGGAGAGCCAGTGCGGCTGGCTCAAGGACAGATACGGCCTGTCGTGGCAGATCGTGCCGCGCTTCTTCGCCGACGCCGTCGGCGGCGCCGACCGTGCGCCGACCGTGCGGCGGCCGAGCGGGTGACGCGGGCGAGGGCTGAGCGGCCCCGGCGCGCGGCCAGGCCAACGGGCCGCTATCCGTTTCCGCTTGTCCGCGGCGCGCGGATAGGATCCCCGGCATGGCGGCCACCGGATCAGATTCAGGGACCGGGGCGAAGGCGTACTACGTCTCGACCCCGATCTATTACGTGAACGACGCTCCCCATCTGGGCCACGCCTATACGACCGTCGCGGGCGACGTGCTCACGCGCTGGCACCGCCAGCGCGGCGAGAAGGTGTGGTACCTCACCGGCACGGACGAGCACGGCCAGAAGATCATGCGCACGGCGGAGGCCAACGGCGTGTCCCCACAGGAGTGGGCGGACACGCTGGTGGCCGACGCCTGGAAGCCCCTCTGGCGGCACCTCGACATCGCGAACGACGACTTCATCCGCACCACGGAGAAGCGGCACACGGACCGGGTGCGGGAGTTCTTCCAGGCGCTCTACGACAAGGGCGAGATCTACCCCGGCGGGTACGAGGGCCCCTACTGCGTGGGCTGCGAGGAGTACAAGGTCCCGGGCGAGCTGCTCGACGGCGAGGGCGGCGCGAAGCTGTGCCCGATCCACAAGCGGCCCGTGGAGCTGCTGAAGGAGGAGAACTACTTCTTCAGGCTCTCCGACTACGGCCCCCGGCTGCTCGAGCACTACGAGGCCAACCCCGGCTTCATCCAGCCCGAGTCCGCGCGCAACGAAGTGATCAACTTTGTGCGCCAGGGCCTCACGGACCTCTCCATCTCGCGCTCCACGTTCGACTGGGGCATCCCCGTGCCGTGGGACGCGCGGCACGTCATCTACGTGTGGGTCGACGCGCTGCTCAACTACGCGACGGCCGTGGGCTTCGGCGCCGACCAGGAGCGCTTCGAGTCCATCTTTCCCGCCGACGTGCACCTCGTGGGCAAGGACATCCTCCGCTTCCACGCGGTCATCTGGCCCGCGATGCTGATGGCCAACGGGCTGCCGCTGCCGGGCAAGGTCGCGGCCAACGGGTGGCTGCTCGTGGGCGGCGAGAAGATGTCCAAGTCCAACCTGACGGGCATCAAGCCGCAGGACCTCACGTCGCACTTCGGGGTGGACGCCTACCGCTGGTACTTCCTGCGCGCGATCGCGTTCGGCCAGGACGGGTCGTTCTCGTGGGAGGACTTCCAGGTCAGGTACACGTCCGAGCTGGCCAACGACTACGGGAACCTGGCCTCCCGCGTCGCCGCCATGATCGGCAAGTACTTCGGCGGCGCGCTGCCCGACCCTGGCGGGGCGGGCGAGGCGGAGCGCTCGCTGCACGAGGCGCTGGCCACCGCGGTCGCCGAGGCGGACCGGCGCGTCGGCGACGAGCTCGACTTCCAGGGCGGCATCGCGGCGGTCTTCGACTTCATCAAGCGGGTCAACGGCTATCTGACGGCGCAGGAGCCGTGGAAGGTCGCCAAGGACACCTCCGAGCCCGCGCGGGCACGGCTGGCGACGATCCTGTACACGGCCGCGGAGTCGCTGCGCGCGATCGCGGTGCTGCTGCACCCCGTGATGCCGACGACGTCGCGCGCGCTGTGGGACTCCCTGGGCGCGGGCGAGGCGCTGGGCGACCTGGCGGCCCAGCGCGTGGGGGAGGCGGCCCGCTGGGGCCAGCTCCCCCCCGGCACCCCGGTCACCAAGGGCGCGCCGCTGTTCCCACGTTTGGAGGACTGACGCCTCCCGCGGGGGTTGGTGGTTCTTTGAGGGCCCCGGGCTTCCGGCCCACGCTGGCGCGTGGGCCGGAAGCCCGGGGCCTTCGGCGTTCCCGCGGCGCCTCGCGGGCGGGCGTGAACGCCGTCCGGTGGGCGCGGAGGGTGGGCGCCGTCCGGCAGGGCGATGCTCTGTCGCGCGGTGAACGTCGCGGTGCACGACCGGTGGTGAGGCGCGGGTCCCGGGGTGTCGCGGGTGCCGGGCGGTCCGGCTCCTTGGCGTTCACGGGCCGGGGGCCGGGGCTGTGCCCCGCCCCCCCGGCTCGGGGCCTCCGAGCCGATCCCGCACACGGCCGGTTCCCCCGGAGGGGCACCTCAGGGCGACCGGGGGGCGCGGGGGCGCCGTTCCTGTGCCCGCCCGGCGAGGGCGAGGGTGCGGTGCGCCACCGCCACCACCGCCGCGTCCACGAACCTTCCGTCGGCCAGTGACAGGGCGCCCGCCTCCGTCGTCGCGGCGCCGACCACCTCGTGGGCCGCCTCGACCTCCGCCGCGGTCGGCAGGAACGCCCGCTCGATGACCGGGAGTTGACGGGGGTGGATCGCCGTGCGGCCCAGGAAGCCCAGGGCGCGGCCCTCCGCGCACGAGCGCGCCAGGCCCTCGGTGTCCCTGACGTCCGGGTACACCGACTGCGCCGGGGGCGCGAGGCCCGCCGCGCGCGCCGCCACCACCGTGCGGGAGCGGGGCCAGGCCAGGCCCGCCGCGTCGGACACGCCCAGGTCCGCGCGCAGGTCCGCCTCGCCGAGCGCGAGACCCGCCACCGCGGGGTGGGCCGTGGCGACGGCGTGGGCGTTCTCCACGCCGAGCGCGCTCTCGAGCAGCGCGTACAGGGGCGGCACGGGGGCGGCCCACCCGGCGACCCGCGCGATGCCGTCGGGGCCCGTGACCTTGGGCAGCCGCAGCGCGTCGAGCCCCGGCAGCGGGGCCAGGCGCCGCACCTCGCCCTCGGCGAGGGGGCCTTCGAGCGCGTTGACCCGGACGTGCACCGGCACCCGTTGGCGTTCGCTCAGCAGCTCGGCCGTCGCGTCGAGCGCGTATCGCTTGCGCTCGGGGGCGACCGCGTCCTCCAGGTCCACGATCACCACGTCGGCGCCCGAGCCCAGCGCCTTGGCCACCACATCGGGGCGGTCGCCGGGGACATAGAGCCAGGTCAGATAGGGCGCCTGGGCCACGGCCGCGGTCACAGGGCGCCGCCAGCGCGCAGCGACGCGATCTCCTCGGGCGACAGGCCGAGGTCACCGAGCACCTCGTCCGTGTCGGCGCCGTGCGGGCGCCCCGCCCAGCGGATGGCGCCCGGCGTCCCCGAGAGGCGGAAGAGGACGTTCTGCATGCGGACCATGCCGAGCTCGTCGTCCTCGACCTCGGTGATCGAGCCGAGCGCCCTGTACTGCTCGTCGGCCATGACGTCGCGGATGTCGTTGATGGGCGCGATGGCCGCCTCGGCGCGTTCGAACGCCTCGATGACCTGGGCCCGTTCATGCCGGGCGATCCACGCGCCGACGGCCTCGTCGAGCTCGTCGGCGTGGCTGGCGCGGCCCGCGCCCGTCGCGAACCAGTCCTCCTCGACCACCTCGGGCCGCCCCACCAGGCGCATGACGCGCTCGGCGATCGACTGCGCCGACGTGGAGACGGCGACCCAGCGCCCGTCGGCGGTGCGGTAGGTGTTGCGGGGGGCGTTGTTGGCCGAGCGGTTCCCGGTGCGCCGCTGCACATGGCCGAGCTGGTCGTACCAGAGCGGCTGGGGGCCGAGGACCGTGAGCATCGGCTCGATGATCGCCATGTCCACGACCTGGCCCCGGCCCGTGCGGTCCAGGCCCGCCAGGGCCGTCATCACGGCATACGCGGTGGTCAGCGCGGCGATCGAGTCGGCGAGGCCGAACGGCGGCAGCGTCGGCGGCCCGTCCGGCTCGCCGGTGATCGCCGCGAAGCCGCTCATCGCCTCGGCCAGCGTGCCGAACCCCGGGCGCCGGGCGTACGGGCCGAACTGGCCGAACCCGGTGACCCGCGCGAGGATGAGACGGGGGTTGGCCGCGGACAGCTCGTCCCAGCCGAGGCCCCACTTCTCCAGGGTGCCAGGCCGGAAGTTCTCGATGATCACATCGGCCTCGGCGGCCATGCGCAGCAGCACGTCACGGCCGCCAGGAGTGGACAGGTCGAGGGTGATGGCGCGCTTGTTGCGGCCGAGCAGCTTCCACCACAGGCCCACGCCGTCCTTGCTCGGGCCATGGCCTCGCGAAGGGTCGGGGCGCCTGGGGTGCTCGACCTTGATCACCTCGGCGCCGAAGTCGCCGAGCATCGTGGCCGCGAGCGGCCCGGCGAACAGGGTGGCGAGGTCGAGGACGCGCAGCCCGTCGAGGGGGGAGACGGGGGCCGGGGAGACGGGGGCCGCCCTCTCGGTCGCTTCCCGGTGTCCTGGTGCGTCGTTCATAGGGCTTCCTGGAGGTGCGTGGCGTGCAGGGTGTCGATCTCCTCGCGCGTCGGCATCGACGAGGAGGCGCCGGGGCGTTGAACGGCGTGGGCCGCGGCCGCCGCGGCCCACCGAAGGCCGTCCACCATGGGGCGGCCCTCCCCGGCGGCCACCGCGAGCGCGCCCACGAACGTGTCCCCCGCGGCCGTCGTGTCCACCGCGCGCACCGGCAGCGCGGGGACGGTGAACGGCTCCTCGCCGCGCGCGGCGTGGAGGCTGCCCGCCTCGCCCAGGGTGATGACCACCTCGGGCACCACGTCGAGGAACGCCAGGGCGGCGCGGCGCGGCACCTGGTGCCCGGTGAGCGCGGCGGCCTCGTGCTCGTTGGGCACCAAAAGGTCGGTGAGGGCGAGGAGTTCGTCGGGGAGCGGCTGGGCGGGCGCGGGGGTCAGAATGGTGCGCACGCCCCGCGCGCGGGCGGCGCGCGCGCCCGCGAGCACGCCCTCCATGGGCAGTTCGAGCTGCATCAGCAGGGCGCCCGCGGCGGCGATGCGCTCCTCGTCGCCCGGGGCGAGCGAGGTGACGGTGCCGTTGGCGCCCGGCACGACGACGATCGAGTTGCCTCCGTCGTCGTCCACGAGGATGTGCGCGATGCCGCTGGGGCCCCGAACGGTGCGCAGCGCGGCCGTGTCCACGCCAGCCCCGTCGAGGGCGGCGCGCAGCCGGGGCCCGAAGTCGTCGTCGCCGACCGCGCCGATCATGGTGACGGCGCCGCCCGCGCGGGCGGCGGCTATCGCCTGGTTGGTGCCCTTGCCTCCGGGGACCGTGCGGAACTCCCGCCCCGACACGGTCTCGCCGCGGCGCGGGGCGGTGCGTGTGTAGGCGACCAGGTCCATGTTGGTGGATCCCAGGACCGCGATGGCGGGGCCGCCGCTGACGGGAAGGGTCACTCCGTTGCCTCCAGGGTGAGCGTGGCGAGGGCGTCGAAGCCGATGCCGTCGAAGCCCGCGACGGTGGTCGCGAGCCGGTTCTTCAGCGGGCCGGTCCAGCGGGTGGGCAGCGCCCCCGGCGACCCGGCGAGCGCACCGGCCAGGGCCCCGGCCGTCGCTCCGTTGGAGTCGGTGTCCCAACCCCCCGACACCGCACGGCAGATGGTCGCCGAGAAGTCGCCGTCCGCGTGGGTGAGCGCGGCGGCGACGACGGCGGCGTTGGGCAGGACATGGACCCAGTGATGGTCGCGGTACCGCTCGTGCAGGCGGTCGACGACGCCGTCCCAGCCGTCGGCGGCGGGCGCGGCGCGGGCGGCGTCCACGCCGAAGCGCACCGCCCGCGCGTAACGCGACCCCGGGGGGACGACGGAGAGCCCCGCGCGCACGCAGCCGTGCGCGTCGGTGTCACCCGCCATGGCCGCCGCGGTGGCCGCCGCGATGAACATCGCGCCGTGCACGCCCACCCCGGTGTGGGTCAACGTGGCGTCCCGGTGGGCGAGTTCGGCGGCGGTCGCGGGGTCGCCCGGGTGGGTCCAGCCGAAGATGTCGGCGCGGATCTGGGCCCCGATCCACTCGCGGAAGGGGTTGCGGAAGGTGGCCGTGCCCGGGGGCTCGATCCCGGCCAGCAGGTTGCGGTAGGCGACGCGTTCGGCGGTGAACGTCCGGCCCGCGGGCAGCTCGTCGAGCCACAGCCGCGCGACGTCGGCCGTGGTGAAGTGGTGGCCGTGGCGGCGCAGTAACAGCAGCCCGAGCAGCGGGTAGTTGAGGTCGTCGTCCTCGGGCGCCCCGTCGATGGTCTCGGCCAGCGACGTGGCGCGCGAGCGGCGGTTCCAGGGGTGGGCCGCGAGCACCTCGGGCGCCACGCCCGCCTCGGTGAACCACGTCGCGAGCGGCCAGTTCCCCGCGGCGCGGCCCAGCGCGCGGATGCCCTCGATGGGGATCTTCTCCACGGGCTTGCCCAGCACGCACCCGGCGGCCCGCCCCAGCCACGCGGCCTCCAACCGCTCGGCCAGCCGGGGGCGTCGCGCCGCCCGCGCCGAAGTGCCTGGCGGCGTGGGCCAGTCCGGGCAGGCGGCCCGGATGTCCGCCAGGGCCGTGGGCTCGCGGTCGGCCAACGGCGCGGGCAGCGCGGCCAGTTCGTCGAGCAGCCGCTCGGCGATGGCGCGCAGCCCTGAGGGCGCGGGCTCGGGGGACGCCCCGGCGCGCGGCGGCCAGCGTCGCGAACGGCAGCGGCCACGAGTCGAACCACGCCTGCCACTCGCG
>NZ_QEST01000198.1 GCF_003311645.1 Streptomyces sp. PT12 | reverse complement strand
ACAACAGAACGGGCCCCGACTCCGTCAGCGGCCCACCACGAAAGATCGAGGTTAGATGCGGGTACTGGCACGTTCGGCGATCATGATAACTGGGGCTTGAGTGTTGCCGCGGGTGACGGTGGGCATTATGGATGAGTCAGCGATGTGCAGATTATCGGTGCCATGGACCAGAAGAGTTTCCGGGTCGACGACGGCGTCAGGATCGGTGCCCATTCGGCAGGTGCCGCATGGGTGCCATTCTGTTGTGGCGTTGCCGCGGATAAACGAGTCGAGCTCATCGTCATCGGAGAAGTCCGTGATGGAGAGGGCATCACCGATCGCTGTGGTGAGGGGGCCAGCACGGAAGACGCGCTCGATGTGGCGGAGCCCGGCTCGGAGAGCTGCCATGTCTTGGTCGGTAGTGAGGTAGCGGGGGTTGATGACCGGCTGCCCGGCAGGGTCGTCGAGACGGAGGGAGACAGTACCGCGGCTGGTGGGGGCGAGTACGGACAGGGCCGCAGTGATGACGGGATCGGATCGGATCTGCCCGGCGTCGTCGAGAGCGAGCAGCGTGAGGGTCATCTGCACGTCGGGGGCGACTAGGTTTGGGTCGGTGCGGAAGATCGCTCCAGCTTGTGACATGGTGGCGAGCGGGCCGCGACGGGCGAGGGCGTAGGCGGTTTGCTCAGCCTCTCCGATGGTGTTTGCAAGTGGGCTGTCGTCGATGACCGACCACACGGGCGTGATCATCGGGTGGTCTTGCAGGTTCTGGCCAACGCCGGGGAGGTCGATCACCGGACTGATCCCTCGGTCGTGCAGGTGTGCCCTTTCCCCAATTCCGGAGAGCATGAGCAGTTGAGGGGTGCGGATCGCGCCGGCGGTCACAATTACCTTTGCCGCGGTTATGTCCACTGTCCCGGTAGGGGTCTGGGCGAGGACACCAGTGGCGTGTCCTTGCTCGAGGAGGATCTTCGACGCGGTAACACCGGTGCGAACGTGCCAATTCGGGCGATGCAGGGCAGAGGCGAGATATGCCGAGACGACGCTGTCACGGCGTCCTTCGCGGATGTTGCTGGCGAATAGGCCAGCACCTTCGCGGACGTCGCCGTTGAAGTCAGTACTGATCGGCATTCCGGCCGCTTTCGCACCGGCGAGGAACGTCAAGGGTAACGCGGAAACGTCCCTCGCAGGAGTGACAGCGATGACGCCACCCCGCCCTGTACGACCGGCGCGAGGTTCGCGTTCCTCAATCGCATCGAATGTGCCGACGACGTCGTCCCATCCCCAGCCAGTGGCACCGGCCTTCACCCACCCTGTGAAGTCCTCGGGATGGCCGCGGAACCAGGCCATCATGTTCATGCTGCTGCCACCGCCAAGTCCACGGCCTTGGGCCAGATAGATGCGCCGGTCGTGCAGAGCGGGCTGAGGTTCGGTCATGTCCGGCCATGCGTTCCGCCCCGTCAGTAGGCCGAACGCCAACCCGGGAACCTGAGACGCCGGTTCCGCACCCGTGGTGTCACCGGCTTCCAGAAGCAGGACTTGTCGGCGAGGATTCGCGCTCAGTCGTGACGCAAGCACGGAGCCGGCAGGGCCCCCGCCAACGATCACGACGTCGACATCTGTAGGGACGGGCTCGGAGAAGGATGCGGACACGGCGGTGACCAGCTCGTACGGGTCGGCCACATCGGGACCTGCAGAGTTCATCACCTATGTGTATCAGAGTGGTGGTCCAAAAACCAGAGCCGCTCTCTAGAGTAGGGTGAGCGCATGACGACGGGACAGGAGCGACGGACGCGGCGAGCCACACGCACCCGGGAAGGCATCGTTGACGCAGGGGCGGACCTGTTCGAGCAGCATGGGTTCTTCGCCACGACCGTCGAACAGATTGCCGAGCGTGCTGATGTATCTCCGGCGACGGTGTACGCGATCGCTGGAGGGAAATCCGGGATCTTGAGGGAGCTGATGAACCGATGGGCATCAGCAGCAACGGAAATCGACGTCGACGCAGTCCTTGCTGGATGCGAATCTGCGGCCGAGGTGATCGCCGCGATAGGACACGCGAGCGCCCTCATCCATGAACGGCATGGTCGTACGATGCGGATCATTCTGGAGACCGCACCACACGATCAAGGCGCCCACGAAGCGCTTGCTGCCGCGACGAATCGATACCGGGCAACTCTTAACAGAGCCGCAGTTCGCATCGTTGCCTTCGATGACCCCAGGCGGGACGATCCGGAGGATGTGGGGAATCTGCTGTGGTTCTACTTTGGCTACGGGGCCTGGGGAGCGCTTCGCCGCGATGCGGGTTGGTCACTCGACAATGCACGACAATGGCTCGTTTCTCAAGCCACTCATGCTCTTACGATGCGACGCCCGTGAGTAGCCGTGTCCTCGCGTCCTGCCTCTCGGTGGACCCTAGGCAGTGTCTTCAAATGATCTTGAGTGGTGGATCATGGTCGGGTGATACGTCGCCACGAACTGTCCGATGCCGAGTGGGAGTTCGTCCGGCCATTGCTGCCCGTGTCATCGCGTGGGCGCAAGTGGCTGGATGACTGCAGGGTCCTCAACGGGATCGTGTGGAAGTTCCGTACCGGGACGGCCTGGCGGGATGTGCCTGAGCGGTACGGGCCGTGGCCACGCTGCACGCTACCAGCCCACCGCTTGGCCCCGACCCACTGCGGGCCTGTTGACCGTACGGAGGAGTTCCACCCCACGCTCAGTCCGACCCTGAACTCCCGTCAGGCGCCCGACATCCCGGCCGGACGCGACTATCACCCGCTACTCGCCGGCGAGAGCCGGCCCTTGGCGTCTCTGTGACATTCGTGGGGTGGCGAGCGCCAGGAGCCGGAAAGCTCCTGGTCAGAGGCTTGTGCCGGGGAGACTGTAAGTCTGACGGCTCGGCCTACCCAGGTTCGAATCGAGCAGCGGTACCGGGCGGTGCTTGAGGTCCTCGACGGCTCGCTGGTCAGCGAGGTCGCCGTCCGGTACGGGGCGTCACGCCAGACCGTCTACACGTGGAAGTCGAAGCACGAGGCCGAGGGGCTCGGAGGGCTGCGGGAGAAGTCCCGGCGCCCGCGCACCAGCCCGGCCCCGGCTTCCCTCCGAGGTGGAGGCACCGGTGTGTGAGATGCACAGGGCGAACCCCCGCTGGGGTGCCCGCCGCATCGCTTTCGAGGTGGCCCGAACTGGCACTGGTGCGGCACCGGCGCGGGCGACGGTCCACCGGGTCCTGGCGCGCAACGGGCTCATCCGGCGCCAGGAGCAGAAGCACCGCCGCACGTACAAGCGGTGGCAGCGCACGAGTGGTCAGATGTGGAGGACAACGCGTCCTGTGGTGCCGCGTTCGATGTGCCCGGCGAAGTCGATCTCGGCGATGCGGTGCACACCTTCGGGCGCCGCCTTCCGGATACGGTCTGCGAGGTGCGGGTCGTCGGCAAGGAACACCTCGTGTGCCCCGAGCCCACGCACGAAGGCCCGCTGCGCCGCAGTGCGGACGACTCCGAGTATCTGGGCTCCGTCGCGTACGGCCATGTGCGCGGCGATGGATCCGACTCCGCCGGCGGCGCCGTAGACCAGCGCGGTCAATCCGGTGACCGGGCCGTCGGCGAAGAGAGCCCGGTAGCCGGTGATGCCTGCGATGCCCAGGCAAGCGGCCTGGTCGAGCAGGTGCGTGTCGGCGTTGTCCGGGAGCTGTACGGCGAGCCCTTCCGGGACGACGCAGCACTCCGCGGCGGTGCCGAACGGCCTGTAGGACTGAGCTCCGTAGCACCACACCTTCTGTCCCACCCGCTGCTGATCGACACCGGGGCCGACGGCGTCGATGACTCCGGCGCCGTCACTGTGCGGGATCACCCGAGGAAACGGCATGGGCGCCCCAGGCGGGCCCCAGCGTTATCCCACGTCACCCGGTTTGATGCCGGACGCCCCGGCTCTGATCCGGACTTCGCCGGGGCCGGGTTGGGGATCGGGCAGGTCGCCAACGACGACTGACCGGCGAGTTCGCCGCGCTCCTGACCCCGGCCCAGGCCAACAACGACAAGCTCACCCAGTGGATCACCACAGTCCGCACCGTCGGCCTGCCCCACCTGCACAGCTTCTGCAACGGCCTCGAACTCGACCGCGCCGCCGTGAACGCCGCCCTCACCCTCCCCTGAGCCCGGACGCCTCGTCGAACGCCTTCTCGTTGCGAACGGCCATCAACAGCTCCGCGCGCCTGCCGTCGGCCGACACCGGAGGCGCCGGAGAACCACCGATGACGACACGGACAGGCGGCGCGGGCTCCTCTGCGCCGACCTTCTCGCAGCCGGTACCACACGCCACCTTTCACGGCGGGACCGTGAGCCGAACCGCCTGTCGAAGGGCGGCCACCGGGTATGTGCGGCCGGACGAGGAACAGCCCGGCCGCGCACTCAACCCCTCGAGGTGCAGCCGTGGCCCGCTCCCAAGTATGTTGACAACCGTAGCGTTACAGCCGTAAGTTAACGACTGGAAGGTGCAGGTCCTTCCGGACGTCCGCGCAGGTCGGCCGTCAGCACATCCAGGGATCAGGGATCGACATGAATATCTCCAGCTCGCTGCGCCGTCCCGTCGTGAAGGTCGCCATCGGCATCGTGGTCGTGGCTGCGGCCGTCGGGATCGGCGTCTCCGTCGCCGACGGCGGTGACTCCGACGAGGTCGCGCGAGGCGCCGACGCCGCCACGACGGCGCCGCCGACCGCCCAGGAGGACGAGTGCGGCGGAATGACCATCGATCACTCGGCGCCCATCACGCGCTCGACCGAGATCCTGATCGACGCACCCATCGACCGGGTCTGGGACGTCCAGACCGATGTCGAGAACTGGGGCGAGTGGCAGGAGGCCGTCCAGACCATCGAACGCTTGGACGAAGGCCCCTTCACCTCCGAGTCGCAGTTCCGGTGGACCACTCCCGTCCCCGAGTCGGAGTTCTCTCCCGCCGACACCCTGACGATCACCTCCAGCATGCAGCGGCTGGAACCCGGGCGGTGCCTGCTGTGGCAGGGGCCCGCGATCGGGGAGTCGGTCACGATCGACGAGGGCGTCCACCTGTGGACCTTCACCGAGACCGACGGCGGCACCCTCGTGCGCACCGAGGAGTCCTGGGACTCCGAACTGCTCGCCTCGCTGGAGGGCGCCGACCTCGACGCCGTCGCGGCCCTGCTCGGCGGAGGTCTTGACGTGTGGTTGAGCAACCTGAAGGCCGAGGCCGAGTCGGCGTCCTGACACCGCGACAGGGGTCGGCGGACGGCGGTCGCGACGCTCAAGGCGCTCGCACCGTCACACCGGCCCCGCCGCGCGCCGTCGGCGCGGAGTGTCGCACCGTTTCGGGAACGTCCTTCGGCTTGTGTCGACACATCAGAGGCCGTCCCGTGAAGTGGGTCCGGGCCCTCGTCCGAGCCTCTGCGGCTCAGCCGAGCGGCCGGTGGGGCGGCTGTATGCGTGGCGCGCGATCGGTCTCCTTGGCCTCGGGCTTTCATGAAGCGGGCTGTCCGAGGGGCGGTCCGGTACGCGGAAAGTGGCTCTGACCAGCAAGGACGAGGATGGTCCACGTCCTTGTGCCTGCCACCGTCGGAGGCACTTCTCAGGTGAGGAAGCGTTATCGGGTCCCACCCGCGTGTGCGTGTCGAGGGTGGTGACCACGGAGCGGTGTCCCAGGCAGGGGCCGCGCTGCTGGTCGAGGCGGTCCGCAAAGCCGGGCTGGATCGGGCGATATCGACCGTGCTGGCGCCGTGGCGCCGTGGCGCCGTTCACGGGCGGTGCGCGATCCGGGGAAGATCCTGCTGGACGTGGCGCTCGCGGTAGCGCCGGGCGGTGACTGTCTCGCGGATGTCGGGATGCTGCGGGCCGAAGCCGACGGCGTTCGGGCCGGTGGCCTCCGACCCGACGGTCTGCTGGCTCGTCGACACCCTCGCCGTCGCTCGCCGTCGTTGGGCCGAGGACCTGTCCGCGATACGGCCCGGGCGGGCCGAAGCCCGCGAGCGTGTCTGGGACACGGCCAAGAACGCGGCTCCGGATGCCGCGGGGCGGGTGATCGTGGACTTGGACGGGGTTCTCGTGGTGGCCCACTCCGAGAAGCGGGACGCCAAGCCGACACGGAGGAAAGCCTTCGGGCACCATCCCCTGACGGGGTTCGTCGATTACGGAAGCGGCGGAAGCGGGGAGCCGGTGACCGGCCTGCTGAGGTCGCGCAACGCGGACAGTGAGCTCTTTCAGCGTGGCCACTGATCGGGTGACGGGATCGATGCCCGCAACGCA
>NZ_QEST01000015.1 GCF_003311645.1 Streptomyces sp. PT12 | reverse complement strand
CTCTGACCTGGTGCGCGCTCGGCAGGATTCGAACCTGCAACCTTCTGATCCGTAGAACTGGGCGGGGGCCCGCATGTGGGCCCCCGCCCCCGCTCACCCGGGGCTCGCCGTGTGCCGATGAACGGCGGTGTGCGCCGTCGTTGCTGTCACGGTTGCTGTCAGCCTCAGTAGTCTCGTGGGCATGACTGACTGCGTGCAGGTGTCCACGGCGACCGAGACCCGCGAAGCGGCGGAGCGTCTGGCGCTGGGGGCGGTGGATGCCCGGTTGGCCGCCGGGGCTCAGATCGTCGGTCCGGTGATCTCCGTCTTCCGGCACCTGGGCCAGTTCGGCACCGGTGAGGAGTGGCAGCTCCTCCTGCGGACCACCACCGACCGGTACCCGGCGCTCGAAGCACACCTGTTGGAGCACCACCCCTGGAACAACCCGGAGATCGTGGCCCTCCCGATCGCCGCCGGTTCCGCCGGTTACCTGGACTGGATACGCCGAACAACGACCGCCGATGAGCACGAGGGCGGGAACTGAGAGTCACGCCGTCGCCTGGTCGAGAACGGCGGCTACCTCCGGCACCGCGCGGTGCGGTTCGAGTCGCTTCACGAGCGTCCGGGCGCGTTGCCGTGGCCGGACGGAGCCGATACCCGTGGCCAGTTGCAGCGACCGGCTCGTGACGGCGGCGGCATGCTCGACCTCCCCGGCGTCGAGGTACGCGTGGGCAAGCCAGGTCATGTACAGCGACTTGTCCCGTGCATGGGTGTCCGCGAACCCTTGAAGGGCCTTCTCCAGAACCGGCACCGCACGCAACGGGCGCCCCAACTCCGTCCAGCATCGCCCGGACATGATCGTGAGTTCCCTCATGTCAACCCACGCTGCCCAGTCCGGGCCCGGCCGCGACGCCGAGAAACGGGTGAGTTCAGCTTCGGCCTGAGCCAATACGCGCTCGGTCTCCTTCGCCTGACCGGCTCGGGCGTGCGCCCACGCGCGTCTTTCGAGGAGCAGGGCGCGGACCGTGGCCGGGGCGTCCTTCCCCATCCGTTCGCAGGACGCCGAAGCCATCTCAATGCCGGATCGTGACGTGCTGACCTGCTGGTAGGCCAGGAAAGCCAAGGAATTACCAATCAGCGGCTTATCGTCGGCGTCGATGGCCGCCTGAAGCGCGGTGCGATACATGCGTTCGGCCTCGGCCTGCCGACCGGCATCAAAGGCAGCCCAACCTGCCTGCTGCGCCTGCTCGGCGACCAGGCTCAGCAAAGCCCGCTCAACGGTGGCGCCGTAGCTGCCGTTGTCCAGCAGACGCGTGGTGGCGTTGAACTCGCCGACATAGATCGGATACGTGTCGGCGCCGCCGAGGAAGTCATCAAGGCGACGCAATCTCGCGGTCCGCTCCTTGAGCCGTTCCACCGTGCTCGAACCGACGCGCCCGGCCTCCAAGAAGGGAAACTCCGCCGGTATACCCACTGCGGCCATCGATGCGGCGATGAATTCCCTGCGTCGCACGGCTTCCCCCTCTGTTTCTCTGGCGCCATGAACCGGCGATACCGCTCGTGGCTCGACGCGCCCACCCTCCCATGGACGTGGGGTCAACCCCACCATCCGCCCGGGAATGCGCAGCGCGTCCGCGATGGTCGCGATCTTCTTGTACGTCGTGATCGCGCCGACGCCTTTGGCCAGCTTTCCCACTCGTTCGGGGCTGATGTCGCAAGCGTCGGCAATCTTGATGAAACTGATCCCGCCCCACTTGCGGGCAAGCGAAAAGACCATGCCGAAGTCGTGACGGGCAAGAGCATCCCGAACGTCGGACCGTTCCAGCACACTGAGTGGCAGTGCCGCCGGAGACTTGTAAGCCATCTCGCATCCCCGCATAGAGCTGATCAAGAAGTAGCACGAACCCCTTCTGCCGAGTCTACCCATGATGGGTATCCCCCTCAGCCCCATGCATATTCGCCCATCGACCCGCAAAACTCTCTTGTCCCCGAGTGGATGAGAGATGACATGCGCAACTGTCTTGCGTGGTTCGCTGAACGCCTGCTGCGGCTGCTCCTTCCCCCGCCTGGACGGCATCGTGCTTCCGACGCGGCGCCCACCACCCCATGCCCCAGGGACGAACCGACGATGCTGTTGGCGCGTCGGGGCGAGGAGCCGTCGAGGAATTCGAGGGACGTGCGCGTCGAGTTGGTCCGCCCGTACGTCCTGGTCGGACATACGCGTCCGAGGGAGGTGATCTCGTGCTGACGGCTGGCCAGCGCCGACCGCCGTTGGGAACAGTGCGGCGTCCAGACCTCGTTCCCTATATCACCCGATGGAGCGAGGAACGGGACCTGGACGCTCGCGTGGTCTACCGGCGTGGCGGGATCGGTTACGCGGATGAGCAGGTGCACGACCGGGATGAGAATGGGGTCCTCTGGGGCCGGGTGTCCCACCTGCCGGGCAAGGGGCGGCCGGAGTTCGGCAAAGTGCACGCCCTGCGGCAACGCCGCGCCATGACGCGGCTCCTGTGCCAGGTCTGCGCAGCACCCGCCGACTGCGACGAAGACGGCGTGCTGTGGGTACTGGGCGAGGACGGCAACGCCCCTGACACCTGGCCGGACGATGTGCTGACCTCACACCCGCCGGTGTGCCTACCCTGTGCGGTAAAGTCCGTGCGGGCGTGCCCCCACCTGCGGGAACACTATGTCGCTCTCCGGGTCCATCACTTCGCCCTGGCGGGCGTCTACGGTGCGCTGTACCGCCCCGCCTTTCCCTTCCCCGTCGCGAGCGACGCGGCCGGGGTGGCACTGGACGACCCGCGTGTCCGCTGGGTACGCGCTGGTCAACTCATCATGCGGCTCGAAGACTTCTCGATCGTGGACCTGAACGCCGAAGGAGTCAGGCCACGAAGCTGAGTCGGGCCGTGCCGTTGGATGGCGCACCACCGCACGCGGTCGGCCGGAGAGGCTTTGGGCGGGAGCTGCCAGGGGGCGAGAGAGCGGGGGGCCGTAAGCTGTCGGCGACTTGGGCGGTTCCTGAACCTGCCCGGTTAGGCCCGAAGTGGCCCCCCGCTCTTCGAGGCTCGCCCCCTGGTGGCTGCGTAAAGCCTCGGAGGTCGAACGCCCCAGCCGCCCACCCCTGTTGAACGCTCGGCATATCTCGGTGTGGCCGTCGAGTGCTCGGGGAGCTGGGCGGCTCGTACGCGGGCGGCGGGCCGCTCGGCCGAGACCGGCCGCAAGGCCGCATGCTCGGACGAGGGCGGCCCGGCCGCCCGGCGCGCCGAAGGCGCGCCCTTGATCTTGTAGAGAAACTTTGCGGACCTACAGCCGGAGCACGGCCGCCGCGTCTCCGCCCGTGGGGCGGGTGGCTGAGAGCCATTCGGCCGAACTGGCCGCCTCGAAGCGGTCGGCGGGGGCGGTGACGATGGTGACTTCAAGGGGCCGACCGTCCGCAGCGGTCATCGTTCGGCGGACTTCGAGTACCGGCGTCCCGTTGGGCACGTCCAAGTCGGTCACCTCGTCGCCCACGGGCATCCGCGCCGTGACCGAGCTGGCGAACCGGACGGGGCCGCGCTGCATCAGCCGGTCGTACAGGCTGGGTTGGGGTCCGAGTTCATTTTCGTCCGGATCCTCGGGGGGCTCCTCGTCGTAGCCCTCGGGAGGGCCCTGCTGGTGATCGGACACGGGTTGGTACCGCTCCGGGTGGTCCCACAAGTCGGCTGGCTCGGGAGGCTCTTCGGCGTCCGGGTCCGAGAGCCATCCGACGAGGTGCGCAGGGGTGAGCGAGACGAGAGAGATCACCTGGTGGGTGGTGCGATGCCTCCAGTGCTGGAACCGCTGGAAGATCCATGTGCCCGTCCGTGTGCCGAGGGCTTCCGCCTCGTCGCGCCCGGCCGTGGTGATCAGCGCCCCCTTCGCCCTGTCGGCTCTCTCCCCCAAGGAGATGGCCCGGGGATGTTCACCACGTAGCCATCCCTGCTCGGAGGGCTCGTAACGCTCGTCCAACAGATCATCGGGATCAGGGTGGTTGATGAGGATGACCTTCCGGTCCGGGCGGGGGCGAACGAACGTGCCCCGGCCGTGGGACACGCTCAGCAGACCTTCGCCCACCAAGGCGTTGATCGCCCGGCGGACGGTCGGTCTGGACACCTCGTAGCGCGTGGCCAGTTGGGTTTCCCCCGGCAGGGGCCCGCCTGGTGGATACACCTCGTCGGCCACATCTGACCTGAGCTGGTCAGCGATGGCGCGCCAGGCGGGGCCTTGGCGCTCGTCGTCGGTCATGGGTCTGGGCCTCCTCGACACAAGTTGACCTACAACAGGTAGCACGTCTTGAGCTACCATGTCGATGTGGCACAAGACGTAGCACATCTTGATCTGGGACCCCGCCCCCCGGACATGACGGCGGCAGAGTGGGCGGACTTCAGCCGGTGGTTCGAGCGGATCACCGCGCCCGACTACAGGGAATGGGAGGCGGATGTACGACGGATAGGCGGCTGCGCTCACCCGGTTCAGCTCGCCGGAACGGTCCTACTCGTGGACTCCGCGACGGGCGAGATCGTTCACGAACTCGGGAGCGACGAACGCGCCCCGCTGTTGGTCCCCTGCGGCAACCGGCGACGGGCCTGGTGCGCGCCGTGCTCACGCGTCTACCAGTGGGACACCTGGCACTTGGTGAAGGCTGGACTGGCGGGCGGCAAGGGCGTCCCGACTTCGGTGGCGACGCATCCCCGGGTGCTCCTCACACTCACGGCACCGTCGTTCGGGCCAGTGCACACGCTCACGCCGGAGGGGGCCTGTCGTCCTCGGCGCGACGGCGGCGCGTGCGAGCACGGGATGCCCTCGACCTGCTGGGCGCGGCACGCGAAGGATGACCCGCTGGTCGGAGCGCCGTTGTGCGCGGAGTGCTACGACTACGCCGGGGGTGTGCTCTGGAACGCCCACGCCGGACGGCTATGGCACCGGTTCACTGACCTGATGCGCCGTCAGGAGCTACCGCGCGCTGGCGGAGTGAGCAAGACGGAGTTCGCCAGGACGGCGCGGCTGTCGTTCGTGAAGGTGGCGGAGTTCCAGCGACGCGGCCTGGTCCACTTCCATGCGGTGATGCGCCTCGATCCTCCGGAGCACGGTGAGGCTCTGCCGGACTGGGCGGGACACGACGTCATCGCCACGGCCGCGCGTCGGTCGGCTGCGGGCGCCCGCGTGGTCACCGCGCCCAGCCGGATCGGGCAACGGGTTCTCGGCTGGGGCTCTCAGGTGGATGTGCGGCCGATACCCGAGACCGACGACACATCCGCTGGCACGGTGGCCGCGTATATCGCCAAGTACGTCACCAAGGCGGCCGAGGAATCCGGAACGGTTGACTTCCCGCTGTACTGCAAGCACTGCCGGGGGACGGGACTGGCGCGGTTCTGTCACCGCTGCCAAGGCACGGGGCTGCGTACTCCCCTCTCCTCGTTGCGAGTTTCGCCGCACATCCGGGAACTCATCGCAACGGCTTGGCGGCTGGGCCGACTCCCCGAATTCCGGAACCTGAAGCTGAGACACTGGGCCCATCAACTCGGGTACGGCGGCCACTTCTCGACCAAGAGCCGCGCCTACAGCACCACCATGACCGCGCTCCGGGCAGCGCGCGCCCATTACCGAGCCAACCAACTCAGCCGGAAATTCAGCACGTCGGGGAAGCTCATCGTCGATGCGGAGTTGACGTATCTCGGCACCGGATACGCGAGCAAGACCGAAGAGCAGATCGCCGAAGGGATTCGAGATGCCATCGCAGAAAACCGCCGCGTCGCCCGTGAAGCCCTGGCCGATCTACGCGCCCAGGATCCCGAGCACTGGGAGCCGGAGTGAACGAACGCGATCCGGCACGCCCGGCAGTCCTGCTCACCGTGGATCAGGTGGCCGTTCGCCTCCAGGTGAGCCGCTGGACGGTCTACAACCTGATCCGCTCACGCGAACTCGCCTCCGTGACGATCGGCCGATGCCGACGCATCAGTGAGCAGGCACTACGCGAATACATCAACCAACTCACCGAGAGGGAGAACCCCTGATGGGGAAGAAGAATGCGAACGGGGAGGGGTCCATCTGGCAGCGAAAGGATGGACGCTGGGCAGGCGCGGTGTACGTCCTCATGACTGATGGGACCTACAAGCGGCGTGACGTCTACGGGAAGAACTGGGAGGAGGTCCATGACAAGCTGACCAAGCTCAAGGCCCACTCAAGCAGCGGCCTGCCGGTCGCCACGAGCAAGATGACCGTCAGCGAATTCCTGACCTACTGAGGTTTTCTCAGCGAAATGATCTTCGCGAAGCGGGTTGATCTGGGCATGTC
>NZ_QEST01000148.1 GCF_003311645.1 Streptomyces sp. PT12 | reverse complement strand
TCGCTCATCAGGCGTCTCCTTGATCATCAGATCCGCCGTCTATCGGACACTCCCCGTGAAAGCGCGAGGCTATACACCCTTGGTCATCGCGTCGGTCGAGTCCATCGTGCCCCACTCGGCCCGGCTGCTCAGCAACTCCTTCAGCCTGGCCGCCGCGACATCGGTTCTGATCTTCACTCGCCAGCTCAACACCGCCCCCGAGGCGCCGCGCCGATGGATCCGGAGGCGCCTGGCCCTTCTGGCGAGCGCCGTCCTGGCGATGGCGGGACTTTTCTTCGTCGAGCACCTGGCGGGGAACTCGCACAGGTCTACGCCCTGTACATCCTGGTCTTCATCGCCTTCCGGCCCTCGACCGTGGTCGACTTCCTGCGGGAGACCTGGCGGCGATCGAATGCCACGAGGCACGCGGACGTGCGTATCGGTCCGCGCATCGCTTCGTTCGGGAGCGTCGTCGCCCTCGTCTACTGCACCTACAAGATCGCCGCCGCGCTCACCGTCAGCTTCGGCATGGGCGCGATCTCGGACCACAACCAAAGGTGCTCCTCGCTGCTGTCCTCGCCCTGTGTCTTCAGCGTCACCTGCCCGGCCGTGGCCGTTCTCCTCCTTGCGAGCAGCCTCACCCTGCCCGCCGTTGTCAGGCCGATCAGGCAGGCTCTGCGCCGACGTTGGGAAACGCGGTCCCTTCTCGCGCTCACGCCCCTGTGGGAGGAGTTGGCGTCGGCCATGCCCGAGATCGTCCTGACAGCCGCGGGCTTCGGCGACGATCCGCTCAGCCAGGACGCCGACTTCCTCCTGCACCGGCGCGTCATCGAGATCAACGACGGTCTGCTGACGCTGCGCTCCTACCGTTCGCTGACCGTGCAGCGCGCCGCGCTTCGCTCTTTCGGGGGAACCGCTCAGGGGCCGGTCAAGGCCATCTCCGGTGGGACGCTCACCACCGCACTGCTCTCCTGGCTCACCGCGGACCCCGCTGCCGCAGGACAGATCACCGGCGGGTCGCGCATCGGCGAGGCCGCCGTCACCCGCATCGAGGAGCGCGTCCGGGCGCTCCGGGAGATGGACGACGTCGACGGCGGCGGCGTCATCCTCACCGAGACCTCCAGCGTCCTCGCCCTGGTGCGTGGCCTGATCCGCGACCGCACCTACAGCGACGCCCACGGCGCACGCCTCTACGCGGCCGCCGCCGACCTCTCCCGCCAGCGGGCCGCCGCCTTCGACGTCCACGGCGAGTGCGCCGACGCGACCTTCGAGGCCGCGCTCCGATCGGCGAAGCTGGCCGGGGACGACGCCCTCGGCGCCAACGTCCTCGGCTTCTGGACCACGTCGGCCTACAACACCGGCCGGTCGCAGGACGCCGAGGCCATGGCAACGGCCGGGCTCGCCGCCATCCGGGGAGGCACCACCCCCCGCGTCGAGGCCATGCTCGCCATGCGCCGAGGACACGCCCGCGCCCACCTCGACGACGCCCGCCGCTGGGCGGACTTCGACCGGGCGGAGACGCTCCTCGCCGAGGCCGACGGTCACGACGACCCGAGCTGGGTCTACTGGTTCGGCCTCCCCGACATCGCCGCGGCGCGCGCCTCAAGCCACCGCGACCTCGGCCAACCCGGCCCCGTGACCGAGCAGTTCGCCCAGGTCCACGGCATGTTCGAGCCCGCCTTCGTCCGCGACAGGGCCCTCTATCTAACGCGCCAGGCGGACGCGGAGTTCGAGGCGGGCCACATCGACAAGGCGTGCTCGACGGCCGATCAGGCGCTCGACCTCACCGAGGAGATCAGCTTCGGGCGCACGACGGCACCGCTGCTTGACCTCGCCGACCGCCTGCGCTCCTGCGCCGTCCCCGCCGCCCGCGACTTCCACGACCGTGCCCACACCGTGCTGGCCGCCTGAGCCTTGGGCACCGGTAAACCCCGGCAGCACCGGCGACACCTCTGGCACCATGAGTACTCGCACGTTCACCGTACGAGACCAACCCCATTGATCCAGAGGACGTTTCATGCTGCGCATCGCCATCCCGAACGAGGGCTCTCTCCGCCCCGGCGGGGGCGATGCTCCATGAGGCCGGGTACCGCCAGCGGACGGAGTCCAAGGAGCTCGTCGTCGTCGACGCGGAGAACCAGGTGGAGTTCTTCTACCTCCGGCCCCGCGACATCGCCGTCTACGTCGGCTCGGGAAAGCTCGACATCGGCATCACGGGCCGCGACCTCCTCCTGGACTCCGGCGCGGCGGCGAAGGAGGTCCTTCGACTCGGCTTCTCCCGCGCGGTGTTCCGCTTCGCGGGTGAGCCGGGCGCGGCGGCCTCGGTGCGCGATCTAGAGGGCAAGACGATCGCCACTTCCTATCCCGGCGTGGTGGCCAAGCACCTGGCGGAGCGGGGCGTGATCCCCGGGGGCATCGTCCGCCTGGACGGCGCGGTGGAGACCTCGCTCAAGCTCGGCGTCGCGGACGTGATCGCCGATGTCGTCGAGACGGGCACCACCCTGGCGAACCTGGGCCTTGAGGTCATCGGCGAGCCGATCATGGAGTCCGAGGGCATCGTCATCCTCCCGGTCGGCGCCGACGCCGCCGACGAGGCCGTGCAACGCTTCCTGCGACGCCTCCACAGCGTCATGGTCGCGCGCGAGTACGTGATGATGGACTACGACATCCGCACCGAGGCCGTCGGACGGGCCGTCGCCCTCACCCCCGGCCTGGAGTCGCCCACCGTTTTCCCGCTGCACCGCAAGGGCTGGGCCGCTGTCCGCGCGATGGTCCCCGCCAGCCAGGCGCAGCGCGTCATGGACGAGTTGGAGGACATCGGCGCCCGCGTCATCCTGGCCACCCGGATCCACTCCTGCCGGATCTGACCGCCGAAAGATCCTGCACGGCACGCGACGGTGCCCCACCCCGCGCGTCTTGGGGTGCCGGTAAGAACTCTGTCACCGGTCCTGCTGGCTTATTCCGTGCCTGGCGGGGCCGGCGGCTCGTTGGCCAGGACAGGAGCGGCCGTCCTGGCGTCCCGGTCGCGGGTGGGGTGTGGAATGTCGATGCGGCCGAGGTCCAGGGCGGTGAGTTGGGCGCGGGCGGTGTAGAGGGCGGCGGTGTATCCGGCGGGGCCTGAGCCTATGACGATGACCTCGTGCACGTCGACGCGGCTTATGACGCTCACACTTCCTGCTTGGCGTCAATCTCGGCGATCAGGGCCTCGATGCGGGTGCGGATCTCGTCGCGGATCGGGCGAACCGCTTCCACGCCCTGTCCGGCGGGGTCGTCCAGGGCCCAGTCGCGGTAGTGCTTGCCGGGGAAGATGGGGCAGGCGTCGCCGCAGCCCATGGTGATGACGTAGTCGGACGCCTTCACGGCCTCGGTGGTCAGCACCTTCGGTTGCTCGGCGGAGATGTCGACGCCCACTTCCTTCATCGCCTCCACCGCGGCGGGGTTGACCTGCTCGGCCGGGAGGGAGCCGGCGGAGCGGACCTCGATCCGGTCGCCGGCGAGGTGGATGAGGAAGCCGGCGGCCATCTGGGAGCGGCCGGCGTTGTGGACGCAGACGAACAGCACCGAGGCGGTCGGCGCGGCAGGGGACGGGGCGGCAGGGGACATCGCTTCATTCCTTCACGCAGCAGGCCAGCGGCATCAGCCGGGACTGGTATCAGCCCCGAATGATGTGAAAGTATCAGCACATGCTGACTTCAGTCGAGACTGACCTGATCCGGGTGCTGGCCGACCCGCTCCGGCTCAAGATCGTGACGCTGCTGGCGCGGGAAACCCTGTGCACGACGCACCTGGTGGAGGAGACCGGCGCGAAGCAGACGAACCTGTCCAACCACCTGCGGGTGCTGCGCGAGGCCGAGGTGGTGGAGACCGAGCCGTGCGGCCGGTTCACCTACTACAGGCTGCGGCCCGAGGTGCTGGAGACGCTGGCCGGGCAGTTCACCGACCTGGCCGCGACCGCCCGCGCCACCGCCGAGCACAACCGGAAGCGAACCTGCCCGTGACCACCGCCAAGACCCCGCCCGCCCCCGGACGGGCAGCGAACCCGGAGCCGGAAGACGGCGCGGGGATCGTCGCGAAGCTCTCCACCCTCGACCGCTTCCTGCCGGTGTGGATCATCGTCGCCATGGCCGCCGGACTGCTCGTCGGCCGCGCGGTCGACGGGCTGGACGACGCCTTGGCCGACCTGGAGGTCGGCGGGATCTCCCTGCCCATCGCGATCGGCCTGCTCGTCATGATGTACCCGGTGCTGGCCAAGGTCCGCTACGACGCCACCAGCCTGCGCACCGTCACTGGCGACCGCCGCCTCATGGTCTCGTCCCTGGTGATCAACTGGGTGCTCGGGCCGGCGGTGATGTTCGCCCTTGCGTGGATCTTCCTGCCCGAGCTCCCGGAGTTCCGCACCGGACTGATCATCGTCGGCCTCGCGCGCTGCATCGCCATGGTGATCATCTGGAACGACCTCGCGTGCGGCGACCGTGAAGCCGCCGCCGTCCTGGTCGCGCTCAACTCCGTCTTCCAGGTCCTCGCCTTCGGTCTGCTCGGCTGGTTCTACCTCGACCTCCTGCCCGGCTGGCTGAACCTCGGCGAAGGCGAGAACCTCGACATCTCCGCCCAGGAGATCGCCCTCAACGTCGTGGTGTTCCTCGGTGTCCCGCTGATCGCGGGGTTCGCCACCCGCCGCATCGGCGAGAAGCACCTGGGGCGGGAGCGTTACGAGGAGCGGGTGCTGCCCCGGATCGGGCCGTGGGCGCTGTACGGACTGCTGTTCACCATCGTGCTGCTCTTCGCCCTCCAGGGCGACGCCATCACCTCCGCACCCTGGGACGTCGCCCGCATCGCCCTGCCGCTGCTCGCGTACTTCGCGGTCATGTGGTTCGGCTCCTACACCCTCGGACGGGCGGTCGGCCTGCCCTACGACCGCACCGCCACCCTCGCGTTCACCGCCGCCGGCAACAACTTCGAACTCGCCATCGCCGTCGCGATCGGCACCTTCGGCGTCACCTCGGGCCAGGCCCTTGCCGGAGTCGTCGGACCGCTCATCGAGGTGCCCGTCCTGGTGGCGCTGGTGTACGTCTCCCTGGCCCTGCGGCGCCGGCACGCCACAGCCCAGGGCTGACAGCCCTAGCCGGCCCGGGCGGCGTCACTGCGCGACGCCGCCCGGGGCTGGCGGTCACCCACGCCGGGTGGTGCGCCGCAGCCTGGTCAGCACGTGGCGCGCGTCGCGGGCGGCGCCGCGCAGGGAGTTGGAGGCGAAGCTGCGCTGGAACTCGATGCCGACGTAGCCAAGGCCCGGGACGGTGGTGGACACGCCGAGGCGGTGCAGCGGTCGGTGTCGGTCGTCGAGTGCGGGGGTGCCGGTGAGGTAGGGGTAGCGGTGGCGTTAGCCGGTGGCCCAGACGACGGCGTCGATCGCCTCCCGGGCGCCGTCCGCCCACACCACGCCGTCCGCGGTGAGCGCGGTGAACATCTCCCGCCGCTCCACGCCCCCTTCTCCAAGGCTGCCTTGTAGGTGCCGTCATCGAGTACGGAGACCGGCAGCTTGGCCAGGCGGCCGCGGATGGGGGCGATGTCCAGGCCCGGTGTACCGGGTCCACCAGTGGATGTCCCGGCCCAGCATGAGCTGGGCCATCCACCGCACCGGGGCGCGGGTGGCCAGGGTGACGCGGGCGAGCGGCGCGAGGTCGGCGGCGATCTGGATCGCGGAGTCCCCCGCACCCACCACGACCACGCGCGCGCCTTCGAAGTCCGCGGGGGCGCGGTAGTCGGCGGAGCGCAGCTGCCGCCCTTCGTAGAGTTCGCGGCCGGGCAGGTCGGGGGCGTGGGGGTGCGCGAAGGCACCGGAAGCGGCGACCACGGCCCGCGCCGACCACTGCTCGCCGTTCCCGGTCTCCACGGCGAAGGCGCCGCCGGTGGCGGGCCGGACCGCGGTGACGCGGGTGCCGGTACGGATGTCGGCGTCCAGGCTCTTGGCGATGGTGCGCGGGTAGTCGGCAACCTCATCCCGCGCCGGTAGCGGTCTGGGTCGCCGGGGAAGGGATGGCCGGGCAGGGCTGAGTACCGGGCCGGAGAGAACAGGGTGAGGCTGTCCGTATCAAGCGGGCCAGGAGCCGGCCGTGTCGCCGCCCGCTTCCAGGGCCAGCGGCCGGGACCAGCCGGTGCGGGCAGCGACGGCGGCCGTGGACAGTCCGGACGGCCCGGCGCCGACGATCAGAAGGTCAACGTGTTCCACGGGGAGTGCCCCAACAGCAGATAGTTCGTTGTCTCGGGAAAAACCGAAGCCTTAGCCTCGATCTTTCGTGGTGGGCCGCTGACGGAGTCGGGGCCCGTTCTGTTGTC
>NZ_QEST01000250.1 GCF_003311645.1 Streptomyces sp. PT12 | reverse complement strand
TGTCCAGGGCGAGGACGCGCGTCTCGCCCGTCCCGTACGCCTTCACGACGCCCTCGGTCCGCGCAGCCACGGCTGAGTGCCCTCCGCTGCCCCCGGTCGTCGGATTCGCCACAGCCGTTGTCACGTCGTCTCCCGTTTCCGTGCTTCGCAGCTTCTGTCCTTGACCTCAAAGACTACGGACCGCATCCGCCGCCCTCGTCGCCCCCAAGGACGAGCCTCGGGTAGGCGCAAAGTCGCAGAACCCCCTAGGGGGATGACGACGATGGTCATGCTTCTCTCAGGGAAAGACATGACTTCCGTCAGGTTTCGCCAGGTGAACGCCTCCACGAGGATCGTGGAAACGCGGGCAGAAGGTAATCTGATCCCTCCCGCGAAGGTCACCCGCACCCTCTCGCCTCGCCCCAGGCCACCCTCTCGTCACGTCCGTCCACCTCCTCTCAAGGTCCTCTCAACTCCCCTCAACACCCCAGGAGATGCTCAGTCGATGGGTAGCGCTGTGCCTCGTGCCGTCGTGCTCGCGGACTCCGACAGCCGGTGGAAGTGGGCCGCGCTCGTCGCCCGGCAGCTCGCTCCGAAGCACGCGCTCGACGCCCGTTTCCTCGCGGGCCCCACCACCCCGACCGAGCGCCAGGTCGACGAGGCCGGGGTCGTCCCCGACACCAGCAGGGTCGTCACCTACGGGGAGTTGCTTGACGACCCCGCCGTCGCCGAGGCCGACCTGCTGGTCCTCGGCACCATCGGCGGCACGACGCTCGCGCTCATCCACAGCCTGGGGATGGCGTGGGACGGCGCGTCCCGCCGCCCCGTCGTGGTCTCGGGCTATGTCGGCGTCGTCTACGAGAACCTGGTGGACGGCCTGCTCCTGCGCGTCGGTTCGGACCTGGTGCTCGCCAACAGCCCGCACGACGCCAAGCTGTTCCGCGAGGTCTACCGGGGCGTGGGCGCCGACCCCTACACCGTGGTCGAGGCCGGGCTTCCGTTCCTCGGCGGGCCCAGGTACGACCCCTCGGCCGTGGGCCGCGGGGAGCGCAGGTTCACGGTGTGCTTCGCCGTCCAGCCGACCGTGCCCGCGGGGCGGGCCGCGCGGGCCGGGCTGCTCGACAAGCTCAAGCGGCACGCCAGACGCCACCCCGACCGCGACGTGCTGCTCAAGCCGCGCACGCGCGAGGGCGAGACGAGCGGGCGCCTCGAACGCTTCCCTTACCGCGCGCTGTTCGACGAGCTGGCCGACCCCCCGCCCAATCTCTCGGTGGTCGACGGCGCGATGAGCGATGTCCTCGACCGCACCGACCTGCTGGTCACGGTCAGCTCGACGGCCGCGATGGAGTCGATCCACCGGGGCATACCCACGGCGATCCTCACCGACTACGGCATACGCGAGGCCCATGGGAATCACTTCTTCGTCGGCTCGGGCGCCCTCGCCTCCTGGGCGCAGCTCGACGAGGGCCTGATCCCGCGGGCCTCCCAGGCGTGGGCGACGGCGCACGGCCTGGGCCGACGCGACGCGTTCACCGCCGCGCGCGCCCAGTTCGCGCAGCTCCGCTCGCGCGGCACGCTCCCGCGCATGCGCCCCTTCTACACGCCGACGAACGCGTCGGACTATCTGGAGGCGCTGCTCAGCCGCCATGGACTCGGCCTGAGCGGGCGCCCGTTGCCCTCCAGTTCGCCCGCGAGCCCGACCGCGATGCGCAAGCTGATCCAGCGCAGCGCGGGCGGCCTCTACCGGGTGGGCCGCAAGCGGGTCGCGCCCGTCATCCGGCGCCTCGCGCAGGCCGACAGCTCGGGCCCGGGCTGACATTGCGGGACCGCCCGGCTTAGGATGGCCGATCGACCTGCCCGATCGCCCACGGGAGTGGCCTCGTGAAGCGCCGCACTTCAGCACTGTCCCTCTCCACCGCCGCCCTGCTCGCGATCGCGGCCCCCCTGCTGACCGGCTGCTCGACGGACTCCCATCCGGGCGCGGCCGCCGTCGTCGGCGGCGAGCAGATCACCCTGTCGTCCGTGCAGGCGCAGGTCGAGGCCGTTCGCGACGCGCAGCGCGCGCAGCCCGAGGGCGACCAGCTGGTCGCCGCGAGCCCCGCCCTGGCGCGCGAGACCGTGGCGTTCCTCGTCTACACGGAGGTGCTCGATCGCGCAGCCGCCGAGGTGGGCGTCGAGGTGACCCGCCGCGACGTGCAGGAGGCCAGGGGCAACGCCGAGCGGAACGTCGGCGGCCCCGACGCCCTCGCCGAGGCCCTGCTCCGCCAGCCCAACAGCACGCCGCTCGCGGGCGACGAGCAGATTGACCGGATGCTGCGCGGGCAGCTGCTGTTCCAGGGCATCGCCGCCGAGCTCGGCGTGCTGCCCGACGGCACGGGGCTTGACCGCATGGCCCAGCTGATGGTGGACACCGCCGACGAGGTGGGCGTCGACGTCAACCCCCGCTACGGCGCATGGGACGCGGAGCAGCTGACGCTAACCGACGCGTCCATGCCATGGCTGCGCTCGGAGGAGCCGGTCGAGCAGCCCGTTACGCTCGACGGGTGACCGCGGGCCGGATCGTTCTGCTGACCACCACCCACCGGGTGGCCCCCGGGCTGCTCTCGTGGCCCGCCTGGCAGGCGCTGCGCGGGGCCGACCGCGTGCTATGCCGGGACTCCGGCCATCCCCAGCTGCCCTATCTCAGGGACGCGGGCATCGCGGTGGAGACCGGGGCGCGCGAGACGGCCGACGCGCCGGCGCTCGTGGCCGCGTGCGCGGGCGGCCGGAGCGTCGTGGTGCTCGCGGGCGCCGACGGCGAGCCCGCGCTGACGGACGGGCTCGCCGCGCTGGCCGGTTCGGGGCGGGCCGAGGCGCTCCCCGAGCTGGAGTTGCTGCCCGGCTCCCACGACCTCCCGGGGGCGCGGCTGCTCGACCTCGTGCAGGTCATGGACCGGATCAGGGCCGAGTGCCCGTGGGCGTCGCTGCGTACCCACGCCGACCTGGCGCGTTACGGCATCGAGGAGATGTACGAGCTGGTCGAGGCCATCGAGGCGGGCGATCGCGCCGAGGTGCGCGAGGAGTTGGGCGATGTGCTGCTCCAGGTCGTCTTCCACGCGCGGATCGCGGCGGAGGACGCGGAGGAGCCGTTCGACATCGACGACGTGGCGGGCGGGATCGTCGCCAAGCTGATCCACCGCCACCCGCACGTGTTCGGGGACGAGACGGCCGAGACCGCCGATGACGTCA
This sequence comes from Streptomyces sp. PT12, assembly GCF_003311645.1. Classification (GTDB taxonomy): domain Bacteria; phylum Actinomycetota; class Actinomycetes; order Streptomycetales; family Streptomycetaceae; genus Streptomyces. Next base: position 3,409 of record NZ_QEST01000250.1, on the reverse strand, counting down.
AGGAGCTGTGGCTGAGGACCAAGGCCGCGGAGAAGCGCCGCGCCTCGGTGACCGAGGGCGTTCCGCTGGCGCAGCCGGGTCTGTCGCTGGCCGCGAAGCTCGCGGGCCGGGTTCGCGCGGCCGGGCTCGACGTCCCGCTGCCAGGACCCGACGTCCCACTGCCCGGGCCGGAGGCGGACTTCGGCTACCGGCTGCTCGCCCTGGCCGCCGAGGCCGAGGCCGCGGGGATCGACGCGGAGACGTCCCTGCGGGCGGCGGCCCGCGCCTACCACGAGGCGATCCGCGCGGTGGAGGCGGCGGGCTCGGCGGCACGGCGCGGGTGACGGCCGCGCGCGGCGCCGTCGGACGGTGAGGCCGCCGCCGTGCGCGGCGGCCGCCGAGCCCCTGACGCTGCGGGCCCCTGGCGTGGCCGGGCGGTGGGCCATGGCCGCGACCTCGTCGGCCGTCGCGTGGGCGCCCCCGGCCGCGGCGGCGCCCGTGACCGCGCGGCCTTGTCCGTGGGGTCGGCGGCTCGCCCGGAGGCGGGACCTCACAGCCCGTCGGGCGGTACGAGCCGGTGCGGCGCCGCGCCGGTCAGGAGCGTCGCGAGGCCGCTGATCACATCGGGGCCCAGGTACCAGTCGCCGGTGTGGTCGACGCAGTAGAGGCGCGCCTCGGGGTCGATGGCGACGAGTGCCGTGCCGCCGCTCTCCTCCCCCAGGGGCGCGAGCCGCGTGTCGAGCGCCCGGCCGAGGTCGCCGAGGGTGCGGGCCCAGTGCAGGCCGCGCAGCGGGTCGATGACGATCCCGGTGGCGGCGTACTCGCGCCCAGGGCCGCTGGGCCCGAGCGTCATGGGCCCCAGCTCGGCCCATGTCTCGAACGCCGCGGGGAAGAGCGCGTGGGTGTGCCCCTGAGGCGAGCGGTGGGCGCTGAGCGCGTCGGCCCAGCGTTCGGCCTCGGCCGCGTGCCTGCGGCCCGGCGTCCAGCCCGCCGCCGCCAGCGCCTCGTCCACGCTGCCGACCGACCAGGGGCCCCCGGTGGCCAGCGTGTCCGAGCCGCCGCCCGGCGCTGCGGGCGCGGCGCTGACGCTGCGCACGCCGAGCCGCGCGAGCAGCACGACGCACGAGCGGCAGTGCGGGGCGTACTCGCCGTGCTGGGGATCGCCGTCCTCGCGGATGTGCCGGGTGGTGATCCCGGCCTCGTGGAGGGCGGAACGCGCCTGGTCGAGCGTGTGCGCTCCCGCGTCGGCGAGGCAGCGGGAGAGCAGCGCGGGCTCGGGGCAGCGGCCGAGGTGGCGGTCGCGCTGCGCGGTGCCGAGCGAGGCGAGGATGTCCGCGACGACCGGGTGCGGGTCGGGAGCCGTCGCGGCGCGGCTCGCGGTGCCGGTGAGGGCCTGGGCGGTGGCCGGCAGCGAGAGCGCGGCCGCCGTCGTCGGCAGGATGCCGTCGCGGCGGCGCAGGAGTACGGGAGGCACGGGCCCGGCGCCCCGATGCTGGCGGGGATCGCCCGGCGGCTGGCCGTGGGTATCCGATATCACGTGGACGATCGTGCCACCGACAGGCTCACCCCATAGGCTGTGCCGCGACAGCGAGATGGAACAGCAGGGGGCGTACCGCCATGACGACAGGTCGGCTCGGACAGCAGGCCGCGCCACCGAACCGGGCCTATGCCGGACAGATCGTGCAGTTCCCGGATCCGGTCCGGGCGGCGCGGTACCCGCAGGGTGTTCGCGTGGACGCGGACGGTTTCCCGGATTTCTCGCCCTATGCGAGAGCCGCGGCGGAGATCGCCGAGCCGCCCGAGGGCTTCGGCGTGGACGAGCTCAGACTGACCGACTACGTGTCGGCGAACGCCGCGCTGCACGCCTCGGGTCACGAGCTGTGGGCCGACCTGCTCCCGGTCGCCACGCCGCACGGCTGGACATGGCACCACGTGGCCAGGTCGCGGCGCGTGGAGCTGATCCCCGTCGAGGTCAAGGCCCTGCTGCGGCACCATGGCGGCCTCGCGACCACGGCCGTCGACCAGAGCAAGCGCGGGACGCGCCCCCTCGCCGAGACCAAGCCAGCGCACTTCCGCGTGCCGCGCGCCGTCGCGGTGGAGGAGGACCGGGTGCGGGCCGCCGAGGAGAAGCTGGGGTACCGGCTGCCCGAGGCGTACCGCTCGTTCCTCAAGGCAGGCGGTGGCTGCGCCCCCGCGGGGGTGGCGCTCGACGCGGAGCTTGGGCTGCTGGTGGACCAGCCGTTCTTCACGCTGCGCGAGGAGGCCGCGGTCAACGACCTGGTGTACATCAACAAGTGCCTGCGCGATCACCTCACCAAGGACTACCTGGGCGTGGCGTTCCTCCAGGGCGGGCTCCTGGCGATCAAGGTCAAGGGCGGGGACGCCGGTTCGGTGTGGCTGTGCCCCTACGACGACGCGCGTGACCGGGACGGGTTGACCGTCGACCAGCGGGTGGCCGAGCTGCTGCTGCACTGCGGAGACGACTTCGACAACTTCCTGCTGCGGCTGGCGGGCAACCCGCCCGAGCTGGACACCGTGGCCAATCTGATGGTGGACGGCGGCTTCGCGAACGTCGTCCCGGTGGAGGGGTGAGCGCGCCATGGTGACGTTCGCGCAGGCACAGGAGCGCGCCGAGCGCTGGGTGAGCGGCTCGGGCCCGGGCGCGCCCGCGCGCGAGGTGCGGGTGCGGGAGTTCGACCTGGGCTTCGTGGTGTGGGCCGAGACGCCGGACGGCGGCTGGGCGGGCGGCGGGAAGCTGGTGATCGCGCGGGACAGCGGGGACACCACGCTGTGGCCCGCGCTCTCCGTGGCCGAGGTGATCAGGCGCTACGAGGAGGAGTACGGCGCCGCCCCCGCGGCCCCCGCGCCCGCGGCGACCGGTGAGCCGATCGACCTCAACGCCACGTCGTTCCTGCTGACCCCGCCGCAGTGGCTCCAGGAGGCGGCGGACCGGGCGGGCATCCCGGACCAGCGGGCCGACGCGTCGGCGACCCCCTCACCGTCCGCGGCCTCGCCCGCCCCTTCGCCCTCGCCTTCCGCGCCGCCCTCGCCCTGGGCTGGCACGGACACCACGCCGCCGCCGCAGGCCGCGCCGAGCAGCCCGTGGGCTGGCAAGGACGTGGACACCTCGGGCGGCGCCGCGTCGTCGTCGCCCTGGGCTGGCACCGACACCTCGGGCAGCGGCGACGAGGCGGAGTCGATGGCGCCCCCCGCGACGGTGTTCTCGCCGCCGCTTGCGATGCCCGACGCCTCGGCCTCGCCCGCCGGGCCGCCCTCGTCCGAGGCGCGGACGACCGTGATGCCCCAGGGCAGCGCGTTGCCCAGGACCAAGGTGAGCGAGCCGACGCCGCCAGCCGCGCCCCCCGGCGCCCCGGTCGGCCCGCCGCCCGGCGCGCCCGTGGGCCCGCCGCCCGTGCCGGGCGGCGGGGGC
>NZ_QEST01000152.1 GCF_003311645.1 Streptomyces sp. PT12 | reverse complement strand
ACCGACCCGCCAACGCCCGCAACCCCACATCCGAACGCCCCGAAAACGCCCACGGCACCACGGCGGGCCCGGAGACCGTCGGCTCAGGGACCGGCTCCTGGGCCGGGGCCTGTTCGAGGATCACATGCACATTGGTGCCGCTGAAGCCGAAGGAGGAGACGCCGGCCCGGCGAGGGGCGCCGGTCTCGGGCCAGGGCCTGGCCTCGGTCAGCAGCTCGACGGCGCCCGCGGCCCAGTCGATATGGGTCGACGGCTCCTCGACGTGCAGGGTCTTGGGCAGCACCCCGTGCCGCATGGCCAGCACCATCTTGATGACGCCGGCGAGACCTGCGGCGGCCTGGGAGTGGCCGATATTGGACTTCACCGAGCCCAGCCACAGCGGACGGTCCGCGTCCCGGCCCTGACCATAGGTCGCCATCAACGCCTGCGCCTCGATCGGGTCGCCGAGCGAGGTGCCCGTGCCATGCGCCTCCACGGCGTCCACCTGTTGGGGCGTCAGCCCGGCGTTGGCCAACGCCTGCCGGATCACCCGCTGTTGGGACGGGCCATTGGGCGCGGTGAGCCCGTTGGACGCGCCGTCCTGGTTCATCGCCGAGCCCTTGACCACGGCCAGCACCCGGTGCCCGTTGCGGCGCGCGTCCGACAGCCGCTCGACGAGGACAACGCCGACGCCCTCGGCCCAGGCGGTGCCGTCGGCGTTGTCGGAGAACGCCTTGCAGCGGCCGTCGGGAGCGAGCCCTCGCTGGCGGCTGAACTCCACGAAGACATCGACGTCCGGCATGATCACCACGCCGCCGACCAGGGCCATATCGCATTCGCCGTGGCGGAGCGCCTGGGCGGCCTGGTGGAGTGCCACCAACGAGGAGGAGCAGGCGGTGTCGACGGTGACGGCCGGGCCCTCCAGGCCGAGGGTGTAGGCGATCCGGCCGGAGATGACGCTGGAGGCGTTGCCGGTCATCAGGAAGCCCTCGGAGCCCTCGGGCAGATCGCCGTCGGCGTCGACATAGCCCCGGTGGCCGCCGCCGACGAAGACGCCTACGTTCTGGCCCTTGAGGGAGGTCGGGTCGATGCCGGCGCGTTCCAGGGTCTCCCAGGAGGTTTCCAGGAGCAGCCGCTGCTGGGGGTCCATGGTCAGGGCCTCGCGGGGGGAGATCCCGAAGAACCCGGCGTCGAAGAGCGCCGCCTCGTGCAGGAAGCCGCCCTGGCGGACATAGGTCTTGCCGGGGGCGTCCGGGTCCGGGTCGTAGAGTCCCTCGACGTCCCAGCCCCGGTCGGTGGGGAAGTCGGAGACGGCGTCGCCGCCCTCGGCGACCAGCCGCCACAGGTCCTCCGGGGTGTGCACATCGCCGGGGAAGCGGCAGCCCATGGAGACGATGACGACCGGGTCGTCCACCACCGGCGCGAGCGCGGCACGTGGCGCGGCCGGGGCCGGCTGGGTGGCGTCGCCGAACAGCTTCTCGCCGAGGAACTTCGCCAGTTCGGCCGGGGTGGGGTGGTCGAAGACCAGCGTCGCGGGCAGCGGGAGGCCGGTGACCCGGCTGATGTTGTTGCGCAGGTTGACGGCGATCAGCGAGTCGACGCCCAGGTCCTTGAAGGGGCGGTTGCCGGAGACGGCCTCGCTGTCGGTGTGGCCGAGCGCCACGGCGGCCTGGGCGCGGACCAGGGAGACCAGTTCGCGGTCCCGGTCGGCCGGGCTGAGCTGGGCGAGCCTGCGGGTCAGCTCGGAGTCGGCGCCGGCGTCCTCGTCGCTCTCGTTGCGGGCGGCGATGGCGCGCCTGGCCTCGGGCACGGTGGAGAGCAGCTGCGAAGGCCGCACGCTGACGGCCGCCGGCGCTGCGCGTTCCCAGTTGACGTCGGCGACGACCAGCAGGCCCTCGTCGTCGGCGAGGGCGCGGGCGAGTCCGGCGACGGCGAGTTCGGGATCCATCGGGGGGACGCCGTCGTTCCGCAGCCGGTCGCCGAGTTCGCCGTCGGTGAGGCCGCCGCCGCCCCAGGAGCCCCAGAGCACGGAGGTGGCGGGCATGCCACGGTGGCGGCGGTGCAGGGCTAGGGCGTCCAGGAAGTTGTTGGCGGCCGAGTAGTTGGCCTGGCCGACGTTGGGCAGCAAGCTGGCGAAGGAGGAGAAGAGGACGAAGGCGGCCAGCTCGTGGCCCTCGGTCAGCTCGTGCAGATGGCGCGCGGCCAGAGACTTGCCCTCGGCGACGCCCTGGGCCCGTTCGGGGGTGAGGGTGTCGATGATGGTGTCGTCCAGGGTGCCGGCGGTGTGGAAGACGCCGGTCAGCGGCTGGGCGGCGGGGATGGCCTTCAGCAGGCCGGCGACGGCGGTGCGGTCCGAGACGTCGCAGGCGGCGATGGTCACCTTGGTGCCCGACTCGGTGAGTTCGCGGGCCAGTTCGGTGGCGCCCGGGGTTTCCGCGCCGCGCCGCCCGGTGAGCAGCAGATGTTCGGCCCCCTCGCGGGCCAGCCAGCGGGCGACATGGGTGCCGATGCCGCCGAGGCCGCCGGTGATCAGCAGGGTGCCCCGGGGTGGACGCCAGCCGGTGGTCGGCGCGTCGTCGATCCTGGGGACGCGGGTGAGGCGGGCGGCCAGCAGCCCTTCGGCGCGCACCGCGAGCTGGTCCTCGTCGAGCGCGCCGCTCAGCGCGGTGGTCAGCCGGTCCCCGGCCGTCTCGTCGGCGGTCTCCGGCAGGTCGACCAGGCCGCCCCAGCGGCCCGGGTACTCGACGGCGGCGGCCCGGCCCAGGCCCCAGCTGTCAGCCTGCGCCGGGTGGTTGAGGTCTTCGACGGGGGCGACTGAGACGGCGCCGCTGGTGGCGTACCAGAGCGGGGCTGTCAGCTCGCGGTCGCCGAGGGCCTGGAGCAGGGCGAGGTTGCCGAGGGTGCCGACGGTGAGGGCCGGCGCGCCCCGGTCGGCGCGTTCGTCGAGCGCCAGCAGCGAAAGGACGCCGCCGATCTCGGCGTCCGCGAGGGCGGGGCGCAGCAGTTCGGCGAGTTGGGCGCGGTCGGCGGCGTCGGGGACGGTGAGCCGTCGGACGTCGGCACCGGCCGCGCGCAGCGCCAGCTCGGCCGCCTCGATCCAGGGGTGGTCGACGGCGGCGGGCACGGCGAGCAGCCAACTGCCGTCGAGCCGTGCCCCGGCGTTCTTGGTGGCGCGCTTGGTGACGCGCTGCCAGCTGAGGTGGTAGCGCCAGCCGTCGAGGGCGGCATGCTCCCGGTTGCGGCGCCGCCAGGACGCCAACGCCGGGAGCAGTTCGGCGAGTTGGGCGCCGTCGTAGTCCAGGGTCTCGGCCAGCGCCGACAGGTCCTCGTTCTCGACGGCCGCCCAGAAGCGGGACTCGACGATATCGGGGGCGCCGACGGCCTGCCGGATATCGTCGTCGACGGCCTCGACCCAGTACCGCTCGTGCTGGAACGGGTAGGTGGGCAGTCCGGTCAGCGTGGGGACGGCCGGGCCAGCGGGCGACGGCCAGTCGACGTCGACGCCGTGTGCCCACGCCTCGCCGAGGGAGAGCAGGAAACGGTCCAGGCCGCCCTCGCCCCGGCGCAGCGAGCCGACGGTGACCGCCTCGGTGCCTGCGGTCTCGGCGACGGCCAGGGCCAGCACCGGGTGCGGGCTCGACTCGATGAAGATCCGGAAGCCCTCGTCGACCAGCAGCCGGGTGATATCGGCGAACTCGACGGGCTGGCGGAGGTTGCGCACCCAGTAGGCGGGGTCGAGCGTCGCGGTGTCCAGCGGGGCGCCGTCGACGGTCGAGTAGAACGGCACCTCGCAGGAGGCGGGTTCGATGCCGGCGAGGGTGGCGAGCAGTTCCTCGGCGACCTCGTCCACCTGGGGCGAGTGGGAGGCGTAGTCCACGGGGATGCGGCGGATCCGCAGGCCCTGGCTCTCGCAGGCGGCGGTGAGTCCGTCCAGCGCCTCCACATCGCCGGCGACCACGGTGGAGCCGCTGCCGTTGACGGCGGCGACGGAGAGCCGTCCCTCCCAGTCGGCGAGCAGCATCTCCACCTCGGCGCGGCACAGAGCCAGGGACGCCATACCGCCGCGTCCGGCGAGCCGTTCGCCGATGACACGGCTGCGTTCCACGACGATCCGGGCGCCGTCGGCCAGGGTGAGGCCGCCGGCGACCACGGCGGCGGCTATCTCCCCCTGCGAGTGGCCGACGACGGCCGCCGGCCGCACGCCGTGCGCGCGCCACAACCCGGCGAGCGCGACCATCACGACAAAAAGCACGGGCTGCACGACATCGACCCGTTCCAGCGCGGCCTCGTCGTCCGAGCCGCGCAGCACCTCCTCGGCCTTCCAGCCGACCAGGGCTTCGACGGCGGCGGCGGTGCGCCGGAACTCCTCGGCGAACTCCGGTGAGGCGTCGATGAGTTCGACGGCCATGCCGAGCCACTGGGAGCCCTGCCCGGGGAAGACGAAGACGGGCCGGGCGGCTCGGTCGTGGACGCTGCCCAGGGCGGTGCCGACGGACAGTTCGGGGGCGTCGTCGGCGATCCGGCGCAGCGCCTCGCCGAGCGCGGCGTGGTCGTCGCCGATGACGACGGCGCGGTGGTCCAGGGCGGCCCTGGTGGTGGCCAGGGCGCGGCCGACCCTGGCCGGGTCCAGCTCGGGGTGTTCGTCGGCGAAGTCGGCGAGCTGACGGGCCTGGTCGCGGAGCGCGCCCGGGGTGCGTCCGGAGACGACCCAGGCGGCGGGTCCGCTCGCGGCGGGTGCCTCGTCCGGTGTCGGCTCGTCGGTGACCTGCTCCAGGATGATGTGCGCGTTGGTGCCGCTCATGCCGAACGAGGAGACGCCAGCGCGGCGCGGCCGGCCCCGGTCGGGCCAGTCGATGCCCTCGGTGAGCAGCTGCACGGCGCCCGAGTCCCAGTCGACGCGAGGCGTGGGGGTGTCGGCGTGCAGGGTCCTGGGCAGCAGTCCGTGGCGCATGGCGAGCACGGTCTTGATGACGCCGCCGACGCCGGCGGCGGCCTGGGCGTGGCCGATGTTGGACTTGAGGGAGCCCAGCCACAGCGGCTGGTCGGTCGGCCGGCTCTGACCGTAGGAGGCGAGCAGCGCCTGGGCCTCGATGGGGTCGCCCAGGTTGGTTCCGGTGCCGTGCGCCTCCACCATGTCGACCTGCTCGGGGGCGAGCCTGGCGTTGGCCAACGCGGCCTCGATCACCCGCTGTTGGGCCGGACCGTTGGGGGCGGTGAGGCCGTTGGACGCGCCGTCCTGGTTGATGGCCGAGCCGCGGATCACGGCCAGCACGGGGTGCCTGTTCTTCCTGGCCTCGGAGAGGCGTTCGACGAGCAGCAGACCCACGCCCTCGCCCAGGCCCATGCCGTCGGCGTCGGCGGAGAACGCGCGGCAGCGCCCGTCCTTGGAGAGGGCGCGCTGCCGACTGAAGCCGACAAAGGCGGCGGGGTTGGGCATCACGGCGACACCGCCGGCGATGGCCAGTGAACAGTCGCCCATGCGCAGCGCGTTAACCGCCAGATGGAGGGCTACCAGCGAGGAGGAGCAGGCGGTGTCGATGGTGACGGCGGGCCCGGTGAGGCCGAAGGAGTAGGCGATCCGCCCGGAGACCACGGCGGCCGATGAGCCGGTGACGAGATGGCCCTCGGCACCCATGGCGGTGTCGGCGACGGCCCTGTGGTAGTCGAGCGGGTTGGCGCCGACAAAGGTGCCGATGTCCCGGCCGTGGACGGACTGCGGGTCGATCCCGGCGCGTTCGAAGATCTCCCAGGTCAGCTCCAGGGTGAGCCGCTGCTGGGGGTCCATCATCAGGGCCTCACGCGGCGAGATCCCGAAGAGCGTCGGGTCGAACTGGGCGATGCCGCCCAGGAATCCGCCGGCCTCCACATAGGTCTTGCCCTCGGCATCCGGATCGGCGTCATAGAGCGTCCCCAGATCCCAGCCCCGGTCGTCGGGGAAGGAGGAGACCAGGTCGGCGCCGTCGGTGAGCGCCCGCCACAGGTCCTCGGGCGAGTGCACATCGCCCGGGTAGCGGCAGGCCATGCCGACGATGGCGATAGGCTCGCGCTCCCGCTCCTGGAGCGTCTGTAGCTCGGCCTGGGTCCGCTTGAGATCGACGGTGACCCGCCTGAGGTAGTCGAGCAGCTTCTGCTCGTTCTGCTGCGGAACGTTCGACATGGTGTCTTCTCCAGTGAAAGCCGGGATCGTTCTTCTGGGGGCGAGACGACTCAGGGCTGTCCCAGCTCGTCGATCAGGTTGAACAACTCGTCGGCGCTCGCCGAGGCCACGTCCACCTCCGTGGTGGCGTCGCCCTCCTCGGTGGGCGCGTTGGCCGGCGCCCGCTCACCCCAGCTCCACAGCAGGTTCTGGAGGTGTTTGGTGATCTGTTCGTGGGTGTCGCCGTCCGGGGTGAGGCCGGCGAGCGCGCCCTCCAGCTCGGTAAGCCGGCTGAGCACCGGCTGTGCGGCGGAGTCGTTCGGCAGCAGCAGCGTCGCCAGCTGTGCGCCGAGGTGTTTCGGCGTCGGATAGTCGAACACCAGGGTGGCGGGCAGTTTGAGGCCGGTGGCCGCGTTGAGCCGGTTGCGTAGTTCGACGGCGGTGAGGGAGTCGAACCCGACGTGTCGGAAGGGCTGTTGGGCGTCGACCGAGCCGGCGGACTCGTGCCCCAGAACGAGGGCGGCGTTGGAGCGGACCAGCTCCGTCAGCTCCCGTTCGCGTTCGGCGACGGTCAGCGACGCCAGCCGGTTGACCAGCGAGGAGCCCTTGCCCTTCGCCGACTGCTCGGTGCGGGACACGGCCTCGGCGGTGTCCAGCGCGCGGCGTGCCTCGGGCACCTCGTCCATCCGGCGGGTGGGACGTTCGGCGGTGTAGATCAGCGCGTACCGCTCCCAGTCGAGATCGGCGACGACGGTGCTGGTCTCGTCGTGGTCGAGGATCTGCTGGAGCGCGGCCAGCGCCAGCTCGGGCGGCAGGGTGAACACGCCGTGCCGACGGCCTCGTTCGGCGACGGCGCCCTGCGCCATCCCGGCGCCGTCCCAGGTACCCCAGGAGACGGCGGTGGCCGGCAGCCCGGCGGCGCGCCGCTGGGCGGCGAGCGCTTCCAGGTAGGAGTTGCCCGGTGTGTAGGTGGCCAGGCCAGGGGCGCTGAAGGCGGTGGAGAAGCTGGAGAACAGGACGAAGGCCGTCAGCTCCCGGTCCTTGGTGAGTTCGTGCAGGTTGAGCGCGCCCTCCGCCTTGGCGTGCAGGGCGCCCGCCACCGAGTCCAGGGTGACGGCGTCGACCGAGCCGTCGTAGAGCGCGGCGGCCGTGTGGATGACGGCGGTCAGCGGACGGTCGGCCGGGATCGCGTCGAGAACGCCGGCCAGCGCGTCCCGGTCGGCGATATCGCAGCCCGCCAGGGTGACCTCGCTGCCCGCCTCGCGCAGCTCATCGGCCAGTTCGGCCGCTCCTGGCGCTTCGGCGCCAGCGCGGCTGAGCAGCAGCAGATGGGGGGCGCCGTTGGCGGCGAGCCAGCGGGCGGTGTGGGCGCCGAGCGCACCGGTGCCACCGGTGATCAGCACGGTGCCCTCCGGCCGCCACTCGCGGGCTGGCCTGGTCGCGCCAAGCGTCGCGCGGACGATCCGCCGACCCAGCACCCCTGCTGCGCGCAGGGCGAGTTGGTCCTCGTCACGGAGGCCGGCGAGGGCGGCGACCAGCCGACGCCCGGTCCGCTCGTCGGGCTCGGTCGGCAGGTCGACCAGTCCGCCCCAGCGTTCGGGGGTCTCGATGCCGACGACGGGGCCAAGCCCCCAGAGCAGGCTCTGGCCGACGCTGGCCACGCCCTCGCCCGCACCGGCGGCGACGGCACCCCGGGTGGCGCACCACAGCGGAACGTCGAGCTTGGTGTCGCCCAACGCCTGGATCAGCGCGAGCGAGGCGGCATAACCGGCGGGAACGCCGGGGTGTTCGGGGTGTGGCCGCTCGTCGAGCGCGAGAAGGGAGAACGCGCCGGCGACGGAGTCGCGGTCGTCGCCGACGGCGGCGGCGATCCGTTCGTCCAGATCCTCGCGGCCGGTGCCACCGGCCGGCACGGTCACGGTGACGACGGAGGCGCCGGCCTCGTCCAGGGCGCGGGCGGCGGTGTCGGCCCAGGGGCCCGGAGTCTCATCCGGGACGAACAGCAGCCAGCTGCCGGAGAGTTGGGTGCGCTCCGGCTCGGGCAGGGTCCGCCAGGAGACGCGGTAGCGCCAGCCGTCGGTGGTGGCGCGTTCGCGGTGTCGGCGACGCCAGGACGCCAGGGCCGGCAGCACCTGGCCGAGCTGCGGCTCCTCGGCCTCAAGCGCCAGATCGCCGGTGAGCGCGGCCAGGTCCTCCCGTTCCACGGCGTCCCAGAACCGGGCCTCGACCTCGTCGCGCGGGACCTGTCCGGCGGGGGCGGCCGCGCCTGGGGCGGGCGCCTCAAGCCAGTAGCGGCGGCCCTGGAACGGGTAGGTCGGCAGATCGACCGTGGTCAGCCCGGCCGGGAACAGGGGACGCCAGTCGACGGGAGCGCCGACGGTCCCGGCCTCGGCGAGCGACTGGAGGAACCGCCGCCTGCCCCCGTCATCGCGCCGCAGCGAACCGATGGCGGCGACCTCGACGCCGACGGCCTCGGCGGTCTCCTGGACGCCGACGGTCAGCACCGGATGCGCGCTCACCTCCACAAACGCACCGGCACCCTGACCCAGCCAGCCCCGGATCGCCTCATCGAACCGGACCCGCTCCCGCAGAT
>NZ_QEST01000209.1 GCF_003311645.1 Streptomyces sp. PT12 | reverse complement strand
ATCTGCGGGAGCGGGTCCGGTTCGATGAGGCGATCCGGGGCTGGCTGGGCCAGGGTGCCGGTGCGTTTGTGGAGGTGAGCGCGCATCCGGTGCTGACTGTGGGGGTTAGTGAGACGGCGGAGGCTGCCGGGATGGTTGCGGTGGTGGTGGGTTCGTTGCGGCGTGGTGAGGGTGGCGCGCAGCGGTGGGTGACGGCGTTGGCGGAGGCGTGGGTGCGGGGCGTCGGCGTGGACTGGTCCCCGTTGCTGCCAGCGGCTGGCAGTCGGGCCGCCCGCGAGCTGGCCACCGAACTCCCCACCTACCCCTTCCAACGCCAGCGCTACTGGCTGCGCGATCAGTATCGGGGCGATTTCGCCGACGCCGCCGGGCTCGGCCTGGCCAGCGCCGACCATCCGCTGCTCGGCGCCGCCATCGGTCTCGCCCATGTCGACGACGGGCGGGACGGCGACGCGTTCGTTCTCACCGGCCGGCTCTCGCTGCGCACCCACCCCTGGCTGGCCGACCACGCGGTCGCCGGCACGGTGCTGCTGCCCGGAACCGCCTTTGTGGAACTGGCCGTTCGGGCCGGGGACCAGGTGGGCTGCGAGCAGCTGGAGGAGCTGACGCTTGAGGCCCCGCTGGTGCTGTCGGCGGACGGCGCGGTGCGCCTGCAGGCCACTGTCGGCCGGGCCGACGCCGAGGGTCGGCGCACCGTCGCCGTCTACTCCCGCGCCGAGAGCGCGGACGACGACCCGCTGGGCGACGCCGACGGCTGGACCCGGCATGCGAGCGGGCTGCTCGCCCTGGGCGCCGCCTCGGCGACGGCCCCGGACGATGACCTGCTGGCCTGGCCGCCGTCGGGCGCCACCCCGCTGGACGTGACGGACTACTACGCTCGGGCCGCCGTCTCCGGCTATGGGTATGGCCCGGCGTTCCAGGGGCTGCGCGCCGCCTGGCGCTCGGGCGACGAGCTCTATGCGGAGGTGGCGCTGCCCGAGGAACAGCGCCAGGACGCGGGCCGGTTCGGTCTGCACCCCGCGCTGCTGGACGCCGCCCTGCACGCCGTCGGCCTCAGCCACCACGCCGCCGACGACAACCGGCCCCGGCTGCCCTTCTCCTGGACCGGGGTGACGCTGCACGCCACCGGCGCGACCCAACTGCGCGTGCGGCTCTCCCTGTCGGGCGCCGACGCGCTGGCGCTGACCGCCGTGGACGGATCAGGTGCGCCGGTCGTCTCGGCGCGTTCGCTGATCACCAGGCCCGTCTCGCCAGGCCAGCTGGAGCGGCCAAGGGGCGCCTACGCCGATTCGCTGTTCCGCATCGACTGGGCGCCGGTGCCCACCACCGCCGACGCCCGCACTCCCGACGCCCGCACCGCCGACCCCGGCGGCTGGGCCCTCGTCGGCGACCACCGGATCCTGCCCCGTGCCGCCCACCACCCGGACATCGCCGCGCTGCGCGCCGCCCTGGACGCCGGGGCGCCCCTGCCCACCGCCGTGGTCTACCCCGTCGGTGCCGGGGACGAGGTGAGGGCCGTGCTCGGCGGGGTGTTGGGGGAGATCCGCGCCTGGCTGGCCGATGACCGACTCGCCGGAACCCCGCTGGTCGTGGTCGTCCGGGGCGCCGCCTCCGGCGCCGATCCGGCGGCCGGCGCCGTCTGCGGGCTGGTCCGCTCGGCGCAGAGCGAGCACCCGGACCGTTTCATCCTGATCGACCTCGACGACGTCGACGCTGTGGGCGGCTTGGAGACCGCGCTGACCGAGGCGATCGCCCTCGGCCTGTCCGGCGCCGAACCGCAGATCGCCGTCCGCGACGGCCGGTTGACGGTGCCCAGAATGGCGCGCGCCGACTCGAGCGAGGCGCTGGTGGAGCCGGTCGGCGACGGGCCCTGGCGCGTCGACACCGCAGCGCCCGGCACCCTGGAGAGCCTGACGCTGGTCCCGCATCCGGCGGCCGCCGAGCCCCTGACGGATGGTCAGGTCAGGATCGCGGTCCGGACCGCCGGGCTGAACTTCCGCGATGTGCTGCTGGCCCTGGGGGTGTACCCGGACCCGGCGCTGATGGGCACCGAGGGCGCCGGCGTGGTCGTCGAGACCGGCCCCGGGGTGACCGAACTCGCCCCGGGCGACCGGGTGATGGGCCTGCTGTCCGGCGGCCTGGCACCGCTGGCGGTGGCCGACCAGCGGGTGCTGGCACGCGTTCCCGACGCGCTGACCTGGGAGCAGGCAGCGGCCATCCCGGTCGCGTTCTCCACCGCCTACTACGGCCTGGTGGACCTCGGCCGGCTGGCCGCGGGGGAGCGGGTGCTGATCCATGCGGCGGCCGGCGGCGTCGGCATGGCCGCCGTGCGGCTGGCCCGGCACCTCGGTGCCGAGATCTTCGCCACCGCCAGCGAGGGCAAATGGGACACCCTGCGCGCGCTGGGCCTGGACGACGATCACATCGCCTCCTCGCGCACCCTCGCCTTCGAGGAGGCGTTCCGTGCCGCCAGCGGCGGACGCGGCGTGGATGTGGTGCTCAACTCGCTCACCGAGGAGTTTGTCGACGCCTCCCTGCGGCTGCTCTCCCCCGGCGGCCGGTTCGTCGAGATGGGCAAGGCCGACCTGCGGGACCCGGCCTCCATCGCGGAGGCACACCCCGGCGTCGGCTATCGGGCGTTCGACCTGATGGAGGCCGGGTACGACCGGCTGCGGGATGTGCTGGCCACCCTGGTCGGGCTGTTCGAGGACGGCACCCTCGCCCCGCTGCCCACCGTCAGCTGGGATGTGCGGCGTGCCGTCGACGCGTTCCGCCATATGAGCCAGGCCAAGCACATCGGCAAGATCGTGCTCACCCTGCCCAGGGCCATCGAGCCCGCCGGCACGGTGCTGGTCACCGGCGGCACGGGCACGCTCGGCGGTCTGGTCGCCCGCCATCTGGCGGCCCACCACGGCGTCCGGCACCTGCTGTTGACCAGCCGGCGCGGCCCCGATGCCCCGGGCGCCGCCGAACTCCGTGACGAGCTGGCCGAGTCGGGCGCCGAGGCGGAGATCGTCGGCTGCGATGTCGCCGACCGCGCCGCGCTGGCCGAGCTGCTCGCCGGGATCCCGGCCGACCGTCCGCTGACCGCCGTGGTGCACACCGCCGGCGTGCTCGACGACGGGCTGATCGACGCGCTGACCGACGAGCAGCTGGACCGGGTGCTGCGCCCCAAGGTCGACGCGGCCTGGAATCTGCACGAACTGACCCGCGACGCCGACCTGTCCGCCTTTGTGCTGTTCTCCTCGTCCTCCGGCGTGTTTGGCGGCCCGGGGCAGGCCAACTACGCGGCCGCCAACGCCGCGTTGGACGCGCTGGCCCAGCACCGCGTCGCCGCCGGGCTGCCCGCCGTCTCCCTGGCGTGGGGCCTGTGGGGCGAGGCCAGCGGAATGACGGGACATCTCGGCCGGGAGGACAGGGCGCGGATGGCGCGCAGCGGCGTCGTCCCGTTCTCCAACGAGCAGGGCCTCGGCATGTTCGACGCGGCCCTGGCGCTCCCCGAGTCGCTGGTGCTGCCGATGCGGCTCGACCTGTCCGCGCTGCGCACCCAAGCCGGCAGCGGAGCGCTGCCCGCGTTCCTGCGCGGACTGGTCCGCGCCCCGGCCCGCAGGGCGGCGGCCGACGCCTCGGCCGCCGACGACTCCTCGCTGGTCAGCCGGCTGATGGCGCTGCCGGAGAACCGGCGCGAGCAGGCGTTGGCCGATCTGGTCAGGGGCCATGTGTCGGTCGTCCTCGGTCATGCCGGCGCGGACGCCATCGAGGCCACCAAGGGCTTCAAGGATCTGGGCATCGACTCGCTGATCGCGGTCGAGCTGCGCAACCGCCTCAACGCGGCCACCGGGCTGCGGCTGCCGGCCACCATTGTCTTCGACTACCCGACGCCGGCCGCGCTCGCGACCTTCCTCCGCGCCGAACTGCTGGACTCCGCCGCCGTAAAGCTGGCCGCAGCGCCCGTCCCGGCCCGGGCGGCGACGGCCGGGGTCAACGAGCCGATCGCCATCGTCGGCATGGCCTGCCGCTACCCCGGCGATGTCCGCTCGCCCGAGGACCTGTGGCGGCTGGTCACCGAGGGCGGCGACGCCATCACCGAGATCCCCGCCTGGCGCGACTGGGACGCGCAGAACTTCTACCACCCCGACCCCGAGCACCCGGGGACCAGCTATGTCCGCAACGGCGGATTCCTGAACGACGCCGACCAGTTCGACGCCGAACTCTTCGGGATCTCGCCCCGCGAGGCGCTGGCCATGGACCCGCAGCAGCGACTGCTCCTGGAAACCTCCTGGGAGGTCTTCGAACGGGCCGGCATCAACATCGACGCGCTGCGCGGCAGCAGGACCGGTGTCTTCGCCGGACTGGTCGCCCAGCAGTACGCTGGCCGCGTCCAGGACGTGCCCGTGGAACTCCAGGGCTATGTGGGCACGGGCAACACCGGCAGCGTCGGCTCGGGCCGTGTCTCCTACACCTTCGGCCTGGAGGGCCCGGCGGTCTCCGTCGACACCGCCTGCTCCTCCTCGCTGGTCGCCCTCCACCTCGCCGTGCAGGCGCTGCGCTCCGGCGAATGCGATCTCGCTCTCGCCGGCGGCGTTACCGTGATGGCCGAGCCCGGCCTCTTCGTCGAGTTCAGCCGGCAGCGCGGTCTGGCCGCCGACGGCCGCTGCAAGGCGTTCGCCGCCGGCGCCGACGGCTTCGGCCCGGCCGAGGGCGTCGGCCTGATCCTGGTCGAACGGCTCTCGGACGCGCGCCGCAACGGGCACCGGGTGCTGGCCGTCGTCAGGGGCTCGGCCGTCAACCAGGACGGCGCGTCCAACGGGCTCACCGCGCCCAACGGTCCCTCCCAACAGCGGGTCATCCGGGCCGCGTTGGCCAATGCCGGGCTCGCCACCGACGAGGTGGACGCCGTGGAGGCCCATGGCACCGGCACCCCGCTGGGCGACCCCATCGAGGCGCAGGCCCTGATGGCCACCTACGGCCAGGGCCGCGACGAGAGCCGGCCGCTGCTGCTGGGCTCGGTGAAGTCCAATATCGGCCACTCGCAGGCCGCCGCCGGCATCGCCGGGGTTATCAAGATGGTGATGGCCATGCGTGCCGGCGAACTGCCCAGGACCCTGCACGTGGACGAGCCGTCCGCGCATATCGACTGGACCGCTGGCGCCGTCGAACTGCTCACCGAGGCCAGGCCCTGGCCCCGCGCCGACGCGCTCCGCCGGGCCGGCGTCTCCTCGTTTGGCATCAGCGGCACCAACGCCCATGTGCTGCTGGAACAGGCCCCCGACGAGACGCCCGCCGTCGCCGAGGACGCGCCGCTTCCCGCCGTCACCCCGCTGCCGCTGTCGGCGCGCTCGGGCGCCGCGCTGCGCGCCCAGGCCGACCGGCTGCGGGAGTTCGCCGAGGCCGCGCCCGAGGTGGCGCCGCACCGGATCGCCGGCTCCCTGGTCGCCACCCGCGCCCTGCTGGAACACCGTGCCCTGCTGGTCGCCGGCGACCGGGAGGAGACCCTGACCGGACTGGCCGCCCTGGCGTCCGGCGCCCCCGCGCCCGGCGTGGTCACCGGACAGGTCATCCCCGGCGGCTCCCGCGCCGTCTTCGTCTTCCCAGGCCAGGGCTCCCAGTGGGTCGGCATGGCCACCGAACTCCGCGCCGGATCAACGGCGTTCCGCGAGTCCCTGGAGTCCTGCCGGGACGCGCTGGCGCCTTTTGTCGACTGGGACTTCGACGCGGCGCTCGACGACGAGGAACTCCTCGCCCGGGTCGATGTGGTGCAGCCCGTGCTCTGGGCCATGATGGTCTCCCTCGCCGCCGTCTGGCGCGCCCACGGAGTGGAGCCCGACGCGGTCGTCGGCCACTCCCAGGGCGAGATCGCCGCCGCCGTGGTCGCTGGCGCCCTGTCCCTGACGGACGGCGCCCGGGTGGTCGCCCTGCGCTCGCGCGCCATCCGCGCCCTCGCCGGCAAGGGCGGCATGGTCTCCGTGCCGCTGCCTGCCGACGCGCTCGACCTGCCCGACGGGGTCTCCGTCGCCGCCGTCAACGGCCCCAACTCCGTGGTGGTCGCGGGCGATCCCGAGGGCCTGGAGACCGTGCTGGCGAAGGTCGAACGCGCCCGCCGGGTCGCCGTCGACTACGCCTCGCACTCCGCCCATGTGGAGTCACTGCGCGACGAACTCCTCGACGTGCTGGCCCCGATCAGCCCCCGCAGCGGCGAGATCCCGTTCTACTCGGCGCTCACCGGCGGACTTCTCGACACCGCCGGGCTCGACGCCCAGTACTGGTACGACAACCTGCGTAACACTGTGCGGTTCGAGGACGCCACCCGCGCGCTGCTCGCCGACGGCCTCAACACCTTTGTCGAGACCTCCGCCCACCCCGTGCTGGGCGTGGCGCTCCGCGAGACTGTGGAGTCCGCCGGCGCCGGCGCCACCGTGGTCGGCACCCTCCGCCGCGACGAGGGCGGCCTGCCGCGCCTGCTGCTCTCCCTGGGCGAGGCGTTTGTCACCGGGCTCCCCGTCGACTGGCACCTCGAAGCCCAGCAACTCGACCTGCCCACCTACCCGTTCCAGCGCGAACGGTACTGGCTGGACGCGCCGACGGCGCCCGCGGGCGAGGTCGACGAACAGTTCTGGACCGCCGTGGAACGCGGCGATCTCGGCCTGGACGAGGACGCGTTGCGCACCCTCAGCAGCTGGCGCGAGAACACCAGGCAGCGCACCGTCGTCGACTCCTGGCGCTACCGGATCGACTGGAAGCCGCTGACCACTTCGGCCGTCGGCACCCTCGGCGGCACCTGGGCGCTGATCGGCGCGGACGACGAGACCACCGCGGCCTGGACCGAACGGCTGACCGCCGCCGGCGCCACCGTGGTCCCCGCCACCGCCGACACCCTGCCCGAGGGCCCGATCAGCGGAGTGCTGTCGCTCTTCGGCTCCACCGCCACCACCGTCTCCCTCGTCCAGGCGATGGAACGGGCCGGCCTGGACGCCCAGTTGTGGCTCGTCACCCGGGGCGCCGTGCGGGGCGCCACCGATCTCGACCAGGCCCAGGTCTGGGGCCTCGGCCGAGTCGTCGGGCTGGAGTACCCGGACCGCTGGGGCGGGCTGCTCGATGTGCCGGCCGAACTCGGCGAAGCCGACTGGACCAAGGTGCTCGCCGCGCTCGCCGGGATCGACCAGGAAGACCAACTCGCCATCCAAGACGGGCAGTTGTTGGCCCGCCGGATGGCCCGCGACCCGCTCGGCGGACGGATCGCGAAGACCCCGTGGCGCCCGCGCGGCACCGTGCTGATCACCGGCGGCACCGGCGCGCTCGGCGGCCATGTCGCCCGCTGGCTGGCCCGCGAGGGCGCCGAGCATCTGGTGCTCACCAGCCGACGCGGCACCGAAGCCCCCGGCGCGGCCGAACTCACCGCGGAACTTGAGGAGTTGGGCGCCCGGGTGACCATCGCCGCCTGCGATGTCGCCGACCGCGAAGCGCTCGCCGCCCTCCTCGAAGGGCTCGACATCGCCGCCGTGGTGCACACCGCCGGCGTGGCACCCACCGCCCCGCTCGCCGACACCACGCCCGACGAGTTCGACGCCATCGTCGCCCCCAAGATCACCGGCACCCGCAACCTGCACGAACTGCTCCCCGACGACCTCGAAGCCTTTGTGCTGTTCTCGTCCAACGCGGGCGTCTGGGGCAGCGGCGGACAGGGCGCCTATGCCGCCGCCAACGCCTATCTGGACGCGTTCGCCGAATGGCGCCGCGCCCAGGGCCTGCGCGCCACCTCCGTGGCCTGGGGCGCCTGGTACGGCAGCGGACTCGCCGCCGTCGGCGACGCCGCCGAGGAGCTGGCCCGCCGGGGCGTTCCCGCCATGGCGCCCGACCTGGCCATCCTGGCCCTGCACCAGGCGCTCGACCACGACGAGACCTTTGTCGCCGTCGCCGACGTGGACTGGCAGGTGTTCACCCCCACCTTCACCGTGGCGCGGCGCCGCCCGCTGATCGAGGACCTGCCCGAGGTCGCCGCGCTGCTCGCCGGCACCGACACCACCGACGAGCCCCGGTCCGAGCTGGCCCGCAGGATCGCTGGCCGCACCCCGGACGAGCAGCGCCGCGAGGTGCTGGAGATCGTCCGCGCCCAGGCCGCCGCCGTCCTCGGACACGCCACCGCCGACGCCGTCGAACCGGCCCGCGCCTTCAAGGACTTCGGCTTCGACTCGCTCACCGCCGTCGAACTGCGCAACCGGCTCAACGAGGTCACCGGCGTCCAGCTGTCCACCACCATCGTCTTCGACCACCCCAACCCGACCGCCCTCACCGAGCACATCCTGGAACAGCTCCTCGGCCGAAGCGCCTCGGCCAGCGCCGAGAACGCGCCCGTCCCGGCGACCTTCCTCGCCGATGACGAGCCCATCGCCATCGTCGGCATGGCCTGCCGCTACCCGGGCGGGGTGCGGTCCCCGGAGGACCTGTGGCGGCTGGTCGCCGAGGGCGGCGACGCCGTCTCCGGCTTCCCCACCGACCGGGGCTGGGACATCGAACGCCTCTACCACCCGGATCCCGACCACCCCGGCACCACCTACTCGACCGCCGGCGGCTTCGTTCCCGACGCCACCGAGTTCGACGCCGAGTTCTTCGGGATCTCGCCTCGCGAGGCGCTGGCCATGGACCCGCAGCAGCGGCTGCTCCTGGAAACCTCCTGGGAGGTCTTCGAACGGGCCGGCATCAATCCGGCCACCCTGCGCGGCAGCACCACCGGTGTCTTCGTCGGCGGCGCCAGCACCGGCTACGGCACCCAGTCGCAGTCAGCGGCGCACGGCGTCGAGGGCTACACCCTCACCGGCGGCCTCACCAGCGTGATCTCCGGCCGAGTCGCCTACACCTTCGGCCTGGAGGGCCCGGCCGTCACCGTCGACACCGCCTGCTCCTCCTCGTTGGTGGCACTCCACCAGGCCGCCCAGGCGCTCCGCCTCGGCGAATGCGATATGGCGCTCACCGGCGGCGTCACCGTGATGTCCACGCCGCGCGCCATCACCGAGTTCAGCCGGCAGCGCGGACTGGCGACCGACGGCCGCTGCAAGGCGTTCTCCGCCGAGGCCGACGGCATGGGCTGGGCCGAGGGCGTCGGCGTCCTGCTGGTTGAGCGGCTGTCGGACGCGCGCCGCAACGGGCACCGGGTGCTGGCCGTGGTCAAGGGCTCGGCCGTCAACCAGGACGGCGCGTCCAACGGGCTCACCGCGCCCAATGGTCCCTCCCAACAGCGCGTCATCCGGACCGCGTTGGCCAGCGCCGGGCTCGGCACGGACGATATCGACGCGGTGGAGGCGCATGGCACGGGCACCCCGCTCGGTGACCCGATCGAGGCGCAGGCGTTGATGGCGACCTATGGTCAGGGCCGGGACGCGGACCGTCCGCTGTGGCTGGGCTCGGTGAAGTCCAATATCGGACATGCGGCGGCCGCCGCCGGCGTGGCCGGCGTCATCAAGACGGTGCTGGCCATGCGGCACGGGGTGCTGCCCAAGACCCTGCATGTCGAGGAGCCGTCCCCGCATATCGACTGGGCCGCGGGCGCCGTCGAGCTGCTGACCGAGGCCAGGCCCTGGCCCGAGACCGGCGCTCCTCGCCGGGCCGGCGTCTCCTCCTTCGGCATCAGCGGCACCAACGCCCACATCATCCTGGAGGAGGCCCCGCAGGAGGATTCGACGCCGGAGCCCGTTGCCGAGGTGATGCCTCCGGCGGTCCCGTGGGCGTTTTCGGGGCGTTCGGATGTGGGGTTGCGGGCGTTGGCGGGTCGGT
>NZ_QEST01000202.1 GCF_003311645.1 Streptomyces sp. PT12 | reverse complement strand
CCAACACCGGGGAATGACCAACATCAACTAACGCAGCGGGGTCACCTTTCACCCGTCGGAAGTGGGTCACGATTCACACGTCGCCGACAGACTGGACCGCCCTCGACTTGCCTGCGCCCGTGGTGCGTTGCGAACCCCGGTGGGGACGATGGGGACACGGCACGTCGGGGATCATCACCCTCGCCGCGACGCGTTGCGAACCCCGGTGGGGACGATGAGGACGAGCTGGCGCCTCCGGAGCCGAGCACGGCCCACTCACGTTGCGAACCCCGGTGGGGACGATGAGGACCCGCCGCTGGGCCTGGTCAGACGCGGGGCGCCGTGTTGCGAACCCCGGTGGGGACGATGAGGACGGGCAAGGACGCCGTCGACCACGTGGTGGCCATCCTGTTGCGAACCCCGGTGGGGACGATGAGGACGCCGGGTCGACATGGACGACGAACTGGCCCGCATGCTGGTTGCGAACCCCGGTGGGGACGATGAGGACTCCGGCCGGAAGGTCGGCCGCGTCATGGAGGAGATCGAGTTGCGAACCCCGGTGGGGACGATGAGGACTAGTAGGTCTCGGTGTCGTGGTTGTTGCCGGCGCCATGTTGCGAACCCCGGTGGGGACGATGAGGACCCGATGACCGCGAGCGAGTAGCCGAAGCGAATCGGGTTGCGAACCCCGGTGGGGACGATGAGGACACTCCAGACGAGGCTGAGGCCCTTGGCATCCCCGAGTTGCGAACCCCGGTGGGGACGATGAGGACTCGACCCCCGGGCGAAGTTGGCGGCCGCGCCGTTGGTGTTGCGAACCCCGGTGGGGACGATGAGGACGGCTGCCAGGCGCTGCTGAGGGCTCATCTTCACTATGTTGCGAACCCCGGTGGGGACGATGAGGACACCCGGCCGCGCTGGACACCCCCTGGCGGGACCTCAAGTTGCGAACCCCGGTGGGGACGATGAGGACTGATCGCCCTCGCCCGCCACCCGGCCAGCAGCTTCTCGTTGCGAACCCCGGTGGGGACGATGAGGACATCTCGTCGGGAACGTCGATGCCGGCGGCGCCAGGCTGTTGCGAACCCCGGTGGGGACGATGAGGACCCCATTGTGAAGATGCAGGTCGACTGAGGTCTGGGCGGGGTGGGAGGTCTGGGGATTGCAGCGGGTCGGCGGTTGTGTTCGTGGGTGCGGTGAGTCGCTGAAATCGCGTGCCGTTCAGCCCTTCGATATCGTGGATGGTCAGGGCCCCTCGTAGGGGCGATGAGGTCGTGCCGTGGTGGAACCTCGGCAGCAAGTCGACTCGTTGCGACCCCTTGCGGCTGCCGCGAGACGCGTCCCCGCTGAGGGGCTATGACGTTCGCTGAGCATAGTGGGGGCAGCCCTGAACCGCTGTTGGTCGGAGTCTACTTGATTTGCTCCGCCGCCTTCAGGTGTGTACTTTCTGTCTCCAGCAGAAAGCCGTCAGTGGTCGGTAGCTCGCTTCGTCAATCTGACACGGGGCACTGACAACGGCTCCTGACCTGCATGTTTCGGTCGTTTGGAGAGGTAATGGGGAGGTGCGATGCATCGGTTGAGGGTTCACGTCCATACGAGTGCGCCGGAATTGCCGTGGGAGGACGTGCAGGGGCCCGGACGGGCCTTCTGCTACGACCTGTTGAAGCGCGGGGCGCCGGAGCTGGGGGCGCAACTGCACGAGAGGGGGTGGAAGCCATACGGGATGGTGCCGTTCGGCTACGGCGCTCCGGTCTTCCCCGCGGCGCGGCGTCGGCGGGGGGTGTATGCGGCGGGGGGTCCCGGCATCGTCGAGTTGGGGAGTCCATTGCAGGCGGTGGTGGAGGGTTGGGCCGCCACCCTGGCCTCGACGCCGGTGATCGCCTGGGGGGCGACCGCGTTCATCGTGGACCGGGTCGAGGCGGTGGCGCCTCCGTCGTTCGCGTCGGGTCGGGCGGTGTTCCGTACCTCGACGCCGGTCGTGATGAAGGCGTCGGCACGGGACGAGACGGGCGCGCGGAGTAGGAGTCAGGCGTGGCGTCTGCCAGGTGAGCCGGAGTGGGACGTCTTCATGCAGGGGAACCTGCGGCGCAAGGCCGAGACGCTCGGCCTGGATCCGGGCCTCACGCTGGAGGCCGTCACCTGGGTCGGGCCGAAGCGGTCTTTCGCCGTGGCAGCGAGCGGCGGCGGTGGGGGGAAGAAGCCCGGAGCGTGCGTCGAGGTGGTGGTGTCCGGGACGCCGGAGACGTTGTCGGCGTTGCACTGCTGGGGGCTCGGTCAGGCCAACTCCGCCGGGATGGGGTGGATCGCGCTGTGACCGCGGAGAGCACCCTCGCCGAGTGGTCCGTGCGGCTGACCGCGAGTCCGCTGCAGCGGGTGGGGGCCTTCGCCTTGGCGTGCATGGGGGGTGCGGATCATCCGGAGGAACTCACGTCCAGGATGTTTCTCGGGGCGGTCGAGTCCATGACGCAGGACTTGGTCGCCACCCGGGTCGTGGCGAACGCCGGGGATCCGGGTGGGTTCTGGCTGAGCGCGAGTTACATGCTGTGGCCCAACTCGTCCTTGAACCCGACCAATCGCCGCAAGCAGTCGGAGGAGGAGCGCATGCTGGCGATTCGGGCCTGGCGTGCGGCGCCCGAGCCGGAGGAGTTGCTGGACGCACCGTGCACGTACTGCGGCCGGGCGGCCTGCGGCTGGTTCGGCAAGGTGGACATCCCCCTCGGTGCGAGCGTGGCCCACCGGAACACGACCGCCCCCGGGCATGAGGGCACCCCCTTGTGCTATCCGTGCCTGGCGAGTCTGTGGGCGTTCCCCTATGGAGCTGTTCTTTCCGGCGGACGTGCGACCGTGGTGCATTCCTGGGACGACCGGTTCCTGAAGGCGGTGACCTTCCGGGCCGTCGACAGGACGCAGCGGGCGGCCAAGGCCGCCATGCCCAAGGGGGTCAAGCCGAGCCCTTATCAGCGGGAGCACGCCGTACTCAAGGCGGTCCGCGCCTACGAGCATCGCGTGCGGGCGCCGGTGGAGTTGATGGCACTGTCCAACTCCAACAAGGAGCAGGTGCTGATCGTTCAGGAGATGGAGCAGCCGGTCGCAGAGTGGCTGCGGTCCACGAGGAACACGGCGCTTGACGCTGGATATCGGGCGCTGGTGGAGACGCAGGGGACGCCGCAGGTGCCAGGTGAGGCATTCCTCGCGAAACGGGCCTTCAGCGATCCGGGCGCGGTCGTCGACTTCGCCGTCGGGCACCTGCTGGGGCGGATGTCGCCGCAGCGGCTGCTTCCTCCTGTCGACCCCGCGCTCGGCACGGTTCTGTATTCCTACTGCCAAGAGGTGCTGTTCATGGAGGACAAGGACGTCGAGCGCGTCAAGAAGCTGGCGGGGCGGGTCGCCGACCTCGTGGGGCGGGACGACAGGCCCGGCCCGTTCAACGAGTTCATCCGTGCGAACAACAAGGGCGGTGACCTGCACGGCTGGTTCCGTTCGAAGTCGGTGGACTGGCTGCTGCGCGAGCGCAAGAAGGAGGATCCGCCCCTGTTGCCGGTCTACGAGTACCGGCTGTTGTTCGAGGACGAACGCACGTGGCGGTGGCGGCGGCTGCTGGTCTTCGCCGTGATCGAGGAGCTGATCCGGCGGGAGTGGCGGCCTCGAGGGAGCCAGGAAGAGATGGACGAGATGAAGGACACGGTCGAGGCGGCCGACAACACGGACGGGACGGACTGATGACATTCCTGGTGGGACAGAGCGTGCTGGAGATCAAGGCCGGGGCACCGAACAACGGGAGGGGGGTGGACAACCGGGGCGTGGTGAAGCAGTTCCAGGTCAGCAGCGGCGATGTCTACCCCTATGTGTCGGCGCAGGCGTCCCGGCGCTGGCTCCGCGACAGCCTTCCGGCCGATGAGCCGACCTCGCCGGTGATCAGGAGCGGGGAGGGCAAGAAGCAGCAGGCGTACACGAACGGCCGCCCGGACCAGTTCCTGGACGACGATCTCTTCGGCTACATGATCGCGGTCAAGTCCGACGCCCCGGGGGCCAAGAAGGGCGAATCCAAGACGTTCATGCGGGACACCGTGCTGGCGACGGGCACGCTGGTCGCGGTGGTACCCAATCGACCGCAGATGGACTTCGGGACGATGAGCCGCGGCTTCGGTCCTGACGAGCACCCGGTGATCCACGAGCACGAGATGTACACCGCGAACCTTGCGGGTGACCTGCTGTTGGACCTGCCGCGGGTGGGCACGTTCGAGGTCGGCGGGAGGTCCGTCAAGCCCGCTCTTCCGGGCGAGGTCGCGCAGGGCGTACTGGAGAAGAACGGGGAGAAGGTCTCGCTGCGGGGCCTTGAGTGTGTGCGCCTTCCCCTGGCGGAGCGGCGGCGGCGGGTCGCCGTGCTGCTCCGGACGATGGCCGCGGTCAAGGGCGGCGCGAAGTGGTCGGCCCACTACGGCGACCGCACCCCGGGACTGCTGATCCTCGCACCCATCAAGGGCGGCACCAATCCGTTCACCCGCGTGGTCCGGAATCGGGAGCGTGCGACGTTCTTCGATGTCGACGTACTGCGCCAGGAGATCGAGGCGTGGGCGGACGAGTTGGAGGGGACGGTGCGCATCGGCTGGGCCCCGGGATTCCTCGGCGGCCAGCGCGAACGCGCCCAGTCCGACCTGGCGGACCTGATCCAGGAGGGAAAGGTGGTCCTGGGGCACCCCCGCACCATCCTCACCACGCTCGCCGACGAGTTCGAGGACGGCGATCACGACGACTGGTTCGACGACCAGACGACCCGGAGGAGCTCCCCCTGACCGTCGCGACAACGACGTCATCGCCCCTCCGCAGGGGAAGCACTCACCACCCGACTCCAAACCATCGCGAGGGAGCGCCCCATGCCGGAAGCCCTGGAAGTGAGCATCACCGCGCCGATCGTCAGCTTCCGCAACCCGCTCTACGCCGGGATGCAGGTCCACCTACCATGCCCACCGCCGTCCACCGTCGGTGGCATGCTGGCCGCGTCGGTCGGAGGCTGGGACCAGGTCCCGGACCAGACGCGCTTCGCCATGACCTTCATGGCCGACGGTGCGGGCGTCGACCTGGAGACCTACCACCCCGAGGGTGCGCCGGGCACGCCGACCAACATCACCATCAAGGACCGGGAATTCCTCGCCCACACGACGCTGACCCTGTGGCTGACCGCAGACCTGGACCTCTGGGAGAACGCGCTGCGCCGACCTGTCTGGCCTCTGCGGCTGGGACGCAGCCAGGACCTCGTCACCGTCCGGACAAACCGCGTTGAGCTGGCCAGCGGAGGCGGCCGACAGGGGCACGCCATCGTCCTCGCCGAGACCGAGGGTGTGTTGGGCACCCAACTGCTGCTGACGACCGCCATCTCCACCGGCCGTGACCGCTTTCGGCAGGACGCGTACCGCTACTCAAGCGGCGGCGCGCGAGCCCACATCGCCTCCTGCCTGGCTACCGAGTCGGGGCAGGCGGTCCTTCTGCTGCCGCCCGTGCACCCCAAGCAGCTCGCCACCGCCGCCTGAAGGGATTCGTACTGTGGTGAAAGTGCTGCGCGCCAAGAGCCGCCAGAAGGGCGAGCCCTGCGGAGAGCCGCTGACTGACCATTTGGAGAACACCTTGCTGGCCGCGAGCGCCATCCGGCGCCGCATCGGACGCGTCCCGAACACCCCACCGGCCTTCTGGACCTGGGTGGAGCTTGCAGCCCTGCTCCACGACACCGGCAAGCTCTCCACCGGATTCCAGCGCATGATCAACAACACCGACGAAAACGCCACCCCTTGGGGGGAACGACACGAGACCCTCTCCCTCGGTTTTGTCGACCTGCTGCTCGACCACCTTCCGGCCGATGACGTGATGTGGGTCGCCGCGCTGGTCGCCGCTCACCACCGCCCCTTCACCGGCACAAGCGGCGCGCGGAAAGCACCGCTGTTCCACCTGTACGAGGGTGACGGACCCGCCGACTTCCTCGCCAAGTTCGCCCCCGCCGACCAAGACCGCCTCACCGAACTGATGGAGTGGCTGCACACCACCAGCCGCCGCTACGACCTGCCGACCGAGCCCAGCGCCCCCCGGCCGGATATCGAGACGCTGACCAGGTCCGCGTACCAACTGTTCGAACGACTCCACGACCGGTGGAGCCTGGATGCCTCCGGGGCGGCGGAGGGGCGCACGGCCGTTCTGCTGCTCGGCGCCCTGACCATGGCCGACCACCTCTCCTCCGGCCACCGCTCCCTGGACATCCAGCATCCCCTCACCCCGGGTTATCCGGCTCAGCTGGAGCGTCGACTCGCCACCGAGGGCGCGGAATTGCGCCCACAGCAGCGGTATGCGGCCGAGGCGCGTGGGCACCTGCTGCTGCGCTCCTGGACCGGCAGCGGCAAGACCGAGGCCGCCCTGCTGTGGTCGGTCGCCCAGATGACCGACCTCGCAGCGGCCAGCGGCGGCACACCTCGTGTCTTCTACCTACTGCCGTACCTCACCAGCATCAACGCCACCGCGGACCGGCTGACCGAGGAGTTCGGCACCGAGGAGGGCATCGGAGTTCTCCACTCCAAGGCCGCCTCCTACCACCTGGCACACGCCCTCGCCGACGAGTGCGCCAGCCATGAGGGCGCGGACGACGAGGAACGGGTCGACGCGGCGACCAAGGCCCATGCCCGTGCCCTAGCCACCAAAGACTTCCGCGAGCTGTTCCGCGTCGGCACCCCCTACCAGCTGCTGCGCGGCGCCCTCGCCGGTGCGACTCACTCCGGCATTCTCACCGACAGTGCCAACTCGGTCTTCATCCTCGACGAGTTGCACGCCTACGACGCAAGGCGCCTCGGCATGATCCTCGCGATGATGCGCTTCTGGTCCGAACTCGGCGGACGCATCGCGGTCATGTCCGCGACCCTGCCTACAGCTCTCCAGGAATTCGTCTACGACGTCCTCGGCAGGAACAACGTCACCCTCGTCGAGCCTCCCCCGACGGCGCACGCGCCCCGTCGCCATATCCTGCACACCCGCCAGCGCCACCTCACCGACCCCGCCTCTGTCGAGGAGATTGCCGAACGCCTCACCGAGGGCCGCTCGGTACTGGTCGTAGCCAACAACGTGCGCCACGCCATCGCCCTCTACGAAGCCCTGGCGCCGATATGCGAAAGCCTGCACGGCAAGCACTCAGCGTTCCTGCTGCACTCACGCTTCCGTCGCAGCCACCGGAACGGAATCGAGAAGGCCATCCATGATCGCTTCGGCACCGGCAAACTCCGCCGCGCTGGTCTCCTCGTGGGCACCCAAGCCCTCGAAGTCTCCCTTGACCTCGACATGGACCTGTGCCACACCTCGGCCGCAGACCTCGAAGCCCTCCTCCAGCGCATCGGCCGCGTCAACCGACTCGGCCACCGCCAGCCAGCCCCGGTGATCTTCCACCACCCCGACTACGCCACCCGCCCGGGCAGCGGCGACACCGTCTGGGCCGACGGCGTCTACGCCGCCGAACCCACCCAACTGGCCTGGTCTCTCCTCACCGGCCACGAAGGCGACGCCATCGACGAACGCGCCATCACGCAATGGCTCGACACCGTCTACCGCAGCCGGTGGGGCGACACCTGGCGAAGCGACGTCGAACACCACCTGAACCACTTCACCCAGCACTTTCTGACGTTCCGCTACCCCTTCGACGACCGCTCCCAGCTGACCGAATCATTCGACGCGCAGTTCGAAGGCGTCGAGGCCATCCTGGAAACCGACCGCGACGACTACGCGGACGCCCTCGCCCTCGCCGACGGCGCCCCCGGCCGCCTGCTGGCCAGCGACTACCTCATTCCCATGCCCTACTGGGGCACCAAGCTCCCCCGCTGGGACAAGAGACTGCGCGTCCGCGTCGTCGACGGCGAGTACCACCCCGCCCACGGCCTCATCTCCGTACGCCGCGACCATTCCAGCGCCTACCGGCTGGGGGAGCTGGTGTGATTAGCCGGGAGGACGTCGGCGGCGTCCACATCAAGTATCTCTACCACTGCCCACGCCAACTGTGGCTCTACCTCCGCGGCATCCGGCCCGAACACCTCAGCGCATCCGTCCGGCTCGGCGAAGCGGTCCACGACACCAGCTACACCCGCACCACCCCCATCGACCTCGGCGCCGCCAAGCTCGACTTCATCGACGGCCAGCAGTGGGTCCACGAAGTCAAGTCGTCCACCCGTCCCACCCTCGCCGACGAGGCACAAGGACGCCACTACTGCCACCGCCTCCACGTCCTCGGCATTGACGTCCAAGGCGCCGTCCTGCACTACCCGGCCACCCGGCGAACCCACCGCCACCCCTACACCCCCGAGGCCGCCGCCCAGGCCGAGGCCGACATCACCGCTGTCCTGGACATCGCCGCGACACCCGCATCCCCCGACCGGCTAGCCCGAAGCCGCTGCCGCGGATGCTCCTTCACCGACTACTGCTGGACCGAATGAGATGCCCACCGCCACCAGGACCTACTGGCTCACCACGCCCACCCGCATTCGCCGCAAGGACGACTCCCTGCTCATCGAACGCGCCGACGCCTCCCACGTCCACATCCCCATCACCGATGTCCGCGACATCGTGGCCTGCGCCGAAACCGACATCAACACCTCCGTCGTCGCCCTCCTCAACCGCCACCGCATCAACGTCCACCTCCTCAGCCACTACGGCGACTACGCCGGATCCCTCCTCACCTCCGACACCAGCACCTCGGGCCAGACCGTCCTCGCCCAGGCCCGCATCGCCCAAGACACCGCCAAGGCCACCGACATCGCCCGCCGCATCGTCGACGCCTGCGCCTTCAATGTCCGCCGCGTCACCGACCGCACCCTCCTCAAACGGCCCTACACCGCGCTCCAGAACGCCCTCCACGACGCCGAGTCACCAGCCCACCTCATGGGCGTCGAGGGCACCTTCCGCCGCAGCGCCTGGGACGTCATCGACACCAAACTCCCCGACTGGCTCCAGCTCAACGGACGCAGCCGCCGACCCCCCAAGAACGCGGGCAACGCCTTCATCAGCTACGTCAACGGCATCGTCTACTCCCGCGTCCTGTCCGCCATCCGCCTCACCCCACTCCACACCGGCATCGCGTTCCTGCACAGCAGCATGGAACGCCAGCGCCACTCCCTCGCGCTCGACCTCGCCGAGATGTTCAAACCCCTCTTCTCCGAACGCCTTCTCCTGCGCATGGCGGCCCGTAAACAGCTCAAGGAACACCACTTCGACCAGGACACCCACCAGGCGATGCTCAGCGAAGCGGGCCGCAAACTCGTCGTCGAAACCGTCCGCAACGAACTCGGCACCACCATCGCCCACCGTGCCCTCGGCCGACCCGTCGCATACGAGGAACTCATCTACCTCGACGCACTGGCCCTGACCCGCCACTGCCTCGAAGGGACCCCCTACAAGCCGTTCCGCATCTGGTGGTGACAGCACGTGCACGTCATCGTCGTCTACGACACCGCCACCCAACGCAACGCCAAAATCCTCCGCACCTGCCGCAAGTACCTCCACCGCGTCCAACGCAGCGTCTTCGAAGGTCAACTCACCGAAGCCCAACTCCGCCGCCTTCAAGCGATGGTCGAGAACGTCCTCGACCTCACCTACGACAATGTCCTCGTCTACACGTTCCCGCCCGGCACAAAGCCCCAGCGCCTCGAATGGGGAGCCACCGAGCCGCCCCCCACCGACGTCCTGTGACCCCGCATTTCAGCGCCACACCGACCTCACCAACACAACCGCAGGTCCACTGAAAAACCACGCCCACCCACCCCGCCGAGGCATCGCACGACGTGCATCTTCACACTGGGGTCCTCATCGCCCCCACCGGGGGTCTCAACCCGGTGGCGGGGTCGCGGTCCTCACCCTCGTCGTGCTGTCCTCATCGCCCCCACCGGGGGTCTCAACCTGGAGCTGTAGGAGTGGGTCGGTTCCTTGACCTTGTCCTCATCGCCCCCACCGGGGGTCTCAACACTCTTCGATCCGTTCCGAAAGGGGCATCGTGCCGAAAGTCCTCATCGCCCCCACCGGGGGTCTCAACTTGCGCCCCGCCGCGTCGCGCAGCGCTTCGGGCTCCCGTCCTCATCGCCCCCACCGGGGGTCTCAACTGGTTCAGGTCGATCGGCCAGGCGATCGTCTCCGGCGTCCTCATCGCCCCCACCGGGGGTCTCAACCCGTAGGGCCATGTGGGGGCCCACTCATCCACCGTGCGTCCTCATCGCCCCCACCGGGGGTCTCAACCCAGTCAGGGCGGCACCACCGCCTACCTGGGAGAGAGTCCTCATCGCCCCCACCGGGGGGTCTCAACTCACCACCCGGGACGACTGTCTGTAAGCACTTCTGTGGGCTCCACCGTGGCAACGTGAAGTGGCCCCACTGG
>NZ_QEST01000289.1 GCF_003311645.1 Streptomyces sp. PT12 | reverse complement strand
CGGGGCGGCCCTGGCCATAGGTGGCAAGCAGCGCCTGCGCCTCGATCGGGTCGCCGAGCGTCGTTCCCGTGCCATGCGCCTCGACCGCGTCCACATCGGCGGCGGTCAGGCCCACGTTGGCCAACGCCTGGGTGATCACGCGCTGTTGGGAGGGGCCGTTGGGCGCGGTGAGGCCATTGCTCGCGCCGTCCTGGTTCAGGGCGCTGCCGCGCACCACCGCGAGCACGGGGTGGCCGTTGCGGCGCGCCTCCGACAGGCGCTCGACCACGAGGATCCCGGCGCCCTCGCCCCAGCCCGTGCCGTCCGTGGCGTCCGCGAAGGACTTGCAGCGGCCGTCGGGGGCCAGGCCGCGCTGCTCGCTGAAGTCGATGAACGTCTGCGGCGTTCCCATGACGGTCACGCCGCCCACGAGGGCGAGCGAGCACTCGCCCGAGCGCAGCGCCTGCGCCGCCCAGTGCAGCGCGACCAGCGACGACGAGCATGCGGTGTCCACGGTCACCGCGGGCCCTTCCAGGCCCAGGGTGTAGGCGACGCGGCCCGAGACGAGGCTGCCGCCACCGCCACCGCCCGCGTAGTCGTGGTACATGACCCCGGCGAACACGCCCGTCGGGCTGCCCTTCAACGCGGTGGGGGCGATCCCGGCGCGCTCCAGCGCCTCCCACGACACTTCGAGCAGCAGCCGCTGCTGTGGGTCCATGTCGCGGGCCTCGCGCGGGCTGATGCCGAAGAAGTCGGCGTCGAACTCGCCCGCGCCGTACAGGAATCCGCCGTCGCGCACATAGGTCTTGCCCGGCTTGCCCGGCTCGGGGTCGTAGATGCCCTCGGTGTCCCAGCCGCGGTCGGCCGGGAACTCCGACACCGCGTCAACGCCCTCGTCGACCAGCCGCCACAGCCCCTCGGGCGAGTCAACGCCGCCGGGGAAGCGGCAGGCCATCGCGACGATCGCGATCGGCTCGTCGTCCGCGGGGGCGGCGGCGACCCTGGCGGCGGTTTCCCCGACGGCGCCGGACAGCTGACCGAGGAGGTGCCGCGCCAGGTCCTCGGGGGTCGGGTAGTCGAACACGAGGGTGGCGGGCAGCCGCAGGCCAGCGGCGGCGGCCAGGAGGTTGCGCAGCTCGATCGCGGTGAGCGAGTCGAACCCGAGGTCGCGGAAGTTCCGGTCGGGGCCGATGGCTTCGGCCCCTGTGTGGCGCAGGACGATGGCGGCCTGGGAGCGGACGATGTCGACGAGCTCGGCGGCGCGCTCCTCGTCGGTGAGCCCGGCCAGCCGCTGCCGCAGGGCGTCGTTCGCGGGCGCGGCGCCGTCGACGACGCGGCGCGCCCTGCCGCGCACGAGGCCGCGCAGGAGCGGCGGTGGCGCGTCGATGGCCGCCAGGTCGAACCTGACGGGCACGAGCGCGGGTTCGGCGACGCCCGTCGCGGCATCGAGCAGCGCGAGCCCGTCCTCGGGGGCGAGGGCACGCATGCCGCCCTGGTCGAGCCCTTCCGCCATGCCGCCGCCCGCCCAGGGGCCCCAGGCGAGCGCCTTGGCGGGCAGCCCGTGGGCGTGGCGGTGGCGCGCGAGGGCGTCGAGGCAGGCGTTGGCGGCGGCGTAGTTGCCCTGCCCTGGCGCGCCGATGACGGCCGCGACGGACGAGAAGAGCACAAACGCCGTCAACCCCATGTCGCGGGTCAGCTCGTGCAGGTGCCAGGCGGCGTCCACCTTGGGGCGCAGCACGCGGTCGACGCGCTCGGGCGTCAGCGAAGCGAGCACGCCGTCGTCGAGGACGCCCGCGGCGTGCACGACTCCGCCGATGGTGCGGCCGACGAGCAGCGCGGCCAGGGCGTCGCGGTCCGCCGCGTCGCACGCGACCACCTCGGCGTCGGCGCCCAACGCGGTCAGCTCGTCGACGAGTTCGGCGGCGCCCGGCGCCTGGGGTCCGCGGCGCCCGGTGAGGAGGAGCCGCCGCACGCCGTGCCGGGTGGCGAGGTGGCGGGCGACGGCGGCGCCGAGGGCGCCGGTGCCGCCCGTGATCAGGACGGCGCGTTCGGGGTCCCAGACGGGGGCGTCCGTGCCGAGCGGCACCCGGGCCAGCCGTGGCACCAGGATCTCGCCGCCGATGACGCGCAGCTCGGGCTCGCCGATGGCGACGGCGGCGCCCGGGTCGATGTCGGCATCGGCGGTGTCGGTGTCGGTGTCGGTGTCGGTGTCGACCAGGACGAAACGCCCTGGGTTCTCCGCGGCGGCGGCGGCGATCAGCCCGCGCACGGCGGCGTGGCCGAGGTCGGTGCCCTCGGTCGCGCCGCAGGTGAGGACGACCAGGGTGGCATCGCCTTCGAGCGCGGCCTTGGCGGCCTCCAGCGCGCCGTTCGTGGCCGCGCGCACCGCGGTCGGGATGTCGCCTGCGGTGGGCGGGCAGCGGTGGACGATCACCTCGGCCTCACCGATGGCGCCGCCGCCGACGGCGCCGCCCGCGGGCGCGGGGCTCTTGGCCGCGGGGACCCACTCCACGTGGAAGAGGGCGTCGGCGACGCGGGCCGAGGCCAGGGCGAGCCCTTCGGCGGAGGCGGGGCGCAGCGCGAGCGCGCCGACCGAGGCGACGGGCGTGCCCGTGACGTCGGCCAGCTCCAACGCCACGGTGCCATCGGCCCCGACGCGCAGCCGGACGCGGGCCGCGGTGGCGCCCTCGGCATGGAGGGTGACATCGGCCCAGGAGAACGGCAGCAGCGTCGCGTCCTCGTGCGTGAGGTCAAGGGCGTGCAACGCCGAGTCGAGCAGGGCGGGGTGGAGGCCGAAGCGGGCGGCGTCGACGCCCTCGGGAAGGGCGATCTCGGCGAACACGTCGCCGCCGCGCCGCCATGCCGCGCGCAGCCCGTGGAACGTCGGCCCGTAGCTGAGGCGTTCGTAGAGCCCGTCGACCGGCAGGGGTTCGGCGTCGCGGGGCGGCCAGGCCGCGAGGTCGGCGGATGGCTCGGCGGCGTCGGGGGCCAGCGTTCCCTCGGCGTGCGCGACCCACTCGTGGTCGAGCGGGGCGTCGTCCGCGCGCGAGTACACGGCCACGCGGCGGCGGCCCGAGGCGTCGGGCGCCTCGACGGCGACCTGGATGTGGACTCCGCCGTGCTCGGGCAGGATCAGGGGCGCGCCCAGGGTGAGTTCCTCGACGCGGCGGCAGCCGACCTGGTCGCCCGCGCGCACGGCCAGCTCGACATGGGCGGTGCCGGGCAGCAGCGTCGTGCCGAGCACGGTGTGGTCGGCGAGCCAGGGCTGGGCGCCCAGGGACAGCCGCCCGGTGAACACCACGCCGTCGGAGCCCGGCAGCCGCACCATCGCGCCGAGCAGCGGGTGGTCGGGCCGCTCCAGGCCCGCGGACGCGACGTCGCCGCCCATGCCGCGCTTGTCGAGCCAGTAGCGGGCGCGCTGGAACGGGTAGGTGGGCAGGTCGACGCGGCGCGCGCCGCGCCCGGCGAAGACGGCGTTCCAGTCGACGCGCAGGCCCGCGGCGTGCAGGCCGCCCATCGCGGTGAGAGCGGCGACGGGCTCGCGCTCGCGGCGGCGCAGGGCGGGGACGAGCACGGCGGTCTCGGCGGTGCGGGTCAGGCAGTGGCGTGCCATGGCGGTGAGGATGCCGTCGGGGCCCAACTCCAGGTAGCGCGTGACGCCTTCGGCCTCAAGCCGGGTCACGGCGTCGGCGAAGCGGACGGTGTCCCTGACGTGCCCCACCCAGTAGGCGGCGGTGGTGACATCGCCGCTCGCCATCACGGGGACGCTCGGCTCCGCGTAGGTGACCGACTCCGCGATGCGGCGGAAGTCGTCGAGCATGGGGTCCATGAGCGGCGAGTGGAACGCGTGGGAGACCTTGAGGCGGTTCGTCCTGCGCGGGCCACAGCGTTCGGCGAGGCGTTCAACGGCCGCGGTGACGGCGTCATCGGCGCCCGAAAGCACCACGGAGGACGGGCCGTTGACGGCCGCGAGGCCGACGCCCTCGCCCAGGAGCGGGGCCACATCGGCCTCGGTGGCCTCGACGGCCACCATCGCGCCGCCCGGCGGCAGCGCGGCCATGAGCCGTCCGCGCGCGGTGATCAGCGTGGCGGCGTCCTCAAGGGTGAGCACCCCGGCGATGTGCGCGGCGGCCAGCTCGCCGATCGAGTGCCCGGCGACGAAGTCCGCGCGGATTCCCCAGGATTCAACGAGCCGGAACAGCGCCACTTCGAGCGCGAAGATCGCGGGCTGGGTGTGCTCGGTCCGGTTCAACGCCTCCGCGTCCCCGCCCCACACCACATCCTTCAGCGGCAGGTCCAGCGCGGCACACACCGCGTCGAACGCCCCCGCGAACACCGGAAACGCCTCATACAACTCCCGTCCCATGCCGAGGCGTTGACTGCCCTGCCCGGTGAAAAGAAACGCCGTGAGCCCGGTTGAGCGGGCGGGGCCTGGGACGGGGGCGGCGTCCGCCAACGCGTCGAGCGCGCCCAGCAGTTCGTCGCGGTCATGGCCGACGACGACGGCGCGGCGGGCGAGGGCGGCGCGGGCGGTGGCGAGGGAGAAGCCCAGGTCCACGGGGTCCAGGCCCGGCGTGGCCCGCAGATGCCCGGCCAGCCGCCCGGCCTGGGCGCGCAGCGCGGTCTCGGTCGAGGCCGAGAGCGGCAGCGGCACGGGCACGGGGGTGCCGGGCGCGGGGCGCGGCGCCTCGGGCTCGGCCGCCAACTCCGCCTGCTCGATGATCACATGGGCGTTGGTGCCGCTGACGCCGAACGACGAGACGGCGGCCCGGCGCGGGCGCCCGGTCGCGGGCCAGGCCCTGGCCTCGGTGAGCAGGCGGACGTTGCCCGCGTCCCAGTCGACCTGGGGCGTGGCCTCGTCGACGTGCAGGGTCTTGGGCAGGACGCCGCGCCTGATGGCCTCGACCATCTTGATGATGCCCGCCACGCCCGCCGCGGCCTGGGCGTGCCCGATGTTGGACTTGATCGACCCGAGCCACAGCGGCTCGTCGCGGTCGCGGCCATAGGTGGCGAGCAGCGCCTGCGCCTCGATGGGGTCGCCGAGGGAGGTGCCGGTGCCATGCCCCTCGACGACGTCGATGTCGGCGGGCGTCAACCCGGCGGTGGCCAGCGCGCGTTGGATGACCCGGCGCTGGGATGGGCCGTTGGGCGCGGTGAACCCGTTGGACGCGCCGTCCTGGTTGACCGCCGAGCCGCGCACGACCGCGAGCACGGGGTGCCCGTTCCCGCGCGCGTCCGACAGCTTCTCCAGGAGCAGCACTCCCGCGCCCTCGCCCCAGCCCGTGCCGTCGGCCGACGCGGCGAACGAGCGGCAGCGGCCGTCGGGCGAGAGGCCGCGCTGCTCGCTGAACTCGATGAAGGTCTCGGGCGTTGCCATGACGCTCACCCCGCCCGCGAGCGCCAGGGTGCACTCCCCCGAGCGCAGCGCCTGCGAGGCCCACTGCAACGCCACGAGCGAGGCCGAGCAGGCGGTGTCGACCGTGACCGCGGGGCCTTCGAGGCCCAGGGTGTAGGCGACGCGGCCCGAGACGAGGCTGCCGTCGCTGCTGGTGATGCCGTAGTCGTGGTACATCGCGCCCGCGAAGACGCCCGTGCGGCTTCCGCGCAGCGCCAACGGGTCGATGCCCGCGCGCTCCATCGCCTCCCACGTGATCTCCAGCAGGAGCCGCTGCTGAGGGTCCATGGTGAGGGCTTCGCGCGGGCTGATCCCGAAGAACTCGGGGTCGAACTCCCCCGCCTCGTGCAGGAATCCGCCGTGCCGGACATAGCTCTTGCCCGGCTTTCCCGGCTCGGGGTCGTACAGCGTGCTCAGGTCCCAGCCGCGGTCGACGGGGAAGGGGCCTATGGCGTCCCTGCCCTCGTCGACCAGCGCCCACAGCGCCTCGGGTGAGTCGGCGCCGCCGGGGAAGCGGCAGGCCATGCCGACGATGGCGATGGGCTCGGTGGCCACGTCCGCGGCGGCGCGCAGGCTCTCGTTGTCCCGTCGCAGCCGCTCGTTCTCGACGAGTTGGCCGCGCAGCGCCTCGACGATCTCCTCGACCTTGGCATCCACCGTCGTCTCAGCCTCCGCTCACCGTCGTGGTCCGCGCGCCGACCGCGCCGACCGAGTCAAGGAATGCGCCCAGCACCTCGCGGAACCGCTCGGGCTCCTCCAGGTGCGGCACATGGCTGGAGTTCTCGAAGATCTCCCAGCGGGC
Source organism: Streptomyces sp. PT12 (assembly GCF_003311645.1). Lineage (GTDB taxonomy): Bacteria > Actinomycetota > Actinomycetes > Streptomycetales > Streptomycetaceae > Streptomyces. The sequence continues at coordinate 4,605 of NZ_QEST01000289.1, read as the reverse complement.
GTTCGGGATGAGCTCGTGGAACGGGCGCACCGTGACCGGGGTGGCCTCGTCGTGCCGCCCCGAGATGACGAGGGTGGGCACCTCGATGTCGGGCAGGCGGTCGATCACCCCCCAGTCGCGGAGGGTGCCGATGACATGGAACTCGTTGGGCCCGTTCATCGTGCGGTAGACCGTGGGGTCGGCGAACGCCTCGATGTAGGAGGCCATCATCTCGGCGGGCCAGGGGTCCAGGCGGCAGACGTGCCGGGCGTAGAAGACGAGCATCGCCTCCAGGTACTCGTCGGCGTCGGTGGTGCCCGCGGCCTCGTGGCGGCGCAGCGTCTCGTCGACGCCGGGCGGGAGCTGGGCGCGCAGCACGTCCATCTCGGAGAGCCACAGGGGGTAGGACGCCGGGGAGTTGGCGATGACGAGGCCGCGCAGGCCCGCGGGGCGCTCCGCGGCGTGCCGGGCGGCCAGCATCCCACCCCAGGACTGCCCGAACAGGATGTAGTCGTCGGCGATGGCGAGGCGGTCCAGGAGGTTGTGCAGCTCGTCGTCGAACAGCTCGGGGGTCCAGAACTCCGGGTCCGCGTCGGGGAGATGGGTGGACCCCCCGTTGCCGAGCTGGTCGTAGAGCACCACGGGCCCTCCGGTCTCGGCGAACGCGGTCAGGCCGATCAGGTAGTCATGGGTGGACCCGGGGCCCCCGTGCACGACGACGAGGGCCGGGAGGTCCGTGTCGGCCCTTCCTGTGATGTGGTACCAGGTCTCGTAGTCACGGAAGGGAACGGTTCCCTTGACCGTGTGCGTGGGCGCCATCTGTTCAATCCCTCGGTTCGGGTCCTTCTCGGGCAGCGGTTCCGGGTCGGGCAGGGGGCGGGGACGGGGCGGACGCAGGCCGGGCATCGGCGATGCGTCAGCCCAGCGCCTCCAGCCATTCCTCGATGACGCGGGCGGTCGTCGGGGCGTCCTGTTGTCCGAGCGTGAAGTGGTGGCCCGGCACGGTGCGCAGGGTGTGCTCGGGGTCCCAGGGCTTGGCCCGCATCTCGGCGGGGTCGACGCCGTCGGGCGGCGCGATGAACGGCTCGGCCGCCTGGACGAACAGGGTGGGCGCGGCCAGCCTCACGGGGTCGAAGCCCTCGAGCACGGTGAAGTAGTGCGGCATCGCGGAGAGCCGCGTCGCGTCATAGCGGCCGAACGTGGACTCCATCGCGAGCACCTCCCCCATGAGGCGGTCGAAGCCGACGTCCATCGCGGTGTCATCGACGCGGAAGGTGTCGATCAGGATCAGCCCCGCGGGCGGGGTGCCCACCGTCTCCTCCAGGTGGCGCGCGAGAACGTGGGCGATGATGCCGCCCGACGAGTAGCCGAGCAGCGCGAACGGCTCGCCATCGGCCGCCGCGAGCACGGCCTCGCCGAGCACCCGCACGAGCGCGTCGGTCGAGCCTGGCAGCGGCTCGCCCCGTTGGAAGCCGGGCAGCGGCATCGCCGAGACGGGCCTGATGTCGCGGAACTCCGAGCCCAGCCTGGCGTGTTGGTGCACGCCGCCGCCCGCCATGGGCGTGGCCAGGCAGATCAGCCGGGTGCGGCCTGGGCCCTCGGCGAGCCGCACGGCCCCGGGTGCGCGGTCGAGGTCGTCGGGCGAGGCGAACGTGGGCCGCAGGGCGGCGACCGCCGAGAGCAGCCTGATCGCGCCCGCGCCGTCCTCGGCCCGCACGGCGCGCCGGAACAGCTCGGTGACGGTCTCGTCAGCGCCGTCCTCCGGCCCGGCCGCCGTGGCGGCGGGGGCCGCCGCCGAGGCCAGCTCGTCGGTGAGGAGGCGGGCCAGGCTGGCGGGGTTCTTGCTCTCGAACACCGCCATGGTGGGCAGCTTGAGGCCGGTGGCGGCGTTGAGCGCGGTGCGCAGCTCCATCGCGGAGAGCGAGTCGAACCCGGACTCGAGGAAGTCGCGGTCGGGGTCGACCGCGTCGGCGCCCTCGTGCCCCAGCACGGCGGCGGCCAGGCCAAGCACCAGCTCGCGCAGCCTGCCCTCGCGCCGGTCGGCGGGCAGCGCCGCCAGCTCGCGGCGCAGCGCGCCGGGCTCGCGGCCCGCGCCGCCACCCGCGCCACCCGCGCCGCCCGCGCCGCCCGCGGCGCGGCGCCGCGTCGGGGGGACCAACCCCCGTAGCAGCAGGGGTGGTTCACCGGCGCTTCCGCTGCGCAGCACCGCGAGGTCGAGGCCCATCGGCACAAGCACGGGCTCGGGCCGCATGGAGGCGGCGTCGAAGAGCGCGAGGCCGTCGTGCGGCGTCAGCGCTGGCGTTCCCTGGCGGCGCATCCTGCGCAGGTCGACGTCGTTCAGGCGCTCCCCCATGCCGCCGCCGTCCCACAGCCCCCAGGCGAGGGACTGCGCGGGCAGTCCCTGGGCGCGGCGGTGGGCGGCGAGCGCGTCGAGGAACGTGTTGGCGGCGGCGTAGTTGCCCTGGCCCGGCGCCCCGAGCACGCCCGCGACGGACGAGAAGAGCACAAACGCGGACAGGTCGTGGTCGCGGGTCAGCTCGTGCAGGTTGAGCGCGCCGTTCACCTTGGGGCGCAGCACATGGTCGAGGCTGTGCGGCGTCAGGTTGGCGATCATGGCGTCGGCGAGCACGCCCGCCGTGTGGATGACCGCGCCGAGGGAGCGCCCGGCGAGCAGCGCGCCGAGGGCGTCGCGGTCGGCGACGTCGCACGCGGCGATCTCGACGGCCGCGCCGAGGCCGGTCAGCTCGCGGTGGAGGTCGGCGGCGCCTTCGGCGGCCATGCCGCGGCGGCTGGTGAGCAGCAGGTCGGCGACGCCGTGCTCGGTGACCAGGTGGCGGGCGACGAGCGCGCCGAGGCCGCCCGTTCCCCCGGTGATCAGGACCGTTCCGCCGCGGGCCCAGGGGGACTCGGCCTCGGGCTCCGCCGGGGCGCGCGCCAGGCGCGGCGCCATGAGGTCGCCGTCGACGAGCCGCAGCTCGGGCTCGCCGGACGCGATGGCCCTGGCGATCGCCCCAGGGTCGTCGCCGTCCGTGTCGAGGAGCGCGAAGCGCTCGGGTTCCTCGGCGCGCGCGGCGCGGACCAGGCCCCACGCGGCGGCGTGGGCGAGCTCGTCGGCGCGGCTGAGGACCAGGAGCCTGCGGTCGGCGAAGCGCTGGTCGGCGAGCCACGCCTGAACGGCCCTCAGCGTGTGGTGGGTGACCGCCCTGGCGTCGTCGGCGAGGTCGCCCGTGCCGCGCGGCAGGGTCAACGCGACGGTGGCTGGCACCCGTTCGGGCAGCTCGTCCAGGTCGGCGACCGTTGTCCACTCGGCGTCGGCGGCGGGCGCGTTGACCCGGGTGAGGGCGATATGGAAGAGGGAGTCGGCGGGCCTGGCGGGCGCGAGGGCGAGCTGGTCGGCGGAGACCTCGCGGGAGATCAGCGACGCGACGGAGGCGACGGGGCGCCCCTCGGTGTCGGCGACGTGGATCTCCATGCTTCCCTCGCGCCCGGGGGTGAGGCGGACGCGCGCGGCGGTGGCGCCCGAGGCGTGCAGCCTGACCCCCTTCCAGGCGAACGGCAGGGCGGTCGTCTCGTCGTCGGCCGAGGCGAGCATCAGCGCGTGCAGCGCGGAGTCGAGCAGCGCGGGGTGCAGCACAAAGCGCTCGGCACCCGCCGATTCGTCGAGCGCCACCTCGGCGAACGTCTCGCCGCCGACGCGCCAGGCCGCCTTGAGCCCCTGGAACGCGGGCCCGTAGGCGTAGCCGGACTCCCTGAGGCGTTCGTATCCGTCGTCGATGGGGATGCCCGCCTCGGGCGGGGGCGGCCAGGCGGCCTCATCGGCGGGGGGCGCCGTCGCGGGGTCGTCGGGGGCGAGCAGGCCCTCGGCGTGCAGGGTCCACCCCGCCTCGTCGTGGGCGTCCTCGGCCCGCGCGTGAACGGTGAGGGGCCGCCGCCCGGCGTCGTCGACCGGCTCGCCGACCGTGAGCCGCAGCCGCACGCCCCCGCCATCGGGCAGGGCGAGCGGCGCCCGCAGCGTCAGCTCGTCCAGGACGCGGCAGCCGACCTGGTCGCCCGCGCGCACGGCCAGCTCGACAAACGCCGTGCCGGGCAGCAGCGTCGTGCCGAGCACCGCGTGGTCGGCGAGCCAGGGCTGGGTGTCGGTGGACAGGCGCCCGGTGAACACGACGGTCTCCGCGCCGGGGACGGCGATCTCGGCGCTGAGCAGCGGGTGTCCGAGCGCGGTGAGGCCCATGGAGGCGGCGTTCCCGCCGCCCGCGGCGTCGGGCTCGGACAGCCAGTACCGCTTGCGTTGGAACGCGTAGGTGGGCAGGTCGACGCGGCGGGCGCCGCGCCCGGCGAGGACGGCGGCCCAGTCGGGGGTCACGCCCGTGGTGTGGAGGTGGCCGATGGCGGTGAGCAGCGTCGCGGCCTCGGGCCTGTCACGGCGCAGCGTGGCCACCGCGGCCGCCTCGGGGGCCGACTGCCGCGCCATCGCGGTGAGGACCCCATCGGGACCTATCTCGAGGAACCGGGTGACGCCCTCGCCCTCCAGATGGCGAATGTCATCGGCGAAGCGCACGGCGTCGCGGACGTGCCGCACCCAGTAGTCGGCCGAGGCGACGTCCTTGGGGAAGCGGATCTCCGGGC
>NZ_QEST01000033.1 GCF_003311645.1 Streptomyces sp. PT12 | reverse complement strand
CGTACAACGGGTCGCCGTTGCCCGCCGCCTGCTCCAGAAACCGGCTCGCTTCCGGCACCGACCACGGCTTGATCTTCCGCCGCCGGGGTTTGGGCACCTTGACCAGCCCGGCGACGTTCCTGCTGATCTCCTCCTCGGCCACGGCGTGGGTGAGCGCGGCCCGCAGCGCGTCGCGCGCCGCCTGGACGACGCGACGGGACGGGAAGCTCTCGCAGCACTGCCCGAGAGCACAGCAGCGTTGCGCCTTCTCCGGGTTGGCGTGCGTCCTCGGCCGCTTGGCGTCCTTGCCCTGGGCACAGCACTGGCAGGTCTCGGCGAGCGCGCCGAGCCACTCCCGCACGTCCTTGACGGTCAGCTTGTCGAGCCGTTTCGTGCCCAGGCCGGGCGCGATGTAGAGCCGTACCGAGCCCTCATAGGAGACATAGGTCAGCGGCGCGAGATGCGGCTTCACGATCGAGGTCAGCCAATAGTCGAGGAACGCCGCGACCGTCCGATGCCGCGTGGCCACCGGCCCCTTGGTGGCCTCGGCGTGGAGCTTGACCCACTTCTCGTGGACGACCGTGCGCGTTGGCCCGTAGACGTACTTCCGTTTCCGGTTTCCCTCGGGCGTGGTGACCCAGACGTAGGCGGCGAAGCCGTTGCGGTAGGGGTAGATGGAGCCCTCGCCGTTCCCTCGCTTGCCGCTCACGCCGCCCACTCCCTGGCGGCTTCGTCGGCGCAGCGCTGGACGTATTCGTCCACCCAGGCCGGGAGAATACGGCGGTTGCGGCCGACCTTGACGGAACGGATCTCGCCGGTCGCGACGAGCATCTTGGTCTTGGAGAGTCCGAACCCGAGCATGGCCGCGACTTCGGCCGTGGTGTGCCACTTCCGTGTGATGGTCGCGGTGGTCATGCGGTCGATTCTCCTTCGGTTCCGGGGGCAGGGGCGAGTGAGGCGGACAGCCACTCTTCGGCATTGCTCAGTCCGGTTCCGGCGTAGGCCCAGTGGTCGAGGACGAACGTCGTCTCTTCCGGGTGGGTCTCGTTGGTCTGTGTGCGGCGCCATTCGGCGCGTGCGTCTCTGAGTGCGGTGAGGGTGGTGGAGTAGTGGCGGGATTTGGTGGAGAAGTGGCCGCGGAAGCCGAGCATGTGGGCCCAGGCTCGGAGGCGCAGGTGTTCCAGCTGTTTGCGGGCCCCGAGGGCCCATGCGGTTCGGATGAGTTGGCGGGCGTGGTCGGTGAGGTTCATCGGGGCGAGTTCGGCGAGGAACTTCAGGGGGCGGTCAAGGGTCCCGGTAGCTGCTTCGGCGCCCTTGGTGGCGTACTTGGCGATGTAGCCCGCGACGGCTTGTTCGGTCAGTTCCTCGTCGCCGTCGAAGTCGGCCGAGTGGATGGTGCGTATGTCGAGTTGTCGCCCGAAGCCGAAGGAATGCGTGCGTCCGTCGAGGGCTGGCCCGTTCACCACGGCTGATGCGGCAGCAGTGCGGATGGCGTCGGTGAGCAGTACGGCCGTGGCCCATTTCGGGGGCGGTGTGTGGCCGCCTTCCGGTCCGTCGAGCCGGATCACTGCATGGAAGTGCACTGCCCCGCGTTTCTGGTACTCGGCGACCTTGGCGAAGGCGACGCGGGCGTGTTCGGCGAAGGCGCGTTGGGTGAGTCCGGCGCGCTTGGCGATTTCCCGGCGGAGGTAGACGGTGAAGCGCCGCCACAGGGCGCCGGCGTGGGCGTTCCACAGCACGGCCGCTTCGTAGTCGTACCGATCCGGATCGAGGGGTGTGCCGAGTAGCGCGTCGTCCTGGCCGTGGATGTGTCCGCAGCGGCAGGCAGGGCGGTTGGTGGGGCGGTTGTGGACGGGGCCGAAGCTGGGCGCGGTGAACGTCGCGAACACTCGCAGGTGCGACGCGACGTGTTCGGGGGTGCCTTTGCCGCCTTTGAGTCCGGCGGTGATGAGGTGGTAGGTGTCGCGGCGGTAGGTCTCGGCGCAGGCGGGGCAGCGGGTTGCGCGGCGGTTGTTGCAGCGGGTCAGCAGGTGCCCGGCGGGCATGTCGCCCGAGACCAGGGTGCGCACGGCTTCGCCGAGCTCTCCGGTCGTGGTGTCGATGTGGTGTTCGGTGCGGTGTCCGGCGAGGCGGATGGGGCGGGTGCAGCCGCCGAGGGTGGCGAGTTGCTGGGCGAGGGCGGGCAGGGTGCCCGTTGCGGCGAGTTTTCCGAGTTCGGGCAGCGGTGCGGGGGTGGTGCGGGTGATGATGGGACTGCTCCTTCGCTGGAGTGGGCCCCGGGGCGGTGGATGCTTGGCGGTATCGGTACCGCCCCGGGGTCACCGGTCTCGGCTAGTTGTCTAGTTGTGTTGGTCGTTGACGATGTCGACTCCGGACCGCGTGCCGGAGTCGATGGCGGGGGCGATGAAGGTGTCGGCGAGGTAGAACCCGAACAGGGCGACCACGAGGACGATCCAGGGACGGACGCCGAGGAACTTCATCAGGGCCCAGGTGAGCAGGCCGAGGACGACGACGAGGGGCAGGTTCACGGTCACGGCGGGCGGGTCTCCGTTCAGCGGGCCGGGCAGCGGTGGGTGCGGGCGGCGAGTTCGGCGGCGGAGCGGGTGTCGTACTCGGCGGAGAATCCGCAGCGGGGCGCGGTGCACGCGGCGGTGTGCTTCTCCTGGCCCCGGTGGTCGTTGGCGGTGCCGACCTCGACCGGGCCGAGGCGGGCGACATTGCGGAAACGGCGCAGCACGGGCGTTCCTCCTTTCCGTTCAGAGCTGTTGGGTGATGGCGTCGGCCAGCGGCATCGGGACGCCGAGGCGGGCGCGCAGGGTCGGGGCGTCGATGGCGTGGCCGGTGCGGACGTGGTGGTCGGCGGCGACTTTCCGGGCGTGCGTGAGCAGTCCGGTTGGGACGCTGACGTCAGGCGCGGCGGTGAGTTGGGGTTCTGGCTCGGGTGGGGGTTGGTGTTCGGCTGGTTGGGGTGTGTGGGCGAGGAGGGTGCCGCCGAGGAAGGCGACGGCCGGCCATCCGGCGACGAGGATGCGTAGCCAGGTGGGGACGTGGTTCATGTCGAGGAGTCCGGCGGTGGCGATGTTGGCGCCGAGGGATGCGGTGAGGGCGATGAGGAACCAGCACCACCCCGCCGCCTTGCCCGTTGTGCTGGTGCGCAGGCGTCGCCAGGCGGCGACAAGCAGCAGGTCAACGGAGACGGGGTAGGCCCAGGCTTTCCAGCCGTCCTGTCCGGCCGCCGCCGCGAGGTCGTGGATGTGGGCGAAGGACAGCGCGGCGGCGATGACCGCCTGGACCAGCACCGCATCCACCCGCCCCAACAAGGCACGCATCGAAGGGTCCTCCTTCCTGTTTCGGGCATGGCTCGGGTAGGGAGTTGGCGAGTGGGGGTGGCTCAGGCCGCAGGCTCGACGGCGGAGCCCCGCACGAACGGGCGGAACGGCTCCAGCACCGGCACGTCCGGCACAAGGTGCCCGGACTCCGCGCAGCGCGCAGCGGCGTCGGCGAGGGTGAGGTACGGCGTGCGAATGCGGGACCAGCCGCCGGAGGAGTCACCGGCAACCGCAAGCCCGGGACGCTCAGCCGGAATGGCACAGGCAGCCATCACAGCGTCGGGGGCGATGTCACCCAGCGCCATCTTTGCGGACGCCTCATCGTTCACCCGATGACAGACCCGACCGGTGAGCTGGGCGCGGAGCATGGTGGCACCCTTGCCGAGTTCGGCGCCGAAGCGCTGCCCGCAGACCTCCAGGTAGATGCCTGCGGCGCGGCCGAGTTGGGCGAGGCGGATGAGCTGGGTGACCATCTCGTCCCGCCGTTCCTCGTCCTTCCTGCTGGTGGTGAGGAACAGCTCTGCCACCTCGTCGATGAAGACCACGACCGGCACCGGCCGTTCATCCTCGGGCAGGCCCCAGACGTCCGAGGTGATCTCGGCGTCCGGCACGTCCCGGGGTATGTGCTGCCGGGCGCATATCAGGTCGTAGCGCTCCTCCATCAGCCCGACGAGCACGGGCAGCAGTTCGGCCGCCTGCTCCGGGTCGGTGGCCAGGGCGGACAGGCGGGGGGCGAACGGCGCCAGTTCGACCCCCCGCTTGCAGTCGATCCCGACCAGGGCCACCGGCTGAGGCGCCAGACCGGAGACCAGGTGCCGCAGATACATGGACTTCCCCGACAGCGTGGCTCCCAGCGTTAGTTGGTGGGGAATGGTGCGGTAGTCGCGGACGAACGCCGTGGCGTCCTCGCGCAGCGCCACCGGGACCCGCAGGAACCCGCCCTCGGATCTTCTGGGCATCCGCACCCTGCGCAGGACGTCGTAGCCGATGAGCCGCAGTTCGACCGTGCCCGGCTTGACCTCCGACACGTGGATGGCGTGCACGCCCCAGGCGTGCCGGAGCCGTTCCGTCGAGGCCACGACATCGGCCACCTCCTGACCGGGCGCGAGCCGCAGCCGGAGCCGCAACCCGGTCGAAGTGGGCCGCAGCAGGCCGCGCCGGGGCGGAACCGGCCGGACCTCACGGCGGGTTGCCGCCCGCACGGCCAGGGCCCGGAGCCGGGAGGGTGGGACGGTCAGGCCGCAGGCGTCCATCACCGACCCGTACGAGCCCAACATCCGGGCCGCCGAGACGGGCAGGCCCACGGCCGACCAGTACAGGTGCGGGTACTTGGCCCGGGTGTAGAGGGCCCCGCCACCGATCGCAGCAACGGGACCACCCACTCCCAGCAACGTCAGCAGCTCTGACATGGTGGTCAGGCCCCCGCCGCGACCGGGAAGGACGCCGGGGTGACGGCAGCGGCGCGGTAGGCGATGCCGTGGCGCTGCTGCCCGTTGAACACCGACTCCCACGGCCGCGCCACCAGCCCCGGCAACGCGACCGGACCACCCAAGGTCAGCCCCTCGGACACCCCGGACTCCGGAATGGTGACCTGGATCAGCGAGGACTCCCCGTCCTCGATGTAGACGACCCCGAGCCGCATCAGCGTCTCGCCGGTGACGGCGTCCTTGGCGATCTCCTCCGTCTGCCGGTCCCGCACCTTCGGCTCAGGAGCCTCGGTCAGCAGGATCGTGGCGGCGGAGGTCTCAACTCGAATGGAACGCAACGTGCCTTCTCCTTGTGTGGGTCGGGACCGGCCCATCAGGCAGCTAGTCGTCTAGACAAGATGCCGTCAACCGATCCCGTGCGGGTGGTGGCACGCTCCAGCATGCCACACACTCAGCCACTCGTCTATACGAGTAGGGGAGAAGGTGCATACGAGTCGCCGGACGCGACCGCCACACCCCTGCCTACGTGGCCGGGAGTTGATAGGCCAGCACATAGGCGTCGGCGGCCATGACCGTGTCGCAGACCTCGACCGGCCGCCCCTCGGTGTCGAACGCGGTGCGGATGAGGTGGATCACGGGCACGCCGGACGCGAGACGCAGGGTCTTGACCTCCGCCGGGGTGGGCATCCGGGCGCGGATCTCTTCCTCGAAGTGGTCGAGCCGGTGGCCCAGTTCCTCAAGGCGGGCGTAGATGCCGCCGGGGCCTGGGTTGGGCTCGGCGATGGGCGTGTTCCGGGCGAGGTCGAGCGGGAGGAACGAGGCGGCGAACTCTACCGGCCGCCCGTCCAGCAGGTAGCGGCGCCGCCGGGCCAGCACGCGGCGCGGGCCACCGAGCCGGGCCGAGACGTCCTGCGTGGGCCGTTCCTCCTTGACCTCCAAACTGTCGACCTCCGGGCGGCTCCCCGCGGCTTCCGCCTCCACGGTGAATGCGGACTTCCCCTGTTCGCGGTGGCGCCGGGCGAACCGGTCGGACGCCAGCCGCCGCACCGGGGGCCGGGGTCGGACGAAGACGCCCTTGCCGTGTTCGGAGTGGATCAGGCCCTCGCTCTGGAGGACGCCGATGGCGTTGCGGACGGTCATCCGGGAGACGCCGTAGTGCTCGACGAGTTCGGATTCGGACGGGAGCTTGGCGCCCTCCTTGAAGCGTCCCTTGTCGATCGCTTCCCGCAGCTGGTCGGCGATCTGGCGGAAGACCGCGCGGTCGCTGGTGGAGTCCAGCGCGCCCAGCACGCCGGAGGGGAGAGCTACCATGTCCGGTTACTCCTTTAGGTATCTAGACGAGAAGCTGTGTTCCGTTGCTACGGTGGAAACCCTAGCCATCAGGAAGAGGCCACGACAGTGAGCACCGACCGCCCCCACTCCGTGAGCGTCGCCGGAGTCATCATCGACGGCCAGGGCCGCGCCCTGCTCATCCAGCGCCGCGACAACGGGCACTGGGAGCCGCCGGGCGGAGTGGTCGAAGCAGGCGAGACCATCCCCGACGCCCTCTCCCGAGAAGTCCTCGAAGAGACCGGCCTCAAGATCGCCCAGCCCGCCGCGCTCACCGGCGTCTACAAGAACATGACCGGCCTGATCATCTCCCTCGTGTTCCGCTGCGAAGCGATCGACGGCCAGACCACCACCGGGGCCGAGACCAGGGCCCTGCGGTGGGTCACCCGCGACGAGGTCAGTGACCTGGCCGACGAGGCATACGCCGTCCGCGTCACCGACGCCATGAACAGCGCTTCTCCGCCGGCCGTCCGCGCGCACGACGGCGTGAGACTCATCTAGCACAGCCATCCTGTCCATAGCCGCCCACCAGCAGAAAGAAACTTGTATGCACGAGTATATGAGTGATTGGTTCGTGTGGGTAGTGGACTGCTCAGGACACTCCCCCGAGGAACTCGGCCGCGCCCGCCGCTTCGTCCGCCGAGTCCTCCACGACACCCCATGGGCGGATGACGCCGCGCTGATCGTGACCGAGCTGGGCACCAACGCCATCACGCACACAGACAGCGCGAAGACCACCTTCCGCCTGGTCCTGGTCCACGGCTCCGAAGGCATCAGCATCGCCGTCACCGACGCCGGAGGAACCACCACCCGCCCCCACCTCGAACACCCCGACACCACCACCGACCACGGCCGCGGCCTGGCCCTCGTCACCGCACTCACCACCAACCTCACCATCACGGGCAACAACCACGGCCACACCGTCACCGCCGAAATCCGAACCACCCCGACCACAGCGAGGTGACCGCGATGCCGACCAAGACCTTCTGGTGCGAAGCGATAGCCCTCAACTCCACCACCGGCCACCCCCACTGGCTCGGCGCCCACGCCACCAGCACACCCCGCCTCGCCCTGCGCTGGATACGCACCCGCGCCCTCGCCATCCGAGACCAGGTCGACACCCCCGAACGCTGGCTTATCGATGCGTGGCTCCGGGACGACCGCGAACACCAATACGCCCTGGACCTGCTGACCACCGGCGGCATGTACGCCCACACCATCCACGAGCACGCCCTGCACTACCTCCTCACCGCCCGCCCCATCCCGAGAACGGCCGCCCATCAGCCCGGAGACACTTGTATGCACGAGTACGCAAGAGAAGCCGCAGACGCCCGATGAACCCGACGATCGCCAGAAGGACGGTCCCCTACATCACCCAGTGGGACAGCGAACGCCCCGCAGACGTCCAGATCATCGAACGCCGGGGCCGCCTCGCCTACGCTGACGAACGTTCCTACGACCGCGACACCGGCGGCGTCCTGTGGCGCCGCATCCCCTCCACCCCAGGCAAAGGAACACCCGAGTTCGGCGCGGTGCACGCCCTCCGCCAACGCGTGGCCATGGCCGGCCTCCTCTGCCAAGTCTGCGGAAAGCCCGCCGACCGCAACGACAACGGCATCCTGTGGCTCATGGGCGAAGCACCCGACGCACCCGGTACCTGGCCCCAAGGACTGGAAACCACCCACCCCCCGGTCTGCCAACCCTGCGCGTCAGTGTCGGTCCGAGCCTGCCCACACCTTCGACAGCGCTACGTCACCTTGCGGGTCCACTCCTGGACCCCGGCGGGAGTTCACGGAGCCCTCTACCGCCCAGGCCACCAAGGCCCCGTCCTCACCGACGCGGCAGGCATCCCCTTCGACAACCCTGCCATACGCTGGATCATCGCCACTCAACTCGTCATGCGCCTCGACCACTTCACCCTCACCGACCCCAGCACCGGTCACTGAGTTACAACCTTCTCTACGTCTTCAAGGCGCCGCGCAAGCGCGGCGCGCACGGCAGCGGCGGCCCCCGGGCCGCCGCTCCTGTCTCCGCCCCGCTCCGGCCCGAGCCCGCCGGCCGCGCACCAGCTCAGGCGCCAACTCGGTTGCTGTCCCGGCGCCGACGGGGCCTGGGGGTCGGCTCCGCGGCTTTACGCACCTCCCGGGCTCGGGACCCGCGTCGGACAAGGCCAGGGGGCCACTCGGGCACAAACGCGGGCAGGACCAGCCTGCCCGAGTCGCCGGCCAGCGTACGGCCCCCTGGCCATGCCCGACCCCAACCCCAACAGGACACCGCCCAAACCCGCTCCACCGACCTGGCACTCGCCGCTGCAGGAACCTGGCCAGTGCCCTAACTCAGGGGCCGGGCTACTGAACCAACGACAGGTGGCCGTGGACTGCAGGAGCACTTCGCCCCCCCCCATCGATCGAGGAGATTGCAAGGCCAAAAACTAGTGCGTCTAGATCCTTCTCGCTGTCCTTGAGATCAGCAGCGATCTTACGCAAACTCCAGCCATCTTCACGAGCTAGGCGAAAGACATCGCCGAAGAACCGAGAGGTCTCTTGGGGGATGCCGTCAGGCTCATCAACGCGGTAGCCGAGTTGTGAAAGCTCAATGATCCACTGCCGTCTGACCCACTCAGAAATAAATTCCAGATGATAGAGTCGCTCCACCATTGCGACTGCCGAAACTTTCCAATATTTCTTTAGCGTGAACACATCGGCGAGTCGCAATTTTCCGATGACTTGCGCATAGAGGCCGTCAGCAGGCATCAAGAAGCTTGACGCGAAATCTTGCGCCTCCTGCTCGACCTGCCGAGATCTGTTCCTTCTTGAGTCTTTGTGTAGAAGTAGATGGCCAAGCTCATGCGCCGAATCAAATCGGATACGCTCCGCCGTTTTGGCTAGATTGAGAAAGGTGAATGGCCTCCCCTCGTACCTGAACGCGAAGGAGTCAATCTCCCGATCTGGTGTTGGAATAGAGAAGACTCTAACCCCCTTCCTCTCAAGCAGTGTGACCATGTTCTTGATGGGTTTCAAGTGAAGACTCCACGCGGACCTCAACCGCTCGGCAGTAGCTGACGGCGACAGGCCCTCAACTTCCGAGAAATCTGGGAGATCTGCGCCCGGCGTGCCGTAGCGCCTATCCACCCAGCCGCTAAATTCGACACCGAGAGAACTGAGGGAAAGAATTCTGCGTACCTGTCTAGCGGTCATAGTCGACAGCGCTCGAAAGGTAACCCAACCCTCCTCGATTTGCGGGGCGTCATCGGCATAGAAAAAATCCGTCGGAAGATCAAGAATGCGGGCGAGTTGACCAATCGGAGGTGAGTCAACCTCTCCGGCTTCCCATGCCGAGACAGCTCTCCGGGAGACGTTACACAGCTCAGCCAGCCCTTGCTTGGTTAGACCTCTCCTTTCGCGAGCCGCCGTGAGGCGGGTGCAGTTGAACGAATGTTCAGGCGGTCCGGCTGACCAATGATTCTCCGTCTTCGTCATCGTCGTCCTCGTCCGGTTCGATGGGCGCAACCGCTCCACTGGAGGGAACGGGGTCTATGAGAATCCTTTCGACCCACTCGCCAACGAGCCCGTCTTTCCGTACCTCGACCGGAAGGGAGACTTCGAGTCGAATATGGTCTTCATCTGCGAAGACGACCAGAAACCATGTCGAACATGCCTCGTCGGCGGGAATCTCTTCGGCCAATACAGGCAGATCGAGCTCAAGCGCTAGCTGAACGTAGGCCGCGTTTCGCTCTACGCGCTCCTTAGTCTTTGGGCCGCGCTTACGGGTGAGCCGAGGGTCTCGTTCGCCGTTGATCCCGGTGTATTTATCGCCAGCCACAACTGCGAAGGCCAGTTCTCGCTGCCCTGAGTAGACCGTCTCATAGTTCCCCGTCTGTCCGATACGCCAGCCTTGGCGCACCTTGAGGAGCTCGCGACGCAACGAAGCCAGCGTCTCCGCCCACATGGTCACACCAGGGAAGTTCCGTGGGTAGAACTTAACCGACACGCGCCTGCGAGCGTCATCCCCCCTCGTGACGCTGCGACGAACCATCTCAACGGAGAGGCCCATCTCGGACAGGCGTGCATCCGCATCACGCGGCAGAACGATCTTGCTGCGATCGGAGTGACTGTACTCACGTCGTTGGATCACATCGTCTCCCTGCTGGACTTCTCCAAATCTTACCTCAAGTGAGGCGAAGTTTGAGGAAGTTGCATCGGCTCGTCGTGGACGGATGCCAGCGAAGGACATGGAACCTCAGAGGTCTGACACTGACTGTGAGTCACCACGGCCGCCTACTTCGGTGAGAGGGACGCCTGGCTGAGTTCAAGAGCGGGGGTGTTTCCTCCCGCACCAACGAAATGGACGACCCCGCGGTACAGCAGTGGAGTGCAGCAACCAGCTCGACCACGGCCGACGCTCAACAGCCCCAGGTGACCGGCTGATCAGCCACACAGAGCTCAACGACCACCCCGCCCGTAGTTCGCCACAAGGAGGTTAGCTTCCGTCGGCGGGGTCACCCCAGTACCAGGGGACGGCGGGTGGTTGCCATGGTTCCCCGTCGGGTCGGTCGAGGATCGGTGGATTCACGCGGTCGGGGAGAGCGCTTCCGTCGACGAGCGCTTCTAGTGAGTGCTGAACGTAGCGGAGGTAGTGCTTTACATCTCGTATCTGTCGTACCCGGTTCCCCGAGCCCACACTTCGCCATCCGACGTCGTAGGCCAGACGCACCAGTTCGCGGTAGCGCTCACGCGCCTCCTGATCATTGATCGCGTAGAGGTCAGTGATCATCCCGCGACGCACGGATTCCATGGCTTCTAGACAGTGATCGCGAGCATGGCTGCTGAGGTAGGGAGTCTCAGCGGATACGTCGGGTAACGACGGCAGCCAGGCGTACAGGTCCGCCAGCCGTTCAAGGAGGGTCAGTGCCGCGTCGCTCGACCTGGCGCGGACCTGGCTCAGTTGGTCGAGTCGCAAGCTGGCCGCGTGCTCCGCAGCGGCGAGGGCGGCTTGCGCGGTGATCGAGCGGTTCGTCTGCCAGCGCGCCACCAGGACGGTGATCGCTCCGCCGGTCAAGGTTCCGGCCAGTGCGCCCAGTGACTGTGAGGCGAGATCCGTCCAGTAGCTCATACTGCATGGCTTCACCGCAGTACAGCAGTTCAGTACAGCAACCGCGATGTCCGGCAGCGGCCGAACGTGGCTCGTGTGAGCCCAGCCGCGACCGCAACGACCGCAGATGACCGGTCCGTTTTGAGCTACGGATCAGAAGGTTGCAGGTTCGAATCCTGCCGAGCGCGCACCAGGTCAGAG
>NZ_QEST01000219.1 GCF_003311645.1 Streptomyces sp. PT12 | reverse complement strand
GGGGGGGGGGGGGGGGGGGGGGGGGGGGGGGGGGGGGGGGGGGGGGGGGGGGGGGCGGCCAGGGCCTCGGCAAGCGAGGCGAGGTGCCGCCGCGGCGGCGCGGCGGCCGGCTCAGCCCCTGTAGCGGCGGGCGCGGCCGGGGTGTTGGGCCCGGCCGGGGCGGCGGGGGGCGCAGGCGGTCCCGGGGGTGGGGCGGTGGCCGTGCCGGGTGCGCTGTGGGGCGCCGGGGACTGGCTGGATGGTACGGCCGGGGCCTGGGCGCCCGGGCCGGGTGCGGAAGCAGGCACAGCGTCCGCCGGGGCACCGGGCGCAGCGGCGGGGCCGGTGGTGAGCGGCATCTGCCCGTCGCAGGTGCCGGCCGGGGCGTCCGTGTCGGTGTCCGCGGGCTCCGCCGGCTCCGTGGCAGGGGCGGGGGTGGTGTGGGGGATCAGGACGGCGACCGGTGTCTTGTGGCGGCGCAGGACCTGTGGGGAGCCGTTGGCAGCTGCCTGGACGAGCTCGCCGAGCTTCTTGCGGGCCTCGGCCGTCGGCCAGGTGGGGGCGGCGGCCAGGTCGCAGCCGGCTTCCTCGGCGGCGGCGGGCGAGACCAGCAGCGCCCGGTGCTCCCGGCCCTCGCTCTTGCGCGTGAGCGGCGTGGACCGGCCCGCACCTGCGGCCTTCACCAGCTGCGGCAGCATCCCGCGCGCCTCATGCACCGTCGACGGCGCTGGCCCGCCCAGCGGTTCGGTCGGTGGAACAACCTCGTCTGACACCACAGCACCTTTTCACTGACGCGCACGATTCACCTGGGGGCACACCCCCCGGTGTTGTAACGTCCAGCGTATCGGTACAGACACGGGCTCCGGTACGAAACTCGAAGGGTAGGAAGCGGTACGAAATCCGGGGTCGTTGTCGATGGCCTGGGGCGGCGGGGCTGCAGCCGGTCAGGCCCCGGGGCCGACGGTCTGCGCGGCCCGCGGAGTGGATGCGGTCGTCAGTAGCAGAGTGGCCTTGGGGGATTGTCTTGCAGCAAGATCTCTCCCAAAGGAGCCTCAAACGTCGCCCCGGTAGCGGCTGTGAGCACGGCAACGCGCTGTGGGTACCAGGCTGCGGTGCCAGGACCCGCGTTCCGCGCAATTCGCCGTCTCTGGAGCAGCGGCATGCCTGCTGGCCTGCGACTTCGCCCCGCCGGGCGTCGCAGGCCGTTTCTCTAGGGCGCGACGTTTCTGCAGGTAGCGGGGCTTCCCGATGCGACCGCCAAGGGCGCCGGGCGACCCCCTCTTGCAAGCCGAGCCGGAGGCCACGATAGAGCCCCTGCCTCACGCTCAGCTCACGAGTTGTCAACTCGCCACGATATAGCTCGGTTTAACCAGCCGCGCTTCGCCCCATTGTCGGCCCGGTGGCGCGCTCGGGCACCTCGCTGACCTGCGCGTTTCTCTATGCCTAGAGAAACGCCTCTGCGGCACGTGCAAGCGTGTTTCCGCAGGTCATGGGCCAGATCCGCGCTCTAGGCATGTCGAATTGCGCGGAACGCGGGCAGGAGGTTGCCGGCAGGCGGACGGCGCCCCTCGGGGGACGGCCGTACACGGTCTGGTGGGGCAGGTAGCGCCACTGCACCGCGGTCCGGTCCACGTACAAGATCGCGTTCAGTTGAACTACCGCGCCAGTGCTTGTAGGCCGCTGGCCAGATCAGCCTGTGCCAGTTCGTCGCGCTCGGCTGGTGTGAGCCAGCGAGCGGACGACCCGGCGGTGGTCCGCTTCACCCACAGCACGTCGTCAACGGCCTCGGCAACGGCGTGCAGGTGGCTGATCACCATGACAAGGCGGTCACTGCCGGCCCGGGTACGCAACACCTCGAGGGCCGAGTCCAGTGCGGTGGTGTCGAGGGCTGCGAAGCCTTCGTCAAGGAATAGGGAGCCGAGAGCCGGGCCGCTGCGGGAATGCAGTTCGGCGAGCGCCAGGGCCAAGGCGAGCGATGCTTGGAACTTCTCTCCTCCGGACAGCCGATTTGGGTGGTGGACGACTCCGGATGTGCGGCTGACGATGTCGAAACTGTCGGCGAAGCCGAACCGCCCGTCGGACATTTGGCCGAGCAGGTCGCTGGCGACACCGAGCAGTGCGCGGGTGCGCAATGTGGTGAGGTGGCCCAGGAACTTGGCGTCGACGAGTTCACGGCGCAGGACCTCCAGGGCTTCGTAGCGCGCCTTGCCTGCGGTTATGGCGAAGTCCAGGGCAGCGGCCGGCTTGATCAGGTCCTGCGCTTCCCGCTGCTTCTTTCGCTGGTCCTTGGCTTCTTTGGCTGCCTGTGCGGCTGTGGCGACGAGGGGATGGAGCGCCTCGGGTGTTGTCAGGTCGGCTTCGGTATCGAAGCCGTCGACATCGGCAAGTGCGGCAGCGTACTCGCCGAGGCTGCTCTTGGCGGCAGCGGAGCGGTCTGCGGCGGCGGTGGCGCGCTGGGTGAGCTTGTCACCCAGTGTCGAGGTGGTCGTCGACAGTGCGGCGGCGTACTTGCGGATTTCGGCGATCCTTGACTGGATGGGGGCCTTCGGCGCCTGGTGTTGGTCGGCCACGTCGAGATGAGTAATGGTCTGGGTGACGGCCTGAGCCCACGCGTCCAGGTTGTCGCGCAGTTTGTTCAGCGGCCGTTCCAGGCGGGCCTGGGTGTCCTGGTCGAGAGCACGCTGGTCGACAAGTACCGTGGCCTTCTCCGCCCTTGCCTCCTCCCTCTGGTCGAGCAGCTCTTGGACTTCTGCTTGCCGGGCGGCGACAGCGGCGGTCGCAGCGGCTGCCTCGTCGGCGACCACGTCGATCGCATCGTTCGGCAGCATCGCTCGGATGCGGGAGGGAAGCGTACTGACCTCGGCAACGGTCCTGGCCACGGCACGGGTGTAGCGCTCAGAGGCTTTCGCGGTGTCGTCGGTGTGGCGTTGATGGGCTCGCGTACGCTCTGTCAGCGTCTTGCGGTCTGCTTCGATCTCGGCGGTGCGGCGATGCCCTTCGGCCTGCAGTTGCTCGGCGTGCGTAGTGGCTGCCTGTTCGCACGCGGTGATGGCGTCGGCGATCGGCACTGTGTCCTGCTCGAGTTGTGCGGCTCCATCAGCGGTCGGGGCGGACAGGCTTGCGGTGGCCGCAGTCAGTATCGCCGATGCTGATTCGGCGTCGAAGCCGCCGCGGGTTTCGGCGGCCAGAGCCGCGAGGTCTCCGAAGGCGCGCACCGCTTCTGCGCTGGCCTCCTGAGCCGTCTGCTGTGCGCTTTGGTGCTCCTTCTCGCGTTCAAGAATCGCCTCTTCGGCGGCGGTCACGGCGGCACGGGCTCCAGCGAGCCGGTCGACAGCCGTGTCACGTGCGGTTTTTGCGCGGCTCAGCCGGTCTGTCGCCGTGGCCAACTCGGCCGCGTCAGTGTCCGGTGCGGGTGCGAAGTCGGCCGGGAGTTGCTGGTGGCATACGAGACAGTTGTCACCGGGGCGCAGTTCGGCGGCGATCGCGGCGGCCTTGTCGCGTCGTCGGAGCGCCTCCAGGTGGGCATCGGCTTCCGCGAGGGCTCTGCGCGCCGCCTCTGTTTCCGTTTCCACCCGGCCGAGATCGTCACGGGCGGATTCGCGTCGGCTCACCGCCATGGCGTGGGCGCTCGCGGTGCCGGCGACGCGGCGGGCTGCCGTGAGGGCTGTGGTCAGCGCGGTGTGGACGGTGGTGGCGCACGTGCGGATCTGGTTGCTCGTCTCCGCGGCGGCACGGGCTTGTTCTGCCAGCGGTTTTGCGTGTTCGGCGCGCTCGGCCAGCTCCGCTTCGGCGTTGGCGATGGCGTCGCGTTCGTCGGCGAGTTGTTCGGTGAGTGTGGCGAGCCGGTCGCGCTCGCCGCGGTGTTCCTCGGCATGTGTCGCGAGGGCCTTGAGGATCATGGTGGCTTTGGTGAGTACGTCCCGGCCTTCTCCTGCCGCGTCTGCCGCGGTGATCGCTGCGGTCAGTTCCTCTTCCCGGGCTGCGGCTTGTGCGGCGCGCCGGTCCAGGGCGTCGTGTCGTGCGGCGATGTCTGTGGCGATGGGCTCGAGTGCGTCGAGGGTGGCGCTGGCATCGGTCACCGCGCGCGCTGACAGGGTTTCGGCGGTGATAGTAGCCGCCGCTGCGGCGTCCCGGGCGGCAGACACCTCGCCCCGCAATGCGGTGATGCGCTCGATGGCGATCTCCAGGCGTTCAGTGCGGGCTGTGGCCGCGTCGGCGGCCGCACCGGCTTCCTCGGCGGCCTGCTCGGGATTGACCGGCATGGGGGCGCGTTCGGCCCTCGCGTCGCTCAACAGTGCCTGGAGAGTCTGGCTGTGGCGGACGGCCATCTGCTGGACTGATTCCAGTGACTCGGCGCCGAACAGTTCGCGCAGCCGTTCACTCCGCTCCTTGGGTGCGGCGGTGAGGAGCTGGTCGAACTTGCCTTGTGGGAGCAGTCCGACGCGCAGGAACGTGTCATAGCCCATCTGCAGCACCGCTTTGATGCGGTTGTCGACGGCGGTGGCGCCGTCGGTCTCCTCGCCGGTATCCAGATTTTTCAGGTGGTGCCGACCTGCGTTCGGGTTGGTGGCGTGCATGGTTCGGTGTACGCACCAGCGTTGCCCATCGTGCAGGAATGTGAGCTCGACGTTCATGGCCTGCATGCCGTCGGCGATGAGTTGCCGGGGTTCCTTGGCGTCCCAGGAGCTTTTGCGGAACAGGGCGAAGACGATGGCGTCGAGCAGGCTGCTTTTACCGGACCCGGTGTCGCCGAGGGCTGCGACCAGGCTCTTGCCGGTGAACTCGACGGTGACCGGGCTGGGGTAGCTGCGGAATCCGGTGAGGGCGAGCGTCAGCGGTTTCATCGTGTCGTCTCCGCTGCGGTGGTGTCGGTGCCAGCCAACAGACCGGAGCGGTCAATGGTGTCGAGGGGCTGGCCAGCGATTGCGGCGGTCAGCAGGTTCTCCTCGCAGCACGGTGCGGGATCGTCGGGGTCGGGTTCGGCTTGTAGCTGGGCGAAGGCGGCCATGACACGGTCCAGGGCCAGACCAGTGGTGCCGCGGCCGGGCAGGTAGTCGCGCAGCAGGTCGTCGATGCCCGGCAGCTCCTCGGTGGAGGTCTCCCGGTCCAGCACGCGGTGGGCTGCCCCGGTGTGGCGCTCTTCGATGTCGACGATCGTCGCGTGCGGCAGCATCTTGGTGAGGGTGTCAGACAGAAACGGGCTGAAGGCTTCGACGTTCACCACTGCTTTCACCCAGGCATCTCCGACACGGCCGGCGCGTTGCGCGATCTCTTCCAGAGTGCCCTCCAGTCGGATCAGACGGCGGCCGGCGGTCAGCGGCACGGTTTCGATGAGGGATTCCCTGCCCGGGCCGATCTCGGCCAGCACGACGCTCTTGGTGTCGCCGGTCTCGCCGAAGTCCATCTGCAGCGGGCTGCCGGCGTAGCAGGCCGGGAATCCGGCGCGGCCGACGGACTGCGGCTTGTGGATGTGGCCGAGGGCGCCGTAGGCGACGTCGGGCATGTCGGTGGCTGAGGCTGCGTAGTCGTCGGCGATGGAGATCTTCCTCTCCGAGTAGGAGGGGGTGGCTCCTTCGACGAACAGATGGGCAGCGAAGACCAGAATGTCCCGGGCGCCGCGGCTTGCGGTCAGGCGGCGGTAGACGTCGGCCTGGACGGTGCGCATCCTCTCGGCGTAGGTCGCGGTCGTCAGGGCGGGGTCGGCGAAATCATAGGTGAACCTGTTGGGGTGCAGGTACGGCAGTGCGCCGATGCGCAGCGTCAGCTCCCCGTCTTTGGTGGGGTATTCGGCGACAAGCAGCCTGTCGGGGCGGGCGTCGGTGGCGAAGCGGACCCGGGCCTGGTCTGCTTCGCGGGTGCCCATGTCGTTGAGGATGTACTCCAGGAACGCCAGGACGTGAGTGGTGTCGTGGTTGCCAGCGACGACGACCACGGGCGCGATCGCGCCGAGGCGGCGCAGTGCGTGTGCTGCGCGGCGTATGTCGTCCAGGCCCGGTCTGGAGCTGTCGAACAGGTCACCGCTGTGCACGATCAACTCGGGGGCGAAGTCGTCGGCGATGTCGATGATTTCGTCCAGGACGGCATCGACTTCAGTGTCACGTCGGTGGCGGCCGATCTGGCGGCCCAGGTGCCAGTCGGAGGTATGGAATACGCGTCCCGTCACGGGGTGCCTCCAGGAGAACGGTCTGCGGGCGGGCACGGGCTGCGCCACCCTGGCCGGAGGTTCAGTGACGCCGACTGTACACCGAATCTCAGGAAGAAATCTGGAAAACTCTGGAACTCTGGTAGCGTCTGAGGCATGAGTGATCCGCTGGACGCCCTGGAGAAGAGCATCAGCACCCTGCGCCGCGCCATCCGCGATGCTTCCGCCGCCGGCGACACCGAGCGCGCCGGCGAGCTGCGGGCGCAGCTCCGCCGCGCCGAGCGGGCCTGGGATGCCCTCATCGACGCCGACGAACCGGCGCCCGCACCGCCCCGTCCCGTGCCGGAAGCGGCCCCGGCTGCCCGGGGATCGCAGCTCCCGGCACGCGAGCACGTCCACCGCGCCCTGATGTTGCTCGGGACCCCGGCCGCCCCCAAACTGATCGTCGGCGTGCACGAGGCGTTCTTCCCGGGCGAGCTGTCCGCGTCCAAGCTGTCCAGCCTGCGCCGGGACGAGGAGCGCTCCTACCGGTCCAGCCCGGGCGCCCGGCCGTACTACCTGTGCCCGGCACTGGCGCACGACCTTCTGACATCGGTGCGGGCACTCATCACCATCAGCACCTGGACGCTGGAACAGCGCATCATCGGACCGCTGTCACCGCGCGTCGACTTCCTCACCGGCGCGATCCGCGTCGCCGAGGCGGTGCACGCCTCGGCAAAGTCCGCGGGAAGCGGGCCCAGTCCGGCTGCGCTGCGGCTGCTGTGGCGTTTCGCCGTGAACATCCCCGACGCGATGCCGAAGAGCACCTCCGGTCACGAGACTGCACTGGACCCGCAGAAAGTGATCGACGCCGCCCAGGCCGAGATGGACGTGCACGCCGACGCCGACCTCGCTGCCCGGGCCGAGGCCGCGCGGCGGGCCCGCAAGTCGCTCCGCGACGACCAGCAGCTGTTCGGCGCGCCCCAGCAGGGCGTCACACACCTGCAGGCCCGGGCCTGACGCCCCGTCCCTCAGCAGTCCCCTCTCCCCCGCAAGGATCTCCGACACCGTGAAAGCACCCGTCGACAACCGCCTAGCCGCTCTGCGCGGATCCGCACAGAGCCGGGCCTACAACGCCCGGTCGCTGGCCGCCTTGGAGAACAACCCTCGCTGCACGCTGCGGGCCCTGCTGGACGCCTCAGGATCCGACAAGGCCGCGATCGCCGCGCACGCCGGCTACCCGTCCCCCTTCGGCCAGTCCGCCTTCGCCTTCGCCCGCGGCAACGCCTTCGAGGCGATGGTGAAGGACAACGGCTGCGCGGAACTCCTGCGCGTCCTGCGCGAGACCCTGAAGCTGACGCTGCCCGAGGTGGCATACCTGGACCTGAACGACGTAGGCGGCGACGGCCGCCGTGCGACCCGCCGCGACCACACTGCCCGGGTACTGCTGCAGGCAGCCCAGGGCACCGGCGAGGGCACCCTGTTCGACCACCCGATGCTGTACCTCCAGGTCGGCGGGCAGGAGGCGTTCCTGGAGCCAGACCTGGTGGCCTTCCGCATCGACGGCCGCTTTTACATCGTGGAGATCAAAAGCTTCCCGATCATCGACGGTCAGGCCGACCCGGCGCAGGTGCGGTCGGCGACCACGCAGGCATGCGCGTACATCATCGCACTGCGCGCCCTGCTCGAGGAGGCCGGAATCGACCGGCAGGCCGTGTCCGACACCATCGTGCTGGTCGCGCCGAAGGACTTCACCAACCGCCCGACCGCAGCGTTCGTCGACGCCCGCAAGCAGGTCTCCGCCCTGACCCGTCAGCTGGCCCGCATCGAGCGCATCAGCGATCTCGTGGACCTGCTGCCCGAAGGGCTCACCTTCGACCTCGACCTCGACAAGGATGGCCGGCCCCGCCGCCCGGCCGAAGAACTGGCCGAGGCGCTGGAACAGGTGCCCGCGACGTATCGCCCGGACTGCCTGAACCATTGCGAGATGGCGTTCTACTGCCGCGCCCGCGCCCGTGCGGAAGCCTCACTTGATGTGCTCGGCCCTGTGGTGCGCGAACAGTTCGGCGGAATCGACACCACGACCATGGCCCTCGGACTGGCCCGCGGGCAGCTGACACCGACCGCGGACCAGAGCGACATGGCCGCCGCGCTGCGGCACGCCGCACGGCTGCGTGCCGAGCTGACCGAAGCATCAGGGGGTGCTTCATGAGCATGCTGTCGGCGTTGGCGCACGTGGAGGCGATGGAAACCATGGAGGCGGTGCGCCAGACCGAGTTCCGGCACCGGCGTCTGTCGGGCCGACCGCTGGTGATCATTCCGCTGACGATGGCCGGAGAAGCTGGAGCTCCGCTGGCGGCAATGGTCGGCACCGCCAAGAGAGACATGACGCTGCTGGTCGTGCCGCAGCCCCGCAACCGGGATCAGAGGTTCGCGTTCGCCGCCGACCTGGGCCGGATCGTGATGGGGTACATCGACTCCTACCGCCAGGACCGCCGCGGCGAAGGCGAGCGTTCCCGGTACAGCGACGCGCCGCAGATCCTCGTCCCTAACCACGGCGGCATCAAAGCCCTGGCCGACCTCGGGCGCATGTGCCGCTTCCGCTCGACGTCCGGCCCCTACGCTGTGCCCGACGTCGTCCCCGAGTTCGGCATGTGGCTGACCTTCCTGGTCGACACCGCCGAGATAGCCGGCACCTCCATGCTGCTGCCCCTCACGGCGATGCTCACCGAGCACTGGGCCACCGGCCAAAGCGAGCTGGAAGACCAGAACCTGGCCTCGCTCATGGCCTGGATCGCTCCGCCGCCCGGACTGAGCGTCGAGCAGGCCATGGCCGATGCGGAGAACCCGGACGTCTGCCCGCCGGCAGGACCGGCGACGTCCCCGGAGTTCGACAACCGTGACCTGGCACCGGCGATCAAACGGTTCGACGCAGCGCACGCCCTCGGCGACCCGCACGCGCTGGCGGCCGCCCAGGCCGAGCTGAGCAACCTGATCGCGGAACAGGTCAAGCCCACATGGCGCACGATGTGGAGAGCCATATCGCTGCTGCGGTCCGTCCCCGAGGCACCGCGGACCGCCAAACGCCTCGAACGCGACTGTGTGTCCTTCACCTTGTACTCCGATTACCGGGACGCCGGCGGTCTTCCCCAGCGCAAGCGGGATACCGCGATCGGCGCGGCGCAGCGCCTGAGCCGGCTGGAGCGGGCGCTGGCCGAGTTCCAGGCCGACATGGCCTTCGACGACCCGTTCGTGCTGGCCGACCGGCGCAGTACCGGGGAGGCGTTCGCGGGGACGGTCGAGGAGAGCGAGCCCGGTCGGATCGTCACCACGGCCAAGAACACGCGGGTGCCGCGGCCGCGCGTCACCGTCCGTACCGACGATCCCGTGCGGCTGGCCTCCGGCACCAAGCTGATCAGCCCGTCCATGCCGGCAGGCCACAAGGCCGCGATCGTCTCCGTCTTCCCCGACGGCGACACGACGCTGGTCACAGTGGAGGTCACCGGCGGCATGGGGCGTGCCCGTATCCCGAAGCCGGGCACCGTGCCGGTGCCCGGCCAGCGCATCGCCTACCTTCCCGACCCGGGCTGGCGCCCGACACCCGTGTTCCCGGCATCCGATCACACCCCATGGACACACAACGCCGGCCTCGACGGGCCGGACATCGACTCCGTCGTACCTGAGGACGCCGCCGCAGAGGAGTGGGGCCAATGAGGACTGACAACGCCACTGCAGCCGCGAACGCCGCCACCGCAGCGATCCTGGCCGACCTGGCCGACTCCCGCCACCAGGCCGTCGTCGTCGACTCCCCACCGGGCGCCGGCAAGAGCACCCTGGTGGTCGACGCCGCCCAGGAACTCACCGCAGGCGGCGAACGCCCGATCATCGTCGCCCAGACCAACAACCAGGTCGACGACCTGATCGAGCGTCTC
This sequence comes from Streptomyces sp. PT12, assembly GCF_003311645.1. Classification (GTDB taxonomy): domain Bacteria; phylum Actinomycetota; class Actinomycetes; order Streptomycetales; family Streptomycetaceae; genus Streptomyces. The sequence continues at coordinate 2,745 of NZ_QEST01000219.1, read as the reverse complement.
GCCACGAGGCACCCCGACATCCCCCTCGGCCGCCTGAGCGCCACCGACTACGTCCCGCCACAGGCCCTGGGCGCCCTGGCGAACACGACCGTCGGCCGCACCCTGGCCGACCTGGCCAGCTGCCAGATCATCGTCGGCACCGCCGCCAAGTGGGCCACCGTCCGCGACGGCACGTTCGGCTGGGCCATTCTGGACGAGTCCTACCAGATGCGCTCGGACATGCTGCTGCAGATCGTCGAACGCTTCGACCGGGGACTGTTCGTCGGCGACCCAGGCCAGCTGGACCCATTCACGATCGTCGGCACCGAACGCTGGATCGGGCTGCCGCACGACCCGACGCAAAACGGCGTCACCGTGATGCTGGAACACAACGGGGGCATCCCCGTTCACCGGCTGCCGGTGTCCTGGCGCCTCCCGTCCTCCGCCGCCCCCACCGTCGCCCAGGCCTTCTACCCGTTCACCGGCTTCACCGGCGGAACCGACGAAGACACACGCGCCCTGGAGTTCCGCACTGCGGGCTTCGGCAGCACCAATCTCGATGAGACCCTCGCGATGGCGTTCACCACTGGCTGGGCCCTGCACGAACTGCCCCGCCGCCACGTCCCGCGCACCGACACCGAAACCATCCAGACCGCCGCAGACCTCGCCGGCCGACTGCTGGACCGTGGAGCGGTCGCCACCTGCGAGCGCCACCGAAGCGGCCGACCCCTGACCGCCGGCGACATCGCCATCGGCGTCGCCCACCGCGACCAGGCCGACCTGGTCCGAACCGCACTCACCCGGACCGGCAACCCGAACGCGCCGAGCGTGGCAGTCGACACCGCGAACCGACTGCAGGGCCGCGAGTTCGAAGTCGTCATCGTCGTACACCCGCTGTCCGGCCGCCGGGACGCCACAGCCTTCCACCTGGAGGCCGGACGGCTGTGCGTCCTCGCCTCGCGCCACCGGCAGGCATGCATCGTCGTCGCCCGCGAAGGAATCGCCGATCTCCTGGACAGCCACCCCTCGATGGACCCGGTGCATCTGTCCGTGCCGGCCAAATTCCCCGACGGCTGGGAGGCCAACCAGGTCATGCTGGCCAAACTCGCCCAGCATCGCGTCGCCGCATGACTCCTGTACAGGTGCCTTGCCGGAGTGCGCGAAATTCCAGCAGCATTCGACCGAGTCTCGGGTCTTGTGCGTCATCCGACATGGATGCTGCTGCGTGCGGACCATGCTGCTTTGGTGCTGTCGTTCTGCGGCACGGTGTTCGTCGACGAGAACGCGCGCGGTGTGCCGGAGACCATGCTGGAGTCTCGGTTGGACGACCGGCTCTACCTCCTCAACGAGCGCGAGTCCGGCTCGTTTCCGCGGCCTGCCGCCGCCTATCTGGCAGAGTGGACGAAGAACGGCTGGCTGCGTAAGTACTACCCGCCTGTCCCAAGCGCGATTACGCCTCCGCATCCGGATCTTCGCTGGCGAGGCGGCCGGACAGCTCAGCCCGCAGTTCGGGCACCGGGACCTGAGCACCTAGCAAGCCCGCGAACTCCCCCAATCCCCAGGTGATCAGCTGCCCGCTGCGGGTGAGGTAGAAGCCGACCCGCTCCAGACGGTAAAGATCCTCGAAGTCCAGCAACGCGTACCCGGCCAACTGGTATGCCGCCGCTGGCGGGAGACGGACTGGATCCTTCAGCGCTTTGAAGTCCAGCAGCAGCCGGCCGGCGATCAGGTCCGCGTCCGCGCCGCCCACCGCGCGCGAGCCGGCGAAAATAGGCCCTGAATAGCACTCCTCGGCCTCGGTTCCGGCGCGCAGCTCACCGAGGGCGTCCTGCGCAAGCCGCACCTGCGCCGTGAGGTCGTCCACCATGTAATCGGGGATCTGGGCGAGCAGCGCGGGCAACGTCAGCCCGGCAGCCAGACGCACCATCGCCGACCCCGGGTACAGGACACCGGAGCGGTAGACCTCCTCGAACCACACCATCGCCACGCACAGGCGGGCCAGCCGGTCCTCAGCCGCGGCGGCCAGCAGTACCGGCTGGCCCCGGTCGTCGGGCTGCTCCTGCTTGAGCAGAGAGCGCAGTTCACTCTCCAGGTCCCGGCCGGTTGCCAGAATCGCATCGGCGACGTCGGGGCGCCGCATACTCGCGCACCAGGCGGCCGCGCTCGCGACACCCTCGCGGACCGCACCGTCGATCACCTGCCGACAGGTGAAAGCGTAGCGCAGCCGGTGGTCGATCGCCGCGCCGAGCGTGCCCCATGCCGGCCGTACCCCGGGCGGTGGTGTCGGCAAGGACACCGGCCGCTGCGCGGCGCGGGCCGCGGCGCGGTAGGTGTCCATCGCCGCACGCGGACGTGGCAGGTGTAACGCGGTGAATCGGGTGAACGGGCTGTCGGGCGAATCGATCTGGGACGTCAAGGACATTCCATGGTTCCTCTCTCCAGGACGTGGGCGCTTTGCCACGTCTCGGCCTGCACATGGAGGTACGCGTCACCTGGGTGCGGGCGGACCGTCGCCGGTTTTCGTCGGTGGAGCATCAGCCCTTGGCCGATCCGGGGTGGACGACACTCATCGGCCCGCCTTCGGCGGGCCCACTGGCTGACCCAGCACCTGGCGCAATACAGCGTCGTGCTCCTGGAAGACCACTCGCCCGCCTGCCCTCAAGGCGTCCCATACGGTCGCCTGTCCTGAAACCTCTCTCAGGAGTCGGAGAGGGGGTCTGTCCAGTCAACGGCTGATCTTGGTTGTTGAGGTTCAGTGGCTGGTGG
>NZ_QEST01000096.1 GCF_003311645.1 Streptomyces sp. PT12 | reverse complement strand
TCAGGCAGACATGCCCAGATCAACCCGCTTCGCGAAGATCATTTCGCTGAGAAAACCTCAGTGTGCACGGTGAGCCCAGGCGACCGGAGCACCCGGCTCAGGGAATCGTGTGGCGGTCGATCCTCGACCAGATCGGCCGGCCCGGCAGCACCTCGGAATGGGTGAGCGTCGAGGATGAACCCCGTCACCGTTTTTCCCGCTTCCCGTGGACCATGGTGGGCGGCGGAGCGGCGGATCTCATGAATCGGCTTGCGGGATCCCCGCGGCGACTGGTCGACGTCCTTTCCGGGGCGGTCGGAGTGGGCTCCGACCCGGGGGAGCGAGGTGTCTTCGATCTCGGTCGTCCCTGGTTCAACCGACACCCCGACGCGTCCGGGCTGGACCTCGGCCTTGTCACGGGCCAAGTCGTGCGCGACTGGCGTGCTGAAGCGGCAACGGAAGTCCTGGCCCCTTATGACGGGGACGGTTCACCGCTTCCCCTGAACCTCAGCAGCTCGTGGGGGCGACACCTCTGGACGATGCGACAGGTCCTCGGCACGGCCACCGGACAGCGGGAATCGTCGCAGCACCGGCCGTGGTGGACCTGGCGGCGTTGGCTCCCCGAGCGTCATCGGGGTCCGCTGATCACGTTCGCCACCGTGGCCACGCACAATCACTTCGCGCAAGCAGACGACGAAAGGGCGTTCAGCCGGACCGCACCTGTACTTCGACTGCCAGCCGACGCGAGCGAGGACACATACGTCGGTCTGCTCGGAGTCCTCAATTCGTCCACGGTCTGTTTCTGGCTCAAGCAGACCAGCCCCAGCAAAGGGACCGGTGGGGCGACTCTTTCCGCGCCGGGCGATGAATGGGCACGTGTGTACAGATTTGCGCCGAAATCTCTTCTCCAGCTTCCCCTTCCAACCGACGCTCCTCTTGCTCGAGCGCGGGAACTGACCAGGCGGGCCAGGCTCCTTGACGCCGAAGAGCCGAGCACCGTCCTCGCGGATTGGCGTGCGCCCAGCCGGAGAGTCCTGGGCGCGGCAAGAGCCGCATATGCGCAGACCCATCATGAGATGGTCGCCCTTCAGGAGGAACTGGACTGGGACGTCTACGGCTCGTATGGACTGCTGTCCGCTGATGAGCGACCTCGTCTGACCACCTCGCCGGATTTCGAACTCCCTGCGCTGAAGCCGGGGGAGCGCGCGTTCGAGATCGTGTGGGCCCGCAAGGTCGCTGACGGTACGGCCTCGTCGTCCTGGTTCAAGCGGCACTCCTGGTTCGAGATGCACGGAGTCACCCCGGTCACCGACGTCCCGAATCACTGGCCGGCTGCCTACCGGGACGTCGTACAGGCCCGGATCGATGCCATTGAGTCCCACCAGGTAATCGCCCTCGTCGAGCGCCCTGAGTACAAGCGGCGGTGGGCGACGGAGCCCTGGGAGAAGCGCGAGGAGCGAGCGCTGCGCGCCTGGCTGCTCGATCGTTGCGAGGACGAACGCCTGTGGTTCGAGGAGAAGAACGGCGACAAGTATCCGCATCCCCGAACAATCGGCCAACTGGCGCGGCAACTCGGCGACGATGCCCGGGTCCGCTCCGCAGCCGGGCTCTACGCGGCCGACCACCTTGGGCGGCGGGAGGCCACGCTTGCAGATGTGCTGGCCACGATCCTGGACCGGGAGCAGGTCCCGTATGCGGCAGCGCTGAGGTACAAGGAGTCGGGACTGCGCAAGCGCGCGCAGTGGGAGCGGGGCTGGGAGCTTCAGCGTCGCGAGGACGAGACGGGCGAGGCATTGGGGATTCCCGTTCCGCCCAAGTTCGTGAGCGCCGATTTCCAGCGCGCGTCGTATTGGTCGATCCGAGGCAGGCTGGATACTCCACGGGAACGCTTCATCTCCTATGGCGATGTCGTTGACGAAGGAAGCGGCCTGCTGCTCGGTTGGTCCGGCTGGAGCGAAACGGATCGTGTTCGCGTTCTGCTGGATCTGGTCAGTGCTGTTGACCGGCAACCGAATCCGAGTGTGTACCGGATTACCCCCCTCCTGGCCGGCGTACAGGAACTGCTCCGCTCCATGCACCGGTGGGAGGCTCAGGAGGAATCGGCGGGCAGGGTAGTTCAAGCCGAGGTGTTCCAGCGTCACTTCGAAGACATGCTCAGCGCGTACGGGCTCAGCACCCACGACTTGACCTCCTGGAGACCGCGGCGCTCCACGCTGAAGCATCACGACCGGTGATTTGGGCGATCTCACGGATGCCGACCGGCGGGAACGGCCCCGGCCGTTCCCGCCGGTCGGCAGTAGGCTCTTCGCCTCTCTTGCCGCTATCTCCAGCTCACCGATCTGCGCTGGCACTTGGCTCATCGTCGTCGCGGCCACCGTGTTCGCCGCGGCCGCCACAGGGACCTGGTTCGCGCTGGACCCGGGCCACGCCTCAGCGCGCGCCACCCACTCCCCGCAGCCGGCCGCGGCCCGCTCCACCCTTGGCGCCACACCGGCTGGGACCACGTCACCTCCCGCCCGTTCCGCCGTCACCGAGTCGCAGACCTCGACCGTCGCGGCGTCGTCCGCTCCGACGCAGACCCAGGTGATCACCCTCAGCCCCTGGTCCCCAGGCGGCACCCCGGCAACCGGCATCACCATCACCGACCGTGCCAGCGGCTCTTGCTTCGGGACCGCCGAATCCACGATGCGCACGGACGCCTGGCGCTGCACCGCCGGCGACCGGATCCTCGACCCCTGTTTCTCCCCGGACTCCAATCCCTCGGACACCAGCGCACTGTGCCCGGACGGAGCCCTCGACCGCATGGTCGAACTGTCGGTCCCCGAGGGCTTTCCCGGCAACAACAACCACATGCCGGGCGGACCCGACATCGAACCGATCACCCTCGTCCTGACCAACGGCGCCCGCTGCTCGTTCGCCGGTGGCGGCACCGCAACGCTCGCGGGACAACGCCCGAACTACGGCTGCGACAACGGCGGCTACCTGTACGGCTACCCGAACAAGACCGCCGCCGTGTGGACCATCTCGTACGCCGCTCCCGGCAGCGGAGCCAGCGTCTCCACGCCGATCACGACTGTCTACGAGTAGCGCGCTGACAGCCACGCTGCTGAATCAGCGGATGGTGGCATCGGCCGCCGGATCCGGCTGAGCGGAATCGGTCATGGCTGACTTGCGCTCTTCCGGGCTTGTCCTGCGTTGCCGAGACTCTCGCTTCAGGAAGGTTCGGGGGAGGGCGAGATGGCTGTTCAACGTGGACGGAAGTCGGCTCGTCGTAGCGGGCGGGTGACAAGAGCAAAGCCGATCGTGCTCGGCGGAGGCGGCCTGCTCATCGTGCTGATGGTGTTCTGGTCGGAGGTGTGGCCGTACGTCGTTGGGAGCGTAGTCCTCGGCGGTATCGGAGCCGTGGCCTGGTGGCTGTGGCGCACCGACCGGAGGGTGCGTGCTCGGGACCGCCGCTGGCGCCAGGACGAGGCGGTGAAGGCCGGACGGCGGACCCTGGCCGAGGTGGATGCGATGACGGGCACCGAATTCGAGGAGCTGGTCGCCGACTTGTGCCGCAGGGACGGATGCACGGAGGTCCGGCGGGTGGGTGGTTCGCACGACAACGGTGCTGATGTCGTCGGTCGTCTGCCGGATGGCCGGACGTTTGTGATCCAGTGCAAGCGGTACGCGCCCAGCAGCACCATCGCCAGCCGTGAGCTACGTGATCTGCTGGGTGCCAAGGTCCACTTCCAAGCCGACGTGGCGGTGTTTGTGACGACCACCAGGTTCAGCCATCCTTCCGAGAGGTTCGCGGTGGAGCACGGCATTCTCGCTGTGCACCGCGATCACCTCGGCTTGTGGAACAACGGAGCGTCCCTTTTGGCGCTGAGCCGTGTGAACGGTCGCGGCCAGGGGGACTCCCGTCACCGGGCGCGCTGGAAGCAGGCCTACGGGAAGTGACCAGCGCCCAAGAGCCGTTCACCGGTCAGCGGGTGCTCGTGTCGTACAGTCGCCACGCCGGGTAGCGCAGGGCGTGAGCGCTCTCTTCGCCGCAGTCCACGAGCCGACGGCGGTGCAGCATCAGGCGCAGGTGGCGAGCTTCGTCAGCGCCTTCGTCCGGCCCGCGGTCGAGCAGGACGGCCTGTGGACGGGCAGCGTCCCGGCTTCGTACCAGGACGTCGACGGGGTGGCCGTGGACGCTCTCGCCGAGCGTCGCTGTCGTTCCCGGCTGTGTGCACATGACCTGGTAGAGGCGTTGCAGCAGGTCGTCGCCCGCATGGTCCTCGATGCGAGGCCCGGTCGTGGTGGCGGCGTTCAGGAGTTCGCTGGCGACCCCGCCCCACCTGCGCCACAGGTTCATGTCGCCGACCACGATGAGGTGGCTGCGGGCGCGGGTGATGGCGACGTTCCAGAGATTGAGCTGGCGGTGGACCCAGCCGATCGCGCTGTCGTGCATGCCTTCACCGGCGACGAGGGAGAAGACCATGACGTCGCGCTCACCGCCCTGGAAGGTGTGCACGGTGCCGACGCGCACGCGTTGCCGGCCGTATTGCCTCAGTTGCGCGCGGAGTTCGTCGGCTTGGGGCGTGAAGGGGGTGACCACGCCGATCGTGGCTTCGTCGGGGAGTTCCTCCAGCAGGGCACGCACGAAACTGTCCACCTGCCGGATCTCGTCGTGGTTCACCCAGGAGCCGCCGTACGGAGGCCGGGTGGCCCGTCCGGGAACGTGGGACCAGAAGATCGGTTGCCTGGGCAGGGACGGGCGGTCCCGGGTGTCGGTGAGGACCGTCAGCCCCTGGTCGTAGAAGAGTTCGTTGGACACGGCGGCGATGTGAGGGTGGCAGCGGAAGTGCTCGTCGAGGAGGAGGGTGCCTCCCGCGGAGCGCTCGGCGGTGTGGAATGCGGAGTGGCGGCGGTGGACGAGCCGGTGCTTCTCCAGCCAGCCGGAGCGCAGGCCGGTCTTGCGGCGGATCAGAGCCTCGCGTTCGGGGCTGATCTTGGCGATGTGCGGAAGTTGCATGGCGTCCCCGATGACCAGGGCTCGCCGCGCCCGGAACAGCAGCGGAAGCACGTGCGGGATGGCGCACTGGCTGGCCTCGTCGATGACGACCAGGTCGAACAGGGCGGGACCGAGCGGGAAGCGCCGAGCGGAAAGGCTGGTGACCGCCCAGCTGGGTGCGGCAGGGAGCACTTCACGCACGGCGGCCCAGTCGGTGCGGTTGCTGTCTCTGGCGCTCAGAAGATTGCGGATGCGCTGACGGCCGGTCCGCGCGTTGCTCCGTACGGTGCTTTCCAGCAGGGTGCGCGAGGCGTTCTGCACGCCCGCTTCGGCAGCGCCGACCGTCGTAGCCAGCGCGGTGTCATCGACATGGGCGACCCGTGCGTATCCGTTGCGCCAGGCTGCTTCCGCAGCAGCGAAGTCGGCCAGAGCGAGGCAGCCTTCTGCCCGGTCCCCCTCGAAGGTCTTGAGGCCGATCTTGCTCAGGAAGCGGCCGCGCCGCCAGGTGCCGAAGAACCGGGCGTGGGCCAGACGCCGTGCCCGGGCCTCCACCTGATCGTGGCTTCTCGCCTGTGAAAGGACCTCGGTCAGTTCGGTTACAGACCGGCCGAGTTGGGCGGCGTGCTCCTCACGCAGTTGGCCGGCTTGAAGCAGGTCCTTTTCGGTCATGGTGACCTGGGCGAGATCCTGCCGGACGCGGGCGAGTTGGCCGCGGGCGATATCGACGTTCATGGCGGCCGTGGCCACGTTGGGGACGGGTTCCGGCGCGGTGCGCAGGGCGTCCAGGCCTTTGGCCTCGGTTTCGACGTAGTTCCCGGTCTTGGCCTTGGCCGAGCCGGTGCGTATGACACTGCCGGGTACCAGGGTGTCGCAGCGGCGCCAGACCTCGTTCACCGCCTCGTTGTTGTTGGAGGCCACGAGAACGCTCTGGCCGCTCGTCACCGCTGTGGCGACGAGGTTGGCCACGAGCTGGCTCTTTCCGGTGCCCGGCGGTCCCGTGGCGACGGTCAGCCGTCGGGTCATGGCCGAGTGCAGCACGGCGGCTTGGGCCTCGTTGCAGGGTAGTGGTGTGACCAGACGTGTCGGCTCTGGTTCCGACAGGGCCAGTGCGCGGGTGCGTTCGGCCGGGTCGGGCGAGAGGGCGGCGAGCGCTGTCGCCTGGATGCGGTCCGTCTGCTCCGCGATACCTGCGAAGTCGTCCAGGAGCTTCCTCGTGTAGGCGGTGTCGGGCAGGGCTGTGAAGAGCACGGCGGTGTTGCGCGCGCCGTCGCCTGGCGTGTGAATGTCGATGCGGTCGGCGAGCTGATCGGGAAGGAGTTCCTGGATGCAGGGGATCTCGAACTCCTCCCGGAGGAGCTTGCTCGCTTCCACGGCCATGCGGTCGTGCTGGCCGCGATGCCAGGTCGGCTGGAAGGTGTCGGCGAGCTGGGCGGCCTCCTCGTCCCCCAGCCAGTCCCGCGCCAGCTGAGGGTGCGGCTGGACGGGACCGAAGGGCTTGAGCCGTACGCGGCCGTCTTCGGAGACGACCTCCACGCGGCGGATCAGCAGGGGCGCAAATTTCGGGTGCCGCCAGGGGCGGCCGCCGCGTGGTCCGGTCAGGACCACGGCCGGGTATCCGGCCCACAGTTCGGCCTCCTGCTCGACGGCGGACTCGATCAGCCCGCCTGCCTTCGTCGGGACGGGGATGCAGCCGTCGTCGTCGACGTCGCCGGAGAGAAGCCGCTCCGAGCCGGAGAGGCACACGTACGAAGTGTCGTGGTCGCCGACCGACATCAGCGGTGTCTCGGTCTCGTCCGACAGCACGCACTCGCGGTAGTAGTCCAGGAGCTGGTGCCACGTTGGCTGAGACGAGGCGGATTTGCGAGTGGGGGCCAAAGCCTGCGGCGCGGAGGAGAGGATGGGGCGACGGGTGAGTGGTGTGAGCAACGGGGCCGCGCCGAACGGGCAGTCGGCGATGACGATACGGTCGTCGACGCCGTGCGCGAACTTGACCGGCACCTGGCGGGCACCCTGGGCGCGCATGCGTCGGTTGACGTAGTGGAAGAGGTCCTCCACCGACACGTCGCCCTTGCCGTCCTTGCTCACCTTGCCGGTACGCAGGGCTTCGATGACCTCGGCGGTGAACGCGGACGGCTGCACCTCGCCGGTGCTGTCCCTGTCGGCGTATGAGTCCTCACCGGCCCGTGACGACGACAGCACGTACACGCCGCGGCTGGTGAGCAGAGGCTGCTCCTGCTCGGCGGACTTCGCGACGGAGTCGGGCTGCCGGTCAGAGGTGCGCAGGCCCACGGCGAAGCCGCCGCTGCGGCAGCAGTCGATCATTACGACCTTCTGCGGGGCCCAGCACTGTTCCAGCCGCTCGTTGACGAAGCCCGCGCTCACGCCCGTTTCCGCGATCCGGTCGAAGTCGGTGTCGGTGGCGATGAAGTGGAACTCCCCGCCGTCCCGCACGAGTCGAGCACCGTGTCCGGATACGTAGACCAGGGCCAGTTCATCCTGCTCACAGGCGTCCAGGAACTCGCTGACGGCCTCCTGCATGTCGGCGGCGGTCAAGTTCTCCCGGGACGTGATGGAGACGAACCCGCCGATGCTGCGGTGTCTGAGGACCTGCTCCATGCCCCAGATGTCGGCCCGAGTGGAGGGCAGCGGGGAGAAGCGGCTGTCGTCGTAGTGCTCATTGCCGATGAGCAGGGCGCGGCGCCTGACAAGCCGGGTCACTCGCCGTCACCTTCCGGTCCGTTGGACGGGGCGTCACCCACCTTGTCCAGGAATTCGCGAACCACACGCTCTTGAGCGGCGTCCGGGCGGCCCGTGATGGCGACGGAATGCCCGTCGTAGGTGACCTCGACCTTGCGGTGCCGGTCCTTGGCGCACCATTCCTTGATCGCGGTGATCAGAACCTGGGAAGCGGGCCGGGCGATCGCGGTTGCCGTGGCAGCCCACAGTGCCACCTCGCCGACGCCGACACCCTTGTGGCCCGGCTGTATTGCCGCGTCGTCTTCGGCGATGCCGGCGACCACGCCCTCCGTTCCGTGCAGGGCCGCGTACAGATCGCGCGTGAGACGTTCCTGCCGCAGCGCGTCCCCGCCGGCCGCCACCACGAGCTGCCACCGGCGTCCCCCGTCCCGCATGCGCCACTCCTTGTTATCGGGTCATCACGTGGGATGATATTGGCATGAAGGTGCCCCTGGAGACAGCTCGACGGGGATTCGCAGGGGCACCATTCAGCCAGCCGTGAGCTACAGCTCGTGTCGGCTCGATTCAGAGTGTGCGGGGCGGCTCGGGCAGCAGTCGCATGGCCATGATGGAACCGTCCTCGCGCACCGAAACGGGTCCGTCCCAGTCGTCCTGGCGGCTGACAGCCTTCCACCTCGATCGCAGAGCGTGTGCGTTGCGCCGGTACTCCTCCACCCGCCCGTCGCGCAAGTGATCGAAGAGGCTCGCCTCAAGACCGGAGAACGCCTCCACCCGCGTGCCGTTCAACCGGAAGACGTGATCCGTCCCGACAAAGGACATCCCACCGATCTCGTGATCGATGTCCTGCACGATTCCCGTACCGGCATGCGTGAAGCCCTTGAAGTGCCGCTTACCCTGCCGCTCCGTCAGGTATTGCGCCGTCGGCTCACCGCCGCCGGTGAACCCCGTCAGCCCGGCTGCCCCTGCCCGCGCGAGGGCCATGCGGAACCACGGGTACTGGTCCGGCATCACCTGGAAGCCGCTCACGCGTTGCTCGTCCTCACCATCAGCACCCGGGACGCGGACGTCGGGGTAGATATTCAGGTCCTGCAGCTCGCGATTCGCGTCCAGAGCGTCCGGTGGCATGGGCAGGGAGCCGTCACCGGGGGCATGCAGCACGTGCACGATGATGCCGCCCTGCCCGAGCAGCTCCGTCGACGTCACCAGGGTCGGCGTTTGATCCCAGGGGCCGATGTGCACCGCTTCGACCTGCGCTGAGGCAGCGGCCAGCTGGGTGTGCGCGTAAGAGCCCTTCGCGTGGGTCCCCTTGCACGCGAGAGGGACGACCTTCGACGGCTCGCCAGGCTTCCACGCCTCCAGGAGAAAGTCGGGGCGCAACTTCACCCAGTCCCGTCGCTCGACGTCCTTGCCCACCAACGCCCAGCCCGCCTGCAGGGCGATGTCCGCGTCCACGACCGAGATCAAGTGGTCCGGATACCGCTTCTTGAGAGCTCGTTCCGCGACGGCGAGCGCGAATCCGATGCCCAACTCGCCGGATTGCACAGTCTTGTAGTGGCGCCTGGGATTCAACCCTTCCTCTGACAGCGCCATATACCGACCAGGGCTGCCGTCCAGTGCCTGGCAGTACTTCAGACAACCCCAGTGCTCAGCCAGCCCACGCCCGGCTCCCTGCCGGGACAGCACAGTGGCACGCCCCAGCGCGTGCAGTACATCCCACGGCGTGAACCTGACCGACGGGCCGACCTCGGTTGCAGGCAACGGCCTCAACCCCGGCTTTCGCCGAAGCGGTTCGCGCCCGTCCTCCCGTCGTTCCTTGTCGTCCTTCGCGGCGGCATCGGCGACGGCTCCCGCCAACGCGCTGGTCGAGTCGATCTGCACATTCCAGGCCTGCACAAGTTCCTTGAGCACCTGTGCTGCTTCTGCCACGGCTGTTCCCCCTACGTCGCATCGGTGGCGTCATGACAAGATCGAGACTGTAGGTCGGATACGACGGGCGCACACAAGGGGACATGCCCGCGCACAGTCCGAAAACGGACGCCAGAGCTGCTGCCGTGCTGCTCGACGCGGCCAGGGCCCAGCCATGAGCCGAACCCCGGTCGAAGTTTCGAACCAGGGCGACCTGGTGCCGCTGCGAATTGGCTGGATCCTTGTGAGCAGACACCGACGCCCATGGTGTGCAACGCATCGTCGAGACCGGAGCTGTAGCGGATCGAGTCGATGACGCTTCGGGCCAGTCCTACCTTGTCCAGATGTAGACCAGGCACCTTGGACTGGGCGGCCGCGGCGAGGGCTTCGTGCGTGCCGTCGCAGTCCGAGAAATCCACGTCACCGACGTCCAACGACTGAACTTGCTGGGACTGTTCGGGTTCCAGGAAGTCATTCGCGTAGCGCTTCACGGCGGAGACGCCGATCGCCAGGGGAATAAGGTCTTCGATGGTGCGTACACCGTCAGTTGCGGTGCTGGCGACTTTGTCTCCCGGAACGTCGCCCAGTTGCAGGATGAGATCTGGGTCGATCAGTCTCTTACCTTGAGACCCGCGCTGCAGCCCCTTACGGGCCTTGTCACCCGCCTCATCGCTGCCCAGCAGAACGATGACCGCTGGCCGGTCTGCATCGCGCCCCCGGGCGAGGTACACCATGTACGGGATGTGGGAGGCCGAACCCGCTGGAACCAGCGTCAGCGCGTTCAGGTCAATGTTGTCGAGCGCCGGCGCCTTCTGCTGCCGCAGTCGCGCGGACATGCCGGCAAGCAGGATCTGGTCCGACATGCCCTCGAGCATCAGGTTGCAGTTGCTGATGAAGGTGGTCTCTGCGACAAAGCCGCCGAACGCCGAGCGCAGCGGCTCGTAGTGATTGCGTGACGCGTTCCGTACGACGCGTGTGCCCTCGTCTCCTTCGCGCTTCTCCAGCACCCGGATGCGTTCGCCGTGGTTCTTGTCGATCAGGAACGGTGAGTGCGTCACGTACACGACCTGGCAGGGTGCACGCTTCGGGTCCTGTGGATGGGCGAAGCCTTCGAAGATTCGCAGGAGATCCTGCTGGCCCGAACTGGACAAGTAGGCGTCCGGCTCATCCATCAGTAGGATCTCCGGGCCCCGGATGCCGGTGGCTCGTGAGAGAGGTACTGCACGAAAGAGCTGAGGAAGTACTTGAGGCCGCCACTGCGCTCGTCGGCTGAGTACTCTGTTCCTGGAAGAGACGGGCGCTGCCGCCGCCAGCGTCGACCACGATCGCGCCGAACTCGGACCGCTTGCACGGATGTACTCGGCGATGTCGTCGAACGGGTACCGCTCGACCACCAGGTTGGCCGGGATCTCGAAGCCGGCGGCCTGGGGCGACCTTGAACCAGTCGTAGGCGGACTGGCTGGTCGCGTCTGCGTCCAGCAGCAGTGTCGGCAGGTCGAGGACGACGGCGTAGTAGAGGGTGATGAACCAGGCCGAGGTGGTCTTGCCGGTGCCGCCCTTGAGCATGCCGACGACGATCACGAACGCGTCCGAGACGTGTTCTGTGGCCGCGGCCAGGGTCTTGTGACGGGTGTTCTCGTTCACGGGTACTTGATCTCCTGAAACTGGAAAGGTGCCTTGTCGTATGTGCGTCGCCGAGAAGGCCGACGTTCGGCGGCGGGTGTCGGCCGACGGCGGCGGGGCCCGTGCTGCCGTGCCGTGTTTGGGATGGCGCACCGTCGGTCCCTTGTTCTGCGGGGCCCAGCCGTGAACACCTGCGGGCGCGCTCATGACCGCTTCCTCGGGGGTGCGGGCCGGGCCGTGGTTGTGCTTGGGCCGCATGCGGGTGCCCGCCTGGTGCAGGAGCCGGTACACGGTGGCGACCGAGTAGTTGCACCCCTTAGCAAGGTCCGGGACTGTGGCGCCAGCCTCATAGTGCGCTCGAAGGGACAGCGCGAGCTTCTGCCGGTCAGCAGCCCGAGCTGCGGCGCGCATCCGCAGCGTCTGCTGCGTGGTGCGCACGCTGCCGCCGGCCTCGATCAGCAGGCTTCGGGCAGCACGCCTCGTCCCTTGCGCAGCCGCGGCAAGCTCGGTAAGGGGCGCGCCGTGCTCCTCGTACAGGGTGCGGAGATGCGCTGCGAGGCGTTGGCGTGCCTGAGGGGCCTGGCGCATGCGGCGGGTCTGCCACGACGTGCGCATCTCGGTCCCGGCGTCGTGCAGCCGGTTGAGAACCGTGCCGTACGACAGCCCGCTGGCGGCGACGAGTTCTTCGACCGTGGCGCCGGACTCGTACTGCTTGCGCAGGGCCTCGGCCGTCACGGCCTCGCTCGCATCGGATGTGACTGGGGGCTCTGGGTTCACGCGGCGGACTCCTATTCGCTGAGGGCTTCGGCATGGGCGGCGGCCAGCTCGTCGTAACTGCGCTGGTCCGATGGGGTGATGAGGATCAGCCGACCGTCGGTGGCCACGCGCCAGTCGGCGTCAGGGCGGCCCGTGACCGGGTCGATCACGCGCCCGCGCGGGGCGTGCCAGGCAGAGGGGATCTCGTCGGGGCGAGGTGCTGGGATCAGGATCTGGCGGCCGTCGCGGACGATCACCACGGCCTTGCTGCGGTGCTCCGCAAGCCGGTCCAGCGCCTCCCGGTACGCTGCGCGCTCGGCCGCGTGCAGCGGCTTGCGTCGGGTCGCGACGCCCGCGGTGCCGTATTGCTGGGCGACCGCGTCCCAGCCCTGTGCCGGGTGCGCAGTCGGTCCGGGAACCGCATCCGGAAGGCTGGTACCGAAGCCCTCCAGCGCGCGAGGCGCGAGGCTCGAGGTCTCTCCGCTGTGGTGCACCAGACCGTGGTCGGCCAGGCGACGCAAGGCCCGGTAGGCGGTGGCTCGGGACACCGATGCCGAGCCGACGAGCTCGTTGATGGTCTGGGCGGGCCGGGCGTGCAGCGCGCCGATGATCATGAGGGCGGAGCTGCCGAGGCCGTGGTGGGCGAAGGCGTCGTGGCCCATCAGATGGCCGATGACGGTGGAATCGATATCGGCCGTCGCCCGTGTCTCAGGGGTGGGCCACTCCTCAAGTGCCGGGTCGGGGGGGTACTGAGTGGTCCGGAAACGAGACAGCGAAGCGTGGGCGTTGCCGTCGGCGAGGTACCAGGTGGAGCCCTCCCGGCCATGGCCGACTCGCAGGCGGCGCAGCCAACCTTGTGGCTTGAGGACCGTCTCGTAGACGGTTCGGAGTGTCGTCCGGGAGACGCCTGCTTCCTCAGCGGTCTGCCGCTCACTGGCGTGGTGCAGGGGCCCGCCGGCGATCTCGGCGAAGGTCAGATGCGCCCGCAGCACCCGCAGTGCGGCCCGCCCCCGCTCCCCGCGCCAGGGCGTCGTTTCGATCCGGTCCCGCATCGCGGCGAAAACCTCGTACGCCCGCTGACGCGAATCCAGGACTCGCGTATTGCTCACCACTGCCGAGGCGCTGGCCCACACCCGACGGATGTAGTCCAGGGCGCGCGCCTGCCCAGAGCGCAGCGCGATGTGCCGGGCGTGCCGACCACCCTCGTGGTCGGGGTTGAGCAGCAGCCGAGTCAGCTCATCAACGGTTCCGCCAGCGCGGGCGACGTGGCAGGCGATGGCCGCCGTGATCCGGTGCCCGTGCTCGGCCGCACCCTGCCGGTCCTCGCGCGGGACCACGGTTCGGCTGTCGGAGCCGAGCTTTCTGTAGCTTCCAGCCGAGTAGCGGCCGGTGAGGTCTCCGAGCAGGACAAGGTCAGCCGCGGCTCGGGGCAGCCGGTGAAGCCCCAGTCGCTCGCTCGGGTGAAATGTCCGTCGGGATGGGTCTGCCTGGTGGGTGTGGTGTGGCACTGTGGGGTCGTCTCGCAAGGACGTGGACGCCACCCCGGCCCGCTAAAACCACGGGTGGTGTCCGGAACCGACCTCCAATCGGTGCCAGGCGAAGCCTCCAGGATGGCCGTCCTGGAGGCATTCGTATGCCTGGCTCCTCAGCGGAGGCAGGCGTCCCCATCGCGGCTCGACCGAGATCGACTCGGAGTGCGGCCTGAGGAATCCTGACTCGTCCAACACCGCCCCGACCTCGGCCGATCGGGGCCAGACAGAGGGTGATTGCCTCTGACTGGCTCCGAGCAGCTCGGGTCGAGTCGGGGGCGAATCAGAGAGGTTTCCTCTGACTGCCTCCGATCGCCTCTGCAACCCGTCCTAGCAGGTCACAGCCGGTCCGATCCCGGAAAGCCGCGGGTCAGAAAGGTGCTCCAGGAATACCCGGCGTAGAGGCCGACTCGTCCGCCGCCCCTGCTGCCCACCGCACGCCCGTCTCCACGGGACCGACGTGGGCCGGGACGGACAGCACTGCGGGACATTTCCGGCGCCGAATCCACCCCGTTCATCCCACCCCGTTCATCCCGCCCCGTTCATCCCGCCCCGTTCATCCCGCCCCGTTCACGCTGCCCCCGTTCACGCTGCCCCCGTTCACGCTGGCCTCGTGCGGTGCAGGAGCCACAGGAAGTAGGGCGTGCCGATCACCGCGGTGAGCAGGCCCGCGGGGAGTTGGTCGGGGGCGATCACCGCGCGGCCCAGCAGGTCGGCCAGGACGACCAGCGCGCCGCCGAGCAGGGCCGCGACCGGGATCACCCAGCGGTGGCGGCGCCCCAGGAGCGTGCGGGCCGCGTGCGGGGCGACCAGGCCGACGAAGCCGATCATGCCGATCGCGGCGACCGCGGTCCCCGTCAGCACCACGCCGCACGCCAGCAGGGCGAGCCGGGTCCTTGGCACGTTCAGGCCGAGGACGCGCGGGGTGTCCTCGTCGATCGAGATCAGGTCGAGGTAGCGGTGGCCCGCCCACGCGAGCGGGACGACGACGAGGCACACCAGGCTGAGCGGCAGCAGGTGCTCGTAAGCGCGGCCGTAGGTCGAACCCGAGAGCCACGTCAGGGCCTTGGCCGCGCTGAACGGGTCGGTGGCCACGATCAACGTCGTCACCAGCGCCGTTGTCACATACGAGACGCCGACGCCCACGAGCACGAGCCGGTCGGAGGCGAAGCCGCCGCGCGCCGAGAGCGCGAAGATGACCGCGGCGGCGACGGCCGCGCCCGCGCCCGCCGAGCCGGTGAGCGCCCAGAAGCCCGCGAGCGGGGCGTAGGTCACCACGAGCACGGCGCCGACGGACGCGCCGCCCGCGACGCCGATGACGCTGGGGTCGGCGAGGGGGTTGCGCGTGACGGCCTGGATCGTCGCCCCGGCCACGGCGAGCGCGACGCCCGCGAGCAGGGCCGCGACCACGCGCGGGATCCGGGTGCTGAGCACGGTGTTGACCAGCGGGCCCGCCTCGCCGCGCGCCCACAGCAGCAGGTCGCCGACCAGCAGGGAGCGGTCGCCCGCGAGCGCCGCCGCGGCGGCCAGCCCGAACAGCACAGCCGCCACCGCCGCCGCCAGCAGCGCGCGCCGGCGCACGCCCGTGCCGCGGACCTCCAGCGACGCACCCGCGCCGCCGATCGGCGCCGCGCGCAGCCGCAGCGCGAGCGCGACCATGAGGACGCCGCCGAGCAGCGACGTGACCGCGCCCGTGGGAACGCGCACCGCGGTCTGCGCCCCCATGGCGGCGCGCAGCGCGACGTCCGCGCCCAGCACCACCACGACGCCCATGAGCGCGGAGACCGGCACGAGCGCCCGGTGCCGGTGCAGCCCGGGGACATAGGGCACGAGCAGGCGGGCAAGGGCGGGCGCGGCCAGGCCCACGAAGCCGATCGGCCCCGTGGCGGCGACCGCGGCGGCGGACATCAGCACGGTCACCAGGAGCACGGTGAGCTGCGTGCGCCGTACGGGGATCCCGAGCGCCCTCGCCTCGTCGTCGCCGAGCATCATGACGTCGAGGCGCCTGCCGAGCACCAGCAGCGCGGCCACGCTCGCCACGACGAACGGGGCCATGAGCCGCAGGGTGCCGAAGCCGTTCTGGCTCAACGAGCCCGACGCCCATGCGTATAGGCCCGTGCCCTCCTCGGGGCGCAGGATGAGCAGGGACGTCGTGAGCGAGGCGAGCGCGAGCGAGACGGCCGTGCCGCCGAGCACGAGCCGCATCGTGCCGTACTCGGTGCCGGTGAGCGCGATCACCACCGCCGAGGCCAGCAGCCCTCCGGCGAACGCCAGCGCGATGTCGCCCACGAACGGCAGCGACCACCCGGCGACGGAGGCGGCGACCAGCGCGAAGTGGGCGCCGTTGTTGACCGCGAGGATGTCGGGGGACGCCACGGGGTTGCGGGAGATCGACTGGAGGACGCAGCCCGCGGCGCCGAGCGCGACGCCGACCGCGAGCGCCGCGGCGAGCCGGGGGATGCGGGACTCGACGACGACGGCGGCCTCGAGCCCTGATTCGCGCCGCAGGGCCCACGACACGAGGTCGGCGACGCCCACCGCGGCGGTGCCCTGCACCAGATGCACCGCCGCGAGCAGCACCAGGAGGACGAGCAGGGCCCCGGTCAGCGCGAACAGCCGCCCGGACGGGGGCCGTTGGCCGGTCGGCGGCAACGCCCCGCGCCGGGTGGGCTGTTGGGTGAGCGTACCGATCGCCATCGCGGTGTCAGCTCGCGGTCTCGACGGCCGCGTCGACGAACTGGATCATCGAGGCCGGGCCGCCGAACATCCAGATGGAGTCGGGCAGTCGGACCGCGTCCGCGGAGAACGGCAGTGAGGTCCACAGGGAGTTGTCGCTGAGCGTCTCGGCGAACGGGTCGGTCTCGCCCGCCCCGCCGATGTACCAGAACGCGGAGTCGTCGGGGAGCTGGGCAAGCCCTTCGACATCGGTGGCGCCCAGGCCGTAGACCGGGTCGAACTCCAGCCCTTCGACGGTGCCCCACGCGTTGACGAAGCCCAACTCGGCCAGCACGCCGCCGATGAGCGAGCCCTCGCCGAACGGGCGGATGGTGATCGTCTCGCCCGCCTGGTAGGCGTCGCTGAACGCCACGGTCGAGCCCTCGGCCCCGGCCTCCGCGAGCGCGGAACGGCCGTCCGCCACGGCCTCGTCGAACTGCTCGCGCAGCCCGGCGGCCCGGTCCTCGGTGCCGGTGGCCTGGGCGACCAGGTCCAGGTTGTCCCACATCTGGCCGATCGGGTCCTCGGCGTCGCCGCCCGGCACGACGATGACGGGGGTGTTCTCCTCGATCTGCTCGACCGCGCCCTCCACGAGCTGGTCGGTGACGAAGACCGCGTCGAGGTCGAGCGTGGCGAGCGTGTCGAGGCTGGGCTCGCCGCGGGTGCCGATGTCCGTTGCCTCGGGGGAGAGTTCGACGGAGTTGTTCCACTTCTCGAAGCCCTCGATGTCGGAGACGCCGACGGGCTGGACCCCGAGCGAGATCAGGTACTCGATGACGTTCCACTCGGTGCCCGCGACGTTGACGGCCGGGCCTTCGAGGGTGATCTCCTCGCCGCGCGCGTCGGTGAGGGTGATGGGCTCGGCGGACGACTCGGGGGCCTCGTCGTCGTCGGCGGGGTCGTCGGTCGTGCCGCACGCGGCGAGCGTCGCCGCGAGGGCGACGGCGGACAGGACGGAGGCGGTCGTGTGTCTCAACGGAGGTTCCTTCGTGGGTGGTTGGCGCGAACGCGGGAGCGCGGCCGCGGGGCGCGGCGCGCGGTCAGGCGCCGAGGCGGCCGTGGTGGCGGGCCCTGGCCCTGGTGTGGATGAGCCCCGACGCGGGGTCGTGGTGGACGTCGACGTCGATGCCGTACGCGGGGCTGAGCAGCTCCGCGGTCATGACCTCGGCGGGCGGCCCCGCGGCGGCGACCCGCCCCTCGACGAGCAGCACGACCTCGTCGGCCACCGCGGCGGCCTGGTCGAGGTCATGGAGGACAAGGCCGACGGCGATGCCCTCGCGGTCGGCCAAGTCGCGGACGATGTCCAGGAGTTCGACCTGGTAGCGCAGGTCGAGGAACGTCGTCGGCTCGTCGAGCAGCAGCACGGGCGTGTCCTGGGCGAGGCAGCTGGCCAGCCACACGCGTTGCAGCTGGCCGCCGGAGAGGCTGTCGACCGGGCGGAGCGCCAGCTCGGTGACACCGGTCATCTCCATGACGCGCGCGACCACTTCGGGCCCCTCGGCGTCACCCGAGCCCCAGCGCGGGCGGTGCGGATGGCGGCCGTACTCGACGACCTCGCGCACGGTCACCCCGCCAGGGGTGGGCCGGGCCTGTGACAGGAGGGTGACGCGCCGGGCCAGGTCGCGGGGGGCGAGGTCGCGCACGGCCACGTCGCCCGCGAGCTCGATCCGCCCCGCCATCGCCGGGTGGAGCGCCGCCATTGTGCGCAACAGCGTCGATTTGCCACTGCCGTTGGGGCCGATGAGCGCGGTCACGCGCCCGGCGACGAGCCGGACCGAGGCGTCGTCCACGACGGCCGCGCCGCGGTAGCCCGCCCGGACGCCCTCGGCCCGCATCGCCGCATCGGCGGCCACTGAGTTCACTGTCACGCGCACTAAGGTAAGGCATA
Organism: Streptomyces sp. PT12; assembly: GCF_003311645.1. Lineage (GTDB taxonomy): Bacteria > Actinomycetota > Actinomycetes > Streptomycetales > Streptomycetaceae > Streptomyces. The sequence goes on along the minus strand of NZ_QEST01000096.1, from coordinate 204,132 downwards.
CCTAAGAACGCGGAACCCCCGGGGCGGGGTCCACGGTGAGGTGTTTAACATACATTCCCCCCAGTCGTAACACGCGCGGAGTGGTGCGCACGGGGCGCGAGGGCCACAGTGGTGAGCCGGTGGTGAAGCCGCCCATGGAAAGGCGCATCATGCAGTTACCGGGCCGCGGCGCCTGACCTCTCGGCGCCCCTTCCTCGAACTCCCCTTCTCTCTCGCTTTGTTGCCACGCGCCCGCACGCGTCCCTGATCGGTGAAGGACCTGGTCGGCACAGGAGAGGACACCGCACATGAATGGATGTGGAAGGCGCGGCTTCATCGCCGGGGCGGGGGCCGTGGGCCTGACCGCGGGAACGGCGACGGGGGCCTTCGCCCGGGGCGGCTCCCCGACCCGGCGTCGCCAGGGGCCGCGTTTCGACATCGAGGAGGCGACGGTCGCCGACATCTCGGCGGCCTACGACGCCCGCGAGCTGACCTGCGTGGAGCTGACCGAGATGTATCTCGCGCGGATCGCCGCGCACGAGGACGGCGACGACCGCCTCAACTCGATCACCACCGTCAACCCCCAAGCCCTCCGCGCCGCCGAGGAGTTGGACCGCGAACGCCGACGGCGCGGGCGGCGCGGCCCCCTGCACGGGATCCCCGTGCTGCTCAAGGACAACGTCGACACCCACGACATGGCCACGAGCAACGGCTCGGTGATCCTCAGGGACTCGGTGCCCCCCGACGACGCCTTCATCGCCCGCGCGCTGCGGCGGCAGGGCGCGTTGATCCTGGGCAAGGCGTCGATGGGGGAGTTCGCGGGCGGCAGCTACAACACCATCGACGGGCAGGTCGTCAACCCGTACAACGCCAAGCGCAACACCGGTGGCTCCAGCGCGGGTTCGGGCGCGGCGATCGCCGCCAACCTCGCCGTGCTCGCCATCGGCACCGACACCAGCACCTCCGTGCGCGGCCCCGCGTCGTTCTGCGGCCTCGTCGGGCTGCGGCCCACCACGGGCCTCATCAGCCGCGACGGCATCGCGCCCAAGAACCTGACGTTCGACACCGCGGGGCCCATGGCGCGCACGGTCACCGACACCGCGCTCCTGTTCAGCGCCGTCGCGGGCCTCGACCCCGCGGATCCGCTGAGCGTCGAGGTATACGGCGATCACCCCGGCCCGCTGCGGCGCAAGGCGGCGCGCGGCGACCTGGACTTCACCCGCTATCTGCGCAGGCGCTCGCTGCGCGGGGCCCGGCTCGGCGTGGTGCGCGACTTCTTCGGCGGCGACCCGGAGATCGACGCGCTGGCCGAGGACGCCCTCGACACGCTGCGCTCGCTGGGCGCGCGGCTGGTCGACATCACGCTCGACCCCGAGTTCGTCGAGTTCTACATCACGGGCGGCGGCGCGAACATCAGGGACATCGCCGACTACCGCTTCAGGGAGGACTGGGAGGGCTACCTGGCCACGCTGGGCCCCGAAGTGCCCAAAACTATCGAGGAGTTCGTCCACATCTACGAGACGGAGGTCAACGCGTCGCCGCTGCCGGTCGAGGACAGCGTGCTCGAGCTGCTGACGACGTCGCTGACCACGTCGACCGACGCGCCCGAGTACCGCGACCTGACGCGGCGCGTTCTCCCCGAGGCGACGCGGCTGAAGCTGGCGATGTTCGACCGGCACCGGCTTGACGCGATGGTGTTCCCGTACGAGAGCAGCTTCGCCTCGCCGATCCGCAACCCCGTCTACAGCGTCGATGACCCCACCCATGTGCCGTCGTCGCGCCCCAGGCCGTCGACGTTCGCCGGGTACAGCTCGGTCGGCTTCCCCGGCGTCGTGGTCCCGATGGGCTTCGGGTCGCAGGGGCTGCCGATGACGCTGTCGTTCATGGGGAGGCCGTACAGCGACGGGCGGCTTCTCGGGTACGCGTACGACTATGAGCAGGAGTCCCGGTGGCGGAAGGCGCGGAAGGCGCGGTAGGCGCGGTCACGGGCGCGAGCCACAACCCCACCAGCGCGTCGACCAGACCCGTCGCCGCCTCGTGCCACGACGCCCTGTCCGTGGATTCGCGCCGCGCGAGCGCCCGTTCGCGCTCGGCGCATGAGAGCACGATGAGGTCGCGCGTCATGGCCTTGCGCTCCCGGCGCGCCTCCACCGGCAGCTCGGGCAGCGACTCCCACGTCCCGTCGAGGACCCGCCGCAGCGCGGGGGACGCCAGGGACTCCTCGATCACCATGGCCCGGAGCGTGGGATCCGTGGTCACCTGGGCGCAGAACCGCGCGTACCACGTGGGGCCGCCGAGCGCCGCGAGGTGCTCGGTGGACGGCCTGACCAGGCAGGACACCCAGTCCCTGAGGTCAGGCGACGGCCCGAGCCCGGCCAGCATCCGCTCCCTGATCTCCTCGATCGGCCCGGTGTGCCTGCGGATGATCGCGCGCACCAGATCGGTCTTGGTGCCGAAGTGGTAGCCGACGGCCGCCGTGTTGCCCTGGCCCGCGGCCTCGCTGATCTGGCGGTTGGAGACGGCGTATAGGCCGCGCTCCGCGAACAGCCGCTCCGCGGCGTTCAGGATCGACTCCCGCGTCGCGCCGACCCGTTCGGCCCGCGCCGTCCTGCCCTCCATGGTCCCGCCCGCCATCGCGCTCACCTCGTCCAAGCCTCACCCGAGCTCACCGACCTCATTCGACCCATGCAAGCCCATCCGACCCATGCAAGCCCATCCGACCCATGCAAGCCCATCCGACCCATGCATCCACGCACCCACGCACTCCATGCACCGCATCCACCCCGTGCGGCCCGCCGCCCTCGCGGCCCGCCGTGGGCCCAGCCCCTCAGCCGAAACGGGCCGTGCGAAAACCAGGCAACACGATCCGTTAGTCTCGGTCAATCGATTGATTTAAATCCGATGAGGTCGCGTACCGCGTCAAGACGGAGGCTCCCCCGTGCACGACACCCCTGCCCACCCCACCGACCACGCGGCCCCCGCGGCGGCGCCGCGCGCGAACGCGGTCGTGGGGATCCTGGCGTTCGCCGGGATCGTGGTCGCGCTCATGCAGACCCTGGTGATCCCGCTGATCCCCGAGCTGCCCCGGCTGCTCGACGCGTCGCCCTCCGACGCGACGTGGGCGATCACCGCGACGCTCCTCGCGGGCGCCGTCGCCACCCCGGTGGTGGGTCGGCTCGGCGACATGTACGGCAAGCGGCGCATGCTGCTGGTCAGCCTCGTCCTGCTGGTCGCTGGCTCGGTGGTCGCGGCCCTGAGCGACAGCCTCACGCCGATGATCGTCGGGCGCACGCTCCAGGGCCTGTCGGCGGGCGTGATTGCCCTGGGCATCAGCATCATGCGCGACGAGCTGCCCGCGGAACGCCTGGGCGCCGCCACCGCGATCATGAGCGCGTCACTCGGCGTCGGCGGTGCCCTGGGGCTGCCCGCCGCGGCGCTCCTGGCCGAGAACGCCGACTGGCACGCGCTGTTCTGGGCGTCGGCGGCGCTGGGCGTGCTGGCGTTCGCGCTGGTGATCCGGCTGGTGCCGGAGTCGCCCGTGCGCAGCGGCGGGCGGTTTGACGTCATCGGCGCGCTCGGGCTCTCGACGGCGCTCGCGAGCCTGCTGCTCGCGATCTCCAAGGGCGGCGACTGGGGCTGGAACGACGGCCTGACGCTCGGCCTCTTCGCCGTCGCCGCGGTCACGCTGGGGCTGTGGGGCCTGTGGGAGCTGCGGACGACCGGCCCCCTGGTGGACCTGCGCACCAGCGCGCGCCGCCAGGTGCTGCTGACCAATGTGACGTCCCTCGTGTTCGGCTACTCGCTGTTCGGGATGTCCCTGATCCTTCCGCAGCTGCTGCAACTTCCCGAGGCCACCGGCTATGGCCTGGGCCGGAGCATGCTGACCGTCGGCCTGGTGATGGCGCCCACGGGCCTGGTGATGCTGGCGACCGCGCCGCTCTCGGCGACGATCTCCAGGACCAGGGGCCCCAAGGCCACCCTCATGCTGGGCGCCCTGGTGGTCGCGGCGGGCTATGCCCTGAGCATCGTGATGATGTCCTCGCTGTGGCAGATCGTGATCGCGTCGAGCGTCATCGGCGCGGGCATCGGCCTGGCGTATGGGGCGATGCCGTCCCTGATCATGGCGGCCGTGCCGCCGTCCGAGACGGCCGCGGCCAACAGCCTCAACGCCCTGATGCGCGCCATCGGCACCTCCGTCTCCAGCGCGGTGGCCGGGGTGATCCTGGCACAGATGACGACGTCGTTCGGCGGCGTGGCGTTGCCTTCGCGGGACGGCTTCCGCGTGGTGATGGTCCTCGGCTCGGCGGCGGCGCTGGTGGCGTTCGTGATCGCGTCGTTCCTCCCCCGCCACCGCGCCCCGAGCGCGTCCCCGGTCGCCACCTCGGCGACCGCGCCGTCCACGAGGGGCGCCAGCGCCCGAGGCTGAGCGGAACGCGGGGTTCCGCGTGATTCCGCCGCATTCGAACGGGCGGACGCCTAATATGACGGCGTGCGAAGTGACCTTTTCAAGTCCGAGTACCAGGCGCAGGCGCCCACCGCCCCCGGGATGTCTTTGCAGCACTCGAAGGCGATCAAGTACGTCGTCAACGGCGAATGCCACGCCCGGCAGGGCGCCATGGTCGCCTTCAGGGGGAATCTCCAGTTCGAGGTGAAGTCCCAGGGCGTGGGGAACTTCCTCAAGCGCGCCGTCACCGGCGAGGGCCTGGCGCTCATGGCCGTGCGCGGCCAGGGCGAGGTGTGGTTCGCGCACTACGCGCAGAACTGCTTCCTCATCGACCTCGAGCAGCAGGACATGCTCACGATCAACGGGCGCAACGTCCTGTGCTTCGACCCCTCCCTCAGCTACGAGATCAAGATGGTCAGCGGGGCGGGGATGACGGGCGGTGGGCTGTTCAACTGCCTGTTCTCCGGGCAGGGCCGCATCGGCCTGGTGTGCGACGGGGCGCCCATCATCATCCCCGTCACCTCCCAGGCGCCCGTCTATGTCGACACGGACGCGGTCGTCGGCTGGTCCAGCGGGCTCACCACCTCGATCAACCGCAGCCAGAGCCTGAAGTCGATGCTGCGCGGCGGCTCGGGCGAGGTGTTCCAGCTGGTGCTCCAGGGCGAGGGCTTCGTCATCGTCCAGCCGAGCGAGGCGCAGCCGGGCGTGGGCGAGAAGAAGTAGCCACCCCTTCGGCGCTCCCGTTGCTTCCGGCGCTGCCGGTGGGCGGCCTCGGCCGCCCGCCGCCGGGCGCGGCCAGGCGGGGCGCCGCCCTGCGCAGCCTGGACAGCTCGGCGTTGAACTGAGCCCCGGTCAACAGCGCCAGGTTGGACACCCACAGCCACACCAGGAAGACGATGATCCCGGCGAGCGAGCCGTAGAGGCGGTTGTACGTGGGCACATGGGAGGCGTACAGCGCGAAGCCCGCGCTGGCCACCAGCCACAGGCCCACCGCGAGCGCCCCGCCCGGCACGGCGCGGTGCGGGGCGCGCGTTCCCGCGGGCCCGGTGCGGAAGAGCACCAGCACCAGCCCCGTGACCAGCACCAGCAGTAAGGGCCACTTCAGGGCGTTCCACGCGGCCGTTCCCGCCTCGCCCGTGCCGAGCAGCCGTCCGATCGAACGGACCGCGCCGCCCGTCAGGATCAGCACCGTCGCGCTGCCGACCAGCAGCCCGAGCAGCCCGAGCGAGGCCATCATCATGCGCGGCACCGCGCTCCACGGCGGCCTGTGGTCCTCCACGCCGTGCATCCCGTGCAGCACCCTGCGGAAGACGCTCAGGTAGTTGTACGCGGACAGCCAGGCGCTCGCCGAGCCCACCGCGATGACCAGCCACGCGGTGGAACGCTCGTCCCGCGGCTGGCCGAGCACCGACCGCACCTCGGCCCCCGAACCGGCCGGGAGCAGCGACGTGACCTCGGCGATCAGCTGGTGCGCGGCCCGCGGATCGGCGAGACCGGCGACGGACACCGCCACCATCAGGGTGGGGAAGACCGCGAGCACCGAGTAGTACGTGAGCGCCGCCGCCCAGTGGTCGATGTCGTCCCGCCACATCGCCACGGGCGTGCGGCGCAACGCCCGCGCCCACGGCTCCGACGACCGTCCCTCCGGTGCCATGGCTCCCTTTCGTCGCGACTCGACATTCCCTTCGCGGGGGTCCATTGTCCCGGACAGCGATACGCCCCGCCGCCCGGGCGCTTCGCGTGGTCCTCCGCGCGGCGTTCGGCGTGGTGCTCCGCGCGGTGCTCCGCGCGGGCGCGAACGGTCGGAGTGCGGGCCGCGAACGCCGGGGTGACGATGGACGCATGACCACTGAGACCTGGAATGTCCGGGTGGCCATCGACTCAGGCGGCCGCCTCACCCGGGCCGAGGCGCGCCTTGAGGACCGGCCCGACACGGTGCTCGTGGCGGAGGGCACCGCGCGCGCCAACCCCGACGACCCGCAGAAGCCGGGCATCGGGCGGGAGCTGGCGGTGGCGCGTGCGCTGTCGGAGCTGTCCCACCAGCTGCTCCACCTGACCGCGCAGGACATCGAGGCCGGGACGCACCACCCCGTCACGCGGCTCGAATGAGCCCCTGGCGCGGACCTGGCCCCCTCGCGCGTCAGGTGAGGGGGACGGCCGTGCCCGAGACCAGGACGCGCGGGTCGCCCGCGCGCAGCCGGACGGTGAGCGTCGAGGGGCGGCCCATGTCGTGGCCCTGGTGCAGCGTGAGCACGGCCTCGTCGGGGACGAGGCCCGCCGCGCGCAGCGCGCCGCCGAGCGCGGCGGCCGCGGCTCCCGTCGCGGGGTCCTCGACGACACCACCCACCGGGAACGGGTCGCGCACATGGAAGACGTCCGCGCGCTCCCGCCACACCAGTTGGAGCGTCGTGAGGTCGAGGCGCAGCATCAACGCGGTCAGCCCTGGCCCGTCGTAGTCCAGGTCCGCGAGGCGCGCGCGGGTGGCGGCGGGCACGATCAGGTGGCGGGCGCCCGCGAACGCGATCACCGTCGGCAGGGCGGGGTCGAGGTCGCCGGGGGACCAGCCGAGCGCGGCCAGCGCCTCGGCGAGGTCGGCCGGGTCGACCGGCTCCTGGTGGGGCGCCACGCTGGTCAGCGTCGCCCGCGTCGCCCCCTCGGCCGCCTCCACGCTCACCGGAACGCGCCCCGCAGGCGTATCGAACAGCAACTCCCCGGATCCGCCCGCTCGTTCACCCAGCGCTACCGCGGCGGCAATCGTCGCGTGGCCGCAGAAGGGCACCTCGGCCACGGGGCTGAAGTACCGCACGCCGAACGCGCCGCCGCCGCGCGGCACCAGGAAGGCGGTCTCCGAGTACCCCACGTCGGCGGCGATCCGCGCCATGTCGGCCTCGTCGAGCCCTCGCGCGTCGAGCACGACCCCCGCGGGGTTGCCCCCCGCGGGGTCGTCCGTGAACGCCGCGTAGCGCAGCACCCGCGTGGTGTCCCCTGTGGCCATGCCGGGTCAACGGCCGCCGCCCGGCGCGTTATTCCGTCCCCCGCGGGACAGGCGCCCGCCGGGTACCCGGTGGATCGCCAACGGGTCAGTGAGGGATGCGGACATCGATCTGCGTTGGGACTCCGTGCGGTTCGCGATCACGACACACGACGCGGGCCATCGGCTGACCGCTGCGGACTTCGACTTGGCCGAGCGGATCAACGCGATCGCCGCCGCGCACGACGCACGCCCCCTCGACTGACGCCAGACATGACGGAACGCCCCCGCGCGACCTGATCCACCAGAAGCGGCACAGCGCCGCCACCGAGAACGCCACCGCCCAGGCCGACCACGCCCCCGCACGAGGATGGGTGCGAGGGCTCCAGAGCCTCATCTCCTACTGGGCGGGGCGCCCCCAGGACGCTGGCCACTACGCACAGAGCGGCGCCGCCGCCGCACCGGAGACGGCCGGAACGGTTCGCGTCTGGCTCGCCAGCCTTCACGCCCGTGCGGCTGCTGTACTCGGTGACGCCGATGGGATGAACGCGGCCATGCGCGCAGGTGCCGAGGCCCGTGAACGAGTAGCGCCCGACGACCTCGACGCCATCGGAGGGCTCCTGACGTTGGGGTTCGACTCCCTGGGACTGCACCGGATCTGGGCCGCACGGTCACCCGAGAACGAAGCCTCGCGCCGCGTACTCGACCGCGCCGGACTCGTCGAAGAGGGCAGGATCCGCCACCACGTGCACGTGCGCGGCGCGTGGCGCGACTCCATCGTCCACGCGATCATCGCTGATGAAGGGACGCCCACGACCCCGACGGCATGACGATGCGCCCCCGCGCGCGGCCCGGCTCGCGTGCGGGGGGCGTGTTCAGCGGACGAGCGCGAGCGGGCCCGCCCCCGGCACCCGCCGCCTCGGTGTGGGGTTGGTCACCACGTCGATCGCCAGCGGCGGCCACGGCTTCGCGCGACCCGCCGACCAGGCCCGGCTCACCGGGCCGCGCCCCACGGCGGGGCCCCCGGCGGGGGCATCGGAGGCGCTTAACGGGGTGGGGCCCGAGGGGGTGGTCGTGGGATGATTGGGCCGATCCCCAGTACGTCACGGAGAGGTGCATGAACCTGCCCGGCCCATCCAGCATGGCCGCCCCCGACTCCACCCCCGACGCCCTTCCGATACCCGGCCCCCGCCGCGACGCGGCGGGGGCCACCGCCGCCCAGCTCACGCGCCGCCAACGCGCCGGGGTGCTGCTGACGTTGATCCTCGGCGCTCTCTCCGCGGTGCCCCCGCTGTCGATGGACATGTACCTGCCCGCCCTCCCCGAGGTGGGCGACTCACTCGGCACCGGCGCGGCCACCGTGCAGCTCACGCTCACCGCGTGCCTGCTCGGCCTTGGTCTAGGCCAGCTGATCGTCGGCCCGATGAGCGACCAACTCGGCCGCCGCCGACCGCTGTTGATCGGCATGGGCTGCTATGTCCTCGCCTCGGTCGCGTGCGCGCTCGCGCCCACGGTCGAGTCGCTGACCGCGTTCCGCTTCATCCAGGGCCTCGCGGGCTCGGCCGGGGTCGTGATCTCCCGGGCCATCGTGCGCGACCTGTTCGACGGCGTGGCCATGGCCCGCTTCTTCTCCACCCTGATGCTGATCTCGGGCGCGGCGCCCATCCTGTCGCCGGTGTTGGGCGGCCAGCTGATGCGGTTCACCGACTGGCGCGGCATCTTCGTCGTGCTGGCCGCCGCCGGGGTCGTGCTGACGCTGGTCGTCGCCCGCTGGCTGCCCGAGACGCTGCCGAGGGAGCAGCGCCACGCGGGCGGCGTGCGCTCGGCGCTGCGCGACATGGGCGGGCTGTTCAAGGACCGGGTCTTCACGGGCCATCTCCTGGTCGGCAGCCTGACGTTCGCCGCGCTGTTCGCTTATGTGGCGGCCTCGCCCTTTGTGATCCAGGAGATCTACGGCGCCTCGCCGCAGACGTTCAGCATGCTGTTCATGGTCAACTCCATCGGCCTGGTGGGCGTCAGCCAGATCAACGGCAACGTGCTCGTCGGCCGCCTCCCCACCCACCACATCATGGCCATCGGCCTGGCCGGGGTGACCCTGTCCGCGCTCGCGCTGCTCGTCATGACCAGCGGCGTGCTGGGCGAACCCGGGCTGATCCCCATCTCCGTCGGCCTGTTCCTGCTGATGGGCTCGATGCCGCTGGTGCTGCCCAACGCCAACTCCGAGGGCCTTGAACGCACTCCGCACGCCGCGGGCTCCGCCTCCGCGCTGCTGGGCGCGTCCGCGTTCTTCGTCGGCGCCATCGCCTCGCCGCTCGTCGGCATCGCGGGCGAGGAAACGGCGCTGCCGATGGCCGTGGTCCAGCTGACGTCCGTGCTGCTCGCGGCCGTCTGCTTTGTGACCCTGTGCCGCCCCTGGCGCCGGGCGGGCCGCCCTATCCTGTCCCGGTGACCAGCGCATCCACGACCCTGCGCGCCGCGCTCGACCAGCTGCTCGACGGCCTGCCGCCACGCCAGGCGGCCGGTGCGGTCGAGCGGCTGATGGCGGGCTACCGCGAGCGTTCCGAAGGGGCCGAACGCCCCGGGCGCGGCGGCCCGTTCACCGCCGCGCCGGTCCTGCGGGACCGCGCGGACGCGGTCGCCTACGCCGCCTACCGCATGCCCGCGACATGCGAGGCGGTCACCGCGGCGCTGCGCGAGCTGGCCGCCCGCCTGCCGGGCTGGGCGCCCGCCGCCCATCTCGACGTGGGCGGCGGCACCGGCGCCGCGCCATGGGCCGCGGCCGAGGTGTGGCCGGGGCGCGAGGGCCGCACCGTCGTCGTCGACCGGGCCGGGCCCGCGCTCGACCTGGGCCGCGAGCTGGCCGCGGCGGGCGGCCTGGCCGTCCCGGTCGAGTGGCGCCAGGGCCAGCTCGGCGCCCCCGGCGCGGCGCCGGAGCTGCCGGGCGCCGACCTGGTCACCGTCTCCTATGTGCTGGGCGAGCTGCCCGAGCCCGCCCGCGACGCCGTGGTGGACGCCGCCGCGGCGGCCGTGACGCGCTCGGCCCAGGGCGCGGCCCAGGGCGCGGCGGGGGAGTGGGCGGGCACCGGGGCCGTCGTGCTCGTGGAGCCCGGCACCCCCGAGGGGTACCGGCGCATCAGGGACGCGCGCGACCGCCTCCTGGCCGCCGGGCTGCGCGTCCTCGCGCCCTGCCCGCACGGCGCCGAGTGCCCCATCGAGGTGGGCGCCGACTGGTGCCACTTCGCCGCCCGCGTCAGCCGCTCCTCGCTGCACCGCCGCGTCAAGGGCGGCGTCCTGCCGTACGAGGACGAGAAGTTCACGTATGTGGCGGCCGCCACACCGGGCACCGGCGCCTCTCCCGCCCCAGGGCGCATCGTGCGCAGGCCGCTGCTGCGCAAGGGCCAGGTGCTGCTCGACCTGTGCACGCCCGAGGGCGCGCTGCGCCGCACGACGGTCTCCAAGCGCCGAGGCCAGGAGTACAGGGCCGCTCGGGACAGCGAGTGGGGGGCGCCATGGCCGCCCCATCCGTCTCCCTCTCCACCCCCTCCTCCCGATTACCCATCCGCCGCCCATCCAGGGCAGGATGTGCAGCGGACGGACGCGGCACCGGACCCCGCGGCACCCGCGGAACGCGCGGACGACGCGGAATAACGGCCCGGGCCGCCACGCTGCACCGGGACGGAAGTGAGGCGGCAGGAGGCTCATGGAACGCGACAGCAGATTCCCCCGCTGGCTGCGACGCGGGGCCAGGGGCGCCGCCGCGGGGGCCGCCGCCGCCCGCGCCAGGGAAGCGCTGCTGTTCGCCGCCGCCAGGGCGGGCTTTCCGCTGGCCCCCGCCGCCCACCCCCTGGACTACGGCTGCTCCTGCGACCGCATCGGCTGTCCCACCCCGGGCCGCCATCCGCTGTCGCTCGCCTGGGCCACCCAGGCCACCACCGACCCCGACCAGATCGCGCGCTGGCTGCGCGTCCACCCCGACGCCAACTTCATCACCGCGACGGGCCGCGCCCACGACGTTCTCGACCTCCCGGCCGCGGCGGGCTACGCGGCGCTCGAGCGGCTCTCTGGCGGAGCCGAAACGTTCGGCCCCGTGGCCGTCGCCGACCCCGACCGGGTCCTGTTCTTCACCGCCACCCGCGGCACCCCGGACGACGAGGACGAGTGGTGGCCCTGCGAGCTCGACTGCCACCCCGAGACGCTCGACGAGCACCCCGGGCTGCGCTGGCACTGCCGCGGCAGCTATGTCCTGCTGCCGCCCTCGCGCGTCCCCGGCGCGAACGAGGCGGGCGTGCGCTGGCTGCGCGGGCCCGAGCACCCGCTGCCCGAGCCGTTGACGCTGCTCGCCGCGCTCACCGACGCGTGCGGCGACGAGCTGTCGGGACGCGGCGCCGCACGCGAGGCCGAGGCGGGCCCGCGGCGCTGACGCCGGGGCGCGCCGACGCCGGGTAGCGCCGACCCGGGAAGGCGCGTATCACTCCCCGGCCGCGCTGACCACGCCGATCGAGCGGAACAGCAGCTCCACGTCGCCCTCGCCCTCGGGCACCACAGCCGAGAACATCGCGACCTGCTCCACCGTGAGCGCGCGCTCCGCGGGGGATGACAGCAGCGGCTCGATGGCCTCGTGGACCTCGATCGTCTGGCCCTCGGCCATCGTCTGCTTCTGGTTGTGCAGCGTCGAGAACAGCACCAGCGCGCCGCCGTCGGCCGTCCGCATCGCCACGGGCCGGTACGTGAACTCGTCCTCGTCGGGCGGCACGTCCTGGTAGTCCATGACGAACGCGGCGCTGCCGTTGGCCTCTTCCCTGGCCGCGACCTCGTCGCTCGTGTAGGCGCCGTCGTTGAACGGGCCCGAGCCGTTCGCCAGGTACTCGGTGTAGGCGGTGGGGAGCTGGCCCGGCTCGACGGCCAGGCCCGTGTCGGTCTCGCCGGTCACGGGCAGGTCGTCCAGGTAGCCGTCCTCGTCCTCGGCCAGCTCGGGGCCCCGGCCCGTGGGCAGCACCGTCACATAGGAGGCGTTCCACTCCGCGTCGAGGCTGTCGCGCGTGAAGACCAGCATCCAGCGGTTGTCAGGGTCCTGGTTGGTCTGGGTGTCGGCGACGAAGAACTTGGGCCAGCCCGCCTGCTGCGGGATGTGGAACTGGGTGTCGTTGACCGCGAGGGGCGTGAAGTCCTGGTCGCCCCCGGGGTTCCTGGCGCGCAACGACGCGAACTGGGCCTCGCGGATGGCGCCGAGGGGGCCGATCTCGACCGTGGAGTTCAGCTCGGGGTCGAACGCGCGGGACGCCTCGTTGCTGATCTCCACATAGCGCTCCAGGGCCTCCTCGGCCTCCTCTTCGGAGGCGGCGGGCACCACCGCTTCCTCGCCGTGGACCGTCATGCAGCCCGACAGGGACGCCACAAGGGTCAGGGTCAGGGTCGACCCCGCCGCGGCCGTCGTCAGTCGTGCTCGCACCCGCATCGTCTGGGCCCTCCCCGTCATACCTGTGTCTCGCCCGGTGTCGCGCCCGGCCCGCGCATCGTATCGATGCCCGAGGGGGCCCGACGCATGGGATGATGCCACGCATGCCGGGGACGGGGAGCTACGGGGCGGCGTTGCGGCGGCTTCGTGACGCGCAGAAGACCGCCAAGGGGATCTCGTTGTACTCCCGTTACCTGAACCGGCCGCTCGGCCGGGTGTTCGCCGCGGCGGCCCACCGGGCCGGGCTGCGGCCCAACCAGGTGACGGCGCTCAGCGCCCTGCTGAGCTGTGCCGCGATCGCGGGCGTCGCGCTGGCCGAGCCGTCGTGGCCGCTGGCCCTCGCGGTGTGGGCTGGCCTTGTGCTTGGCTTCGCGCTCGACTCGGCCGACGGCCAACTGGCCAGGCTGCGCGGGGAGTCGAGCGCGGTGGGGGAGTGGCTCGACCATGTGGTGGACTGCGCCAAGATCACGGCGCTGCACGCGGCGGTGCTGATCTCGTTCCACCGGTTCTTCGACCTGCCGGGCGAGGGGTGGCTGCTGGTGCCGCTGGTCTTCCAGCTGGCCGCCGTGCTGATCTTCTTCGGCGGGCTGCTCACCGACAAGCTCAAGCCCAGGGCCGCGCCGGGGAGTTCGCCGGGGGGCGCGCCGCCGTCCCGGGTGCGGGCGGTGGCGCTGCTGCCCGTGGACTACGGCGTGCTGTGCGCGCTGTTCCTGCTGCTGGGCAGCGAGACGGCGTTCCGCCTCGGATACGCGGCGCTGTGCGCCGTTTACGTGCTGTTCTGCGTGGCGTTCTCGGTCAAGTGGTTCCGCGAGCTGTCCGCGCTCAACGCGTCGAGCGCCGCGCGCAGTTGAGTGCTGGAGGTGTGCACCGTGTAGGGGAAGTAGACGATGCGGACGCCCACGGTCGCGAAGTCCCGTTCCAGACGCTCCCCCTTGGGGGTGCCGCGCCAGTCGTCGCCCTTGAACAGCACGTCGAACCGCACCTGTTGCCAGGTCTGAAGCTTGTCGGGCACCGTCTCCACGAACGCCGCGTCCACATGCCGGATCGAGCGCACGATCTCCAGGCGCTCCACCAGCGGGATCACCGGCGGCCTGCCCTTGGCCAGGGTCGCCATCTCGTCCGAGACGACCCCGGCCACCAGGTAGTCGCAGTGACTCCTGGCGTGCCTGAGGATGTTGAGGTGCCCCACATGGAAGAGGTCATAGACCCCGGGCGCGTAGCCCACCGTCTGCGGCATGCGTCCGACCCCCCACTGGTCCCGCCGAATTCACCGGGTTCACGCGTCCTTCACGCGCGACGATCCCTTGACCATAGCGCCACAACGCGTGGTGATTCTGCGGATAGGCTGGGAACTCGGGGTTGTACTCGGGCTTGTACTCGGGGTGTTGTCCGGGGTTGTTGGCGGCGTGGAGCGCCGGGGAGGAGACCCACCGTGGGCGAACGGCTGCTGCTCGTGTCGACCAACTACGCGCCCGAGCAGGCCGGTATCGGCCCCTATGCCACCCAGATCGCCGAGCACCTGGCGGCCCGCCGCGCGGCCGAGGTCCATGTCCTCGCGGGCATGCCGCACTACCCCGCCTGGCGCCTCGACCCCGCCTACCGCGGCACGTGGCGCGCCGAGGAGCGGCGCGCGGGGGTGCTCGTGCACCGCAGGCGGCACGCGGTCCCGCCCCGGCAGACCGCCGTGCGCCGCGCCCTGTACGAGGCGTCGATCCTGGCGGGCGGCCTGGTCGCGCCCCCGCGCATGGCCCGCCCGCACGCGGTGCTCGCCCAGGTGCCGAGCCTGGCGGGCGGGGTGCTCGCCGCCCGCATCGCGCGCCGCCACCGCGTTCCCTATCTGCCCATCGTGCAGGACCTGATGGGCGCGGCCGCCGCGCAGAGCGGCATCAGCGGCGGGGGCCGCGCCGCCTCGGCCGCCTCGGCGGTCGAGCGCCGCATGCTGCGCGGCGCGACCCTGGTGGGCGTCATCCACGACAGCTTCCGCGACCGCGTGCGCGCCCTGGGCGTGCCCCCCGAGCGCATCAGGCTGGTGCCCAACTGGTCGCATGTGCGGGCCCCTTCGCCGGGCGCGCGAGCCGCGACCAGGGAACGCCTGGGCTGGCCGCCCGGGTCCGCGGTGCTGCTGCACTCAGGGAACATGGGCCTCAAGCAGGGCCTCGACGTGCTCGTCGACGCCGCCCGCGAGGCGCCCGAGCTGCGGGTGGTGCTCATGGGCGAGGGCAGCCAGCGCGCCCGCCTCGCCGCGCGGGCCGAGGGGCTGCCCAATGTCACGCTGCTGCCGCCCGCCGCCGACGCCGACTTCCCCGAGGTGCTTGCCGCCGCCGACATCCTGGTGGTCACCCAGCGCGCGGCCGTCCTGGACATGAGCGTGCCGTCCAAGCTGACGTCGTACTTCGCGGCTGGGCGCCCCGTGCTCGCCTCGGTCGCGGGCGAGGGCGGCACCGCGGCGGAGGTGCGGCGTTCGGACGCGGGCCGCCTGGTGCCGCCCGAGGACCCGGCCGCGCTTGCCGCGGCCGCCAGGGAGCTGGCCGCCGACCCGGCCGCGGCCGACGCCCTGGGCGCGCGCGGCGCCGCCTACGCGCGCGACCACCTGTCGCGTGCCGCCGGGCTCGGCCGCGTCACCGCACTGCTCGACGAGGCGCTCGCCCTGGCCGCCGACGCCCGCACGAACGGAGAAGGATCATGAGCGCGGTGCGCGACGACGCGCGGGGCGGCGCCCCCGCGGCCCCCGCGGGCGGATACGACGAGCCCGACCTGCTGCGCGACCAGTTCCGCCAACTCCTGCGCTACCGGCTGCTGATCGTGTGCGGCATCCTGCTTGGCCTCGCGGGCGGCGGCTGGCTCGGGCTGACCGGGAACGAGTCCTACATCGCCACCTCCGAGGTCACCGTCCGCGCCCCCACCGCCGACCCGTTCGCCGGGGCGCCCGTGGACCGCGTGGCCATGGGCTCCGAGCGCCGCACCGCCGTGAGCGACCTCGTCGCGCGGCGGGCCGCCGACGCGCTCGGCATGCCGGAGCGGGTGCGCGAGCTTGGCCGTGGACTGACCGTCACCAACCCCCCCAACACCGAGGTGCTGCGCTTCTCCTACTCCCATGGCGACCCCGACGTGGCCGCCGAGCGCGCCAACGCGTTCGTCGCCGCCTACCTCGCCAACCGCCAGGCCGACGCGCAGGAGACCATCGCCCACAACGTCGCATCGCTCGAGGGCCAGCGCGCGCCCCTCGTCGAGCGCCGCGACCAGCTGGAGACCGAGCTCGACACGCTCTTCGACGGCAGCTCGGCCTATGACAGCGCGGTCGCCGACCTGTCCACGCTCACCGGGCAGATCTCCGAGATCAACGCGCAGATCTCCAGCCTCCAGGCCCTGGACACCTCGGGCGGCCGGGTCATCACCGAGGCCACCGCCCCCGGCAGCCCCTCAGGCCCTGGGCTGCCGCTGCTGCTGGCCCTCGGCTACGCCGTCGGCATCGGCCTCGGCCTGCTCGCCGCCTGGGTGCGGCTGGTGTTCGACCCCACGGTCCGCTCGCCTGGCGATGTGACCCGCGCGCTGCGCGCCCCCGTCCTCGGCGTGCTGCCCCGCACCGGGCGCGGCCACCCCGACCAGCTGCTCGCGGCGGGGCGGCTCGCGGAGGAGTACAGGTCGGTGGCGTTCAGGCTGGCCTACGACGAGACGTTCGCCCAGCGCCGCCGCCTGCTCGTGGTCGCGCCGCGCGGCAGCATCGAGGCGCCGCTGGCCGCCTCGGTCAACCTGGCCGCCGCGTTCGCCGAGATGGGTATGGACGCGCTGCTCGTCGAGGCCGACCTGCGCACCCCGACCCTGGCCGAGCAGCTGCGCCACACCGACGGTGGGCGCCCTGGCTGGGCTGGCTCGCCCGGGTACCGGGAGGGCACCTGGCCGGTGGGCGCGCGGGTGCCCATCGACGCGGGCGAGTCCGGCATCTTCGACCTGGTGCCAGGGCGCCGCGTGCGCAACGTCCCGCGCGCCCTGACCTCGCCCGCCGCCACCACCCTGGTGGGGCACGCCGACGCCAAGGGCTCGGTCGTGGTGGTGCTCGCCCCTGCCGTGCTGTCCTACGCCGACGCCATAGCGCTCGTGGACCGCGTCGACAACGTCCTTGTGGTGTGCGACCCGAGCCAGGTGCGCCGCGACGACCTCGCGCGCGTGCGGGAGTTGGTGGTCGGCGCGGGCGGCGCGCTGCTTGGCGCCGTGCTGCACTCGTGGGGCGGCGGCCACGAGGGCGGGCGCGACGCGGATGGCACCGAGGTGCCGGGAACGCGCCCCAGAGTGGCCTCCGTCAGCTCGCGCGAGCGGGAGCGCGAGCGCCGCGCGGCGCGCGCGTCCCAGCAGGCGTACCGCGACATCGGCTCGGAAACGCTCGGCCTGCGGGTCCTCGACCCGGCCGAGCTCGAGGACGGTTCGCCGCGCCCGTGACCAGCTCACCCGACCCCACCGACGACATACGCCGACCGCCCGCGAGCGCCGCATCCGCCGCGGCCGCCTCGGTCGCCGACCAGGGCGTGGCGGCGCTCACCAATGTCGCCGTCGTCATCGTCGCCGCGCGCCAGTCCACGGCGGACGACTTCGCTTCGTTCGCCGTCGTCTACACCGTCTTCGCGCTACTGCTCGGCCTGACCGGCGCCTATGTGGGGCAGCCGCTCGCGCTGCGGCGCGGCGGTGAGTCGGCGCTGCACCGGCACTGCCGGGCGTCGGTGGCGTTCACCCTGTACGCCTCGGGCGCGCTTGGCGCGGTGCTCGCCGCCGCCACGGTCGCGCTGCCAGGCGGGATCGCGGCGGGGCTGGCCGCGCTCGGCGCCGTGCTGCCCGTGGTGCTGACGCAGGAGGCGCTGCGGTACGCGTTCGCCGTGCTGCGGGCCCCGCATCTGGCCCTGGCCTGCGACGTGCTGCGCGGCGCGGTGGCGCTGCCGCTGCTCGTGGCCCAGCCGTATGGCACGGGCCCGGCGCGCATGGTGCTGGTGTGGGGCCTGTCGGCGCTGCCCGCGCTGGCGCTCGCGGGGCTGCTGCTGATCCGGCGCACGCGCGGGGCGCGCGGGGCGCGCGGTGGCGTGGGGGCGCGGGCGCTGCTCGACCCGCGCCATCTCGGGCGCAGGTTCGCGGTGGAGTTCGGGGTGGGCAACGCGGGGTCGCAGGTGGCCGTGGTCGGCCTCGGCGTCCTCGCCGACCCGCTGGCCGTGGGCGCGCTGCGGGGCGCGTCCACGCTGTTCGGGCCGATGAACGTGCTGTTCAACGCGGCCACCGGCTTCGGCCCCCCGCTGCTCGGCCGCCACGGGGGCCCGCACCGGCAGGCCAGGGCCGCGGGCCTGGTGGGCGGCGCCCTGGCGGCGGTCGCGGTGGCGCTCGCCCTCGCCCTGTCGCTGCTTCCCGACGCGACCGGGCGCGAAATCCTGGGCGACACCTGGGAGTTGGCCGTGGAGCTGCTGCCCGCCACGGGCAGCCAGTATGCCGCGATGGCCCTCGGCACATGCGGGCTGCTGACGCTGCGGCTGCTGAGCCCGCGCGCCACGCTGCCGTTGCAGGTGGTCTTCTCGGCGTTCTCGGTGTGTTGTCTGCTGCTCGGCTACGGGATCGGGGGCATCACGGGCGCCGCCTGGGGCCTGGCCTTCGGCTCGGCCGCCAAGGCGGCGGCGGTGTGGGCGCGGATCGCGCTCGAACTCCGCACCGTGGTCAGGAGCTGAGTCGGGACCCGGGTCGGGAGCCGGGTCGGGACCCGGGTCGGGAGCCGGGTCGGGACCCGGGTCGGGAGCCGGGTCAGGAGCCGAGCTCCCACACGGCGTGCGCGAGCGCGTCCGCGTTGCGGTCGAGCGCCGTCTCGTCCACATTGGCGAGGTCGTCGCACGCCCGGTGGTAGCACGGGTCGAACGACACGCCCGCGTCGCCGCCCCACAGCTCGGCCTGCGCCGCCGTCTTGGCCTGGCCCGCGCCGGTGAACACGCCGCCGACGGGCACGCCGACCGCGTCGAACGGCGCGTGGTCGGAGCGCCCTCGCACCTCGGAGCTGGCCTGGGTCGTGACCCCCCGCTGGGCGAACCAGTCGGCGAACACCGCCTGGATCTCCGGGTTCTCGTCGTAGACGAAGTAGCCCGCGTTGGGGGATGCGACCATGTCGGCGTTGAGATAGCCGGTGAGGGAGGCCAGCTCGTCGGGGGCGAGCGAGTCGACGTAGTGGCGGGAGCCGACCAGGCCGAGCTCCTCCGCGCCCCACCAGGCGAAGCGCAGCCGCCGCTCGGGCGCGAGGCCCGACTCGGCGACGGCCAGGGCGACTTCGAGGACGGCGGCCGAGCCGGAGCCGTTGTCGTTGATGCCGGGGCCCGAGCCGACCGAGTCCAGGTGGGCGCCGGTGAGCAGCACGTCGTCCGTGGCGGCCTGCGGCCACTCGGCGATCAGGTTGTGGCCCGTGGTGCCACCCGCGGTGAACTCCTGCCGCTCGGTGGTGAATCCGGCGGCGTCCAGCTGCGCCTGGATGTGGTCGACGGACGCGGTGTAACCGGGGCGGCCATGGGCGCGGTTGCCGCCGTTGGCGTCGGCTATGGCCTCGAAGTCGGCGAGTTGGGCGAGCAGCCGGTCGAGGGCGATGTCGGGGGCGGCCGCGGCGGCCGAGGGCGTGGCGGGGGCCGTGGCGGTCGCGGTCGCCGCGCCGGGGAGCGCGGTGAGGACGAGCGCGGCGGAGAGGGCGGCCAGGACGGCGCGGCAGGGACGAGGCACGGTGGCGGCTCCAGGGACGCGGTGGGGGCGCGAACTGAACCACGAGCATCGAACGCCTGTCGCCATGCCGTCAAGGGCGGCTCCCACGGCGGGAGTTGCGCCAGGCCGCCCTCAGTCCGTCCCCGGGCCGCTCAGCGCAGCCGCGCGTGGCGGTTCTCGCGCAGGGTGGTCACCAACAGCAGGCACAGCACCGCGATCCCGATGCGGCCCGACGCCTGGAGCAGGGAGCCGCGCAGCAGGATGAAGCCATAGCCCGCGAGCAGCGGCACCACCACGGCCAGAACGTTGCCGGGCGAGGGGTCGTCCACCGTTCTGCGCACATAGCGCCGGTCGGTGCGGGCCGCGGCATAGCCGATCCCGAGCATGCCCACGGTCATCCCCAACGGGCCGAAGTCCAGCCAGAGCTCGGCCCACAGCGGGGAGGACAGGTTGGCGCTCGTGGTGCCCATCCAGCCGCCCACGAGAAAGCCGGTGTCCTCGGGCTTGCCCTCCCACACGCCGCGCGGCACGAAGAACAGCGCGGCGCCAGCGACCTGTTGGCCATAGGTGTGCCCGTTGCCGTCGGCGGCGTAGGTGATCGTGTTGGCGAACATGTTGACCTGGTCGTAGTCCTTGACCACCAGCGGCTCAAGCGGCGCGTTGGTCTCCAGGGGCCGCCTGCCGTCCTCGTCGTAGCGGAACCGGTCGGTGAACGGGAAGACCAGCAGCGCGATCACCACCCCAAGCGCCAGCGACGCCCGGTACATCACCGGGCTGCGCGGGAAGAGCGTGAACAGCAGCGCGAAGAGCACCGTCAGGAACCAGTAACGGGGGTTGGACACGGGGTTGTTGACGATCGCGTTGACCACGAGCAGCCCGGCCCACGGCAGCAGCACCGAAGGGCGCCCGCGCGCCGCCCTCGACGTCACGAGCCACCGCGTGAGGAACAGCAGCGCCAGCAGCGCCGGAACGGTGCCGAAGCCCCGCAGCAGCGCGTTGCCCGCCTCGCCCCCGCCCTCGGCCGCCGAGCCGCCCGTCGCCTCGCTCAGGCTGGCGCTGATCTCCTGGCGGCTGGTGAAGAACACGGCGGGGCCGCCGAGCTGGACGATCAACAGCCCGCTCGCGGCATACGCGAGCGCCACAAGCAGCCACAGCCGCCCCCGGTGCACGGTGGCGGGCGGCCTGCGCCGCCGCACCGCGACGGCGGGCCGGTGCCGGGCCAGCAGCGCGCCCACGTCGAACGCCGCCATCCCGCACAGCACGAGCGCGGTGGCCAGCTGCGTGTCCTCACGCGGCCCGAGCACGGGCGTGGGATCCCGCCCCAGCACGCTCTGCGCGAGCGGCGCGATGCCCATCGCGAGATAGCCGAAGAGCCAGAACACGCCCTGGATCAGCCGCCGTCGGCCCGAGAGCACCATCGCGCACAGCCGCACACCGGCGTAGCACGCGACGACCAGCTGGAGCCAGAACGTGGTGTCCCGCAGCCCCTCGCCCGGCTGCGCCGCGACGGCCAGCGGCAGCACCCCCACGATCCCGCTGATCAGCGGGACCGACAGCGGCCGGGACAGTACCGCCCTGCTGGGCACCTCAACGGCCACCGGCCCAGTGTAGTCGGGGCCCGTGCGGTCGGGCCCTGGCCCTTCCGCGGCCGAGGAGCCCGACGCCGTTGTCGGCCTCCGCGGAGCGTCGCCGCAGGGCCCGGGTCAGGCGGGCAGCAGCGTGTAGTCGGGGTAGTTGCCTGGCAGCCGCTCGGCGTGCGGGCCACGGGTGATCGCGCGGGTCAGCAGGTCGCCGCCGACGAACGCGCCGCGCCACGCGTTGCCGTGCCCGCCGAATGTCTCGTCGCGGTCGCCCCGGGACCGCGGGCGGTTGATGCCGACCTTGAACGCCCGGATCTCCGAGGCCAGTTCGGCGGCCAGCGCTTCGTCGTCGCACGACACCGTGGCGACGAGCGCGCCGTTGGAGACGTTCATCGCGGACAGCAGCTCGGCCCTGGTGTCGACCACCACGATCGTGTCGACAGGCCCGAACGGCTCGGCGTGGAACAGCGGCGAAGACCGCGGCGGCGACAGGATCGTCGCGGGCGCCAGATAGGCGGAGGTGTCCTGCCCCGGCAGGAAGCGCCCGGCGTCGAGCGATCCCCGGTGGATCGGCAGGCCACCGGCCGCGATCGTGTCGCCGGTGAGCCCGGCAAGCTCCTTGGCCTTGGCATTGTTGATGAGCGGCCCAAAGTCCAGCTCGGGGAAGTCGTCATCGGGGCGCTCGACGGCCAGCGGGTTGCCGAACCGCACCTCCTTCACGGCCGCCAGATAGACGTCCAGGAACCGGTCGAGCAACTCCCGCTGCACCACGAACCGCGGATACGCCGTGCAGCGCTGCTTGCCGTAGTCGAACGTCTTCCTGAGCTGGCCGCCCAGCAGGCCGAAGTCGCTGTACTCCCACACGCCCCAGGTGTTCAGGCCCTCCTGCTCCAGCATGTGGCGCCGTCCGGTGCCCGAGAGCGCCGCCGCGACGCGCCCACCGGCCGCCCGGCCCCCGACGAACGCGACACAGCCCAGCAGGTCCGAGCCGACCAGCGCGGGGCTCAGCTCCGCGCCGCCGCCGCTGATCAACGTCACAGGAAGACCCTCCCTGACCGCGAGCGCCGAGGCCAGGGCGAGGCAGCTCAGGCCGCCGTTGGTGGGCACCTTCGCGATCGCCGCGTTGCCCGCGAGGACCTGCACGAGCACCGCGTGCATCAGGACGCTCATCGGGTAGTTCCAGCTCGCGATGTTCGACACCGGGCCGTCAAGGGCCACCCGGCCCGCCAACTGCCCCTCGCACTCCTCCAGATACCACCGCACGCCGTCGACGCAGCGGTCCACGTCCTGGCAGGCCAGCTTCCACGGCTTGCCGATCTCCCACACCAGCAGCAGCGCGAGCAGGTCGCGGTGCTCGGTCAGCGCGTCGAGCGCCGCGCCCACCCTGGCCCTGCGCTCGGCGAGCGGGACGCGCCGCCACGTCTGGTGCGCGTCATGGGCGGCGCGCACCGCCTCGTGGCCCTCCCCCGCCGTCAGCTGCGGCGGCCCGGGGACGGGCGTTCCGTCGACGGGGGAGACGGCAGGCTGCGGTATGCCGTCGCGCTGCCACGCCCCCGCCCACAGGTTGCGCACGCGCTCGTCGTCGAATGCCTCGGGCGCCGCCCGCAGACACCGTTCATAGGTCTCGCTCCACCCCGTACCGGCCTTCCGAGTCAGTTGCGGAGGTCGCATGATCCATCCTCTCGGGATAACCCAGCGGTCTGAGCCTGACGGTAATGACGCGGCTTGGGCGCCCCTAAAGGCGGCGTGGAAGGCGCTGCTCGACGTGCGCGGACGCCGCCCCGACGGGCCGCGTGCGATGGGAGGATGGCGGGGTGAGGATCCTCCAGGTGGTGACGCTGCACACCCCGACCCACGCGTTCGGCGGCCCCACCAGGGTGGCGCTCGGCCAGTGCGCGGGCCTGCGCGAACGCGGGCGGCAGGCGACGCTCGTGGCGCTCGGCGACGGCTTCCCCTCCCGCGGCGCGCTGCCGCGCGAGGTCGACGGCGTGCCGGTGCGGCTGTTCCGGGCCCGGCACGTGCTGCCCCGCTTCGAGGTCAGCGGCATCACCTCGCCCGCGCTGCTGGCCAGGGCGGGCGCCTATGCGCGCTCCGCCGATGTCGTCCATGTCCATCTGATGCGCGACCTGATCACGCTGCCGTTCGCGCTGGCCGCCCTCGCGGCGCGGAAGCCGCTGGTGCTCCAGACCCACGGCATGGTGGACCCCACGGACAAGCCGGTGGCCAGGCTCGTGGACGCGCTGGGCGTGCGGCGCGTGCTGCGCCGGGCCGACGCCGTGCTCTACCTCACCGAGCGCGAGCGCCGCGAGACCGCGGCCGTGGTCGCGCCCGCCCCGATCGGGCCGCAGCACCGGCTGGTCAACGGCGTTCCCCCGCAGAAGGAACGGCGCGCCGTCGAAGGCCCTCCCACCGTGCTCTACCTCGCGCGCGTGCAGGCGGGCAAGCGGCCCGAGGACTTCGTGGCCGCGATGCCCGCCGTGCTCGAACGGCACCCCGACGCGCGCTTTGTGCTGGCCGGTCCCGACACCGGCGCGCTGGCCGACACCCTCGCGCTGGCCGACGCGCTGGGCGTGCGCGGGGCGCTCGACCATGTGGGCCCGGTCAACGGGCGCGACGCGGTCGTCCAACTCCTCCGCTCCGCCCATGTCTTCGTGCTGCCGTCGGTCCAGGACGCGTTCTCCGTCTCGGTGCTCGAGGCGATGTCGGTGGGCACGCCGGTCGTGGTGACCGAGACCACGGGACTCGCGCCCGATGTGGCGCGCGCGGGCGCGGGCCGGGTGATCCCCGACGGCTCCGCCGTCGCCTCCGCGGTGCTTGAGCTGCTGGATCCGGCGGCCAACGAGAAGGCGTCGGTGGCGGCGTTCGAGCTGGTGCGCGAGAGGTTCACGCTGGGTGTCGTGCTCGACGCGCTGGAGCGCGTGTACGCGCAGGTGCGCGGGGCGGGGACGACGGCGCGGCGGTGATCGGGACGGCCTGGCGCCGCGTCAGCGGCGCGTTCTCTCGTAGCGTCTGGGGCGGGGTGGGAGGAAGCCGGGGAGTTGGGAGATGTGGCGGCTGGCCCACAGCACCGTGAAGCAGCCCATGTGGAAGGACTCGCCTCCGTGGAAGTGCAGCAGCTTGCCGCCGCTGGCGAGCGCGCTCATGTCGCATATGGTGTAGGGCCGTCCGCCGACGACCAGTTGGTCGCAACTTCGGCCCTAAGGGGGGCCTCTGACCTGCGGTTTTGCGGGTCGTCTGAGACCGTTGCGGGATCGTGACCTTAGGTGGGTGGGCGGGTCGGGTGCGGTCGCGGGTGGCGTGCGGGGTGGTGGGCGGCGGCCGGTTTGGCGTGAGGGAGCGGGGCCGTACGCTGGCCGCGAACCGGGCAGCCCTTGGCCTGCCCGCAACAGCCCGGTTGGGCCCCGCTCCGGAGGCTCGCGCCAAACCGGCCGCCCCTGCCGCGCCGCATGCCGCCCGCCCCAGCCAGGGACCAGTAGCCCGGTGCTTCCGTCAGTGAGTGCGGGAACGTACTCGTCGCGGTCTCGTCTCCATGGTGGCGGGGTGTGGGGCGGGGCAGTTCCCAGGCGGACGGGGCGGGTGGCGCAGAGGACGGGTTTGGCCAGCCGTGCGGACCGTTGCTCTCAGGCTGTGAGTTGCCGGGCGCGGTCGTAGACGTCCCGTGCGTGCGCGTTGCCAAGGTGCGGGCGCAGAAGTCCTTTCAGCTTCGCTACCCGCTCATCGACTCGACCTGAGTGGACGGTTGGGAAGTCGTCGAGCACGCGGTGCCAGGAGGCGCAAGCGGCTTCAAGGTGTCCGACTTCCAACTGTCGTTCCGCGAGCATCGCTCCGAATCGGATTCCTGACCTGTGGCTGTCGGTGGAGTCACGGAGCCGGAAGTGCAGTTGGAAGGAGCCGATGCTTCCGGAGACATCTCCCAGGTTGTATCTGACCTGAGAAATGGTGTATGCGAGGGTTGCGGGAGAGTATCCGCCGTAGGTTGGGATTTGGCTCTCTGCGATGTCGAGAGCCTTCTCGGCCTCCCTAGTGCTCCGGAAAGCGTTGATTCGGTCTCCGGCGACGGCGTAGGCATGTGCCTGCTGTCCGGCAAGGAAGGCGCGCATCCTGGGACCGGAAGTGGGTGAAGCCGCGGCAGCGCTGTTCGCGAGACGCACGGCATGAGGGCCGTGGCCCAGGTCGGCAGCCTGGACGGACATACCTCGGAGGATGTGACAGTATGTCAGGTGATCGTTGCTCGCCCCCGCCAGTTCGAGCCCTTTGACATAGTACCGTTGGGCCAATCCGTGAAGTCCTTCGTCGACCGCCATCCATCCTGTCACGTAGCACAGAAATGAAGCGGCCGAAAGCATGGCCCGCCTCACTTTGTCCGACCCGTCCGCTCTCAGATACGGGGCAACCGTATTGGCCATGAAGGCGGCGGCCATCGGGCGCGCGTAACGGCCTCCGTATTGGTCGTCCAGCTCGCAAAGCCTGTCGGTCATGTCCGAGACGGCAGTGACATCGGCCATTCCTATTTTCCGCGCAAATCCTGTTTGCACGGCTTCCATTCTGCCCACGATGTCGGGCCATCCTGGGATGGTCAGTGCGACGGAGTACAGTCCGGCACTCATCACCCCTCGGCGGGACGGGTCCATGTCGCTCCTCACCAGGTCAAGCAACTCTTCGACGGTACGCGAGTACGCCGGTGACGAGGCCGACGAAGTGCGCGCGGGGCTGGGGAACCCAAGCTCGGCGAGCGTCACAGGGCGGCCAAGGCGCCGGGCGAGCGCTTCGGCGACGAAAGGGCGCACGGCCTCGCGGGGAACCGTCCCTCCCAGCCACTGACTGACGGATGGTTGGTCGTACCGGGTGGCTTGCCCTGCCTCACGCGCCAGCCGGTTGACCGCACGGGCGAGCTGCGTTGCGGTCAGGCCCGACTCTGCGATGAGCCGAGCGAGACCCCGGTTCGGCTCACGTCTGGTCATGGTGCAGTTCTCCCCCAACTCTTATGCCTCTAATGGTTTGGCCTTCGCCCCACGCTACCGCCGAGCGGGTGCGGTGAGTTGTCCTTGGCGTGCACTCGGTGACCAAGGAGGACAGCCAACATGGCCGAGTCAGAGCCGGAGATCAGCGAGCCCGTGCGTCGTGGACGAACGGATGGCGTCGGCGTGTACGTCCGTCCGGTTGCTGGACGCGCCCCCCTTCCCCCGTTGAGCGGCACCCTCGCCAGCCAGCGCTCGACGAGCGAGACCGCCTCCCCCCCCACCGGAGGCGGACGGGAGAGTGACGGCTGCGAGGGCGGGGCGGGCTGCGGGATAGGCGAACGTCCGGCGTCGGCGGCGGACGTAGCCACCGCCGCTGAGATTCCCGCCGCTGATTCCGCGTGAGCGTACCGGCGAAGCGCTCCACCAGGCGCAGGCCGAAAGCCGACGAGGAAGGGCCGCCGCGGTTGTACTGCGGCACCTGCTGCGGTCACCGGAAAGTGTGGTGTCCGTCCTGCTTCGGCTTCTTCGGCTGTGCGACGTGCCACGGCACATGCAAGGTCCCGTGCCCGGAGTGCGCGGGCGGGACTTTGGGGCCGATCACGGCCTACCGATAAAAGCCCCGGCGAGTGGGCGAACACTCCCGGGGCATGGCCAACAGATCTGGGACTGCTGACATGCGAAACCCTACCGGCCGCGCCGTCGCGTGGCTCTCGTTACTGATCAGGCCGTCCGGCCGACACCGCGTCGGGGCGTCCCTGCCCCATCGGTCGAACTCGCCGGAACTGCCGACGGTTGAACCGCCTGCGGCACAAGTGCCTCCGCGATACGCCCATGTCGAGGAGCTGCGCGGCATGGAGCCAGCGGAGCGCGCCTACTGGCTCAGGGTGCTCGACGACTCCGCCAGGGCGGTGGGCAACGCCCGCCGATCCTCCTCCCGTTCCGGCCGTCCGCGCCCTTCCTCACGCCAGGCCGGGGCTTCTCCATCACACGACCGCAGGGGATGAAATCCATGTCGCACCGCACGGACAACGCCACCGTGCAAGAAATCCGCCCCGGCGCGGCCGACCTGGCGTCGAGCGATGCGGGGCCGCCGCTGGGTGTGCTTCCCCGGCCGGATGTGGTGCCGTACATCGCGCAGTGGAGCGAGGAACGGGACCCGGAAACCACGGTGGTCGCGCGGCGCGGAGGCATCGGCTACGCGGACGAGATCGTCCACGACCGTGACGAGGACGGCGTGCTGTGGACCAGGACCACCCACCGCCCGGGGAAGGGCCGCCCGGAGTTCGGCAAGGTCCACGGCCTGCGGCAGCGGCGGGCGATGCGGCGGCTGCTGTGCCAGGTGTGCGCGGGACCTGCCGACCTCAACGACGACGGCGTGCTCTGGCTCCTGGGCGAGGACCCCCACGACCCCGCGTCCTGGCCCAAGGACCTGCTCACCTCCCACCCCCCGCTGTGCCTGCCGTGCGCGGCGACGTCCGTCCGGATGTGCCCGCACCTGAGCAGGCGGTATGTGGCCCTGCGCGTCAGGGAGTTCCACCTCGCCGGTGTGTGGGGCACGTTGTACCGCCCCGGCTTCCCGCTGCCCGTCGTGGCCGACGCGGCGGGGATCGGATACGACGACCGACGCCTGCGGTGGCTGCGCGGCCACCAGCTGATCATGCGTCTGGAGTCCTTCACCGCCGTGGATCTCGACGTGGAGTCCGGCTGAGACGGGCCCCACGACCGCGCGGCGAACGCCCGGCCGTCCACCGCTGCTGAGCGCCCGGCAGGTCTCGGCGGGGGCGTAGGGGTGTTCTGTTGGCTGGGGTTGCGCTCGTGTGACGGGCGGCCTGGCCGCTCGGCCGGGACCGGCCGTGAGGCCGCATGCCCGGCCGGGGGCGGCCGGGGGCCGCCCGGCGCGCCGGTAGGCGCGCCCCTTGAGCCAGTAAAGATATTTCGGACCCACGTTGTCCTGGCGTGTGCCCCGGCGAGCGGTGAGGGGCCGGTGCTGCGTGGTCCCGTACGGGGGTCTGGGATAGGTGTCGGGTGCGGGCCGTGGCGGGCCGGGCGGGCGGTGACAGGCGGTCGTTCTCCTGTTCGGGAAATCCGGTTGGTTTGGGGGCGTTTGACTGGTAGTACGGCTGGTGGTGTTCGGTCTCCTGGGGGCTGGATGGCTTCTGGGGTGAGGGAAGGGAGTTGTGGTGTCTGATCCTGTTGCTTCTGAGTTGGTGGGTCCGCCATGGGCGCGGGGCGTGCGGTCGCGGTGGGCGGTGGAGGCCGGGATGCCGCGTGGCAGGGGCGGGAGTGGTCGTCCGGGCTGTCGTGGGTGGAGCGTGACGTGGTTCGTGTGGCTGCGGAGCCGGGGTTCGGCCGGTGGCTTGAGCAGGTCAAGGGCACCGGGGGATGCGGGCAGCCGGTGTATCTGGCGGGGTATTCCATGGTGGTGGACGCTGGTTCGGGTGAGGTGTTGCGGTACTTCGGGACGGTGGGTGAGCCGGGTGGCCGGTTGGCTGTGCGGTGCGGGAACCGTCGGGAGTCGCGGTGTGCGTCGTGTTCGCGGGAGCATGCCGGGGATACCTGGCATCTGGTCGCGGCGGGGCTGGGCGGGGGTAAGGGTGTTCCGTCGTCGGTGGTGTCGCATCCGCGTGTGCTGGTGACGCTGACGGCTCCGGGTTTCGGTGTGGTGCACCGGGCTGGGCGTTGTGTGCGGGCGGGGGCCGGGGTGTGTGAGCACGGGCGGCCGGTCGGCTGCGGGGGTTGGCATGCGGATGGTGCCGGGGTGGTGGGTGAGCCGCTGTGCAGGGGCTGTTATGACTACGCGGCGCATGTGCTGTGGCACGCGATGCTGGGCGAGTTGTGGTCGCGCACGGTTCGTGGGGTGCGGCGTGCTCTGGCGGCTGCGGGTGGTGTGCCGCGCTCGCGGCTCGGCGAATGCCTGCGGGTGTCGTTCGCGAAGGTCGCGGAGTATCAGAAGCGTGGCGCGGTCCATGTCCACGCGGTGATCCGCCTGGACGGCCCGGACGGTCCCGGGAGCCCGCCGCCCGCCTGGGCGACGGGATCCGTGCTCGATGCCGCGGTACGCGCCGCCGCAGGCAAGGCGAGTGTGCGCACCCCGTACGCGCCTGAGGTCGGGGCGCTCACGTGCCGGTGGGGGCGGCAGCTCGATGTTCACCCCATCCTCGACCAGTCGGCCGCTGACGGTGCCCTCTCGGGTGAGGCGGTGGCGGGGTATGTGGCGAAGTACACGTCCAAGTCCGTGGGGGACAGTGGCGGTTCGGATCACCCGGTGCGTTCCTGGGCCGATCTGGTCTCGCGGCGGGTGTCGGGGCATGTGCGGGCGCTGATGGCGGCGTGCTGGCGGCTGGGGGCGGTTGCCGAACTGGCGGGGCTGCGGTTGCGGACGTGGTGTCACATGCTCGGTTTCCGGGGCCATGTGCTGACCAAGTCGCGCCGGTACTCGACCACGTACACGGCGCTGAGAGGCGCGCGGGCGGCGTTCCGTTCGGCGCCTGCCGTCGGCGGGAACACGGTGACGGTCTCGTCCTGGCGGTTTGTCGGGGCGGGGCATTCCCCGGGTGAGGCTGAGTTCGCCCGGGGTGTCTGGCTGGACCGGATGCAGGCCCGCGCGCTGGCTGCGGAAGCGGAGCGCGGCGGGGGCGGGGGCTGGTGGGTGGGGCGCGGTGGGTGATCATCGGCGGGCACAGAAGCCCAGCACGGTTGAAGCGGAGACGGCAGTGACAGGCGGTGAAGATGGACGAGAAGAGGAAAGAGAGGTGTTCCTCGACGAGTGGCTGAAGAGGGCCGGGGCGCCGCCCCGGGACGTGCTGGAACGGTTGCGTGACCTGCTGCCCGAGGACGCCCGGCACCCCCCTCTCCCCGAGTGAGGGCGCCGGGCATCCCCGCCAGGTGATCAGCCAGACCGGACCGGGTTCGTGTCCGGCGTCATGGTGTAGGTGATCCGGTGCAGCACACCGGGCTTGCCTTCCCGGCGCCGGATGCGGACCTCGCCCAGGGCGGCGGGGGAGAAGACGAGGCGGACGGCTTCGCGGCGGGCGGTCAGCTCGATACGCGCCCACCGCTGCGCGATGTCCTCTCCCGGCGCGACGAGCGAGCGGAGCGTCTCGGGCATCGCGGTGGCCTGCTCGGTCGCCTCCAGGGCGGCGATGTCCGCCGTGATGCCGTCCAGCGTCTTCGCGATCATCATCGCCTCGGCCGCCGTCTTCGTCTCGGTGTTCTCGCACACGGCCTTCTCCGCCCGCAATTCGGCGAGTTTCGCGCGGATACGGGCGGCCCGCGCGTCGTCCCTCGGCGGGGCGGCGAAATCCCGGTAGACGGCATCGGACGCGAGATACCGCAGCAGCGCCCCGGGCTTGGCCGCGTCGCCTATCAGGACGGAATCAACGGCGGCCTTGCTGATCTGCACGCACTGATTGTCCTTGCACACGTAGATCGCCTTGGGCGAGTCCGGGGATTTCACCCTGACAAGGCTGCCGCACACGTCGCATCTGACGGCCGCTGTCAGTTCGTGGACGGCCCGGCCGTGACGGTACGTGCGGCGGGAAGGGTCCGCCAAAATCTTCTGGACCTTCCAGAACACTTCCGGGGACACCAGCGGCTCCCATACCGCCTTGGTGATCTGTGGATTCTTCACCCCCCGGCGCCTGACCGGTTCCCCGTCCACCTCGTTGGGAATGTGCACCTTCAGCCCCGCGTAGGCGTGGATGTGCGCCATCGCCAAAAGCCGCTGATGGCTGAACGGGCGTCCCCTGTGCGTGAGATACCCACGCTGCGCAAGATACCGCTCAACACGCTTGAACGAGATCCCCCGCACCAGGGCATGGAAAAGGATCTTCGGCACCCGGGAAGCGGGCCGGTCCTCCACCCAGTTCACCAGATCACCCGTGGCCTGGTCGTACACCGGGCGGAAACCGTAGGGGGCCAGCGCGTACGGCCGCCCCGCCCGGGCGAGCCTGCGGGCCGTCCGCTTGATCCGCTCGCTCGTCTCGTACGAGCTGTACTCCCCCTTGTTCGCCTCGTCATAGAGGACACTGCGGTCACGGCCGTTCCTCGGGTCATACAGCCGCTCATGCGAGGTGACAAAGATCCGCACGCGCTTCTCGGCACATACTTCGATCAACTGCACCCATTCCGTCATCTGACGGCTTCCCCGCGACGCCTCCCACGGAATCAGCACGTTCGCGCCGAACTGACCCGACCCGAGATCGTTCATCAGGCGCGCGAAGTCCTCACGCTGCTTCCGCGCGTACCGCGACGCCGACAAATCATTGTCCGTGTAAGGATCACCAGAAATCGTGATCCCATGCTCAGCCGCGATCTCCTCGTTCTCGCCGTGCTGATCGGTGACGCTCCGCCTCTGACCCGACCTGTCCTGGGAAACCCTCAGGTATTCCCGGCCGGTAAGGGCGAGATGCTGACTGCTCCGGGACTGCGAAACCTCGATTGCTGCTGTCGTGTTCATACCCCCATTTTCTCAATTCCCCAGAGAATAGGCCACCATTAAGGCCGCAATCCCTCGCCGAGCTTGACCGTGGCGGCGGTGATCTCGACGGCCACCATCCCGCTGGGGTTCATCGCGCCATCACCGCCAGTGTGATGGTGACCACAAGTCCGCAGCCCACGACGACCTGGGCGACGATCTCGCTGGTCCGTATTCCCTGATCGTTTTCATACCGCTGCCGCGTCACTTACGCCTCAGCTCCTCAAGATGTGCGTCGATCTGCTTGTTCAACTCGGCCCAGCGCGCGGCGAGTTCTTCCGAGGTGAGAACGGCGATCCGACTCTCGCCCTCGTCCGCCTCGCCGTCAGGGGGCATGGCCTGGTCCTGCGTGTTCATGGGGGTGTCACCTGCCGCTCGATTCGTTCCGGCGGATCCCCGGCTGCGGGCAGCATCAACTACCACGTAACGTGGCTGGATTGACACACCGGGCAACCGGTGGATCTAGAATGCTCATTGCCCGAGAAATGTGCAAGCCTTCAGGGAGCCCTTTCGGTGGTCACGTTTTCGAAGGGGCAAACGCCATTGAGAAATGAATGGATGGCGGGCTTTCATTCCGGGGCAAGGGACTACTTCAGACTGAACGAGGGAAGGGGATTCATGGCGGAAGCGATGCTGGGGTCGACCGTGCCAAGGCGCCAACTGGGGCGGGTGCTCCGCGAGTTGCGTACCGACGCGCGGCTCACGCTCAAGCTGGCGGCGAAGAAGCTGGAGTGGTCGGAGGCGAAAATGTGGCGGATCGAGTCGGGGCTCACCTCGATGCGAAGCCATGACGTCCAGACCATGTGCAAGATCTATGGCGCGTCGGCGGAGATCACCGAGGCGCTGATGGGTCTGGCGAAGGAAACGAAGGCCCGGGGCTGGTGGCACAGCTTCGGCGACATCATCCCGGAGGGATTCGACGTCTTCATCGGTCTTGAGGGCGCCGCCTCCCAGATGTCGATCTATCAAGGCGACTTGGTGCCCGGCCTGTTCCAGACCGAGGACTACGCACGGATCATCATCAGGGCGGCTCACCCCGACAAGGACGAGGAGGAGATCAAACGCCGGGTGCGGCTGAGGCTGGCCCGGCAGAACATGGTCACCCGGGTGACCGAGCCACCTCTGCTGCGCGTGACGCTGGACGAAGCGCTGTTGCGGCGCCCGATCGGGGGAGGCGCCGTGATGGCGGAGCAGCTGCGCCATCTGGCGAAGCTGTCCCAGCTGGACAACGTGGAGATCCGGGTGGTCCCGACCGAGGCTGGGTTCCACCAGGGCCTGTCCGCTGGCCCGTTCTACATCCTGCGGTTCCCGGTCAACGGGGACGGCAAGGAGACCGAGCCGCCCACCGTCTACGCTGATGGGTACACGGGTGATCTCTATCTGGACCGGCCCACCGAGATCGAGCGGTACGACGCCGGGTTCGCCGACATGTGGAACAAATCGCTGAGCGAGGGGGCCTCCAGGAGCCTCCTCACAAAACTGGCAGGGAGTCATGAACAGGGTTGATGTAACGGGAGCGGTGTGGATCAAGTCCTCGCGCTCCGCAGACAACGGCAACTGCGTCGAGGTGGCCCGCGTGACCGATGTGGTCGCGATGCGGGACAGCAAGTTCGGTGAGGAGAGCCCGGTGCTGGCCGTTCCCACGGCCCAGTGGTCGGCGTTCCTCCGCACCCTCTGAGTGCTCCAACGCGCCCCCCACCCGGCCTGGCGCCGGTCCCCGGGGGGCGCGTTCACTTGGCCGTATGAGTGGAATCTGGATCACGTCCTCATACTCCGAAGCCAACGGCAACTGCGTCGAGTTGGCCGCACTGAACGGCGCGCGCT
This sequence comes from Streptomyces sp. PT12, assembly GCF_003311645.1. Taxonomy (GTDB): domain Bacteria; phylum Actinomycetota; class Actinomycetes; order Streptomycetales; family Streptomycetaceae; genus Streptomyces. The sequence continues at coordinate 170,740 of NZ_QEST01000096.1, read as the reverse complement.
GGACCACGTCCTCGCGCTCCTCCGACAACGGACAGTGCGTCGAGGTGGCCCGTGTGACCGATGTGGTCGCGATGCGGGACAGCAAGCTCGGCGAGCAGAGCCCGGTCCTTGCCGTCCCCACCCCCCCAGTGGTCGGCGTTCCTCCGCACCCTTTGACCCGCCACCCCACGCGCCCGACCCGAGCGTCAGCGCTCACGTGTCGTAGCCATAGGGTTACATGAAGGTGGGCAATAGGCAGGCACGATGAGGGAGGACGGCATGACGACGGGGACGGCGGCGGGCGTTGAGGAGCTGCGCGAGCGGATGGTGCGGGAGTTGGTGGAGCGCGGCGCCGTCGTGGGGCCGATGGTGGCGGCGGCGTTCCGTGCCGTTCCGCGCCACCGGTTCGCGCCTGAGGTGCCTCCTGAGGAGGTCTACGGCGCGCCTGAGGCCATCTTCACCAAGCGCACCGACGACGGGCGCGCCGTCAGCTCCGTCTCGGCGCCCTGGCTGCACGCGCGGATGCTGGAGGCGGCTCGGCTGGCTCCGGGGATGCGGGTGCTGGAGATCGGCTCAGGGGGCTGCAACGCCGCGCTGCTGGCCGAGCTCGTCGGCCCCGCGGGGGTCGTCACCAGCCTGGACATCGATCCGGACATCACCGGGCGTGCCCGCCAACTCCTCGATGAGACCGGGTACCAGCGGGTGCGGGTTCGGACGGGCGATGGCGCGTTGCCGTTGACCGACGCCCCGGTCGGCGGCTGGGACCGCATCATCGTGACCGCGGGGTCGGCCGACCTGCCGGAGGCGTGGTTCGACCAACTGGCAGACGGCGGACGGCTTGTCGTTCCGCTCCGCTTCCGTGGCCTGTCCCGGACCTTCGCCTTCGCCCGGGACGGGGGGCAGCTGCGGAGCGACACCACGATCGTCTCCGGATTCCTCGCCATGCGGGGGGAGAGCGCTGACGCGCCGCGTGTGGTCCGGCTGGCCGACGAGGATGTCCGGCTGGTCGTCGACGAGCGCCAGCCCTGCGACGAACCCGCGCTCCGTGCGGCGTTCTCCACGGCCCGCCGCGAGCTGTGGACGGGGGTGCGTCTGACCGGCTCGGAGGGGTTGCTGCCCCGCCTCGATGTGTGGCTCGCCGGGGCGGTCGCGCCCTACGGCAGGCTGCGCGCCAGCCGGACCGCCGCGGAACGCGGACTGGTGGGGTGGGTCCTGGGCACCGGCGCGGCGGCGATCTGGAGCGACAGCTCCCTGGCCTACCTCGCGTTGCGCACCGCACCGGATCACACCGACCCGTTCGAACTCGGCGTCATCGCTCACGGCCCCGACCGGGAACACCTCGGCCTCGCGCTCGCCGACGAGGTCATCCGCTGGAACGCCACCGCCCGCCACCAGGGCGACCCCGAGGTCCGCGCCCACCGGCGCGGCGACCCCGCGCTCCCGACCGGCGTGGTCATCGACAAGCCCAGCGTCCGGCTGACCATCGGCTGACCGCGCCGCCCGCCACCCGAATCGGCACCACACCGACGTCCCGGCGCGACGCCGGGAACCTCACCACAAGGAGAACCGGATGACAACGTCCCCGGCGCCAGCACCCGAACTGGCCGACGCCTTCGACCTGGACCTACGGCAGCGGCCCGTGGACGGCCTCCACGTCTGGCTGAGCGGCGGCGAGGAGGAGGGCGACACCACAGGTGACGGCTGTGGCGAGTCCCCGCCCCAGGGCCCGACGACCGGCTGCTGAAGGGGCTTCGGGACCGCGAGCGGCCCGGGTGCCCATCCCGCCCGGCCGCGTCCTCGTCATTCCCACGTCCACGCCTCCGACGAACGGTGGTGCGATGCCCCGCAGGCTGTTCTCGGCTCACCCGGTGGCCATGGCCCGATTACCGCTTCGGCCCCACCGAGAAGTCGGCCATGGGGCCGACGGTCTCCTGGCCGAGGGGATTCTCATCGCCAATCGGGGCATCGAGCCCTCAGAAGCCGACAGCGACGTTCGCACCAGGGCCACCCTGCGCGGCTACGACCTCCGTTCACGCTGCCGCACCACCCCGCACGGCGTCTTCGCGGGTGTGGCGCCAGCCTCCCTGACCGCCCGTGCCACCACGCTGCGGCTGGGCCCGGTCCACCGCGCCATCACCACACCGAGCCCACACTGGCTGTCGGCCCTCGCCGATCAACTACTGTACGAACAGCCGGAGTTGCTGCGTGCACTCACCCTGACCACCAGCAACCTGGTCACCCGGCGCGGCGACCGGCTGGAGGTCGAGCGCCCCACCGAGCGCGGCGCGGAGATCGGCAGCGTGCGGGACACCCGAGTCTCCCGTTGGCTACTCCGCGCCTGCGCGGACGGCGCGCCAGCCGCCTCCATACTCGCGGAACTGGCCGACCGTCATCCCGGCGCGAGCGCCTCCACCATCGCCCGCGCCGTGCTGCACATGATCGAGGCGGGAATCCTGCTCGGCGACCTCCTCCCGAGCGACCTTCGTGCCGACCCAATCCAGCATCTTCTGCGCCGCCTCCCGGCGCGTTCCCCAGCCGCCCGCACACTGGAGCGCCTGGGCACCCTCATCCGGGAGGCCGACGCACACCCTCCCGGCTCACCCCACCGTCGGCCCCTCCTGTCAGCGGCTCAGGATCTCGCCGCCTCCCTCCACCACTCCACGCGCCCGCTGACCGTGGACACCCTCGCCGACGCCGAGATCGCCCTGCCTCGAATCGTGAGTGACAGCGCCGCCCTTGCCGCCTCCGTCCTCTGGCGCATCGGCCACCGCAACCCACCGCTCGGCGACTACCACCGCCGCTTCAGCGCTCGTTACGGCCGCCACAGACTCGTTCCCCTTCTCGAAGCCCTCGACCCTGTGACAGGTCTCGGGCCACCGACGGCCCACGACGCACTCGGCACCGACGAGGGGCTTGTCCCCTCCCGCATGGCCGCACTGGCGTCCCTGCTCGCCGGTTCCCTCAGCACCGGTACACCAGAGATCGTTCTCCAGGACCGTGACCTCGACCGGCTCGCCAACCCCTCCCCGCTGCCGCCACCCCGCACTGCCGAGATCCACCTACAGCTCCTCAACACGGCCAGCGGGGCGCTCGGCGTCGCCGTCGTGCCCGGGACCGGCTCGCAGGACGCAGGCGCGGCATCGGGGCGCTGGACCCGCTGGCTACCCGAACTCGCCGTCACTCAGCACGCCGACGACGGAACCGGAACGATGGTCGCCGAGATCGTCTGCCGCACTCGTACCGCTGCCACCGGAGCGCTCAACGTCGAGACGGGCACCGCCCCCTGGCGTATCCCCCTCGGCGTTCCCACCCGACCGGGAGACCTGATCCCCGAGGAACTGGCCCTCACCACCACCGGTACGCATCTGCTGCTGTGGTCCACCCGCCACGACCGTCCCGTCACCCCGGTCCTCCGCAGCCGCATCGCGCCCCGTCTGCTACCCCCAGTCGCCCGTGCCCTGCATCTGCTCGGCCACGCCGGTACCCGCCCATGGCACCCCTGGAACTGGGGCCCGCTGTCGGCCTTCCCTTTCACACCCCGCGTGCGCTACCGCGACATCCTTCTCTGCCCCGCCCGCTGGCAGATACCCGCCGAACTGGCCGCCACCGCAGGCAACCGCGCCGCCTTCACCAGCGCACTCGTAGCCTGGCGGCACACCGTCCACCCCGCCCTTCCCGACACCGTGGTCGCCACCGAGAATGACCGCCATCTTCCACTCGACCTCCACGATCCCGACGAGCGCGAACTCCTGCGCCGCAGCGTCCACCGGGGCACCCGTACCCTCCACGAACCCCTCGGCTCCCCCGAAGCCCTCGGTGTCCTCCCGGGCCCCGACGGCGAACGCCACCACCTCGAACTCGTCGTCTCCCTCACCCGCCGTGACGCCCCACCCCAGCCCCGGCCCAGCCCCCACCGAGCCATCCGGGCACCGCGCGCAGGTCGCCACCTCCCCGGTGGCACCTGGCTGTCCGCCGTTCTCCCCGGTCCGGCCCACCTCCACGACGCCACCCTCACCGAGCTCACCCCGCTGCTCGACCAACTGACCATCGAAACCGGCATCGACCGCTGGTTCTGGATCCGCTACACCACCCCGGCGCTCGGCCCTCACCTTCGCCTCCGCTTCCACGGCGACCCCGCCACCCTGAACGGTCATGTTCAACCCCAACTCGCCACTGCAGTCGCCCACCTCCACCGACGAGGACTGCGCGACGGCCTCCACCTCGAGCCCTACGACCAGGAGATCGAGCGATACGGCGGCGACCAGGCCATCACCGCCGCCGAGAACTTCTTCCACGCGGACAGCGCACTCGCCCTCCATGCCCTCGCCCTCACGGAGAACCAACGCCTCCTCCTCGCCGCCGCCTCGTCCGCCGAGATCGCCACGACCCTCGCGTCCGAACAGCCTCGACGAGCCCTCGAGCCGGGCCGACTGACCCCGAACCAACGCCACCACCGGGATGCCCTCCGCCCCGCCATCCGCGACGGTGCCCAAGCCCTCGTTCCGCCCGCCCTGGCCTCCTATCACGCCCGACACCACAGAGCCCTCCTCGCCTACCGCGATCTCCTACCCATTGCGCTCACCGCCGCCTGCGCCTCCGACCTCATCCACCTGCACAACAATCGGCTCCTGGGCACCGACCCCGGCCATGAACGCCTCGTCCGAACCCTCGCCGCCGACTTCCTCCACCGCCCATGACCGACCATCTCCGCCGCATGGCCGCCACCAAGGCTGAAGAACGGGCCCGTGCCCTCAGGCCCACCGAGTCCGTCACCTCCGCCATCACCACCCGCGCCGCGCACACCCTCTGCTACGGACTGGCAGGCACCGCTCTCCTTCACGCCTGCCTCGGCGACGCGAACACCGCCGCCCACCACTGGAACGCGGCCTCTCGCGCCCTCGGCGACGCCCCATCTGACGGCGTCCACACCGGACCCGGCGCCCTCGCCACCTCGTTGATCATCGGCACCGCCCACCTCCCCGACCGCGGCCCCCACCATGCCCTCGTGCCCCGTGCCACCGGCTGGCTCTCGGCCCGCGCCCAAGCCCTCGCCCGCCACCAACAGACCAGCCCTCACCCATGGACACCCTGGGCCGTCTACGACGCGATCAAGGGCCTGAGCGGCATCGGCCGCATCCTCCTCGCCGCCCATACCACGGGCCACCACACCGATGCCGCCACGGGACTCCGAGCCGCCCTGACCACGCTCACCGGGATGATCCTCACCGACCAGGGCACCCGCCCCGGCTGGTGGCTCCCTGCCCACGCCCATCCGCCAACCGTCCGTGTTCCCCCATCGGGTGCTGCCACCACTGGCATGGCCCACGGAATCGCAGGCCCCCTCGCCTTCCTCGCCCTCGCCCAACGCGCGGGCCACACCGTCCCCGGCCAACACGACGCCATCGCCAAAGCCGCCCACTGGCTCCTCACCTGGGCAGGCCCCGGCCCCACCTGGCCACCCCACATCAGCGGCACCGACCTCGACACCGGCCCCACCCCAACGCCCAGCATCACCCCAGGTCGCAGAACGGCCTGGTGCTACGGCACCCCAGGGATCGCCACCGCCCTCAACCACGCCGGTCAAGTCCTCAACGACCCCACCCTCCTCCATGCCGCCACAACGGCCCTCGGGCACCTCGCCGCCGATCTCACTGCCTGGGACACCGAAGGTCCCGGCCTCTGCCACGGCGCGGCAGGCGTTCTCATCAGCGCCCGCCACAGCAACGCCCAGCTGGCGGCCCGCGCTGTGAACACCGCCCTGTCGCTGTCCTCCGCCACACCGGGCCTCCTCACCGGCAAAGCTGGCGCTGCCCTCGCCCTGGCTGACTACGCCCAACTCCTCGCCCACCCTCGAACGGCCCCCTGGGACGCCGTTCTGCTCGCCTCCTGAATCTTCCGCCTGAGGTGCGGGGCGGCGGCCGACCCGGGGTGCGGGTTTCATCGACCCGGCGATGCTCGTCGTGCAGCTTGTCGCGGCCGGACACACCCCGGAGTCCGCCGAGTCCTGGGCCGCGCGCTGCGCGGCGTGGGGGGAGGCGGACCCCGAGGGCATCGACGCGTTCGCGGCGGCCAGCGCCCGCATGTGGCGCGATGTCGCCGAGCGGCGACCGCGTGAGCTGGCGGGCAGGGCACTCGCCGCCTTCCCCGACCGCGGCGAGCGGCACCCAGGGGTGCTGATGTACGCGGACGGCTTCGGCATCCGGCCCGTGCTGCGGGAGATGGCCCGCGAACTGGCCGGGCACGGGTACTACGTGCTCGTCCCCAACCTCTTCTACCGGCACGGCCCGGCACCGGTGATCGAACTTCCCGAGCACATCGGTGAAGAGGTCCGGCCCGCGCTCATGGCCCAGTTGATGCCCTTGATCGAGGCGCACACCGCCGAACGTGTCCTGAGCGACGCCGACGCCTACCTCAGGTTCCTCACCGCCCAGCCCGAGGTCGGCGTCGGACCGGTCGCGGTGACCGGCTACTGCATAGGCGGCCTCGTGGCGATGCGCACCGCCGCGGCCCATCCCGGCCACGTGGCCGCCCTCGCCGCATTCCACGGCCCCGTGGGCGCGGACGGGCCCGACGCCCTCGCCGAGATCACCGCCGACGTCCACTTCGGCCACGCCGAAAGCGACCTGACGCCCAAAACCCTCGGCGAGCTCAACCGGGCCCTGGACGCCGCGGAGGTCGACTACACCTCCGAGATCTACCCCGGCACCGTCCACGGGTTCACCATGTCCGACACCGACGCCTTCGACCCGCCGGACTCCAGCGCCACTGGGACCGCCTGCTCCGCCTCCTCGACCGCACCCTGGCCAACGGCTACTGACCGAGTAGGGGCCTGACCAGCGTAGAAGGCTGCTGGTCAGGCCCCGTCGCGGAGGTGGGTAGGTGAGTCGGGCGTTCTCCGCGCGGATCATCCTGCCGCGGGCTGCCGCGGGCTGCCGCGGGCTGCCGCGGGCTGCCGCCAGGTCCTTCTCCAGATCTCTTGCGCACGTCGCCTGTTGGCGTTGGTGAGTTCGGTGATGCGGTCCGCGGACGTTCACCGCGTTGCCCGCCCCCTTCGGGGACCCGCGCCGAGCGGGCCGCGTTTACCGCTGCGTCCAGACCAACGCCACCTTGATCACCGGGTGAGGGCAAGGGCCTCCACCTGTGCGGCGGCCCATCCGATGGCGGTCGCATGGGCGGGCACGTCGCTGTCGACGAGCCAGGCCATCTCAAGGCCGCTGAGGAACGCGAGGATCTCGATGGCCTTGGCGTGCAGGTCGACGTCCGCACGGATCTCGCCTCGCGCTCGCGCGGACACCAGCGTCTCCTCGAGTCGCGCGACGGTTGCGCGGTACGTGGCGGTGAGCCGGTCCTTGAGGACGGCGTCGGTGCCGACGTTCTCCGCGACGAGGATGGCGACGAGACCCACCAGCTCGGGGTGCTTCGGCCAGTCGGCGACGACGTCGGCGACGATGTCGAAGATGCCGAGTCCGGGATCCGGACCGCCCCGCCAGAGCAGGGCGTTCTCGTGCTCGTCCCGGCGGTCGAGCACCGCGTGCAGAAGCTGCTCCTTGGTCGAGAAGTGGTGGAGCAGCCCGGTCTGAGAGACACCGGCCGCCGAGGCGATCTGGGCCAGGGACGTTCCCCTTGAGCCGTTCCGCGCGAGCAGCGATGTCGCGACCTCGATGATGCGCGCGCGTCGCGCCTCCCCACGCGCCGAGATCTTGTGGCCATCGCCCCGGGCGCCCGCGGTGGGCGTCGTTGGAGTGCTCATGCCTCCCCATACTAGACAACCGACCGAGCACTCGTTACGTTTGCGAAACAGACCGAGCACTCAGTTTGTTTCCGATGCGACGAGGAGGTCAGTCGAGATGAACTCGCGAGGACCCGGGCCCGCTTCGCGGGCGGCCGACCCGACGGCTCCGAGGATCCGCCCCGAGGTGGGCAGGTACCTGGAGCTCAACCCGGACGGGGCGATGCGGTGGGATGACACGGAGGCGCTGCGCCGGACCACCCGCGACCGCGCGCTGGCGGTGCGGGGCGCGCTTGAGCCGGTCTTCTCCTCCGAAGACCTCGACGCCTCAGGGGTGCCGGTGCGACGCGTCCTGCCATCCCCCGACGCCGTGGACGTGCTGGTATGGGTGCACGGGGGCGGCTGGGTCCACGGCGACCTCGACGGCTACGACGGAGTCGCGCGATCCCTGGCCAACCGCGCCCGGTGCGCGGTCGTTTCGGTCGACTACCGGCTGGCTCCCGAGCATCCGTTTCCCGCCGGGCTCGAGGATGTCCTGCGGGTGCTCGACTGGGCCCGATCCAGATACGGGGCCGTGGCCGTGGGCGGGGACAGTTCGGGCGGGAACCTCGCGGCCGCCGCATGTCTGGCCGCCCGTGAGCGTCAACTGGACCTCGCGGCACAGCTGCTGGTCTATCCGGTGCTCGACCACGGGGACAGCGAGTACAAGGCGGCCTTTCGGCGCCGCTATCGCGGCTTCGTCGGGCAGCGGGACTTCGGGGCCGCCGCCTGTGAACGGATCGCCTGGCTCTGGGACCAGTACGACCCCGAGGGCAGCCACCGCGACGACCCTCTCGCCGCGCCCCTCCGGGCGGCCGGTCTGAGCGGCCTTCCCCCCGCCACCGTCATCCTCGCCGAGCACGACGTGCTCCGCGGCGAGGGCGAGCGCTATGCCGATCGTCTCCGGGACGCCGGAGTGCCGGTCGACCTCCTGGCGTTCCCCGGCCAGATCCACGGGTTCTTCCAGATGGCCGGTGTGACGCCGGACGCGCGCCGGGCCCTCGACCTGGCCGGAGACGCGATCCGCAAGGCCCTCGACTCCGCGTCGCCCCGTCCCCGCACCACGCTGTTCGACCAAGGGGAGCGGAGATGACCACGTCCCTCCATGGCATGGTGGCCCTCCAGAGCCTCCGCGGACGCGCCACAACGGCCCTGCTCCTGGGGGCCGCTCTCCTCCTGGCCGCCTGCGGCCCACCCGGCGCCGGTAACCCCGGTGGGCCAGGGCCGCAGGAGCCCGCGACGAGGCTGCCCGCCGTGTCAGGACCGCTCCGCATCCTGGTCAGCACTCCTGATGTGCCCCTCTACGAGGCACTGGCCGAGGAGTTCGAGGCCGAGCATCCGGACGCGGACGTCACCGTCGACAGCGAGGACTACGCCACGCTGATCACCAACGCCCCGCGGATCCTGTCGACCAGCAATCCCCCCGACATCATCAAGCTCGGGTCCTTCGGAAACCTGGTGAAGGACGAGATGATCATCAGCCTCGACGGCTACGCGGAAGCCTACGGGTGGGACGACTGGCCACCGTCGCAGTTCCTTTCCGCGCGCGTCGCCGCGGACGGAGGGACCCGCGGCACGGGGTCGCTTTACGCGGTCGGTCCGGGCTTCGGGCTCACGGGCGTGTACTACAACACGTCGCTCGCGGGCGAGATAGGAATGTCACAACCCCCGGAGTCCGTCTCCGAGTTCGAGGACCTCTTGGACCGGGCACGCGAGAAGGGCCTGTTGCCCATGATGGTCAACGGGAAGGACGGCGGCACCGCCTTCCTGCTTCAGAACCTCCAGATGGGCCACGCGGGAACGAGCGAGCCGATGCAGGCATGGACGTTCAACCAGCCCGGCGCGGACATCGACACCGAGCCGACCGTCCAGGCCGCCGCCGCCCTCCAGGCATGGGCCGCCGACGGGTACCTCCCCGACGATGTCAACAGCATCGACCAGTCCGCCGCGCCGATCCGGTTCACGGAAGGCGAGGGCGTCTTCTTTCCGAGCGGCAACTGGCACGCACCCGGGCTCGACGAGTCCTCAGGCGACTTCGGCTTCTTCCTGTTCCCGCCGATGGAGGAGGGCGGCCCGTACTCGGCCATGACGGCCGGTTCGAACCTGGCGATCTCCGCACGGTCGGAACACCCCCAGGAGGCGGCCGCCTTCCTTGACTTCGTCCAGACCGACGCGAGCGCCCGCGAGCTCACCGTTCGCCTGGGAGGGCTGATCCCCGCCGGTCCCGAGAGCGCGCCCATGCCCGCGACCGAGCGCGGCTCGGCCGTGAGCGACACCGTGGCGGCGTTCGGGCACCTCGTGGCCAGCGACGGACTGGTCGACTTCATGGCGAACGCCACCGCCTCCATCCAGGTGAGCACGATCGTTCCCTCGATCCAGTCGCTCCTGGCCGGACGGATCACACCCGAAGAGCTGGCCAGCCAGTTGGAGGACGGCTATGAGCGCGAACTCGGCCGTTGAGCCGGGGCGGGCGGTCCGTGAACGGGGAGGTAAGCCGACGCGCGCGCCCAGGAAGCGCGTCCCGCCGCACATCGCCGGCCGCTCGATGGCGGGCCTCGTCTGGGCGGGCCCGGCCCTGGTGGCGTACGCCGTGTTCGTGGTGTACCCGTTCACGCAGGCGGTTCGGTACTCGCTCTACGACTGGGACGGCTTCGGATCGGCGCGGTTCGTCGGGATCGACAACTACCGGCGCGTGCTGACCGATCCCCAGCTGGCGGGCTCGATCGGCCACGCCTTCGTGCTGATCGTGTTCTTCACCGTCATCCCGGTCGGCGCGGGCCTGCTCTGCGCGGCGGCGCTGAGCCGCGTGGATCGCGGCCCGGTCGGGGGACTGGCGCGCGCGGTGCTGATCGTTCCCCAGATCCTGCCCCTGGTGGGCGCCGCCATCGCGTGGACCTGGGCCTACTCGTCCGAGGGCGCGATCAACCAACTCCTCGGGGCCCTCGGTCTCGGGGGCCTCGCACGCCCATGGCTGGCCGACTTCGACACGGCCCTCCCCGCGGTCGGGCTCATCGGCACCTGGGTCTCGTTGGGCTTCTGCACGGTCCTGCTCCTCTCGGGCGTCGGCCGCATCGACACAAGCCTCTTCGAGGCCGCCCGTCTCGATGGCGCGGGCCACTTCAGAGAGCTGACGACCGTGCTGATTCCCGGCGTTCGCCGCGAGATCGCCGTCTGCGTGACCGTGACGGTGATCGCCGCCCTCGCCAGCTTCGACATCGTCTACGTCTCCACCGGCGGTGGTCCGGGCACCGAGACCATGGTCCCCGGCGTGGAGATCTACCGGCTGACCTTCCTGAGCCAGCAGGTGGGGCAGGCGTCCGCGCTCGGTGTCGCGTTGACCGTGCTCGTGCTCGCGGTGGTGCTGCCGCTCCAGTGGCTGGGGCGTGAGCGATGACCAGGCGCTGGCCCCCGACCCGCATGCTCCAGTACGCGCTGCTGCTGGCACTCATCGTCTACACCCTGTTGCCGCTGCTCAGCATGCTGACCACCGCACTCGCGCCCGAAGGCTCCGCGCCGCGCGGCATCGCATGGCCAGGCGATCCCCAGTGGGGCAATTTCCGTCTGGCCTGGCGCGAAGCGGACCTGCTTCCGCTACTGCTGTCCAGCAGCCTGATCGTGCTCGCGGTCGTACCGGTCTCGCTGGTGCTGGCCACCTCCGCGGGATACGCCTTCGCGTTCCTGCGCGTTCCGGGACGGAGAGTGCTCTACGTCGGCTTCCTGGCCGGACTCGCCCTGCCACTGGAGGCCCTGATCACCCCGCTGTACTACCAAGCGCGCTCGCTGGGGACCTTCGAGAGCCGCTGGGCGATCATCCTGCCTCTGGTCGGGCTGTTCATGTCCTTCGGCGTGTTCTGGATGACAAACCAGTTCAGGAGCCTTCCCCCCGAACTCCAGCAGGCCGCCCAGCTCGACGGCGCCTCCCAGTGGCAGGTATTCCGTCACGTTCACCTGCCCCTCGTGCGATCCGGCCTGTCCGTCCTGGGCATCCTGTACTTCCTCTGGACGTGGAACCAGTTCCTGCTCGCCCTGGTGCTCGTCAGCGATCCCCACGATCGCACCATGGCCGGGGCACTCGGGACCTTCCAGAGCCAGTACGGAACCGACATCGTCCTGTTGTGCGCCGCGGCCCTGATCGTCATGATCCCCTCCCTGCTCATCTACCTGGTGTTCCAGCGGCAGTTCGTCAACGCCATCCTGCAAGGGGGACTGAAGTAGCACGGGAGGGCTGTCGGCCCCGGGCGTCGACCAGCCCTCCGTCGCCGCCCTCCGGCGCGGACGGCCGCCGGATCCGCGAGAACCGCCGGGCCCCGCCGCGCGTCATGGGTCGTGAGTAAAGAAGTGACCAAGTGGCCGACCGCGGGGGAGCAGTGAGCAGCGATCTGTACATAGACGGCGAGATGCTCGCCGAGGTGCGCGGCAATCTGACGCGCATCACCGACATCCTCAACGATCCCGCCGAGGCGATCAGCGACGTCGGCACCGGGGAGGCGGGCGTCGCGGCGCTCTCCGACCGGCTGGGGGAGTTCGGCGACGAGTGGAGCTACGGCATCGGGCGGATCGGGGAGTTCGCGCGGAGCGCCGCGGAGATCCTGACCCAGGTGGAGCGGCAGTTCGACGAGCTCGACCTGAGTCTGGCCGAGGAGCTCCAGGCCGCCAACGAGGGCTCCTGAGGGGGGAACGATGTCCTTTCCACGCAAGCCGCACATCAACGACTTCCCCGCGCTCGGCTTCGTCCCGTGCCCGGGCGACCAGGAGTCGATCGACACCGTCGGCACGGCGTTCGGCACCACGGCCGAAGTGCTCGAAGAGGTCAACGCCGTGCTCAGCGGCGCCGACGCGGGCGAGTGGCGCGGGCGCACGGCGCGGGAGTTCAGGCGGATGCTGCGCGACGACTTCCAGCCGAAGGTGCAGGACGCGCTCCAGTCGTTTGGCGAGGCCCACCGGGCCATCGGCGACTGGCTGGTGACGATGGGCGACTTCCAGCGGCGGGCCGATGTGCTCGAGGTGGACGCGGCGGCTGCGCTGGCCGACCTGGAGGCCGCTAGGACGAGCATCGACGGACTGCCGCCCGAGCCCGGCCCGTTCGAGCCCGAGCCCGAGACGGAGGAGGAGCGCGGCGAGCAGGAGCGCAACGCCGAGGAGCGCGAGCGCCAGGAGACCGCCTACCGCGTCGCCGAGGCCGCGCTCTCCGAATTCAGGGACCGCGGCGAGCGGTTGCGGCAGGACTACGACGCCGAGGGCCGCACCATCGCGGGCCGCCTCCAGAACGCCATCGACATCGCGCCCAACGAGCCCGGCCTGTGGGACCGCATCGGCGACGCGCTCGGCGACCTCGTCGAGGGACTGACCGATCTGCTCGACGAGTTGGGCGCGGCGTTCATCGACCTGATGACCGAGCTGGCCCCGATCCTGTCCAAGATCGGCGCGCTCACGGGACTGCTCAGCTCGATCACGGGGCTGCTGGCGTTCATACCCGGGCTCCAGTTCCTCGGGGGCGTCTCGCTCGTGCTGGCCGGGATCTCGATGGCCGCCAACTACCTCTCGGCGGTGGGGGAGACGGGCAGCTTCACGGCCGCCCTGGCCGATCCCGCGTTCCTGCTCTCGGCGGCCAGCTTCGCCTTCGGCGCCGGTTCGTTCATCGGCATGAACGTGCTCCACGGCATGCGGGCCACCCAGACGCTCGGCAACGTGCCGGGGGTGTTCGGCTGGGCCATGCGCAACGGCACGAGCGCCAGCGCGCTGCCCGGCGTCATGGGCCTGACGTGGGTCACCAACGCCAATACGGCGGGCCTGCGCTTCATGGACGGCTTCGGCAACGCCGGGACCGTGCGGGACATGTACAGCGGCGCCTTCTGGACCTCGGGCTGGCGGACGAACTCCTCACCTGTGGCCCGGAATTGACCGTCGCAAGGAATTGACCGTCGCCCGGAATCGACCACGGGCCGAGGAGAGGGACACACCATGGAGACAGCGGACGGCGGGACGGAAGGGCCCGAGAGGGCGGCGCGGGAGGGGGCGGCACGGCCCGAGGAGTCGGCGCGGGCCGAGAAGTCGGCACCCGAGGGCTCGGCAACCGAGGGCTCGGCACCCGAGGAGGCCATGTTCGGCGGGGGGCCGCCCGCGTTGCTCTACCTGCCGAACGACTGGTTCGACTTCCTCAGCGAGGGCCCCGACGCGGAGGCGGCTCGCCGCCGCTACGAGGACCTGATGCCGCGCGCCTTCCCCCACATGCCCCCGGAGGGGCACCGGGAGATCCTTGACGGGCTGATGCTCTGGCGCGACGCGCTGTGGTCCAACGGGTTCCTCACTCATGGCATCATCTGTGTGCCACCGGACGACGGCAGGGCGGCGGCGCTATGGCAGATCATGGTGACCACGATGCGGCTGCCGAGGGTCAACCCCGACATCGACACCACGGCACTGCTCACGCGGATGATCCCGCGGTCGGACATCGGCTATGTCACCCATGTCGAGAGCTATGGGACGGAGATGGGGCTCGGTCTCGGCGTCATCGGCCGCACGACCCTGACCCCGCCGGGGGCCCCGCTGCCCGAGGGGGCCACCGAGGCGCCGAAGGGGGGCATGGCCGCAGCGCTGTCCTTCGCGCCGGGCGCCGAGTACGGGCTGCTGGTCACGGGCGTGTGCATGGATCCCGAACAGGACGAGATGCTGGCCATGCTGATCGCCCTCATCGCGGGGAAGTCCACACTGGCGAGCGACGCCGCCCCACCGGACACCCAGGCGAAGGCGCTGGTCCGATAGCGGCTTCCGACGGTGGCGGCTTTCGACGGTGGCGGCTTTCGACGGAAGAGGCGAGCAGAGGCAGATGGCGCGCAAGAGACTGATCAACCCGTACACACCACGCCACGAGTTCCCGCCCGACCTGCGGCGGCGGCACACGTTGCGGCATGTCCACGAGGTCGGCATCGGAGCGATCGCGCACCACCCCCTGCCCTACCGCAGGCCGCGCCCCGGCCTCGCGATCGGCGTCTCCCTCGCGGTCTTCCTCGGTCTCGGCCTGGTGGGCGGGACCGGCATGGCGCGGGCGGGCCAGCCGTTCTGGATCCCACCGGCCGCGGGCCTCGGATGCTGGCTGGCCCTCGTCGGCCTGCCCATCATCCTCCCGCAGTCGCTCGCCCGTGCCGCGAGGCGACGCCGGGTGGAACGGGTCCTCGACGCCATGCCCGCCCACCGCGGCGCGGCCCACACGGTGCCGGGGCAGCTCGGCAAGGACACCGGCGTGGTGACCTACCACGGCGGCTGGCTCAGGACAGCCACCCCGGGAGGGACGGCCGCCGCCATCCCGTTCGCGGACATCGCCCTGGCCGAGGAGCTGCCGGGGAAGGGCTTCTGGGGATTCCCTGGCGTCGACATCATGAACAGGGCCGGGGAATGGACCGAGATCCGGACCACCGACAACCGGGAGCTGCTTGACACGCTGGAGCACTCCGGCGTTCCCGTGCTGCGCACCGCCAAGGGGATCAGGTAGGCGAGCTGGGCCGGTTGTGTGGCGACTGTGGAGCAGCCGGGGGAACGGCAGGTCAGACAAGTACGCTGACCGCATGACCGACGCGGTTACCACCGGCACGGCCATCACCACGGCACTCGCCCTCACCGTGGCCGGAGTGCTCCTGCTGGCGCTCGGACTCCTGCCGCAGCGCGGCAAGTTGAGCAGGAACGCCTTCCTCGGCATACGGACCGTGCGCGCCCTGGAGAGTGACGAGGCATGGCGCACCATGCACCGCGTCGCGGGCCCCTGGGTCACGGCCGGGGGCGTCCTGCTGCTGCTCGTGGCGTTCTCCGGCTTCTACCTCGATCGCGAACCGGCGTTCAGCGTCACGGTGTTGACGGCCACGGGCGCCTGTGTGGCGCTGCTGTTCACCGGCGCGTGGCGCGGCAGCCGCGCCCTGCGGCCCACGGCCGCCGCCCCCGCGGGTGGCCGAGGACCGGGTGCGGGCGTGGGTCCTCGGCCGGGTGGTGGGGTCAGCGGCGCCGGAAGAGGTTGAGGCGCTGCTGCCATGTCGGGCCCATGCCCGGCTGCTTGGGCCGCGCGTGCGTGAACCGCTCGAAGCGGGCGATGTCGCTCGGCTCCGCGAAGGAGTCGAAGATCGTGCGCGCCTCCGCGCTGACCGGCGCGTCCTGGGCCATGAGCGTAAACAGCAGGTCACCGCCGCGCAGCACGGCGAGCGAACGGTGCCTGATCTCGTAGTCGGGGCGCGCCGCCAGGCCGTGCAGCGCGCGCAGCAGCCGTATCGGGTGCTCGGGCGTCAGGTCCGCGTTGAGCGGCGACAGGAGCTCGAGAACGATGTGCACCTCGGCCGCGGGAAGCTCGGGCGCGCCCTCGAGCGCCGCGAGCACCGCGGGGATGCCCGACGGGTGGCTGCGCACGAAGTGCCGGGCCCGGCTGATGAGTTGAAGGTCACGCGCGGGCCGCTCCGCCCGCGCGGCAAGGCCGATCGCCTCGCGCACCAGCTCCTGGGGCGTCGGCTCGCCCAGCGCCTGCACCGCCCGCAGGCTCACCGGTGGCGCCTTGTCGAGGGCCAGCAGCGTCAATGCCTCACGTGTCTCACCCTCCTCCCCGCCCCTGCCCGAACCCGCCAGCTCCTCCACGGACTTCAGCCGCACATCCGTGTGCGGCGAGAGCGCGGCGTGCAGCCCGTCGGCCACCGCGGCGTCGCCCTCGTGGGCCAGCACCGCCAGCAGACCGTTCAGATTCTGCTGCCCCTGCTGCGACTTCTCCGCCTGGAGCCGCCGCTCGATCACCGCCCTCGGCACCGGGTAGCTGCGCAGGGTGTCCGCGATGTCCCAGATCAGCGAGCCACTGGGCTGCGCCCTGGCGAGCGTGTCGAGCAGCGGCCCCACCGCGTCGTCGTCGCGCACGTCCTTCAACGCCCGCGCCGCCGCCCACCGGCACGCCGGGTCGGCCAGCGACGCCGTGAGCACCGGGCCCGCCTGCTGGTCGCCGATCCGGTGCAGCGCCTCGATGATCCCCTGCTTCAGGCCCGCGCTCTCGTCCGCCGACTCGTCCGCCGCCGGGACCCTGCTGACCTGGTCGCGATGCTGGGCTGAGGCGGTGACCAGCGCCCTGAGCCGCTTGATCAGCACCGGGACCACATGCGGCCCCTGCGTGCTGAGCTCGGCGAGGACTCTCTCGCGCGGGCTCTGGTCGGCGACATCACCCGCCCGCCAGGAGCCCAGCTGCTCGATCAGGTCTTCCACGCGCTCGGTCATCCGGTCCAAGACTCCTCTACTGCTCGCGCGTCAAACGCCTTACGGCGCCCGTCGGTTGACAACCGTAGTCATTCGGGCGACCGGCTCCGACCGGGATCACCACTGTCCCCCGGTCGCCGCCACGGCTGTGAACGGATCTCTACGTATCGTTAACTGTCCCCACTCAGGCGGGAGTCGTCAGGCGGGCCTGAGACGGTCGGGGAAGCGCAGGGGATACCCCAGCCGCGCGCACCGCGCCTCGAAGCCAGGCGGCAGCCACGCGCAGGACAGCAGCCGCGGATGCGCGGGAAACGCGTGCAGCGCCGTCAGCACAAAGATCAACGATGCCCAGGGCGTGTGCAGTTGGGCGGCGACATGGCCGCCGTTCCCGCTGACGAAACCGCACTGGAGCCGCTCGGGACCCACCAGCTCCACCGAGGTCGGCGTGCCCCAGTCCCAGGTGTACGCGGCCGCGAAGGGGTTGAGGAAGTGGAACCCCAGATCGCTGACCACCACCTCTCCCGACGCCTCGGGCACCCAGCGGGGCTGGAGCGCCGCCTGCGCGGCACGGCGCCGCGCGGCGTTCCCCATCGCCGAGCCGATCAACGTGCCCGCCACCAGCGCCGGATGGCCGAACGCCACCACGCCGCTGTGCGTCCAACTCCCGTCGCCCACCGCGCGCCAGGTGAGATAGAACGCCGGGCCGACCGCCAACGGCCGCTCTCCCGGCCTGAGTCGGGCCGTGGTCGCCACCATGGGCCGCTGGTCGAGCGCGCCCGCGAGGTGATCGCTGAGGATGTCGCACGTGTACCAGAGGTACTGGTCGAGATAGCCCCAGGGCGGCTCGGGGGCGGCCCCAGGGTCGACCGCGGTGGGCATCTCGCCAGGAGCGCCGGTCGGGGCGCCTGTCGCGACGCCGATTGCCGCGCCCGCCTCGGTCGGGGCGTCGGGGGCGCCGTTTGCCGCGCCCGCCTCGGTCGGCGCCTCCGCGCCGTCCCGGTCGTCGGGGCCCCAGGGCCCCCACTCCTGTCCCACCGGACCCCACCCCCGCGACCCCGCGACATCCTCACCGCGCCGACAGGCCGTGACGGCGCGCACATCCCAGGGTACGCGGCCCCGGTGGCCCAGGGGCGGCCTTCTGGGCGGAACGATCTGTTTACACAACGGTAGAACTCGGACACTACGGTGAGATACATGATCGATGCGCAAGTGTCGCGCCGCTCCGCGCCGGGCGGGCTCCTGGGCGGAACCGCCGGGCCCCGTCCCACCGGACCGGCCGCCTGGGCGCGCCGCCCCCGGCCGCTCCGTGTGCTGATCGCCACCAACGAGCCCTGGGGCACCTACCATGTCGCCCCCCTCCTCGACGAGGCCGCACGCCGCCGCTGGGACCTCACCCAACTCGTCCCCGACTACGAGGGCATCGCCCCTGGCGACCCCGTCCAGGTCGCCACCCCCGCCGACGCCCCCGAGGCCGACCTCCTCGTGGTCACCGGCGCGGGAGACTGGCCCGCGGACTGCGCCGCCCGGTTCCGCCGCCTGCCGCTCAACGCCTCCGCGCTCGCCCACCAGCGGCCGGCGCAGGCCCCACGCGCCGGCGAACTACGCCGCCGCGTCCGCCTGTTCACCGCCTCCTCGGCGGCGGAAGGACGCGCGTTCGCCGACTGCTTCGGCACCAGACGCCCCGTGCGCACCGTCGGCTCGCCCCAGACCGACGACCTCCCCCCGCGCCGCCCCGAGCCCGGCCTGGTGCTCGTGCTCACCAGCGTCGCCCACCCCGACCGGACCGGGGACGCCGCGCCCGGCACCGAGCTGCTGCTCGCGTCGGCCGAACGGCTCGCCGCGGCGGGCAAGCGGATCCTGGTCGGCCTGCACCCGCGCGAGGACCGTTCGCTGTGGGAACGCTGGGAGATCAGCACCGTGCCCTCCGTGACCGCGTCGGCGCGGGCCGAGGCCGCCATCGGCATCCCCGGCACCGTCTTCCCCCTCGTCGCCGCCGTCGGCACGCCGCTCGTCGGCTGCGTCGACCCCGAACTGACCGTCCCCGACTACCTGTTGTCCGTCTGCTCCACCACGGTCGACGACCCCGCCGACGCGCTCGCCGCGATCGACACCGCCCAACTTCCCGCCCCCGCCACGCTGTCGGACGCCGTCGGCCCCATCGGCGGCTCGGCCGACCGGCTGCTCGACGCCTGGCACGAACGCACCGCCGCCGCCCAACCGGCCGCCATGGCCGCGTAGACCGCGTAGACCGCGGAGACCGCGGAGAAGCGCCGAGAGGGCGGACACGGCGTGTGCGCGTCCGCCCTCCCCCTCACCGAGGCGTCATGGAGCCGTCTACAGATCCATGATCTGGATGTCGCGGAACCACACGTTCGAGCCGGTGTGGTGGTTCTGCAACCCGACGCGGCCCGAGCTCAGGTCGCGGTCCGGACTGGCGTTCTCGGTGTCGTAGTCGTTGATCAGCATGCCGTTGAGATACACCTGGACGCGCAGATCCTGGACCACGATCTCGTAACTGTTCCACTGGCCAGGCGGGTTGAGGGCCTGATCGCGGGCCTCGATGTCGGCGCCCTGGAAGCTGTAGATCGCGCCCGTGGTGCGCTCGGGCACGTCCGTGGCGTCGATCTGCACCTCGAACGCCTGGTTGCGCGCCACGGGATCGCCCTGCGGGTCGGGAAGCCCGATGTGCACACCGGAGTTGTCGTCCCCGCCCATCTTCCAGTCCAGCTTCAGGCGGTAGTCCGTGAACTCCTCGGGATAGGACAGGAGTCCGAGGCCGCCCACCGACCGGATGGTGCAGTCGGCCTGCGAGATGAAGCCACCGGGGGCGGCCATCTCCCAGGCGGCCAGGCTCTCCTGGGTGCCGTCGAACAGCATGCGGTAGCCGTCGTCGGGCTCGGCCGGGACGCACGCCTCCTGCTGGATCCGCAGATGGTCCCAGTTCACATGGCGGTCGTCGTCCTCGCCCGCGGAGACCGTGATGGTGTTCGCCCCCGCCTCCAGATCGAGCTGCTCGACGTGGTCCGCCCACGTCTGCCACGTCCCGGTCGTCTCGACCGCGATCTGGCCCAGATCCTCACCGTTGACATCGAGCGAGATCGGAGGCTGGGAGGGAAAGCGCTATCCAGGGTGACCTGGAAAAAGCCACCGGACCGGGCCCACCTCGTCGTCGTGTCGCCGCCCGGTCCGGTGGCAGCTTTCAGTCGGTGTAGACCTCGGCGCGGTCCACACTCACGAACGCGGCCCCCGAGTCGGGATTGCGCTCTCCCGTGACCCGGATCCGCAGCGTGTGCTCGCCGTGCGGCAGGCGTGGGCTGAGGTACTGGAGCGTTTCGCCCGTCCTGATGGGCCCGTGGAAGTCGACGCGTTGCTCGGGGCCGCCGTCGACGCTGATCGCGGCGATGCCGTTGCCGGTGTCCTGCACGGAGAGCAGCGCGATCCTGGTGCCCGTGAACGTGAACGTCGCGGTGTTCCCCGCCTGGTCGCTCCAGTGGTCGTCGCCCCAGAAGCACTGGGCCGCGCAGCCGGAGCCGGAGTTCCACGTGCCCTCGTAGGCCACGGCGCCGTCGCCGCTCGAACGGCCGTCGTCGTTGATCCAGTAGGTGCCGGAGCCGGGGTCGCCGGACGGGAGGTCCTGGGTCGCGCCCAACGCGAGCGGCGTGCCGAGATCCGGGCTGCCGTCGGCGTTCCAGCCGATCTTCTGGGCGCGCGTCGTGCGGTTGGTGTAGGTGAGGTCCGTGGTGGTCTTGGCGTGGTAGATGATCCAGTCCTCCGTCCCGTCGGGGGACTGGAAGAAGGCGTGGTGTCCGGGGCCGTAGACGCCCACCGCGTCGTTGCGCGCGAACACGGGCCCGTCGTGCTGGATCCAGTTGCCCGGCACCAGCGGGTCGGCGCCGTCGGGCAGGGACATCATCCACACCTGGTAGTCGGGCTTGCCGGTGTCGCACGTCGAATACGTCATCCACGTACGGCCGTTGCGGTACAGGAACTCAGGGCCCTCGCGGACCTCGGGGCAGCCGCCGTCCCCGTCGATCGCGACGGCGTCGCCCGAAACGGTCCAAGGGTTCGACATCGGCGCGATGTTGAGGCCGTTGTGGTGGTACTCGTTGATGCCGCTGTAGGCCAGGTAGAGCCGCCCGCCGTGCTGGAGGATCCCGGGGTCGATGGCGAAGTCGTCCAGGTGGTTGGGCGGGGCGAGCTTGGCCTTGAAGTGGTAGGGCCCGGTGGGGTCGTCGCCCTCCGACTCCAGGACATAGAGCCTGTGGTGCTCGTCCACGCCGTCGTCGGCCGTGTAGTACATGTACCAGCGGCCGTCGAAGCGGTAGAACTCGGCGGCCCAGATGTGCTGGTTCCGCGAGGGGTCGGAGTCGGTCCACACGGTGACGGGGTCGGCGGCCAGCAGGGTGCTCAGCGAGGGCGAGCTCCACATCTTGATGCTGCCACCCTGGGTGGTGGTGAGGTGGTACTCGCCGTTCGCATACGTCGCGAACGGGTCGGGTCCGGGGTTGAGCGGATTGCGGAACGTTCCCGCGGCGGTGGGTGACATCGTGTCCTCGGCGGTGGCCTGCGGTATCAGGACCAGGCCGACGAGCAGCGCGAACACTGCCGTGACCAGTGGAATCCTGGATCGGACGCGCATCAGCGGCTCCCTCTGTCATGACGACGTGGGTTGGCGTGCCCATGGCATCACGTCGCTTACAACGATGTAAATACGCGCGACAAAAGTCCCTCTCCGGGCATGGCCTGTGTCGAACAGACCGTGCCGCGCCTGCCCGGGGCAGCGGCGGCCCAGCGGGCGCGCTGGCTGAGGTCGGCGTGGGGGTGGTGGGGTGGCGGCGGGTGGAGGTCGGGTGGTGGCGGCGGTGGGGCGGTGAGGTGGTGGTTGCGGTGGTGGCCGGGGCGGTGGGGGCGGTGGGTTGGGGAGGCGTCAACTGGCGTATGGAGCTGGGCTCGTTCGGTGGATGGACTTGGTTGCTTGGAGGGAGAGCGCTCTCCGGGGCGGCTGGTCGTCCGGCGTGTGCGTGTGTGGATGGGGCTTGGCGGCCGGGGCGGGTCCGACGGGACGTCAGGTCGGTGCCGCGCCCTGTGCCTGTTCGGTGAACGCTGCTGGTGACGCGGGCGGGGGAGAGCGCTCTCCTGGCTGCTCGACGTGCCGGGGGAGAGCGGTTTCCCGGAGGCCCGCACACGAACCCGGCCGCGGTCCTCGACTCGGCGATGTCGCGGAGAGCGGTTTCCCGGAGGGCCCACACCCGGCGTGCGTGCCCGGAAGCGGACGCCGCAGGCGGCGGCGTGGTCGCCGGACCTCGCCCCGCCCCGCCGCCGCTGCTGAGGCGGCCCTCAGGCGGAGCCGCCGAGCGACAGGTGCGCGGCAACCGCTCCATCGGCCCGCTGGGTCAACGTCGCCCCGAGCCCCGCCGCGAGAATCCGGCGCATCGGCGCGTTGTCGCTGGTCGTCTCAGCGACCAGCGCCGTCGCGCCGTCCTCGCGGGCCAGGGCGGCCAGCTCCCGCAGCGCCGCGCCGCCGACCCCCACACCGCGGTGGGCGCGGGCGAGCCACAACCCCGCCTCCAGCGTCCGCGGTTGGCCCGCGACCGGCTCAAGGCGTGCCGCGCCCACCACCTCTCCGTCGCCGACCATCACCGCGTAGGTGGACTCCACCGGCTCGGCGGCCAGCCCTCTCGACCGGTGGAACTCAACAAATGCCGCCCGCCGTTGACGGGTCCACCCCGGCGCGCCCGCCACCGGCGGCATCACATCCAGCGGATCCGCTCCCTCGACGGCCGCGTCGAGCAGCCGCCCGAGCGACGCCTCGTCCAGCGGCACCAGCCGCACCCCCCGGTGGAACATGATCAACAGATCCGCCCCCACATCCCTCGACGTGACCACGAACCCTTCCGACGCATAGAGGTGGCGCGCCCGCGCGTTGCCCGGCCGCACATCGAGCCAGACCCGGTCGGCGCGATGGGCGAGATACGCGCGGTCGCGCACGGCGCGCAGCAGCGCGCGCCCCACGCCCGCGCCCCGGCGCTCGGGCGCCACCACGAGGCGGCGTATCTCGAGAACGCGCCCCGCCCGGTCCCCCGGATCCAGCCGATCCTCCTGGTCCGCCGCCCGCCACAGCCCCGCGAGAACCGCGAACGCGGCGGGCTCGCCGTCCCGTTCGGCCACAAGGTGCTCCTGACGCGGGTCGGCCAGAGCGCGTTCGTGCCACGCGACACCGATCTCGCCGAGGAAGGCGGCTGTCCGGAGAGCGCTCTCCCACTCGATGAGCCGGGGAAGGTCGGCGGCCGTGGTGGGGCGGAGGGGCAACGACATGCGGGGGAGCGTAACGCCCAGGGTCGACCGGGGCGCTCGGTAACAGAGTGGTCGCGGAGTGAAGCAGCGCGGTGGCGGAAACCGGTCGATGGGTAGACCTATGTTGTGCTGGACATGACCGCTTTTGTGAGGGGATCGTTTCGAAGATCGTTACGGGGCGGGCCGTGCTGACCGGGGAGTGGCCCCCCTCGTTGGAGCGGCTCGGGCCCTATCAGCTGATGGGCTTCAGCTGCGCGCTGTGCGGCGACTACCTGGGGGCGCGCGCACGGGAGTTGGGGACGCTGCGACATCCGCGTTTCGGGTATCCGTTCCGGCTGTGGGCCTGCGTGCCCAGCTGCCTGGCGAGCGGTCCCCCGGCGCTGCCACCATCCTTGGGAGGGGTGATCCCTCGGAGGTGACGCGGTGGCGGAACGGGCGCGCGGGCGCGGCAGCGACGTCGGGCGGCGCATCGCGCTGCGGCGCGAGCAGCTGGGGCTCAGCCGCGAGGACGTCGCCGGGCGCGCCGGAATGGCACCGCAGTACCTCCGCTATCTGGAGGAACGGCTCTCCTCGCCCGGTGGGAACGCGCTCTCCCGGCTCGCCCGCGCGCTGGACACCACGGTCGCCGAGCTGAGGGGCGCGGAGCCCTTCCGCGCGCCCGGCGCGAAGGCCGCGCGCCCGCGCGTGACCGAGCTCCGCGCCGACGAGTGCCACCGGCTCGTCGCCGCCCACCACATCGGGCGGGTTGCGGCCGCCACGCCCGAGGGGCCCGCGATCGTTCCCGTGGTCTACGCCGTGGTGGGCGGCGCGGTCGTCTTCCGGGCCGCGCCGGGCACGGGCGCCTCCGCCGCGGGCGACGCCGAGCAGACCGCGTTCGAGGTCGATCACCTGGACGAGGACGCCACCGCGGGCTGGAGCGTGCTGCTGGTCGGCCAGGCCCGCCGGATCACCGACCCCGGGGAGAGCGAACGGCTGGCGGAGCGGGTGGCCGAACGGCTGGGGAAACGGCTCGGAGAGGGGGGCGCGGCGGCCGGTCCCTGGGCGCCGGAGCGCGATGCCATGTGGGTACGCCTGCGCCCGGCGCGCGTCACCGGCTGGCGCGCCCGGCTCGGGTAGCGGAGCGCGCGCCCCCGGGTTCCTATGGAGAGATGGTGACTGTGCCGGAGCCCGAGCTGTGGAACTGCCGCGCCGTCGTGTTCGACACCGACGGTGTGATCACCGACTCGGCGGGCGTGCACGCGGCCGCTTGGAAGGAGGCGTTCGACACCGTTCCCGGCGTGGCCCCGCCGTTCGACGCGGGCGAGGACTACCGGCGCCATGTGGACGGCAAGTCGCGCCTCGACGGCGCCGCCGCCTTCCTCGCCGCGCGCGGCATCGACCTCCCCGTGGGCAACCCCGAGGACCCGCCCGGCACCGACAGCGTGTGCGCCGTCGCGGCTCGCAAGGAGGACTTCTTCGTCCGGAGGCTGGGCGAGAGGGGCGTGGACGTCTGGCCGGGCACCGTCCGCCTGCTGCTCGCGCTGCACGACGTGGGCGTGCGGTGCGCGGCCGTCTCCTCCTCGCGCCACGCGCGCGACCTGCTGGCGCGCGCCGGCGTGCGTTCGCTGCTCCAGACCGTGGTCGACGGCAACGACATGGCGCGGCTCGGCCTGCCGGGCAAGCCCGACCCCGCGCTGTTCCTCGAGGGGGCGAGACGGCTGTCCGTCCGGGCCGGGGAGGCCGCCGTGGTCGAGGACGCCCTCGCGGGCGTCGAGGCCGGGCGCGCCGGGGGGTTCCGGATGGTGATCGGCGTGGACCGCGTCGGCGGGCCGACCAGCGAGGATGACCTGCTCGACCACGGCGCCGACGTGGTGGTGCGCGACCTGGCGCAGTTCCTCACCGACAACGACGAGGGCGGCGCGTCGGGCGACCTGGCCTCCGGGGGTGCGTGAGCCATGGGCGAGGGACACATGGCGGACGGCATCTGGGAGTACCAGGGCTACGACCCGCACACGGAACGGCTGCGCGAGGCGCTGTGCACCCTCGGCAACGGCTACCTCGCCACCCGCGGCGCCGCCCCCGAGACCACCGCGGGGCCATCGCACTACCCGGGCACCTATGTGGCGGGCCTGTTCAACCGCCTCACCACCACCATGTCGGGTCGCGACCTCGACCACGAAGACCTGGTCAACCTCCCCAACTGGCTTCCGCTTCGCTTCCGCATCCACCCCGAACAGGGCCCGCCCGGCGACTGGTTCAGCCCCGACGCCGACCCCGAGGAGCTGATGAGTTACCGCCAGGCGATCGACCTGGCGCGCGGCGTGCTCATCCGCGAGATCAGGTTCCGCGACGCACACGGGCGCCATCTCCGCATCGAGCAGGCCCGCCTCGTCCACATGGGGGACCCTCATCTCGCCGCGCTGCGCACGACGTTCACCGCCGAGGACTGGACCGGCACCCTCGAGGTCGAGTCGGCGCTCGACGGCGAGATCACCAACGAGGGCGTCGCCCGCTACCGCGACCTCGCGAGCGACCACCTCACCGATCTGGACACCGGGAGCGACGGGCCGGACGTCGTGTGGCTGCGCTGCCGCACCCGCGTCTCCGACGTGCGCGTCGTGATGGCGGCCCGCACCCGCTACCGTTACGAGACCGAGGCCGAAACCGGCGCGGTCCGCGGCGCGCAGGGCGCCGAGGGAACGGTCCTCACCCGCCTGGTCGAGTGCCGCGCCGCCCACCTGCTGACCCTGCCGCTGGTTTCCGACCGCACCGTCACGGTGGAGAAGGTGGTTGCGGTGCACACCTCACGCGACCCCGCGATCAGTGGCCCGCTGGAGGCGGCGGTGCAACGGGCCCACCGCGCACCGGACTTCACCGGGCTGCTCGACGCACACGCCGCCGCATGGGAAGTGCTCTGGAGACAGGCGGAGTTGGAGGTGCCGGGGGAGACCGGACGAATCCTGCGGTTGCACCTCTTCCATGTGCTCCAGACGCTCTCGCCGCGCCACACACCGGAGTTGGACGTGGGCGTCCCGGCGCGCGGGCTGCACGGGGAGGCGTACCGGGGGCATGTGTTCTGGGACGAGCTGTTCGTGCTGCCCTATCTCAACCTGCACTTCCCCGAGTTGTCCAAGGCGCTGATGACCTACCGCTACCGGCGGCTGCCCGAGGCGTGCCGCGCGGCGACCGCCGCCGGGTACCCCGGGGCGATGTACCCGTGGCAGAGCGGCAGCGACGGCCGCGAGGAGACCCCCGAGGTCCACCTCAACCCGCGCTCGGGGCGTTGGCTCCCCGACAACTCCCGCCTCCAGCACCATGTCGGCTCGGCCGTCGCCTACAACGTGTGGCGCTACGGTGAGGCCACGGACGACGCGGAGTTCGTCCACACCAAGGGCGCCGAGATGCTGCTCCAAGTGGCAAGGTTCTGGGCGGCGTTCGCCCAGTGGGACGCAGACCTCGAGCGTTACCGCATCCGGGGCGTCGTCGGCCCCGACGAGTACCACGAGGGCTACCCTGGCGCCGCCAAGCCGGGCCTTGACGACAACGCCTACACCAACGCGACCGCCGCCTGGGTGCTGGCCCGCGCGATCGACCTCACGCGGACGCTGCCGATCTCGCGCCGCCGCGAACTCCTGGAGCGGCTCGCCCTGTTCCCCGAGGAGCTGGACCGCTGGGAGGACGTGTCGCGGCGGCTGCGCATCCCGTTCCACCAGGGCGTGATCAGCCAGTTCGACGGCTATGGCGACCTGGAGGAGCTGGACTGGGAAGGCTATCGCGGCCGTTACGGCAACATCAGGCGCCTCGACCGGATCCTGGAGTCCGAGGGCGACACCGTCAACCGCTACCAGGCGTCCAAGCAGGCGGATGTCCTCATGCTGGGCTATCTGTTCTCCCCCGACGAACTGACGCAGCTCTTCCGCCAGTTGGGCTACGACCTGGACGAGGCGCGCTGGCGAAGGACCGTCCGCTACTACCTCGCGAGGACCAGCCACGGCTCCACGCTCAGCGGCGTCGTGCACGCCTCCGTCCTGGCCCGGGTCCGGCACGAGGAGGCGTGGACGTTCCTCAAGGAGGCGCTGGCCAGCGACGTCGCCGACCTCCAGGGCGGCACCACGGAGGAGGGCATCCACCTGGGCGCCATGGCGGGCACGCTCGACCTCGTGCAGCGCGGTCTTGCCGGGATCCAGACCCGGCAGGGCGCGCTGTGGCTCGACCCTGCGCCGGTGCCCGAGCTGTCGGAATTCGGCTTCTCGGTGCGGCACCGGGGGACCGCCGTCCATGTCCGCATGAAACCAGGGCAGTTGTGGATCGGCGTCCCCGCCTGGGAACAGTCACCCGCCCGGGTGGTCCTCGCGGGCGGCACCGTGGACATCGCCCCCGGCGACGACCGGCTGCTGCCGCTCCCCGAGGCGGGCGCCAGGGGGAGCGACGAGGAGCGCCGCGAGGCGAGCTGAACCCCCGGCACCGTCACCGCCGCTCGGCCGCGGCTCAGCCGTCACCCTCGGTCGTCCCCCTTCGGTCGTTCCCCCTCGGCCGTCACCGCTCACTCGTCATCGTCGTTCTCGCCGTGGTACGGAACGACCGCCACCGGGGAACGCGCGTGGTGCAGCGCCGCATGGGTGACCGGACCGATGCGCATTCCGAGCGTGCGCCGGTGCACGCGCCGGCCCACGACGACCAGCGCGCCCCGGGGCGCGGCGGCTGAAAGCAGCGTCTCGGCGGCGTTGCCATAGCCGGGGTGCTCGATCACCCGCACCCTGGGAGAGCGCTCTCTCCAGGGCGCGAGCACGTCCGTCAGCACCCGGCCCTCCACCGTCTCCAGATCCCGGGCCGCGCCCGCGTTCTCCTCGAGGCTGCCCGGCACCTCCGCGCTGAACAGCGACGGCGTGCCCCACGCCCGCACGGCGCGCACGGCCGCGCCGCGCGCCAGAGCCGCCGTGAAGGCGAAGTCGAGGAGCGCCCGCGCCGCCGGGCCCGCGTCCTTGATGCCCACCACGATCTCGTCGGGCTCATCGCCCTCCTCCCCGGGGGCGCGTTCGGTGGCGTTCGCGCGGACCAGCACCACAGGGCGCCGGGCGTGCGCAATGACCGGAAGCCCGACCGAGCCGAGCAGGAACCCCACGAACGCCCCGTGCCCCCGCGTGCCGAGCACCAGCATCTCGGCCCCCGCGGCGGCGTGGATCAGGCCATTGGTCGCCACGTCGGTGATCACCTCGGTGGCGATGTCGGGCGGGGGCCCGGCGGGGTGCCGCTCGACCAGGTCGCGCGCCACCCGGTCGAGCAGCGCCCTGGCTGCCATCTCGTCCGGCGCGGGCGGTACATACAGGGGCTCGGTGATCCACGCGTGGACCAGGCGCAGCGGCAGCCCGCGGCGCGTGGCCTCGACGGCGGCCCAGTCCGCGGCCGCCAGGCTCCCCGGCGAGCCGTCGACGCCGACGGTGATGGGACGTTCCATGCGTTCTCCTCTCCCGTCCACTGTGGCCCCTTTCTCCTGATCTCGCCGGATCGGGCACGGCGTGGACCCGCGCCGGGTGCTTGGCTGGGGGGATGGAGATTCTGATACTCGGCGGCACGGCGTGGCTGGGCCGCGAGGTGACGCGGCAGGCGCTGGCGCGGGGCCACGGGGTGACGTGTCTGGCCAGGGGCGAGAGCGGCCCGGTCGCGCCCGGCGCGCGCCTGGTGACCGCGGACCGGCGTGAGCGCTCGGCGTACGCGCCAGTGGTCACGCGGGACTGGGACGCCGTGGTGGAGGTGTCGTGGCAGCCGGGGTTGGTCACCGACGCCCTCGCCGCCCTGGCCGAACGCGCCGGGCACTGGGCGTATGTGTCCTCGGTCAGCGCGTACGCGTCACACGGCCTGCTCGACGTGGACGAGTCGACTCCGCTGCTTGCGGCCACGGGGGAGCGCGAGGCGGGGCACGAGGAGTACGGGGCCGCCAAGGTGGCCTGTGAACGGGCCTGCGAGGCGGTTGCGGCCGACCGGCTGCTCGTCGCCCGCGCGGGCCTGATCGGCGGCCCTGGCGACGCGAGCGGCAGGTCCGGGTACTGGGTCGCGCGCGCCGCCCGCGACCCGCGCGAGCCGATGCTGGTGCCCGACACCCCGCGCCTGCCCACGCAGGTCGTGGACGTGCGCGACCTGGCCGCGTGGCTGCTGGACGCGGCGGAGGCCGGGACCACGGGAACGTTCGACGCGGTCGGTCCGATGCTGCCGTTCGGAGACTGGATAGCGCTCTCCCGCGCCATCGGCGGGCACACGGGCCCCGTGGTGACGGCCGATCCGACCTGGCTGGCGGAGCGGGGCGTGGCCGCCTACATGGGCCCCGAGTCGCTGCCGATGTGGCTGGTCGAGCCCGGCTGGGAGGGCTGGTCGGCCCGCACGGGGGCGGCGGCCAGGGCGGCGGGCCTGACCCACAGGCCGCGCGCCGAGCTGCTGGCCGACACGCTGGAGTGGGCGCGCACCCAGGGGTTGCACCACCCGCGCAGTGCGGGATTGAGCGCCGCGAAGGAGCGCGAACTCCTCGCCGCACTGGGCTGAGCCGGGGCCACACCTGTGGGTGACAGGGCGTGTCCGCTGTTCGACGTCGTTCCCGGCGCGGTGCCCGGCGAACGCTGCCCGTCCATGCACACGATGGCGCGCGGGCCAGCGGATCCACGCCGGCTCGTGGACCCACGTCACCCCCCCAAAGGAGCAGACATGCGTATCCGTTCCGTGCTCACGGCCAGCGCCATGGCCGCCGCGATCATCGTCGGCGGCGCCGGTGGCGCCCTGGCCTACAAGGGCGACGACACGCACCACCCGAGTGCGGGCGCGGCGGAGTTCGCCACGTGCGGCATCTTCGCGGGAGTCATCGAGGACAACCCCGTCTTCGGCTCGGGCTGCGCGGGCGGCCGCCTCGCCTGGAAGTAATCGACCCACGTAATCCCCATCGAGGGCCGGGAGTCGCCAACGCGGCGCCCGGCCCTCTCGCATGCCCGGGCCCGGTGGCGCGGGCGCGGTAGCCGGGCGCCCGGTGGCGGGGCTCAGCGGTGACGGGTGAGGGGCAGGTTCAGGGGTAACGGGTTCAGCGGCGCCGGGTCGCGTAGACCGGGACCGCGCGGGCCGGATCAGGGTCGTCCAGGCAGGCGCCCGTGGTGAGGTCGAAGCGCTGCTTGAGCAGCGGGGAGGCGACGAACGGCGCACCCCCTTTGCCCGCCCCGCCCATCAGGCCACGGGAGAGGACCTGGGCGCCGGTGAACGGATCGCGGTTGCCGATCGCGTGCACGCGGCCATGGCGGTCCCTGAAGACCGCCGCCTGGCTGCCGTCGGGCAGCAGCGCGGCCACGCCACGCCCCGGCGTCAGCTCCGCCAGACCGCACACCGTCAGCCACTGACCGGCGGCCACCTCGATCTGCACGGTCGTTCCGGTCTCGATGTCCGCGGCGGACCCGTTGCCCGCCGCGGTCTTCACGTTGGCCGTGGTCTCCGCGTTCGCGGCCGTCTTCACGTTGGCCGTGGTCTCCGTGTTCGTCGCGGTCCCCGTGTTCGTCTTGCTCCGCGCGTTGGTCTCGATCCGCGTGTTCGTCTTGATCCGCGTGGTCATCGGGCCGCGCTCCGCTTCGGGGAGGCGAGGGTGAGCAGCGTCAAGTCGGGCTTGAGCTGGTCGCGTTCGGGCACGAACCGCACGGTCGGGTCGGGCACGTCAGGGGCGTTGACGAACGACACGAAACGCCGCAGCTTCTCCGGATCGCCCAGCGTCTCGGCCCACTCGTCGCGGTAGCTGGCGACATGCGCCGCCATCAGCGCCTCCAACTCGTCGCAGATGCCGAGGGAGTCGCGCACCACCACGTCCCGTACATGCTCAAGGCCGCCCTCGATCCGCTCCAGCCACACCGAGGTGCGCTCCAGGCGGTCGGCAGTGCGGATGTAGAACATCAGGAACCGGTCGATCAGCCGCACCAGTTCGGCGTCCGAGAGGTCCTGAGCCAGCAGGTCCGCATGGCGCGGGGTCGCGCCGCCGTTGCCGCCGACGTAGAGGTTCCAGCCGTTGGCCGTGGCGATCACGCCGAAGTCCTTGCCCATGGCCTCGGCGCACTCGCGGGCGCAGCCGGAGACCGCCGACTTGAGCTTGTGCGGCGAGCGCAAACCCCGGTAACGCAGCTCCAGATCGATCGCCATCCGCACGCTGTCCTGCACCCCGTAGCGGCACCACGTCGAGCCCACACACGACTTCACCGTGCGCAACGCCTTGCCGTAGGCGTGCCCGGACTCGAAGCCCGCCTCGACCAACCTGGCCCAGATCCGCGGAAGTTGATCGACCCGGGCGCCGAACATGTCGATCCGCTGGCCCCCCGTGATCTTGGTGTAGAGGCCGAAGTCCCTTGCCACCTCGCCGATCACGATCAGCTTCTCCGGGGTGATCTCGCCGCCCGGCACGCGGGGGACCACCGAATAGGAGCCGTTCTTCTGGAGGTTGGCGAGGAAGTGGTCGTTGGTGTCCTGGAGCGCGGCCTGTTCGCCGTCGAGCACATGCTCTTCGGCGCCGATGGACGGGGCGAGCGAGGCGATGACGGAGGCCACCGCGGGCTTGCACACCTCGCAGCCGTCGCCGCCGCGCGCCGGGTCGCGGCCGTGCTCGTCGAGCAGCGTCCGGTAGGAGATGATCCGGCGGACGCGCACGATCTCGTACAGCTCCTGCCGGGTGTGCGCGAAGCAGCCGCACAGACCCGTGTCCACCGCGACGCCGCTCGCCGCCAGCTCGTCGTTCACGAGCTGGCCCAGCACCTTGAGGCAACTCCCGCAGCCCGTACCCGCCTTGGTGCAGCGCTTCACCTCGGGAACGGTGACGCAGCCCTCGTCGGCGACGGCCGCGCGGATGGTGCCCTTGGTGACGTTGTGGCAGTTGCACACCACCGCCTCGTCCGGCAGCGTCGAGGGGCCGAGCGCGGTGGGCGGGCCCAGACCGGCGGGCAGCACCAGGCGCTCGGGCGCGGCGGGCGGCACACTCCCGGTCAGCGGACGCAGCAGCGCGTACGCCTCCGCGTCGCCCACCAGCACCCCGCCGAGCAGGGTGCCGTCGCGGCCCATCACCAGCTTCTTGTAGACCCCCGAGCGCGAGTCGGCGTAGACGACGTCGAGGCAGCCGTCGGCGGTGCCCTGCGCGTCGCCGAACGAGGCCACGTCCACGCCGAGCAGCTTGAGCTTGGTCGAGGTGTCGGCGCCCGTGAACGCCGGTCCGCCGCCCGCCCGTTGCGGCTGCTCGGGAGACAGGTCGCGGGCGATCGCCTCGGCCGCCGTCGTGGCCATCTCGTAGCCGGGGGCGACCAGGCCGTAGACCGTGCCGTCCACCGCGCGGGCGCACTCGCCGATCGCGTAGACCGCGGGGTCGGCGGTGCGGCACCGCTCGTCCACCACCACGCCGCCGCGCTCGCCGACCGCGAGGCCCGCCTCCCTGGCGAGCTGGTCGCGTGGCCGCACCCCGGCGGAGAACACCACCAGGTCGGCGGCCACCGTCGAGCCATCGGAGAGCGCTATCCCGGTGACCTCGCCCGCCGCGCCCCGGGTGATCTCCTGGCCGCCGACGCCGGTGTGCACGACCAGGCCGAGGTTCTCGACGGTCCGCCGCAGCGCCGCGCCGCCGCCCTCGTCCACCTGGATCGCCATCAACCGCTCGTTGAACTCCACCACATGGGTCTCGAGACCCAGGCCAAAGAGCGCTCCCGCGGCTTCCAGGCCGAGCAGCCCGCCGCCCACCACCACGCCCGCGCGGCGGCCTTGCGCATAGGATTCGATGGCCCGCACATCCTCGATCGTGCGGTAGACGAAACAGCCCTCGGCGTCCCGGCCCGGCACCGGCGGCACGAACGGCGCGCTGCCCGTCGCCAGTACGAGCGTGTCATAGGCGAACGAGGCCCCCGAGCGCGCCGTCACCACCCGCGCCGCCCGGTCCACGGCGACGGCCGGGTCGCCCACCCTCAGCTCGATGCCGTGCTTCTCCGTGAACCCCTCGGGCAGCAGGGAGAGTTCCTCCGGCGATGTGCCGGAGAAGTACGAGGTGAGGTGCACCCGGTCGTAGGCGGGCCGCGGCTCCTCGCACAGCACGACCACGCGCGCCCGCCCGCTCACCCCCCGCTCGGCCAGCTCCTCCAGGAACCGCTGGCCGACCATCCCGTGGCCGATCAGCACGATCGTGGGAGTGCGTGTGGTGGGGTCCATGGCTCAGTACCCTCCGTCGTGGGTCAGCAGATGGAGCAACGGGCTGGCGGGGAGGGCCTCGTCGCTCTCCCA
Organism: Streptomyces sp. PT12; assembly: GCF_003311645.1. GTDB lineage: Bacteria > Actinomycetota > Actinomycetes > Streptomycetales > Streptomycetaceae > Streptomyces. The sequence continues at coordinate 137,247 of NZ_QEST01000096.1, read as the reverse complement.
CGCGCTGGCGAGCGCGGCGACCCCGCCCAGGTCGCCGAGCAAGACCCCGCCGCGCAGCCGGTCGCCGCGGACGACGATCCTGCGGTAGGCGCCGCGCGTGGCGTCCGCGAGGCGCACCACGTCGTCGCCCGGGGCGGGCGAGGTCTCCCCGAAGGCGGCCAAGTCCAGGGAACCAAGGGCCGGTTCGGCCCGCGCGCCCCGCTGGCCGCGTTCGCCGCGTTCGCCGCGCGCCTCACGGTGGCCGTGCGCCTCGCGGTGGCCGCGTTCGCCGCGATCGGGGAGCGTGAGGCGGACCAGCGCGCGCGTTCCCCCGTAGCGGGCGTCCGGGTCGCCGCCGAGCACCCGGGCCAGCACATCGGCCTGGTCCTGTGCCGCCCCGGCCAGGCCGTGCAGCACACCGCGGTGCTCCGCGCAGTCACCCACGGCGTACACGCGCGGGTCGTCCGGCGTGCGCAGCCGGTCGTCGACGACGATCCCGCCCCGTGTTCCGAGGGCGAGCCCGGCCGCGCGCGCCAGGCTGACGCGGGGCCGCACCCCGCAGGCGAGCACGACGAGTTCGGCGTCGAGCGCATAGCCGTCGGCCAGCCGCACGCCCGTCACCCGGCGCGTTCCCCGGGCCGTCGCCACGCCCCGCACCCGGCACTCGGTGTGCACCTCGACACCCCTGGCGGCCAGATGGTCGCGCAGCAACGCGCCCGCGTCCGGGTCGACATGGCGCTCGAGCAGGTGCTCCCCCTGGTGGGCGAGCACCACATGGACACCCAACTCGGCCAGCGCGCGGGCGGCCGAGACGCCGAGCAGCCCGCCGCCGATCACCACCGCCCGGGGCGCGGGACCCGCGGCCGACACCGCGCCGCGCAGCGCCAGGCAGTCGTCCAGCGTGCGGAACGGGTATACGCCGTCCAGGAGTTCGCCCCCGCCCGGCGGCAACAGGCCCCGCAACGGCGGCAGTACCGGATGCGACCCCGTGGCCAGCACCAGCACGTCATAGCCGACCCGCGTCCCGTCGGCGCACTCAACTGTCCGCGCCGCGCGGTTGATTCGCTTCACCCGCGTTCCGGCCCGCCACGCGACGTTCGCGCCGGGCCTCGGAAGGGCGATCACCTCGGCCGGGTAGCGCCCGGCCAGCACCTCGGCGAGCAGCACGCGGTTGTACGCGGGGTGCGGCTCATCGGCGAGCACCGTCACCGTGGCGCCCGGCGCGGTGCCGAGCTGCCACGCGAGCCGCGCACCGGCCATTCCGCCGCCCACGACCACCACGCGCGTGTCCACCGACCCACCAGCCATGCCCCGAGCGTGCGGCGGCGCTGTTACCCGTCGGCATCACTGCCGTTTCTCCTGGGCAACGCTGCGCTCAGCACCGCTTCCCCGAGGCTGTGAGCCGGATACGCTGCGCCCGTGCGGACTTCCTCGGGCTCCACACCCCACACCTTGACCGTCGGCACCGCCCGGCCGTCGGCCGAGTCGTTCGAGCTGCCCCCGGCCGATCTCGGCCGGATAGGGGCGGAGTCGATCGCCGAGGGGGTCGCCCGCCTGAGCCGGGCCACCCCGTTCCCCCACGAAACCCGCATCGCCGACCCTCACCCCGACCCCGACCCCGACGCCGACCCCGGCCCTGACCTCGGCGCCGACCCCGACGCCCCACTCACCCGCCACGCGGCGTTCGCCGGGACCACCGCCCCGGGCACGTGGCCCGCCCAAGCCCGTTCCCTCAGCGAACCGCCCCACTCCGGTGCCTCAACGGCGCCCGCCCTCCCAGGAACTGGCGCCACTCGCAGCCGCCCGCGCTCCCGGCCGTCCCGCGTCGGCCGCGGCTGGCTGACCCACCCCGCTCCGCCGCAAGGAATGATCCCCATGACCGAGGTGCGCACCGCCCACACCGCCGATCTCGACCCCGCCACCCTCGCCGCGGTACGCGCTCTCCTGCATCAGGCGTTCGACGGCGACCTGGGCGACCTCGACTGGGAACACGCCCTGGGCGGGATGCACGCCCTGGCCTATGCGGACGGGGAGTTGGTCGGCCACGCGTCCGTCGTCCAGCGCCGGGTCCTGCACGGGGGCCGCTCGCTGCGCACCGGCTATGTCGAGGGCGTCGGCGTCCGCCACGACCAGCGCGGCCGGGGCCATGGCGCGGCGCTGATGGCGGCGTTGGAGCGGGTGATCCGCGGCGCATACGACCTGGGAGCGCTCTCCACGACCGAGTCGGCCCGCGCCCTGTACATGTCACGCGGCTGGCTTTCGTGGCAGGGGCCGACGTTCGCGCTGACCCCGCTGGGCATAGTGCGCACCGAGGAGGAGGACGACGGGGTGTACGTCCTGCCGGTGACGGCGCGCCTCGACATCGAGGGGGAGCTGGTGTGCGACTGGCGCGACGGGGACGTCTGGTGAACGCCCACGATCGCCGTCTCGTCGCCCGTCCGCGCGCGACCGGCTGGCGCCGCGGGCTGGTTCCTCGACATGTGCCCGAACAGGGCTCAGTTGAACGCTGACGGCATGGGAGAGCGCTCTCCTCGCGCCCCGGTGGCCGCGGCCTCGGCCACATAGGCGGAGAAGTCGCGCGGCGCCCGGCCCGGGATCGCGGCCACGTCGCTGGTGAGGCGGGCGTTGCGCCCGTCGAGCACCGCGCCGAACACCTCGGTCAGCAGCGCCGCCACCTCGGGCGGCATCCCGGCCCCCGCCAGGATCTCGGCATACCGCACCGGCGGCACCGCCAGGAACCGTACGTCCCGCCCGATCGCCGCGCCGATCTCGCCCACCGCATCCTCGAACGTCAGCAGCCGTGGCCCGGTCAGCTCGTACACCCGCCCCGCGTGCCCAGGCCCGGTGAGCGCCGCGACCGCGCAGTCCGCGATGTCCTCGGCGTCCAGGAACGCCTCCGCCACCCGGGCGCGGCGGGCAGCACCACCTCGCCGCCGAGGACGGCGTCCAGGAGGAAGTCCTCGCTGAAGTTCTGGGCGAACCAACTACCGCGCAGCACCGTCCACTCCGCGCTCGCACCCGCGCTCGCACCCGCGCTCGCACCCGCGCTCGCACCCGCGCTCGCACGTGCGCCCGCCCGCCGCATCGCCCGTTCCGACTCGACCGCGCGCTCCTCGCCCCGGCCCGAGAGCGGCACCAGGCAGCGCACCCCCTTGGCCACGGCCAGCTCGGAGAACGCGCCGATCGCCTCGGGCGCCCACGGCGGCCGCCGCGTAGGGCACGTAGCACAGGAACACGGCCTCCATCCCGTCAAGCACCGGCCCTCAGGTCGTGGGGTCCTCCCAGTGGAACGGCGGGGTTCCGGCGCGTGAGCCGATCCGCGCGCCCGGTAGCCGCCGCGCGACGCGCCTACCGCTCTTGCCGGTGCCGCCCAGGACCAGGATCCGCTCGGGCGCAACGGTGCCGTTGGCGTTGGTGTTGGCGTTGGTGTTGCCGTCGGTGTCGGTGTCGGTGTCGGTGTCGGTGTCCGTGTCCGTGTCCGTGTCGTTCGTTATGCCAGGTATCTCGGCCAACTCGTTCATCTCATCCGTCTCATCCATCGCGGAAACCGCTCTCCCGCCGATTCCGTCGAGGGTGCGCGGCGGTGCCGCGCCCATGTCCTCAGTCCACCGGAGCGGCGCCCGCCCGGCCATCGCCGTCAGGCTCACGCGCATGCGCGTGCGCGTGCGTCTACGCTCGTGGCATGGACGCGCTGACCAGCCTCCTCGACGGCCCCCGCGCGCGGGGCGCCTTCCTGTTGCGCGCCGTGCTCAGCGCGCCCTGGGGGATACGGGTGTGCGACGAGGCGCCGTTGACCGTGGCGTGCGTGACGCGCGGCCACGCGTGGATCGTTCCCGAGGGCGAGTGCCCGGTGCGACTCGCGAAGGGGGACATCGCGGTGGTGCGCGGCCCCGAGCCCTACACCGTCGCGGACGACCCGGACACCCCGCTGTCGACGCGGGTGCTGCCCGGCGGGTGCAGCGTCGGCCCCGACGGCACCGACCTGTGCGAGGCGCTCGACCTCGGCGTGCGCACATGGGGTACCGACCCCGAGGGCGGGACCGAGCTGCTGATCGGCACCTACCAGCTCCCACTGGAGGTCAGCGCACGGCTGTTGCGCGCCCTGCCCCGGGTGCTCGTGCCGCGCCGCGGCGCCTGGGACGGGCCGCTGCTCGGGCTGCTTTCCAGCGAGATCGTCAAGGACGAGCCAGGGCAGGAGGTGCTTCTCGACCGGCTGCTCGACCTGCTGCTGATCGCGGCGCTGCGCGCGTGGTTCGCGCGGCCGGACGCGGAGGCGCCCGCGTGGTACCGCGCGCACGGCGACCCCGCGGTCGGCCACGCGCTGCGGCAGATCCACGACCACCCCGCGCACCCGTGGACCGTCGCGGGCCTCGCCGCCAGGTCCGGGGTCTCGCGCGCGGCGCTGGCCCGCCGTTTCACCGAGCTGGTCGGCGAGCCGCCGATGGCGTATCTCACGGGCTGGCGGCTCCAGTTGGCCGCCGAGCTGCTGCGCGATCCGGAGGTGACACTCGAGGCGGTCGCCCGCCGTGTGGGGTATGGCAGCGCGTTCGCGTTGAGCACGGCGTTCAAGCGGGAGCGCGGCATCAGCCCGAGCGAGCACCGCGCGCGGGGCGGCGCCGCTCAGGTCAGCGGCGCGGGCAGCGGGCGCAGCTCCTCGTCGCCCGAGCGCACCGGGCGGTAGACCGTCAGGTGGCCCCGCACCTTTCGAGCAGCAACGACGCCGGTGCCGGGCCCGCCTCGCCGTCGAACGCCAGGGAGCTGCCCTCGCTTAGGCCCGCCAGGTGCAGGCGCGGCAGCCGGGTCGCCGAGTACACGCGCGAGCGGGCCAGCGTCCCGGTCAGCGCCGAGCACACCACGCGCGTCTGGCCAGCGGCCGGTCCGCGGGCACCAGGCGGACGTCGAGCAGCCCGTCGTCCAGGTGGGTGCGGTGCGAGGGGGCGAAGCCCTCGGGGGAGTAGAGGCCGTTCCCCGCGAACAGCAGCCACAGCCGGTGCGGGTAACCGTTCAACTCGACGTCTACGGGGCGCCCGGTGCGCGGCATCCGGGCCAACGAGACCGCGGCCGAAGGCCACTTGCCGATGCGCCGCTCCAACGACGCGCGGGCGCGGACGACTTCGGGGTAGAGGCCGAGGCTGAACGTGTTGAGGAAGTGCCGCGTCGGGCCCTCGGCCCCGCCGACCGGGCGCACGCGGCCGAGGTCGACGGAGATCGCGTCGTCCTTGCGGAGCGCGGCGGCCGTGTCCTCGAAGGTCTGTATGGCCGGTGTCGAGGGCGAAGTGGTTGAGCGTGCCGCCGGGGAAGACCGTGAGCGGCACGCGGTGCTCCACCGCGCTCGCCGCCGCGGCGTTCACGCTCCCGTCGCCCCCGCAGATGCCCAACGCGCCCCCGGCGCGCGCCGCTCGCCGCGCCGCGTCGTCCAGCGACGCCACCAGACCCTCATCGTTGGATCGTTGAACAATCTCGGCGCGCGGTGGTACCGCCCGCAGCCGGTCCTCGTCCGAGGCGGCCGCGCCTGGCCCCGCCCCGTCGTTGACCACCACGACCAGGCCCGCGCCGTCCTGGAGCGCGGGCGCCTCGGCGCGGTGGTGCACCCGCTGCGCGGGCACCGGGCGGCGCGGCCACCGGTGCCCGGTCGCCATCGCCGCGCCCACGCCGAGCACCGTGCCCGCCACCACGTCCGACGGGTAGTGCACGCCGACCTACACGCGCGAGGCGGCGACCGGCGCCACCGCGGCCCCGTACCGCCGCGACTCCAGCGCCACCCCCGTGGCGAACGCGGCCGCCGAGGCCGCGTGGCCCGAGGGGAACGAGCTGGTCAACGGCTGCCGCGCCAGCCTGCGCGCGAGCGGCACCGCGTCGATCAACGGGCGCTGCCTGCGCAGCGCGTACTTCATGATCGTGTTGGTCGCGAACGACGCGAGCGTCAGCGCCGCCACCCCGCGCAACGCCGCCCGCCGCCCGGCCCGCCCGCCGAACACGGCCATGGCCGAGCGTCGCGAACCACAGCCGCCCGTGGTTCGCCGCGTGGCTCAGCGCGGGCAGCACCGTCTGCACGCCGGGCGGGTGGGCGGAAGCGACCCGGTCGAAGACCCGCCGGTCGAGGCGGCTCAACAGCCCCAGCTCGTCGTCCCCTCGCCAGCCCATGCCCCTCGCTCCTTCTCGCGCCGCGCGGGCGTCGCACGGCCGCCTCTCGTGCGTTTCCCTGCCCTGGCGCGCCTACCCCGGGGCATTGGCGGCACTCCTGGGGCCGAGTGCTCAGGGCCGGGCGCTGCCGGGGGCGTTGACCCGGGCTGGTTGATCCGCGCTCGGTGCTCCTGGGGCCGGTGCTGCCGAGCTCGGTGCCCTTGGGCTCGGTGCACCGAGGGGCGTTGGGAGAGCGCTTCCCGAGACGCGGCGTCGTGCGCGAAGGGTCAAAGGGGGTTGTCGTCGTTCCTCTCCCCGGGGCCTCGCCGCGTGTCGTCCACGACGACCGGCTCGGGCGTCGCCGTCACCGAGGTCAGCACGATCACCGAGTCGTCGAGCGCCATCAGCCCGTGGCGCAGCTGCGGGATCCGCATCACCTGGCCGCTCACCAACTCCGTGTCGCCCGGCTCCGAGAGCAGCCGCACCCGGCCACTCAACACATGGAGGCTGGCCGCGGGGGGCGCGTTGTGCTCCTCCAGCTCGGCGCCGCCGACGAGCGCGATCACGCTCTGCCGCAACGGTCCGTCGTGCAGGAACAGATGGGCGCTGCGGCCGTGCTCGTTGTGCCGCGCGAGCGCGAGGTGCGCGTCGGCCAGCCCGGGCAGCCCGATCACGTCCTGGGGCAGATCAGTCATGTCCCCATGCTGCCGGGTGGCGGGCGCCCCGCAACTCGGCTACGGGGCCCCGCCGTCGGCCTCTGGCCCCGTTTCGGCCCGCTCCACCCGGACCGCGCACACCTTGAACTCCGGCATGCGGGACACCGGATCGAGCGCCGGGTTGGTGACCGTGTTGACGCGCCCCTCACCCGGCCAGTGGAACGGCATGAAAACGGTGTCCGGCCTGATGTCCCCGCTGATCCGCGCGGGCGCCACCGCCCGGCCGCGCCGCGAGATCACGGCGAGCCGGTCGCCCTCGCCCGCGCCGAGCCGTTCCGCGAGCCGGGGGTGCAACTGGACGAACGGGCCTGGCGCGGCGGCGTTCAGCTCGCCCACCCTCCGCGTCTGCGCCCCCGACTGGTACTGCGCGAGCACCCGCCCCGTGGTCAGCAGTAGCGGGTACTCCTCGCTCGGCTCCTCCGCCGAGGCCCGGTGGCTCACCGGCGCGAACCGCGCCCGCCCGTCCGGCGTCGCGAACCGGTCCAGGAACAGCCGCGGCGTTCCCGGGTGAGCGCTCTCCGGGCGGTGAGGGCTTTCGGGGCGGTGAGCGCTCTCCGAGCGGTGAGGGCTCTCCGGGCGGCGAGGGCTCTCGGGGCGGTGAGCGCTCTCCAAATGGTGAGCGCTCTCCGAACTCTCCGACGGGTGAGCGCTCTCCGAGCCCGCCCCGCTCTCCGAGCCCGCCCCGCCCCCCGCGCCCAGCCCCTCCGCGCCCTCCGTCGCCGGGCATGGCCAGAACACCCCGTCCTCCCGTGCGATCCGCTCATAGGTGATACCCGAGTAGTCCGCCTTGCCCCCGGCCGAGGCCCGCCGCAGCTCGTCGAATACCTCCTCGGGCTCCGTCGAGAAACCGCTCTCCCACCCCAGCCGCGCCGCCAGCCCCCGCAGCACCTCGAGATCGCTCCTGCACCCCGGTGGCGGGTCGACGGCCTTGTGCCGCAGCAGCACCCGGCCCTCCAGATTGGTCAGCGTCCCCGTCTCCTCCGCCCACTGCGTCACCGGGAGCACCACGTCCGCAAGCCGCGCCGACTCCGATAGCACCACGTCGCACACGGCCAGGAAGTCGAGCGCCCGCATCCGTTCCTCCACGTGCGCGGCGCGCGGCGCGGAGACGACCGGATTGGATGCCATCAGCAGCAGCGCCCGCACCCCGTCGGGGGTGTCCCTGCCGAGCGCGTCGAGGAGTTCGTAGGCGCTGCGCCCAGGGCCCGGCAGCGTGTCGGGGTCGACGCCCCACACCCCGGCCACATGGGCGCGCGCGTCCGCGTCGGCCAGCATCCGGTAGCCCGGCAGCTGGTCGGCCTTCTGCCCGTGTTCGCGCCCGCCCTGGCCGTTGCCCTGCCCGGTAAGACAGCCATACCCGGAGAGCGCTCTCCCGGCCCGGCCGGTCGCGAGGCAGAGGTTGATCCACGCACCAACGGTGTCCGTTCCCTTGGACTGCTGCTCGGGCCCGCGTGCCGTCAGCGCCATCGCCGCCTCGGGCGCGCAGAACATCCGCGCCGCCGCGCGCAGCAGCGGAACGGGCACCCCCGTGATCCGCTCCACCAGCTCGGGCCAGTGCGCCATCGCCGCCGCGCGCGCCTCCTCCCACCCCGTCGTGCGCTCCCTGATGAACCCCTCGTCCGTGCGCCCTTCCGCCACCACCAGGTGCAACAGCCCCAACGCCAGCGCCAGATCCGTCCCCGGGCGCGGCGCGAGGTGCAGGTCAGCCTGCTCGGCCGTGCGGGTCCGCCGCGGATCCACGACGATCAGCGTGCCGCCGTTCTCCCGCAACTCGGTGAGGTAGCGCAACGCGGGAGGCATGGTCTCGGCGAGGTTGGAACCGACCAGCAGGACGCAGCCGGTGCGCGGGATGTCGGCCAGCGGGAACGGCAGCCCCCGGTCGATCCCGAACGCCCGCGTCCCCGCCGCCGCGGCCGACGACATGCAGAACCGGCCGTTGTAGTCGATCTGCGAGCTGCCCAGCACCAGCCGCGTGAACTTGCCGAGCGCGTACGCCTTCTCGTTCGTCAGCCCGCCGCCGCCGAAGACGCCTACGGCGTCGGGCCCGTGCCGTTCGCGGACCGCGGCCAGTCCCTCCGCGACCCGGTCCAGTGCCTCGTCCCACTCCGCGGGGACCAGCTCGCCCCCGCGCCGCACCAGGGGCCCGGTCAGCCGCGCCCCGGCGGCCAGCACGGCGGGGGCGGTGCGGCCCTTGCCGCACAGCGCGCCGCGGTTCACGGGGAACGCGGTCCGCTCCACCACCTCGAGCCCGCCCGCCGCCCCCGGCGCGGGCCGCAGACCCATCCCGCACTGGAGCGCGCAGTACGGGCAGTGGGTCTCCGTGGCCCGTACCGCCGCGCCCACCGCCGCGCCTGCCTTGGTGCCCACCATGCCCGCCTCCGCACCCGCCTCCGCACCCGCCGCCACGCCCGCCGCCACACCCGCCTCCGTGTCCGCCGTGATGCCCGTCATGCGGTTCATCGTGCGACGGACGTGTTACGCGGCGGCGCCCCCCGCGTTACCCGGCAGGGGCGGCGACCTCAGCCGGGCGCGTGGCGCGCGGTGAGGAGTGCAGCGGCCAGTGGTGACACTCGCGCAACACCGCCGCAACGCCCGGGGCGCAGGCTGGCGGTTATGCGCAACGCCCGTAGCATCCCGCCCACCCTGGTCGCCGTGGCCCACGGCTCACCCGACCCCCGGGCTCACCGGGCCGTCGAGGCGCTGGTCCGGCTGGTCCGCGCGCTGCGCCCGGGACTGCGTGTCGAGCTGGGCCACCTGGAGATCGACAAGCCGCTCCTGGCCGACACGCTGGCCCGTCTGCGCGGCGAGGCGGTGCTCGTGCCGTTGCTGTTCAGCAGGGGGTACCACGTCAAGCACGACATACCCGCGATCGTCGCGGGCGCCAACCCCCGCCTGAACGTGACCACCGCCGCATGCCTCGGCCCCCACCCGCTGCTGGCCGAGGCGCTGCACAGCCGCCTGGTCGAGGCGGGCCACCGGCGCGGCGACGCGGTGATCCTCGCCGCGGCGGGCTCACTCGACCCCGAGTCCGCGGCGGGCACCGGCTACACCGCCCAGATGCTCGCCACCCGCCTGGGCGGCGCCCGGGTCCTTCCGGCCTACGCGTCGGCGGCCCGCCCCACGGTGGCCGAGGCGGTGGAGCGCTTGCGCGCCGAGGGCCACCATGGCATCGCGATGGCGTCGTGCTTCGTGGCGCCGGGGCTGTTCAGCACCCGCTGCGCCGAGGCGGCCCCGGGGGCGGTCGCCGCGCCGCTGGCCCCGCACCCGGCGCTGGCGCGGCTGCTCCTGCACCGTTACGACCAGGCGCGCGACGCCGCGTTCACCAGCCCCGCCCTGGCGACGACGGCCTGATCCGCGGCACCTGCCGTATCCCGCCCTCGACCGCCGCCGCTCGCACACCAGTTGGTGCAATGGGCCAATGTGTCGGGGGTGTGAGCCGACCAATGACTGGGAGAGCGCTCTCCATGGTCGGGAGTGAGGGCCGATTACGACTGGCTGCGGCGGGCCGCGGACGCCGAGGCGCGGGCGCGCTGGCTCGGTGAGCGCTTTCCCGATGGGATCCCACCCCAGTGGTGGAACGCCGTCCTCGGCCTGGTCGAGACGGAGGTCAGCCTGCTGCGGGCGGTAACTCGCGCGGAGAGCGCCCAACGGTTCGCCTTCGCGGACTCCCTCCTCGCGCAGGCCCCCGCCCTCGGGGGGATCAGCCGATGTGAGGCCGCGGCCCGGCGGGTCAGGCTCGCCGCCCTCGCGCACCGGTACGAGCCTCCGCTCGTCGGGCTGCCTCCCGGGCTGACCCCCGACGGCTCGGCCCGCCGCCTCCTGGACGCCCTGCCGCTCGCCCGCCCCGAGGCCCGTGCCGCCGCCGAGCTCAGGCGCCGCGGGCAGGCCACAGGCGAGGACCGCTCCCACGAGCCGGGGGAACCCATCCCGCCCGGCCAGGGCGCCTCCGGAACGCTCGCGCGGCTCCAGGAAACGGAACGCGCCGTCGAAGACCTCCGCTGGGTGGTGGACGCGATCGAGGACCCTGGGCTGCGGGCCGAGGCCGCGGCCTGGCTGGCGCGGCACGACTGAACCCCGGGCAGGCGCGGGTACGGTCCCGGCATGACCGAGTCGCTCGACGTATCCGGCTACTGGGAGACCACCGGGGCCGCCAAGGCGTTCACCCACCCCCTCGACCGCGACCTGCTCGCGGCCCATGTGCCGCGGGGCGCGCGGGTGCTCGACTTCGGGTGCGGCTACGGGCGGCTGACCGCCGAGCTGGCCGCGCTCGGATACCCGGACGCGCACGGCGTCGACACCTCGGCCGCGCTCGTGCGGCGCGGGCGGGCCGAGCACCCCGGGCTGAGCCTGGAACACCGCCAGGCGCTGCCCCTGCCGCACCCGGACGGCGCGTTCGGGGCGGCGCTGCTGTTCGCGGTGCTGACGTGTGTCCCCGACGACGTCGCGCAACGGGCGATCGTCGCCGAGCTGGCCCGCCTCGTCCACCGCGGCGGGGTCCTGTACCTCAGCGACGTCCCGCTCCAGAACGACCTGCGCAACCTGGAGCGTTACCGGGAGCAGGCGGAGCGCCACGGCGCGTGGGGTGTGTTCGAGATTCCCGACGGTGGAGTGTTCCGTCACCACGACCCCGACCACCTGCGTTCCCTGGTGACCGACCACGGCTTCGCGATCGAGGCCGAACGCCAGGACACGGTCGCCACCCTCGACGCCCACACCGTCGAACGCCTCCAGATCGTCGCCCGCAGGGTGGGCTGAACGCGAAGGTCCCGCCCGGAGGGCGCGGCTTACAGGAGAAAGGATTCGCCCGGTTCCGGAGAGCGCTCTCCCGGGGCGAGGATGCAGCACGGTGGACTTGGCCGCGCAAGCTTTCGCGCTATGGGAGAGCGCTCTCCCGCTGCCTAGCCCGCCACGCCCCCGCCCTGCCCCTGCCCCCGCCCCGCTTGGCCCCCGAGGGCGGCGGGTCGGGTGTGGGGCGGCTACCTTCGTTCGTATGCACGTCGCAGGGTATGACGAGGCCGCCGCCGAGCGGTGGGATCCGGAGGCCGACAAGCGGCCTGGGCGCACCGCGTTCCAGCGGGACCGGGCGCGGGTCCAGCACTCGGCCGCCCTGCGCCGTCTCGCGGGGAAGACCCAGGTCGTCACGCCCGACGCCCCCGATCCCGACGCCGCGCCGCGCACCCGGCTCACCCACTCCCTCGAGTGCGCCCAGGTCGGGCGCGACCTCGGGGCGGCGTTCGGGTCCGACCCCGACATCGTCGAGGCGGCGTGCCTCGCGCACGACCTCGGGCATCCGCCGTTCGGGCACAACGGAGAGCGCGTTCTCGACCGGATCGCCGACGGCTGCGGCGGGTTCGAGGCCAACGCGCAGTCGCTGCGCCTGCTCACCCGGCTCGAACCCAAGCGCTTCGCGGGCGCCCAGGCGCGTTCCGTCGGCCTCAACCTCACCCGCGCCACCCTCGACGCCGCCACCAAGTACCCCTGGCCGCGCGGCACCAGCCGCCGCAAGTACGGCGTGTACGAGGACGACCTGCCCGTCTTCGCCTGGCTGCGCGCCGGCGCCCCCGCCGAACGCCGTTGCTTCGAGGCGCAGATCATGGACTGGGCCGACGATGTCGCCTACTCCGTGCACGACATGGAGGACGGGCTGCGCGCCGGGCACCTCACCCCGGGGCTGCTGCGCGCGACGGCCGAGCGCGACGAGGTGTTCACCGTCGCCGCCAAGCGGTACGCGCCCCCCGGCACCGAGCACGACGCGCTCGCCGCGGCCCTCGACCGGCTGATGGCCCAGGAGTGGTGGCCGACGAGCTACGACGGCGGCGCGCTCGCGCAGGCCCGGCTCAAGGACGCGACGAGCCAGCTCATCGGGCGGTTCTGCCTGGCCGCCGAACGCGCCACCCGCGCTAGGTACGGCCCGGGCCCGCTGCGCCGCTACGCCGCCGACCTGGTCGTTCCCGAGGCGACCCGGCTGGAGTGTGACGTGCTCAAGGCGGTCGCAGACGTCCATGTGATGCAACGCCCCGACCAGGAGGCGATCAGGACGCGGCAACGCGCCGTGCTCGGGGAGCTGGCCGAGGCCCTCGTCGTCCGCGCGCCCGAGGGGCTCGACGCGCAGTACCGCGCGCTGTTCGCCGCGGCCACGGACGACGCCGAGCGGCTGCGCGTCGTCGTCGACCAACTCGCGGCGCTCACCGACGCGTCCGCGCGCTCCCTGCACGCCCGGCTCACTCGGCCGTGACCTGGCGCGTCGCGCGAGGGCGCGGCGCGTCCCGCGACGACGTGCCCCCTTCCGGCCAAGCCGCTGGTGGGGCAGGCTCCTTGGGATTGGCGCACCAGATCGGGAGGCACTGCGTGGACGGCACACACCGGACGTTCGTCATCATCGGCGGTGGACTGGCCGGGGCCAAGGCGGCCCAGACGTTGCGTGAGGAGGGCTTCCCTGGCCGGGTGATCCTCATCGGCGACGAGCACGAACAGCCCTACGAGCGTCCCCCGCTCTCCAAGGACTACCTGACCGGCCGGGCCGTCAGGGAGAGCGTTTTCGTGCACCCCCCGGCGTGGTACGCCCACAACCGCATCGAGCTCCATCTGGGCCAGCCCGCCGTCGCGATCGACCGGGCGGCCCGCGAGGTCAGGCTCGGCGACGGAACACGGCTGCCGTACGACGCCCTGCTGCTGGCCACGGGCGCCGAGCCGCACCGACTCGGCATCCCGGGAACGCAGTTGGCGAACGTTCACCATCTGCGCCGCCTTGCCCACTCCGACCACCTGCGGGGCGTGCTCACCGGCACGGCGGGGGCGGGCGAGCCGCTGGTGATCGCGGGGGCGGGCTGGATCGGTCTCGAAGTGGCCGCCGCCGCACGGACGTTGGGCGCCGAGGTGATCGTGGTGGAGCCTGGGCCCACTCCGTTGCACGGCGTGCTGGGGCCCGAAGTGGGGGCGGTGTTCAGTGAGTTGCACCGCTTCCACGGGGTGACGTTCCACTTCGGGACCCGGCTCGCCGAGATCACCGGGCGCGACGGGGTGGTCGCGGGTGTCACCACCGAGGACGGCCGTCGGCTGCCCGCGCGGGCCGTGCTCGCGGCGATCGGCGCCGGGCCGCGCACCGCGCTGGCCGAGGGCGCCGGGATCGCGCTCTCCGAGGGTGGCGGCATCGCCGTGGACGCCGCGCTGCGCACCAGCGACCCGGCGATCTTCGCCGCCGGGGACGTGGCCGCCGTGGCGCACCCCGGCGGCAAGGGCGGCAGGCTCCGCGTGGAGCATTGGGCCAACGCCCTCAACTCGGGTCCCGCGGCGGCCCGTTCGATGCTGGGCCACGAGGTCGTCTACGACCGGGTGCCGTACTTCTTCTCCGACCAGTACGACGCGGGCCTCGAGTACTCGGGGTGGGCGCCGCCGGGGGCGTATGACCGGGTGGTGTTCAGGGGGGATCTGGCCAAGCGCGCGTTCATCGCGTTCTGGCTGCGCGAGGGCCGCGTGCTGGCCGGGCTCAACATGAACGTGTGGGACGTGGTCGAGCCGATCCAGCGGCTCGTCCGCGCGGGGCTGCCCGTGGATCCCGAGGCTCTCGCCGACCCGGGGACCCCGCTCGAGTCCCTCGTCCCCGGCGACCGACTCAAGGGGTGACCGGGCCCGGTCCCGGCCGACCCGGGCCCGGTCCCGCGCCGGTCAACTCTCCTGTGGCTCAGGGGCGTAGAAGGCCGCGGTGTTGGCCGCCGAGCGCTCCGCCTCGGCGGCGTCCGCGCCCGACGCCTCGTGCGCCGCGCGCCAGCGCTCGGCGCTGCCGAGGATGAACTCCCGTTCCTCCTTCGCCTCCGTGCCGCCGAGGTGGGCCTCCAGGCCGATCAGGGCCAGGTCCCAGCCCACCCCGACGGCCCCGGGACCGTAGCGGTCCCAAAACTCCGGGTCGACGACGGCGACATGCTCGAGCTCGAGGAGCGTGGCGCCGTCGCCGTCAGGGGGCAGCCGCAGCGTGACCTCGGGCGCGGGGGTGCCGGGGATCTCCTCGCCGTAGATCCAGCTCACCCGCAGCAGCGTCGGCTCCTGGCACGCCAGCACCTCACCGCGGGCGTTCCCCTCCAACTCGTAGGCGCCGCCCAGCCGTAGCTCGCCGCTGACCGGCGCGAGCCAGCGGGCGAGGCGTTCGGGGCTGGTGCAGGCGTTCCACACGTCGGCGGCGGGGGAGTCGTAACGCCGCCGCAGGATCACGGCCTTGCCCTCGTGGCCGCCGATCGCCGTCGTGACAACCTCACGCCGCACGGCGTTGATCCGGTCCACCAGCTCACTCATCCGAGCCCTCCTCGCCCGTTCTCGCCCGGCGCTTCCCGCGGGCCAACTCCGTGCCGAGCGCGTCCAGTCGCTGGTTCCAGAACCGGCCGAAGCGGTCGAGCCACCGGTCCACCTCGGCGAAGCGCTCGGGGGCGACGGCGTACAGCCGCCGCGTCCCCTCGGCCTGCACCGTGGTGAACCCGGACTCGCGCAGCACCTTGAGGTGCTGCGAGACGGCGGGTTGCGATATCCCGAACTCCGCCCGGACGACGCCCACGATGTCTCCGGCTGGCCGTTCCCCTTCGGCGAGCACCTCGAGGATGCGCCGCCTGACGGGGTCACCGAGAACGTCGAACGCGTGCACGGCGGTAAGCTATCAGCGTCGACTTATATCAGCGTCGACTTATATCAGCGAGGGCGAACGTGAATCGGGTCGGTCCGCGTGTCACAGCGCCCTGTCAACGCCGTCAACCACGTCAACGCCGTCAACCACGTCAACGCCGCCGACCCTGTCGACCACGTCAACGCCGCCGCCCTTGTCAACTCCGTCGACTCCGCCGCCCACCCCGTCGACCAGCAGATACAGCAGCCCGACCAGTGAGCCGCCGCTGATGATCTCGCGGCGGTCGATCATGCCCCTGATCCGGTCGACGGGGATCCACTCGATGCGGTCGGACTCGTTCAGCTCGGTCGGTGGGCCGATATGGGTCGCGGTGTCCGCGCGGAAGACGTGGTGCTCGGCGTCGGTGATGCCGTTGGCGGGCTCGGCGTAGATCAACGGCCGCATCGGCCCTGGCCGCCATCCGGTCTCCTCCTCGACCTCGCGCGCCGCCGTCGCCGCCGGGGTCTCGCCCTCCTCGACCAGGCCCATGGGCAGCTCCCACGCCCACGCGTCGGTGATGAACCGGTGGCGCCACAGCATCAGCACCTCGCGGCGCTCGTTCAGCACGACGGCCACCGCGAGGTGTCTGAGGCGGACCACATGGTGGTCGAACCGTTGTCCGTCGGGGAGTTCGACATCGATCAAGCACAAGTTCAGCCAAGGGTTGGTGTACACCTGCCGTTCGCCGTACGTCTTCCAGCGCATGATCATGACCGTAGTCCACGCGGGCGCCCCCCACGCCATCCCTGGCGGCCTTCACCCGGACGAGCGCGCGTAGGGTGCGGGCATGACCATCCGCACCGAGGTCGTTCCCCGCGACGCGGTCCTCGATCTGCGCTGGCGGGTGCTCCGGCCCGGACACCCGCGCAACGCCGCCGAGTTCGCCGAGGACGCGCGGGAGGACACCTACCACCTGGCGGCGTTCGATGGCGAGGGCGCCGAAGTGCTAGCGTGCGTCAGCCTGTTCCCCGAGCCGCTGCCCGGCGATCCGAGGGTCGCCCACCGCATCAGGGGCATGGCGTCGGCGCCCGCCGTGCGCGGGCGTGGCTTCGGCGCGGCGCTGCTGGGTGCGGCGGGGACCGAAGCGGCCCTGCGCGGCGCGGAGTTGCTGTGGTGCAACGGCCGCGTCGAGGCGGTCGGTTTCTATGTGCGGCACGGATTCTCCGTCGTGGGCGAGGAGTTCGTGATCGAGGGCGTGGGCCCGCATCACGTCATGGCGCGGTCCCTCACGGAGCGGCCGCTCACTGACCGGCCCCTCACCGAACCGCCCGTCGCGAAGGCCCAGGGCCACGGCGGGTGACGCGCCGGGCGCCGCCGGTGAGCGCTCTCCCGACCCCTGGACCGGCGCCCCCGACCCCCTGCTGGCCCGGGACCGGCGCGACCTGGCGTTCTACGAGCGGGTGCGCGACAACAACCGCCGCCTCCACCGGCTCGTCGAGCTGGTCGCCCTCGCGGCCGCCTCGGGCACGGTCGTCGCCGCGGGGCTTCGGGCCGAGCCCTGGCTGACCGCGACGATCGCCGCGGTGACGCTGTTCTGCACGGGCTTCCGCCAGGTCTTCGGCCCCGGGCCGCGCTGGGCGGTGGCCGGTCACGCGTGGGACGCGCTGCGCCGCGCGCTCGACCGCTACCAGCTGCTGCCCGAGGCCGAGCGCGACGAGGCGGCCCGGGCCGAGCTGCTCGCCGCGGTCGAGGCGATCCGCGCCGACGAGACCCGGCAGTGGGCCGAGCGGCAGCGCCAGCAGGCGCCCCCGGGCGAGCCGCCCGCGCTGCCCTGAGGGCCCGTGGCCCCCAGGCCCGTCAGCGCCCGTCGGCGGCGCTCAGCGCCCGTCGGCGGCGGTCTGCGCGGGAGTACTCTGGCGGCGAGGGGGCCGTTCGGGTCCCCGCTTCCGGAACGGCAGGTGACCCCATGGACACAACGCGTACCGCCGACGCGCCGGACACCCCCGACGAGGCGGCCGCGGCACGGGCGGCCAGGTTCGGGCAGCTGCCGCCCCGCGTCGCCCCCGGCGACATGGTCGAGGAGAGCCCGGCGTCCCCGCCCGCCGACCCGTCGTTCGGACGGAACCCCGACACCGACTGGATGCTGCGCTACGCGAGTTGACCCCGCCGGGGCCGCCCCTCGGGCCGGGGCCGCCCCTCGGGCCCGCCGACCGCGATGTCGGCGGGCAGCAGCGGCTCGGTGAGCAGCCGCCGCACCCGCGCGTTCCGTTCCTCGGGCGCCCCCGTGTCAAGCCACGCGCCCACCGTGCGCCAGCCGTGGTAGTAGCCGAGGACATACACCCCCATCCCCGGCGCGGCCACGGACGCCATCGCCGCGTCCACCTCCGCGTCGTCGAGCAGCGCCCAACGCGCCAGGTAGGCGCGGACCTCCGCCTCGGGGCGCCCCTTGTCGGCGAGGAGCGCGGCGTTGGCCCACGCGCCCCAGAGCGCGTTGCGCGCGTCGTGGATCGCGGCGAGGTCCGCGCCGTCGGGGGCGATGCCGAACGGGCCGAGCACGTGGCGTTCCAGCCACTCCCGCGCCTCGTCGCCGGGGAAGATCACCTCCTGGGCGCGCAGCCCCATCCCCTCGCTGAGCACGAACGGCGGGCTGAGCAGGAAACGCGTCCGGCAGTCCGGGTGGTGCTCCTTGAGCAGCGACTCGGCGATGTGCCCCGGGTGGCCCTCGTGGGCGACGACGGAGAGCAGGTCGGCGAGGTTGAACGGCAGCCCCCCGTTGACGAACAGCGTCGAGCGGCCCCCGCTCTCGTGGTGCCCGGCCGCCAGGAAGTGCGCCCGCGGCACCACCGTGCAGCGCACGTCCTCGTCCGGCAGCGGCACGATGGCCGCGCTCGTCCTGGCGCGGGTCTCGGCCACGGCCGCCAGCACCAGGCGCGGTAGCTCGTCCCGGCGCCTCCGCGGCAGCGTGTGCGCCCGGCGCCAGGCGTGCAGGCGGTGGTGCGTCGTTCCCCGCGCGCCGGAGGGCAGCGCCGTGGCGAGCCGGTCGTGCGCCTCCTCGAAGACCGGCTCGGGCACCCATCCGGCCTCGATCCCCAGACAGGCGCGCGCGTAGGCGCTCAGCGGCTCGCGCACGCCCGCCGCGCGCCGGGCCACCGCGCGCAGCGATCGCACCTGCGCCGTGAGATACGCGGCGCGCGCCGGCGTGAACGGCGGGTCGGCCAGCAGCCGTTCCGCGTCGTCGGCCAACTGGCCCGCCGGGCGCGGCTCCTCGCCCGCCACCTCGTTCGCCCATGCCGCTGGGCCCCGGTGGATCAGCAGTGTTCCGCTGCCCTCCCCCGTCACCGCCCGGTTGACGCGCAGGGCGAGCATCGCGTAATCACGCAGCCAGGACGCGGACTCCGGGGACTCATGTGATGGTGCTATCGCATCGGCCATGGAAGAGAAGCTAGCCGTACGGAAAACCGTACGGCGTACGGACGAAAGGCGGGCGTGGGTGACGAGGCGGCGTGGACAACCGAGCCTCTGGTTCCGGGACGACGGGGGTGGGCGTAGGCCACGGCTGTCGCGGGAGCGGATCGTCGAGGCCGCCGTGGACCTGCTGGACAGCGAGGGAGTGGAGGGGTTCTCCATGCGCCGCCTGGCCGCCAGGCTGCGCGCGGGCACGATGTCGCTCTACTCCTATGTCGAGACCCGCGAGGACGTGCTCGACCTCGCGCTCGACGCGGTGATGGGCGAGTTGGCGCTCGATGACGACGACGGCGTCGACTGGCGCACCGCGTTGACCCGGCGCGTCGAGCAGAGCCGCCAGGTGATGCGCCGCCACGTCTGGATCACCACGTTGATCGGCACCCGGCCGCTCATCGGCCCGACGTCGCTCGCGCGTTCCGACCGCTTCTACGCGACCCTCGCCAGGGCCGGGCTGCCACCGCTCGAACTCAACGCCGCCGTGAACACCCTCTTTGCCTACGTGCATGGATTTGTCGCCGCGGAGAACGTCTGGCGTTTGACCGTGACCGATCCCGAACACGAGGCGAAGCTGCGCCGCCAGGTCCGCCGCCATGTCCTCGCGCACGCGGACCGCTATCCGGCGCTCGCTCGCGAGGCCGATGTGACGGACGGCGACGCCGACGGGGGGTTCAGGCGCGGCCTCGACCTCATCCTCGACGGGATCGAGGCCCGCCTCGCGGCCTGAGCCCCGTGGCACGAGCCCTGTGGCACGAGCCGCGCGGCCCGAGCCCGTCGCCGTTCACGCGTGGCTGTTCACGCGCGGCCGTCCCGGGCCCCGGGTGTCGGAGGGGCGCCGTAGACTTCTGGCGTGGCGGGCAGGATCAACGACGAGGACGTGAAGTCGGTCAGGGACGCGGTCCCGATCGACGCCGTGGTCTCCGAGTACCTTCAGCTGCGCCCCGCGGGCGGCGGGAATCTCAAGGGTCTGTGCCCGTTCCACGACGAGAAGTCGCCGTCGTTCCACGTCAGTCCGAGCAAGGGCCTCTACCACTGCTTCGGCTGCCAGGAGGGCGGGGACACCCTCGGCTTCGTGATGAAGATCGAGCATCTGTCGTTCTCCGAGGCCGTCGAGCGGCTGGCCGCGCAGGCCGGGGTCACCCTGCGGTACGAGCAGGGTGGGTACAGCCCGGGGCGCCAGCAGGGCGAGCGCACGCGGCTGATCGAGGCGCACAAGGTCGCCGCCCGCTTCTACGCCGAGCAGCTGGCCACGTCGCCCGAGGCCGAGATCGGCAGGCGCTTCCTCGCCGAGCGCTCCTTCGACCAGGCGGCCGCCGAGCGCTTCGGCGTCGGATACGCCCCCGCGGGCTGGGACCACCTGGTGCGCTTCCTGCGCGGACGCGGCTTCACCGACCTGGAGTTGCTGGCCTCGGGGATCGCCCAGGACGGCAAGCGCGGGCCGATCGACCGGTTCAGGGGGCGGCTGATCTGGCCCATCAGGGACATCACGGGCGAGGTCGTGGGCTTTGGCGCCCGCAAGCTCCGCGACGACGACGGCGGCCCCAAGTACCTGAACACCCCCGAGACGCCCATCTACCGCAAGTCCCAGGTGCTGTACGGCATCGACGTGGCCAAGCGCGACATCGCCAAGACCAACCGCGCGGTCGTCGTCGAGGGGTACACCGACGTCATGGCCTGCCACCTGGCCGGGGTCACCACGGCGATCGCGACGTGCGGCACCGCGTTCGGCGCCGATCACGTCAAGATCCTGCGCCGCGTCCTGATGGACAACTCGAGCTCGCACCGCGCCGGAGAGGTCGTCTTCACGTTCGACGGCGACGCGGCCGGGCAGAAGGCCGCGCTGCGGGCGTTCGAGGACGACCAGAAGTTCGCGGCCCGCACGTCGATCGCCGTCTCGCCAGGCGGCATGGACCCGTGCGAGCTGCGGATCGCCGATGGCGACGAAGCCGTGCACAAGCTGGTCGAATCGGCGTCGCCGCTTTTCGAGTTCGCCATCAGATCGATCGTCGACCAGCACAATCTGGACACGGCGGAGGGCCGTTCCGCCGCGCTCGAGTTCGCCGCGCCGATCGTCGCCCAGATCAAGGACCAGGCCATCCAGCACGAGTACGCCGTGCGGCTCGCCGGGCTCGTCGGCATCCCCGACGAGGGCTTCGTGGTGCGGCGCATCGGCCAGATCGCGCGCTGGGGGAGGGCGCGCGCCCAGGGCCAGGGCGCCGGGGGACCCGGCGCGCCGCGCGGCCAGGGGGAGCGCAGGGGTAACGCGCCCGCCCCCGTTGCCGCGCCCCCTTCGCCCGTCGGCCCTCCACTGAACCTCCGCACCCCCGCCTACCTGGCCGAGCGCGAGCTGCTCAAGATCGCGCTCCAGTTCCCCGCGCTGGTCGCGCCGGTCTTCGACGCCTACGGCGAGGACGAGTTCACCGCCGCCCCCTACACCGTCGTCCGGCGCGTCATCGGCGAGGCGGGCGGCGTCGCCGCGGCCGACGACGCGTTCCTCGACCGGGTGCGCGAGGCCGCGCCCGACGACGCGGTGCGCTCCCTGGTCACCGAGCTGGCCGTCGAGCCGCTGACCCTGCCGCGCCGCCGCCAGGCCGAGGTGGACGTGCACGCCGAGCGGAGCCTGGTGCAGGTCAGGATGGCCGCCGTCGAACGCCGCATGCGCGAGCTGGAGTCCACCGCGCGCCGCGCCGAGGCGCAGAGCGGCAACACCACGGCGGCCGAGGTCCGCCAGGAGCTGTGGGCGCTCGAGCAGTACCGCACGGCCCTCAAGGAGCGGGGCGCCGAGGCGCTCTACGCCTGACCGGCCGAGGCGCTCTACGCCTGACCGGCCGGGGCATTCCACGTCTGACCGGCGGGGGTGCCGCGCGCCTGATCGACGGGGTGCCGCGCGCCTGACCGGCCGGGGCGCGGCGGGCGAGCGGCGGGCAGCGGCGGGTAGTTGGCCGTCGCCGCTCGGTAGCCACTCCCGGCAAAAAGTGCACGCACGCATCTCGTGGCCGGAGTGTGCCGTACCCCACACTGGGGGCGGTGCCGCTCCCTCCGCTCTCCCTCCGCTCCGCCTGCCGCGATCCCTCTGGAGGCCGCTCCGTGCAGACTTCGACCCTCCCCGCGACCGACACGGCCACCGCACCGCAACCGGAAGTGACCCTGCGGGCCGAGGGAAACGGCGCGACCGGCGACCTCTTCCGCCAGTATCTGCGCGAGATCGGCCGTATTCCGCTGCTCACCGCGTCCGACGAGGTGGAGCTGGCCCGGCGGATCGAGGCGGGCCTCTTCGCCGAGGAACGGCTGCTCACGCTGGCGGTCGACGGCACGGTGGACGAGCGACTCGCCCTGGACCTCGACCGGCTGGTGGTGCGCGGCCGCCTGGCCAAACGGCAGCTGATCGAGGCCAACCTGCGGCTCGTCGTCTCGGTCGCCAAGCGGTACATCGGGCGGGGGCTGACGATGCTCGACCTGGTCCAGGAGGGGAACCTGGGCCTGATCCGCGCGGTCGAGAAATTCGATTACACGCGCGGATTCAAGTTCTCGACGTATGCGACCTGGTGGATCAGGCAGGCCATGTCGCGGGCCATCGCCGACCAGGCCCGCACCATTCGCGTGCCCGTTCATGTCGTCGAGCTGATCAACCGCGTCATCCGCGTCCAGCGGCGCGTCCTCCAGGAGCAGGGCTACGAGCCGACATCCGAGGAGGTGGCGGTGTTGCTCGGCCTCACCCCGGCCCGGGTCAGCGAGATCCTGCGGCTGGCCCAAGACCCGGTCTCGCTCCAGGCCCCGATCGGCGACGAGGACGACGTCAACCTCGGCGACCTCATCGAGGACGCGGACGTCCTCTCACCCGCCGAGTCGGCCGCGTTCATGCTGCTGCGCGAGCAGTTGGAGGCGGTCCTGTCCACGCTGGGCGACCGCGAGCGCCGCGTCGTGGAGCTCCGCTACGGCCTGGTCGACGGCCGCCCCCGCACGCTGGAGGAGATAGGCCGCCTGTTCGGCGTGACGAGGGAGCGCATCCGCCAGATCGAGCACAAGACGCTCGGCAAGCTCCGCGACCACGCCTACGCGGAACAGCTGCGCGGCTACCTGGACTGAACGCGCCGCCCCCTCAAGGCGGTTGACGGGTCCCGGCATGGCCGACGGGTCGCGGCACGGCCGGATCCGCGCGGCTCACGGGAAGTTGATTGCCGGGCCCGTGCCCAGATGGGGCGTCGCGCTGATGTCGCTCTCCACGCGGGCCAGCTTCGCGCGGATCGCCGTCACCGCGTCGTCACCCAGTGGCAGCCGCAGGGGCGGACGGGGGAGGGCGAGCGCGGTCAGCAGGGCCGCGGCCGCCTTCGACGGATCGCCCGGCTGCTTGCCGTCGCCCGCGGCGAGACGGTCGCGGACCACGCCCACCGCCGCCTCGTAGTCGGGCAGCGAGGACGCGGCGGCGATCGCGCCGTTGAACTCCGTGCGGAACGCGCCGGGTTCGACGATCAGCACCCGGATGCCCAGCGGCTCCACCTCCGCGGCCAGCGCCTCGCTCGCCCGCTCGAGCGCACCCTTGGCCGCGGCGTAGGTGCCCACCCCCGCGAACGCCAGCAGGCCACCCATGCTGGTGAGTTGAACGACCGCGCCACCGCGCCTGCGCCGCATCCCCGGCAGCGCGAGCCGCGTCAGCCGCATCGGCCCGAAGAACATCACCTCCATGGCGTCACGGAGTTCGTCCTCCCGCGTCTCCTCCAACGCGCCGACCGTGCCGAACCCCGCGTTGTTCACCAGGACATCGATGCGCCCATACGCCGACTCGGCGGTGCGCACGGCCCGTTCGCATGCCTCCGCGTCCCTCACGTCCAACGCGACGACGGTCAGCCGGTCCGGGTGCGCGGCGGCCAGCTCCGCCATCGCCCCCGGGCGGCGCACCGCGGCCACCACCGCGTCGCCCGCGGCCAGCGCGGCGCGCGTGAACGCGGCGCCGAAACCGCTGTTGGCGCCGGTGATCAGCCAACTGCGCGCGGCGGATTCGGAAGTGGACGACGACATGACGGCTCCTCTGCCGTGCCCTCGGTCTGCGGGAACGACGATGCCGTGCCATGCGCCGCACCGACATGGGCCGAAGGTGGAAGTCCCTCGCCCGCACCCGTCACCCCCGCTTGTATGAGGAGGGTGACCGCGGAAACCCGTTCCATGGCCGCGGCGCACGCCGTCGTGTCCCACACCGGCGGCCCCCGGCGACTGCCGGGCGACGAGCCGCTCCCCGCCGAGGACTACCGCCGCCTGTTCGGCGTCTACGAGGCCGTGGACCGCGCCGCCGACCTGCCCGCCTGCCGCGAGCGGCTGCTGCGGGCGCTAGGAGTGGTTCGGATACGCGTCGATCACCGTGCTGCACGGGCCCACGATCGGTGACGCGCTGCACGGCGGCCGGGGCATCAAGTCCGGCTACTCACAGGACTTTCTCGACTCCTACGCCCGCCGCTGGATCACCTCCGACCCTTTTATGACGGCGGAGGCCCACCGGCTGCTCGCCGAGCGCGGCGCGGTGACGCTGCGCGACCTGCACCCCGAACGGGTCCCGGAGCAACGGGAGTTCGTGGAACGCTTCCTGCGCCCCCACGGCGTCCACGACAAGGTCGGCATCATGATCGACGCGGGCGCGGAGGGCGCGTTCTACGTCGGCGTCGTGGTCCGCGGCCCCGGGGCCCGGGGCGAGGGCACCTCCCAGCCCTCCTGGAACCAGGGGACGGTCGGCGCGCGCGACATCGCGGTGCTGCGCGCACTCGCGCGTCAACTCGCCCCGTTGGTAACGATGTTGCTCGCCCGCGACCGCGCCGCGGCGGCCGCGTGCCGCGACCTCGGCCTGACCCCGCGCGAGCGCGAGGTCGCGGGCCTCGTCGCCCAGGGACTGAGCAACCAGCGGATCGCGCAACGGATGTTCATCGGCGTGGGCACCGTGAAGAGGCACCTCACCCAGGCCCTGACGAAGACCGGCACCACCAGCCGCACCCACCTGGCCGCCCGCTGGGCCCAACACGCCTGAAGCCCGCGCCACATAGCCTGCTCCCCATGTCCGACAACGTTCCCCGCGACGCGCCCCGCGCCGTTCCCCGCGACGCGCCGCCCGCTCGACGCGACGACACCCCCGAGGAGTTCAGGCGGGTCGGCCTGAGCCGGACGTTCGACGAGGACGCGGAGCTGTACGACCGCGCCAGGCCCGGATATCCGAGGGAGATGTACGACGACCTCGCGGACCTCGGGGGAGCCAGCGTCGGCAGCCGCGTTCTCGAAGTGGGCTGCGGGACCGGCCAGGCGACCGTGCCGCTGGCCGCGCGCGGCTGCCGGATCACGGCCGTCGAGGCGGGCCCGCGCATGGCCGCGGTCGCCCGCCGCAACCTGGCCGCTGCCGGGCACGGCGCCACGGCCGAGGTGGTGACCGCCGACTTCGAGAGCTGGCCGCTGCCCGATGAGCCGTTCGACGCGCTTGTCTCGGCGACGGCGTTCCACTGGATCGACCCCGCGGTGCGCGTCGCCAAGGCCGCCGCCGCGCTACGCCCCGGGGGAGCGCTCTCCGTGGTGCGCACCCAGCATGTCAGGGGCGGCACCGAGGAGTTCTTCGTCGAGGTCCAGCGCTGCTACGAGCGCTTCGACCCCGACACCCCGCCGGGGCTCCGGGTCCCGGAGGCCGCCGACATCCACGGGTCGGACCACGCGGACGAGGTCGCGCGCGGCGGGGCGTTCGGCCCGACGGTCTTCCGCCGCTACGAGCGCGACCTCACCTACCCCACGGCCCACTACCTGGACCTGCTGCGCACCTACTCGGGCCACCGCGCCCTGCCCGAGGCCGCGCGCGACGGGCTGCTCGCGTGCGTCGCTGGCCTGATCGACGGGCGGTACGGCGGCCGGGTCACCAAGCGCTACCTCATCGAGCTGGCCGTGTCGCGCAGGCGGTGAAGCGCGGGCGGTGAAGCGCGGGCGGTGAAGCGCGGGCGGTGAAGCGGTCCGGGCCCGCCGCGCGGTCAACGGCCGCCTCAGCCGAACGCGTTCGGATGCGTCTCGTCGCGCACCGCCGCGAACTGCTGGCGCACCGCCGTGCCGACCGCCGCGTCGTCGCCGACGTTCAGCGTCTCGCCGGGCGCGGCGGGCCACTCGGGCGGCGCCTCATCGGTGAGCTTGCCGTCCGCGACGCCCTGCGACCACGCCGCCTGCCGGGCCGCGCCGAGCGCCGTGTAGTCGGCGGGGGCCGGGATCACCACCTGGGCACCCAGGATCGCCGGGGCCAGCGCCTTGACCGCGGGCAGCTCGGCCGCCGCGCCGAGCAGGAAGACGCGGTCGATCCGCACCCCGCGCCTGCGCAGCACCTCCGCCGCGTCGGCCAGCCCGCACAGCATGCCCTCGAACGCCGCCCTCGCCAGGTGCTCCGGCTTCATGCTCTCCCGCCGCAGCCCCGCCAACGTCCCAGCTGTGTGCGGTAGTTCGGGGGTGCGTTCGCCCGCGAGATACGGCAGGAACACCAGCCCGTGCGCGCCGGGCGTCGAGGCGAGCGCGAGCTCGGACAGGCCGGGCAGGTCGCGCCCGAGCAGCTCGGCGGTGCCCCGCAGCACGCGGGTGGCGTTCAACGTCCGCACCACGGGAAGGTGCAGCCCCGTCGCGTCGGCGTAGCTGGTGATCGCGCCGCCGGGGTCGGTCAGCGCGTCGTCGTGCACCGCGCACACCGACCCCGAGGCGCCGAGCGACACCACCGCGTCGCCCATGCCAACGCCGAGCCCGAACGCCGCCGCCATCGTCTCGCCCGTGCCCGCCGAGATCAGCAGGCCCTCGGGGGTGCGGCCCGCAGCCTCGGCGGGCCCGAGCACGTCGGGCAGCGCGACCGGGTGCCCGATGGCCAGCTCGGCCAGCTCGTGACGCCACGACTCCGACACCGCCGACCAGTACCCGGTGGTCGACGCGCCGCCCCGGTCCGTCGTCCAGCGGCGCGGGCGCCCGAGCAGCTGCCACACCAGCCAGTCCTGCGCCTGGAGAACGGCCGTGGCGCGCCGCGCGGCCTCGGGCTCCTCGCGGGCCAGCCAGCGGAGCTGGGAGACGGGCTGGCTCGGCTGCGGCACCGAGCCGACCGCCTCGGCCCACGCCGCCTTGCCGCCGAGCGCGTCCACCAGGCCGAGCGCCGCCGACTGCGTCCGGTCGTCGCCCCCGGTCAGCGCGGGGCGGACGGGGTTGCCCTCGGGGCCGAGCGCGACCACGCCGTTCTGCTGCGCGGCCACGCCGATGGCCGTGACGTCCTCGAGCAGCCCGCCGTCCGCTGCCTCGCCGAGCGACAGCAGCCACGACTCCGGGGTCGCCTCACCGCTGGGGTGCTCCGCGTGCCCGTGCCGGACCACCTCCCCGGTGTCCGCGTCGCAGACGACAATGCGGGTGTACATGGACGAGCTGTCAAGACCGGCGACCAATCCCATGAGAAAAGATGATGCCTCATCCTTTCGGACGAGCGGACCGGAACTCCCTCTTGGGTGGTGGGGGCCGCTCGGAAGGGGGCTGTAGGCGAGGCGCTTGGTGGGAGAGCGCTCTCCGGAGGTGATCTGAGGCCGAGTCGGCCTTGGGAGAACGCTCTCCCAGAATGCTGGGGGCGCGTGCCCGTGGTCGAGGTGCTCGGGGGAGAGCGTTCTCCGAGGTGTCCGGGCGAGCGCCGTTCACTGGGGGAGCGCTCTCCCGCGTCCCCTGGGGCCGAGGTCCCCTGGGGCCGAGGTGCCCCGCGGGCGAGGTGTCTCAGGCGCCGGAGCTTGCCGCGGGCCGGACCTCGTGTACTACCTCGGACGCGGAGTCCTGGCTCTTGCGCCGTTCCCGCAGCCGTCGGGCGACGGGCTCGGTCCACCGCGTGGCGAACGGGCCGAGGATGACCAGGATCAGCACATACGCCGTGGCCACGGGCGCGATGCGTGGCTCGGTCGCCGAGGCGAGGCCCGCGATGACGATCGAGAACTCCCCGCGTGCCACCAGCGCGCCGCCCGCGCGGAACCTGCCGCGTGGCCCGATGCCCGCGCGCCGGGCCGCGTACCAGCCCGTCGCGATCTTGGTGCCCGCGGTGACCAGGGCCAGCAGCAGCGCGGGGACCAGCACCGGCGGGATGTCGGTCGGGTCGGTCGAGAGCCCGAAGAAGACGAAGAACACCGCGGCGAACAGGTCGCGCAAGGGCGTGAGCAGCCTGCGCGTCGTGTGCGCGACCTCTCCGGAGAGCGCAATCCCGACGAGGAACGCCCCCACCGCCGCCGACACCTGGAGCCGCTGTGCGACGCCCGCGACCAGCAGGGTCAGGCCGAGCACGACCAGGAGCAGCATCTCGGGGTTGTCCGACGAGACGGCCTTGCTGATGAAACGCCCGTGGCGCAGCGCCACGAACAGCGCGACGCCCGCCGTGCCGAGCGCGATGGCCAGCGTGACGCTGCCGCTCGCCAGGCCGACGCCCGCGAGCACCGTTGACAGGATCGGCAGGTAGATGGCCATGGTCAGGTCCTCGATGACCAGGATGCCGAGGATGACGGGGGTCTCGCGGTTGCCCAGGCGGTTCAGCTCGGTGAGGACCTTGGCGATGACGCCGGACGACGAGATGTAGGTGACGCCCGCGAGCGCCAGCGCGCCGACCGGTCCCCAGCCGAGGAGGAACGCGGCGATGGCGCCGGGTGTCGCGTTGAGAAGGAGGTCGACCACCCCGGAGGGATACTGCGTGCGCAGGCTGTCCACCAGCTCGTTGGCGGTGTATTCGAGGCCGAGCATCACCAGCAGCAGGATGACGCCGATCTCGGCGCCGACCTCGATGAAACCCTCGCTCGTGGACAGAGGCACAAGACCGCCGTGGCCGAAGGCCAGGCCGACGAGGAGATAGAGAGGGATGGGGGAGAGCCCGAGTCGCCCGGCCAGCCGTCCGACGATTCCGAGGCCGAGGACGACGGCCCCGAGTTCGATCAGCATGGTCGTGGTGTCGTGCACGATCACCGCACCTTTCCGTGAGCCGCGCCGCACCGGCGGCTGCAAGGTGCGGGTCGTGATCTTCGCTGGGTGTGCCTCACGAGCCCGCGATGATGTCGGCCAGATCGTCGACGCCTTCCCGGGTGCCGACGACCAGCAACGTGTCACCTGCCTCAAGCCGGAAGTCGGGCGCAGGGGACGGGTGTGCCCCCGTGCGGCGCAGCACGGCGACGATCGAGGCCCCGGTGCGGGTGCGGGCCTTGGTGTCGCCCATGGGCCTGCCCCGGTACGGGGAGTCGGGCTCGATGGGAATCCGCTCGGTGACCAGGTCAAGCCCGAACTCTCCGTCGGGCAGTACGCTTTCGGCCCGCTCGGGACCGATGATCGAGGCCAGCCGGGCGGCTTCCTCCGCTTCCAGGGGAACGGTCCCCTGGCAGGAGTCGGGGTCCTCGGGGTCGTAGAACCCGACGAACCGCCGTCCGTCTTCGTGTGCCACCACCGAGATGTGCTGTCCACCTCGTGTGGCGATGTCGTACTGGGTGCCGACGCCGGGCAGGGGGGTGCGCCGCGTCACCATGACCGACCCTCCTCCCCGTCAGACGTCACGGGGAGTATAACGGCTCGGCCCGGCGCCTATTCCCTGGCATTCTTGCACAGCTCTTTGCAGAGTCCCTTTGCAAAGACTTCCTGGCAATCTGGCCTGCGCGGTGTGACAGAGCCCGGAGAGCCCTCGGATCACCGAGAGTCCGAAGAGCCGCGCGCGTCCGACCCGCTGCGCGGCGCCGATGTCGTCGTCCTCGACGCGCGTGGGCTGCGCGCGCTCGCGCACCCGGTCCGCGTTCAACTCCTCGGCCTGCTCCGCAGGCTCGGCCCCGCCACCGCGACGCAGCTGGCCACCCGCATGGGCCTGACCTCGGGCGCGACCAGCTACCATCTGCGCCAGCTCGACGCGGCGGGCCTTGTCGAGGAGGACACCGCGCGGGGCAACGCCCGTGACCGCTGGTGGCGTTCGGTGCACCGGATGACCCGGTTCGACAGCCGACGGCTGGCCGCCGAGGAGCCCGAGGCCGCCCTCACCTATCTGCGGTCGGTCGCCACGTCCTGCGCGCTGCGCGTGCAGCAGGCGCTCGACGAGCTGGAGACCATGCCCCCGCAGTGGCGCGACGTCTTCAGCATCGGCGACATGTTCCTGCGGCTCACCCCCGAGGAGGCGCGGCGGCTCACCGACGAGCTGCGCGCGGTCGTCGGCGCGTACCGGCGCGACCCCCGCCCCGCTGCTGCACATGGCGGGGGCGTTGCCGTTCTGGCTGCTCGCCGTCCTTGTCGCGGGGGTGGGCGCGACGCGCGGCCCTGGCGACCTGGCCAAGGCGGTGATGGTCCCCGAGGCGGCGGAACGGTGCGGCGTCCCGCTCGAACGCGCCACCGGCCTCTCGGGCGTCGTCGAACGCCTCGCCGCCACGATCGCCCCGCCGCGGGCGGTGGACTCGTCGCGTGGCTCGGGCCTTTGGCGGGGCTGACGGTCAACGCCGCGTCGTTCGCGCTGGGTTCACTCGTCATCGCCGTGACGCTGCCCGCGGGGATGGGGCGCGGGGCCGGGCGCGAGGAGCAAGGCCCAGGGCTACTGGGCCCGGTTCGGGGAGGGGCTGGCGTTTCTCCGGCGCGACCGGCTGCTGTTGGCGGTGGTCGTGATGATCGGCATCACCAACCTCATCGACGCCGCCCCCAGCACCGTGCTGCTGCCCGTGTGGGCGCGGGAGTCGGGCAACGGCCCAGCGGCGATCGGCCTGTTGGCGAGCGCGGGCGGCATCACCGCGGTGGTGGGCAGCCTGACGGCAGCGGCGATCGGGCACCGGCTGAGGCGCCGCCCCGTCTTCTTCGCGGGCTTCCTGGTGACCGTGCCGCGCTTCCTGGTGCTCGCGCTCGGCGCCTCGGGCGGCGTGCCGCTGGGCGTCGCGGTGGCGGTGTTCGCGATCGGCGGCCTGGGCGCGGGCTTCCTCAACCCCATCCCGGGCGCGGTCACCTATGAACGGATCCCCCGCCCGCTCGTCGGCCGCGTCGCCGGGCTGACCGGGGCGCTCTCCTGGGCGGGCATGCCGTTCGGCGGCCTGGTCGCGGGCGCCGCGGTGGCGGCCGCTGGCGTCGCCCCCGCCCTCCTGATCGGCGGCGCGGCCTACTTCCTCACCACCACGTTGACGGCGCTGCGCCCTGAGCGGCGCGCCATGGACGGGCACCGCGCGGCCTGCGACGCACCGCGCGGCCGAACGCGCGCCCTGGCCAGCGACCGAACGCGCGCCCCGGCGCGTGACTGAACGCGCGCCCGGGGTCCGGCGCCGGGCGCCGCATACGATGGCGTCCACGGAAGGCCGCAGGGGCGGGGGGAGCGGACGATGGCAGACGGAGCGGACGACCGGCGCGGGTCGGCCGGATCCGTGCAGTCGGTGGAGCGGGCGATGGCCCTGCTCGAGGTGCTCGCCCGCAGCGGCGCGTCCGGAGTGACCGAGATCGCCGACGAGCTGGGAGTGCACAAGTCGACGGCGTCCCGGCTGATCGGGGTCCTGGAGAGCCGCGGCCTCGTGGACCAGGAGAAGGAGCGCGGCAAGTACTTCCTCGGCGTGGGGATCCTGCGCCTCGCGGGGGCCGCTGCCATGCGCCTCGACATCTCCCAGGAGAGCGCTCCCGTGTGCCGTCGGCTGGCCGAGGAGACGGGTGAGACCGCCAACGTCGCCGTGCTCGACGGCGACGCCGCGGTCAACATCATGCAGGCGCGCGGCAGGGCCGAGGTCTCGGCCTACAACTGGCTCGGCCGCCGCACCCCGTTGCACGCCACCGCCAGCGGAAAGGTGCTGCTCGCCGCGCTGCCCGCGAACGTCAGGGACCGCCTCATGACCGGCGAGCGGGAGCGTTTCACCCGCCGCACCGTGACCGCGCCGACCGCGCTCCGCGCCGAGATCGCCCAGGTCGTCGCCGCCGGATTCGCCGTCACCCGCGAGGAGCTGGAGGAGGGGCTGAGCGCGGTCGCGGCCCCGGTGCGCCGCTACGACGGAACGGTGATCGGGGCGATCGGCGTCTCGGGACCGGTGTACCGGATGGGCGAGGAACGGCTGTCCGAGCTGGCCGAGAGCTGCATCGCCGCGGGCGGCGAGCTGTCCCGGCGCATGGGCTTCGGCGGCTGACTCCCGGGCGCGACTCCCGGGCGGTGACTTCCGGCCGTTTCCAGGGTTTTACCGTGGGTCAACGTTCCTCCCTTGACAGTGACCCCGCCCGATCCCACCCTGTTCCGCAAGGCGCAACGCACAGCGCCATGCGCAACGCACGGTGAGAGGAGCGGGGCATGGCGGCGGAGGCGGGACCACGGGTCGTCGTCATCGGGGCAGGCATCGTCGGCTGCGCGCTGGCCGACGAGTTGACCGCCCGCGGGGTGCGGGACGTCACCGTGCTCGACCGGGGGCCGCTGTTCGCCGGGCCAGGATCCAGCTACCACGCGCCCGGCCTGGTCTTCGCGACCAGCCCCTCCCGCGTTTTGTCGATGTTCGCCCGCTACACGATCGAGAAGTACCGCTCCCTGGGCTGTTTCGCGCCCGTCGGCGGCCTCGAGATCGCCACCACCGAGGAGCGCGCGGCCGACCTGCGCCGCAGGGCCGGGCTCGCCGCCTCATGGGGCATCGCGGCCGAGACCGTCACCGCGCGGCGGTGCGCGGAGCTGTGGCCGCCGTTGGATAGCGCTCTCCTGCTCGGCGGCCTCCACACTCCTGACGACGGGCTCGCCGACGCGGCCCTGGCCTGCCGGAAACAGGCGGAGAGCGCTCTCCGCCGAGGCGCGGCGTTCCATGGCCACCACACCGTCACCGCCGTGGAACGCGGCCCCGGCGGCGTCACCGGCGTGGTCACCGACCGCGGCTCGTTCCCCGCCGATGTCGTCGTTTCGGCCGCGGGCTCTTGGGGCCCGGTCATCGGCGCGATGGCCGGGGTCACCGTGCCGCTCCAGCCACTCGCCCACCAGTACGCCAGGACCGCGCCGCTGCCCTGGCTCGCCTCTGGAGCCCGCCTGCCGATCCTGCGCCACCAGGACCGCGACCTGTATGTGCGGCAGCACGGCGACCGCCTCGGCATCGGCAGCTATGCCCACCGGCCCATGCCCGTCGACCCGTTCGACCTCACCGCCTCCGAACTCCCCTTCAGCACTGAGGAGTTCGTGCCCTCATGGCGCGACGCGGCCCTGCTGGTACCGGCGTTGGCCGACTCGTCGGTCGAGCACGGCTTCGACGGGGTCTTCTCGTTCACCCCCGACGGCATGCCCCTGATCGGCGAGGTCGCCGACGTTCCGGGGCTGTGGCTCGCCGAGGCGGTGTGGCTGACGCACTCGGCCGGTGTCGCCCGCGCCGTCGCCGAGTGGCTGGCCGAAGGGCGGCCCTCCATCGACGTCCACGCGTGCGACGTGAACCGCTTCCACGACGTCCAGCTCTCCCCGCGCTACATCGCCGAGCGCGGCGCCCAGAACTTCGTCGAGGTCTACGACGTCATCCACCCGCTCCAGCCGATGGAGCGGCCCCGGCCGCTGCGCACCAGCCCGTTCCACCCCCGGCACCTCGAACTCGGCGCGTACCACCTGGAGTCGGGCGGCTGGGAGCGCCCGCACTGGTTCGAGGCCAACGCCCCGCTCGCCGACGCGCTCGCGCCCGGCGCCGCCCCGGCGCGCGACCCCTGGGCCGCGCGCCACTGGTCGCCGATCGTCGCCGCGGAGGCGCTGGCCACGCGGGAGCGCGTCGCGCTGTTCGACATGACGCCGCTCACCCGCCTCGATGTGCGCGGCCCCGGGGCGCTCGCGTTCCTGCGGCGGCTGACCACCGGGCGCGTGGACCGCGGGGTGGGCGCGGTGGTCTACGCCCTGCTGCTCGACCACGCCGGGGGCATCCGCTCCGACATCACCGTCGCGCGCCTGGGCGACGACCACTGGCAGATCGGCTGCAACGGCCCGCTCGACCTCCACTGGCTGCGCCGCCATCTGCCCGAGGACGGCTCGGTCGCCGTCACCGACATCACGGCGGGCACCTGCTGCGTCGGCGTGTGGGGGCCCGAGTCCTTCGCCCTGGTCCAGCCGCTGGCGGACATCGACGTGTCGTACGCGGCGTTCCGCTACTTCACCGCGCGGCGCGTCCACATCGGCCATGTCCCGGTCACCGCGCTGCGGGTGAGCTATGTCGGCGAGTCGGGCTGGGAGCTGTACACCACCGCCGACCTCGGCCCGCGCCTGTGGGACACGCTGTGGGAGGCGGGGCGGCGGCACGGCGTGATCGCGGCGGGGCGCGGCGCGTTCGACAGCCTGCGCCTTGAGAAGGGCTATCGCGCCTGGGGCACGGACATGACGACCGAGCACGACCCGTACGAGGCGGGGCTTGCCTTCGCGGTGCGGCGCGAGGAGGGGACGGGCGAGGGGTTCATCGGAGGGAGAGCGCTCTCCCACCCGAGAGCGCTCTCCCGACCCCGATGGAGAGCGCTCTCCCAGCGATCCGGGGCGGCGGTCGAACGACGGCTCGCGTGCCTCACGCTGGACGACCCCGCCGCCATCGTGCTCGGCAACGAGCCGGTGTACGCGGGCGGCCCCGGGCGCGCGGCCACGTCACCCGTCGGATACGTCACGAGCGCGGGCTACGGCTACACGGTCGGCCGCGCCATCGCCTACGCCTGGCTCCCCGCCGATCTCGCGGTCCCCGGCACGGGCGTGCACATCGCGTACTTCGGCGAGAAGGTGCCCGCCACCGTCCGCGCCGAGCCGCTGTTGGACCCTGAGATGGCACGCATCCGCCGCTAGGCGGGGAGTCCCACGAGGAGAAGAGTCATGGCCAAGGCTTACGACGTCATCGTGCTCGGCCTCGGCGGCATGGGCAGCGCCGCCGCCGACCACCTGGCCGCGCGCGGCGCGCGCGTCCTCGGCCTCGAACGGTTTGGCCCGGTCCACGACCGCGGGTCGAGCCACGGAGGTTCGCGCATCACGCGGCAGTCCTACTTCGAGGGCGCCGCCTACGTTCCGCTGCTGCTGCGCAGCTACGAGTTGTACGCGCGCCTCGAGCGCGCGGCGGGCGACGACGTGGCGGTGCTGTGCGGCGGGCTGATGATCGGCCACCCCGAGAGCCGCACCGTCTCGGGCAGCCTCGCCTCGGCCCTCGCCCATGACCTCCCGCACGAGATGCTGGACGCCAAGGAGATCCGCGCCCGCTTCCCCACGTTCGCGCCCGGCGACGACGAGGTGGCGCTCCACGAGGCGAGGGCCGGGCTGCTGCGCCCCGAGGTGACGGTGGGCGCCCAGCTCAAGCTGGCCACGGCGGCGGGCGCGGAGCTGCGGTTCGACGAGCCGGTCACCTCCTGGAGAGCGCTCTCCCCGGGGCGCGGGGTCAGCGTCACCACCGCCCGCGGCACCTACACCGCGGGCCACCTCGTGGTGACCCCGGGTGCCTGGGCGCCCGAGCAACTGGCCGATCTCGGCGTCCCGTTCACCATCGAGCGGCAGATCATGTACTGGTTCGAGCCCGACGGCGGCGTCGGCCCCTACGCCCCCGAGCGACATCCCGTCTACATCTGGGAGGACGCGGCGGGCGAGCAGGTCTACGGCTTCCCCGCGATCGACGGCCCAGGCGGCGGCGCGAAGGTGGCGTTCTTCCGCAAGGGCAGCGTGTGCACCCCCGACACCATCGACCGCACCGTGCACCCGCGCGAGGTCGCCGAGATGGCCGCCGCGGCCGGGGCGCGGCTGCCGTCCCTCCCAGGAACGTTTCTGCGGGCTGTCACCTGCATGTACACCACGACGCCCGACGAGCACTTCGTGATCGCCCCGCACCCCGCGCA
Organism: Streptomyces sp. PT12; assembly: GCF_003311645.1. Lineage (GTDB taxonomy): Bacteria > Actinomycetota > Actinomycetes > Streptomycetales > Streptomycetaceae > Streptomyces. The sequence goes on along the minus strand of NZ_QEST01000096.1, from coordinate 101,613 downwards.
CGAGGCCGTCACGGTGGCCTGCGGCTTCTCGGGGCACGGCTTCAAGTTTGTCCCCGTCGTCGGCGAGATCCTTGCCGATCTGGCCCTCACCGGCGCGACGGCGCACCCCATCGCGCTGTTCAGGCCGGACCGGCTGGGAGGCCGGTAGTCATGACCACGTCGCCGCTCACCCCCACCGGACTGCTGCCCACCCTGCCGGGCCGCGCCTACACCGACCCCGAATCGTTCCGCCGCGAGCAGGAGTTGATCTTCGAGACCCGCTGGTTCTGCGCGGTGCGCGCGGGGGACCTGCTGACGCCCGGCTCATTCCGCACGGTCACCGTGGGGCGCGAGAGCATCCTGATCGCCCGCGCGCGCGACGGCGCGCTGCGCGCGTTCCTCAACGTGTGTCGCCACCGGGGCGCGCGGTTGTGCACGGAGGAGTCGGGACAGGTGCGGCGCAACCTCCGCTGCCCGTACCACGCCTGGACCTATGCGCTCGACGGCCGCCTGGTCGCCGCGCCGAACCTCCGTGACCTGCCGGGACTCGACCGTTCCGCCTACGGTCTCGTCGACGTGGCGCTGCGGGAGTGGATGGGCTACGCCTGGGTGTGCCTGGCGGAGGACCCGCCGTCGTTCGACGAGACCGTCATCGGCTCGGTCGCGGCGCGCCTGGGCGACGCGGACGCGGTCGGGCGCTACCGGCCGGAGGACCTGGTGCTCGGCAGACGCATCGGCTATGACGTCCGGGCCAACTGGAAGCTGATCGTCGAGAACTTCATGGAGTGCTACCACTGCGCCACGATCCATCCCGAACTGGTCGCGGTGCTACCCGAGTTCGCCGGGGGCTACGCGGCGCAGTCGCAGGTGGGGCACGGCGCGGAGTTCGCCGCGGGGGCCGAGGGGTTCACCGTGGATGGCGGCCCCGGCTTCGGCCGCCTGCCCGGCCTGGCCGACGACCAGGACCGCCGCTACTTCGCCGCGACCGTCCGTCCGCAGGTGTTCATCAACCTTGTGCCCGATCATGTCATCCTGCACCGCATGTTCCCGCTGGCGGCCGACCGGACGCGGGTGGAGTGCGACTGGCTGTACGCGGCGGAGGTGATCGACGAGGGCGCCGATGTGTCGTCGTCGGTCGAGCTGTTCCACCGGGTGAACGAGCAGGACTTCGCCGCGTGTGAGCGGACCCAGCTCGGGATGCACTCCCGTGCGTATGGGCGGGGCGGGGTGCTGGTGCCCACGGAGCATCACATCACGGAGTTCCATCGGTGGGTGGTGGGGTTGCTGTCCTGAGACGTGCCCTGCGAGCGGCGGCTACCGGTCCCACGTGGCGCGTTCATCACACAGGGCACGGGGTGTGTTGAACAGAACGTGCCGCGTGTCGGAAGAGGTCCCGTCCCCGCGTAAGCGGGGCATAAGCGCGAGCGGGCCCGCTGAACGACGCGTGCGCCCGTCCCGGACCGGCATGCTCCCTGAGCTCGATGTGCGCGCGGTGAACGACGATGGCGGCGGCCAGGGCGGGCCCGAAGGGCGCGCGCCACCGCAACCGACCACCGGCAGGTCGGCCGCCGACGAGGGACGCGGCCGCGCCCGTTCGGCGAACGCTCCCGGCCCACAACGGAATAGCCCGGTGACCGAGACGGCCGCACACCCGACGCCCCTCCCCCGTAGGTGCCAAGCCCTGACCCGCACCGCCCCACCCCCCGACACCCGGCCGACGGCGAACGGGAGGACGCCAAGACCGTAGCCGCCGTTCCCCTCAACCTGCTTCCTCAGCCCTCGCCCTCTCAGCCCTCGCCCCCTTGGCCCTCGCCCCCTTGACCGCAGTCCCCGAGCGGCCCGCAGGGCACAGGGCCTCGTGGCTCGACGCTCTCCATCCGCGCGTACAGCACGTGCTCGTTGATCTCCAGGTTGTTGATCACCTTCAGGCACGCCGCGATCCCGTTGCCCACCAGCTCCTCGGTGACCTCGCCGTACTCGACCTGGAGCAGGGTGTTGGGCGCGCGGTCGTCGTGGGGTGGGCTCGCGGGGGCGCGCCATGTGCCCTCCGCGTCGGTCTCCGTCGCCGCGCGCAGCGCAAACGCGATGCTGTGCGCCTTGGCGCGCGGGACGGTGATGGTCAGCGACTCCCGCCCCACGCGGTTGAGATACACCCCGTCATCGGGCGTGCCGAACAGCAGCGCGTGCAGCATGTCCTTGGCCTCGTGCAGCAGTTCGGCGCCCGCCGCCGACCGGCGTTCGGGCCCGATCAGCTCGCCGCCCTTGGCCGGAGGCCCGATCAGCAGGCCCTCGGCCTCCATCCCCTCGCGGGTCAACGCCCGGTAGCGCTCGACCAGTTCGGCGAGGGCGGCCACGTCGAGGCACGGGTGCTCGACGGTGCCGGGGCCGGGACGCGGGGCGGGCGCGGGGGCGGCGGGTCCGAGCGTCTCGGTGAGCAGCTGGTCGACGAGCCAGGCCCGGGGCTGCCCGGCCAGCTCCTTCAGGACGCGTTCCCTCAACTCCCCGTCCAGCTCCTGCCGGATCCGACCGATGATCTCCTGGATGCCGCTCATGCGCCGGACGGTAAGCGTACGGGGCCCCCGCCGCCCCCCGCCGCGCGGTCAAACCACCCGGACGGGTCACCTGGGTGCGCGGGCCACGGGTCCCCGGGGCAACTGGTTCCGCACCTTGTCACCTTCGTCCCCTGTCCTTTCGAAGCCCCGGGCGACGCCGTTCACCGTCACCTACGGCGACTACCTCGCGCGGGTGGGCCGTGGTGCGTCGCCCACCGACTTCAGGAAGAACTGCCAGCTCGACCTCGCCATGCGCGTTCCCCAGGGCTTCACCTACGCCATCGCGACCGCCCGCTCACCACGACGCCCCGGGGTCAGGGGTGGCGGATGCCCTCGTTCAACGTCCTGGTCCAGGGCGCGTCCACCTCGTCCGCGCCGAGGGAGACGACCAGGTGACACAGTGCGCCGACGGTGAAGAAACGCCGCACCTCCGCGTCCGAGCCCTCCGAGGCGCCGCGCGCATACCCCACCAGGCGCGCGTGCCCGGCGCGCATCGCCTCGCGCACCGCGGGCTCGGAGACGGCCGCGGCCTGCCCGTGCAGCTGGAGGAGCAGCAGGTCACGGTCGCTGATCAGCTCCGCGTACGCCAGGCCCATCGCCGAGAGCACGGCCTCGGGAGAGCTGCCGTCGGCCCGCGCGGCCCCGTTTCGAGGGCGGCGCGCACGCGGGCGAAGCAGTGCGCCACGACGGCGACGAACAGCGTCTCCTGGTCGGGAAACAGCCGGTAGACATGGGCCTGCGACCGGTAGACATGGGCCTGCGAGATGCCGCGCGCTTGGCGACGTCGACGGTCGAGGTGCCGAAGTACCCGCGCGCCGCGAACGCGCCGATGGCCGTGGCGAGCACGGTCTCGCGGCGCTCCTGGGCGGTCGAGAGCCGACGTCGGGCGGTGCTGGGGGTCAGCTGAGTGTTCCATCACTCATGGCGGAGGCGTCAAGCCGGGCGGGAGAGCCCGGGCGGGAGAGCCGGGCCGAAGGCACGGCCGAAGGCCGAGGGCGCGGGCCGCCCGCCGTTGACGGGGCGGACGCCGGGCCCTCGCCGTGAGTGATCGCCCCGTCCGAACGGCTTCCCTGCCGTCAGGCCGCCCAGTCGGGGAGGTTGCCCGCGCGCCGCTCCGCGAGGCGTTCCGGCAGGTCGTCGGGGCGGCGCAGGCGCGGCCCGCCCTCGCGTTCCATCGCGTCCCGCAGGCGCCGCGCCGCCGCGTCGATCAGCCCCATCACGCTCGGCGCGTCTCGCCGCGTCAACTGTCCATCGCGTTTGAGCACTTCGCCGTCCACCAGCACCGTGTCCACGTCGCCGGGGCCGCAGTGCAGCACCACCGTGGCGAACGGGTCGACGACGGGGCGGTGGTAGAGCCGGTCGTGCCGCAGCAGCACGAGGTCCGCGGCCTTGCCCGGCTCAAGCGAGCCCGTCACGTCGCCGAGGCCCAGCGCCCGCGCCCCGCCGAGCGTCGCCAGGTGCAGCACGTCGCGCGGCCGCACCGCCGTGCCGCGCAGCGCCCCGACGCCGCCCGAGTCAAGCCGCCGCTGCGCGCTGCGGCCGTTCTCGCACTGCATCGCGAGCCGCATCTGCGCGAACAGGTCGCCCGAGTTGTTCGACTGGATGTCCGTGCCGAGCCCCACCGTCACCCCCGCCGCCGCGGCGCGCGCGAACACTGGGTGGCCCAGGCCCATCTGGAGCTCCGTCTCCACCGTGCTCGCCACCGCCGCGCCCGACTCGGCCAGCCACCGCAGCTCCTCGTCCGTGCTGCTCGTGGCGTGCGCGTGCAGCTGGAGCGGGCCGAGCAGCCCGTCGCGGTGCAGCCACGCGATCTCGTGCGGCGCCTCGGGCCCGCCGAACACGTTGGTGTGCGCGGTCAGCAGCACCCCGAGCTCCCTGGCGAGGCGGAACTCCCCGCGCGTGGTCTCCCAGGGAACGCTGCCGATCTCGTTGGCCGCGAGGCCCATCACCACGCGGGGCGCGGGTGTCTCGTCGGCGGGGAGGTCGGTGGGGCGGCTGGCGGGGAAGTAGGTGCCGCGGACGCGTTCGACGTCGGCCATCCGCTGCCGTTCACTCGGGAAAGCGCTCTCCCCCGATGGCGGGGTGGTCAGCCCGTAGGCCCACACGGCGCGGATGCCGGACTCGCGGATGGCGTTGACCCCGGCGTCGGCGTGGTCGGGCGTGGTGATGACGTGTGCCACGTCGATCGTCGTGGTGGTGCCCGCCTCCAACGCGGCCAGCGCGCCCGCGAGCGTGCCCGCGTGCACGTCGTCGGGGCCGTGCAGCGCGGTGTGGTGCAGCCGCATCGACCACAGCACGTCCATGAGGTCCCACTCGGCGGTCAGCCCGCGCATCGTCGTCTGCCACAGGTGGTGGTGCGCGTCGACGAAGCCGGGCAGGACGAAGCGGCCCGTCGCGTCCAGCACCTCGGCGCCGTCGGGAGCCGTGGCGCCGCTCGGCCTGATCTCCGCGATCCGCCCCTCGGCCACCACCACGTCGGCCCGCTCGAACCGCCCCGTCGCGGGCGGCCCGACCAGCACCGTTCCGCCCCGGATGACCATGCTCCCCGGTCTTGTCACCGTTCACTCCGTCCCGGCCCGATGGCCCGCGCTCGATGGACTCGATGGATCGGCCCCATCGTCACCGCGTTCGCGCCCCGCGCCGGGGCGAATTGCCCGGGGCGGGCCCAGGACTACGCCAACGGGCCTCGTCCGGCCGTCCCGCGCGGCTCCGCCTCCCGCCCGATCCGGCGCGCGGCGGCGGCTGGTTGCCGTCGCGGCATGCGCGTCGGAATCCTCGGCACGGGAAACGCCGCCCGCGCCCTCGCCACCGGCTGGGCCGCCGCGGGGCACGAGGTGGTCCTCGGCTCCCGCGGCCCGGGCGACCGCCCGGCCCGCCCGCCCCCGCCGTCTCCGCCGCCGCTGCCTTCTCCAGCCCAGCCGCCCCCGCCCCCGTCCCCGTCCCCGCCGCCGTCCCCGTCCCCGCCGCCGTGGTGCGAGCCCGTGTGCGGGCCGTTGCTCCCGCCTCCCGCGACCCTTGTCACGATGATCGGAAAGGCCACCGACGCCAGGATCCAGAGGATCTCCATCCGTTCCTCACCCCACGGGAACCGGCGCCCCAGGGCCCGCCCCCGGTTCCCCGCCGACGAGGGCTGCCGACGAGGGCGGTCGACGTCCGCGCCCGGGGCGGGGCTCAACCGCGCTTTCTGACCAACGCAGCAAAGCGCAGGGCCACTTCGCGCCAGACCTCGGTCAGGGCCGCCGCGTCGGCGGTGGCGCGGCGGCGCAGCTCGTCGCGGTCCACCCCGTGGCGTTCGAGGCGCTCGGTGGACCAGTCGGCGATGCGCTCGGGGCTGCTCTCCGGGTGGAACTGCACGCCCCACGCCGCCGCGCCGACCCGGAACGCCTGGTGGGGGCACCGCTCGCTGCGCGCCAGCCACCGTGCGCCCTCGGGGAGTCGGACGATCGCGTCGACGTGGTTCTCGATCGCGGGGGGATGCGTGGGCAGCCCGTGGAAGAGCGGGTCGTCGGCCGCCTCGGCGCGCAGCGTCAGGCGCGTGCTGCCGAACTCGGGCTCCCCGTGCTCGGCCCGCACGGCTCCGCCCGCGACCGTCGCGAGCAGCTGGCCGCCCAGGCAGATCCCGACCATCGGGGTCTCCCGGTCCAGCGCGTCGCGCACCAGCCCGCGGGTCGGCGCCAGCCAGGGCGCCCGATCGTCGTCGTCCGGCAGATAGGCGCCGCCGAGCACGAGCAGCGCCGCGTGGTCGAGCCTGCCGGGCAGCGGCTCGCCCGCGTAGGCGTGCACGACGCGCAGGTCGAGCCCGCCCTCCGCGAGCCACCCGGCCCACCGTCCCGGGCCGCCGCCCGGCGTGTGCTGGACGACCAGCGCCTCGGTCCTTTCAGCCATGCGTCCGCTCCCGTTCGCGCGGTGCGTTCCGGTCGTGGCCGGGGTTCGGCCGAGTGGCACTGTAGGCGCTCGGCCGTCCCCGGGGGTAGCCACCCTCCCATGGGCGGCAATCGGGGGCCGCGTCAGGAGCGCGGCGTCGTGCATCCGTCGGGCGGCCTGAATGTGCGATTCACGCGCCCCCCATGAACAACCGTGGTGTGTGGCCGCGGCGGGTTCGGTGGTCTCGGGGTCGGCGTGCAGGACGGAGAGACAGCTGCCGACGTTGGTGTCGACCGACCCGCGGCCGACCAGCACGGCGGTCCTGGCGAGCACGTCGGACGGGATGTTCGAGCCTGGCGTCGGCGCACGCCTCGGCGAGCGAGACCAGGCCGTAGCGGTGCACGGGGGGTGTAGTGCCGGGAGAAGAACGCCGGGATGCCGGGCAGCCGTTCGTCGAACATCGCCGGGGTGAGCCGCACCGCCCTGAAGGACACCTCCCCTGGAGCGGTGAAATCTGCCCGCGCGAGGCGATGCGCCACACGTCCTCCGCCGTGAAGGTCGGCCCCGTGGGTCCCGGCAGGCAGAACCCGAGCCCGGTGACCACCGTGTCCCTCGCCCGCGGGGCTGGCATCAACGAGCCGCGCGCCCGGGCGAGCTGATCGCGCCACGGCCGCCACGGCCGCCACGGCCGCCATGGCCGCCGTCGTCGCCGTCGCCCCCGCCGTCGTCGCCGAACTCCTCGCGGAGCGCGGGCGTTCCAAGGCCAAGCAGCGCGGGCAGGTCGAGCAGCGAGGCGATCCTGGCCCCCGCGTACCCCGGGTGCGCGCCCGTCCGGTCGAGCAGGACCCCGCGTAGGCCCGCCGCGCGCGCCCCGCCCATGTCCGAGTGGAGGGAGTCGCCCACGTGGTACGTCCGCGCGGGATCCATGCCGGTCCTGCGCAGGGCTTCCCCGAAGATCAGCGGGTCGGGCTTGGGGACCCCCGTGCGGTAGGACGTCACCACCACCGGGAACCACGAGTCGAGCCCCGTGGCCCGCAGGATGTCAAAGAGCAGCTCGTCGAAGTTGGAGACGATGCCGACCGGCAGCCCGCTGGCGGCCAACAGGTCCAGGACCGGGGCGACATCGGGGAAGACGCCGTAGCGCCGCGGCTGCGTGACCACCGCGGCTGCGGCCCTGGCGATCGCGGGGCGGGCCGCGTCGATCCCCTCGATGCCCGACGCCTCGAGCAGCCCCTCGACAAAGGCGGCCCAGGCGCACAGCCGCGCGTCATGCGTGGGCTGGTCGTCGGGCCAGTCGAACGGGCCGAGGCCGTCGAAGGCACGCCCGATCCGGTCGGGGGCCCAGGGGCCGCCATGGCTCCCGACGAGCTCGGTGACCAGCTCGGGCAGGGAGGGGGACAGGGTGAACAACGTGTCCGCCGCGTCGAAGAGCACACCGGCGGGCCGCCCGCGGCGCCGCGCGCCCGCCGGGGCCCGGGCAGGGGCCCGGTCCCGAACAGGCTCCTGGTCAGGGTCTTGAGCAGGGTCCTGGGCAGGGACCTGAGCCTGGTCCGCCGATGTCATGCGTCGCGCCTTCCGGGTGCCGTGCCATGTCGTGCCGTGCCGTGGGCGAGGGCGGGCAGCTCCCCCTCCTCGAGCCGGGTGCGCAGGGCGCCCGCGTCCCGCAGCAGCGCGTTCAGGCGCGGGTCGGGGCTGCGCACATAGGTGGTGAGACGGACCAGGCGGCAGCCCCTGAGGGTCTTCGCCCGGTAGGTCGAGTCGCCGTAGTGGATGCGCACTCCGCCGAGCCGGGCGGCATGGGCGACGAGCTCGTAGTAGGTGACGTTGAAGTAGCTGAACGCGTCCGCCCGAACGGCCGCTCCCAGCCGCGGGACCAGCCTGCGCCCCGGCAGGTCCTCGTAGAAGGCGACAAAGCCCATCGGCCCCGTCGCGGCGTCCGCCCTGAGGACCTTGAGCCCGGGGATGCGCGCCGCCCGTGCGAAGCGGTCGATGACCGCGCCCGCGTCGCCGCGGTGGCCATAGCGCCGGTACCGGTCGAGCTGGAGCTGGACCAGGTCGGGGGTGAGCCCTTCGGGCCCGTGCAGCGTGACGCCGGGGGCGGCATCGAGGAAGCGCCTGCGCTCCCTGCGGAGCGCTCTGCGCCGGCGCTCGGGGAAGCTCGCGAAGTAGGCGTCGAGGTCGGCGAAGCGCGCGTCGAGCACCGCGTCGGCGCCCACCGTGACCGCCGCGTAGCCACGGGCGCCCAGGACATGGTGCAGGTCGGCATCGGCGGGCTCGTCCCTGAGGTGCCCGAACAGGACGACGGGCAGGGAGAGTTCGGCGGCCAGCTCCTCCACCGCGGTCACCAGCGACCCCACGGTCGCGAGGCGTTCGGCCCTGGTGCCCGCCGGGCGGCCGACCACCCCGGGGCGGACGGAGCCCGGCGTGACCACGGCGAGGGTGTCCGTGGCGGCGGGCGGCAGCCGGTCGCGCAGCGCCGCGAGCCGCGCCTCGGCCGCGGCCCGCTCCCCGCCCCGCTCCCCGCCCCGCTCCCCGCCCCCTTGCCCGTCCCCCGGAATCCGGTCGGTCAACGCCCGGCACGGGTCGCCGAGCAGCACCTCCCTGGCCGCGTAGGCGCGGTGCGCGGCCGTGTGGGGCACGGGGTAGCAGGCGGCCAGCGCGGCCACGGCGCCCCGCGCGCCCCGCACGGCCAGATAGTGGTGGGTCGGGCTGATCCTTCCCTCCTCGGCCTCGAACCAGGCGAGGGAGTGCTCCACGCCACCGGAGAGCAGCGCCGCCGAGCCGCCCCGTGCGGCGTCCCCGACCCGTTCGAAACGCTGGACGCGCTCGAAGCGTTCGACGCGCGACGTCTCCCCCGTCATCCGGCCACCTCGTGGACGCGCTCGGGCCCGCGGAACGCGCACAGCTCGCGGCTCGACACCAGCGTGACGACCGAGGCCAGGGTCCAGGCGGCCGCCGCCCACAGCAGGGGCGCGGGCCCGAGGAACGCGGCAAGCGCCGGGGCCAGCACATAGCCGAGGGGAAGGAACGCGAACGTTCCGAGCGACGCGAGGGACGAGACGCGGGAGAGGCGTTCCGGCGTCGCCGAACGGTGCACCGCGGTGTTGACCAGCGTCGTGTGGGCGCCGATCCCGGCCCCCGCGAGGACTTCGGCGACGCACAGCGGCCCGAGGCCCGACCCGGTGGCGAGCAGCAGCGGGGGCAGCCCCATGCCGAGCAGGCACAGGGCGGCGTCGCGCAGCGGCCGGTCGCGGCGCAGGCGCCCGCCGACCAGGCTGCCGAGCAGCTCGCCCGCGGCGAAGAGCAGCATCAGCAGCGCCCAGCCGTTCGGCGAGATGTCGAGCACCAGCTCGGGACCGAGGACCATGAACGGCGCCGTGACCAGCAGCAGCACCAGGCTGTTGATGACGGTCAGGCGCAGCAGCCAGGGGAGTCGGCGCAGCTCCCACCAGCCCTCGCGGAGGGCGGCGAGGCCGCCGGGGACGCGGCCCGTGGGGCCGCCGCGCGGCAGCCCCGTCAGCAGGAGCGCGGCGATGAGGAAGGAGATCCCGTCGAGGGCGAGCGCGAGGGACGGGCTGCCGAGCGCGGCCAGCGCGGCGGTCAGGGCGGGCCCGAGCAGCGCCGCGGCGCCGATCCACGCCGAGAGCAGGGCGTTGGCCGTTCCCAGGTGCTCGGGCCCGACGCAGTGCGGCAGGTAGCCGAAGGTGGCGGGGTGGCCGAGGGCCGCCGAGACGCCGTAGCCGGCCTGGCAGGCGAGCACCCACCCCAGGCCGCCGCCCGTGACGAGGAGCAGCGCGGAGAGGAGCTGGGCCGCGCCGCAGACGACCGCGGAAGCGGCCATGAGCGGCAGCTTGGGGCTGCGGTCGGCCGCCACTCCGCCGAGGGTGAGAAAGAGCAGCTTGGGCACCAGCGCCGCGGCGAGCAGGGCGCCGAGCCATCCGGCTCCGCCGCCGCGTTCGGCGAGGCCGAGGGTGAGCGCGGTGGGGACCACGGCGTCGCCCGCGAGGGAGACGGCGCGGCTGGCGAAGAACCGCCTGAAGGCGGGGATGCCCAGGACCGCGCGGTAGGTGGGGGGCCGCGCGGGGGCGCCCGCGGTCGCCACCCGTGCCTCGGTCAACGCCGTTCCCGTGGCGCGCCCAGCCCGAGCGCCAACTCCCGCGCGCGGTCGGCCGCCTCGGGGCCGCGCGTCGGGTCGGGCGCCTCGCTGAGGAAGACGAGGGCGAGCATCAGCGCGGCGTCGAGTCGGCACACCGGCAGGCAGGGGTCGCGCTCGAACGCCGTGGCCGCCTCTCCCGCCTCCGCCGCGTATCCCCGGCGGATCGCGGCCAGGTCGAGCTGGTTCTCGGGGTGGCGCGCGTACTCGATCAGACGCCCGTACTCCACGGCCGGGGTGCCGAGCAGCGCGTTCGACCAGTCGATGAGGCCCACGGGGCGCCCATGGCGGCGTCGGATGTTGTCGCCGCGGACGTCGAGGTGGACCAGGGCGCGCTCGGCGACCCCGGTGAGCGCTTCGGCGAGGCGGGACGCGTCCGGGGGCCCTGGCCAGTCGTCGACGTGCCGGCCGACCTCGGCCCAGCGGCGCCGGATGCGCGCGGCGAGCACGTTCGCGGTGGACATTCCTTCGGCCGCCACGGGGGTGAGGCGCGGCGGGGGGAGGCGGTGGAGCCGGGCGAGGAGCCCCCCGAGGGCGAAGGAGTCGAGGGCCGACCCGTCGTCGGGGACGTAGGCGGACAGCAGAACGTCGGGGGACGCCGGGTCGTCCCCCAGGACGAGCTCCCTCGGCTCCGCGACCGGCAGGCCGTGGTCGGCCAGGTGCCTGGTGATCAGGTATTCCTGGCGGAGAAGGCTCCTGGTGTCCACGTGCGGGTCGTTGGCGTTCGCGTCGAATCGCCGGTGGGCGAGGCGCACCGCGACGGGTGCGCCGTCGCGGGCCAGGGCCCGGTAGACGGCGAACTCGAGACCTGCGCCCACGCGTTCGAGGCCCTTCAGGCCCCACCGCTCGGCCAGGCGGTCCAACGCGGCGGAACGCTCACTGTCGCTGTGCACCCTGGGATGTCCTTCGGTCGTGGGCGGCCCCGCGGTCCGGTCGGCCGCGGGCCCTCGCATCATGGCGCCTCCGGCAGCGTGCGGCGCCAGGACGCGGCCAGCCACCGCTCGTACGCGGGACCTGACGGGCTGTCCACGACCAGGCACAGCGGCTCGATGATCCGCCCAGGGCCGCCGGCGAGGCCGCCGTGCAGCGTGGTGAGGTTGTGGCCGAACAGCAGGTCGCAGCGCTCGCCGGGGGCGAGGACCTCCCAGCGGCTCCGAAACCTCCGCCATGTCAGCCCGGTGGCCGTGAGCACCTGGTGGCAGAAGAGGCGGGCCGCCTCCCCCTCGCACTCCCCGCAGGCGCAGCGCCGGGCCAGGGGCACGGCGGCGGGGTAGCGGACCCGTTCCTCCTTCGTCAGCTCGGCCTCGGCGTGGTGGAACGACAGGCCGTGCCAGAACGGCTCGTCCAGGCCGAGCATGGCGCCGAACGACGGGTAGGCGCAGCCGTGTTCTGGCTGACGCGCGAGGCTTGCGCGGAGGTTGGCGCCTAGCCATCGCGCCGCGGCGGCGGGCCGGTCGCCGCCCGGGCCGATGCCGCGCCGCTCGCGCACGTCGTCGATGATGCCGAGCCAGTCGTAGTACGTGGTGACGCTCAGGCCCTCGCCCACGTCGGGGAGGAAGATGCCCTGGTACATCTTGTGCGCGGGCGTGGTGGTCCAGCCGGAGCCGCCGAACTCCCGCCAGGCGGGCGCCCATTCGGGAACATCGTGGGTGCTCGGCGTCAGATAGGAGCAGTGCTGGCCGTCGTGGTGCGGGAGCAGGGTGCGGGTGGCGAAGCCCTCGGGGACGTGCGTCGCCTGGGGCCTGTCCACCTCGAGCCGCATCGCCGCGGGGGCGCCGCGGGCGATCAGCGCGGCGCGGAGCCGTTCGGCCAGGGCCTTCGCCAGCCCGCGGCTCTCCTCGACGCCGAGCCGCAGGCGGCCGATGCGGAACACCGCCAGGCCGACCCGGTGGATGACGCCGGTGGCCTCGGCCGCCAGGTCGTCGAGCGCCCGTTCGCGCCGGGGCCCGGGGCCCGCGGCGAGCCCGGCGCAGTCGAACTGGGCCGCGGCGGGGGTGAATCTCACCGGCGCTCCAGGGGATCGTCGGACGGGGCGCGGGACCAGGGCGCGAGCCCCGAGGGCGCGCACTCGGCGCGGAAGAGGAACTCGAAGAGCAGGCGCGCAGCGATCTGGGCCGTGCTGCCCGAGGGGTCGTAGCGGGGCGCGACCTCCGCCACGTCGAGGGCGCCGACGGGCAGCGCGCGAAGCGCCTCGTAGACGTCCAGGAGGTCGCCGGTGCCGATGCCGCCCATGGTCACATGGCCCGTGCCGGTGGCCGCGGCGCTGTCGAGCACGTCGATGTCGAGGGAGACATAGACGGTGTCGCACCGCGAGCCGAGGTCGTCGACGAGGGGGCGCAGGGCGGCGGCGGCACCGTCCCTGGCGATCCGGGAGCCGGGGACGACGTGGAAGCCCGCGTCGATCAGCCCCCTGTACTGGTCGTACTTCGTCACGTCGCCCACCCCGACGAAGGCCATGTCCTCGGGGCGCATGTCCGGGATCTCGCTGATCCTGCGGGAGTTGGAGCCGTGGTACAGCGGCCCGTGCAGCGCGCTCCAGTTGCCGAAGTCGAAGTGGTGGTCGACGGTGATGAACCCCACGCGCCCCGCCCCGCGGTCGAGCCGCCCCGAGCGGAATCCGGCGAACGTGGGGAAGGTGCACGAGTGGTCGCCGTTGAGGAAGACCAGGCGGGGCGCGGCGCGGCTCAGGCGGCGGCTCTCGGCCGCCACGGCCTGGAACGTCCGCACCGTGTCCGTGGGGAAGACATGGAGGTCACCGGCGTCCGCGACGCGCGGCGCGCGGTAGCGGAACGTCTGCCCCGTGCGGGTGTCGAGCATCGGCCACTGGCCCAGGCTCGTCAGATAGCTGGAGAAGACCAGGCTCGCCTGGCGGATGGCGCGCGGGCCCTCGGCGGCTCCGGGCCTTGAGCTCGCGGTGGCGTCGAACGGGACGCCCGCCACCGCCCAGCCGTCCGCGCCGAGGCACGCGCCCAGGTCCGCGCCGAGGCCCGTTCCGGCGTCGGCGTCCGTTGCCGAGGGGGAGGCGGTGGGGGCGCCGAAGAGCGTCGCGACGCCCGCCCATCCGGGCAGCGGCTCCGCGTCGAAGTCCTCCGCCGCGACGGCGGACACGAGCGCTGCGAAGTCGGGGAGTTCCGTCATGTCACCTCATCTGCGCGGGGGCGTGGAAGCGGTCATGGGCGCGCGGATGATGTCGTGCGCCGTGCTGATCTTTTCCTGGAACAGCTCCCAGCTCGCCGCGGGAGACAGGTGCCGGGGCCGGTAGACGACGGGCGCGTCCTCGCGCCAGTGGGCGAATTCCCAGTCGAGGATGCGCTCACGCAGCCTCGGGAAGTCGGGGGTGAGCGGATAGGGCACGAAATTGTAGAGATTGAAGAGCCACAGCGCCGAACGGTTGTCCCTCAGCCACGCCACGGTCTGGTCGTGCGACGCCTCCGTCTCCTCGTCGAGTCCGCCCATCATGTTGAGCACGACCTTCAGGCCCGCGTCGTTCAACCGGTGGATCTTCTGGGTGTAGTCGTCGAGCCCCCTGGAGAGCTTGTCGAGCCGTTTCAGCATCTGCGAGTCGGCCGATTCGAAGCCGAGCTCCACGGCGACGACGCCGAGTTCGCGCATGGCGTCGACGATCCACTCCCTCACCTGCATCACATGGGTCTGCGCGATGAAGCGGTATCCGGGCCGGTCGCGGAAGACGTCGAGGAGGTTGCCCACGGCTTCGCGTGACTGCCCGAAGGTCTTGTCGCCGATGTAGATCAGCCGGGTGTCGGGGAAGCGGGCGGTGAGCTCGTCCACCTCGCGCGCGAGCGCGTTCTTGTCCACGAGGGTGAGCTGCTTGCTCCAGGCGTCCCCGCAGAACGAGCACCGGTACAGGCACCCATGGCTGGCGTTGAGCCGCAGCAGGGGCACCTGCCCCTGGTAGCCGCCGAGGTGGCGGTAGTCGGGCGCCCAGGTGATCGGCTCGGACGCGAGCCCCGGCAGCAGAGGCTTCGCCAGGCCGCCTCCGGCCCCCGAGGCGAGCCCCACGAGCCTGCGCACGAAGGCGTTGTCGAGCTGCCCCCGGTGCACCGCGTGAACGGAGCCCTCCGGGGCGAGCGGGGCCATGTTGCCGCCGAGGACGACCCGGCGCCCCGCGCGCTCCAGGCGCCCGGCCACGTCGAGCGCGAGGCGGAAGTTCTGGGCGAGGGGCGAGACGAGGACCAGATCGCCCGGGGCCGTCGCGGCCAGCAGCGGGGCGGCGCAGGCGTCCGGCTCGGCGGGCGTTCTCGACAGGTCGGAGAAGGCGGACGCGATTCCCGCGGTGTCGAGCAGGGCGGTCAGATGGGCGACCCACAGGGGCATCTCCCACAGCCCTTCGCCCGGAATGAAGTACTCGGGAACGAGGGACCGGAATCTCACGTCGTAGTCGTCGTAATAGTGCGACAGAAGGGGATCGGGTTCATGGCTCGAGGGGAAAGGGAGTTGGACCAGGCAGCTCCGGGGCACGGCATTCCTCGCTCGCTGAGGGCTCGCTGACGGTGGGGGCGTCGGTGGCTGTGGAGTAGCTGGCGAGAGCCACGCGTGGGACCGCGCGGCGCGATTCACCAGGGGAGCGTTCCCCGTTGATCCCGGTCCCTAGCGTTCCGTTACCGCTCGAACACGTCCCCGAAATGGCGGGGTGGTCAGCTCGTCGCGAGCCGCTCGCCGCAGCGGCGGGCGTCGCGCGGCAGCCAGACCAGGGCGCCGACCGTGAGCGGCACCGACCGCGCGCCGTCGACGAGGGTCCCCGCGCCCGCGAGGACGAGCAGCAGCACGTCAAGGCCGCTCTCCCGGTGCTCGTCGACGCGGCCCTCGGCGGGCAGGCGGATGAGGCTGGCATCGAGCTGCCGGGCCGATCCGGTGAGTCTCCACAGCGCGCCCTGCCGCCCAGGGGCGGCACGGGCGCAACTCGGTGGCGTCGGGAGCGGGCATCGGGCATGCTCGCACCCATGGTCTCGGCAGTGCAGAACGTGGCGATCGACTGTGCGGACGCCTATGAGCTGGCCCGCTTCTGGAGCGCGGTGACCGGCCGCCCGCTGCATCCTGAGGACAAGCCGGGCGATCCGGAGACCGAGGTGCGGCTGGCGGAGGGCCCGGCGCTGTACTTCAACCAGGTGCCCGAGCCCAAGACGACCAAGAACCGGATCCATCTGTGCCTGCGCCCTGAGACCTCGCGCGAGCAGGAGGTGGAACGGCTGCTCGGCCTCGGCGCCACCTTTGTCGCCGATCACCGGAACCCCGACGGCACGGGCTGGGCGGTCCTCGCCGACCCCGAGGGCAACGAGTTCTGCGTGCTGCGCGGCGACTCCGACCGGGCCGCCACGACTCCCTGAGCCCCTGATTCCCCGACCGCTTCCGCGGCCGTCCCCGGCCCGCGGCGCGCCGACCGGGGGAGGGGTCCGCGGTGGCGCCGCGTGGCGGGCCTTACGGTGCGGCCACGGCCGGATCAGCCGACCACGGAGGGCCGAGCGCTGCCCAAGCACCTGCGGCTGACCCTGCTCGGGGTCGGCGCCATGAACTCGCCGCGCTTCGCCCCCGCGGGGCTGCTGGTGCGGCACGCGGGCCACGCGGTGGTCCTGGACGGCGGCCCCGGCGCGGACCCGCCGCCGCGCGTGGACGCCTGGCTCGTCACCGACGAACAGGCCGAACTCCGCGCGCCGCTGCGGCGGATGGCCGCCGAGCGCGGCCTCGCCGCGCGCGCCGCCGACCTCACCCTGGGCGCGCTCCGGCTGCGCGCGCGCCCGGTCGAGCACACCTCGCACCCGACGTTCGGCTACCGCATCGAGCTGGACGGCCTGCTGGCCGTCTGGGCGCCGGAGTTCCGCAGGTTCCCCGCCTGGGCCGCGGGCGCCGGGCTGCTCTTCGCCGACGCGTCGTCCTGGACGCGGCCGATCACGTTCCGCGGCGGCGTCGGCGGCCACGCCAGCGTGCGCGAGGTCGCCGCCGAGGCGGCCAGGCACCGGGTCGGGCGCGTGGTGTACGCCCATATCGGCAGGCCCTGCATCCGCGCGATGGACGCGGGGCAGACCCCGTGGCTCGGCGAGTGGGGCCGCGAGGGCCGCACCTACACCCTCTCCGGCTGAGCCCCCGGGGACCGGGGGTGGGGCGGGTGGGACTCGAACCCACGGCCGACGGATTATGAGTCCGTTGCTCTAACCGGCTGAGCTACCGCCCCGTCACGGCGTGCCGCGCACATCTGTGCGCGCCGTCTGCCGCAGCATAGCTGCTCATACGATCTGCCGCCCGGGTCGGGGCGGCTCGTACGCAGGGTGGGACTGCGGGCATGGGTGATCGGTTCCCGGCCGCGGGGGAGTGATGCCTCGAAACGAGGAAAGGGCCCCGGACGGGGCCCTTCAGGTGACGGCGGGAAGATGCTCCCCCGACTGGACTCGAACCAGTAACCTGCCGGTTAACAGCCGGCTGCTCTGCCAATTGAGCTACAGGGGACTGCGCCGCTTCGGGACGCTCACCGGTTGGTGGGGCGTGTCCCTGCCGCGGCCCATAGATTAGCGCATGTGAGGCGGTGCATCGAAATCGGTATCCGGGCTACCCGGTTGTCGAGACGGGAGAAGGGAAACGTCCCATGCGCAAGCTGACGTTCATGGCCGGAGTGGCGGTGGGTTACGTCCTCGGTGCCCGCGCAGGGCGGGAGCGCTACGAGCAGTTGAAGGAGAGGACGGAGCGGCTGCTGGCCAACCCCGCCGTCCGGAACACCGTGGACTCCGCGGCCCAGTCGGGGCGGCAGGCCGCGGCGAGGGCGGCGGGCGCCGTCGCCGACCGGGCGGGTGACCGGCTGCCGGGATCGGTGGCCGAGAGGCTACGCTCGGTCGGTGGTCACGGCGGTGCGGAGGGGAGCGACCGGCAGGCTTCGTGAGGTGTGTACCTTACGGGCGTTGTCTTCGCCATTGCCCGCGGTGACGGGCGGTGGTTAGCGTAAGTTCGGCATCCCGGCGCTCGACCGGGATGCCGAACACTTGAGCGGCGGAGGCAACGGGCATGGGGCGTCGCGTACCGGCGGTGAGCCGGGCGTTGGACATATTGGAGCTATTCCTCGAGGGCGACGGAACGCTGTCCGCGCCCGAGATCACCCGTCGGCTCCAGCTGCCGAGGACCACGGTCCACGAGTTGGTCACCACGCTGGCGGCCCGCTCGTATCTGGTGCCGGTCCCGGAGCAGCCGGGGCGCTTCCGGCTGGGGGTGCGCACGTATCAGCTCGGCAGCCGCTATGCCGAGCAGCTCGATCTGGCGGCCGAGGGGCAGCAGGTGGCGAGGTCGGTGGCGGAGACCTGTGGGGAGACCGTGCACGTCGCCGTTCTCGAGGACGCCGATGTGATCTACATCGCCAAGGTGGACAGCACGCACGCGGTGCGGATGGTGTCCGCGGCCGGGCGGCGGCTGCCCGCGCACTGCACGGCCGTCGGCAAGATGCTGCTGGCCTCGCTGTCCGACGAGGAGCTTCACAAGCGGCTTCCCGAGGGCGAGTTGCCGCGGATGACGCCCAACTCGATCACCTCGCCGAGCGCGCTGCGCGAGGTGCTTGCCGAGGTCAGGGAGCGGGGTCTGGCGTCCGAGCAGCGGGAGTCCAACCCCGATGTGAGCTGCGTGGCCGCCCCGGTCAGGGACAGGGCGGGGAGCGTGGTGGCGGCGTTGAGCGTCTCGGTGCCGATGATCCGCTGGAGCGCGGACCGGCAGCGGGAGCTGGCGGAGCTGGCCGTCAAGGGAGCGAACGAGCTGTCCGAACGCCTCGGCCACCACGGCCGCGGCTGATCGACGTCGGAGGGGCGGAGAACGTGGTGAGGACGCTGGAGACGGCGGTGCGCGGGCGGGCCGAGCTGGGGGAGGGGCCCACATGGGACCCGGCCACGGGGCGGCTGATCTGGGTGGACATCCTCACCTCCCGGATCCACCACTACGACCCGGGCAGCGGGCGCCGCACCGTGCTGACCACGGAGCAGCACGTCGGGGCGGCCAAGCCGCGTGCGGGCGGCGGCCTGGTGGTGAACCTGCGGGACGGCGTCGGGCTCTACGACGAGGCGGGCGCGTTCCGCTGGCTGGTGCGGGACGCGGTGCCGGGGCGGCGGGGGAACGACGCCGCCGTCGCGCCCGACGGCTCGCTGTGGGCGGGCACGATGCGGTACGACGAGGCGCCGGGCGGGGGCACGTTGACGCGCGTGCTCGCCGACGGCTCGGCGTCGCTCGTGGTGTCCGACGCCACGGTGAGCAACGGCATCGGCTGGAGCCCCGACGGCTCGCTCATGTACTACATCGACACCCCGACCCGGCGCGTTGACGTGTTCGACGTCACGGACGGCGGTGGGGTGCGCGGGCGCAGGACGCTGGTGGACACCGAGGGGCTCTCCGGCGCCCCCGATGGGATGACCGTGGACGCGGACGGGTGCCTGTGGGTGGCGTTCTGGGGCGGCGGCGCGGTCCGCCGCTTCACGCCCGACGGCGCGCTCGACCGCGAGGTCGCGGTGCCGGTGTCGCGCCCGACGGCGTGCGCGTTCGGCGGCGCCGACCTGCGCGACCTGTACATCACCACGGCCGCGACCGGCACGGACCGGGCGAGCGAGCCCCTGGCGGGCTCGGTCCTGGTCCTCCCGAACGCGGGCCATGGCGTCGCACAGCCGCCGTTCGCTGGCTAAGGGAACGGGCCGGGTCGTCGATCCGGCCCTCTTTTCTTCTGTGTCCAACCCGTTGACCCCGGGCGCGGGCGCACCTACGTTCTCGTTCGTATCTCCGATCTCCGTTCGGGATGACGAACATGAGGGCGGGCCGCGTCATGAATCCTTCATCTCTGTCACCGCCTGGACCATTTCTGTCACCGCCTGGATCATCCCTGTCACCGCCAGGGCCGAGTCGCCGGGCGCTGCTCGGGGCGTTCGCCGGGGTGGGGGCGCTGGCCGCCGTGGGGGCGGCCGGGTGCGTCGCGCCCAGCACGGGTGGCGCGGGGCAGACCCGGCTGCGCTACTGGCACCTCTTCGGCGGCGGCGACGGCGTCAACATGGCCGCCATGCTGGACGCCTTCCGTGCCGAGCACCCCGGCATCCACCTGGACGACGCCACGCTGGAGTGGGGCGCCCCTTACTACACCAAGCTGGGCATGGCGGGCGCGGGCGGCCGGGCGCCCGAGGTGGCCGTGCTGCACATGGCGCGGCTGACCGGGTTCGCGCCCGGCCGCCTGCTGAATCCCTTCGACCTCGACCTGCTGGCCGAACACGGCGTCACACCGGCCGACTTCCCGGAGAACCTGTGGACCCGCGGCGCCGTCGAGGGGCGGCAGTACGCGGTGCCGCTCGACACGCACCCGATCGTCCTCTACTACAACACCAACACCTGTGGCCCTTCCTGGTGACCACCGACCCCAACGCCATGACGCTGCCCGTCGGCCTGGTCAACGTCCAGTCCACCTATGGCGTCCGCTACGCCCAGGTCATGGCGTCCGTGATCATCGGCGGGCTGCCGCTGCTGATCGTGTTTGTCTTCTTCCAGCGGCAGATCGTGCGCGGCGTCGCCCACACCGGGCTCGCGGGACAGTGACGCGCGGCACGGGGCCGTTCGCCCTGTTGACGGGTGAACGGCCCGCTTCTACCGTTTGTTCGCAACTCCGATCGTTGCACGAAATACCGACCAGGGATTCGCATGAGCGACGCACCGCACTCCGCCCGCTTCACCCTCGACCGCGACTTCACCGTCTCGCCCGTCGACCCGCGCCTGTTCGGCTCCTTTGTGGAGCACCTGGGCCGCTGCGTCTACACGGGCGTCCACGAGCCGGGCCACCCCACCGCCGACGCGGAGGGCCTGCGCGGTGACGTCCTTGACCTGGTCAGGGAGCTGGGGGTGACCGCGATTCGCTACCCGGGCGGGAACTTCGTCTCCGGCTACAAGTGGGAGGACGGCGTCGGCCCGAAGGAGGAGCGGCCGCGCCGCCTCGACCTGGCGTGGCGGTCCACGGAGACCAACCAGTTCGGGCTGAGCGAGTTCATCGACTTCGTCCGCAAGGTCGGCGGCGAGCCGATGATGGCGCTCAACCTCGGCACGCGCGGCGTCGCCGAGGCCATCGAGCTCCTGGAGTACGCCAACCACCCAGGCGGCACCGAGCTGTCCGAGCGCCGCGTCGCGCACGGCGACAAGGACCCGTTCGGCATCCGGCTGTGGTGCCTGGGCAACGAGCTGGACGGCCCCTGGCAGACCGGCCACAAGACCGCGGACGAGTACGGCCGCCTGGCCGCGGAGACCGCCCGCGCCATGCGGCAGATCGAGCCCGGCCTTGAGCTGGTCGCGTGCGGCAGCTCGTCTCAGACGATGGAGACGTTCGCCGCGTGGGAGGCGACCGTCCTGTCCCACTGCTACGACCTGGTCGACCACGTCTCCCTGCACGCCTACTACTACGAGCGCGACGGCGACCGCGACTCCTTCCTGGCCTCGGCCGTGGACACCGAGTCGTTCATCGAGAACGTCGTGGCCACCGCCGACCACGTCGGCGCGCGCCTGAAGTCGGACAAGCGCATCAACCTCTCGTTCGACGAGTGGAACGTCTGGTACCAGGACGGCAGCGCCCCCACGCTCTCCGGCGAGGGCCGCGGCGAGGACTGGGCCGAGGCGCCCCGGCTGCTGGAGGACAACTACAGCGTCACCGACGCCGTCGTCTTCGGCTCCCTGCTGATCGCCCTGCTGCGCCACGCCGACCGCGTCAAGGTGGCCTGCCTGGCCCAACTGGTCAACGTCATCGCCCCGATAGCCACCGAGCCCGGCGGCGCCGCGTGGCGCCAGACCACGTTCCACCCCTTCGCACAGGCGTCGCGGTACGGGCGCGGCACCGTCCTGGACGTGCGGCCCGAGAGCCCGCGCCACACCACCGAGCGCTATGGCGAGGTGGACCTGCTGCACGCCACGGCCGTGCGCGACGAGGAGACGGGCGCGGTCACGATCTTCGCCGTCAACCGCGACCTGACCCGTTCGCTGCCGCTCGACGTCACGCTGCGCGGCCTGGGCCTGAGCGAGGTCGTCGAGCACAGCGTGCTGGCCGACGCCGACCCCGACGCGCGCAACACCGCGG
Source organism: Streptomyces sp. PT12 (assembly GCF_003311645.1). Classification (GTDB taxonomy): domain Bacteria; phylum Actinomycetota; class Actinomycetes; order Streptomycetales; family Streptomycetaceae; genus Streptomyces. Next base: position 79,994 of record NZ_QEST01000096.1, on the reverse strand, counting down.
CCGACCCCGACCGCGTCACCCCGCGCCAGAGCGCGGGAACGACCCTGGCCGAAGGGGTGCTGACGGCCCGTCTCGAGCCGCTGTCCTGGAACGTGATCCGGCTGGCCTGAGCGCGGGCGGGGGGCGCGCGCCGAGCGTTATGGCGCCCGCCCCCCGCTTCTCACCCGGCGTTCACTCGGTGCCCCAAGAGTGCCCCCGGCAGACATACCGAAGTTCCGGCATGAACCACCTGGGAGCGCACACATGGGGCATCACCACGGTCACGGCCACCACCACGCGCACGACCACGACCACGCGCACGACCACGACGAGGCTTACGACTCCAGACCGCTGCCCGCGGCGATGGACCCGGCCGTTCCCGACAGCGAGCTCGACCCCGACCAGCTCTCCCGCCGTTCGATGCTGCGCCGCGCCGGGCTGCTCGGCGCGGGCGTGGCCGGGGCTGGCGTGCTCGCCGGTGCCGGTGCGGGCACCGCGGCGGCCCGCCCCGCCGACGGCGGCGGCAACGGCGGCGGGCGGCTGCTGTGGCTCGCCGGTGACCACCACATCCACACCCAGTACAGCTCCGACGGCCAGTACCGGGTGATCGACCAGGTCCGCAACGGCGCCCGCAACGGCCTCGACTGGATGGTGATCACCGACCACGGCGGCGCGCAGCACTCCAGGATCGGCGTCGAGCGCGTCAACCCCGACATCGTGGCGGCCCGTTCGGCCCACGAGGACACGCTGGTCTTCCAGGGCCTCGAGTGGAACATCCCGGCCGCCGAGCACGGCACCGTGTTCGTGCACCCGGGCCGCAACGAGGTCGATGTCCTCAAGCGGTTCGAGACGGACTACGACGGCAGCGTCAACAACGCAAGCGGCAACACCCCGCAGAACGAGGCCCTGGCCATCGCCGGGCTCGACTTCCTCGCCGGGCAGGTGCGGCGCCGCGCGGTCCGCGACGCGCTCATGCTGGCCAACCACCCCTCGCGCCAGGGCGTCGACTCCCCGCACGAGATCCGCGCGTGGCGCGACGCGCAGCCGCGCATCGCCGTCGGCTTCGAGGGCGCGCCGGGCCACCAGGCCGCGGGCATCCCCGAGCCGCACGGCCCGGGCGGCGGGCGCGGCTACTACGCGGGCAGCCCAGGGCCCAACTCGTTCCCCGGCTACCCGGCCGAGAGCTACCGCACCTGGGGCGGCTTCGACTGGATGACGGCGACCGTGGGCGGCCTGTGGGACAGCCTGCTCTCCGAGGGCAAGGCGTGGTCCATCTCCGCCAACTCCGACTCGCACGTCAACTACGCGGACACCGCCACCAGGCCCGATGACACCGACTTCGACGCCAACGGCTTCCACTCCGACCCCGTCTACCGCGGCTCAGGGCTCAACCTGACCGCGGGCGACTTCTGGCCCGGCCAGTACAGCCGCACCCATGTCGGCGCGACCGGGTTCACCTACTCCGCCGTCATGGAGGGCATCCGTGCGGGCCGTATCTGGGTGGACCACGGCGGGCTGATCTCGGGGCTCGACGCACGGCTGCGGGGCGGCAACCGCTCGGCCACGCTGGGCGGCACCCTGCACGTCAGGCGCGGCGCCGAGGTCGAGCTGACGATCAAGGTGTCCCTGGCCAACGGCCCCAACTGGGCGGGCTTCGTGCCCGAGCTGGCGCGCGTCGACGTCATCCAGGGCGTCGTCACGGGCGAGGCGGACGACAGGGACGCCTTCCACGCCCCCGACACGCGGGTGGTGAAGTCGTTCGACGTCAACGAGTCCACCGGCGAGGTCACGTTGACCCACCGCCTGGGCCGCGTCGACCGCCCGCTCTATGTCCGCCTGCGCGGCACGGACGGCCGTCGGAGCCAGCCGGGACTGAACGGCGCGGGCGTGGACCCCGCGGGCCCGGCCCTCGATGTCCTCGGCGACGCCGACCCGTGGCTCGACCTGTGGTTCTACAGCAACCCGATCTGGGTGCTGCCGGCGTAGGCGCCAACGCGAGCCCACCCCGGCTGCGGCCCGGCCCCCAACCCCCGCTGCGGCCACATGCGCGCGCTCTATCCGACGATCGCGATCGAGGAGCTGCCGGACGCGCCTACCGTGCCGTGAAGCCGTGCACCGTGGTCGAGCGGAACGTTTCGCCGGGGCGCAGCACGGTCGAGGGGAACGCGGGCCGGTTGGGCGCGTCGGGGAAGTGCTGGGTCTCCAGGCACACGGCGTCGCCCTGCCGGTAGGCGCGCCCTGATGGCCCGGCGAGCGAGCCGGTGAGGAAGTTCCCGCTGTAGAGCTGCACGCCGGGCTCGGTCGTGGAGACGGTCATCACCCGCCCTGAGCCCGGGTCGTGCAGCGTCGCCGCGTGCCCTGGGGTCTCGGTCGGGCCCTTGTCGAGCACCATGCAGTGGTCGTATCCCTGGGCGGCGAGCAGCTGGGGGTGCCCCGCGCGGAGGTCCTGGCCGATGGGCTTGGCCGCCCTGAAGTCGAACGGTGTGCCGCGCACATCGGCCAGCTCGCCCGTGGGGATCAGCGTGGCGTCCACGGGCAGATAGCGGCTCGCGGCCAGCGCCAGGCGGTGCCCCGCGACCGGGCCCGAGCCCTCGCCCCCGAGGTTGACATAGGTGTGGTTGGTGAGGTTCACCACCGTGGGGGCGTCGGTCGTCGCCAGGTAGTCGATGCGGAAGGCGCCGTTCTCCTCCAGCGTGTACGCGACGGTGACCGAGAGCGTTCCGGGGAAGCCCATCTCGCCCGCGGGGCTGGTCAGGCGCAACGCCAGCCCCGCGGGCCCGTTCGGGGTGACGTCCCACAGGCGCTTGTCGAAGCCGGTCTCGCCGCCGTGCAGGCTGTGCGGTGCCTCGTTGACCGGCACCTGGTGCGTGGTGCCGTCGAGGGTGAAGCGGCCCTGGGCGATGCGGTTGCCGAAGCGCCCTATCAGCGCCCCGAAGTAGGGCGAGTCGGTCATATAGGGCTCGGCGGTGGCGAAGCCGAGCGACACGTTGGCCACGCGCCCCTGGCGGTCCGGCACCTCCAGGGTCTGCACGATGCCGCCGAGGTCGAGCACGCCCAGGCGTGTGCCGCCCCTGGCCAGGGTCCAGCGGGCCACGGGCGTACCGTCGGGCAGCGCGCCGAACGGCTCCCGCCGCGGGGGCGCGTCGGCGGGAGCCATGGCGTGGGCTGTGCTCGGGGGCGTCGTCGGTGAAGGGGACATGAGACAAGGGCTCCTAGGGAGTTCGGTGACGTCAGGAGCCCGCGGGCCGCGCCCCGCCGGTGTGTCATGCCCGGCTGGTGAGGCCCCTGCGCTTGTTCCACACGTCGAAGGCGACGGCGATGAGGAGGACCAGGCCCTTGATGACCTGCTGCCAGTCTTCGCCGATCTTGAGGAGTTGCATGCCGTTGTCGAGGACGCCGAGGACGAGGCCGCCGATGACGGCGCCGAGTACGGTGCCGACGCCGCCGCTCATGGAGGCGCCGCCGATGAACGCCGCCGCGATCGCCTCCAGTTCGAAGAGGTTCCCCGCGCCCGTGGTGGCGGTGCCGGTGCGGGCGGTGAACACGCAGCCAGCGAGCGCGGAGAGGACGCCCATGTTGATGAACACCGCCATGGTGACACGGCGATACTTCACCCCGGACAGCTGGGCCGCGGCGCGGTTGCCGCCCAGGGCGTAGACATGGCGGCCGATGACGGAGTTGCGCATCACGAAGCCGAGCAGCACCAGCAGCCCGCCGAGGATCAGCAGGACGACGGGGGCGCCGCGGTAGCTGGCCAGGGTGAGGGAGAACGCCATGACGGCCGCCACGATCGCCGCGCACTTGAGCACGAACAGCTCGCGCGGCAGCACGTTGAGGTCGTAGTCCCTCTGCTGCCGCCTGGTCCGCCACTCCTGGATGACCACCACCGCGCAGACGGCCAGGCCCAACAGGACGGTGAGGTTGTGGTAGTTGGTGTCGGGGCCGACCTCGGGCAGGAAGCCCTGGTTGATGTCCTGGAACCCCTGGGGCAGCCCCGACCAGGTGCGGCCTTCGAGGAGGATGCGGGTGGCGCCCCGGAAGAGCAGCATGCCCGCCAGCGTCACGATGAACGACGGCAGCCCGACATAGGCGATCCAGAAGCCCTGCCACGCGCCGATCGCCGCGCCGATCAGCAGCGCGAGAAAGAGGGCGAGCTGCCAGGGGATGTCGTGTTCGAGCATCATCACGGCCGCGGCGGCCCCGGAGAACCCGGCGATCGAGCCGACGGAGAGGTCGATATGGCCGTTGATGATGACGATCATCATCCCGATCGCGAGGATCAGGATGTAGCCGTTCTGGTTGATGATGTTGGAGACGTTGCGGGGGAGCAGGACGTCGCCGCCGGTCCAGATCTGGAAGACGGCCAGCAGCGCCACCAGGGCGATCAGCATCCCGTACTGCCGCATGTTGGTGCGCAGCGACCTGGCCACGACGGTGGTCAGCTTGCCTATGACAGGGCTCACGCTCCCGCTCCCGCCTGCTCGTCGGTGCCGGTCATCAGTCGCATGAGCGCCTCCTGGGTGGCTTCGGCGCGGTCGAGGATTCCGGTGAGGCGGCCCGCGGTCATGGTGGCCACGCGGTCGCAGATGCCGAGGAGTTCGGACAGCTCGGACGAGATGACGATCACGGCCTTGCCCTGGGCGGCGAGCTGGTCGATGACGGTGTAGATCTCGGACTTGGCGCCCACGTCGATGCCGCGCGTGGGCTCGTCCAGGATCAGCACCTCGGGCCCGGTGTTGATCCAGTTGGACAGCACGACCTTCTGCTGGTTGCCGCCGGAGAGCCGCCCGACCTGCTCGAAGACCGTGGGTGTCTTGATGTTCATCGAGCCGCGGAACCCCTCGGCCACGCGCGTCTCGGCGTGCTCGTCGACGAATCCGCGGCGGGCCACCTTGGGCAGGGCGGCGAGGGAGATGTTCCGCGCGATGCTGTCGAGGAGGTTGAGGCCATAGGTCTTGCGGTCCTCGGTGACATACGCGATGCCGCTCGCGATCGCGTCCGAGACCGTCCGCGTGGAGACCTCGCGGCCGTGCACGGCGACGGTGCCGCGCTCGTAACGCCCCCACGAGCGCCCGAAGACGCTCATCGCCAGCTCGGTGCGGCCCGCGCCCATCAGCCCCGCGAGGCCCAGGATCTCCCCGTGCCGCACCTCGAGCGAGACGGAGTCGACCACGCGGCGCTGCTGGTCGAGCGGGTGCCGCACGGTCCAGTCGGAGACGGCAAGCGCCACCTGCCCGGCGCGTTCGCCGGTGTACGGGGTGCGCTCCGGGTAGAACTGCTCCAGCTCACGCCCCACCATCCCGCGGATGATCCGCTCCTCCGACGTGGTGGCCATGGGCAGCGTCTCCACCGTCCGCCCGTCCCGCAGGACGGTGACGGTGTCGGCGACCTGGCGGACCTCGCCCAGCTTGTGGGAGATCAGGACGCACGCGATGCCCTGCTCCCGCAGCCCGGTGATCAGCCGCAGCAGCTCGCGGGAGTCCTCGTCGTTGAGCGCGGCGGTCGGCTCGTCCAGGATCAGCAGCCTGACGCGCTTGGCCAACGCCCTAGCGATCTCGACGAGTTGCTGCTTGCCCACGCCGAGCGCCGCCACCGGGGTCTGGGGGTGCTCCCCGGTGAGGCCGACGCTGCGCATCAGCGCCTCGGTCTCGCGCAGCGTGTCGGACCAGGAGATGATCCCGCCGCGCCCGGCGCGCTCGTTGCCCAGGAAGATGTTCTCGGCGATGGACAGCTGCGGGATCAGCGCGAGCTCCTGGTGGATGATCACGATCCCGCGCGCCTCGCTGGCCCGGATGTCCCGGAACCGGCAGGGCTCGCCCTCGAACAGGATCTCGCCGCGGTAGCTGCCGTGCGGATGCACCCCGGAGAGGATCTTCACCAGGGTGGACTTGCCCGCGCCGTTCTCCCCGCAGATCGCGTGGATCTCCCCGGGCGCGACGGTGAGGTCCACCCCGTCCAGGGCGCGCACCCCGGGAAACGCCTTGGTGATGCCCCGCATCTGAAGCACGGGGCCGGTCGGTTCGCTGGTCATGACGCGAGATCGGCCTCGGTGTAGTAGCCCTCGTCGATCAGCAGCTGGTAGTTCTCCGCGTCGATGCTCACCGGCTCCAGCAGGAAGGACGGGACGACCTTGACGCCGTTGTCGTACGTCTCGGTGTCGTTGGCCTCGCACTCCTCGCCGTTCAGCAGCGCCTGGCCCATCGCCACGGCCTGCCTGGCCAGCTCGCGGGTGTCCTTGTAGACCGTCTGCGTCTGCTCGCCCGCGACGATCGACTGGACCGACGCCAGCTCCGCGTCCTGGCCCGTCACCACGGGAAGCGGCTGCGCCTCGGTGCCGTAGCCGACGCTCTTGAGCGCCGCGATGACGCCGAGCGAGATCCCGTCGTAGGGCGAGAGCACCGCGTCGATCCGCTCGCCGCGGTAGTCGGCCGTCAGCAGGTCGTCCATCCGGTCCTGCGCCTCCGAGCCCGACCAGCGCTCGGTGGTCACGGCGTTCAGCTCGGTCTGGCCGGATCGCACCACGAGCTGGCCGCCGTCCAGATACGGCTGGAGAACGCTGAGCGCGCCGTCGAAGAAGTACCGGGTGTTGTTGTCGTCGGGTGACCCCGCGAACAGCTCGACGGTGAACGGGCCCTCCTCGCCGTCCGCGAGGCCGAGGGAGTCCACGATGTACTGCGCCTGGAGCTCGCCGACCTGCTCGTTGTCGAACGTCGCGTAGCAGTCGACGTGTTCGCTGTCCATCAGCAGCCGGTCGTAGGAGACCACCGGGATCTCGGCGTCCGCGGCCTGGGAGAGGACATTGCCGAGCGAGGCGCCGTCGATCGCCGCGATCACCAGCAGGTCCACACCCTGCGCGATCATGTTCTCGACCTGGCTGATCTGTGTCTCGATCTGGTCCTCGCCGTACTGGAGGTCGGTGTCGAATCCGGCCTCCTCGAACTGCGCCACCATGTTCTCGCCGTCGGCTATCCAGCGTTCGGACGACCGCGTCGGCATCGCGATCCCGATCGTGCCGCCCTCCTCACCCGGATCTCGCTCGTCCTCCGACCCCCCTTCGCTGTCCTGACCGCACCCCGCGAGGGCGAGGGCGAGAACGGTGGCCGCCGCGGCGGCGCGGACTGTTGCGGCTCGGAAACGCGACATGGGGTTACGTCCTCTCGGAGAGATCGAACGTCTTCAGTACTGGTCGTGCCGGATGGTGCCGGTGGTGCAACCGTGCTGGTCTTGCGGGTCGTTCCTCTGGGCTGTTCCCTTGGGGTGTTCCCTTGGACTGTTCCGTTGGAAAATGTCGGACCATGTTTGAACTGGCGCGACGCTAACGGCGGTTGAGGGGCGTGTCAATGGTCAGGACAAGCCCCCCGCCGCGGAGATCTGACGGGGAGTCAGCCGTCGAACGTGAATCAGCCGCCGTCGGAGAAGCGGCGCAGCGGCCCTGGGAGCCTCGCCCCCGGCGGCGACATGCCGCGGTCGGCGCCGAGCCGGGCGAGCAGGTCGAGGGCGAGCCGCCCGCGCCTGACCCGTTCCCGCGCGGTCTGGAGGGTGAGTTCGCGCAGATGGCCGCCGTACGGGTAGATGCCGGGCGCCTTGCTGAGCCCGAACTTCAGATAGATCGGCGCGCCGCGTCTGATCAGCTCGGCGATGTCATACATCCGGACATAGCCGCCGAGGTCGTCGGGCGCCTCCAGGTAGAAGTCCAGCGGGACGCCGCTGACGCGCCGGATCTCGGTGAGGTGCTCCAGGGTCAGATCCGAGGGGATGTTGACCGAATCGGCGCCCAGGCGCTCGTGCACGGAGACCGACGCGGGGTTGACGGGGCCGACGAGCGCGGAGACCTTGAACGTCGTGTCGGCGGGCAGCGTGCCGCGCTCGCGCAGCCGGTGCAGCAGCCACAGCACGCCCTCGTCGGCGACCAGCAGGCAGCGCACGCCCAACTCGGCGGCGCGCAGGGCGTCCTCGACGCACCCGGCGAGCGCCCCCTGGCCGCGGGCGCGCAGCCCCGCGCCGCCCGAGGCGCTGCGGGTCGAGGCGCCGATGTCCCACGTGCCGCGGGGGCCGGTGAACAGGCACAGCTCGGCGCCCGCGTCGGCGCACGCGCCGACCATGTCGGCTATCTCCCCGTCGGTGAGCATCCACACGCCGCTGCCCTGGCTGATGCGGTGCACGGGGACATCGAGGCGGGTGGCCTCCTTCAGCACGGTGGCCAGGGCCTCGGGGCCCTCGACGGACGGGATCTCCGTGCGCCAGGTGCCGCCGTCGGGGAAGGCGTGGGGGGAGGCGTCGGCGGGGTCGTCCGCCGGGAGGGCGTAGCCCAGCGAGGCCAGCGCGGCCTCCCCGGGGCGACGGGACGGTGCGGGGACGGACTCAGACACGATGCTCCAGTGTTCGCGGTGGTTCGGTGGTTCGGCGTTCGGGATCTCGGCGTTCGTTCGGCGCGGCAGGCGTCAACGGTCCCCCCGGGGTTCGAGGAGAACCTTGCCCACCTCGGGGTCGCCGCTACCGACCAGCTCGATCGCTTCTCCGAACGATTCGAGCGGCAGCCGGTGCGTGACGAGCGCCCCGGGGCGCAGCAGCCCGAGGCGGAACGCGCGGGTGGCGTACGCCCAGGCGGCGGGCGGTGCGCCGAAGACGCCCGCGACGGTCAGCTGGCCGACCGCGACGAGCACCGGGTCGATGCCGAGGGCGCCAGGCGCGGGCAGCCCGGTGAGCACGACGCGCCCGCCGCGCCGCGCCAGCAGGCACGCGTCCCGCGCGGTGCCGGGGGCGCCCGCGGTCTCGACGACCAGGTCGAACCCGCCGTGCAGCTCGGCCGCCTCGTCGGGCGGCGCGGCGCGGCTCGCGCCCATCGCGGCGGCCCGCGTCCGCGGCCGGTCGCGGGGGTCCACGGCGACGAGGTCGGCCGGGGACCAGGCGGCGAGCAGCTGGACGGCGAGCAGCCCGAGCGTTCCGGCGCCCACCACCGCCACGCGCTCCCCGGCGCGCGGGGCGGCGCGCAGCACGGCGGCCGCGACCACGGCCGCGGGTTCGAGAAGGGCGGCGGCGGTCAGGTCGGCCCCGTCGTCCAGCAGGTGCAACAGCCGCGCGGGCAGCACCAGATGGTCGGCGAACGCGCCAGGGCTGGTGAACCCGGTCTCCTCGTACCCGGCCGTGCACAGGCTGGTCTCGCCCGAGCGGCACCGCTCGCACACCCCGCACGCCCGGAATCCCTCGCCCACGCACGGGCGCCCGACGAGCGACGCGTCGACGCCCGGCCCCGCCTCGGCCACCGTGCCCGACCACTCGTGGCCCGGCACCACGGGATAGCGCACATAGCCATCGGCGCGCGTGCCGTCGTAGACCTCGCGGTCGCTCGCGCAGATCCCCGCGGCGTGCACGGCCACCCGCACCTCGCCAGGGCCCGGCACCGGAGGCGCCTCGGCGGTCACCAGCCGGTGGGCGCCGGGGCGTTCGACGAGGACGCTGCGCGCCGCGGTCACCGCCGCGCCCCGCCGTCCCGCTTGTGCCAGTCCTCGGCCCACAGGTTGAAGCGCGCGCGCTGCTGCGGGAACTCGGCCGCCGCGTCCGTGTCCAGCTCGACGCCGAGCCCGGGCTCGTGGGAGAGCGTGAAGTAGCCGTCGACCACCTGGGGCGCGCCCTTGACGACCTTCTTGATCTCGGCGTCGGCGAAGTCGTTGAAGTGCTCAAGGATCTTGAAGTTCGGGGTGCAGCCCGCCAGTTGGAGGCTGGCGGCGGTGAGCACCGAGCCGCCGACGTTGTGCGGGGCGACGAGCACATAGTGCGCCTCCGCGGTGGCGGCCAGCTTGCGCGCCTCCCCGATGCCGCCGATGTGGCCCACGTCGGGCTGGATGATGTCGGCCGCCTGCGACTCCAGCAGCTCGCGGAACTCGATCCGGTCGTGGATGCGCTCGCCCGTGGCGATGGGCAGCGCCGTGCGCTCGGCGACCTTGGCGAGCGCCTTGAGGTTCTCCGGCGGCACCGGCTCCTCAAGCCACGAGGGCGCGAACGGCTCGAGCTCGCGCGCCAGCCGGATCGCGGTCGCTGGCGAGAAGCGGCCGTGCATCTCGAGCAGCAGCTCGGCCTCGGGACCGATCGCGTCACGGACCGCCTCGACCAGGGAGAGTGAGCGAACGGTCTCGGCGTGGTCGAGTTCGAAGCTTCCCGTGCCGAACGGGTCGAGCTTGAGCGCGCGATACCCGCGCTCCACCACCGCGCGGGCCGCCTTGTGGAACGCGTCGGGCGCGCGCTCGACGGTGTACCAGCCGTTGGCGTACGCCTTGACCCGGTCGTCCGACGCGTCGGCCCTGCCGCCGAGCAGCTGCCACACCGGCACCCCGAGCGCCTTGCCCTTGATGTCCCAGCAGGCCATCTCCACGCACGCGATGCCGGACATCACGATCTCCCCGGCCCGCCCGTAGTCGCCGTACTTCATGCGGCGTACCAGGTCCTCGACCGCGAACGGGTCGGATCCCGCGATGTGGTTGGCCTCGGCCTCCTTCAGATAGCCGAGCAGCGCGTCGGTGTGCCCCAGCATGCGCGTCTCGCCGACGCCGGTCAGTCCCTCGTCGGTGTGGACCCGCACATAGGTGAGGTTCCGCCAGGGGGTTCCGACGACATGCGTGCTGATTCCGGTGATGCGCACGGGTGCCAGCCCTCCACCATGTTCGAGATTTCGTCAGCTGTTCGAAATGCTGGCGAGAACGTTAGGAGCGGGGGCATACCCTGTCAATGGTTACGCCTCCAGCAGGCGTTGGGAACCCCGCCTCCGGTGCTCGGGGCTCAGCCCCGCCACGGTCAGCCGGAACAGCTCGCCCGCCCTGGCGGCCGGGTCGCGGTGGTGCTCCGCGGCCAGGGCGATGCCGACGCTCAGCGTGATCAGGTCCTCGACGGTGACGCCCTCCGCCACCGCGCCGTCCCGCGCGGCGCGTTCGAGCAGGGGCTCGGCCGCCTCTTCGAGGGCCGCCGAGCAGGCGTTGCCGTGCGCGGGGTCGGCCCCCGCGGCGTCGTAGCTCAGCGCGGTCGCGAGCCCCGCGGCGGTGACGCAGTAGGTGACGACGTCGCCCAGCCAGTCGAGCAGCGCCTCGCGGCTGTCGCCGCCCCGCTCCACCAGGTCACGGGCGCGGGCGCACAGCGCCTCGATCCGCTGCCGGGAGACCTCCTCCAGCAGGGCGCGGCGGGTGGGGAAGTGGCGGCGCACGGTCGCCGAGCCGACCCCCGCGGTGCGGGCGATCCGTTCGAGGGAGGCCGCGGCGCCCCGCGTGGCCACCTCGTCCTCGGCCACGGCGAGGATCCGCGCGTGGTTGCGCCGGGCGTCCGCCCGCTGGGTCTCGGCCATGGCGTCATCTCCAGGATCGCTCAGTGGCGGGCCCCGCCGTATCGTACCCGGGTGAAAACGGCGGGCCCCGCCGTTTAACGCGTCCCGAGGAGCAGCATGTCCGTCGCAAGCCCCGCCGATATGCCCGCCGATATGCCGCCGATGTGCCCGCCGATGTGCCCGCCGATTCCGTCCCCGTCCTGGTCACGGGCGCCACGGTCGTGGCGGCCGTCGCCGACCCCCGGCGCTTCCACCGGGTCGAGCTGGAGCTGGCGAGCGAGCACCTGTCGATGGCCGAGATCGCCGATGTCATCTCCCGCGTCCTCGGCACGCGGATCCCCGCGCCCGACATGACCGAGGAGGAGGCGTTCGCCGCGGGGATGCCCGCCGTGGGCGCCAACCACGCGTGGCTGAACGTGGCGCCCCAGCCCGCCCGCCCGCGCTTCGCCAGGGATCTGGGCATCCCCCTCACCCCCTTCGAGGACTGGGCCCGCGCACACCTGCGGGCGGAGGTCGGGGCCTAGGACCCCGCGGTGATCTGCTCGTAGGCGAGCTCGGCCAGCGTCGCCTGGCCCTCGCGGCTCGGGTGGAACCAGTCGAAGTCGCTGAGGTGGTGCGTCGTAAACGCGAAGTCGAAGACGGCGCCCCCGTCGTAACGGCACAGCGCGTCATCGGCGCACACCGCGTCGAGCGCGGCGTTGTACTCCCGCACCCGCTCCCGCACCGCCTCCCGGCGCTCGACCGCCTCGGCCGAGTCGTCGCCCGCGTCGTCGAGCATCGAAGGGCAGATGTTCGCGACCTGCCACACCGTGCGCGCCACGAGCGACTCGCTGCCCTCGGACCACAGCCGCATCAGGTCGGGCACGCTCGACACATAGACCTGTGTGTCCGGCAGTTGGCCCCTGATGATGTCCATCGTCTCGGTGAAGTGCGCGCGGAAGTCGTCGACGGAGGTCATCGACTCCAGATCGGAGGCGCACGCGTCGTTCCCGCCGATCATCACCGTCACCAGCTCGGGCTCGTACCCCACGATCCGCCGGGCCTGGTCGGGCAGGTCGCTCGCCGTCGCGCCCGACTCGGCGAGGTTCCACGAGCGCTCCGAGACGTCGGCGCCGTCCCCCATTAACTGCGTCGCCAGGCTCGCCACCTCCGGCTCCGTCCCGGTGGCCCAGGACGCCTCGGGGCAGTCGGAGAGCAGGGCGCAGGCGTCGAACGCCCGGGTGATCGAGTCGCCGATCGCCGCGAGCGAGGCCGGGCTGGTGTTCCACCGGGGTGCGGGCTCGGCCTCCTCCTCGGCCTGCCCGCCGCCCGGCCCGGGGGCCGAGTCCTCGTCGTCGGACGCGGAGGAGGAGGTGCAGGAGATCGTGCCCGCGGCGAACAGGGCAACGGCGGCGACGGGCAGGGCGAGGGCGCGACGGCTGACCGGCATGCGGCCTCCTTCGGGGGTTCCGGGGTGTCCATGGGGCGGGTGGGCGGGCGGTAGCTTGGTCTAGCGTTTTCCGGCAGATGTGTCTGGCGGCGGGCGACGCCTGACACGCGCCCCGTGACAAGGCTAAAAGATGACCTGACGTCAACCGCTGTCCCCTTTGCCAAGAAAAGGCATGAATACTGTTTACTGTTCGTGCGTGATTCCGGGGGCTTCCAGGGGGCGCCTTGAAGCTCACGGCGGGCGCAGACCGGCGAGAGTGGAGGTCCGATGACGACACGCGGTGTTCTGTATGTGCACTCCGCCCCCCGGGCCCTGTGTCCCCACATCGAATGGGCCGCGGCCGGGGTCCTCGGCGCCCGCGTCAGCCTGGACTGGACCAAACAGCCCGCCTCGCCCGGCACCTGGCGCGCCGAGCTGTCCTGGCAGGGCGAGCCCGCCACCGCCTCCAAGCTCGCCTCCGCCCTGCGCGGCTGGCACCTGCTGCGCTTCGAGGTGACGTCCGAGCCGTCCCCCGCGGCGGAGGGCGAGCGCTACAGCTGCACCCCCGAGCTCGGCATCTACCACGCGGTGACCGGCATCCACGGCGACATCATGATCCCCGAGGACCGGCTGCGCGCCGCCGCGAACCGCTCCGCGCGGGGCGAGAGCGACCTCCAGGCCGAGATCGCCAGGCTGCTCGGCAAGCCGTGGGACGACGAGCTGGAACCGTTCAGGCACGCGGGCGATGGCGCGCCCGTCCGGTGGCTGCACCAGGTGGTCTGACCGTTTAGCGTGCGGTCATGACTGATCAACAGGACCGCATCATCACCGTCAGCGTTCTCGGCACCGGCATCATGGGCTTCGCGATGGCCCGCAACCTGTGCCGCGCCGGGTTCGACGTGCGGGTGTGGAACCGCACCCGGGCCAAGGCGGAGCCGCTGGCCGCCGACGGCGCCCGGGTCACCGACACCGCGGCCGAGGCGGTGGACGGCGCGGAGGTCGTGCTGACCATGCTCCACGACGGCGCGGCCACGCTCTCCGCGATGCGTGCCGCCGAGCCGTCGCTGCGCTCGGGGACCGTCTGGATCCAGAGCGGCACCACGGGCCTCGACGGACTGCCCCCGCTCACGGGCTTCGCGCGGGAACGCGGCCTGTCATTTGTGGACGCGCCCGTGCTCGGCACCCAGCAGCCCGCGGAGACCGGGCAGCTCGTGGTGATGGCGTCGGGGCCCGCGACGGCGAGGGAACGCGCCGAGCCCGTGCTGGCCGCGATCGGCCGCCGCACGCTGTGGCTGGGTGACGAGGCGGGCGCGGGCTCGCGCCTGAAGCTCGTCTGCAACAGCTGGGCGCTGGCCGTCACCCATGGCGCGGCCGAGGCGATGGCCCTCGCCCGGGCGCTCGACGTGGACCCCCAGCGGCTCCTCGACGCGCTCGAGGGCGGCACGCTCGACATGCCCTATCTGCGGATCAAGGCCGAGGTGATCCGCTCCGACGACTACACGCCGACGTTCGCCGTGGACACGGCGGAGAAGGACGCGCGCCTGATCCTCGCGGCGGCGGAACGGGCGGACGTCCGCCTCGACCTGGCCATGGCGGGCGCGGAACGCCTGCGGCGCGCCTCGGACCACGGCCACGGCCGCGAGGACACGGCGGCGTCGTACTTCGCGAGCTTTCCGCCTGCCGCGGGCTGAGCGGCCGCCTGCGGTGGGGTGGGGTGCGGGCGTGTTGGCGCCTGCGGCGGGGCGTGTGGTCGTCCGCGGGGTGGGGTGTGCTTCGCGGTGGTGCGGGTGTGTCATGCCGACAGGTCACCCTGGGCCGGGCGCGTTGTCGTGGTCTCGTTCGGGGGACAGGAGGCGGGTGATCGCCCTTGTGGCCTGGGTGGGGGCCTGGGGGGTGGGGGCCAGTTGGGTGGTGTGGTTCAGGCTCATCATCACGCCGTACAGCTCGAAGACCAGCTGGTCCGGGTCGGTGTCGCGGGGGAGGTCGCCCGCGCGGACCGCGGTGCGGATCTCCGCCGTCAGGCGGCGCTGCCACGCGCGGAACTGGCGGCGGAGGAGCGCGCGGACCGGGCCCGTGCGGCCGTCCTGTTCGAACGTGGAGCTGACGAACAGGCAGCCGCCGGGGAACACGCCGCGCACCAGGTAGGAGATCCACGCGTCGCACACCGCCCGCAGCCTGGGCAGGCCCGGGGTGGTGCCCGAGGCGGGGCGCCAGACCTCGCGGTCGAAGATGACCGCCGCGCGTTCGAGCGCGGCCAGCTGGAGCGCCTGCTTGGTGCCGAAGTGGCCGAGCAGGCCCGACTTGCTGATGCCCAGGTCCGCGGCGAGGCGGCCGATCGTCAGCCCCTCAAGACCCTCGACCGAGGCGACGTCAACACCCCGCTCGATGATGCGCTCGCGCGTGCGACGCGCCTCGGCGGCGGAGTGACGGGGGCTCATGCGTTCCATTATAGAGACCGACCGATCGGTCGCTATCCTGTGCCCATGACGCGTATCTCCGCCGTCGGGTACCACCAGCCCGAGCATGTGATGACCAACGACGACCTGGCCGGGATGGTGGACACCAGCGACGCATGGATCAGGCAGCGGACCGGGATCACCTCGCGCCGCGTCGCCAGGGACGAGTCCGTCCAGGACATGGCCGTGACCGCCGCGGGCAAGGCCATGGCCGCGGCCGGGCTCGCGCCCGACGAGATCGGGCAGGTCATCGTGGCCACGTGCAGCGCCGTCGACCGCGTGCCGTCCGTCGCCGCCCAGGTCGCCGGGCGCCTCGGCGTCCCCTCGGCCGTCGCGTTCGACCTCAACAACGGCTGCGCGGGCTTCACCACCGCGCTCGCCACCGCCGAGCACGGCGTGCGGGCCGGCGCGGTGCGGCACGCGCTTGTCATCGGCGCCGAGAAGATGTCCGCCGTCGCCGACTGGACCGACCGCACCACGTGTGTGCTCCTCGCCGACGGGGCGGGGGCGGCCGTGGTGAGCGCGTCGGACGAGGAAGGGATCGGGCCCGTCGTGTGGGGCTCCGACCCGACGCGGCGGGACATGGTGCGGATGCAGGACGAGTGGCGGCCCAGGTTCGCGCAGGAGGGACAGAGCGTCTTCCGCTGGGCGACGACCGAGCTCGCGCCGTTCGCCCGCGAGGCGTGCGCGCGGGCCGGGATCGCGCCGGGCGAGCTGGCCGGGATCGTCACCCACCAGGCGAACCTGCGGATCATCGAGGCCCTGGCCCGGGCGATCGACGCCCCGAACGCCGTGGTCGCGCGCGATGTGACCGTCTCGGGCAACACCTCGGCCGCCTCCGTGCCGCTCGCCCTGGCCAAGCTGGTCGAACGGCGTGAGGTCCCGGTGGGCGCGCCGGTGCTGCTGTTCGCGTTCGGCGGGGGCCTGGCCTGGGCCGGGCAGGTCGTGCACTGCCCCTGAGGGCGGCGAACGGCCCGCCTCCCGCCGCGTGCCGGGGGGCGGGCCGTTCCGCCGGGCGCCTTCAGAGCGTGCGCAGCGCCAGCGTGACGTTGTGGCCGCCGAAGCCGAAGCTGTTGTTGATGGCAGCGATCGTGCCCGACGGCAGGTCGCGCGGGGCGTCCCTGACGATGTCCGCGTCGATCTGGGGGTCGAGCCGCTCGATGTTGATCGTCGGCGGGGCCTTCCTGTGGTGGAGGGCGAGCACCGTGGCGACCGTCTCGATGCCGCCCGCGCCGCCGAGCAGGTGGCCGGTCATCGACTTGGTGGCCGAGATGGCGATGTGGTCGACGTCGTCGCCGAGCACGCGGCGCAGCGACTTGATCTCCGCGATGTCGCCCTGCGGCGTCGACGTGGCGTGCGCGTTGAGGTGGACGACCTGCTCGGGCTTGAGGTCCGTGGCGTCAAGGAGGTTCTGGATGGCCGACGCGATGCCCTCGCCGTTCGGCTCGGGCTGCGCGATGTGGTGCGCGTCGGCGGACAGGCCCTGGCCGAGCAGCTCGCAGTAGACGCGCGCGCCGCGCCTGGCCGCGTGCTCGGCCGACTCCAGGATCACCACGCCCGCGCCCTCGCCGAGCACGAAGCCGTTGCGGCCCGAGTCATAGGGGCGGGAGGCCCGTTCGATGTCGTCGTTGTCCTTCGAGAGGGCCATCATGTTCGCGAACGCCGCTATCGGGAGCGGGTGGATGCACGCCTCCGTGCCGCCCGCCAGGACCACGTCGGCCCGCCCGGTGCGGATCATCTCGGCGGCGTAGCCCACGGCTTCGGCGCCCGAGGCGCAGGCGCTCACCGGCGTGTGCGAGCCCGCCCGCGCGCCGAACTCCAGGCTGACGTTCGCCGAAGGGCTGTTGGGCATCAGCATCGGCACGGTGTGCGGGGAGACGCGCCGGGCGCCGCTCGCCCTGAGGATGTCGTACTGGTCGAGCAGCGTCGTGACGCCACCGATGCCGGACGCGATGACCGAGCCCACGCGCTCGGGGCGCACGCTGTCGTCGTCGCCCGCCCTGGCGGTGAACCCCGCGTCGGACCACGCCTCCCTGGCCGCGAGCAGCGCGAACTGGGCCGTGCGGTCCAGCTTGCGGGCCTGCGGCCTGGGGAACTGCCCGGCCGGATCGACGGCGGCGGTGGCGGCGAAGCGGACGGGCATGTCGGCCGCCCACTCCGTGGTGAGGGGCTTGACGCCGGACCGGCCGGCGAGAAGCCCCTCCCATGTCGATGCGCTGTCGCCACCCAGCGGTGTGGTTGCGCCGACACCGGTGACTACCACCGTTCGATTGGTCGCGTTCACAGAATCAGTTCTCCGCTTGTCGGGGACGGTGCGGGGCCACCGTGTGCGGGTGGCGACACGCGCGTTCTTTCTTGGGGGTGAGCCGGTCAGCTCTGGTGCGACTCGATGTACCCGACCGCGTCGCCGACGGTCTTCAGACCCTTGACGTCGTCGTCCGGGATCTTGACACCGAAGCGCTCCTCGGCGGCGACGACGACCTCGACCATGGACAGCGAGTCCACGTCCAGGTCGTCGGTGAACGACTTCTCCTCGGTCACCTCGTCCTGCGGGATGCCGGCGATCTCGTTCACGATGTCGGCGAGACCAGCGATGATCTCTTTCCTGGTGGCAGCCATTGCGGCGCTCCTTCGTGTGCTGCGGTGGGGTACCGCGGGGGTGCTGATCGGATCTTGCTCAGGGCAGGGTAACGACCGTGGCGGCGTAGACCAGACCCGCCCCGAAGCCGATGACGAGCGCGGTGTCGCCGCTCCTCGCCTGGCCGGTCGCCAGCATCCGCTCCATAGCGAGCGGGATGGAGGCGGCCGACGTGTTACCCGTGGTCTCTATGTCGCGGGCGACCGCGACGCTTTCGGGGAGCCCCAGTGTCTTCACCATCGAGTCGATGATCCGCATGTTTGCCTGGTGCGGGATGAAGACGTCGAGCTGTTCGGGGGCGATCCCGGCGGCGTCCATCGCCTCCTTGGCCACCTTGGCCATCTCGTACACGGCCCAGCGGAAGACCGTCTGGCCCTCCTGGCGCAGCGCCGGGAACTTGTCCCCCGGGCTGTACTCGTTCCATGGGACGGTCTGGCTGATCACACCCGCCTTGTCGCCCTCCGAGCCCCAGACCGTCGGGCCTATCGCGGGCTTCGGGGACGGGCCGAGCACGACCGCGCCCGCGCCGTCGCCGAACAGGAAGGCCGTGGAACGGTCCTCGTGGTCGGTCAGGTCGGAGAGCCGCTCGACGCCGATGACCAGCACATGGCGGGCGCTGCCCGCCACGATGAGCCCGGTGCCGATGGTCACGCCGTACCCGAACCCGGCGCAGGCGGCGGAGATGTCGAACGCGGCGGGCTTGCCCGCGCCGAGGCGGTGCGCGATCACGGTGGCGATCCCCGGCGTCTGCGCGAAGTGCGAGACGGTGGAGACGATCACGGCGTCCACCTGCTCGGTGCCGATTCCCGCGTCCGCGATGGCCTTCCCCGCCGCGGCCACCGACATCTCGGCGACCGTCTCCTCGTCGCCCGCCCAGTGCCGGGTCACGATGCCCGAGCGGGAGCGGATCCACTCGTCGGACGAGTCGATGCGCTCCAGGATCTCCTCGTTGGTCACGACCCGGGAGGGGCGGTAGCCGCCGACGCCCATGATGCGGGCGTATGGGCTGCCGGGGCGGGCGTTGATCGCGGCGGGCATGGTCCTCAGTGCTCCTGTTCGGCGGCCGGCGCCGCATCGGCGGACTCGGCGGCGTGCGTGGTGAACAGCTCGCGGGCCGCGGCGAGGTGCTCGGGGCCCTTGACGGCCACCCGGTCGACGCCGGGGAGGTTGCGCTTGGCCAGGGCCGTGAGTGTGCCCGCGGGGCACAGCTCGACGAACGCGGTGACACCCAGCCGCCGGAACGTCTCCGTGCACAGGTCCCAGCGGACCGGGCTCGACACCTGGGTCACCAGGCGACGCACCACTTCCCGCCCCTCGGTCACCACGGAGCCGTCGGCGTTGGATACGTAGCGTATGCCCGGATCCCCGGGCTCGATACCGGATGTGGCGCGTTCCATGGCGGCCACGGCGGGCGCCATGTGCGCGGTGTGGAAGGCGCCCGCGACCTTCAGCGGGACGACCCTGGCCTTCTCAGGGCGGTTCGCGGAGAGTTCGGCCAGCCGCTCCAGGGTCCCCGCGGCGACGATCTGGCCGCCGCCGTTGTCGTTGGCCGCGACGAGCTCGAGCTCGGCGAGGCGGGCCGCGACCTCGTCGGGGTCGCCGCCAAGCACCGCGGACATGCCGGTCTCCGCGGCCGCGGCGGCCTCGGCCATGGCGGTGGCGCGGCTGCGCACGAGCGTCATCGCCGTGTCCTCGGTGATCACCCCGGCGATCGCGGCGGCGGCCAACTCGCCCACGCTGTGCCCCGCGACGGCGCCGACCGCGCCCCGCGCCGCCTTGCCCTCGCCGCCCCCGTTGTCGCCCTCTTTGCCGTCGAACAGCGCGGCGGCGGAGAGCAGCGCGGCGGCCACCAGCAGCGGCTGGGCCACGGCGGTGTCGCGGATCTCCTCCGCGTCCGCCTTGGTCCCCAGGTGGACCAGGTCGGCGCCCACGAGGTCCGACCACCCCTCGAGGCGGTCGGCGACACCGGGGAGGTCGAGCCAGGGATTCAGGAAGCCGGGAGCCTGGGAGCCCTGGCCGGGAGCGACGAGTACGAGCACTCTCTCACTCTCTCCCGGCACGCCCCGTCACCGCCCGTGGGGGCGAGAACGAAGAACACGGGAGGGATTTGTAGCCCTTGAACAAAAGCTAGGGGGTTGTCTCTTCGTCGGCCAGCCGCCCGAGCATCAGGGCGATGCGCAGGGTGAAGGCCGATCGGACATCGGACGGCGGCCATCCGGTGACATCAGTCACACGACGGAGGCGGTAGCGAACGGTGTTGGGATGCACAAAGAGCATTCTGGCGGCACCCTCCAGACTGCTCGCCTGCTCCAGATAGACACTCAGCGTTTCCAGCAGGGCCGAACCCGCCTCCTGGAGCGGTCTGTAGATCTCCTCCACCAGCAGGGTGCGCGCCGCGGGGTCGCCCGCCATGGCGCGCTCCGGCAGCAGGTCGTCCGCGAGAACGGGACGGGGCGCGTCGGGCCAGGCGGCGCACGCCCGGAGCCCGGCCGCGGCGGCCTGCGCCGACCGCGTGGCGCCCAGCAGGTCCCCGACCAGCGGCCCCGCCACCACGGGGCCCGAGGCGAAGGGGCCGATGAGCGCCTTCGCCGCCTGCACCGGGTCGTCGCTGCCGCCCGCGATCACCACAAGTCGCTTGCCCAGCACGCCCGTCAGCACCTGGAGCTTGGCGTAGCGCGCGGCGCGGCGGATCGCCTCGACCGTCAACTCGCTGTCGCCGCTTGGCGCGTTCCCGAGGACGACCGTGACCTGCTCGGGCGCCTTCCAGCCGAGCGCCGCGGCGCGCGAGACGTCGCTCTCGTCGGCCTCGCCCGAGACCACGGCGTTGACCACAAGCGACTCGAGGCGCGCGTCCCACGCGCCGCGCGCCTCCGCGGCCTGGGCGTAGACCTGCGCGGTCGCGAACGCGATCTCGCGCGCGTAGATCAGCAGGGCGTTGCGCAGCGCGGCCTCGCCGCCCGGCACGGCCAGCTCGTCGACCGCGGACTCGACGACCTCGATCGTGGTGCGCACCATCTCCACGGTCTGCCGCAGCGTGATGGCCCGCGTCAGCTCGCGCGGCGCGGTGCCGAAGACGTCGGTGCTGATGGCCTGCGGGGTGTCGGGGTGCCGGAACCACTCGGTGAACGCCGCGATGCCCGCCTGCGCCACCAGGCCGATCCAGGAGCGGTTCTCCGGTGGCATGGCGCGGTACCACGGCAACTGCTCGTCCATCCGCATGATGGCGGCGGCGGCGAGCTTCCCCGAGGACTGCTCGAGGCGGCGCACGGTGGCGGCGTGCGCCAGCTTCTCGTTCGCATCGGGTGTGGGTTCATCGGACACGAGGACCAGCCTGCCTCATTTCGCCCCGGGCCATACCACGCGGGGTCCGGGTAGGGGCCCCTCACTCCGGGGCGCGGCGGCTACCGTGGGCGCATGCTTCGCGTGGTGCGTGCGGAAGACCGCTACCGGGGCGGCGACCTCGCCGCCGGGATCGACACCAGGCACGCGTTCTCCTTCGGTCGCTTCTACGATCCGGGCAACGTCCGCTTCGGCCCGTTGACCGCCTGCAACGAGGAACGGCTCGCGCCCGGCTCGGGGTTTCCCGCGCACCGGCACCGGGACCTGGAGATCGTCAGCTGGGTCGTCGAGGGCGAGCTGACCCACGAGGACGCCTCGGGCGCCGCCACGGTCCTCGGCCCGGGCGACGTGCAGCGGCTGAGCGCGGGCGACGGCACGGTCCACGCCGAGCACAACGCCGGTGGGGCGCCGCTGTGTTTCGTGCAGATGTGGCTGGTTCCCGCCACGCCGGGCGGCGCGCCCGAGTACGAGGTGGTGCGCGGGATCGCGGACGGCACCCCGTACGCCCTGCCGCGCACCGACGCGGTGCTGCACGTGCGGCGGCTCACCGGGGGCGAGCGCACCGCGCTCCCCGCGGCGCCGCTCGCGTATGTGCACGTGGTGCGCGGAACGGTGTCGCTGGACGGCGGCCGCGCGGCACTGCGTCCCGGCGACTCCGCGCGGCTGACGGGCGCGGGCGAGCTCGCGGTCACGGCGGGCGGCGGCCCGGCCGAGCTGCTGGTGTGGGAGTTGGCGGCGACCTGAGGCGCCTCGCCGCGGCGGCGCGCGGCCCGTTGGCCAGCTGGGCCCGCGCGACCGGCCGATCGGCCCATGACCCTCTGCCTTCGGCGGAACGGCACCCCGAACGCCCCCGCGCGGCGCGGGCATTCCCCATGAGCGGCGGATTCAGCGGCGAGGCGGCCGCGGCATCCGGCCTGCGGCGCGTGCGACGTCGGGGCGCGCGGCCCTCCCCCTCACCGCGTTGCTGGGCCGCTCAGCTCCGCGAGCACCGCGTCCGTGAACGGCGGCCACGCCTCCGCGGCCCAGCCGCCGAAGGCGCGGTCGGTCAGTGCCACGCACGCGGTGGCGGCGTCGGGGTCCACCCAGAGAAACGTTCCGGTCTGCCCGAAGTGCCCGAAGGTGCGCGGCGACGATGTCGCGCCCGTCCAGTGCGGCGACTTGTGGCCGCGGATCGAGAAGCCGAGGCCCCAGTCGTTGGGCCGCTGGTGGCCGAACCCCGGCAGCACGCCGCTGAGCCCGGGGAAGACCACCGACGTCGCCTCGTCGAGCGTCCCGCGCGCCAGCAGGCGCGGGGCCAGCAGCTCGGCGGCGAACGCGGCCAGGTCGTCGGCCGTCGAGACGCCGTCCTTCGCGGCCGAGCCGTTCAGCTCGGTGCGCTCCATGCCGAGCGGCACCAGCACCGCGAGCCGCAGATACTCCGCGAACGGCATCCCCGTGGCCTTGGCGATGTGGTCGGCCAGGGCGTCGAAGCCCGCGTTCGAGTACAGCCGCCGGTCGCCGGGCGCGGCCATCACCCGCGGCTCGTCGAACGCCAGCCCCGACGCATGGGCCAGCAGGTGCCGCACCGTCGAACCGGGTGGCCCCGCGGGCTCGTCCAGCTCCGTCGCCCCCTCCTCGACGGCGATCAGCACGGCGTAGGCGGCCAGCGGCTTGGTCACCGAGGCGAGCTCGAAGGCGTGGTCGGCCGGTCCGTGGGAGAAACGGCGGCCGTCCGCCGTCACCACGGTCGCCGCGGCGGTGGGCACGGGCCAGCTGTCGATCAGCTCCAGGGCGCGCATGCCCCCGAGCGTAGCGCGTGGGCCGCGCGCCCCGTGGCGAGATTCCCCCGGGCCCGGGGTTGCCTGGAGCGCACTCCAGCGTTTTAGCGTGCGGGTATGACCGTGACACAGCAGACCCCCGTGGTTCTCGAGGAGTCCGCCGACCTGTGCGTGTCCGTCGAACGCCCGCACCCGCGGCCTGACGGGCACGACCGCTACACCATCAGCGAGGTGGCCGCGCACACCGGGCTGAGTGTCCACACCCTGCGCTGGTATGAACGTATCGGGCTCATGTCGCACGTCAACCGCTCGCACACCGGGCAACGGCGTTACGACAACGCCGACCTGGACTGGCTCGCGTTCGTCAACAAGCTGCGCCTCACCGGCATGGCCGTGGCCGACATGGTCACCTACGCCGACCTCGTGCGGCAGGGCGACCACACCTACCCCGAGCGCCGCGCGCTGCTCGTGGCGACCAGGGAGAACGTGCTGCGCCGGATCGCCGAGCTGCGATCGACGCTGAGCGTCCTGGACTTCAAGATCGACATCTACAGCTGAGGGGATGAGCACGGTGGTGGAACGCATCGCCGCGGCGGTGCTGGGCGCCGGTGGCCCGGCGGTCGGCGTGCAGGGTCTTGGCTGCATGGGCATGAGCCACGCCTACGGGCCCACGGACGGGGACGAGGCGCGCGCGACGCTGGAACGCGCCCTCGAACTCGGGATCACGCTGTTCGACACGGCGGACATGTACGGCAGCGGCGAGAACGAGCGCTTCCTCGCGCCGTTCTTCGCCGCGCACCGCGACGAGGTGGTGATCGCGACCAAGTTCGCCATCTCGCTCGACCCGGGTGACCCGACGAAGCGGGCGATCCGCAACGACCGCCCGTATCTGCGCGCGTGCGTGGAGGCGAGCCTGCGGCGCCTTGGCGTCGAGGCGATCGACCTGTACTACATGCACCGGCGCGACCCGGCCGTGCCGATCGAGGAGACGGTCGGCGCGATGGCCGAGCTGGTCGCCGAGGGCAAGGTGCGCCACCTCGGGCTGAGCGAGGTCACGGGCGCGGAGCTGCGGGCGGCGCACGCGGTGCACCCGATCGCGGCGCTCCAGTCGGAGTGGTCGTTGTTCTCGCGCGACGTGGAGCGCTCCGCGGTGCCCGCGGCGCGCGACCTCGGCGTGGCCATGGTGCCGTACTCGCCGCTGGGGCGCGGCTTCCTGACCGGCGCGTTCAAGGACGCGAGCGGCGAGCTCGCCGCCGACGACTTCCGCCGCCACCAGCCGCGTTTCAACGGCGCCAACGCGGAGGCCAACGCCGCGCTCCTCGCGCCGATCCGCGGCGTGGCCGAGGCACACGGGGCGACCCTGGGCCAGATCGCCCTGGCCTGGGTCCAGCAGCAGGCGCTCACGCGGGACATGACGGTCATCCCGATCCCGGGCACCCGCCGCCGCACGCGCCTGGAGGAGAACGCCGCGGCGACCCGCATCACCCTGACCGCGAGTGATCTGGCGACCCTGGACGAGATCGCCCCCAGGGTCGCGGGTGACCGCTACCCGGACATGTCGTTCACGGCGGCGAGTCGGGAGTAGACCTCCGGTCGGGAAGCGACGCCGCGCCGCGGGCTGTTCCGGCCACGGTGCGGCACGCGGCGCGCGGCCCCGTCTCTCGTTGGCGGCCGTTCTCCCGGTGGTCGGTTGCCGTGGCGCGCGCCCTTCGGGCCTGCCCCGACCGCCGCTCTCGTCGTTCACCGCGCGCACGCTGAGCTGACGGAGCCGGCCGGTCCGGGGCGGGGGCGCGCGTCGTTCAGCGGGCCCGCTGCTGCTTATGCCCCGCTTACGCGGGGACGGATTTCTGAAACGGGGCACGTTCTGTTCCACACACAGTGTGCGCAGACGGCCCGCTCCATCAGCTCATCGTGCCTGCGCCCCGCGCTTCGGCGTCCGGGCGGCGCAGGCCATGGAGTGCACGGGGCACAGCGGACGTTCGCCGGATCCCGCCTCCGGGGTGCGACTGCGCCGCGAGCGGACCCGCCAGCGCGAAGGTGCTGCCGGGCGGGCCGCGGCGGCCGACCACCCGCCGCGCGGGCAAGCTGCCAGTGCCAGGTGCGGGGTTGCGCTGCCGCGCGGGCCGCGGGCCACGTGCCGCAGGCCATCACGCTACGCGTGTTGCCCGCGCTCACAGCTCCGCGAGCAGCTCCGACTTCTTCGACGTGAACTCCTCGTCCGTCAGCAGCCCCGCGTCGTGCAGCTCGCCGAGGTGGCGGATGCGGTTGGCGATGTCCGCGGGGTTCGCCCGGTGGCCGATGCGGGAGCCGGTCGCGGGCTCCGCCGCGCGCACCGCCTCGAGCACCGCGGCCGCCAGCGGCAGCGACTCGTGCACCAGGCCGTACCCGAGCCCGAACACCACCGACGCCGGATCCTGGTCCGCGGGACCCTCGTGCTCCTCGGGGTTGCCGTCGGGGCCACGGCGCCGCAGGCGCAGATGGCCGCCCGATATCTCGGGCGAGCGCCACTCCACGCCCGCCAGCTCGCTCACAGGAAAGGACTGGTCGCCCGCCTTCCACTTGGCGGATGAGGCGCCCGTCCAGAACCAGCGGAACGTCACCACCTTGCCGTCGAACGACACCTTCCCGTCGAACGCCTTGAACTGGAGCGGCGCCGTCGGGGCCGCCACCAGGTACTCGTCGGCCTCCCGGTCGGCCTGCGGGCCGAGCGCCATGCGCAGCTCGGTGGCGTAGTAGTCGGCGAGCGTCTCGCGCTCGGCGGGCAGGACGAGTCGGTACGGGTCGGCCGCCTGGCGCAGCTGGCCAGCGGCGGCGTCGAGCAGGGGGTCGGCGCCAGGGCGCGGCACGGCGTGCAGCACGACGGTGCCCTTGCGCGTCCCCGGGACGAGGTCGATCGAGCTCAACGCCTCGTACGGAATACGGCGCTCCCCCAGGATCTGGAAAAGCTTCGGCGTGCGTATCCCCCGTTCGAAGCGGATGAGCACGGAGTCGGTGTCGAACTCCCACCTGGAGTGGATTCCGGCCAGCACATCACCCATGCGGGTCATCGTAAGCGCCGGGACTGACGAAAGGGCTTCCTACGGATGGGTGTGTTCCTGTCATCTCATCCCCTCGCCGTCCCGTTCCGCCTGGCACGAGGGGACCTCGGGGGCGCAGGTGACGGCGCCGACCGCGCCCGCGCCGATCCTCGCCAGGTTCCCCAGGCTCACGGTCCCGGGCTCGAAGTAGCCGCTGTGCCCACGGGCGTTGCCGGTCGCCAGCAGCCGGGCGCCGAATGACGGGCTCGCCGGGTCGCTGCCGTGCCCCAGCGGGCCGATGGCCAGGTGCGGGACGCGTTCGATCCAGTCGTCGGGGGCGCGCATGGCCCATACGCGCGCCCGCGTGCCGAGCGCCGCCGCGCTCCCCGCCCGCATGCCGGGGCTGCCCGCCACGGCGATGTCGCTGACGCGCCGCGGGAGTTCATCGGCGGCGAGGCCGCACACCACCGAGCCGTAGGAGTGGCAGAAAAGCGCCACGGGCGCGCGCCCGGGGAGCGCGTCCACGGTGGCCACGAGCCGTTCGGCGCCCTCGGTCGCCAGCTCGGTCGTGGCGGCGGACATGGAGTGCGCCGATGGGGTGTCGTAGTCGGCCCAGGCGATCACGGCCGTCCGCACGCCGGGCGCGAGTTCGCGTTCGCGCGCGTGCAGCGCCTGGGCCATGCCCGAGGGCGCGTGGTACTTCTGCCGGGTCCGCTCGAACGTCAGCAGCTGGGTGTCCGCGCCCGGCACCACCACCGAGATCCGCTCCGCCGTCTCGAGGTCGCCCAGGACCTCGGCGGCCCGCCCGCGCCCCGTCGGGTCGAACGACAGGAACTGCCGTCCCTCGTCCAGCATCGAGGTGAAACGATTCGCGCGCCGCCCGGCCGTCCGCTGCCCCGTGGGGGAGAGGCGCTCGTCGAACGCGCGGCGGCGCTCGCTGTCCCGCGCCCTGGCGAGCGACGTGCGGTTGGCCTCGTAGCGCAGGGGCAGCGGGGCGCCGGGCAGGTTGCCGACAACCAGGGGGTAGCGGTGGGCGAGGCGCTGGCGCTGCCGCTCGGTGAGCCCGTCGAAGAACGCCGCGATCCGCGCGGGCGGCGCGTCCTTGGCGTCGGGCAGCGGCTCGCCCGCGATCGACCCCCGGCCCCAGGCGCCGAGTTGGAGCTCGTACGCGTCGGGGTCGGCCTCCGCGCCCCGCGCGATCCAGCCCGCGGTCGCCAGCACGACGAGTACCACCACAAGCGGCAACGGGACGCGACGGGCGGCGGACGGGGCGATACGGACTTTCAACACTGTTGCGGCATCTTAGGAGGTCGCGCGCGCAAGCCGACAAGCGGGTCCTGGACGCGCGCCCCCGAGCGCCCGCCCGCACCCGCCCGCGCACGGCGAACGGCCCGCGCCCCCCGGTCAACGGGGAAGCGCGGGCCGCGGGATGGCGCCCCCGGGCGGGGGGCGCGTTACGCGTCGCCGCCCGCGGGGCCCGGGTCGGCCGCCGCCACGTCGAGCAGCTGGTAGCGGTCGATCGCCTGCTTGAGCACCGAGCGGTCGATCTTGCCGTCCCTGGCCAGCTCGGTCAGCACGGCCAGCACGATCGACGGCGCGTCGATGTGGAAGAAGCGCCGCGCCGCGCCGCGGGTGTCGGCGAAGCCGAACCCGTCGCCGCCGAGCGACTGGTACGTGCCGGGCACCCAGCGCGCGATCTGGTCGGGCACCGAACGCATCCAGTCGGAAACGGCCACGAACGGTCCCTGGGCGCCGGTGAGCGCACGCGTCACATACGGGACGCGCTGCTCCTCCTCCGGGTGCAGGAGGTTGTGCCGCTCGACGTCCACGGCCTCGCGCCGCAGCTCGTTCCACGACGTGGCGGACCAGACGTCGGCCCTGACGTTCCAGTCCTCGGCCAGGATCCGCTGCGCCTCGACGGCCCACGGCACGGCCACGCCCGAGGCGAGGATCTGCGCGGGAACGCTGCCAGCCGTCCCCTCCTGGTACCGGTAGAGGCCCTTGACGATGCCGTCGATGTCCACGCCGTCGGGCTCGGCGGGCTGCGTGATCGGCTCGTTGTAGACGGTGAGGTAGTAGAAGACATCCTCGGCGTTCTCGCCGTACATCCGGCGCAGGCCGTCCCTGACGATGTGCGCGATCTCGAAGCCGAACGCCGGGTCGTAGGCGACACAGGCGGGGTTGGTCGAGGCCAGCAGCTGGGAGTGCCCGTCGGCGTGCTGCGTGCCCTCACCGGTCAGGGTCGTGCGCCCCGCGGTCGCGCCCAGGACAAAGCCACGGGCGAGCTGGTCGCCCATCTGCCAGAACTGGTCACCGGTCCGCTGGAAACCGAACATCGAGTAGAAGACATACACCGGGATCAGCGGCTCGCCGTGCGTCGCGTACGCCGAGCCCGCCGCGATCAGCGAGGCCGTGCAGCCCGCCTCGGTGATGCCGTCGTGCAGCATCTGGCCCGAGGGCGACTCCTTGTACGACAGCAGCAGCTCGCGGTCCACCGACTCGTAGGTCTGCCCCAGGGGGTTGTAGATCTTCGCCGACGGGAAGAGCGAGTCCATGCCGAACGTGCGGTACTCGTCGGGCGCGATCGGCACGAACCGCTTGCCGATCTCCTTGTCCCGCATGAGGTCCTTCAGCAGCCGCACAAACGCCATCGTGGTGGCGACCTGCTGCTGCCCCGAGCCCTTGCGCACCGCCGCGTACGCCTTGTCGCCCGGCAGCACCAGCGGCTTGGAGCGGTCGACGCGCGTGGGCACGTAGCCGCCGAGCTCGCGCCTGCGGTCGTGCATGTACTGGATCTCCTCGGAGTCCCGCCCCGGGTGGTAGTACGGCGGCAGGCCCGATTCCAGCTCGCTGTCGGGGATCGGCAGGTGCAGCCGGTCGCGGAAGCCCTTGAGGTCGGCCACGGTGAGCTTCTTCATCTGGTGGGTCGCGTTGCGGCCCTCGAAGCTCGGGCCCAGCATCCAGCCCTTGATCGTCTGCGCCAGGACCACCGTCGGCTGGCCCTGGTGCTCGACGGCCGCCTTGTACGCCGCGTACACCTTGCGGTGGTCGTGGCCGCCGCGGCCCAGGTGCAGGATCTGCTCGTCCGACATCGACTCGACCATGGAACGCAGCCGCTGGTCGCCGCCGAAGAAGTGGTCGCGGATGTACGCGCCCGTCTCGGTGGCATACGTCTGGAACTGGCCGTCGGGCGTGGTGTTGAGCTTGTTGACCAGCACGCCGTCGCGGTCCTGCGCGAGCAGCGGGTCCCAGGTGCGGTCCCAGATCAGCTTGATGACGTTCCATCCGGCGCCGCGGAAGACCGACTCCAGCTCCTGGATGATCTTGCCGTTGCCGCGCACCGGGCCGTCGAGCCGCTGGAGGTTGCAGTTGACGACGAACGTGAGGTTGTCCAGGCCCTCGCGCGCGGCGAGGGACAGCTGGCCAAGCGACTCGGGCTCGTCCATCTCGCCGTCGCCGAGGAAGGCCCACACGTGCGACTTCGAGGTGTCGGCGATGCCCCGCGCGTGCATGTAGCGGTTCATCCGGGCCTGGTAGATGGCGCTGATGGGGCCGAGCCCCATCGAGACGGTCGGGAACTCCCAGAAGCTCGGCATCATCCGCGGGTGCGGATAGCTGGAGAGGCCGTACGGCTCCTTCGAGCGCTCCTGGCGGAACGCGTCGAGGTGCTCCTCGGAGAACCGGTCGAGCAGGAAGGCGCGGGCGTAGATCCCCGGGGAGGCGTGCCCCTGGAAGTACACCTGGTCGCCGCCGTCGCCGCCGTCCTTGCCGCGGAAGAAGTGGTTGAAGCCGACGTCGTAGAGCGACGCCGACGAGCCGAAGGTGGCGATGTGCCCGCCCACCCCGATGCCGGGGCGCTGGGCGCGGGAGACCATGACCGCCGCGTTCCAGCGGGTCGCGTTGAGGATCCTGCGCTCGATCTCCTCGTCGCCGGGGAAGAACGGCTCGTCCTTGGTCGCGATGGTGTTGACGTAGTCCGTGCTGCGCATCTCGGGCACGGCCACCCGCTTCTCTCGGGCGCGCTCGATCAGGCGGAGCATGAGATAGCGGGCCCGTTCCCGGCCTCGCTCGTCGACGGCGGCGTCGAGCGAGTCAAGCCACTCCTGGGTCTCCTCAGGATCGAAATCCGGGACCTGGCTGGGAAGGCCGCCAATGATGATCGGGTTGCGATCTGATCCGGAAGCCACGCTGTTCCTTCACTGTGAGTTGTCTGCTCTGCTTGTGTCGCGCCGCCTCCATCGTCTACCGCTGACGGCGAAACGTCATCTCTACTGTGCGGTAATCATCGCCGCCCCCTCCCCGGCGGCTCCGGCGGGGTCTCCTCACGTCCTGGTCATGTCCTGGCCGACCTGCCAGCCTACGCCCACGGCTGACGCCCGACGAACACCCGTTCGCCCGAGCGGGGGGCCCACCACGCGTTTCGCCGTGGGCCAAGACGTCAACGTTTGGGCGGGCTCGGCGGTCGGGTACTTGCGCGATCCGCCCCGCCCGTGTGGACTACGGGCCAAGCCCCGCGCACGCGCGGGTCTCTTCGTACCTACCGAATGCTTTCCGACACAGGACAGGAGCAATCCGTGAGCGCGACCGCGGACCACGCGGAGGAGCGGACCAATCCCGCCGCTCGGCTGGGTTTCCAGCCCGGACAGGTGGTCCAGGAGCTCGGCTACGACGACGACGCCGAGCAGGAACTCCGCGAGGGCATCGAGGCCATCACGGGCCAGGATCTCGTCGACGAGGGCTACGACGACGTGGCCGACGCGGTGGTGCTGTGGTTCCGCGAGGACGACGGCGACCTCACCGACGCGCTGGTGGACGCCACCACGATGATCGATCCGGGGGCGCCGGTGTGGCTGCTGACCCCGAAGACCGGGCGCGACGGCTATGTGGAGCCGAGCGAGATCGGTGAGGCGGCGCAGACCGCGGGCCTGGCCCAGACGAGCAGCGTCAGCGCGGGCAAGGACTGGTCAGGCAGTCGCCTGGTGACGCCCAAGGCGGCGGGCAAGAAGTAACGGCCGCCGCGCCGCTGCCGCGTGTGGATGCGCACAGGTCCCTGGGGGCACATCAGCCGCCAGGGGCCTCGTCGTAGGCTGGGCCGCGTCACTTTACCTACGACAGGGAATCGGATGACCCTTCCATGGCGATCGAACCCGGTACCAAGGCCCCAGACTTCCAGCTGAGGGATCAGCACGGTCAGTCCGTCACGCTCGGTGACTTCCGCGGCGGGCGGAGCGTCGTTCTGCTCTTCTACCCCTTCGCCTTCACCGGCGTGTGCACCGGCGAGCTGTGCGCCCTGCGGGACGCGCTGCCGACATTCGTCAACGACGACGTCCAGCTGCTCGCCGTCTCCTGTGACAGCCCGTTCACGCTCCGCGTGTTCGGCGAGCGCGAGGGGCTCGACTACCCCCTGCTCTCCGACTTCTGGCCGCACGGCGAGATCGCGCGAGCTTACGGGGTGTTCGACGAGGAGAAGGGTTGCGCTCTGCGCGGAACGTTCATCATCGACAAGGAAGGCGTGGTCCGCTGGACAGTGGTCAACGGTCTGCCCGACGCGCGAGACCTGAACGATTACGTCACGGCGCTGCGGACGCTGTGACCGGCGTCAGCCGTTCCACCATCATCGATCACGCCGGCGGCACCGCGCCGCACCGGCACCGTGGCAAGGGGACATTCCGAGCCATCTGACTTGTCAGCCCGCACATCCGCCACCCGGCGCGGAGACTGGACTTCTTGTGATTCTCAAAACTTTCGGCTGGTCGTTCGGCGTGACGATCGTGGGTCTGGTGGCCGCCGCCCTCTTCTGGGGCTGGGAAGCCTTCGCGATCGTGCTCATCCTCTCCATCCTGGAGATCTCGCTCTCCTTCGACAACGCGGTGGTCAACGCCGGTGTCCTGAAGAGGATGAACGCCTTCTGGCAGAAGATCTTCCTGACGATCGGCATTCTCATCGCCGTCTTCGGCATGCGGCTGATCTTCCCCGTGGTGATCGTCTCCGTCACGGCCGGGCTCGGCCCGATCGAGGCCGTCGAGCTCGCCCTCGACGACCCCGACCACTACGAGGAGCTGGTCACCGACGCCCACCCGTCGATCGCCGCCTTCGGTGGCATGTTCCTGCTGATGATCTTCCTCAACTTCATCTTCGAGAAGCGGGAGGTCATGTGGCTGCGGTGGATCGAGAAGCCGCTGTCCCACCTGGGCCGGATCAACGGGTTCTCCGTCGGCGTCGCGCTGGCCGCGCTGCTGGTGGCCGCCACCCAGATCGCCACAAGCGCCTACCAGCACGGCGGGCTGCACGCGGACAAGTCGGAAACGGTGCTGCTCTCGGGCGTCGCGGGTGTGCTCGTCTATCTCCTGGTCGGCGGGCTCTCCGACTTCTTCGAGAACCGCCTGGAGGAGGACGAGGAACGCCTGGAGGAGGAAGAGGCCAAGGCCAAGGAGAAGGCCGCGGCCCAGGGCAAGGAGGTCTCCGCGGTCGGGGTCGCGGGGCGCGCGGCGTTCTTCCTGTTCCTCTATCTCGAGGTGCTTGACGCGTCGTTCTCCTTCGACGGCGTGATCGGCGCGTTCGCCATCACCAACGAGATCTTCCTGATGGCGCTCGGCCTGGGCATCGGGGCGATGTATGTGCGATCGCTCACCATCTATCTCGTCCGCCAGGGCACCCTCGACGACTACCGGTACCTGGAGCACGGCGCGCACTACGCGATCGGCGCGCTGGCCCTGCTGCTGCTGATCAGCATCCGCTGGCACCTCAACGAGGTGATCACGGGCCTGCTCGGCGTGTGCCTGATCGGCCTGTCGTTCTGGTCGTCGGTGCGCGCCAACCGGCTCGACGCGGCGGCCGAGTCCGCCGGATCGGAGAAGGAGAGCAGTCGGGTGTGAGCGCCTGACATCCGAGGAAGCCTTCCGGTAGCGGGGTGGTCACCGACCGCCCCGCTTCCGGTGTGACGGTGGCGAGTTGAGGTGAGGGGTGGGCGGCGTCCATGACGTCCCTGTGGTCCTACTGGCGGCAAGGCGGCATGCGGAAGCAGAAGTTCGACACGGTGGGCGGCCTGTCGAGCTACGCCACCGAGCTGACGAAACGGTCCCCGACCGCCCCGTTGACCGCCGAGGGCGCGGACACCGGGACGCTGCGCGTGGACCTGGCCTGGCGGATGCGCCCCAGCACCGACTTCGCCAGGGCGTCGGGCGGCATCGCCCAGGTGCTGCGCAGGCCGATGGACCTCTTCAAGCCCGCCGAGATCCAGGGGCATTCGCAGGGCGTGGCCAGCATCGACCTGGATCTGGCGTGCCTGTACGAGCTCAACGACGGCTCGCGGGGCGTCGTCCAGTCGCTCGGCGGCCTGCTCGGTGACTTCAACGACCCCCCGTACATCCACCTGAGCGGCGACGACCGGTTCGGGGGCACGGCGTCGGGCGAGAGCCTGTATGTGAACCTCGACCACGCCGACGCGTTCAAGCGGCTGCTGGTCTTCGTCTACATCTACAGCGGCGTCCCGGCGTTCGACCGGGCGGACGTGGTGGTGACGCTGGTGTCGGCCGACGGCAAGAACATCGAGGTGGGCCTCGTCGACCCGGTGCCGGGCGCCCGTTCGTGCGCGGTCGCGCTGATCGAGCCCAAGAAGGGGCACCTCGTCGCGCGGCGCGAGGTGAAGTACGTCTACGGCTTCCAGTCGGAGATCGACCGCCTCTACGGCTGGGGCATGTCCTGGGGCCGCGGCACGAAGCCGACGCGGGCATAGCCCTGTCCGGGCGACTCCCTTCGGGGCCGCGCCTCCCGGACTCCCCCGCCCCGGACTTCGTCCGGGACGTGCCCCGAGACCGGGGGAGCACCGTGTCCGACGGCGCGGACCGGTCCTCGAAGCCCGCCCGGGCAGGGCCTAGTCCGGGAGGAACTGCGGGCCCTGCGGGGGCAGGGTGAAGGCCGGGTCGGGCTCGGGATAGCCGTACGCCGTGCCCGTGGGCGGCGTCGGGGTGTGGACGCGCGGCCGAGGCGCGGGCTCGGGCCCGGGGTCGGGCGCGGATTCCGGCTCGGGCGCGGATGCCGGCTCGGGCGTTCCGGCCGCCGCGATGCCATAGGCCGCCGCGAGCGCGACCAGGCCCCCCGCGTAGCCGGGCCCCGACGCGTGGAACTCCCAGCCCCCGCCGTCCGAGCGCCGCAACTCCCCGCACACCACCGCCGTCTCGCCCGGCGCGGGCCGCAGCGGCAGCGCGGCCAACGGGGCGCCCCCCGCCGCGTCGTGCAGCAGGAGCCTGGGCATGCTGCGCTCCGCCACGAACCCTCCCGCGCCGTCGGCGGACGCGGCGAGCACCACGCGCGTCACCGAGGCGTCGAGCCGCCCGAGGTCCGCCTCCACCGTGTCGCGTAGCCCGTGCCGGTCGCGGCGTTTCGACAGGCGCCTGACCAGGCCCGTGGGGTGGCGCGGCTGGTTGTAGAAAACAAAATCCCCTTCGGAACGCACCCTTCCGCCCGCCCCGAGAAGCACCGCGGAAAGATCGAGATCCGGAACTCCGCGCCGCGGATCCGTTCCTGTCGGCAGCCAGTGCAACACGGCGCGTAACCCGGCAACGGGCAGGTGAATTGCCGCCCCCTCCTCCAACCCGTGCGTCATATAAGTAATCCTGCCTGCGGCCATACTGAGGAAACAATGCCGCGTTTACGATTGCCGAGGGATCCGGTCCAGCCAGTGGGGCGACCGGAGCCGCCGTTTGAACCCCGGGGAGATCCATGCGGCATTACGGGCACCTCACGCCTGCGCGTCGGCGCGCGTTGTTCCACCAGGAGCCCGCCGAATTCGGGCCCGCTTCCCCCGCCGACACGATCGGCATCGCGCTGGGCGCCACCCTCTACAGCCCGGCCACCCGCCCCCACCTCGCCGCCGACATACGCAAGCAGGCGGCCTCGGGCGTCGTGTCGATGGTCCTGTGTCTCGAGGACTCCATCGGCGACGAGGAGGTCGAGGGCGCCGAGGAGAACCTGGTGCGCCAGTTCGCCGAGCTGGCCGAGGTCGCGGCGCCAGGTGACCTGCCGCTGCTGTTCGTGCGCGTCCGCACGGCGGCCCAGATCGTCGATCTCACCGCCCGGCTCGGCGTGGCCGCCGGGCTGCTCACCGGCTATGTGCTGCCCAAGTTCACGGCCGCGACGGGCCCGGCGTTCCTCGAGGCGCTCACCGCGGCCGAGGTTGTTTCGGGCAGCCGCCTGCTCGCCATGCCCGTGCTTGAGTCGCCCGAGCTGCTGCACCTGGAGACCCGCGCCACCGAGCTGGCCGCGGCGGCCAGGCTCGTCGAGAAGTACCGCGAGCGCGTCCCCGCCGTGCGGCTCGGCGTCACCGACTTCTGCGCCGCCTACGGGCTGCGCCGCAGCCGCGACATGACCGCCTACGACGTCCACCTGGTCGCCTCCGTGATCGCCGACGTCGTCAACGTCTTCGGCCGCTCCGACGGCTCCGGCTACACGGTCACCGGGCCCGTCTGGGAGTACTTCAGGGGCCAGGAGCGGATGTTCAAGCCCCGGCTGCGCAACAGCCCGTTCAGCGGCCGCCACGAGGAGCTGCGCGCGCGCCTCATCGAGCACGACATGGACGGGCTGCTGCACGAGATCGTGCTCGACCACGCCAACGGGCTGCTCGGCAAGACCTGCATCCACCCCTCGCACGTGGCGCCCGTGCACGCCCTGTCCGTGGTCAGCCAGGAGGAGTTCAGCGACGCCGCCGACATCCTCGGGCCAGGCCGCGAGGGCGGCGGCGTGCTGCGCTCCGCCTACACCAACAAGATGAACGAGGTGAAGCCGCACCGGGCCTGGGCGCGGCGGACGCTGCTGCGCGCCGAGGTCTTCGGCGTCGCGCGCGACGGCGTGGACTTCGTCGACTTCCTCGCGGCGGGCGTCGCGTGAGCGGGCGGGCCGCCCCCTGGCCAGGGGAGTGGGTCGCGCGACGCCTCGGCGTCCGGCTGCACGGCGACGAGGCGCGCGCGATGCTCGGCCTGGCGCTGCGCCACAACCCCCGCCGCGCCCACCTGCTGGTGTCGGGCGTCCTCGGCAAGCACGTTCCGCAGCGCCCCTCCACCGTCCACGGCACCGGCGTCGAGCTCGGGCGCCGCGTGCGGGCGCTCCTCGGCGGATCGGCCGGGCGCGCCGTGGTGCTCGGCTATGCCGAGACGGCCACGGGGCTTGGGCACTGCGTCGCCGAGGGACTGGGAGGAGTGACGTATCTGCACTCCACGCGCCGCCCCGTTCCCGGAGTGGCGCCCGCCGGTGGCTTCGAGGAGGAGCACAGCCACCACACGTCCCATCTGCTGCTGCCGACCGACCCCCGACTGCTCGCCGGGAGCGGCCCCCTGGTGCTGGTGGACGACGAGCTGTCCACCGGCAGGACCGTGCGCAACACCATCGCCGCGCTGCACCGGAACAGCCCGCGCGACCGCTATGTCGTCGCGGTGCTCGTGGACACCAGGGCGGACGCGGACCGGGCCGCGCTGGCCAAGTTCGCGGCGGAGCTCGGCGTCGCCGTCGAGGTCATGGCCATGGCCGAGGGGCTTGTCACCCTGCCACCCGATGTCCTGGAGCGCGGCGCGGCGCTCGTCGCCGCGCACGCGGCGCGCGCCGCCGCCGACGCGCCTCCGCCGCCCAACGCGCCCGCGCCCGCGCCGGTCACCCGTGTCGACCTCGGCTGGCCCGACGGGCTGCCCGACGGCGGGCGCCATGGCTTCACGCCGGCGCACCACGCCAGGTTGGACGCCTCCGTCGCCGCGCCGGCGCGCGCCATCGCCGCCGCGCTCCCCGCGGGCGCCCGGCGTGTTCTGGTGCTGGGCACCGAGGAGTTGATCCAGGTCCCGCTGCGGCTCGCCGTCGCCCTGGAGACCGCGCTCGCGCCCGGCGGCGCCGAGGTGCTCTTCTCCACCACCACGCGCTCCCCCGTGCTCCCCGTGGACGACCCCGGCTACGCGATACGCACGCGCCTGACGTTCCCCGCGCACGACGACCCGGCCGACGGGCCAGGGCCGCGCTATGTCTACAACGTCGCGGGCCGGGAGTGGGACGCCGTCGTCGTGGTCACCGACGCCGCGGGGGACACCCCCCGACTCCACGCCCCCGACGGGCTGTTGGCCACCCTGGGCGCGCATGCCGCGCATGTGCTGCTCGCGGTGGTACCGCGGCTGCCGCACCCGCTGCGCGGCCCCGCGTTCTCCTCCTACGCCCCCGACGAGGTGGGCTGGCTGCTCCAGGACCTGTCCGACGTCACCCTTGAGGCGCCCGCCGAGGAGCGCGAGGAGGCCATCCAGTCGGGCGGCGCGCACTATGCCGAGTCGCTGCCCGTGGAGTACCAGCCGAGCGAGGAGTACCAGCGCCTCTTCCACAACGCCCTGGCCGCCTCGTCCGCCCGCGTGGCCCGCGCCGTCGGCACGGTCACCGAGGCCGTGCTCGCCGAACGCTCACGCCCTGGCCGCGTGCCCGTGCTGGTCTCGCTGGCCCGCGCCGGGACGCCCATCGGCATCCTGATGCGCCGCTGGGCCCGCCACGCCCACGGCGTCGACCTGCCGCACTACGCCGTCTCGATCGTGCGGGGCCAGGGCATCGACACCACGGCGATGCGCTGGCTCGCGGCCCACCACGAGCCCGAGGACGTGGTGTTCGTCGACGGCTGGACGGGCAAGGGCGCGATCACCCGCGAACTGGCCGACGCGCTCGCGCCGTTCCCCCGCTTCGACCCGTCGCTCGCCGTGCTGGCCGACCCCGGCGGCTGCGTCGCCACCTATGGCACGCGCGAGGACTTCCTCATCCCCTCCGCGTGCCTCAACTCCACCGTCTCCGGGCTGATCTCGCGCACCGTGCTGCGCGCCGACCTCGTCGGGCCCGACGACTTCCACGGCGCCAAGCACTACCGCGACCTCGCGGGCGCCGACGTCTCCGCGGCCTTCCTCGACGCCGTCGGCGCCCACTTCGCCGACCCCGCCACCGCCGCGGGCGTCGCCGCCGACACCGCGGCCCTGCTGGCCGCGGAACCGGCCGAACGCGCCCCCACGTGGGCGGGCTGGCGCGCCGTCGAGCGCATCAGCGCGGAGTACGGCATCGACAACGTCAACCTCGTCAAGCCCGGCGTCGGCGAGACCACGCGCGTGCTGCTGCGCCGCGTGCCCTGGCGCGTGCTCGCGCGCCGGGGCGCGGGCGCCGACCTCGACCACATCAGGCTGCTCGCCGAGCAGCGCGGAGTGCCCGTCGAGGAGACCGAGGACCTGCCCTACAGCTGCGTCGGGCTCATCCACCCCCGCTACACCAGGGGCGCCACGGGCGCCGACGGAAAGGCCGCCCAGTGACCCAGACTCCGTCCGGGGGGACCCCCAGCACGCTCGTCGCCTCCGACCTGGACCGCACCCTCATCTACTCGGCCGCCGCGCTCGCCCTCGACGACGTGCCGGACGCGCACGCCCCCAGGCTGCTGACCGTGGAGGCGTACCAGTCGCGCCCGCAGTCCTATGTCACCGAGACCGCCGCCGCGCTCCTGGCCCGGCTGGCCGCGCACCCCGGCGCGTTGTTCGTCCCGACCACCACGCGCACGCGCGAGCAGTACCTCAGGATCCGGCTCCCTGGACCCGCGCCGCGCTACGCGATCTGCGCCAACGGCGGCCACCTGCTGGTGGACGGCCTCACGGACGAGGAGTGGCACGCGGGCGTGCGTCGGCGCCTGGCCGCCGAGTGCGCGCCGCTCGCCGAGGTCACGGCGCACCTGGCGCGTTCCGCCGACGCCGCCTGGCTGCTCAAGGAGCGGAACGCCGAGGGCCTGTTCGCCTACCTCGTGGTCGAACGCGCCCTGATGCCGGACACCTGGCCCAAGGAGCTGGCCGACTGGGCCGCGCCCCGGGGCTGGACCGTCTCGCTCCAGGGGCGCAAGCTCTACGCCGTGCCGCGCCCGCTCACCAAGAGCGCCGCCGTCGCCGAGATCGCGCGCCGCACCGGCGCGGCCACCGTGCTGTCGGCCGGGGACTCGCTCCTGGACACCGACCTGCTGCTGGCCGCCGACCGGGGCTGGCGGCCCGGGCACGGCGAGCTGGCGGCGGCCGGGTGGGGCGCGCCGCACGTCACCGCGTTGAGCGACCGGGGCGTCCGGGCCGGGGAGCGGATCCTCGGCGCGTTCCTCGACGCCGTTGCGAGCCCTGTCCGGGAGCCTGGTCCTGTCCGGGAGCCTGGTCAGGAGGCTGCGCGGGCCGAGGCGCGGAGCGCTGCTCGGGGCGGCGCCGCGGGTCCCGCTGGGGCGGCTCGGTCCGCGCCTCGTCCTCCGGCCGCGCCGTGAGCCCCGCCCGCTCGCGGGCGACCCCCCGGGGATTCCTGGCGCGCCAGTAGGGATTGTCGTGCGGCAGCCGCCCGCTCACCCGCCCGTACATGCCGAACGTCATGAGCAGCACGCCGACCACGAAGCTGAAGATGACGTTCTGGAGCTGGAAGTTGAGGATGTTGGCCGACCGCTCAAGCACCACCAGGTTGACGAAGCCGCTGAGCACGAAGAGCACGCCCAGCGTGAGGTTGAGCGTGGACGCGGTGTTCCCGTCGAGGAACATCCCCGAGAACAGCAGCGCGCCGACGCCGATCGACAGCCAGTCGAGGGGGGCGTTGGTGGACAGGCCCGCCACGGTGGCGTCGCTCCCGCCGCCCACGGTCAGCCCGAGGACGCCGAAGACGACGAGTGCCGCCCCCATCAGGCCCGCGGTGATCCGGTAGAACCTGGCCAGCCGCTTGTCCACCGGCAGGTGGTCGTCAAGGTGCACGCGCCGCAGCAGCGACCGGGGGCCGGTGTGGGGAAGGCGGGGCTCGCCCTCGGGATCCGTGCCATGAAACGCAGCCATGCCCCCCCGCGTACCCGCGCGAAGGGGTGCATAACGCCCGGCGTGCGCGCCGTCCGCGCCCGTGGCGCGCGCCGTCAGCGCCCGGCGCGGATCTCCTCCACCACGGCCGCGACCATGGTCCGCACCGCCTCGGTCTCGTTGAGGAACAGCCAGTAGTCGGGGTTGCGCCCGCCGCGCTCCAGGTCGGCCACCGCCCGCTCCAGGCGCTCGACCGCCGCGTCGAGCGGGCGCGCGTGCCGCGCCTCGGGGATGGAGCGGCCCGCCATCGCCAGCCGCTGCGCGTCCCTGATCACGAAGCGCGTCCTGTCGATCTCCTTGCTCGGGTCGAACGACACGGCGTTGAGCCGCCGCAGCCGCTCCCCGGCCTCCGATACCGCCTCGTCGGTGCGCCCGAGCAGCTCGTGCACCGAGGTCAGCCTGGCCGTGGCGTCGGCGAAGCGCTGCTCCTCGCGTGCCCGCCGCGCCTCCGCGAGCGCCGCCTCGGCCCGCCGCACCGAATCGGCCGCCTCCTCGGGCACCCGCTGGAGGTCCTGCCAGCACGCCACGCTGAACCTGCGGCGCAGCTCGCTCAGCACGGGCTCCACCTGCCCGGCCCGCGTGGTGATCGCCTCCGCGCGCGTGCGCAGGCTCCGCAGCCGCCGGTCGATCTCCGCGGCCCGCTGCGGCAGCCGCTCCGCGTCCGCCGCGATCGCCTCGGCCCGCCGCCGCACGTCCTCGGCCCTGCGGACCGTCGCCTTGATGCCGTGCTGGCCCGCGCCCTCGTTGAGCTTGCGCAGCTCGGGCCCGAGCCCGGCGAGCGACGCCGCCAGGTCGTCGGCGCGCAGGCCAGCGCCGCGCGCCCGATCGAGCGCTTCCGTCGCGCTCCTGAGCGCGTGCCGGGCGCGTTCGACGGCGGGCGCCACCTGGGCCAGCTGGGACTCGGCCCGCTCCACCAGGGGAGCCAGGCGCTGTCCGAAGCGCTCGAGGTCCTGGCGCACCCGCACCAGCTCGTCGCGCGCCGCGAGCAGGCCCTGCCGGGCGCGCGAGGCGGCCCCAGGGTCGAGGGCCTGGCTGTCCAGGTCGTGGGCGTCCATCGCGGTGATGTAGTCCTGGCTGACCCGGTCGACGCGCTCGCCGAACGCCGCGAACTCGGCGGCCGCCCGCGTCGCCTCGGGGCCCTCGTCGGCCGCGGTGATCGTCTCGACGGTGATCCGCAGGTCGCGCTGGGCGGTGTCGAGCTCGTAGAACGCCGCCGCCGCCTCGTCCTTCGCCTCCTGTGCCCTGGCCCGCAGGTCCTCCACGCGCCCCCGACCCCACCAGCGGGTCCCGCCGCTCGTTGTCACGTGTCCTTCTCCCCGCCGTGGATGGGCCATGTGAGTCGGTGACCATTGTCCCACCGGCCACAGCGGTGCGCGGGGGGACCGTGCGGCCTGGGGCGGCGGGGCCCCGACGTGTAGGCTGTGCGGCGGCTCCGGGGGTGCATAGCTCAGCGGTAGAGCGCCGCCCTTACAAGGCGGATGTCGGCGGTTCGACCCCGTCTGCACCCACCTCTCCCTCCCTCGCGGCCCGCGTCTTCCGCCCCGGTAGGGGCGCGGCCGCCCCGGGGGAGCTGTCCTTCGACTGTCGCGCAACCGCGGGGGTGAGAGCGCCTTGGACGGCGACACACGAGTGGGCCCGCGGACCGACCGGCCGCACGCGGCCCGCATGTACGACTACTTACTCGGCGGCCGCGATCACTACGCGGCCGACGGCGAGGCGGCCGAGAGGGCCCTCGCGATCTTCCCCAAGCTGCGCACCGCGGCCGAGGAGAATCGTGCCTTCCTGGGGCGGGCGGTGCGGTATCTGGTGCGGAAGGCGGGGATCCGCCAGTTCATCGACCTGGGCTCGGGGATGCCCACGGCGCTGAACGTCCATCAGATCGCCCAGGGCATCGAGCCGCGCTCGCGCGTCCTCTACGTGGACAACGACCCCATCGTGCTGGCCTTCGGCGGCGCCATGCTCGCGCAGGACGAGCGGACGGCCGTGGTCCGCTGCGACATCCGCCGGCCGCGGGACATCCTGGAGCACCCGAGAACGGCGGCGCTGCTCGACCTGGCCCGGCCGATCGGCGTGCTCGCGGTCGCGGTGCTGCACTTCATCGACGACGAGCACGACCCGGAGGGCGTCGTGCGGGCCTTCCGCGACGTGGCCGCCCCCGGCAGCCACTTCGTTCTCTCGCACGCGGCGTCCGACCTGCTGCCGGAGACGGCGCGCTCGCTCCAGGCCGCCTACCGCGCGCACGGCGTTCCGCTGACGATCCGTGACCGGGCGCGCTTCGAGGGGTTCTTCGACGGGCTCGAACTGGTCGAGCCCGGCATCGACATGGTCTCCGAGTGGCGCCCCACCGCCCCCGCCGACGAACGGCCCCCGCGCGAGGACGTCTGCTGGTTCGGGGGCGTGGGGCGCGTGGTGGTGCCGGGGGGCGCGGGGGCATGAGAGCGCGCCGTTCGCTTCAGGACAGTTCCGGCGGTCAGTTCGCGGCGGGCGCCTGGGGCGTGGCGCCCTCCTGTGCGGGGCGCAGCAGCCGCACGGCGATGAAGCCCGCGGCGAGCAGGGCCAGCAGGGAGAGGCCCGTGGCGATCCAGCTGGCGCCCAGGAGCTGGCCGCCGAGATAGCCGAGCCCGACGCTGTACCCGGTCCAGACGACCGCGGCGAGCGCCGACCACGGCAGGAACTCCCGTGCCCTGCGCCGGGACACGCCCGCGCCCAGGCTCACGACCGCGCGCCCCGCGGGGGCGAAGCGGGCCAGCACGACCAGCGGGCCGCCGCCGCGCGTGAGCGCGACCTCGAGCCGCTGGTGGGCGGCGGTGAGGCGGCGCGAGCGTGAGATGGCGCTGCCGAACCTCCGGCCGCCGCGCAGGGCGAGCCGGTAGGCGATGAGGTCGCCGATGACCGAGGCCGTGGTGGCGCACACGACCAGCAGGAACAGCTGGGGGAGCCGCGGGTCGGCGTCGGGCGTCGGCAGCCCCGCCACGTCGGCGGCGGTGCCAGCGGCCACGGTCGCGGCGGTGACCACGAGGGCGCCGCTTGGCAGCACGGGGACGAAGACGTCGAGCAGGATGGACACCGCCACGATGACGTAGATCCACGGGGCGTACAGCAGTATCCCCAAGGTCTCCTGCACGTGTCCCCGATTCCCCTGCACGGTCGCTTGTCACGGTCACTCGCATCGCATGGCCGCACCACGCGTCCGGCCTCTGTCCGGCCTCGGCCGAAGGTGACGTGTTCTACGACGTGCTGTTGCGTCCCGACGGTTCCTCCGTACAGCGTACGCCTGGCGCCTCGCCCGGGTGCACGCGGGTGCGTGTGGTGGCGGTCTCACCGTCCGTCCCCGGCAGGGTGATTCAGCGCGGTGGGGTCGAAGGAGAACGAGGATCCCGCCCGCAGAGGCGTACCGAAGCGCACAGAGGCCCGCAGGGGCCCGCAGAGGCAAGGAGCTGGGATGAGGACGCTGGCGACGGGTGCGGCGGCGATGGCCGCCGCGATCTGGATCGCGGGGACGACGGTCGGGACCGCGGAGGCGAACGCCCCGATGATCACGGGGGTGTTCGAGACGGGGCGGTTCGTGCCGGTGGACCCGGCGGCCGAGCGGCAGGCGCCCGCGCTGACGTATGACGCGGGGCTGGTGCCCGAGGGCGCGGAGATCATGGTGCACCAGCGGGTCATGGGCGGCGTGATGTCGGTCGAGGTGACGGTCGACGGGCTGGTCCCCGGGCGCACCTACGGCACCCATGTGCACATCGCGCCGTGCGGCGCCGACCCGGCCGCGGCGCTCGGGCACTACCGGAACGTCCCCGACGTGGTGACGCCGCGGAACGAGGTGTGGCTCGACCTGACGGCGGACCCGTCGGGCACGGGCCGGGCGCGGGCCGAGCAGGAGTGGGTGTTCAGAGCGGGCGAGGCGGCGTCGGTGGTGCTGCACGAACGGGGCACGTCCCACGGGCACGACGGGCACGCGCCGGGTGACGCGGGCGGGCGGGTGGCCTGTTTCTCCGTGCCGTTCCAGGGGACTTCGGCGACGGCCTGACCCTCGCCGGTGTCCAGCCTGACCGTCGCCGCCGTCTCCTTCGGCGTCATCGCCCTGTCCGAGCCGCCCGACACGACGGCGCTCGCGAGCCTGGTCCTGGCGACCAGGTACCGGGCGGCCCATGTCTTCATCGGCGTCGCCGCCGCGTTCCTGGCGCACGTGTGCCTGGTGCTCGCGGCGATCAGCCTTCTGAGGGCGATCCGGGGCTGAGGGCGGGGGCGTGCGCCCCCGCTCAGGTCGCGATGGTCAGGAGCGCGGTGCCGTCGGGCTCCGGCGTGAGGGTCACCTGTTCCCAAGTGGCGGCGTGCGCGGTC
This sequence comes from Streptomyces sp. PT12, assembly GCF_003311645.1. Classification (GTDB taxonomy): domain Bacteria; phylum Actinomycetota; class Actinomycetes; order Streptomycetales; family Streptomycetaceae; genus Streptomyces. The sequence continues at coordinate 35,904 of NZ_QEST01000096.1, read as the reverse complement.
GGCTTATGCGCCGCGGCGCGCGCCCCGATGCCCACGACCCGCATCCCGGCCGCGCGGGCGGCGGCGATCCCGGCCGCCGAGTCCTCGAAGACCACGCAGTCGGCCGGGTCGGCGCCCAACTCGGCGGCGCCCTTGAGGAATCCCTCGGGGTCGGGCTTGCTCGCGCTGACCGACTCGGCGGTGATGCGGACGTCGGGCATCGCCAGCCCCGCGGCGCCCATGCGCGCGGTGGCGAGCGCGAGATCGGCCGAGGTGACCAGGGCGTGCGGCACGCGCTGGGCGGCCGCGAGGAACGCCGGGGCGCCGGGGACGGCCACCACGCCCTCCACGTCCGCGGTCTCCTGGGCCAGCAGCCGGGCGTTCTCCTCGTGGTTGACGGCGCTCGGGCGGTCGGGCAGCAGCGCGGCCATCGTGGCGTGGCCCTGCCGCCCGTGCATGATCGCGAAGACCCGCGCCGGGGCGAGGCCGTGGCTCTCCGCCCAGGCGCGCCAGACGCGTTCGACGACGGCGTCGGAGTCGACCAGTGTGCCGTCCATGTCGAGGAGCAGGGCGCGGGCCTTCAGGGTGAGGTTCGGCATGGGGCGGTGCTCCCTGGGGGTGCGCGGCGGGCGTGGCGGGGTGGGGCGACGAGCCAGTGGTTCCGCCCGGCCGGTCGGGGAAGCGGGCGGAACCACTTTGTTCGCCCACGATACAAAACGGGGCCCCCGCTTCGCCACCCCCTTCGTCCAACGGTCGCGCGGCGTTCGGCGCGCGTTCACGCGTGGGGGCGGTCGGCCTCCGAGCCGCCGAGCTCCGCGCCGAGGGCGTGCACGAGGCGGGTGAGGTCGCGGGGGCGTTCGGGGCCCCACCAGTCGCCGAGCAGCCGCGCTAGGGCCTCTTCGCGCGCCTGGGCGAGGCGGTCGGCGACCCGGTGGCCCTCGTCGGTTGCGGTCAGGGCGCCGCCCGCGCACGTGGCGAGGGAGTGCTCGCGCAGCTCCCCCGCGGCGGCGTCGACGACGTCGCGGGGCACCCCGGTCCGCTCGCCCGTGGCGTCGTCGCGCTCGATGCGCAGCAGGAGCCAGCAGGCGGCGGGGGAGAGGTCCTGGTCGGCGGCCCTGGCGATCCCGGCGTAGAGGTCGCGCCGCCCGGCCCTGGTGGCGAGGACGGACAGCGCGCGGGCGCACTCCTCGCGCGAGGAGCGCTCGACGGGGTTGGGTGGCACGGTCTCGCTGGCGTCGGGCGCCGTGACGCTGTCGCGCAGGGGGTCCTCGCGCAGCAGCCAGGCCAGCGCATGGGCGAGAACGACCACCGGGATGGCATAGAGGAAGACGTCGGTGATCCCGTCCGAATAGGACGTGATCACGCGCTGTCTCATCCGGTCGGGAAGGGCGTCGATGCCGCGCGGGTCGCTCAGCAGCGAGTCGACGCTCACCCCGCGCGGCAGCCGCACCCCGCGCAGCTCGGTCGTCAGCCGGTGTTCGAGGCGGGTGGTGAAGACCGTGCCGAGCACGGCCACGCCGAAGGCCGCGCCGATCGAGCGGAAGAACGTCACGCCCGACGTGGCCACGCCGAGGTCCGCGTAGTCGACGGCGTTCTGCACGGCCAGGACCAGGACCTGGAGGACCATGCCGATGCCCAGGCCGAAGACCGCGAACGAAAGGCTCATGTCCAGATCGCCACTGTTCTCATTGAGGTTGTGCAGCAGGAACAGGCCGATCGCGGTCACCGCCGTGCCGAGAACGGGAAAGATCTTCCATCGCCCCGTGCGGCTGATGAGCTGGCCCGAGCCGGTGGAGGCCAGCAGCAGCCCGAGCACCATCGGCAGCAGGTGGACGCCGGAGAGGGTGGGCGAGATGCCGTGCACGACCTGGAGGAAGGTAGGCAGATAGGTCATCCCGCCGAACATCGCGAAGCCGACGACGAAGGCGATCGCGCAGCAGAGCGTGAACGTGCGAATCCGGAAGAGGGTGAGCGGCAGCACCGGCTCGGCGGCCCGCCGCTCCACCCGCACGAAGGCCGCGAGGCCGCAGGCGGCGAGCACGGCCAGGCCGACGACCTGCCAGGAGTCCCAGTTCCACGTCGTGCCGCCGAGCGAGGCGATCACCACGAGGGCCCCGGCGACGGCGGCCACCAGGAACGTTCCCGCGTAGTCGATCCTGTGGCGGCGCGGGCGGGCCGGGATGCGCAGGACGGCGGCGATCACGGCCAGGGCGACCGCGCCGACCGGCAGGTTGACGTAGAAGACCCAGCGCCAGCTGAGGTGGTCCACGAACAGGCCGCCGAGCAGCGGGCCAAGCACGCTGGTGGCGCCGAAGACCGCGCCGAAGAGGCCCTGGTAGCGGCCGCGTTCGCGCGGGGGCACCAGGTCGCCGACGATCGCCATCGACAGCACGATCAGCCCGCCGCCGCCCAGGCCCTGGAGGAAGCGGAAACCGATCAACTCCGGCATGTTCTGGGCGACTCCACAGAGCGCGGAGCCGATCAGAAAGATCACAATGGCCATCTGGAAGAGCTTTTTTCGGCCGTACTGATCGCCGAGCTTGCCCCACAGCGGCGTGCCCGCCGTGGAGGCCAGCAGATAGGCCGTGACCACCCAGGAGAGGTGGTCGAGCCCGCCCAGGTCGCTGACGATGGTGGGCAGCGCGGTGGCGACGATCGTCTGGTCAAGTGCCGCGAGGAACATCCCGAGGAGCAACGCGCTCAACGACAGCCACAGGGCGCCCCTGGAGGGCGCGGCCGTTGCGGACTCTGCCGTCATCCGCACCCTCCTCGTTGTTATTTAGTGCTTTCCTGGCGCAATTTTGGCGTTATGCGCCCTGACCGGCTTGTTGGGTGAGCGCCCTCCGTCACCCGTTCGGGTGGTGCATAATCACGACCAGTCGACGGGGAGGGAGGCGCGATGACCGGCCAGCCCGACTGTCTGGTCTGCGGGCGCGCGGCGTTGCCGAACGGCGACCCGGACTGCGACTGCCTCACGCACTCGCTGTCCCGTCCCGTCAATCCGCCCCAGCACGGCCCCGACCCGGCCGATGTGGCACTCTTCCCGCTGGAGCCGCCGCGCCCTCGGGCGTCCCGTCCTGGCGCCCCGCCGTCCTGGCCCGTGCCGGGCTCGGCGCCGCAGTTCCAGCCGATGCTGGTCGAGCCGTCGGACGCTGGCGTGTACGGAACGTTCCGCGCCCCTGGAGCGCACCGCAAGCCCCGCTCGCGCACCCGGATCGCCGCCGCGGCGAGCGGCGCCGTCGCCGCCGTCATGGGCTGCACCGCCCTGGCCGCCTCGCTGCTCGGCGGCGGCTCCCGCACCGACGAGGCGCTCGAACGCAACGAGAACGGGCCCAGCCTCGCCCTCCCCGACGGCGGCAGCACGCGCCCCGACCGGGACGGCGACGCGGAGCGCGACGCCGAAGGGCCGCGCGAGGGCCGCGACGCGGAGGGCGCCACGGAGGACCCCGAGCGCCCCAGCTCGCCCACCGCGCCGACGCCCACGCCCACGCTCGACCCCACGCCGCCTCCGCCCCGGACACAGGAGCCGGAGCCCGACCCGTTCTCGTGGCGGCCCGCGCCCCCGCCGCCCTCCCCTTCGGACCCGCTCGCCGAGCCGAGCGACCCGCCCGACCCCCCTGAGACGCCCGAGCCGACCGATCCGGGGCCCGACCCCTCGGACCCGCCGCCCGAGGAGGAGCGACCCGTGCTGTCCGCGGGCGACACCGGCCCCGAGGTGGCCGAGCTCCAGGCGCGGCTGCTCCAGCTCGGCTGGGCCTACACCGGCGAGGTCACCGGCGTCTACAACGACCGCACCGTCGAGGCCGTGCGGCGCTTCCAGTCCGCCGTGGGCGTGGAGGGCGACCCCGTGGGCGTCTACGGCGCCAACACCCGGCGCGCGCTGGAAGAACGCACCATCGAACCCTGACGCACGCCCCCGTTCACGCGGGGCTCACTCGAAGCGCGTCGGCGCGGCGAAGGCCGCCCGGCGCGTGGCCCGGCGCAGGGCGCGCAGCACGCTCCCCCCGCAGCCCAGGATGAGCCCCGCCGTCAGCAGCGCCCTGGGGATGTCCCAGCCGAGCGACGTGGTCAGCACATAGGCGAGGTAACGCGTCAGGTTCTCGCCGGGTGGATCCCCCGGCACGAACGAGATGCCGCTGCTCATCCCCGCGATGTAGGGCCAGCCCTGGAGGTTCATCACCAGGCCGTAGCCGAGTGAGGACACCGCGCCGTACGCCGCGAGCAGCGCCAGCTCCCCGCGCCCGCGCAGCGCGTGCCCCCCCGGCAGCAGCCCCGCGCCCATCGTGACCCAGCCGAGCGCCAGCATCTGGAACGGCATCCAGGGCCCCACGCCTCCGGTCAGCAGCGCCGAGGCGAACATCGTGACCCCGCCGAGCACGAACCCGAACCCGGGACCGAGCACCCGCCCCGCGAGGACCATCAGGAAGAACATCGGCTGCAACCCCGCCGTTCCCGCCCCCAGCGGCCGCAGCGCCGCGCCCGCCGCGGCGAGCACGCCGAGCATCGCCACGGCCTTGGCGTCCAGGCCGGTGTCGGCGATGGTCGCCACCACCACGGCGAGCAGCAGCGGCAGCAGCAGCGCGAACAGCCAGGGCGCGTCGGAGACGTGCGCCAGGCCCGAGCGCTGACTCGCGAGCAGCGGCCAGCCGAACGCCACCACCCCGACCGCCGACACCAGCGCCAGGGCCGCCGCCGAACGCCTCCCCAGGCGGATCGGCCGCGCCTGCCGCGCGGGCGCGCTCACCCCGCGCCGCCCGTCGCGGCCCGCAGCGCCCCCGCCACCTGACGCACCGTCAGCCACCGCCCCGGCGCGAGCACCTTGGCCACCTGCGGCGCGAACGAGGGGGACGCGGTGACCACCTCGTCGGTCGGGCCTTCGGCCACCACCTCGCCGTCCGCCAGCACGACCGTCCTGTCCGCGACCTCGGCCGCCAACTCGACGTCGTGCGTGGCGAGCACCGCGCCGTGGCCCGCCGCCGCCAGCTCCGCGAGCACCTCGGCGAGCCGCGCCTTGGCCGCGTAGTCGAGGCCGCGGGTCGGCTCGTCGAGCAGCAGCACGGGCGGCGCCGCGGCCAGGATCACGGCCAGCGCGAGCGTGAGCCGCTGGCCCTCCGACAGGTCCCGCGGGTGCGCGCGCGGCTCGACATCGGGCAGCAGGCGCGCGACCAGCGCGCGGCATGTCCCGTCCGCCGCCCCCGCGTCGCCGTCCGCCGCCGCGCACTCCTGTGCGACTGTCTCGGCGAACAGCAGGTCGCGCGGGTCCTGCGGCACGAGACCCACCCGGCGCAGCAGCTCCTTGGGCCCCATCCGGTGCGGAACGGCGGGCGCGCCGCCCATCTCATCCGCGGGGGGCGCGAGTTCGGCCGAGCCGCGCGCCGGCGCGTGCATCCCGACCAGGGTGCGCAGCAGCGTCGACTTGCCCGCGCCGTTGCGGCCCATCAGCGCCACCGTCTCGCCAGGCGCCACGGTGAGCGAGACGTTCCGCAGCACCTCGGCCCCGCCGCGCCGGACCGTGAGCCCGCGCACGGTCAGCAGGGGGGCGCGTTCGGCGGCGCCCGCCCCGGGCGCGTCCGTCGGCGGGCGGGCGCCGAGCCGGTCGCGCAGGGGCGCGGCCCTGCGCCTGGCGTCCCGCACGGAGAGCGGCAGCGGATCCCAGCCTGCCAGCCGCCCGAGGCCCACCACGGGCGGGTGCACGGGGGAGCGCGCCATGACCTCGGCGGGCTCGCCCACGACCGGCCGCGCGCCCCCACCGGGCAGCAGCAGGATCCGGTCGGCGTGCTGCACGACCCGCTCCAGGCGGTGCTCGGCCATCAGCACGGTGGTGCCCAGGTCGTGCACCAGCCGCTGGAGCACGGCCAGGACCTCCTCGGCCGCGGCCGGGTCGAGCGCGGACGTCGGCTCGTCGAGCACCAGGACCCGCGGGTGCGGGGTGAGCACCGAGCCGATGGCGACGCGTTGCTGCTGACCGCCCGAGAGCGTGGCCAGCGGCCGGTCGCGCAGCTCGGCCAGGCCGAGCAGGTCGAGCGTCTCCTCGACCCTGCGGCGCATCGTGGCGGGCGGCAGGCCGAGCGACTCCATGCCGTACGCGAGCTCGTCCTCGACCGTGTCGGTGACGAAGTGGCCCAGCGGGTCCTGGCCCACCGTGCCGACCACGTCGGCCAGTTCGCGCGGTCTGTGGGTGCGGGTGTCGCGGCCCGCGACGGTCACGCGCCCCGTGAGCGTGCCGCCGGTGAAGTGCGGCACCAGGCCGGAGACCGCTCCGAGCAGCGTCGACTTTCCGGTGCCTGAGGCGCCCACGACCAGGCACAGCTCGCCCTCGGGAACGGTGAGGTCCACGGGCCCGAGCACGGGCGCGGCGCCGTCCGCGTAGCGGATGGAGACCTGGGAGAAACGGATCACTCGGGGCTCCTCGGGGAGGGCAGGGATGGCGGCGCGGCCCGGCGGGCCCCGGGCGGCGCGGCAGGCCGCGCCGGGTCACGCGGGCGCGGGGCGACCACGGCGGGCAGCAGGCCGAGCAGCACGGCCGCGGCGGGGAGCACCGGTAGCTCGGGCGCGGCCAGCGGGGCGACGGGCGGCTGGAGCGCCTCGGCGTGGTCGGCCGCCGCCCAGGCCATCAGCGCCGCGACGGCGGCGCCCGCGCCCGACACCAGCCAGGACCGCGCGCCCCAGCGGTCGGGCCGGTAGCGCGTGCGCGCGCTGCGCCTGCCGCCGAGCCACAGCCCGGCCAGCGCCGCCGCGAGGCCGACCAGCAGCAGGGGAACGCCGAGGGCGGCGCCCTCGGCGGCGAGCAGCCCGTACGAGCCGGCGCACACGCCGAGCAGGCCGCCGAGCGTGAGCGCCGTGGTCGCGCGCCGCACGCCGGGCGGCACGTCGGCCGTGCGCCCATAGCCCCGGGCGTCCATGGCGGCGGCAAGCGCCACCGAACGCTCCAACGCGCCCTCAAGCACGGGCCGAGCGACCCCCACGAGCGCCCGCGCCCCCCGGTCGCTCCTGCCGCGCAGCCGCCGCGCGTCCCGGGTCCTCAGCAGATCGGCGACCAGCCGGGGCGCGAACGTCATCGCCACCACGACGGCCACGCCCACCTCGTAGAGCGCGCCCGGCAGGGACTTCAGCAGCCTGGCCGGGTCGGCAAGGGCGTTGGCCGCGCCCAGGCAGATCAGCAGGGTGGCAAGGCGCAGCCCGTCGTTGAACGCGAACACCACCGCCTCGCCCGTGACCCGCCCCCCGACGCGCACCCCCTGCGCCCAGTCGGGCAGCGGCACCTCGGGCAGCGTGAACAGCACCGTGGTGCCGCCGATCGGGGAGCCGAGCACGATCGCGAAGAGCACCCTGATCGCGACCACCACGGCGCCCAGGGCCAGGAAGAAGCGGAAGGCGTGCGCCCAGGGCGCGTCCGTGCGGCGCGCGGCGACCACATAGCCGGCGACGGCCACGATGAGGGCGAGCAGCAGGGGGTTGGTCGTGCGGGAGGCGGCGGTGGCGAGCCCCAAGGCCCACAGCCACCACGCGCCGGCGTGCAGGGCGTTGCTCCGGGTGGCCACCGGCGCGCGCCACGGAGCGCGGCTCACGCCCGCCGTCGCCTGGCGCGCGCCCACGCCGCGCCGCCGAGCAGGGCGACCAGGCCGACGCCCATGGCCCACGCGAGGCCGCCGCCCCCGCCGTCGGCCCCGTCGCCCCCGTCGCCCGAGGCCGTGTCCGCGCCGTCACCGGCCGCGGGCACGCGGTCGGCGCAGCCCGTCTCCGGGTATCCGGCGATGGCGCATAGCAGGGCGTCGGCGTTGTAACGCAGCGGCTCGGCGGTCGCGGCCAGCGCCTCGGCCGCGGTGCCACCGTCCGGCAGGGGGGCGCACTCGGCGCGCGGCTCGGGCGGGGTCACGCCGGGGGGCGCCGCGTCGGCGGTGCCGAAGTCGATGACCAGCGCGACGCGTTCGCCCTCGGGGGCGTCGCCGCCGTTCCCGTCGCCGCCGCCGTTCCCGTCGCCGCCGCCGTTCCCGTCGCCGCCGTCGCGACCGCCGCCGTCGGCGCCGCATATCGCGGCGAAGTCGCCGGGGTCGCGCGGCGCTTCCACGTCCGAGGGGCTCGCGCTCCGCGTGAACCGGAAGCCCAGCGCGTCGCCGCCGTCCGGCCGCCGCGTGCCGGGGCCCTCGGTCGCGTAGACCCACCGAGCCTCGTCGGCGTCCCAGAGCCAGAACGACCAGTAGACATAGCCGTCCCGCCCCTCGTCGGCCGTGGCGGCGGCGACGCCTTGGGCCGTGGCGGCGACACCTTGGGGCGCGACGCCCTGGGCCATGGCGCCCTGGGCCGTGGGGAGCGTGAGCGCCAGCGCGAGCCCGGCCGTGAGCGCCCCCGCGACGGCCGACCGCGCCCGCGGATGACGCCTCATGGCCGGGGTGTTCCCTGCGCGCGCCGGCGCTTGAAGCTCAGCCACACGCCGATGGCGATGCCGATCGCGAGCCCGACGCCGAGCACCCACAGCAGCGCGCCGCCGCCCGAGCCCGAGTCGTCGCTCTCGCCCGCGGCGTCGGCCGCCACGCCGGGGCCCTCGTCGGGCGCGGGGCCAAGGGCGCTCAGCGTGGACAGCAGGTCGTCGCCGCCGAAGTCGTGGACGTCCACGTCGGCGACGCGGGCGACCAGCATCAGCGTGCCCACCGCGGTGGGGCTGTCCGACCAGCCGGTCCAGGAGTGGTGGTTGTCGGCGAGCCAGTTGAACGCGCCCCGCCACTCCTCCTCGTGGCCACCGGCCGCGAGCGCCAGCACCGCGCGCGCGGTGGCCAGGTAGTCGGGCTGCTCCTCGCCGCCAGGGGGCGTGGAGACCAGGTGCTGGTCGCCCGAGGAGAGCGCGTCGGCCAGGTGGGCGGCGCCCGCGGACGCCGACGCGCGCTCCGGCGAAGGCTCGGCCCCCGGCTCCTCGGTCGAGCCCTCCGGCGCCTCCTCCGTCGAGCCCTCCGTCGGGTCCCCTGCCGCGTCCCCGCCCTCGGTCTCCCCCGCTGTCCCGCCCTCGCCGCCGCAGTCCAGCGGCGTGGGCGCGCCCGCGCCCTCGTCCGGCGGCTCGACGAGCAGCCCGCTGCCGTAGGACGCGAGCACCGCGTCCGCCGTCGCGAGGTCGCTGGCGAACAGCTCCCCGCTCTCCTGGTCGGGCTGCCACGCGAACGCGCCGCGCTCGTCCTCGTTCGCCGCGTCGCAGCCGAGCTGCCACGAGGCGAGCGCGTCGAACGGCGAGCTCCCGTCGCGCCTCGTCTGCGCCGGGTCCTCGCCCGCCGCGGCGAGCGCGCCGATCGCCAGCGCCGTGGAGTTGGCGTCGGACGCGGCGCCCGGGTTGTAGCTCCAGCCGCCGTCCTCGTTCTGCACCCCGGCGAGCCAGCGCGCCGCGCGGTCCACCGCCTCGTCGTGGCCGCCGAGCGCGGCGAGCGCCTGCGCGGCGGCGGACGTCGCGTTGGAGTCGGCCGCGGTCACGTCGTCGCACGGCGCCTCGGGGTCGGACCTGAAGGAGAGGAACGAGCCGTCGTCGCACTGCTGGGCCAGCAGCCAGTCGACGGCCTCCGCGGCCGGGGTGTAACCGGCCGCGTCCTGGCCGAGCAGCGCGAACGACTGCCGCCACACCGCGTCGTTCTGCGGGTCGCCCTCGCCGAACAGGGCCTCGTGTGGATCGGCCGTCTGCGCGGGCGCGGATCCAGGGGCGGACCCCGGCGCGTGCGCGGGCGCGTACGCCGGGAGGACGGGCGCGGGGGCGATGGGCGCGGTCGCGCCTGCCGCCGAGCCCGGGGTCGCGGCCGTCAGCAGGGCGGCCGCGGCCGCCGCCGCGGCGGCGGTGGTAGCGCGGGCCCGCGCCGTGGCGCGGCGGCTCGGTCGCGGGAGTGGGTTGGGGGACACGGGGTTGCCTTTCGCTGTGCTGGTCCGCCCGCACGGCTGACCACCACGGCGCGCGACGCGCTGCGGGGCACCGGGCGCAGCGCCGTACTCCTCGACGGTGCCGACCGCCGATGCGGCGGCCGATGGCCAGTGCGCTCCGCGGGCGGGCGCTCCGGCTGCGCGGGCCCCGCGGGGCCCACTCACGGTTGCGGGTCAGCGCCGGATTCGCACCGGCTTCTCCCGTCCTCGGATGAACTGATGCCGGTCACTCTATCGGCGCAGCGTCCCCGGCGAGCAGTCGGCAGGCGGTTTCGATGTCCTCGTGGGCCTCGGCGAGCGTGGCGTTGCCCGCGACCCAGTACAGCAACGACGAGTGCCACGTGTGGGCGATGACCCGGATCGCGCTCAGTCGGCGCGCGGCCTCCGCCTCCGGCAGCCCCGACGCCTCCACGAGCAGCGCCGTGGTCAGCCGGGTCACCGCCCTGAACTCCCCGCGCGCCGAGGCGTCCGCCAGCTGGAGGGCGCGCATCATGGCCTGCGCGAGCCGGGGTTCGCGCTGGTGTGAACGGAACGCCCGCTTGAGCGTGTGCGCCAGGCGCTCGGCGGGGTCGCGTTCGGTGAGCGGGCGCTCCCTGAGCGTCGCGCGCAACCGCTCCAACTGGTCCTCCAGGACCGCAAGCAGCAGATGGATCTTGGAGGGGAAGTAGCGGTAGAGGGTGCCGATGGCCACCTCGGCCGACTCGGCGACGTCCCGCATCTGCACGGCGTCGAAGCCGCCCGCGGCGGCCAGCTCGGTGCTGGCGTCCAGGATGCGCCGCCGACGGGCCCGCTGCCGCTCGGTCCTGGCCTGGCCCGAAGGGGGTCCCGGCCGGTGGGCGGGGCCTGGCCGGTGGGCGGGTCCCGCCCTGCTGCCGGTGGTCATGGGCCGCTCCGGGGCCGACGCTGAAACGTGAGGCAGTTTACGCGCTGTGGGGGGTGGCGATAATCACCTGAGTCATCGTATTCCCGCCGCCGAAGAGCGCGTTATCGTCGGGAGCCGCGGCACTACCCGCGGGTAATCACGGGCGGAGGGCGAGGAGTGGCAGCTGGGGCAGACGAGGACCGCCCGTTGCGGATCGCGCTCCTGAGCTACAAGGGCAATCCTTTCTGCGGCGGCCAGGGCGTCTACGTCCGCCACCTCTCGCGCGAGCTCGCCGCGCTCGGGCACGGCGTCGAGGTCATCGGCGGCCAGCCCTACCCGGTCCTCGACGACGGCGTGCCGCTCACCGAGCTGCCGAGCCTTGACCTCTACCGTCAGCCCGACCCGTTCCGCACGCCGCGCCGCGGCGAGTTCCGCGACTGGATCGACGTCCTCGAGGTCGGCACGATGTGGACGGGCGGCTTCCCCGAGCCGCTGACGTTCTCGCTGCGCGCCCGGCGCGAACTGGCCAGGCGCCGCACGGCGTTCGACGTCGTCCACGACAACCAGACGCTCGGCTACGGCCTGTTGGCGCTGCGCCGCCACGGTCTGCCGCTCGTGACCACGATCCACCACCCGATCACCGTGGACCGCAGGCTCGAGCTGACCGCCGCCGAGAGCGCCAAGCGCCGTGCGTCGCTGCGGCGTTGGTACGGCTTCACGCGCATGCAGGGCCGCGTCGCGCGCCGCCTGCCCTCCGTGCTGACCGTCTCGGGCGCCTCGCGCCGCGAGATCATCGACGACTTCGCCGTGCGCCCCGACCGCGTCCATGTGGTCCCCATCGGCGCCGACACCCGCGTCTTCCACCCCGACCCCGCCACCCCGCGCGTCCCTGGCCGCATCGTCACCACGTCGAGCGCGGACGCGCCGCTCAAGGGCCTGATCCACCTGGTCGAGGCGCTGGCCAAGCTGCGCACCGAGCACCAGGGCGCCCACCTCGTCGTCGTGGGCAACCGCCCCGAGCGCGGCCCCGTCGCCGAGGCGCTCGACCGCTTCGGGCTCGGCGGCGCCGTGGAGTTCGTCAAGGGCATCAGCGACGCCGACCTCGCCGAGCTGGTCCGCGGCGCCCATGTCGCGTGCGTGCCCTCGCTGTACGAGGGCTTCTGCCTGCCCGCCGCCGAGGCCATGGCCGCTGGCACCCCGCTGGTCGCCACCACGGGTGGCGCGATCCCCGAGGTCAGCGGGCCCGACGGCGAGACGTGCCTAGCCGTTCCGCCCGGCGACTCCGGCGCGTTGGCCACCGCGCTCGGCAGGCTGCTGGCCGACGACGCGCTGAGCGCCCGCATCGCCGCCGCGGGGCGCGAACGCGTTCTCGCGCGCTTCACATGGCAACGCGCCGCGCTCGCCACCGTCGAGCACTACCGCGCCGAACGCGCCGCGCACGCCGAACGCGCCGCCCGCGCACGCCACCGCGCCCCCTGAACGCCCCACCCCGCGCCCCCCGCACCACCGCCCCGCACCACCCCGCACCGCCACGCACCGCCACGCACCACCCCGCACCGCCGTAAGGAGCCGACCACGTGCTGACCGTGGACTTCACCCGCTTCCCCCTCGCCCCGGGGGACCGCGTCCTCGACCTGGGCTGCGGCGCCGGGCGCCACGCGTTCGAGTGCTACCGGCGCGGCGCCCATGTCGTCGCCCTGGACCGCGATCCTGACGAAGTCGCCACGACGGCCAGCTGGTTGGCGGCCATGAGGGAGGCGGGCGAGGCGCCGCCAGGCGCGAGCGCCCGCGCCCTGGTGGGCGACGCCCTCGCGCTGCCGTTCCCCGACGACACCTTCGACGCGCTCATCGTCTCCGAGGTCATGGAGCACATCCCCGACGACAAGGGCCTGCTCGCCGAGGCCGTCCGCGTCCTGCGCCCCGGCGGCCGGATCGCCGTGACGGTGCCGCGCTACGGGCCCGAACGCGTCTGCTGGGCGCTGTCCGACGCCTACCACCGGGTCGAGGGCGGCCACATCCGCATCTACCGCGCCGACGACCTGCTCGCCAGGTTGCGCGGCGCGGGCCTGCGCCCCTACGGCACGCATCACGCGCATGCCCTGCACGCCCCCTACTGGTGGCTCAAGTGCGCGGTCGGCGTGGACAACGACACGGCCCTGCCCGTTCGCGCCTACCACAAGCTGCTGGTGTGGGACCTGATGAAGCGCCCCCTGGCCACGCGCGCCGCCGAGCGCGCCCTCAACCCCCTGCTCGGCAAGAGCTTTGTCGCCTACGCCACCAAGCCCCGGGCCACCGGCCTCTCTTCGGGGCGCGCGTGACCGGCGGCACCGAGCGGCGCCGCAGCCCCGCGCTCCCCGGCGTGCTCACCGCCGCCGAGACCGCCGCCACCGCCGCGGGCATCGCGGCGGCGCAGCGCCCCGACGGCGCCATACCGTGGTTCGCCGGGCACCACCTCGACCCCTGGGACCACGTCGAGGCCGCGATGGCCCTCGACACCGCGGGGGAGCACGAGCGCGCCGCCGCCGCCTACGACTGGCTGGCCCACCACCAGAACGCCGACGGCTCCTGGCACGCCGCCTACGCCGAAGGCGACGCCGCCCGCCCCACCGACCTGGCCGCCGAGAGCAACTTCTGCGCCTACCCCGCCGTCGGCGTTCTCCACCACTATCTGGCCACGGGCGACGAGGCGTTCCGCCGCCGCATGTGGCCCGTCGTGCGTGCCGCCACGGAGTTCGTGCTCGCGCTGCAACGCGACGGCGGGCAGCTGGGCTGGCGCCGCGACCCCGACGGCACCGCCGTCCCCGACGCGCTGCTCACCGGCTCGGCCTCCGGCTACCACGCGCTGCGCTGTGCGCTCGCGCTCGCCGAGCTCGCGGGCGACCCCCAGCCCGACTGGGAGCTGGCCGCGGGGCGCCTGGCGCACGCCGTGCGCCGCCACCCGGAGCGCTTCCTCGACAAGTCCCGCTACTCCATGGACTGGTACTACCCGGTGCTCTCCGGCGCGGTCACCGGGCCCGAGGCGTCGGCCCGACTGGCCGCGCGCTGGGACGAGTTCGTGGTGCCGGGGCTCGGCGCCCGCTGCGTCTCATCCGACCCCTGGGTCACGGGCGGCGAGAGCGCCGAGCTCGCCCTGGCGCTCTGGGTCGCGGGCGCGCCGGAGCGCGCGGCCGAGATGCTGCGCTGGATGCGCCATCTCCGCGCCCCCGACGGCCTGTACTGGACGGGCTATGTCTACGCCGACGACGCGATCTGGCCCGCCGAGCGCACCACGTGGACCGCGGGCGCCGTGCTCCTCGCGGTCGCCGCCCTCACCGGGCACGGCCCCACGCGCACGGTGTTCGGCGGAACGGGCCTGCCGCCGGGACTCGAGCCCGACTGCTGCCGCTGAGGACCCCGCCCGTGTGTACCGCCGCCGAGGGCCGCGCCCGTGTGCGCCAACGGCGGTGGCCCCGCCCGGTCTTCGCGGAACCGGGCGGGGCCACCGCCGTGCTGAGGGGAGTGGGGGTCAGCCGCGCTGGATCCCCGAGGTGTCCTGGAGGACGCCACGGCGGCCGTCCTGCGTCTGCGCGACGAGGGACTGCCCCCGCTGCTCGACGGCCAGGTACCAGGTGCCGGGCGCCAGTTCGGCCACGGGGGTCGGCGAGCCGTCCTCCCCGTACAGCGGCCGGGCCGCGGGGACCGCGAACCAGAACGGCTGGAAGTTGGGGTCGGCGCCGCCGCCCACCGAGGGAACGGCCTGCGTCGGCTGGTGCGCGACGCCCGCGGCCGCGCCCTGGCCCGGCTGCGGCTGACCGGGAACGCCAGGCTGCCCCGGCTGGCCGTACTGCGGCGTGCCGGCACCCGGGTACCCGTAACCCGGCTGACCGCCGAAGGGCGGCTGCTGACCGTAACCGGCGGGCTTGGGCGCGCCGGTGAGCGGGGCCCGGAGGGCGGGCACCACGGGCGTCGCCGCCGCGGCACCGGCCAGGGCCAGGCTGGCGATGAAGCCGAGGATGATCCCCGCGCCCACGTCGACCCCGTCGGGGCCGCCGACCAGGGTCCAGAAACCGGCCCACGCGGACGTGACCGAGAGGGCGATGCCCCACTGGTCGACGCGCAGGCCGAGGAACTCGCGCTGGGGCTGCGGCAGGAAGCGGGCGCCGACGATCGCCGCGGCCCCCAGGATCCCCGCGAGGAACACGGAGGGCAGGATCGGGAACCAGTCGGCCGACCAGCCGCTCCAGCTCTGCTCACCGCCTCCGTACGCGTCGGCCGAGCGGGCGTCCAGGAAGGAGGCGATCAGGAGCAGGACCGCGGCGACGATCACTACTCCGTCGCCTCGGGAGAGCGAGCGGTTGTTCACTTCAGATCCTTCGTCGTTCTCGTCGTCATGGTCTGGTCAGATACCGGCGGGCCCATCGTACGGATGAAGTCGAGACCCGGGCCGGGGGATGGGGCTTACTGTTCCCCGAGCGACACGCTTGTGATCCTGCTGTGACCTTGGGTCTCGGCTCTGCCGCCTTGCGCCGGGCACCCGTTCACGCGCCTGAGCACGCGCAACGAGCCATGCGCCGACACCTCGGCGAACGCGCCCTCGTCGAGCGCCCTCCGCCACACCCGGTAGGGCGCCTGCCCGCCGTCGGCGGGGTCGGGGAAGACGTCGTGGATCACCAGCAGCCCGCCATCGGCGAGTTGGGGGGCCCAGCTCTCGAAGTCGGCGGTGGCGTGGGCGTCGGTGTGGCCGCCGTCGATGAAGACGAGCCCGAACCGCCCCCCGCCGCCCCCGCCGAGCGCGGCGGCGGCCCGCGCGGAACGGCCGACCACCGCGATCACATGCTCCTCAAGACCGGCGTCGGCCAGCGTGCGCCGGAAGAACGGCAGGGTGTCCATCCGCCCCGGCGCCGCGGGGTCGGCGAGGTCGCGGTCGTGGAACTCCTGCCCCGGCTGCTGCTCCTCGCTGCCCCTGTGGTGGTCCACGGTGACCGCGACGGTGCCCGCGGCGCGGGCGGCGTCGGCGAGCAGCAGCGTCGAACGGCCGCAGTAGCTGCCGATCTCGAGCAGCGGCAGGCCGAGGGAGGCGGCGGCCTCGACCGCCGCCGCGTGGAGCGCGCGCCCCTCGTCGGGCGGCATGAAGCCCTTCGCGGCCAGAAACGCCGCGAAGACGTCCTTCGCCACACATCCCCCTCGGGCCCTTCGGGCCTGGTCCCCGGCCCGTCTCCGGCTCTCTCCCATGCTGCACCATGCGGACGAACGGGTGTGCGCCGGGGGTGTCGGCCGCCGTCGCTTCGCTCTCGGTCGCCCCTGTCGCTTCGCTCTCGGTCGCCCCGTCGCTCCGTGCCGCTTCCTGTCGCTTTCGTTCGCTTTCGGGTGTCGTCGTTCGCGCTCAGCCGATCCGGGCCAGCGGCGCCTGCTGGAGCGGAACGGGCTTGGCCACGGCGGGCGGCAGATCCTCGGGCTCGGGGTGCGGCCTGGGGTGCGCCTCGGGACCGGGCGCGGGGGTGCGCGCCGGCGCGGCGGCCTCCGTTCCCGCTCCCTCGGGCCGTTCGCCCGCCTCCGGCACCGGGGGCGCTTTTTGGGCTTCCGGCACTTCGGGCGCTTCCGGCGTTTCGGACGGCTCGGGGGCCGAGGACCCCGTGGCGCCCGCGGTGCCCGCCGCCTCGACCGGCGCCTCAGGCGGATCCGGCACGTTCAGCCGGGCCAGCCCGCACGGCGTCGACGCCGACACATAGGGCAACAGCAGCTGCCCGTCCGCGGTCCACCGCCCCGCGCCCGCCAACCACCCCTCGGGCACCGGCAGATGGACGAGCTCCCGCTGCTGCGGCCGCCACACCGCCACCCACTCCGCCTCCGGCGTCGTCATCCGCAGCGCCACCGCGCACCGCTCCGGCAGCAGCATCTGCCCTGGCTGCGCGGCGAACGGCGTCACCCGCACCCCGCCCTCGGGGTGCAGCGCCTCGGGGAAGCGCACGGGCCGGTGGCTGCCGAGCACGCCCCAGCCGATCCGCTCCTGCCCTGGCGCGTCCGAACTCACCAGCAGCAGACCGCTGTCGGGGTCGGCCAGCAGCAGCCTGTCGTTGCTGTCCTCGGAGATCCGCAGCAGCTCGGTCGGCTCGCCGCCGTGCTCCACGTCCACCGTCACGGCGCGCGTCTGGCCCGTCGCGTCCGTGCGGTCGAGCGCGAGCAGCCGCCCCTCCGCGTCGAGCCACGCGCCGCCCGAGCACTCCCCGGCCAGCACGGTCACCAGCTCGGGGCCGAACGTCCCCCCGCACACCATCCACAGCGCCGTCCCCGCGGGCCGCCCCGCCGCGGCGTCCTCCGCCTGCGGCGCGAGCGCGTACACGCGCGCCCCGTCGGGCGCCGGCGGCAGCAGCGTGAGCCCGTCGGACTCCACCGCGCCGAGCGGCAGCTCGCCCGTGTCGGGACCCGAGGGGTAGAGCAGCGAGAAGTGGTAACGCCCGTCCGCGCGGCGGGCGATCAGCACCCGCCCGTCCGCGAGCGGCTGGAGTCTGCTCCCGGCCTCCTCGGGCTGGCCGCCCGGCAGCTGGACGGTGTACGGCTCGGGGCCGTCGAGCGTCCAGCGCTCGGGACACCAGCCGCCGTCGCCGTATCCGGCGACCAGCCGGGCCGCGTAGGCCCCTCCGGCCGCGATGGTCAGGGGCGTGGGCAGTAACGCCGGTCGGGCCGTCATGTCGCTCACCTCCGGGGAGGACGCTAGGTTTCGCACTGCCAGCCGAACAACTCGTCTTGCGCGGCTTCATGCATAAGGGTGACCGTTGCCGGAATCACAAGATCGACCGGGGTCGGCTGTGCATCCCCCGGCCGCCCCTGGCCGCCCCAGGCCCGTGCCCGGGGCGTTCCCTGCTCCGTGCCCGGGGCGTTCCCCGGCCATCTCGCGCCCGCTCCCCGGTCGTTCCCTGGGCGTTCGCGCCAAGTCAGCCGGGGCGCTTCCCGGGGCGAGAGGGACAGGTAGCCTGGGCCCGTGCCCGTACTCTCCGACGTGATCACCGCGCTCGACACCCTATGGCCCCGCGCGTGGGCCCAGGACTGGGACGCGGTCGGCACGGTGTGCGGAGACCCCGGCGCCGAGGTCTCCACGGTGCTGTTCGCCGTCGACCCGGTGCGGGAGATCGCCGACGAGGCGGTGGCCGTCGGCGCCGACCTCCTCGTCACCCATCACCCCCTCTACCTGCGCGGCACCACGACCGTCGCGGCCGACACGTTCAAGGGCCGCGTCGTGCACAGCCTGATCACCCATGGCGTCGCCCTCCATGTCGCCCACACCAACGCCGACATCGCCGACCCCGGCGTCTCCGACGCCCTCGCCGACGCCCTCGGCCTGCGCGTCACCGGGCCCCTGGCCCCCGACCCCGCGGACCCCGAGGGCCGCAGGGGCCTCGGCCGGGTGTGCGCGCTCGACCGGCCGATGACGCTGGCCGCGTTCGCCGAGCACGCCGCCGCCCGCCTGCCCGCCACCGCCCAGGGCGTCCGCGCCTCGGGCGACCCCGACCGCACGGTGCGCACCGTCGCGGTCAGCGGGGGCGCGGGCGACAGTCTGTTCGCCGAGGTGCGCGCGGCGGGCGCCGATGCCTACCTCACCGCCGACCTGCGCCATCACCCCGCGTCCGAGGCGCGCGAGCACGCGCCGGTCGCCCTGCTCGACGCCGCCCACTGGGCCACCGAGTGGCCCTGGTGCCAGCAGGCCGCCGCCCAGCTCGACGCCGTGTCCGAACGCCGGGGCTGGGGCCTGCGCACCCTGGTGTCCCACCGGGTCACCGACCCATGGATCCTGCATCAGCCGTCCCCCTCCCCGAGAGTCAGTCACCCCTCCCCGAGAGTCAGTCAAGGAGCCCCCAACTGAACGCCGCTCCCGCCGACCAGATCCGTCTGCTCGACGTCCAGGCCCTGGACGTCAGGCTGACCCAGCTCGCGCACCGGCGCGACACCCTGCCCGAGCACGCCGAGGTGCGCGCGCTGGAGAGCGAGATCGCCCAGCAGCGCGACCTGCTGGTCGCGGCGCGCACCGAGGAGAGCGACACCGCGCGCGAGCAGGCCAAGGCCGAAGGGGATGTCGACCAGGTCCGCCAGCGCGCCGCGCGCGACCAGCAGCGCCTCGACTCGGGCCTGGTGACCAACCCCAAGGACCTGGAGAGCCTTCAGAGCGAGATCGCGTCGCTCGCCAGGCGCCAGGACGACCTGGAGACCATCGTCCTCGACATCATGGAACGCCAGGAGACCGCAGGCGCCCGCGCCAAGGAACTGGCCGTGAAGGTCGAGGAGTTGGAGGCCAAGGCGGCCGAGACCACGGCCCGGCGCGACGCGGCGCTCGCCGAGATCGAGGCCGAGTCGGGCGCGGTCCGCGCCGAGCGCGCCGAGGTCGCCGCCGCCGTCCCCGCCGACCTGCTGAAGCTCTACGAGAAGCTGCGCGAGCAGCAGGGCGGCATCGGCGCCGCCCGCCTCTACCAGCGCCGTTGCGAGGGCTGCCGCCTCGAGCTGAACATCACCGAGCTCAACGAGGTGCGTGCCGCCGCCCCCGACGCGGTGGTCCGCTGCGAGAACTGCCGCCGCATCCTCGTCCGCACCCCCAAGTCCGGGCTGTGAGGGCCCCGTGGTGACCCGCTTCATCGTCGAGGCCGACGGCGGCTCCCGCGGAAACCCAGGGCCCGCCGGATACGGCGCCGTGGTCCGCGACGCGACCACCGGCGAGCTGCTCTCCGAGACCGCCGAGTACATCGGCACCGCGACCAACAACGTCGCCGAGTACCGCGGCCTGATCGCCGGGCTGCGGGCGGCGTTCGCGCTCGACGCCTCGGCGACGGTCCAGGTGCGGATGGACTCCAAGCTGGTCGTCGAGCAGATGTCGGGCCGCTGGAAGATCAAGCACCCCGACATGCGGCCGCTCGCGGTGGAGGCGCAGGGCGTCTTCCCACCCGGCGCCGTGCGCTACGAGTGGATCCCGCGCGAGCGGAACAAGGACGCCGACCGGCTCGCCAACGAGGCGATGGACGCGGGCCGTCGGGGCGAGCGCTGGCGCCCGCGCGAGCGCGCGGCCGAGCCCGCCCCGGCCACGCCCCCCGCGGTGGGCTGGGGCCCGTCGGCGGGGACGCCCACCACGCTTCTGCTGCTGCGGCACGGAGAGACCGAGCTGACGCCGCGCAAGGTCTTCTCGGGCAGCGGCGGTACCGACCCCGAGCTGTCCGACGTGGGCCGCGCGCAGGCGGAGGCGGCGGCGGCCGCGCTGCCCGAGGCGGACGCCGTGATCAGCTCGCCCCTGGCGCGCTGCCGCCAGACCGCCGAGCCCGTCGCCGCGCGCCTCGGCCTGGACATCAGATACGAAGAGGGCTTCCGCGAAACGGACTTCGGCGCGTTCGAGGGCCTGACGTTCGCCGAGGCCAGGGAGCGCCACCCCGACGCGCTCGAGGCGTGGCTCGCCTCTCCCGACGCCCAACCCCCGGGCGGCGGCGAGAGCTTCACCGCGGTGGCGCGCCGCGTCGCGGTGGCCCGCGACAAGACCCTCGCCCGCTTCCCCGGCAGGACGGTCCTAGTGGTCACCCATGTCACCCCCGTGAAAACCCTGCTCCGCCTGGCACTTGACGCCCCGCCCCGCGCGATGTTCCGCATGGAGCTGTCCCCGGCCGCCCTGACCGAGGTCGCGTACTACGCCGACGGCAACGCCAGCGTCCGCCGCTTCAACGACACGGGGCATCTGCGGTAGGGGTCGACGGGCGTTCCCCGGGGCGCCGTGTCGGGACGCGGCGCCCCGGGGAACAGCTGGGAACCCCGGCATCGAACGGTGGTTCGCCGACGTCTCGGGCGGCACCGCGCACCCCGACCGCTGGGACACCACACCCGATCCCGGCGCCGCCGAACGGATCGTCCGGCGCTGCGCCGCGGTCCACCCCGCCCTCGCCACCGCGCGCGTCCTCACCCACCGCGTCGGGCTGCGCCCCTGGCGCCCCCGCATCAGGCTCGAACGCGAGACGCTGCCCAACGGCGCGATGTGCGTGCACAGTTACGGCCACGGCGGCTGCGGCGTCACCGTCTCATGGGGCCGCGCCGTCTCATGGGGCCGCGCCGCCGAGGCCCTGGCCCTGCTCACAGGCCGTAGCGGTCCTTGAGGTGGCGCCAGAAGTCCCGCGCCATCCAGGCGTCGAACTCCGTGATCCGCGTCGCCGAGCCCGCCTTCATCAGGAAGCCGCCGACGCCGGTCGGGGTCCAGTCGTAGAAGTCGTCGAGGCCCAGCGTGTGGCCGATCTCGTGCAGCAGGATGTGGACGTTCTCCTGGCCGAGGGCGCCCACGAAGTACTCGCGGCCCATGCGCTGCCCCCAGTCGCCGCCCGCGCCGCCGCCGAACCCGTCGGTGAGCCACAGGGATTGGTCGAAGTGCGCCTCCTCGCCGCCCGGGCACTGCGAGTAGTCGCCGTCCTGGTGGAAGAAGCGGTCGCACTCCGGCGCGCACCGCGGCGCGCCGCCGCCGTCGAGGTCGCCGATGTAGAGGTCGACGGAGTCGTCGTTCCACTGGAGGGTCGAACGGTCGGCGGCGGCCCAGCCGACGACGTTCACCTGGACGTCCTGGTAAGGGAATCCGTCGAAGCCGCGCACCGTCTCGAACCACTTGTCGACCTGCTCGGCCAGCACCGTGTGGATCTCGTCGCGGAGTTGGGCCGTCACGGGGGCGCTCGACTCCCAGCGCACGCAGTAGTTGAGATAGCCGTCGTTGGCCATCAGCTGGTCCCAGCCGTAGTTGCGGAAGCCGAGCAGGTCGGGGTAGGTGTCCGACATGTGGCGCCAGACCTCGTCGAGGCCCTGGGCGTACTGGGCGGGCGGGTTCCAGCTCTCCTCGGGGTGGTCGGCGGCGGCGGGCGGGGTGGCGGCCACGGTGAGCACGGCCGCGCCGAACGCTGCGGACAGGAGGGTGCGACGGCGGGGGTGGGGGGACATGGCGTCTCCTTCGTTCGCGGGATGGACGGAACAACGCGTGGTCACCCGTCAGTTGCCGCGTGAACGCGGAAGGTTGCCGCGCCGATCCCCCTTGCGCTACGGGCTGTTGGCGCCAAGCGAGAACAGGAAGATCAGGAACGCCGCCACCAGGTGCCCCGCGATCCCGTAGAGCAGCACGCGGATCCACGGCCCCTGCGGGATGCGGTCGCGGCGGCGGAGGGCGGGCCGGTGTGGGGTGAGGGAGTCGAAGTGCGCGCTGTCGCCCGGGTCGAGCACATGCTCCGCCTCCCCGAGGGACAGCCCCGCGTCGCGCCGCAGCTGGCGCAGCCGGGGCGCCACGCTCGCACCTCCCCGGCCCCGCGCGGACGCTGTGCCCCGTCGGCGGTCTCCATGTCCCCGATGGAGCCAGGGTCTTCCCTCTGGGGAACGTCTCTTGCCTTTGAGGCAAGAGTGCGGACCCGGCCGAGCCGCGATGCGGAGCGTGTGCGGCGGCCTTACCGCGTTCCCCGGCCGCTTGGGGCGCTTACGACAAGCCGCGTAGAAGTTCCCGCATGTCGCTGGCCCGCACGGTGCGTGACGGCGCAGGATTCTTCATGCCGATCGACGGACACCGAGAGAGACGGGAGCACCCCGTGGCGTTACACCGACTGGGCAGGGACCCCGAGAGCCCGAACGACAACTCCCCCACGGTCTACCTGGATGACGAGACCGGGCACTACATCCTGCAAGGATGGCGGGTGATGGACCCCGACCGCTTGGCACAGCTCGACATCCCGGCGCATGAGACGGTGATCGAGTTCCCCCGGCGCATGATGCAGTTCTTCCCGGAGGTGAAGGCCCATGGCTCAGGAGCCGTTTGAGCAGCTCTTCCGTGAGGCGAAGCACAGCGCGTTCCATCTGGAGATGCGGGACGGGTACGCGCTGAACGAGGACTACCAGGCATGGATCTCGGGTGAACGGTTCGACGTGGCGGAGCGCTGGGCGTCGTGGATCGCCCTCATCGCCGAAGGCGTGGCCCGCGGGGTGGACGTTCGCCGAGCGCGCATCGTGTCCGAGCCGGTCTCGTCGTACATCCGATACGAGTACGACGTGACGCCGGAGAACAACATCCGCGCGGGCGAGGCCGTTCGCTGGCTGCCGCGCCGCGACGCCTCCCTGTTGGCGCTGCCGGGCAATGACTTTTGGCTCTTCGACGGCACCACCGTGCTCTGGAACCACTTCGACGGCGACGGCAACTCAGCCGGTAAGGAACTGGTCACCGACCCCGAGGCGGCCAAGCTCTGCGCCACGTCGTTCGAGGCCGTCTGGGAACGGGCCATTCCGCACGAGGACTACCGCGTCTCCTGACCGTGGCCTCGTCGTCCAGTGTCCAGCAGGCCCGGGAGGCCCTGGGGAAGCGCCTGCGGGAGATCCGGAAGGACTCCGGACTCACCGCGCGTGAACTCGCCTCTCGGGCAGGCTGGCACGAGAGCAAGTGCAGCCGCATCGAGAACGGCCGCACCGGTCCCTCGGACGATGATCTGCGGTCCTGGGCGCTGCACTGCGGGGCCCAGGACCAGACAGCGGATCTCATCGCCACGGCGCGGAATATCAACGGCGCGTATGTCGAGTGGCGACGCATGGAACGTTCGGGCCTTCGACGTGCTCAGGAAGCCGTGATCCCCTTGTGGGAGAGCACGCGGAACTTCCGGGCTTACTCGTCATGGTTGATCCCCGGGCCCCTTCAGACACGTGCTTACATTCAACGGGTGCTGACGGCGATCAGAAACCGCCGTGCCCTACCTGACGATGTGGAAGCGGCCGTTGAGGTGCGCCTGAAACGCCAGCACATCGTGCACAAGGGCCACTATCGTTTCGCTTTCCTCTTGGAGGAGGGGGTTCTCCGCCAGCGCCTCGGAGGTGCGGAGACCATGGCGGGACAACTGGGCCACCTGCTGTCCTTGGCCACGTTTCCGAACGTCAGCCTGGGCGTGATCCCCCTGGAAGCGGACCGTTCGATTCAATGGTCGACGGAAAGCTTCTGGATCTTCGACGACAAGCAGGTCAACGTCGAGCTGATCTCCGCGTACCTCACCATCACGCAACCGCACGAGATCGGTCTCTACGCACAGGCATTCTCGGAACTGTCCCAGTTGGCCGTCTATGGCGCGCAGGCGCGTGCGCGGATCACTGCCGCGATGGACGCGCTTGGGTGAGGGAGCGCAAGTATACGCAAGTGCGTTGAGTGGAACGGTCGTGCATTCCTAGCGTGGTGGGGGAAAGGAGGTGCTCCGAATGGTCATTGACACGTTCGAGACACGGGTACCCGACGCGATCGGCTGGCGAGGAATTCCGTTCCGGCTGCCCATCCGGGCGATGGCGGACGGCGGAAAGCACGACGGCGGGCCCATGCCCCCCGAGGCACCCCGCGACCCCCAGCCCGACGGCGGCGGTGGCGGCGAGGGCGACAAGTAGACCCGGGCCCGACGGCCCCGCCCGGCCGCGGCGGCGCCAACGGCCGGGCGGGGCCTGGGAGATGGCGATCAGACGCGATCGCGGAGGGACTGGGCGAGGCGGGTGGCGATGTCCTGGCGTGGGCCGCTGTCGGCGGTGCCCGCCTTGATCCCGCAGAACGCGTCACCGCACGGGAACCACAGCTCGCCATGGATGTCGTCGTAGGTGGCGCCCTCGCCGAAGCCGTCGATCGGCTCGCCGATCTCGGCCACGCTCTCGTACTGGTCGGCGGGGAGCTGTGCGGCGTGGATGGACGCGGTGAACCCGTCCGCGTCGGCGGCCGATGCCGTCCACACGCAGCCGCCGAAGACGTAGTCGTGGGTGCCGGGCTCGTGTTCACCGATCGCGTCGGTGATTTCCTCGTCGGTGAGGGTGTCGCAGAGAGCGTTCTCCCCGGAGTCGGACCCGGCCCCGGACCCGTTGCCCGAGTCGGAGCCGTTGTCGGAGGAACTGTCGTCGCCACCACAGGCGGTGGCGAACGTGAGGGCGCCGACCAGCACGATGGTCGGCCAGAGTCTGTGGCTTCTGCTGCGCTTCATGGGAATGCCCCTCCGCTGCGTTCAGGCGGGCCCGCCGATGGTGGCGGACCGACGACGCGAGCAGCGTAGGAGCCGGGGGAGCGGCCCGGGGCGGCTGAGACACTGCTGGCCCTGATCCGTGACCAAGTGCCCGATTTCGCGGGACGCCCGTGACGCCACGTGCCCCGTCGGCCTCCAACGGCCCCCGTCGGCCGATGGAATGCGGCAGGGTAGCCGGTGGGGGACTTGGGGCGGAAGGGAACGAAGTGGCCGCGCGGAGCCGGGCCTGGTCTTCCGCCTCTGGCGCGTCGCCCATCTGCCGACGCGGCTGCGCCCCGGCCCCAACTCCCCCGCGGACCACGTGACTCGGTCGCGCTCTCCCGAGCCGGTGCGGGCGCCTCAGCCCTCGACGAGGTGGTCGAACTCGCCTGCCTTCGCGGCCCGGATGAACGCGTCGAGTTCGGCGGTGGTGTAGCGGAGCGGTTCGCGGTGGGGCGACTTGGAGTCGTCCAGCGCGACCCCGCCATCGATCTTCATCAGCCGAACGCACGCGTCGCCGTTGGTGGTGCTGTAGCTGGACGTGACCCAGTCGCCGTCGAGGGGCGCGGCGTAGAGGTTGTTCTTCTCGGTGTTCACAGTGACTTCTCGATCTCCTCGATGAGGCGGACGGTGTCCTCTGGGCTGAGCGCGTGCTCCGCGATGTCTGCGAATCTGCGGCGCATCGCTTGAACCACGGCCGTTTCTTCCGTGACCTCGTCGGAGTGCGAGGTCTCGCGGATGACGACGCTTCGATTGTCTGCCGGGCCGGGGAAATCGAGCAACGTGATGGGCGCGCCCCAGGTCGCCGGAACGCCCGCTGTGAACGGGATCGCGCGCAAAGTGATGTTGGGGCGGCTTGTCGCGGACCGCAGGTGCCGAAGTTGCGCCCGCATGACGTCGGGACCGCCGACAACGGCTCGCAGGGCGGCTTCAAGAAACGTCGCTTGCAAGATCAGAGGACGCTGGCGCGTGAGGACCGCCTGCCGTCTCATCCGAGCCTCGATGAAGACCTCGCGATGTCTCGCGCTCTCGTCCTTCTGGCCGAACTCGACAAGAGCCGTCGCATAAGCCCTCGTCTGAAGTAGCCCGGGGACGTAGGTGCCGGAGTGGATGAACGCGCGCTCCGCCGCGTCCTCGAGCGGGAGTGGTTGGAGACTGGCGCCCGAGAAGACCTCGCGGTATTCGGACGCTTCCCACCAGGGCTTGCGGATCGACTTGCCCGCGCGGATCAGTGCCTTGATCTCCGCTCGCTTCGCCTCGTCGACGCCATACAGGTCGAACATCCTGCGGAGCAGGTCGTCATCCGGCCAGCGCTTGCCGCGTTCGATGTAACTGACCTTGTTCTGCGAGCACTTCAGCTTCTTCGCGGCCACCACCTGCGAGGCGTAGCCAGCGGCGAGACGGACGTTGCGCAGTTCGTCGCCGAGGTCGCGCAGGATCTGGAGCGCGTTGGTGTTGACGCTCGCCGACACAACTGCCTCCCGGCGGGCGGATGGGCGGGCCTTGACATCAGCAGCGTAGCGCCTCGGTGGATCCTTCCCAGCCTCGATCGGGGGGAGTCCGCGCGGCGGAGTTGCGTACTCACATGGCTACGCACCAGACTCGGTCTGCACACACTGCGGCGCTGCTCGCACGCAGTGCGTAGTCCTTGATCGTGCCCGATCGGAGGGAGCAGTGATGCATGAGCGCGGGCATGTTCTCGCCCTGGGACGGTACCGGTGTGAGCCCCGGGCCGTGGCCGAGGCCAGACGGATTGCGGTGCGGGCGTACGCGCCCTTCCCGTGGATCAACGCGGGCACGGTGGAGCTGCTGGTCTCGGAGCTGGCGACCAACGCCGTTGTCCACTCGGGGGGTTCGGACTTCTTCGTGCTGTGCCACTCGCCGTCGCTCGCGGACGGGAGTGTGCAGGTGGAGGTGCACGACCAGGGGTCGGGGGCGCCCGTGGCGCTGATGGCCGACGAGTTGGCCGAGCACGGGCGCGGCCTCGAACTCCTGGGGCTGCTGGCCTCCCACTGGCGCACGGAGCGGACCACGACAGGGAAGAGCCTGGTTCTCACTCTGAAGGGGGACGGATGAGGCCGTCGTTGCCCCGGGCAGGGGTCGTCGTGTCGGTCGAGGTCAACGCGAGTACCGTGCGTCTTGGAGACCAACTGGTCGTCGGCGGGCGGGCGTTCACCGTGCGGGACACGGCTGCTCTCCCGGGTGGGGGAAACGCCTCCCCTTCGACCGCGCCCACTCATTGAGCCTGGCCCCGGCCACCGTTCTGTGGGCTGGCCGCGTGGCCGGGCTCCCATGGGACGGGGGGTGGCGCACCCGCTGAGCCACGTGCCGAGCCAGCGCGGAACATGGAAGGGGAAGGACCGTACGGGTGAAGGGACTTGTCGCGCGGCTGTGGCGCGGGCTCAGGGGGCCGGTCCAGTGGCGGGTGCTGTGGCTGGCCAACGCGAAGTTCATGGTTGGGGTCACCGGCGTGGTGCGGGACGGGGAGGGGCGGATGCTGCTGCTGCGGCACCGCCTCTGGCCCGAGGGGCGGCAGTGGGGGTTCCCGACCGGATTCGCCGTCAAGGGCGAGGACTTCAGGCAGACGGTCGTGCGCGAGGTGCGCGAGGAGACCGGGCTCGACGTGCGGCCGGGGCGCCTGGTGAGGCTGGAGAGCGGGTTCCGGCTGCGCGTCGAGGTCGCCTTCGAGGCCCAACTGACAGGCGGAACGCTGGAGATCGACCCGTTCGAGATCCTGGAGGCCCGCTGGTGCACCCTCGACGACCTGCCCCGGGGCATGCAACCAGTCCACCGCGCCCTGGCGTTGGGCGAAGGGACGCCCTGAGGACGCGTTCCGCTGTACGCCCTCCCTTAACGTCCGGTCCACCCGGCGTACGCCCCCCGCGCGTACAAGCCTTGGCATGGGTCCCTACCGCCGTCTTGAAGTCGAACGGGCCGAGGCGTGCCCCGGCTGTGGGCAGGTCAGCCCGCTGGTCCTGCGGTTCCGCGGCGGCCGCGGCGGCCGGGGCGCCGCCCGTTACGCCGAGGTGCCGGGCAGCCCCGAGCCGTGCGAGGAGTGCGGCGACGACGGCGAGCGTGGCCGCTATGTCGTCGGTCTTGAGGGCGGCAGGGTGGTCGGCTGGCGCGAGGCGGGGGCACACGATCCGGCCGTTCCGCAGTGGTGGCACGCCGCGGTGCCCTGAGCCGTCGGGACCGCCGCTGGCGTCACACAGCGAAGTCGAGTAACTTCGGTCACGCACCGCGACGTTGACGCGCCTGGGGGCGGGGGAGGTCTCGATGACGGAGCAACCACCACCGCACTCCGCGCGGTTGGCCAACTACCTGCTCGGCGGCGCTGTTTGGGGCCCCGCCGAGGCGCACATGGGCGACCAGGTGATCCGCGAGTTCCCCGGCGTGGTGACCGCGCTGCGGGAGGGGCGGGCGTTCCTTGGGCGCGCCGTCTCGTTCCTGGTGAAGGAGGCGGGCATGCGGCAGTTCATCGACCTGGGCGCCGGGCTGCCCGCGCCGGGCGGCGTGGACGAGGTGGCGCGGCGGCACGCGCCCGGCTGCCGCGTCGTCCAGGCGGACCACGACCCGCTCGTGCCGCGGCACGCCGCCGAGGGCACGGCCCTGTGCGTGGAGGCCGACTTCAGGGACATCGAGACCGTCCTCGGGCACGCCGCGGCCGCGCTCGACCCGCGCGAGCCTGTGGCGTTGGTGCTGGTCTGCGCGCTCGGGCATGTGCCGGACCCCGACGAGGCCGCCGCGCTCGTCCAGGGCTACATGTCCCTGCTGGCGCCCGGGAGTTACCTGGTCACCGCCGACGGCGTGACCTCGGCCGAGACGCTGGCCGCGCAGCAGGCGTACAACGGCTCGGGCGCCCACCCCTACCTCGTGCGGACCCCCGAGCAGATCGCCGCGACCGCGGCCGGGCTCGACGTGCTGCCGCCCGGCGTGGGGCCGGTGAGCCACTGGCGCCCCGACGCGGTCCTGCCCGACCCGGTGGACCTCTACGGCCTGGTAGCAAGGAAGCCGGTCGGCGCATGATCGGCGCGGCGTTACGCCGATACCCCGGCGTGCTGGCCGCGGGGCTCGCCGGGGCGGACGAGGAGGGCCTGGAGGTCGACGAGACGCCGGGGGCGCTTGAGGGCGAGCCGGGATCTGTGTGATCAACGGGACCACTGGGAGGGCCGGGTGACGTTCCTGGGGGAACACGACACCGCCTACGGCATCGGCCCCGGCCTCGCCGCCCTGACGCTCCCCGGCCATGTCGCGGCGATGGCGCCCGCCATGGGCTGCGGCGCGCTCGGGGTCGCGCCGCCCGAGCCGTTCAGACCTCGCTGACCACCACGTCGAGGCGGCCCGGGTGCGCCGCGTCCTCCTCGGCCGTCCAGCCCAGGTCGCGCAGCGCGGCCTTCAGCTTCGCCGGGGTGCGGGGGAGCGGCCCCGCCTCCAGGAGGGCGCGGAGCAGGCGGCCCTTGGTCGCCTTGTTGAAGTGGCTCACCACGGAACGCCGTTCGACGCCGCCCACGATCCGCGACTGGAGCACCCGCACGGTCACCGTGCGGCGCGCGGTCGCCGCGTCGGGGCGCCACATCGCGGCATACGGCGTGGAGCGCAGGTCGAGCACCGGGCCCCCCGCCGCCTCGTCGGCCAGCGCCTCGCCGAGCGGGGCGCGCCAGAACGACGCCAACGGGCCCGTGCCCGGCAGCCGCACCCCCGCCGAGCAGCGGTAGGCGGGGACGCGATCGGTGATCCTGACGGCGCCCCAGAGCGCGGAGAAGATCAGCAACGAGCCGCGCGCCCGCCTGCGCGCGGGCGCACTCAACGTCCCGAGCGCCAGCGCGTCGTAGAGCACGCCGGTGTACACCTCACCCGCGGGGCGCGCGGGAGCGTTCCGCAGCGCGGCGTTGCGCGCCACCTCGCCGCGCTGGCCCTCGCTCAGGCCCAGCACCTCACGCGCCTTGTCCTGATCCCCGGAACAGAGGGCGATCAGCTCGTCGAGCACCCGCTCACGGGCCTCGTTTAGCCCGGGCAGCGACAGGGACGACGCGTCGAGCGGGGCCCCCGACCTCTTCTCGGCCTTCCCCTCGGAGGGCGGCAGCAGTACCAGCACGGGCAGCAGCCTATGTCAGTGCCGGGGTGCACACTGCGAGCATGGACGACGGCCTCATCACCGCCCCCGCGCCCGGGGGAGCCGCCCCCCGCGCCCGGGGGCGGCCGCGCGACCTGCTCGATGACCGGGCTGCTCACCGCGGTCGTCCCGGTCTTCGCCGTCCTGCTGGCCCGCGCCACCGGAGGGCGTGAACGGCTGGGCGCGCACCGGTGGTTGGGCCTGGGCGTGGGTCTCGGCGGCGTCGCGGTGCTGGCCGCGCCCGAGCTGCGCGGCGGCGACGCGTGGTCGGTCACCGAGGTGCTGCTCACCGCCGTCGGCTATGCCGCGGCCCCGCTCATAGCCGCGCGCCACCTGCGGGATGTGCCGACGCTGCCGCCGACCGCGGCGTGCCTGTCGTTCGCCGCGCTCGTCTACGCCCTGCCCGCGGCGGCGACATGGCCCGCCGAGCTGCCATCGGGGCGCGTGCCCGCGGCGTTGCCCGGCCTCGGGGTGGTGTGCACGGCGCTGGCGTTCCTGGTCTTCTTTGAGCTGATCCGCGAAGTGGGCACATCCCGCGCCATGGTGATCACCTGGGTAAACCCCGCGGTCGCGGTCGGCGCCGGAGTGATCTTCTCCGATGAGCCGTTGACCGGGACGATCATCGCCGCGTTCACCCTGATCCTGGGCGGCTGCTTCCTGGCCACCGGCCGCTCCCCCGATGCGGGGCCGGACGGCGCGCCGCGGGTCAGGGGTACGATGGACAGCACGGCGGACGAGTCGGCCGGGCGGCCGCGTCGGGGTCCGAAGGACCTCGCCGAGGAACGTCCGGGCTCCGCAGGGCAGGGTGGTAGGTAACGCCTACCTGGGGTGACCCACGGGAAAGTGCCACAGAAAGCAGACCGCCGGTCGCTCGCGGCCGGTAAGGGGGAAACGGTGGTGTAAGAGACCACCAGCGCCCAGGGTGACCTGGGCGGCTCGGTAAACCCCACCCGGAGCAAGGTCAAGAGGGAGCGCCCCGGCGCCCCGGCGCTCCTGCGCGGATGATCGAGGGCTGCCCGCCCGAGTCCGCGGGTGGACCGCACGAGGCCGGTTGTCTGGTCAGGTGGCCGGTCGGGGAAGGGTGTCGAGGCGGGCGGATGCCGTGGTCAGGTTCTGACACCAGGGCCAGGTTTCGGCAATCCGCAGGTGGATGCGACGGGCTGCTCTGGTGATGCGGGCGGCAGTGTGGAGCAGTCGGTAGCGGAGTTTCCTGGGGTCGGCGTCGGCGAGTTCGCCGTCCAGCAGGAGGGACCCGACGTGGCTGACCACTCCACGCCCGTCAGCCGAGACAACGAGCTGGGGGCGCGATCCGGTGGTGTGCACGCAGAAAGTGCCTTTCCACCGTGATGACAGAAGCCCTCGATAAGCCTCATCATCCCAGCTCAGAAGGCGCTTTCGTGCTTCCGCTCAAGATCCGGACACAGACACAACTGACATGCGCGGGCTGGTTGGTCGCTGATCGAAGGAACAAGGGGCCGCGCCTGGTCGGCTACCATGGCCGATACGGCAGACGAGCCGGGCGGACGGCCGCGTGGAGTCCCCCTGAGGGGCTCCCCGAGGAACGTCCGGACTCCACAGAGCAGGGTGGTGGCTAACGGCCACCCGGGGTGACCCGCGGGACAGTGCCACAGAAAACAAACCGCCCAGCACTTCGGTGCCGGGTAAGGGTGAAACGGTGGTGTAAGAGACCACCAGTGCCCAGGGTGACCTGGGCAGCTAGGTAAACCCCACCCGGAGCAAGGTCAAAAGGAGCGCCGTAAAAAGTGCTCTGCGCGCACGTCTGAGGGCTGCTCGCCCGAGTCCGCGGGTAGACCGCATGAGACCGGCGGCAACGCCGGCCCTAGATGGATGGCCGTCTCCCCGGTTGCCGCGAGGCGACTGGGTGACAGAATCCGGCGTACAGCCTGACTCGTCTGCCGCTCAGGTCCCTGGCCAGGGAATGTGTTGGGCAGGTGGCCTTGTGTCCGAGCAGAGGGTTTGATCAGTGGCGACGTACGTGGCCACGAAAGCAGCCATAGACCTGGGGCGGGGGCCAGGAGCGCCTGTGCCCTGTGGATGTCGTGCGTGCGGTGAACGCTGCCACGCGTACCGCTCACTGCATGCCGTCAAGGATCTGCCGGACCTTCCGGGATGCCTCCACCCCTGAGTGGTCCGCGCGTTCGTCCGGTACGCGGCCTGCTACGTCACGTAAGGGCATCTCGCCGGTGAGTGCACGAGGATACGATGTCCCGCGGTCACCGGCGTGATCGCACCGTTGACGGGTGGCGAGTTAGCGAGGAGCGATGGAGAAGGACCGGTGGACGACTGTCACCGAGTCTGAATACGGACACGAGAAGCGGGGCTTGGAGTCGATCCGCAAGCAGCTCCCCGACGGCAACCCGTGGCGGGCCTGGTCGAACTTCACCTTCACCGCTCATTCGGGCCATCCTCGCGAATGTGACCTCCTCGTGGTCGCTCCCGGTGGTGTATGGCTGGTCGAGCTCAAGGACTGGGCCGGACGCCTCGCGGCCCCGTACGGCGCCTGGGTGCAGACGAAGGGCAACGGTGAAGAGGTCGACCACGGCAATCCGCTGCATCTGCTGAACAGGAAGGCCGCCCAGCTGTCGGGGCTGCTGGAACGGGCGGCCGGGCCCAAGGCCCCCAAGGTGTGGATCCGGGGGGCGGTCTGCCTCACCCATCCCAAGCTGCGCGTGGAGCTGCCGCCGCACGAGCGTCAGAGCGTGTTCACCGTCGCCGAGCTGGTCAGGGAGCTGGGCCGACCGCCACGCGACGAACGGTTCAAGATCAACGAGGGGCGTTCGGGCCACATCGCCAAGTGGCTGAAGAAGGCCGGTATCCGTCCGAGCGAGGCCGGGAAATGGGTCGGCGCCTACCGCCTGGACAAGGAGATCGCCTCCGGCCCGACCTGGGTGGACTACGTCGGCCACCACAAGGAGCTGTACGAGACCGTCCGCGTGCGTGTCTACCTGCGCGAGCGGGGCTCGACCGACGAGGCGCGCGAGTCCGTGGAGCGGGCGGCGCGCCGCGAGGCGGCCGTGCTCAGCCGCTTCAAGCACCCGGGGGCTGCGAAGTACAAGACCTTCGAACCGGCGGGCCACCCCGCCGGGCCCGCCCTGCTCTTCGAGCACGACATGCGGGCGATGCGTCTGGACGAGTACATCCGCCGCCACGGGGACGGGCTCACGATCCAGGCCCGTTTGGGACTGGTGCGGCAGCTCGCCGAGACGATCCGTTCGGCGCACGCCGGCCTGCTCCATCACCGGGCCCTCGCCGCCCGTTCGATCGACGTGATTCCGGGCCCGCGCAAGCCCGGCAAAGAAGAGGCGTGGCTCCGTCCGCGTCTGGAGATCGCCGACTGGCAGGTGGCCAGCGCCCGCAGCTTCGGTTCGAGCAGCGGCGCGCGCGCTGCCGCGGCCCTCGCCCCGACGGCGCTGTCCGCTACGCACGTGGCCGAGGGAGCCGGGCCGTATCTGGCGCCGGAGCTGACCGCCACCCGGCCCGACCCGGTGCTGCTGGACGTGTACGGCCTGGGCACGCTCGCCTACCTGCTGGTCACCGGCCGCCCTCCGGCATCCAGCCAGGCCGAGGTCCTGGCGATGCTGCGCGACGGCGACGGCCTGACGCCGTCGGCCGTCGTCGACGGCCTGACGGACGACGTGGACCTGCTGGTGCACGCGGCCACGGCCTACAACCCCTACCAGCGGATGTCCTCCGTCGACGAGTTCCTCGAACTCCTCGCCGACGCCGAGGAGTCGGTGGGCATCCGGCATGCGCAACCTGCAGAGCCCGCGGCCCCCGCCGCCGCAGCCGGACCCGCCGGTGGAGCCGGTCGCCGCACCGCCGGGGCCGCAGCACCTCGTCGCCCAGCAGTTGCTCGCCGTCGCCCTCCAGCGCCACAAAC
Organism: Streptomyces sp. PT12; assembly: GCF_003311645.1. GTDB lineage: Bacteria > Actinomycetota > Actinomycetes > Streptomycetales > Streptomycetaceae > Streptomyces. The sequence continues at coordinate 2,194 of NZ_QEST01000096.1, read as the reverse complement.
TGCCCGCCGCGGACTGGCACGAGGAGTGGAACGGCCTCGCTCCCTTCGACGCATCCGCCCGGCCCGTCCTGGAGTACCTCCTCACCGCAGGCTTCCTGGAACAGGACAGCGGCATCTACTTCATTGGCGAACAGGCCGAGAAGCGTTTCGGCAGGCGGCACTTCATGGACCTCACCGCGTCGTTCACCGCACCGCCCCAGTTCACAGTCCTGCACGGACGTACAGAGATCGGGCACACGGACCCGGCTCTGCTGGTCGAGGAACGCGAGGGGCCATTGCGCCTGCTGCTCGCCGGACGCAGCTGGCACGTGACGTATGTGGACTGGCGTCGGCATCGGGTCTTCGTCGAGGCCGCCGAGTCGGGCGGGGTCGCCAAGTGGCAGACCGGCACCGTCCGCGGCCTGTCGTACCGGCTTGCCCAGGCGATGCGCGAGGTGCTGCTCGGTGCCGATCCCGCGGTCGGTCTCACTCGACGCGCACAGGCCGGTCTCGTGGAACTACGGGAAACGGAAGGTCGGTTCACTCACCCGGAGGCGACTCTGATCACCCGCAACGGAGGCGACGTACGGTGGTGGACCTGGGCCGGCTTCCGCGCCAACGCGACCCTCACGGCGTGGCTGGCCGACGCGGTCGACCCGCTGCAGCGGCCCGCGGACTCCTACGTCCGGCTTCGCCACGACCTGACCCAGGAGGAGTGGGCCCAGGCGCGAAGCAAGCCACGGAAGGAGGAGCTCCCACAGGTCTCCGCGGCTGCCGTCCGTGGACTCAAGTTTTCCGCCGCCCTCCCCGATGACCTCGCCATCAGCGTGTTGGCCGCTCGCCTCGCTGACACGGACGGGGCCGACGCCGTGCTGTCCGAACGTACGCGCTGGGAGAGCGAACCGGTCTGACAACGGGGCCGAACCCGGCCCGCAGGACACCAGGTGACTGGATTGCGCCCTTTCGGTGCGCATCGCCCCAGCTCACGCTGGTTCCACACCGTCGCGGGGCAGTGTGGAGGGGGCCGCCATGTCCGGACCGCTGTACGTTCCTGTCTTACCGATCCGCGCCCACGCGGTGGCCGCGGTCAAGGACCTCGCCCCGCGGGTCCGCGACCGGACGTCCCCTCTGTGGACGCTGCCGGTCATGACCGCCGAGGACGCTGATCAACTCAAAGCGGCAGTGGACAAGGAACTCCGACGCGTCGCGACAATGCAGAAACACACCGCGGCATGGCTGGACGCCCCGTACGCAGACCTCACCGCCGCCCCTTACGCGGACCTGCTTGACCTGTACTGGTCCCACACAGCGCTCCGCCCCGTCACGGGCCCTGATCTCCCAGCAGCACACCAGGCTGCGGCCGTGGCCAGCGCCCTCAATGCTGGTAGCAGCCTCGGCATACGCGTCCGGCTCCCCGGCACCTGGACGGACGAGCTCGCCGACCGCACCGCCGCTCTGCTCGCCGGGGCGGATCCCGAGCTCCGGGTGGATCTCCTCCTCGATCTTCAGACGGTGCTTCCCGGGCGACCCGACGCGGGCAAGGAAGCGCTCCGCGCGCTCGACGTACTGACCCAGCTCACCTCATGGCGCGTGATCGCCGTTCTGTCCGGCGGCTTCCCGGACGACGTCGAGGGGCTCCTGGATCGAGACCGGGGCGACGCGGATCGCGCGGACTGGGACACGTGGCACGAGATACGCGCGAGCGAGCGGTCGTACGCGCGGCTCGTCCGCTACGGCGACTACGGCATACTCCCCGCCCGCAACATCGGCAGGGCAGTGGACGACGGCGACCGGTCGCCTTACGGACTGCTGCGGTACACGGCGGAACGCACCTTCCTGCTCGCAAGGTTCTGGGCCGAGAAGCGGGGCGAGACAGGAGCCACCCGCGAGGCGGCTCGCTGGATCACCGGATTCCCCGACTTCCGTGGCTCGGGTGCGAGCACGGGCGACCGCTGGTACGAGCAGTGCGCCCGAACCACGGGCGCCAAGGGCACGGGCAACGCTGGGACGTGGAACACGATGGGGAACATCCAGCACATGACCTATGTGGTCCGCTGCCTGTCCGGGGAGGCCGAGTGAACCCCGACGGCGTGGGCATGCTCAGAGCCCTCTTAGCCTCGCGCTTTCACGAGGTGGGTTGTCCGAAGCTTGATCATAAATGCGAGAAGTGCTCCTGACCTGCAACGATAGGGCTTGTCGAGAGTCCTGTTGGTTG
>NZ_QEST01000045.1 GCF_003311645.1 Streptomyces sp. PT12 | reverse complement strand
GTCACCGTCGAGGACACCGGCTGGAACGGCACGATCGCCCCGGGGGCCTCCGTCTCCACCGGGGCCAACTTCACCTACTCCGGCGCCAACGCCTCACCCACCGTCTTCTCCGTCAACGGCACGATCTGCGGCGAGGAGCCCGTCGACGACCCGGCCGTCGTGGCCACCCCGTCGTCGGTCGCGCTCCAGCCCGGCGCCACCGGCACGTTCGGGCTGCGCCTGAACGCCCAGCCATCGGGCAGCGTCACGGTGAGCGTCGCGCGCACCGCGGGCAACAGCGACGTGACCGTCACCAGCTCGCCCACGCTGACGTTCACGCCGTCGAACTGGAACGTCACCCAGTCCGTCACCGTCGCCGCGGGCACCGAGCAGACGGGCTCGGCGACGTTCACCGCGTCGGCGCCGGGGCACGAGCCCGCCACCGTCAACGTCACGGTGCTCGGCGGCGGCGACTCGGCGTACGAGGAGTACTTCCTTGAGCTGTACGGGAAGATCAAGAACCCGGCCAGCGGCTATTTCTCCCCCGAGGGCGTGCCCTACCACTCCGTCGAGACCCTGATGGTCGAGGCGCCCGACCACGGGCACGAGACGACGTCGGAGGCGTACTCCTACCTCATCTGGCTGGAGGCGCAGTATGGCCGGGTGACCGGTGACTGGGAGCCGTTCAACGACGCCTGGGACGTCATGGAGGAGTGGATGATCCCCAGCGCCGACGAGCAGCCGACCCAGGGCTTCTACAACCCCTCGTCGCCCGCGAGTTACGCCCCCGAGTCCAACGACGTCGAGGACTACCCGGCCCCGATCGACCCCGGCATCCCGGTGGGCGACGACCCGCTGGCCGACGAGCTGTCGTCGACGTATGGCACCGACGACATCTACGGCATGCACTGGCTCCAGGACGTGGACGACGTCTACGGCTACGGCGACGCGTGCGGCGGGACCCCGGGTGAGCCGACCTTCATCAACACCTATCAGCGCGGCCCGCAGGAGTCCGTGTTCGAGACGGTGCCGCACCCGTCGTGCGAGGACTTCAGCTACGGCGGCGAGAACGGCTATCTCGACCTCTTCACCGGCGACGACACCTACGCCGAGCAGTGGCGTTACACCAACGCGCCCGACGCCGACGCCCGCGCGATCCAAGCGGCCTACTGGGCCGACGTCTGGGCGAGCGAGCAGGGCAACCAGGCGCAGATCGCCGGGACGATCGACAAGGCGTCGCGCATGGGCGACTATCTGCGCTACGCGATGTACGACAAGTACTTCAAGGAGATCGGGAACTGCGTGGGCGCGAGCGCCTGCCCCGCCGCGTCGGGCAAGGACAGCGCGCACTACCTGCTGTCCTGGTACTACGCGTGGGGCGGCGCGCTCGACAGCTCCGCGGGCTGGGCCTGGCGGATCGGCTCGAGCTACGCGCACTTCGGCTACCAGAACCCCATGGCCGCCTACGCGTTGAGCAGCGAGGCCGACCTGGTGCCCGAGTCCCCGACGGCCGAGGGCGACTGGGACGTGAGCCTCCAGCGGCAGCTTGAGTTCTACCGGTGGCTCCAGTCCGACGAGGGCGCCATCGCGGGCGGCGCGACCAACAGCTGGGAGGGCCACTACGGCCAGCCCCCGGCGGGCACCCCGACGTTCTACGGGATGTTCTACGACGAGAAGCCGGTGTACCACGACCCGCCGTCCAACCAGTGGTTCGGGATGCAGGCGTGGTCGATGCAGCGGATGGCGGAGTACTACTACGCTTCGGGCGACGAGCGGGCGGGCGAGGTCCTGGACAAGTGGGTGGACTGGGTGCTCGACGAGGTCACCGTCGGGCAGGGCGGGGACTACGCGATCCCGTCCACGCTCCGGTGGAGCGGCGCGCCCGACACATGGGACCCGGCCAACCCGGGCGCCAACGCGAACCTGCACGTCGAGGTCGTCAACACGACGCAGGACGTGGGCATCACAGGCTCGCTCGCCAACACGCTGTCCTACTACGCCGCGGCCACCGGTGACACTGAGGCGCAAGAGACCGCGGCGGGGCTGCTCGACGGCCTCATGGCGCACTCCGACGCGCTCGGCGTCGCCGTCCCCGAGCCCAAGGACGCCTACGACCGGCTGGTCGACGAGGTCCACATCCCCGAGGGCTTCAGCGGGACGATGCCCAACGGCGATGTGATCGAGCCGGGCGCGACGTTCGACTCGATCCGCTCGTTCCTCCACGACGACCCCGACTGGCAGCAGGTCGAGGACTATGTCAACGGGGGCCCGGTGCCGACGTTCGAGTACCACCGCTTCTGGGCGCAGGCCGACATCGCCGTCGCGCTGGCGACCTACGCGAACCTCTTCGACGCGTAACGCCGACGTGTAACGCCGACGTGTAACGCCGCATCAGCTCCAGACCGGGACAGACAGGTGCCCCGGGGCGCTCGCCGCTCCGGGGCACCGCCGCGCGAACGTGTGTGCGCCGCTATCGTGTGCTGACCCCCACCGGTCCATCGCAACGAATCGGGGAGCTGTGGACTACTGCACCACGTGCCGTCGGCACGTGAATGGCGCACTGATATGCCCCGGCTGCGGCGAGTTGACCGACTGGTCCACCGCCGACCGCGGCAGGGACGGAGACGACCGGCGCGACGGCGCGGACCGAAGAGACCGCGGGACCGAGGCCGAACGGGACGGTGACGCACGGGACTTCACGGCGCCGCTGCCGGTGCCCCCGCCGCCGCTCGACCTGCCCGACGCCACGGGGGCGGGCGCCCACGCGGAGACCGCGGCGACCGGGCGCCCCACGCGGCACGCCGCGTCGCGCCGCACGGGCCGCCGCTATCTGCTGGCCGCGCTGCTCGGCGTCGTCGTGCTTGGCGTCACCGTGGCCGAGGTCGGCGATGTCGTGATGCCGTCGAACGAGCCGTCGGGCGCGGACAGCGCCCTCGACGCGGAGGACTCGCCCAGCGCGGAGGAGAGCGAGACGGGCGACGAGGACGCGGCGGACGACGCGTCGGGGAGCCCGGCCGATGACGGCTCGTCGCCCACCGACCTCCCGGCGAGCGAGCGCGAGGAGCCGTCCGAGAGCCCGAGCGAGGACGGCGCGAGCGAGAGCCCCGTCGAGGAGGAGGGCTCGGTCGAGACGCCCGACGACCCCGGCACCAGCGGGCCGCCCCCCACGGACGACGACACGCCGCCGCCCACGACGGACGAGCCCGGGCACTCGGACCCGCCGTCCTCGTCGCCGCCGCCGCCCGACGAGGATGAGGAAGAGGATGAGGAAGAGGAAGAGGAAGAGGACAACGACTGCTTCCTCTTCATCTGCGTCTGAATCGACGCCGCGTGGGCGCGCGCCGGGCCGGACGCGGCGATCCGCGCCCGGCCCGGCCTCCCCCGTTCCCCCCCGTTCCCCCCGTTCCCCGGCCGCACCCCCGCTCAGCCGAGGAACACCTGGCGCGACTGGTCCCGGCGCTGGTCGAACCACTCCTCGCCCTCCGTGGCAAGCGCCGCCAGGATGCGGAAGCCCGCCAGGATGCCCGAGGTCTCCAGGGCGAGCTCGCGCAGCCGCCCGGGGTTGGGGCTGGCCTCGGCGCCGAGCTTCTGGTGGTTCTCGACCTGGACCTCCAGGTTCTGCTGGTTGTTGAGCACGAGCCGCATCACCTCCTGGAGCTCGGACGCCGCGCTGTCGAGGACGCCGACCGAGGACTTCTCACCGTCCGCGTGGCCCGTCGCGACGGTCTGGAGCACGACCGAGCTGATCGAGTCGAACCGGAAGACGAAGTCCTTGCGGCCCTGGTGCGTTCCCGACGCGAAGTCCACCTCCCAGGTGCTGACCCACACCCCGCTCGTCGTCAGCACAAACAGCCGCAGCCCGTAACGGGAGTACCGCGGCGGCCCGTTGGGCACCTTGGCGCGCACGCAGCCAGGCGCGGCCTCGAGCACGAAGAACGTGAACAGCACGCCCCTGCGCTCCATCCGGTGCTCGCGCAGCACATCCCGCAGCAGATGCCGCTGGTCCAGGTCGAGCCAGCGGCCGAGCTCGGCGTCGGCGGGGCGGAAGGTGCGCAGGTGCTCGGCCCACGCGGCGTGCCTGACCCGCTCGTCGGCGAAGTCGACGCGTTCGGTCTCGACCAGTTTCAGCTCGGCACTCCTGCCGCTGACGCCGATGACCAGCGTGGCCGAGGCGCCCCATAGACCGGCGACCAGGAGCGCGCTGGCCTGGGACTGCGCCCACAGCACCAGCACGGGCAACGCCAGCGCGGCAACGGCGAGCACCACGCCGTTCCGCGTGCCGCGCCACTGGCTCCAGGCGTCGCCCGGTGGCGGCTTGACCTTGCCTTCCGCCCACTCCTTCGCCGTCCTGGCGGCCCGCAGCTGGATCAGCCAGTCGAGGCCCTCGGGCGGACCCGCCTGCCAGTAGCGGATGGCGAGGGCGTCGGCCAGGTCCTCCTGGAGGTGCCCGGTGAGCCGCTGCCAGGACTCGGGGCTCAAAGGGCCGGGCCTGGCCTCGGCGAACCGGGCCGCGGCCAGCTCGGCCAGCCGGGCGCGGAAGGCGAAGAACGAGCCCGCGACCGGCTTGTTGGGGAGCGCGGCGTTCAGGGGCCCGGGCAAGGGCCGCTTGGGGCGCCGCTCCCGCAGCCACGCGGGCCTGCGGGCCTGGCGGGCCCTGCGCCGCAGCTCGCCCGGCGCGTTCCGAAGCAGCAACACGAGCGCGGCGATCGCGATCACCCCCCCGAGAAGCAGCGCCACGCCGCCGAAGTCCTCGCCGCCCTCCTCCGTCGTGGTGGCACCGGTGAACGGGTCGGTCGACGTGGTGCCGCCCGAGTCCTTGTTGAGGAACACGATCGCCAGGACCAGGCCCATCACCAGCAGGACCGCGGCCGCGTAGAGCAGGGCCCTGGTGGTGCCCCGGTCGCTCGGCCAGATCGACGTGGCGGGCTCGGGCAGCGGCTGGAGCGGCAGCGGGTCGGGCGTGAAGAACAGCGGAACGCGCTCCTGCCTGTCCCCCGCCATGCGGTACGCGTCGATCTCGGCCGACTCCTCGGCGCTGAGCGCCTCGCGCTCGACGCGCTGGGCGACATAGCGCAGATGGTCCTCGACCTCGGCGCGGCGGGCGGGCGGCAGCGCGCGGACGCGCTCGGCGAGGCCACGGTCCTCGGGAGCGTTCGGGGCGTCGGGTGCGCTGTGGACGTTCGGGGCGATCGCGGCACGCAGCAGGTCGGCGACGACGTGCGCGGCCTCGGCGTACCCCGCGGCGTTGCCCGGCTGGTCGGCGGGCCACGCGCGGTCCACCCGAGTCACGGCCGTGCGCAGCGTGTGCCAGTCCTCGTCGGTCAGGTCCTCGGGCGAGCGGCGGCTGGTGACCACCAACATCCAGGAGTAGTAGACCTCCTGGGACTCGTAGCCGCGCTGGATGGCCTGCCCGACCAGCTCATCGGCCCGGCCCCGCATGCCAGCGGCCAGGCAGTGCATGCCCTCGCGGAAGATCTGCTCGGGCGACGCCTTGGGGTCGGTGACGTACTGGTTGACGTACTGGTCGCCGTGCAGGACGCCGACGCCGCCGTGGCTGATGCCGCCGGTCAGCGCGCCGATGCCGGTGTTGGTGCCGATCGTGGGCCGGGCCGTGGACTGCGCCATGGGCCGGGCCATTGGCTGGGTCATCACGCACCTCGCAGCGTGTTGATGAGGTTCCGCACGGGCTCGGCGATGGCGCCGATGCCCGTGACCAGGGCCCCGAGCTTGACCAGCGCGCGCACCAGCACGCCCCGGCTCTCCTCGTCCTCCGCGTCGGCGTACTCCTCCGCGGTATCCAGCTCGCGCGACGCGTCCTGGTAGGTGCCAGCGTCGATGTCCCTGCGCGCCAGGGCGTCCTTCAACAGGCCGCGCAGCTCGTCGAGTTCGCGCCGCAGCTCCGCGTTCCCCGCCCCGTCGGGCGCGGCGGGGGCGCCGAACGTCTGGTGGACCGTGCCCTGCGCGACGCCGATCCCGCCGTCGTGAATGTCGCCGTAGAGCTGGCCAATGCCGGAGTTGTGCTGGATGAACGGCGACGGCGGGGCGGTCGCGGCGGCGCGGCGGTCATCGCGCGCGGCGCCCGAACCACCGTGCGCGCCGGGCACGTTGTCGGGTGCGCGCTCCGGCGCGAGCACCGGCGCGGGGTGGCCCGGCACGCGGATCCAGATGGTCTCGTTCTGGATCTCCTTGGCGTCGAACCTGACGGGCCGATACTCGGTCGCGTCGATGCCGGGGTGATCGTGGCTGATCACCTTGCGGTGCCACTCGTCCGAGACGGCCACGACCAGCTCGGCCCCCTCGCTCGCGGCGAGCGCGTCGCGCAGCGGCTGGTGATCCACGATGCGGCACGCGGTGTTGAGGTCGGCGCCGACCCAGCCCTGCTCGTCCGCGCCGACCTCGCCGCCGTGCAGCGAGAGCCGCAGCCGCAGCGCGCCCTCGGCGCTGCTCGTCCTGGCGTGCGCCCGCAGCTGCTGGCGCAGCTGGTCGACGAACAGGCCGGTCACGTCCTCCTTGGGCACGGTCCCCGGCAGCAGCCAGAACACCCCGTCGCCGCGGTCCACGGGCGGCGGCCCCGCGCGGTGGTCGACGCCCGACGTCTCGAACGCGGCCTCCAGGATCCGCCGCAGCCGCTCCCGCAGCCACGACTGCACCGGGTTCCGCCGCCGCCCGAAGCCCTCGATGTCGACGACGAGAATCGTGTAGTACTCGTACTTGACCGTCATGGCGTTTCCTCACCCCTGTTCAACGCCCGCTCACGCCGGGACGGACGGACCGACGCCCCCCGTGCCGTGCCCGTCGGCCCGTCCGTGTGCCTCAGGGATACCAACGCCGCGAGGGGCGCACAGCGTCAGATGACGCAATCACACAAGTGCCGTACGCCCCGGCGCGAAAGATGCGTAGATCAGGCGCCGTTCCAGCCGCCCAGGCGCTCCACGTCGGTCACCAGCGTGTGCCCGCGGCGGCGCACGATGAGCGCCTCGGCCTCGAGCGTCGCGAACGCGCGCACCAGGGACTCACGCGACGTGCCCGCCGCGCCCGCCAGCTCCCGCTGGTTGACCCGCACGGTCAACGCGCCCGGCAGCTCGGGGTCGGGCTCCCCGTGGCGCAGCGCCACCTCGGCGAGCACCCGTGCGATCCGCACCACCGCTGGATACGCGCCGTGCTCGGCCCGCAGCCGGTCGGAGTCCCGCAGCCGCGCGGCGACGCTGCGCAGCACGGCGAGCGCGAGCGCGCCATGCGCGGACAGCAGCCGCCGAAACCGCTCCCCCGGCACCACCGTGCCCCGCACCTGCTCAAGCGCGGTGGCCGTCGCGGACCTCGGCATGCCGTCGAGACACGACAGCTCCCCCAGCAACTCGCCAGGGCCGCGCACGGCGAGCACGCTGGTGTAGCCGTTCTCCAGATCGGTGGTGATCTTGACCAGGCCCGCCTCGATGAGCACCACGTCCGTGGAGGGCGCCCCCTCGGAGACGACGGCCTCCCCCCGCTCCCACACCCGCCCACGGCCCGCGCCATGGATGAGCCCCAACTGCTCGCGGCTGAACGCATCTTGCCCGGCCATGGCGCCCTCCCTCACGCGCTGCGCGTCGGTGCGGCCGGTACCAGCGTAGGCCGCGCGACGGCGGACAGCGGCGCCTCGGCGCCGAACGCCTAGACGGCTTCGCCGGGTTGGGCCCCGACAGGTGTTGCTCGCTCGACAACTCGGCCGCGTTGAGCCGGAGATGGCACGCGCGCCGGTTCGTGCCTGTGGCGGTGGCGAACGTGCGCATCGGGGATCTACAGAACCCGTCTCAGCCGGTGGGCGGGGCGTTGTGGCGCCGAGGCTACGCCGCTGGCTCCTCGGAGGGCTCGTCCGGTGCGCCCTCGCCGCCGCAGGCGGGGCAGGCGCCGCGGCGGCGCGCCCCCGGGAGCGGCGCGAGGCCGGGTGAGGGCGCGGTGGAGCGCTCAGGGGGTGCGGTGGAACGCCAACTGCTGGGCCGGGGGAACGGCCAGCGCCGGGCGCTCCTGCCCGAAGGTGCTGTCCCGCGTCGCGACGGCATCGGTCACGCGGGCCGCCTCGGCGCACTGTCCGTTGGACTCGGAACACGAGGACGTGATCCACACCGCTCCCATGGCATCAGCCCCGTTCATGGGTCCCTGCGAGTTCCGTGAGGAGGGTCCTGGAGGCTTCCTCGCTCAGAGACGTGTTCCACATGCCGGTGAACGCCGCGTCGTACCGGGCGATCTCGTGCGGCCGGTCGAGGTGGAGGTCGCCTGTGTATCTGTCGGCGTAGACGGTGGGCGGCTCGGTCTCCTTGCCGTCGCCGCCCTGCGGGAAGCGCAGGATGCGGAACGACCCGGAGAGCGGGCCCGGGTGGGCCCCGGCGTCCGTGGGGACCACCCTGATCTCCACGTTGTCCCGCGTGGAGACCTTGGCCAGGTGGCGCAGCTGGCCCGCCATCACGGTGCCCGCGCCGACCGGGCGGCGCAGCGGCGCCTCGTCCAGCACCACCCGGAGCCCGGGCGGGGCGGTCACCCGGGTGACCAGGCTGTGCCGGGCGATCCTTAGCCGCACCCGGCGCCCGGTCTCCTCCTCGTCCTTGTCAGGGTGAGCCGCGCGGAGGGTGATCCGTGCGTAGTCCTCGGTCTGGAACAGTCCTGGCACCACGTGCCCTTGGTAGAGGGAGATCCGGGAGGCGGCGCCCTCCATGCTGTGGCAGACATCGAACCCCTCGGTAATGCTGCCGCCGAAGCTGTGCCACCAGCCGCGGGCCTTCGTCTCCTTCGCCAGGCCCACCAGTGCCGTGGTGGTCTCCTCCGGTGCGCCGTAGATCCCGCACATGGACTGGACGTCATGGCTGCGCACCAGGGTGAGCCCGGATTCGATGCGCCACATCTTCGCTTCGGACCATTCCAGTTTCCTGGCCGCCAGTTTGCGGGTGAGCCGCGCGTCGGTGCGCGACTCCCGCGGGTGCCGCCCGAGCTGGCGCCTGGGCACGGTCGATCCCGGCATCGCTTCCCCCATGAAAGGTCCTTTCCTCATTCACTGTCGTAGTCGTCTCGGTGAACACCAGACGTGGTGGTGGTCTGGCCGCCCGGGACAGCCGCCCGGGCAGGGTGGGGCCCCGGCTGTTGGAGGCTCGCCGCAACGTGGCTGCGTCAAGCCAGCGTCAAGCCTCGGGGGCCGCTCGCCCCGGCGTTCAGCGGGCTCGGAGTCGTCTGCCTCCGCTACCGCGCGGTGCGCTGGTGGCGTGTTGCCGCGTAGCGTCTGGGGCGGGGTGGGAGGAAGCCGGGGAGCTGGGAGATGTGGCGGCTGGCCCACAGCACCGTGAAGCAGCCCATGTGGAACGACTCGCCTCCGTGGAAGTGCAGCAGCTTGCCGCCGCTGGCGAGTGCGCTCATGTCGCAGACGGTGTAGGGCCGTCCTCCGACGACCAATTGGTCGCCGACCCTGACCGTTGCGGCGGTGATCTCGATCGCGACCATCCCGGTGGGGTTCATCGCGCCATCACCGCCAGGGCGATGACGATGACAAGGGCGCATCCCACGACGACCTGGGCGACGATCTCCGCCCGGGTGGGCGGGGGCTGGCGGAGGGCTGTCTCCCAGAAGGAGCGGGGCCGTAAGCCGGGCGGGTCAGCGCGCCAGACCGTGAGGGTGGTGCGGTGGGACATGACGAACAGGGCACCCGAGGTGAGCCCCAGCCTGACCCCGCCGTGGACGCGAGTGCGCGTCAAGACCTTGAAGTGGCACTCACCGATGGTCAGCACGTCCCCGGTGAGGACCGATGCCGGGGTCACCTCGACGCGGCGCACATCGGTCGCGGGCATCGCCGCGTGTCGCTTCCGCGGGCGCTTGTCGTGCCGGTGGGCCGGGGGCCGGAAGAGGAATGGCCAGAAGATGACAGGCTCCAGAACATGGTGGTGGGTGAAGGACTGGCCGCACGCCCCGGTCGTGACCAGGAAGGGGCGGGCGGGTGCCCCGGGGCGCGCGGAGGAGGAAGCGGCTCCGGGAATGTCCGCCCGGTCCTGGGCCGGGCGGGCCTGGGCCCGCTGCCGCCCGGACCGCGCACGTTCGCCGGTGGGGCGGCATCACGGGTGACAGCAGGGGTCAGGGGCGGTGGTGCGGCTGCTCGGCCAGATGCGGTGGCCGGTCGCGTTCGCTCTCGTCCGCCCGCGCCATGGTGTAGAGGCGGCGCATGCACCGGGGACAGGCGTAGGCGGGTGCGGTCGCGATGCCGTTTGGCCCCGCGATGGAGACGGGCCCGATCCAGACCACCGGCTGAACGGTCCCGGGGTCGCAGCCGAGCCAGCAGCGGCCGTTGACGGGCTGGTCGTTGCCCCGGTCGGGGTCGCGGAGATAGAGGTCGATCGCGCCGTTCACCGCGCCTCCCGGGCGGTGCCGCGTCCCCGCCTGGCGGCCTCCCGCAGCCGCGCGACGGCGGCGCGAGCCTCGTCGTGGGCGGCATGCAGCTGGTCGGCGTCGAGCGTACGGTCCTTTGTGCGGGCCACGGCGGCCAGCAGCCGCCCGACCGGGGCGGCGAGCACGGGCGACTCGCCCAACGGCGCGAGCATAGCCACCAGTTCACCCGGAACGATCTCCGGGTACGTCAGCCGCGCCCCATCGTGGCGCAGCGGGTGGAAGGTGAACGGGATCAGCCGCTCGCGGATCAGGCAGCTCGCGCACGCGCGGTGCGTCCACCCGCCACCCGACCCGGCATGGTGCACCGCCACCACGACCAGCGGCGGCACCGTCGTCCCGCACGACGCACAGCGTTCGTTCACGACCCACCGCCCAAACCCACGCGGGCGGCGCGGTCGCGCACCCGTTCCGGGCAGCCAAGACACAGATCAAGCGGCGTCGCCGGGGGGCATTCCCGCCCCACGATCACCGTGACCGGCGAGTCCTCGTCCAACGGCGGCGGCGCGGGCTCGGGAGGGGGTGTGCGGGGTGGCGTCATGGTTCGGCTCCAGTGACCATCTCGGTGCTGACAGTCACAGCGTGCCGAGACAGGCCCGACCCGACTTTCACCGAAGAATGAAAGCCGAGCCGGTTGACATATGGGCCGTCAGATGCCTACCCAGGCCGCGTACTCGCTTAGCTTCTGCGATGGCGTGCTGCGACCTCGCAGGAGGGCGAGCGTGGTTTCTCGGGTGGTCGGGTGGTACCGCGTTTGAGCTGGGGCAGCCGCACGCGCCTTGACCAGGTTCTTCAGGGCGTCATCGCGACGCCCGATCCGCTCCAGAGCCCGTGCCATGTCCATGTAGTGGTGCCCGGCCCGATTCATCGCCCAACCGGTCGGCAGCTGGAGCGACGCGCCATGCTCCGCAGCGGTGCCCGGGTCACCCAGGTCAATCCCAGTGGATGTCACGTGCACCTCAACGTTGTGTGTATCGAAGATCAAACCGTAGGGATCCGGCATACCGGCGACCTGGCGGGCGAGGGCCCGCGCCTCGTTGATGTGCGCGCCGACCTGAGTCGAGGAGGTCGGCCTACGGCGGCGGGAGTGCAGAACGGCGGCCTTGAGGTGCATGGTGCCCATGGCTGACGTGGCACGCAGGTCGCCGCGGCGCACCGGCTCCTCAAGGCGCTGCATCCACGCGGAGACCTCTCTCAGGCCAACGTCGTAGCCACCGTGGTGCAGGAAGTAATTCGACCTGTAATGGCAGATGACAACCGGAAGGTAGGGATCTTCCGCGTGCGAAGCAGCCTGTTCCATGCGATCCAGCGACAGCAGCGCCAGATCCAGGAAACCCAACTTGTGGGAGAAATTTTGCGCTAGTCGATATGCCTGAGCGAGCAGCCCGTACACCCGCTGTTGCTCTATCCCAGTAGGCATGTTATCGATCACGTGGAGCAGCTCATCGACCACAGCGGGCACGGTTGCCCCGATGGCCATGTACTCGCCTCGGCGGCGGCTCTCGTCCAGCGTGTCGAGGTCGGCGCGCAGCTCGGCCAGCGGCCGAGGGGCCGTCTCCGGAGAGGCGAGCAGAGGATTGGCGACCGCGTGGCGTAGCGGTTGAACCAATTCCTCCAGTTGGTCCTTCTTCAGCGCGTCGAAATATGGTTGCCCAGTGAGATCGGTGACGGGCACGCGCAGTGCCCGGGCGCACGCTGCTGTGACTGTAGGCGAGGCCGACTTGTGGCCTGACTCGACCTTGGTCAGCGTGCTATAGGAAATATGCGCACGCTGTGCGAGGCCGTGCTGTGTCAATCCACGCTGGTTTCGGATGGCTTGAATACGGCGCCCGATCGAGGTGTCGTATCCCCGGCCGGAGTTGTCGGGCATACTGTCTCCAGTTCTGAGAGTGAAGCACTTAGAACGGTACTCCCGCCCCGGCACCAGGGCACAGCGAACGGCCTCTCATCACCCGGTGACGGCAGGGCCGTTGGACCGCGCGCATGACGACGCGCCCCGCGCGCGGCCCGGTGCGAGCTCGCGCAGCTCGTCCTACAGCGCCGACAACCGGGGCCAGTGCGTCGAGGTCCAACCGGTGGATGGCCAGGGCATCGCCGTGGGTGACAGCAAGGACCGCTCCCGTGGCGCCTTCGTGTTCGAGCCTGCGGCATGGATGTCGTTCCTCGACACCGTCACAAACGGCGACTCGCTTCACTGAGCGGCTACCGAGGGTCCGGTGGTGTGTGCCGTCGCCCGCTGTTCCTGTTTCGTGGTAGGTGCGGGTCACTGATCGGCACCTACGGGAGGGAGGGTGGTGGGTGGCGGTCGTCGCGGTAAACCGGTCGGCTTGGGGGTGTCCGGGACCGTTCGCCGAACGGGCGCGGCCGCGTCCCTCGTTGGCGGCCGTTTTCCCGGTGGTCGGCCGGGGTAGCGCGCACCCTTCGGGCCTGCCCTGGCCGCCCGAAGCGTTTTCATTCCTGGCGCACGTTGAGCTCAGGTAGCGCGCCGGTGTTATGCGGCGGCGCGGGGGGTGAAGGAGAAGGACGAGTCGTCGTCGAGGGTGATGGTCAGGGACGCCTCCAGGGCCTTGGCGAGTCGAGCGAGGAGGGGCAGGGTCGGGACCATGCCGCCGCTTTCGATGTTCGAGATCTGCGGCTGCGTCATGCTCGCCCGCCTGGCCAGCTCGGCCTGAGAGAGCCCGAGTTCGGTGCGGCGGTCATGGACGGCCTGCCCCAGGGCGAAGGCGTAACCCGCCTCGGTGTACGCGGACGACTCCTCCACCCGCTCGCCGAGCAGACGCCGGGTGCGGCGGGTTTTCCATTCCGAGTGATTCACGACTCCTCCTCCGAGGCTCTGTCGTAGGTGTGGGTGGCGGCCACGTGCTCGGCTTCGCAGACCTTCTGCGCCTGCCGCGCCCTTTCCACTTCGGTCATTTCCCTCATCTTCGTCTTGCGGAAGACGGTGAGGAACACGATGCGCCGCTGGGGCGCAAGCCAGTACGTGAGGCGCACCGCCGAGCCGTCGAGCGCGAAACGCAGCTCTCTCACCTTGCCGCCCTAGCCTCGATCTTTCGTGGTGGGCCGCTGACGGAGTCGGGGCCCGTTCTGTTGTCCGT
>NZ_QEST01000130.1 GCF_003311645.1 Streptomyces sp. PT12 | reverse complement strand
CCAACACCGGGGAATGACCAACATCAACTAACGCAGCGGGGTCACCTTTCACCCGCCGGAAGTGGGTCACGATTCACACGTCGCCGACAATCCTCGCCGCCGCACGCGATCTGACCCGTCTGGAGCTGGTTTCGGAGGCGGTTCGTGCCGCTTTGGAGGAAGTCGCCCACACCACCCCCGAACTCCTCGACGACCTGGTCACAGCCGAGTGGGGTGAGCGCTACGGGCGGCCGGTGCGCCTGTGCAGTCAGCCCAGCCATCCGGTCACCCGTCTCACGCAGGCCGGCGTGGACGCCCGGGACCTGCTCACGCGGGCCCACCAGCGGCAGCCCGGCTTCTCGCCGGGGCCACGGCTGGAGGCACTGCGCCGGATCATGGCGCAGCAGTTCCTCGTCGACACCCGCGACCGACTGCGGCCGCGCCGCGAGAAGGACGGCATGCCACCGGTGGGGAAACAGATCCGCTCGCCCTACGACCTGCAGGCGCGCTTCGCGCTGCGCGGGAACACCCCCCTCTCTGTCAGCTTTGGGTGAGACATCCCGCTTCGTCGGGTTAGCCTGAGAGGGCACGACAGGAGAACCACCCCTCATGACCAGTACCGCCCCCGCCGGGACCGATCCGGCTGCCCGGCCGAAGCGCCGCACCTTCAGTCCCGAGTACAAGCTGCGGATCGTGGCCGAGTACGACGCCGCGCCCAAGAACGAGAAAGGCGCACTCCTGCGCCGCGAGCGGCTGTACCACTCGCACGTCAAGGAATGGCGGGCCGCACGGGATGCCGGGGCGTTGGAGAAGCTGGTCGACCAGCACACCAGCCCGGCGAGGCCGAAGAAGCCGGCTGCCGAGGCGGAGAACGAGAAGCTACGCCGCCGGGCGGAGCGTCTGGAGAAGGAACTGGCCCGGAACAAGGCCGCGTTGGAGGTCATGGGAAAAGCTTCCGCGCTCTTGGAGATGATCTCCGAGGGCGCGGACTGAACGCTGCCGCCGACCCGGTGGCCGAAGACGCTTTCACCGGCATCGAGGGCGAACTCGGTGTCACCGCGGCCTGCTGGCTGACCGGCCGCTCCCGGGCCACCCACTACCGCCAGCTGCGGCCCCGACCCGAGCGACAACCCAGAAAACCGCAGGTCCAGCCCTCGACTCTCACACCCGAGGAGCGGGCGGCGGTCCTAGAGCTGATGAACTCGGGCGAGTACGCCGAGCTGCCGCCCGCGCAGATCTGGGCCCGCGAGCTGGATGCCGGGCCCTACCACTGCTCCGTCTCCACGATGTACCGGATCCTGCGCGCCAAGGGGCAGTCCGGCGAACGCCGTCGCCAGGCCACCCACCCGGCGAAGACGGTTCCCGAGCTGGTCGCCACCGCGCCCTCGCAGGTGTTCACCTGGGACATCACCAAAGCGGCCGGACCGGTCAAGGGCGTCTGGTATCACGCCTACGTCATCATCGACATCCTCAGCCGCTACATCGTCGGCCACACCGTCGAGCGGGCCGAATCAGCGCTGCGGGCCGAGGAGTTGATCCGCGAGACCATCAACCGCAACGGCATCGTGCCCGAGACCGTGCACGCCGACCGCGGCACCTCGATGACCTCGAAGAAGGTCTCCCAACTGCTGATCGACCTCGGCATCACCCGGTCGCACTCACGGCCGAAGACCTCCAACGACAACCCCTACAGCGAGGCCCACTTCAAAACCACGAAGTACATGTCCGACTACCCCGAACGATTCGACTCGCTGGCCCACACCCACAAGTGGCTCGACGCGTTCATCGCGTACTACAACCACGAGCACCGCCACTCGGGCATCGGCTGGCACACGCCTGCCAGCGTGCACTTCGGCACCGCCGAGGAAGTCCGCGACCAGCGCGCCGTCACCCTCGCCGAGGCATACGCCCGCCACCCCGAACGCTTCAGCCGCCGCCCCCGACCACCCCGGATACCCCAGCAGGCATGGATCAACGACCCGGCCAAGCGCAGGAAACCCACACCACAAACCTCATAACGTCACGACCGTCTCACTGGACTTGAAATCTTCCGCCCGCTGGACCGGCTACCCCACCCATGTCACCGAGACCTGCGACGAGGGCGGAGCGAACGTGATCACAGACATGGCCACCACGGTCTCCAGCGGTGACAGCCGAGCACTGCCCGGCATCCACACCCGGCTCAAGCAGCGCCACCTGCTGCCCACCGAGCACCTGGTGGACGGCGGCTACACCTCCGCCGTCCTACACCATGCCGCTGCCCGCGACCACCACGTGACTCTCGTCGGCCCGCTCAAGGCCAGCGGACCCTGGCAGCGCAAGGAGCAAACCGGCTACGCCCGCGAGTACTTCACCATCGACTTCGACAACCGCACCGTCACCTGCCCAAACGGCGAGGTCACCGGGAACTGGCTCGAAGCGCCCGCGATGGCCCCGTATCTCGTCGCCCGCTTCAACGCACGCCAATGCGATCCCTGCCCGGACCGGTCCTCGTGCACCCGAGGCCGCTCGGCCCGCACGGTGAACTTCCTCCCACGCCACCCGCACGAACCCCAGACCCGCAACCGCGCCGACCAGCAGGACGCCGAGTGGAAGCGGCTCTACGCCTCCCGCTCCGGCGTCGAGGGCACGATGAACGAGTTCGTCAACGGACACCGGACGCGCCGCTGCCGCTACCACGGCATCGCCAAGACGCATGTTCAGCACATCCTGACGGCAATCGCCGTCAACATCGAACGCCTCAGCGAACGAGACCCCCACGACTCCGCCTACCGCGCCCGACCGCCCACGGCCTTCCAGCAGTATCTCGACGCCCACAGCCTGCCCCAACCCCTGTGGTGACGCCAAGGCAAATGACCTCGGAACCTCAAGATCCCCGACAGAGTCGCTCAGTGATCCTCGTGGATCTGACACAGGACAAGAACTTCATTCCGCACCCGAAACGGTGGAAGTCGGACAGACGCACGGGTCCCTGAGACAACACCAGCGCCCGATCCGCGGGTGCCATCCCACCCCCACCGCCCTCGACGAGGAACCTGTCACAAGGCAGCCACCACCTCCTCCAGGCCGCGTTCCAAAGGCACCTCCGGGCGCCATCCCGTTTTTCCGCGGAAGGCCGACGCGTCGACCACCACGTCGCGGAAATCCGATACCTCCGCATACTCCGGGGGCTCCACCGACACCACCGGAACCGGCGCAACGCCCAGACGCACCCCGACCAGGGAAGCCACCGAGCGGAACACATCGCCCAAGGGCGAACCGACTCCCGTGCCCACCACCCAGTATCGCCCCATACACCCCGCGCACCCCACAGCGGCGACGATCGCCCGAGCGGCGTCGCGGACATGAAGCAGATCTCGCCGTACCGAGCCGTCATGCCACATCGTGATCGGCTTGCCTGACAGCGCGCGCCTCGCCATGAGCGACACCACTCCCTTGTCCCGCGCTCCCGGGCCGAACACCGTCGGCAGGCGCACCGACGTACCACGGATCAACCCGGCCGCTGAAGCTTCCAGCACCACCCGTTCAGCGGTCAGCTTCTGCCGGTCGTACTCCCCCACCGGCTCGTCGGGCTCGCTCCCGTCCAGGACCGGGTTCGATGTCGGACCCACCTGTGAACAGGCCCCGACGAAGACCAGCTTGGTGGCGGGGCGGTCTCGCAGGGCGGCCACCAGGTCTCGCACGAGGCCGACGTTGACGCGTTCCGCGCCGGAGTCCCCGTCCTCGATCCGCCATGACGACGAACCGGCGATGTAGGCCACCGAGTGGATCACCACGTCGGCGTCCGCCACGGCTTCGGCCATGGCCCCCGGCGCGGTCAGATCCGCGCTGTGGACCTCGACCTCGGCCACCGCGCCCGGCGGGGCCGCCGCCTTGCCGCGCGAGACCGCACGAACTCGGAAGGGGTGGCGGGCCAGCTCCTCCAGGACCGCGGAGCCGACGAATCCGGATGCACCGAGCAACACGACCAACGGGCGGTTCACAGGGCGGCCTCCGCGTCGCGGCACAGCCGGTAGCCGGCGAGCAGGCCCCGCTCGGAGGCCTCTGCCAAAGATGGTGCCGCCGTGTCGCGTTCGGACAGGAGGTCGGCGTCCGCGTCCTGTACCGGCAGACCGATCGCGGGGTCGATCGGGGAGACGGACAGCTCGTTCGCGGGGACGTAGTGGCCCGGCATCACATAGACGATCACCGAGTCGTCCTCGCGGGCCAGGAAGGCGTGACCGACGCCGACGGGGATGTAGACCGCGCGGGCGTTTTCTCCGCTCAGGTCGTTCTCCACCCAGCGTCCGAATGTCGGGGAGCCCAGCCGTAGATCGACCAGGAAATCCCGCACCCGGCCGTGGGGGCAGTACACGTACTTCGCCTTGCCTGGCGGCGTCGCGGTGTAGTGGATGCCTCGCAGGACTCCGGCCGCGGACACGTTGTGGCTGATCTGGCCGACGGTGAACAGAGGTCTGCTCAACGCGCCTTCGAATTCCGCTCCTTCGAACGGGGTGGTGAACAGGCCCCGGTGGTCCTTGTACACCGGTGGCGTGAAGGTGAACGCGCCTTCTATTCCGAGCTTTTCGACATCCATGACCGTTCGCTTCCGCCTCTCAGAATCCGGCCAGTACGTCGCGTAGGGCGCTGACCACTTTCTCCTGTGTGTCCGGCGGTAGCGACGGGTACATGGGCAGGGAGAAGATCTCTTTGGCCAGGCGCTCCGTCACGGGCAGTGAGCCCTGCCGATATCCGAGGTGCGCGAATCCGCTCATCGTGTGGACCGGCCATGGGTAACTGATGTTCAGCGCGATGTCGAACCGCTTCAATGCATCGATGATCTCGTCACGTCGTGGATGCCGCACCACATAGACGTAGTAGGAGTGCGTGTTGCCCTCGTTGACCGAGGGGAGCAGCAGGCCGCCCTCGCCCGTCACATCGCCGAGCTGTTCCTCGTAGCGGCGCGCGACGGCCTGACGTCCTTCGATGTAGGTGTCCAGGCGGGTCAGCTTTCGGCGCAGGATCTCGGCCTGTACCTCATCGAGTCGGGAGTTGTGGCCGGGGGAGCGGACGACGTAGTAGACCTTGTCCATGCCGTAGTAGCGGAGCTGGCGCATGGCTTGGTGGGCCTCGTCCGATGAGGTGATGACGGCGCCGCCGTCGCCGTAGGCGCCGAGCACCTTGGTCGGGTAGAAGGAGAATGCGGCCGCGTCGCCCATCGTTCCTGCGATCCGGCCGTGGTGGCGGGCGCCGTGGGACTGGGCGCAGTCTTCGAGGATCTTCAGGCCGTGGCGCTCGGCCAGCTGCTCGAGGGGGGCCATGTCCACGCACTGGCCGTAGAGATGGACCGGCAGAAGTGCCTTGGTGCGCGGGGTGATCGCGGCCTCGACCTGGTCGGTGTCCATGAGGAAGTCGTCCTCGCGGACGTCGACGAATACCGGGGTCGCGCCCGCGCCCGCGATGGCCACGACGGTGGGCGCGGCGGTGTTGGAGACGGTGATCACCTCGTCGCCAGGGCCGACTCCGAGGGCTTCGAGGGCGAGCTTGATCGCGTTGGTGCCGTTATCGACGCCGGTGCAGTGCGGCACTCCGTGGTAGGCCGCGAACTCGTTCTCGAAGCCGGTGACGCTTTGGCCGAGGACCAGCTGGCCGGATTCGAAGACGGTGGTGACGGCGTCGAGGATGTCCTCGCGTTCGCTGTCGTATTCCTTGAGATAGTCCCAGACGCGGGTGGTCACGTTCTTCTCCTCGTGTGGATGTCAGACGATGTCCAGGGTGGGCAGCGGGAACACCATCTTTCCGCCGCGGGCCATGAATTCCGTTTCGCGTTCGAGGAATCCGGCGCGGTAGATCCACGGAAGTACCAGCAGCTGGTCGGGGTTCAGGGCTTTGGCTTCTTCTTCGGTGACAACGGGGATTCCGCTGCCGGGTGAGAAGCTTCCGGCTTTTTCTGGGCTGACCTCGCCGATGCAGGGCAGGTCTTCTTCGGTGAGACCGCAGTACTGGAGGATTACATTGCCTTTGATGGAGGCGCCGTAGCCGAGGGTCGTCTTGCCCGCTCTGCGGGAGGTTTCCAGGAAGTCGCGGAGCTGGTCGCGGTGGTCGCGGACGCGGGTGGCGAAGGCGTCGAAGGGGGTCATGGTGTCGAGGCCACGGTCGGCTTCTTCGCGGCGGAGGCGGGCGAGGGCGGCTTCGTCGACGCGGTAGCGGGTGGGCGTCTTGGCGAGGATGACGCACAGGCTGCCGTTGTAGACCTCGGTGATCTCGGCGCGGATGACGGTGAGTCCG
This sequence comes from Streptomyces sp. PT12, assembly GCF_003311645.1. GTDB lineage: Bacteria > Actinomycetota > Actinomycetes > Streptomycetales > Streptomycetaceae > Streptomyces. The sequence continues at coordinate 7,467 of NZ_QEST01000130.1, read as the reverse complement.
ACGCGTTCGGCCATCCACTCGATCTGTTTGAGGGCGTAGAGCTCGAGGTGTTCGTGGCACATGACGTCGTAGGCGGTGGCGTCGAGCATCGAGGTGAGGTTGCTGACTTCGATCATCCATATGCCGTCGTCGGCCAGGATCGCGTGGACGTCGCGCATGAATCCGACCGGGTCAGGAAGGTTGTAGAACATCGCGATCGAGGTGACGATCTTTGCCTTGCGGTCGCCGTAGTGTTCCTGGAATGTCTCGCGGGTGAAGAAGTCCGGGATGAGTTCGATGTGCGGGGGGTAGAACTCGCGGAGTTTCTCGCCTGTGGGGTCGACGCCGACCAGTGTGGGGCCGTTTTCGGGATATGCCTGGAGGAGTGTGGAGTCGTTGCTGCCGATGTCCAGGACGAGGTCGGTGGGTTGGAGGTCGACCACGGCGGTCGCGGCTTCGACCTTGTTCCGCAGGTGGTTGACCATGTAGGGGCGGATGCCGGAGCGGTATTCGTAGCGGTCGCCGTGGATGAGGGTGAGGTCGGCGGTGTGGCGGAGTTGGACGAGGCCGCATCCTTCGGGTGAGCAGCGGACGAGGTCGAGGGGGCCGGTGGGGACGGCTTCGTCGCGGCTGCGCGGGAAGATGCTGGTCAGAGCCATGTTCCCCAGGTCGACGATGGGGAGGAGGGTGCTGTTGCCGCAGGCGCGGCAGGCGGTGATGGTCGTCATGTGTTCTCCAACCGGCATGCGTGATTCCGCGGCCTCCGGACGCGTGGTGCGGGGGTGGGCGGATCACTTCCCGCCAGCAGTGTTGTGGATCGGTGGGTGTGGGGAGCACCCCTATCCGGCCGGTGGGGGCCCCTATCCGGCCGGGTGGGGGCGTCAGCTGTCGAGGTCGCCGGGGGCTTGGCCGAGGGCGTCGTGGATGAAGGCGAAGATCTCCTCGTCGGAGGCGGAGTCGAGGTCGGTGGTGGGGGTGTAGGCGTCGGTGGTGTTGTTCCACTTGGCGGTGAGGGCGGTGAGGCGGGCGGTGATCTTGGTGCGGGTGAGGTTGTCGGGGTCGAGGGTGGTGAGGGCCGCGTCGAGGCGGTCGAGGTCGTCGAGGACGGATCCGCTTGCTTCGGGGGCGAGTTCGGTGCGGAGGTGGCGGGCGAGGGTGAGGGGGGTGGGTTGGTCGAAGACGATGGTGGCGGGGAGGGGGAGGCCCGTTTCCTTGGTGAGGCGGTTGCGGAGTTCGACGGCGGTGAGGGAGTCGAAGCCCATGTCGCGGAAGGCTCGGTCGGGGTCGACGGCGGTGGCGTCGGGGAGGCCGAGGGCGGCGGCCGCCTGGGTGCGGACGAGGTCGGTGAGGTGGCGTTCCTGGTCGGTTTCGGTCAGGCGGGCGAGTTCGTGGGTGAGGGCGGTGGCGTCGGTGGTGGGTTCGGGTTCGGTCTGGAGGAGGGCGCGGACTTCGGGGAGGCCGTCGAGGAGGGGGCGTGGGCGGGCGAGGGTGAAGCCGGGGACGAAGAGGGTCCAGTCCATGTCGGAGACGGTGACGCAGGTGTCGCGGTGTTCGATGGCGCGGTGGAGTGCGGTGACGGCGAGGTCGGGGTCCATGGTGCGGACGCCGCGTTTGGCGAGGTGTTCTTCGGCGCCTTCGCCGGTGGACATGCCGCCTCCGGCCCAGGCGCCCCAGGCGATGGAGGTGGCGGGGAGGCCGATTGACCTGCGGTGTTCGGCGAGGGCGTCGAGGTAGGTGTTGGCGGCGGCGTAGGCGGCCTGGTTGCCGCTGCCCCAGGTGGCGGCGATGGAGGAGAAGAGGACGAACGCGTCGAGGTCGCGGTCGCGGGTGAGTTCGTGAAGGTGGTGGGCGCCTTGGGCCTTGGCGGCGAGGGTGGCCGTGTATTCGGTGGGGTGGGTGTGGGTGAGGGCGGTGACCTGGGGGATGCCGGCGGTGTGGATGACGGCGGTGATGGGGGTGCCCGCGGTGTCGAGGTCGTCGAGGAGGGTGGCGAGGGCGTCGCGGTCGGCGGTGTCGCAGGCGGCGATGGTGACGTGGGTGCCGAGTGCGGTGAGTTCTTCGGTGAGTTGGCGGGCGCCGGGGGCGTCGGGGCCCCGCCTGCTGGTGAGGATGAGGCGGGGGGCTCCGGTGCGGGCGAGCCAGCGGGCGACGTGGGTGCCGAGGGCGCCGGTGCCGCCGGTGACGAGGGTGGTGCCGCGGGGGGTGAACGGGGTGGTGGGGCCGGTGAGGGGGGCGCGGGTGAGGCGGCGGGTGAAGAGGCCGCCGGCGCGGATGGCGAGCTGGTCTTCGGTGCCGGTGAGGGCTCCGGCGAGGCGTTGGGTGGTGCGTTCGTCGGGGGTGGCGGGGAGGTCGATCAGCCCTCCCCAGCGGTTGGCGTGTTCGAGTCCGATGACGCGGCCGAGGCCCCAGACGGTGGCTTGGGCGGGGGTGGTGAGGGGGTCGGTGGGGCCGATGGAGACGGCGCCGGTGGTAAGGAGCCAGAGGGGGGCGTCGATGGCGGCGTCGCCGAGGGCTTGGGCGAGGACGGCGGTGGCGAGGCCGGGGTCGCTGTCGTGGGTGTCGTCGAGGGCGAGGAGGGAGAGGATGCCGCGGTGGGTGGTGCCTTTGAGGCGGGTGGCGAGGGTGTCGCGGTCGCTGGTCGGGGTGGTGCGGAGGCGGGTGACGGTGGCGCCGTGGCGGGTGAGGAGGGTTTCGGCGGCGTCGACCCAGGGGTGGTCGCCGCGGTGGACGAGGAGCCAGGCGCCGGTGAGGGTGGGGGTGGGGGGTTCGGGGGCGGGGGTCCAGTGGGTGCGGTAGCGCCAGGAGTCGAGGGCGGTGTCGCGTTGGCGGCCGCGGTGCCATTGGGCGAGGGCTGGGATGACGGCGTGGAGGTGGTCTTCGGGGAGGGCGAGGGTGGTGGCGAGGGTGGTGGTGTCGTGGTTCTCGACGGCGTTCCAGAAGGTGTCGTCGGGGGCGTTGTCGGTGGAGGTGGTGGGGGTTTGGGTGGCGGGGGTGAGGTCGGGCCAGTAGCGGGCGCGTTGGAAGGCGTAGGTGGGAAGGTCGGCTGTGGTGGCGCCGGTGCCGTCGAAGAGGGTGGGCCAGTGGGGTGAGATGCCGCGGGTGTGGAGGGTGGCGAGGGCGGTGATGAGGCTTTCGGGTTCGGGGCGGTTGTTGCGGAGGGTGGGGATGCCGTCGACGAGGGCGGAGAGGACGGCGTCGGGGCCGATCTCGAGGAACGTGGTGACGGCTTCGGCGCGGAGTTGTTCGGCGGCGTCGTGGAAGCGGACGGTGTCGCGGACGTGGGTGACCCAGTAGGTGCCGTCGATGGTGTCGGGGAGGCCCGCGATAGGGATGCGGGGGCGGTGGTGGGTGAGGGTGGTGGCGATGGCGCGGAACTCTTCCAGCATGGGGTCCATGAGGTGGGAGTGGAAGGCGTGGCTGACGGTGAGCCGCTTGTGCTTCCAGCGCTGGGCGAGGGTGAGGACGGCGTGTTCGTCGCCGGAGAGGACGACGGAGTCGGGGCCGTTGATCGCGGCCAGGTCGACGTGGTCGGTGAGGAGGGGCCGCACTTCGGATTCGGCGGCCTGGACGGCGGCCATGGCGCCGCCTTCCGGGAGGGCGCCCATGAGGCGGCCGCGGGCGGCGATGAGGGTGCAGGCGTCTTCGAGGGTGAGGATGTCGGCGACGTGGGCGGCGGCGATCTCGCCGATGGAGTGGCCCGCGAGGTGGTCGGGGCGGATGCCGAACGATTCGACGAGCCGGTAGAGGGCGACTTCGACGGCGAACAGGGCGGGTTGGGCGTATTCGGTGCGGTTGAGGAGGGAGGCGTCGTCGCCGAAGACGACGTCGCGGACGGTGCCGCCGAAGCGGGCGCAGACGGTGTCGAACGCCTCGGCGTAGGCGGGGAAGGTTTCATACAACTCGCGGCCCATGCCGAGGCGTTGGCTGCCCTGTCCGGTGAAGAGGAAGGCGGTCCCGCCTGCGACGGGCTGGCCTTCGATGGGGGCGTCGCCGCGCGTGACGCGGCGGAGCCCGGCGGCGAAGGCGTCGCGGTCGGTGGCGACGATGGCGGCGCGGTGTTCGTGGTGGGTGCGGGTGGTGGCGAGGGAGAGGGCGATGTCGTGGGTGGGGGTGGTGGTCAGGGCGAGGTGGGCCTCGAGTGTGGCGGCCTGGGAGCGCAGGGCTTCGGGGGTCTTGCCGGAGAGGACCCAGGGCAGGGGGTGGCGTGGGGTGGGGGTGGGGATGGGGGTGGGGGTGGTGTGCTGGGTGTCGTCGGGGGCTTGTTCGATGATGGCGTGGGCGTTGGTGCCGCTCATGCCGAACGAGGAGACGCCTGCGCGGCGGGGGCCGTCGGAGGTCCAGGGGCGGGCCTCGGTGAGGAGGGCGACGGCGCCGGCGGACCAGTCGACGTGGGGTGACGGCTCGTCGAGGTGGAGGGTCTTGGGGAGGGTGGCGTGGCGTAGAGCCATGACGGTCTTGATGACGCCGCCGACGCCGGCCGCGGCCTGGGTGTGGGCGATGTTGGACTTCAACGAGCCCAGCCACACGGGGTGTTCGGGGTCGCGGTCCTGGCCGTAGGTGGCGATGATGGCTTGGGCCTCGATGGGGTCGCCGAGGGTGGTGCCGGTGCCGTGGGCCTCGACGGCGTCGATGTCGGCGGGGGTGAGGCCCGCGTCGGCGAGGGCGGCGCGGATGACACGCTGCTGGGATGGGCCGTTGGGGGCGGTGAGGCCGTTGGACGCGCCGTCCTGGTTGACGGCGGTGCCGCGGACGACGGCGAGGATCCGGTGGCCATTGCGGCGGGCGTCGGAGAGGCGTTCGAGCAGGAGCATGCCTGCGCCTTCGCCCCATCCGGCGCCGTCGGCGTCGGCGGAGAACGACTTGCAGCGGCCGTCGGGTGACAGGGCGCGCTGGCGGGAGAACTCGACGAAGCCGACAGGGGTTGACAGGACGGTGACACCACCGGCGAGGGCGAGGGAGCAATCGCCGTTGCGGAGGGCCTGGACGGCGAGGTGGAGGGTGACCAGGGAGGAGGAGCAGGCGGTGTCGACGGTGACGGCGGGGCCTTCGAGGCCGAGGGTGTAGGAGATGCGGCCGGAGAGGACGCTGGGTGAGTTGCCGGTGGAGACGTAGCCCTCGAAGTCGGAGCTGTTGGTGGCGGCGGCGAGGAGGGCGCCGTAGTCCTGGTAGGTGACGCCCGCGAAGACGCCGGTGCCGGTGCCGCGGAGGGTGGTGGGGTCGATGCCCGCGCGTTCGACGGCTTCCCAGGAGGTTTCGAGGAGGAGGCGCTGCTGGGGGTCCATGGCGAGGGCCTCGCGGGGGGAGATGCCGAAGAATCCGGCGTCGAACTGCGAGGCGTCGTGCAGGAATCCGCCCTGTGAGGTGTAGCTGGTGCCGGTGCGTTCGGGGTCGGTGTCGTAGAGGGCTTCGAGGTCCCAGCCGCGGTCGGCGGGGAAGCCGGTGACGCCGTCGCGGCCTTCGGCGACGAGGTCCCAGAGGTCTTCGGGGGTGCGGACGCCGCCGGGGTAGCGGCAGCCCATGCCGACGATGACGATGGGATCGTCGTCGCGGGCGCGGGGGGTGGTGGCGGGGGTGTCGGTGTGGGTGGGGCGTGCGACGAGGTCGTGCAGGTGGTCGGCGAGGGCGAGGGCCGAGGGGTAGTCGAAGACGAGGGTGGCGGGCAGGGTCACGCCGGTGGTGGCGGTGAGGCGGTTGCGGAGCTCGACGGCGGTGAGGGAGTCGAAGCCCAGGTCGCGGAAGGCGCGGCCTGGTTCGACGGCGTCGGTGTCGGCGTGGCCGAGGACGGCGGCGGCTTCGGCGCGGACGATGTCGACCAGGGCGGCGCGGATCTCCCGCGGGTCGAGCCCGTTGAAGCGTTCGGCGAGGGCGGCGGCGCCGTTGTCCTGGCGCGGTGGGGCGGCGAGCGCGTCGGCGGCGTCGGGCAGGTCGGCGAGCAGGGGGCTGGTCCGCATGGCGGTGAACAGGGGTGCGAAACGTGCCCAGTTGACGTCGGCGATCGTGGTGGCGGCGTTGTCGCGGCCCACGGCGTGGCCGAGTTCGGCGAGGGCGAGGTCGGGGGTGAGGGGGTGGATGCCCTGGTCGCGCAGCCGGTCGGTGTCCAGAGGGCTGTCGTCGGTGTGCCAGGGCGCGAACGCGACGGCGGTGGCGGGCAGTCCGCGGGCGCGGCGGGAGTGGACAACGGCCTCGGCGGCGGCGTTGGCGGCGGCGTAGGCGCCGAGGTCGGGAGTGCCCCAGGTGGCGGCGATGGAGGAGAACACCACGAAGGCGTCGAGGGTGTCGCCGAGCAGCCTGTCGAGGTGGGCGGCGGGGGCGGCCTTGGCGGCCATGACCTCGGCGAGGCGCTGCGGGGTGAGCGCGGCGAGGGGCACGGGGTCGTAGAGGCCGCCGGTGTGGAGGACGGCGCGCACGGGGGTGCCCTCGGCGGCGAGCCGGGTGATGAGGCGTTCGGCGAGGTCGGGGGCGGGGTCTTCGAGGGTGACGACGCGGTCGGCGCCCTGGGCGATGAGCCAGTCGCCGACCAGGGTGCCGAGGGCTCCGCCGGTGATGAGCACGGTGCCGGTGGGGCGCCAGGGGCCGGTGTCCTGGTTGACGTCGGGGTTGACATCGAGGGCGGGGTCGGGGTTGACGCCGGGGTTGACGCGAGGGTCGGTGGCGGTGGCGCGGGTGAGGCGCCGGGCCAGGGTGCCGGTGGAGCGGATGGCGACCTGGTCCTCGCCGCGGCCCGCGAGGACGGCGAGCAGGCGGGCGAGGACGCGGTCGTCGGGGGTGGCGGGCAGGTCGATCAACCCGCCCCAGCGCTGGGGGTGTTCGAGGGCCGCGACGCGGCCGAGGCCCCAGACGGCGGCGTGGCGCGGGTCGAGGGCGGGGTCGTCGTGGCCGGTGGTGACGGCGCCCCGGGTGAGGCACCACAGGGGGGCTTCGATGCCCGCGTCGCCGAGGGCCTGGAGGAGCGCGACAACGGCGGCCGGGTCGGGGTCGGCGACGAGGACGCCGTCGGCCGGGGTGAGCCCGGAGGCGGCGTCGATGCGGCGGATGTCGGCGCCGCCGTCGGTGAGTGCGGACAGGCAGGGGTGGCCGTCGGGGGCCGAGACGAGCCAGGTGCCGGAGAGCCGCGCGTGGGGGAGGTCGGGGAGGGGCTGCCAGCGTTCGCGGTAGCGGTTGCCTGTGGTCTCGTGTGTGAACGTCGGCCAGTAGCGTTGGCGTTGGAAGGCATAGGTGGGCAGGTCGACGCGGCGGGCGTCGGTGCCGTCGAACAGGGGGGCCCAGTCGACCGTCAGGCCGGTGGAGTGCAGGCGGCCGAGGGCGGTGAGGAGGGTTTCGGCCTCGGGGCGGTCCTTGCGGAGGGTGGGTGTGCCGTCGGCCATGGCGGACAGGACGCCGTCGGGACCGATCTCAAGAAACGTGCCGACGCCATCGGCGCGTAGCTGCTCCACGGCGTCGTGGAAGCGGACGGCCTGGCGGACGTGGCGGACCCAGTAGGCGGCGTCG
>NZ_QEST01000030.1 GCF_003311645.1 Streptomyces sp. PT12 | reverse complement strand
AACCGAAACGGCCCCCCGAAAGAACCGACGGACCGTCACGAAAGATCGAGGCTAGACCGCTGCGAAGCCGCCATTTATGTACCAGGAGCTGTTAGCGAGGTCCTGATACATGGCTGCTCTCCACTGGTTACGATCCACCTGGAACCAACTGTCGGCCATTCCCTTCAGGTGTGCCGCCACTGCCTTCCCGTCCTTGTCCTTAAGGTAGTGGCGGAGAGCGCTCATTTCCTGCGCTGCCTGTGAGCCGTACAAAGACGCCAGATCGAAGGTACGGAAGTGGTGAAGCACTCGGGCAGTGAGCACACTACTCCATGCGGATGGAGGTTTCACGAAGAACTCGACAGCGGCTGGAGCTACTTCCAGGACACGTGCGAAGAGCCACTGTTGTTTGCCAATATCGTCGAAGTAGGGGTGAAGAGTCTGTTCCTCCGCTCTTGCGGGTATCGTCTCGCCTTTGATGGTGTTGCAGCTCCGGCAAGCTGGAACGAGATTGGTCGGCACGACAGCCAGCAACGGATATCTGGTCTTAGGGAGCTGGTGGTCTATGGTTTCTACGGTGCGGTGGCCACACAAGGGGCATCGGCCAAAGGGGACAGAAGCCTTGATCTTGTCGTAGCTGTCCCTACCGGGAGCACCCCTACGCACCATGCGCTGCGTGTAGTTATTCTTCAGTTCACGCTGGCTGGTCTTATCACTGGGTTTGTCCCTGAGGTCACTCAGCGAATGAAGCGCGGCTTCGGCGGCTGCGGTGTCGAAGCGGTCAGCCGCATCGACGACGGCTTCTTCCAGGGCTTTCAGCCGGATCCTGGTCTGCGGTCGGGCGTTGCTGATACATGTCAGGTACAACGTGCGGGCGGGGAGATCAGGAGTCGTCAGCGACCACATCAGCGAGGGTTCCTCCGCATCTCAATCAAGCGCATCTGCATCTCGTACAGCGATGAGGGAGCGGATGATGGCCTTAGCCTCGCCGCCGAGTTGTCCGTCGAACTGGGCGACAACCTGTTCGTAGGTAAGGTCCTGTTGCACCAGGCCCTTCACATCACTATGGAATCCGGAATCGGTAACCTCTAGTCCGAAGACTTCGTGGGTGAGGATGCCAACGTTCTCTCCGAATGTTTCGATGGTGGGACGTTCGGACACCAGTTGATTGCCGTAGCGGCGCAGCTTCCACACACACGATGCGGGAACCTCTTGGAGCACGACAGGCGAATGGGTGGCGACGACTGCAAGCCCATTACGATCGCTGAGCAGGTCGGATAGGGCGCGGATGAAGGCCGCCAGCAGAGGAGGGTGTAGGTGGGATTCAGGCTCGTCGATGATTACCAGTGTCCGCTCGGTCACGTGCTCAACGAGTCGAGTCATGGTGAGAAGGACAGATTTGTGACCGGAGCTGAGACTGGTGAACAGTTGGCGCGCTTTGCGGCGTCTACTGTCCGCGCTTCGAGTGCCCCGAAAGTTTTCGAGCCATGCTTCTCCGATAAATTCACTGCTGGCCAATTGTAGGGTCTTCAATGCCCGCGCCCAACGCTCGGAACGTTCACCGGTCAGACAGGCTTCCACACTGTCTGCGAAGTCACGCTTAAGCTGGTTGGGAGTTTTGACACGTGGGGCCCGGCCTCCGGGCGTGGGGATCCTCAGCCCTACATAGGCGTAGCGATCGACATCCACGCTTTCGTGAATGAGAGGAAAATCGTCGAAGGCGCTGAATGTCACGCTGATAAGGTTCGCGAATGTGTCTCGACGCCCACGGTTGTACTCGATGATGCGGCCGACGTCCTGCGGATGGGATCGGTCGCCGATGCAGTGTGTGAGGTTGTTCAGGAGGAAGGACTTGCCGACGCCGTTGCGGCCGATCAGCACATGGATATTTGTTGGCGGGCGTGATTCGGGGGACACCGCGAAGGAGAGAATGACAGGGCTTCCCCCGTCACCGGCCGGGACCGGTGGCTGGTAGGCCACCTCAAAGCCCGACACTCGTTGGCCGCCCTGGGCTATGCGACGGAACTGTTCCTCAACAGCAGCAGATTTGACGAAACGCATAAGCGAATCCCGTGTCACTCTTTCGTGTTGAGCACGCTGGAAGATCCGCTCGTCGAATGCCATGTCTCGCAGCGACGAGAGCACCACTTCACGGATCTGGCTCCCGAGGCTGCCGAGACGCTCGTAGTAGCTATCGTCCTGCCCGAGCGAGAAGAAGGTCTCGTCGAGGAACTCAAAGCTCTCTGGCACTTGGACGGAAGAGTTCGACGGCATGCCGTACTCGCCGATCTTCACCTCGCCGATCTCGTGCCGGGTACCGCCCTCATCGAAGATGACAAGCTGGAACAGCGTGACAAATCCGAAATCATTCCATCTGTCCCTCTTGAGTAAGGCGTGAGATCGGGCGCGCGTTGGCTCGCGTCGACCCTTCTCCACCACGGTAAACCGCACTCGTTCCCTTTCCCCTCCACGCCCTACGGTGCCGGCGCTCCTACCGCGCTCATGTGCTGGCGCCATGGGGAATCAAGGATAGGGCTGGCGGGATCGAGGGATTGAGCGGGGCGTCTGCTCGACGGCTTGGGTTACTGGACGACTGGTGTGCGTCCATCGCAGTCACGACGATGCCGGGGGTGGCCTGGGCCCGTGGCGCGGCTGGCCACACCCGGCGGCTTCGTGCCGTGCTTACTCGGTCCGTACGTCGAGGTTGGGGGTGGCTTCTTCAAGGGGCTCGATGCAGCCGTTCCGGAACGACACTCGGTCGAAGTCTCCTTCGGCATGTATCCGGAGCTCGACCCGAACTGTTCCCTGCTGGTCTCTGAACCAGGAGAGGGCGCGGGCCAAGTCGAAGATGCCCGCCTTCTCTATGACCGCTTCGATGTCAGCGACTCGCACGCTGTCGCCCGATGTGGAGCCCTGACTGGTCTGGCCCGTGCTGGAGCCTTGCGGAGTCGGCGTCGGCGTTGCTGGTGAGGGGGCAGGCTGCACGTCCCCAGTGTCGGGGCCTGAGTGAGGTCCGGGTTCGGGCTGCTCCGGATGCGGTTCCGGCCGCAGGCATTCCTGCGCGAACTCGCACCAGAGGATCGCGGCATCCTCTGAGAGATCGATTTCTTCTCCCACGAGTTGTTCACCGAACCGCACCTGCTGCGGGCTACGGGGAGTGAGGGAATCTGTCCCACGCACGAGTCCGACCACATAGCCGAGCTCAGATGTGGCCACGGCCGTCGTGATAGCGGATGCGATGGCTTGTTTATCCCACAGTTTGGTGAACTCATAGTAACTGTAGAACCAGTCGACCAGCTCAGCGCATGTGATGATCTGTCGTTCGGGTCCTAGTCCGGAGAGGGCGACGAGCTTCGCTGACGTGAGCGAACTGAAGACACGTTGACTCAGAGCCTCGACGACGCGTTCGTGCAGGGCTCGCCCTGCCGAGAGCATGGTGCGCAGGTCGAAGGTCTCCAGCACGTACGGTGCGTCGCCGTTGCGTGACCGTGTGGGGAGGGCAACGGTGCTGTAGGCGCTGCCCAAGGCCGCGGATGCATCGCGCCTGGCATTGCTCGCTTTCTCTCGTAGCTCCTCGCTCTGTTCTGGGCTGAAGTTGTACTTGCTGGATTGAGAAAGGAGGGAATCGGCTGCGAGGCGCATTCGCGTGGCGTGCCGTGCTTGGTCGAACTGCGCCTTGTCCGGAAGCACCAGGGCGAGACTGTTGCGGTACCTTCGTGGGCTGCTCTTCCCTGCTTGCTCGATGAAGGTTTCCAGCGGGGTGCGGTCCTCCGACCAGTCGGGGTGCAGGTACGCGACAAGGAAGAGGGGCTGCTTGTCGTTGATGCTGTCCGGTGTCTCCGGCCAGACGGCCACGCCTCTACTGCCGCGCAGTTGCAACTCCAGCGCGGTGCGCACCTCGGTGAGTACCTCGTGTGAGTCGAGCTTGTTGGCCTCGTCTCGCACCAGCTTGGTGAGGTTGGGGGTGGGCTCGAAGCGGTACCGGCGTCCGGTGTAGTGAAGGTAGAGCTCTTCCTCGCGGAGATAGTGCAGCGCTGCGATGACGACGTTTCGATCAAGTCCGGGAACGAGAACGCCGCGGACCAGATCCGTCTCAAGGACTCCTCGATCCTCGCCATCGCGGGCGCCGAAGCTGTAGAGCATGATGGCGGTCGCTACGCGTGTTCCGACCTTGAGCTGCTCGATCATCGGGCTGTTCGCACCGAGCTGCCGGTCAACCGCTGCTGCTCCGGCCCCGGTGGAGGTGATGTCGCTGGAGAGAACAGAGGTGTATCGCTCGCGTTCCCCCACTTGGGAGAAGAAGGCTCCCCGTGTGGCCTCGTCGGTGAAGTCGATGTCGCCGGGGCCGATCAAGGGGCTGCTCGCACCCGAGCGCCATAGGGCGTTGACCACGGCGGCCAGGAACTGCAAAGCGCCTCGGGTCCGCTGGTATGACGGCAGGGAGCCCCAGCGGTGGTACATGAGGTCCAGGAGGTCGGGGTGGAACGGGTAGGCGGCAAGAATCCGCTGCTCAAGGGTGTCCGCGGCGACATCGGCTTCCCTGCGGGCGCTGTTGGTCTCGGCCGACGCCAGGAGTTGCTTCCGCAGAAGCTGTGAGTAGGCTCGCGCCACCTCACGGTGGACGGCTGGGTCGCCCAGGTCGGCGAGCAGCCGACGCTGGACGACGCGTAGTACCTCGTCGTCGGCGACGGGCTCTCGCTTGGCGTCCACGCGGGTGACGAGCTTGTCGAGATCGCTGAGCAGTCCTTCCGATCCGACGGCCTCACCGATGCTGGCTTGAAGGCTGTAGACCATCGCAGTCTGCGGCTGGGCGCTGATCGCTTCCGTCAAAGCCTGTACGAACAGCATCACTTGTCGGCCTGCGGTGGACTCCCCCCGGGGGATGGCAAGGGCCTTCTCGACGTAGACCAGCACCTCATCCAGGAGGACGAGCGTCGGTTGATGTCCGAGGACCTGGCGCAGTACATCGCCGCCTGGTGCAGCGCCGGTGCGATCGTGCTCCTCAACCAGCTCATAGCGCCCCAGTTGCGCAGCCAACTCTCCCCAGAGGGTGTGCGTCTCAATCCCAGTTGCCCGCATCGGGGAGAGCGGGTCGAGTTCCTCACCGGACAGGACAGCCACCTGGACGCTGCCTGGGTCCGCCAGTTCCTTCAGGTCCGGGCATGCGGCAACCGACGCTTCCCGATCGCGGACCAGGTGCAGGAGAGCGACAAGACTGTGCGTCTTACCCCCACCGAACGGGGTGCGCAACTGCAGGACGTGCGAGCCTGCTCCCCCGGTGAGGATGGTCATCACATCCTCCATCAGCTCCCTCATCTTCACAGTGAGGTAGGTCGCCTGGAAGAACTTGCCCGCGTCTGTATAGACAGGAGCTATGTCTCGCCGACCGCGGAAGACGCCGGCAAGGTTGGCCGCGTAGGTCCCCATGTCGAGGATGCCTGCCGCCACGTCGTCGTGCGGGCGTGCGACCTGTGTCCAGGACAAGAGCCGATAGCTCGAACTCACAGTGCTCCCAACCCCCTATGTGCCAACGGTGGTGCCCGATGGGCACCCTAGACCAGCCCTTGCTCTCCGATGATCGTCTTCCAAGAAACCAGCAGGCGCTCCGCGGCGCTGGCTTCTCTGGGCTTTGTCTCACTGGTACTGGCCCGGAGTGCCCGTCCCGCCAGCGTCTGGATCAGGTCGCGTAGCCGCAGGACATCGACGGTGACGGACATCAGGTAGGACCGCACCTCCGCCGGACGATGCTCGGCACGCCACAGGACGGCATGAGCGACGTCGATGAGCGGCGGTGTCACAGCTGGCTCCAGGTCGACGAGGGCCAGGGTGCCACCGGCTTCCGAATGGGGCTGTCCCAGACGTACATCGTGCCCGCGGTCTTCAAAGTCCCTTAGCTCGACAGTTGCCTTGACCTTCGACAGAAGTGCGTTGGGCCCGTTGGTGAGTCCGCCGGGGCCGTCGAGGTCTGCGCCTGTCATTCGGGCGAGGTTGTTGGCCTCGTCGAAGGGGACCGCTCCGTAGCCGTAGGAATACTGCGCTGCGACGTAGTAGCGGGTGGCAGGGTCCGTGCCTGCCAGCGAGCCGAAGATCGCATCCAGCACACGCGTCTGCACCCTCTCAAGGAAGGTCTCGGCCGGGAGAAGTTCGCCGTTGTCCTGCTCGACCTTCTCATACCGGGTGAGGGCTCGCAGGCCGGCGCCCACCGTCGCGATCACCAGGTCGGCACCCGTGATGCCCAGTTGTTCAAGCCGTTCCCGCCGCTCCTTGATGATCTCATCGAGCTCTGACATGACGTCAGCTTCACTGCCCACGCCAGCATCTGCCTTGCGTTTCCGCGCGACGAGGAAGATCGAGGAAGCCAGGCTCGCTGTGCCGCGGCCGACGGCACGCTCGGGCATCTCGGTGTCAAGAGGCCATGCCTCGGTGATGGTGAAGCCTGCGCGTCGCAGCACCTCCACCAGACTCGACCAGCCGGAGGTGGTTTTGTGCGCGTACACGCAGACCAGGGGTGCGCCCGGTTTGAGAACCCGGTGCGCTTCGCTGAAGGCGCGCTCCATCAGGGTCTCGTAGTGTTTCCGTGCTACGTCTCTCCTCCCGTCGTGCCGGTAGGCAGCAACAACGGCTTCGTTGCGTTTGGGAGTCAGTTCACCGCCGAGATCGGTCGGGTAGAGGAATCCGACCGATCGCTTCAGCCAAACGTAGAAGAAGTCGGAGAGATCTGCGTACGAGATGTTGTCGTAGTAGGGCGGGTCCGTGACCACCGCGTCTTGTGAATCGTTGGGGAGCGGCAGCGATGCAGCGGATCCGCGGACGCAGGTCGCGGGGCGAGGGAGAGTAGCGAGTCGATCGATGAGGTCGGCTGTCTCTTTCAGGTACTTGCGCACGTCGCCGGATGCACCGCCGAACGGGTTTGCCTCATAGAAGTCCCACACCATGGGAAGCGCCTGTCGGGCAAAGGTGTTGGTGCCTCCCTCATTCGCGGTGTCGAGACGGCACAGACTCGACAGGCGGTCGGCAACCCGATTCAGAGCCATGGCCAGCGCCGTGGCAAGCGCGGCAGCACGTCCTGGATCCATGCCCTGTGCGCAGGCGTCGTCATGGACCTGCTTGATCCCGGCGGCCAGGGTGCACAGGGCAAGGAGTTGCCGTGGCGTGAAGAGATCACGGTACTGGGCAAACCCGTACACCATGCATGTCCCGCCGGTGATGCGCATGGTTCCCGGGAGCGGTTCCACCAACGGCTCGACAGGCAGGTCGGCCAGACGTTTGAGACACTCCTCATCGTCGGGAAGCTCGTACTCACCGACGGCGAGGTAGTCGCGTCCGCGCCCGACGGTCTTGGCCACGATGGCGGCCAGCGGCGCCGTCCCCATACGGCCCGCACGAGCCTCGGTCTTCACGTACTGACCAGTCACGGTCGCACCGCAGATACGGCAGGTGACCTCGCCGCCCCTGGAGCCTTCCGCGGGGTCGAAGCCGAGTCCGGCCTCCGTCGTGGCCGTCACCACCTCGTAGTGCAGGGACCACCTGTCGCGATCCGCGACGGGCTTTAGAGCGACGAAGCGGTTCTTCTTGCGTCCCAACCATGTCTGGCGCACCAGGTGCGCGTCATGTCCAGGTGTGGCGGGATTCGGGCACCGCACGGTGCGCGTCCACAAATAGGCCAGGGGAAGGCGCTGATCGCTCCCGTCATCGGACAGCATGGGCTGTTCATCGGCGTCACTGGCCACGGTGGGATAAAAAGAGGCAAGCTGCCCCCATGCGGAATCAACCCACAAAGTCCCCCATTGGCGGATGTCATCGGCAAGCCCGGGGAAAGTCTGGGGATATTCGAGAAGCATGCGCTCAATAAGGTGGGCAACGGGATTGAGCTCGTTGGCCGTCACCTCGCAGCCCAGGCGCAGAGCCTCGAGCGGGATCGCACCTCCGCCGGAGAAGAGATCGACTACTTTGGGCGGGCCATCACTGCGAGCTGCGAGCACTTCATCGCGTGCTGTACGGATGGCGTGATCCGGGGCTCCCCAGGTGCACAGGGCCTCGAAGAATTCTGCCTCCTCCTGGAGGGTACGCGTCCGACCCGCTGCTGGAGCCAGGGCAGAGTAGACGGCGGCACGCGACGCCGCGAGCGGACGACGGGCCCACCACAGGTGCAGGGAGGCAGGGTGACCCAGGCGCCCACCGACCTTCTCACTCGCACTCGTGCGGCTGATGACGTCTATCGGTATTACGTCCTCAATGAGCCGCTTGTCGCTTTCGCGCACTTCCCACCTCTCACTCCGCGGTTTCCGTGTCGGTGACCGCGTGAGCTCGGATGCTAGCGCCTGGCACACGATAGCCAGTAACCTGCCGGATTTCGGCCACATTTGGCAGGGTATGGTAGGGGTCCTGGATCCTCATCAGAGTCGGGTCGGTGGTGGCGCTGTAGACGACGTACAGCCAATAGCCGTCTGCCCACCGCTGAGCGGCATACCACTCGGTTCGATACAGGCCCACGTCTCCAGACGGTGTTCCGCGGCCTTTCACCTCGATCCGTCGTACGAGGATTGTTCCGTTCGGCAGCGGCCGGGTGGAGCGGATGTCGAAGCCACTGCCGTCCCGCAAGTGACCGACGTACTGCGGCTGCCAGCCGTGTTTCCGCTCATAGGCCATGGCCACGGCAACGGCGGCCTCTTCCACCTCTTTGCTTGGTCGCATGACATCGACATCGGGATCCTCCAGCTCGGTGGGAGGGAGCACGGACGCCGATCCGAGATGGGTGACCTTGCCGGGGCGGACCACGCCCAGCCGATTGAGCGACTCCAGTTTCGCCGCCTGGCGGTGCGCAAGCTCCTTCAGCTGTCGCGCCGCGTTGTCTCGCAGCAGACGGTAGGAGTCATCGCCTGCTGCGACCTTGGTGTCGTGTGCCATCCAGCGGTCCTGCAGCCGGCGCTTCTGCGCGTCCATGGCCTCGGACAGGTAGGAGGACCGGAGCTTCGCATGCTCCAGACGGGTGGCTCGCTCAGAGGTGGTGCAGGGAAGCTGCACCTCGACGCGAAGCCAGTCGGTGGCCGCCTTGATCTGGTCAGGCGCCAGAGCAGGCGCCGCCCTGTTCGGGGCCGGCGTCAGCGTGTGCAGAACGTCGGCCGGCCCGCGGTGCAGCCCATGCTCGTCCTCTATGACAGCGACAACTTCTGCGAAGGCGACTTCAGGGGCACCATGGACGTCCTCTCCGACGACCTCGTAGGCGAACAGGTGCACGAAGTACGGTGCCAGTGCGCCAGGGTCCACGAAGGCGGCCGTACCCTGGGGAACGCCCTCGGCGGCGAGGTCGCGTTCTAGCGATTCCGCGAGCGCGGCGAACAGCGGGTGCCCCGGTGAGCACAGCGTCGCGTCCTCGTGCTCGACGCGGTCCCGCTCCTCCTTCCGGAAGGTGAGCTTGCGGTACTCAGACGCGGCGCGGCCTCGATAGCGGACGGCGGTCAGGTCATCGCTGCGCAGCGCGACGGGCACGTGCTCGATGCGCAGCAGTTGGTCGGCCCGGCGCTCGACACGCAGGCTCTGTCGGTGGGCAGCCCGCAGGAAGAACGCCTCCACATACTCCGGCATCAAACGACGTTCCTCGGAAATGACGTTCTGTCCCCGGACCCAATCAGTGTCGACGTACTTCTTGGCCAGCGCGATACCCGTGGCCTCCTCGTACTCGGCCAGCTTCTCCGGGTCGAGCCGGTTGATCTCCGCCACTGCCGCATCGCGGTTCGCTCGGGTCGGGTTGGCGAGCGTCTCCTTGACCAGCCGCTCGAAGTCGACGCCGTTGAGGGTGAGCAGCTCGCCGATGACGTCGTAGACCCGCCCGTTGAGATCCAGTCGCATCGCCTCAAGCCGATCGTGGAGCTTTTCGAGAAGCTCGCCTTCCACGGTGTTGGTGGCACAGAAGTTGAAGATCCAGCAATCAGCGTTCTGGCCGATGCGGTGCACGCGGCCCATGCGTTGTTCCAGGCGCACCGGGTTCCACGGCAGGTCATAGTTGATCATCAAGTGGCAGAACTGGAGGTTGATGCCTTCACCGGCCGCCTCGGTCGCGATGCAGATTTGCTTATTCTGCCGAAAGTCGTGCTGGATACGCTTGCGCTCAGCAGGCGGGTGATCTCCGTGAATGATGCAGACCGAGTAGCCCCATTGCCGAAGATGTGTTTCAAGGTAGTCGAGCGTATCACGGTGCTCAGTGAATATTAGAAGTTTGCCTCGGCCATCCCGCAGTTCATCGAACTCGGCAAGCTTCAGGCATTCGCGAAGGGCGACGAGCTTCCGCTCCTCACTCTGGGACCGCATCACCCGGTCAGCCTGCGCGACGAGCTTTCGCAGGTCGATGACCTCGGTACGCAGCTGTGAGATGTGCTCAGCACTGCTGACTTCCGTGGCAAGAAGGTCGTCAACCGACTCGTCGATGTCATCTGTGCCGGCTTCGGCATCGTCCATGACGTCGGCGTCCGCCGGAATGCGCCCCAGCGCGGCCAGACGACGGGTTCGCTCCGCAGGCGCCATCACGGACAACTGGTCGGCCAGTGTCTCCAGACGATCAGCGCGCTTGGACAAGGATGACCTGATCGCGCCCAGACTCGACGCCAGCCGACGCTGCAAGACCGTACGGGCCAGCGCGACCGCGTTGCTCCGTGATCCCCCGCTGGCGCCCAGGTACGTGTTCACGTATTGAGTGACGTCCTGGTACAGCTCGAACTCGCCAGGAGAGAGCTGGAACGGCTGTGTACGAACGTGTCGCGTGACGAACAGATCATTGCCCTGCTCGTCCATGAGGTCTTCCTTCTGACGGCGAAGGAAATAAGGGTTGTTGTCGTTTGCGATCTGCTTCTTCACAAGGTCGGGCGTAGAGAACTGATCAGGATCAAGCAGCCCAAGGAAGCGCGTGAACCTATCCTCATCTCCCGAGTGAGGTGTCGCCGTCAAGAGCAGGAGGCGATCAGCTTGTTGAGACACGCCCTCCACGAGTGAATACCTCTTCGTCTTGACGACTCTCTCTTCCTTACCCCGCTTCGTGTACGCCGAAGCCTTGTGCGCCTCGTCGACGATGACCAAGTCCCACTGGCTGCGGAATAGATCATCACGCACGTCGTCCCGTTTGGCAAAGTCGATACTGCTGACCACCAGTGGATAGCGCTCCCAGGGGTTCTTCCCTAGCTGGTGACGAACCTGTTCACTAGAGACGACTTCGAACTGTTCGTCAAACTTGTCGAGCATTTCGTCCTGCCACTGAGTGGTCAATGGAGCGGGACACAGAATCAAGATTCGCTCAACGGCGCCGCGTAGCTTCAGTTCTTTAAGCAGAAGGCCCGCCATAATCGTCTTCCCAGCGCCTGGGTCGTCCGCAAGCACAAACCGCAGGCGTGGTTGAGGCAGCATGTGGCGGTACACCGCCTCGATCTGATGTGGCAGGCCTCGAACCCCACTCATCGACACCGCGAATAGTGGGTCATGCGCAAAAGCGTAACGGATCCGCTGAGACTCAACCCACAAGGAGAGGTCCCGAGGATCTACAAGCGTCGGCTGCGGAGTGATATTAGCAAGCGCTGCCCGCAGTTCTGATTCAAGAACCTGTGTTTCATCCGGAGCACCATTGGCATGCCTGACTCGGACCAAGAACACGCTCGAACCAATCTGCTCGATGTGCTCTACTCTGACTGGATGCGTGAAGTGACCGTCCAGCATGATCAAGCGGTTCTTGGCGCGCTCCCCCAAGTCACTCACGTCATGGCCCCTTCCTCACTCCCATAGCGGCACGCCCAACGTAGCGGATGCCAGTGTCAGCGGCCCCACGCTCACAGCTTGTCAAGGATGCCGTCGCCCACAGTGTCCTCAGGAAGTTTGGGATGGTGCTGAGCCGGCTGGCGAACATCAGGTCTTGCAGTCCAGGTCGAAAGCGAGCAGAAGTGATCAACCTTGAGGAGCGCGTTGCCGCCTGCTGGTCCCCAGAGGTCCGCCCCCTGATCGCCGAGACGCACCGGTGCTACGCCACAGGCTCCGCACGCGCCGCCATCGTGCTCACCTGGACCGCGGTCTGCGCCGACGTGATCGAGAAACTGCGCCGCCTCGCCGAAGACGGCGAGGGCGAGGCGAAGCCGGTCGTCGAAAAGGTCGAGAAGGCCCAGGGCAAGGTCGATCGCGCGGCGATCAAGACGATGCAGGAGGTGGAGATCAGCCTCCTGGACACTGCCCTGACCGTGCAGCTGATCGACGCCGTTCAGCACCGCAAGCTCGATCAACTGCGCCTGGACCGCAACCTGTGCGCCCACCCGTCACTCAGCCCGCTCGGCGACATCTTCGCCCCCAGCCTGGACGACGCCCGGGCCCACCTGGCGGTGGCGCTGGACGCGCTCCTCGTCCACGTGCCCAGCCAGGGCCGCAGGGTCGTCGACCGGATCCGCGCGCTGCTCGCCGACACGGCGTTCATCGGCGAGGACTTCATCGCGCAGACCTCCTTCGACCGGGTCAAGCCCGCCGTCCGCCGCCGCCTGGTCAACCTCGTCGTCAAGCACGCCCTTCTGGAGGTCGGGGTGGAGGACTTCAACGCCAAGGAACTCGCGGATCGCGCCGCCGTCTGCGTCACCGCCTTTGCCCGCCGTGACCGGGGCTTGGTCAGGAGCGAGCTCAGCCACTTCGTCCAGGACCTGAGCGCGAAGCCGACCGACGTGCAACTGCGCGCGGTGGGCCGCCTCGGACACCTCGATCTGTTCTGGGAGACGACCGACAACGTGCTGCGAGACCAGGTCAACGGTGTCATCGCAGGGATCGATCCATCCGCCAGCTCGCTGACCTCTGAACACCTTTCCCTGCTGTCTCTCGTGGCGGTCGACGATGTGCGCGCCCTGTTGCCCGCGCTCGACGCGACGTTTCGCCAGCTCGCTCTGCTACCCAAGGCCGCCGTGATCGGGCGCCACCCAGGACGCTACTTCGTGCCCCAGCTCGCCCCGATGCTCCAGGAGGCGTGGAGCTACCGAACCGCCGAAGCCGTGTGCCAGGACGCCGTGCTGACCTGTGCCTCCTTCCTCACCACAGAGGATCTGACGGCCCTGCTGCACGCCTGGATCGACAACGATCAGTGCCGCGTGGCATCCAAGATGCCCGAGCACGCCCTCGCCCTCTACCGGGCCACCGCACGCCTGCCCGGAGCGGCAGAAGCCTGGCGGAACTTCACCACCCAGGCGAAGGAGCTCAGCCCCGACTGGGAGTACTACCAATACACCGAGGTCGCAGCGCTGCTGCCCCCGCCAACCGCTGGGCAGTAGACGGGCCAGGGCAGAGGCTGTCCCAGGAGCACTTGTCATCTGCTTTGTGGCCGGCGTCGGAGCTGGGAGCGCGGCCGAATGGGGGAACCGGCGACAGCCACCGCGTCATGGCCTTCCCGCCGACGTTGTCCGGGCATGGAGTTTCGAATTGAAGAGGCCGCCGTAACGATCAAGACGTTGTCCGTGAACGGCAGGCGGATGTCCAAGGGCATCTACCAGCAGTTGCAGCACAGGAGCCTGCTCGATGACCGTGCCTGCGCCATCCAGGGCAAGCCGTGGGGCATCGTCGTCGATCCGAAGTGCTGCCACAACCCTCGATTGCGCCCCCACTGGCATGTCGTGCACGAGCACGAAGGCGAGTTGTTCGTCTGGCTCGTGCCCAAACGCGCATCCAGGACGCCGAGTACCGCCTTCGCGGGGAGGTGTACCAGCCGCCCCACACGGTGGGGGCGGCCTTCTTGGACGCCTGTGTGCTGGAGACCCACCTCGGGTGCAACGACTTCTTCCAAGGCAGTGTCCTCGACCTGATCCGGGAGGGGGAGGTACTGACCACCGTCGAGGACCTGAAGGTCAGCATGCGCTGCTCCACCGAAGCTTCCCGGCTCGTAGCAGCCAGGAACGGCTGGCCACCTCGGAGCAGCGTCGACACGGCCGAGAAGGAACTGAGAGCCGTCTACGAGCGCCGAGGGAAGGACGCCCGGGAACTGTATAAGAGCTTGTAACACGATCTTGTGATGTGGTGCTGGTGGCCGTGTCCGGTGTGAGGATTGAGCCGTTCGTGGGGTGTGAGCGACAGGCCGTGGATCGTGGACGACGCGTTGTGGGCGGTGATCGAGCCGCTGCTGCCGAAGTGGCCCAAGCGGTCACCGGGCCCGCGGCCGGTGGACGACCGGCGGTGTCTGCAAGGCTGTCGGCGTCGGCTGAAAAGTGGACCAGTAGCGACGCGTGAAAGTTGACCCCC
>NZ_QEST01000055.1 GCF_003311645.1 Streptomyces sp. PT12 | reverse complement strand
GCGACCTGCCCGACACGATCATGGACCGCTCCGTGGTCATCCGCATGCGCCGCCGCGCACCGGGCGAAACCGTGGCCGCCTTCCGCACCGGCCGCGACACCCCCGCCCTGCACGCCATACGCGACCGCCTCACCGCCTGGCTCCACCCCCTCCACACCGAGGCCAGGGACATGGAGCCGGTCATGCCGGTCGAGGACCGCGCCGCCGACACCTGGGAACCCCTGATCGTCATCGCCGACCTCGCGGGAGGTGAATGGCCCGCCCTCGCCCGCACCGCCTGCCGGGCCATGACCGCTCACGAGACGGGCAAGGACACCGACACGGGCCTGCGCACCCGCATCCTGGCCGACATCCGGGAGGTCTTCGCCGCCGAGGGCGATCCACCCGCGCTGCGCACGAGCCGCCTGATCGAGCAGCTCAACGCCGACCCGGAAGCGCCCTGGGCCGAGCACGGCCCCACCGGGCTGAACCCGCGCCGTCTGGGCCTGCTGCTGGAGGACTACGGCATCCGCCCGGGCAACCACCGCTTCCCCGGCGGCACCCAGGCCAAGGGCTACGCCCGCACCCAGTTCCTCGACGCCTGGGCCCGCTACTGCCCCGCACCGGCCAAGCGAGTCGAGCCCGACCAGACCACCGCCTCGGCCTGACCCGGCTGGACCCGTCCCACCCGTCCCCGCCCAGCTCAGCACCGGGACGGGTGCCAGACCCGCAACGGGTCGACCCGACATCACCACCCCACCCGTACCTGTCCTGACCAGGCACGCAACGGGTGGGACGAGTGTCATCGCACCCACGGCGGCACCCCCGGTCACGCACCTACGGGCACGCCGCCATCCCCACCCGGAGCGCCCTCGCCATGTCCACACCCACCGCCACCACCGCCATACCCGGGACCGCCGCGATCCGCCTCGGAATCGCCCTGCTCGGCACCCTCGGCTTCGCCATCTCCTACGACGCCCTGCGCCAGATGGCCGTCGCCACCCACATCCGCGGACCCCTCACCTACGCCTTCCCCCTCGTGATCGACGGCTTCATCGCCATCGGCGTCGGCGCCCTCCTCATCCTGCGCACCGCCCCACTCCACTCCCGCCTCTACGTCTGGACACTCGTCGGCCTCGCCACCGCCACCAGCATCTGGGCCAACGCCCTCCACGCCGTCCGCCTCAACCAACAAACCCCCCACACCACTCTGCACCTGGACGACCTCACCGTCGGCGCGCTCTCCGCTCGATGCAGACGACGTATCTCGGCCCAATCCTCCACCTTCAGCACCCTCCATGATCAACAAGGGGGTCAACTTTCGGAAGACTCCTGGGGGTCAGTCTTCAGGAACCCGCGACAACAGCGGCACCGAGAACCGCCAACACTCCGCTCACACCGACGCCGAACCCGACAGTCGAAGTGCCGCGCTGGACGTCCCCGCCGCCGATGTGGCGGATGCCCCCGAGCCTTCCGCCAAGTCCAGGGGCCGACAGCCCAGCGCCACCATGGACGAACTCCTCACCATCGGCCGCACCGCTCCCAAAGGACGCCAGGGTCGTGTCTCGCGCCGCAATGTCGAAGCGGCAATCCGGGCCAAGGGCCACTCCGTCGGCAAAGACCGCCTGACCGAGATCACCCGCCGCCTGCAGACCGAACTCGATCAGGCCCTCACCAGCACCCGAGGCTGACCCGACTCGACCCCCGCGCAGCTCAGCACGGGGACGGGTCCCGGACCCGCAACGGGTCCACCCGACATCACCACCCCACCCCTACCTGCCCCCACCAGGCACGCAACGAGTGGGCCGAGCCACCGCCCAACCAGCATCACCCCGCAGAGAGAAGGCCCATGCCCGACCCTCACCACGAACTCCCCATTGACCAGCAGAGGATGACGGCCACGGCTACCGGCGGAGCAAGGTATGGCGTTGGACCGTCCAAGGGCCGGTCCGACGGGGGGATCTCCGCCCCTGGGGTGGCGGAAGTCCTCGGGCACCAGGAGGTGCCCGAGGGGGAGGCCGTCGCCGGCCCGCTGCTGCCGCGTGCCGCCGATGAAGCCGCGCTCCGCCGCATAGCCCGCCGCCGCCAGCGCGACGATGTCCAGCGCACCCAGCGAGTCGACGTCCGCTACAGCGTCGCCGAGAAACAGGCGATCACTGCCAAGGCCCGCTCGATGAACATCGCCGGCGCCCACCTCGTCGGAGCCGCTGTCATGGCCTACCTCGAAGGCGACCTCGCTCTGCCCGGCCAACGCACCGCGATCGACGACTGCATCGACGAGCTGAACGCCCTGCGTGCCCAAGCCGCGAAGATCGGCACCAACGTCAACCAGATCGCCCGTGTCCTGAACTCCGGCGGCCATCCACACCCTGTGGACGCGGCCGTCCTGACCCGCGCCCACCGGCTCCTGGACACCGTCCGCGCCACCGTGGCCGCCATTGACGCAGCCGCGTACAGTGCCGCGGCCGGAAAGGCCGCCACGGAGTGATCGCCAAGATCACCGGCGGTCAGGACACCGGCAAACTGATCGCCTATCTCTACGGCCCCGGCAAGGCCAACGAGCACACCGACCCGCACCTGGTCGCCTCCTGGGACGGCTTCGCCCCCGACCCCGGCCGCTCCCCCGACTTCAACGCCACCAAGAAGCAACTCGCGAGGGCCCTCGACCTCCGCGTGAAGCAGGCCGGCGACCGTGCTCCCAAGCGGCACGTGTGGCACTGCTCCCTGCGTGCCGCACCCGAGGACCGCCTCCTCACCGACCAGGAGTGGGCCGACATCGCCCGCCGCGTCGTGCACACCACCGGTATCGCACCTGACGGCGACCCGGACGGCTGCCGCTGGGTCGCCGTCCGTCACGCCGACGACCACATCCACATCGCCGCGACCAAGGTCCGCGGCGACCTGCGCCCCGCCCGCCACTGGAACGACTACCTCACCGCCGACCAGGAACTCGCCTCCATCGAGAAGGAATACGGACTCCGCCAAGTCGCCCGCGGCGACCGCACCGCCGCGCAGCGCCCCACCCGCGCCGAGCAGGAGAAAGCCCACCGCACGGGGCACCAGGCAACGGCGCGAGAACGTCTGCGCGTCGCCGTCCGCACCGCACTCTCCATCGCCACCACCCCCGAGGAATTCCTCAGCATCCTCGCCGGTACCGGGAGCGTGCTGATCGAGACCCAGCGCTTCCCCTCCGGCGACATACGCGGCTACAAGGTCGCCCTCGACGGCGACACCAACGCCACTGGCGAACCCGTCTGGTTCTCCGGCTCCAAACTCGCCCCCGACCTGTCCTTTCCCAAGATCCGCGAGCGGCTGACCGCCACAGAAGAAGAACCGACGGGGCCGCGCAGTCCCGAGCCATGGCACCAGGCCACCGCAGCAATCGAACGCGTCCCTCACCACATCGACCAAGCGGACGCCGAAGCCGCCCAGGCCTACCTCGCCGCCTTCGGCGAAGCCCTCGACACCCTGCCCCTCCTCGCCCCGCAGGACATCCGGCCCCAACTCCGGCAAGCCGCCATCGCCTTCGAACGCGCCACCCGCTCCCGCGTCCAGGCCGAGCACCGCCACGCTCACGCGCTACGCCGAGCCCTACGCGGCATGCGGACCCAGCCTGTGGTTGGCGACGGCGCCGGGCTCGCGATGTTCCTCGACGCCGCGCTCCTCGTCGTCATGGCGGCCATCCGCTGGCACCAACTCCACCAGCATGACCAGCAAGTCGCAGCAGCCCGCCAGACACTCGTCCACCTCCAAGCCGCATACGCCCAAGCCGCCGCAGCGCCCCTGACAGCGTTCGCCCACCGCAGGCCACCACGGCAGACGATCGAACGAATCACCCGGCAGATACACGAGGGTGCACCCGCCCACGCCCGGCAGATCCTCGACGACCCCGCCTGGGGCTCTCTGGTCGCCGCGCTCGCCGAGGCTGAGGAAGCCGGTCACCAGCCGGAACGAATCCTCCAACAAGCACTCGGCCAGAGGAGCCTGGAGGATGCACGATCGCCCGCCGAGGTCCTCACCTGGCGCGTGCTTCGCCTAACCAGGAGGCAGGCAGCACCCGAGCGGACCCGACCGCCGGTCTCACGCGTACCTCGGCAAGCCGACACCTCCGACTCAGTGCGAAGGCTCCGGTGACCGCTAGCGCCGGATGCCCAGAACCGGCCGGTCACCGTTCACAGTGACCCCCGGCGGGGATCACACCCAACACGGTCAGTCGGCAGGCGGCATGCTGTCCACCGCCGCGACGCAGCGGAAGCCGGTGTCGTCGTCCCGCATGGTCCCGGCCGCGTCGTTGAACGAGGACGGCGCGGCGAGTTCGAACGGACTGGTGAAGGCGCTGCCCTTCAGTTGGTAGCGCCCGGGCCGGGACTCGGTGGCGCACCATTCCCAGACGTTGCCGCACAGGTCGAAGACGCCCATCGGACTCACCCCGCTCTGGTAGCGGCTGACCGCAGTAGTGCGCCCTATCCCGGATTCGCGAACGTTGCATTTGGCGGCGGTCGCGGAGTCGCCCCATGGATATGTGTTGCCTCGGGGGCCGCGAGCGGCTTTCTCCCACTGTCGGCTGGTCGGCAGCGACTTGCCCGCCCATGCGGCGTAGGCGGCGGCCTCGTGCCAGGTCACCCACACCACGGGGTGGTCGTGGACGCTGTCCGGGCATCGGCCGTCGCCGCCCCAGTGCCGGGGTGGCGCCGCGCCGGTGTCATGGATGTACCGGGCGTAGTCGGCGTTCGTGGTGGGGAAGACGTCGATCCAGAAGGCGGGGAGCCACTGGGCCTCGTTGCCCGGGCCGGAGAGATAGATGCCCTCCTCGACCAGCACCATCAGCTTGCCGTCCACGGGATGGCGCCGGTACTGGCGGACGTCGGCCGCGAGTAACGTCTCCGTGCGCGGATCCTCGCCGGACGCGGCCTGTTCGGTGATCAGCGTGGCGAACCGCTCCTGGATCTCGGTGCCGGCGACGGACAACAGGGTGTCCAGCGCGGCCTGGGTGCCCTGACGCGGGACGATGCCGAGACCGCGCTTCTCCCACTTGGAGACCATGCGGTCGCTCACACCGATCCGCGCGGCGAACGCCCGGACCGTCATGCGGTGCGCGAGTCGTAGCGCCTTCGTCTCTCGTCCGGTCCAGCGGACCACCCCCATGGCAAGGCTCCTAGACAGGGTCGCCCGGCAGGCTCAGGTACGCGTCGCGCAGCGACGCCAGCACCGGGTGCTCGGCCGACAACGCGGTGTCGTCGATGGCCGAGATCGCCCGGACGCCGATGCTGGTGTTGGTGGCGAACGCGGCCCGCATCGCGCGTGCCTCGTCCAACGGCACGGGCGACGTCGTATGGGCATGGTGCTGCTGGAGCAGGGCCATGGTGACGCCCGGCAGGACCTCGCCCTTGGGCCACACGACGGCTCCGTCGGCGTCGATGAACCCGACGTTCCAGGTGCCGCCCTCGGACACGAGGCCGTCGGGCCCGGCGAACAGCGCGTCGTCGAAGCCCGACAGTTGCGCGGAGCGCCTGGCGTGCAGGGCCCCGAACAGGCCGAGGTGCTTGACGGCGGGCAGATCACGCACGTACGGGACGGTTTTCACGCGCAGTGGCGGCAGCGGCATCGGGCCGGTGGGGCGTGTGGTCACCAGGATGTGCGGGGTGGCCGGCGATGAGGGGTGCCCCATGTCCAGGGCCGGGTCGAAGACGCTCACCCGGACCACGAACGATCCGTCCTGCCCGTTCACGACACGGCGCACGTACTCCCGTACGCGATCGGTGTCGAGCTGGGCGCCGAACACGGTCCGGCAGTCCCGTTCGAGCCGCTCCAGGTGCAGGGCAAGACCGCGTACCCGCTGGTCGTCCACGCGCATCGAGGTGAAGTGCCCATAGTTGGTCAGCGCCAGGGCCTTCAGGGACTCGGGATCGGCGGGGCGTCCGTTCAGTTCCATCACAGGGATCAGTGTGGCAGCGGGTGCCCGGCCGACCAGCCCCTCAGGCTGCGAGGGGCACCGAAGTTCAGCAGAAGTTCCACAGCCGCCGCCCGCGTCGCCCGGACGCCTCCTGCCAGGAGCGGGCCCCAGTTCGACGCGGAGCCACAGGGCCAGCCCTCGCTGGTGCCACCGAAGTTCGGCAAAAGTTCCTTCCATGAGCGGCGGTTCCACCGTTTGTCTTGTCACTGTGCCGCTACCGAACGTTGCCGCCAGCCTCAGTCCGGACCCGGCGCGCATCGCCGAGAAGGAGAACCGTGGAGAACCACCCGACATGACGACCGACGACATGAAACCCGCTGTGCCAGCACAGCAGTTGCGCGACGAGATGGT
Organism: Streptomyces sp. PT12; assembly: GCF_003311645.1. Classification (GTDB taxonomy): domain Bacteria; phylum Actinomycetota; class Actinomycetes; order Streptomycetales; family Streptomycetaceae; genus Streptomyces. The sequence continues at coordinate 8,103 of NZ_QEST01000055.1, read as the reverse complement.
CAGGCAGCTCGTCGACATGGGGGCGCTCAGGGACAGCCGCGCCGTGGCCGCCTTCCGCAGGGTCCCGCGCCACCTCGCCACCCCGGACGAGGACATGGCAAAGACCTACCGCGCGGAACACGCCGTGATCACGAAGACGGACCCCGACGGCGTCCAGCTCAGTTCCGTGTCCGCGCCGCGTATCCAAGCCATGCAGATCGAGCAGGGCGACATCCGTCCAGGAATGCGCGTTCTGGAGATCGGCTCCGGGGGTGTCAACGCCGCGTACCTCGCCGAGATCGTCGGGGAGAACGGCCTGGTGGTCACCGCCGACATCGACCCGGAGGTGACGGGGCGCGCGGAGAAGTTCCTCCACGAGACCGGCTACGAAGGTCGGGTCCGCGTCGTCACGGGAGACGGCGAGGGGGGAGTACCGGAGCACGCCCCGTACGACCGCGTCATCGTCACGGTGCAGGCCGCCGACGTCCCTCCGGCGTGGCGGGAGCAGCTCGTGGAGGGTGGCCGGCTCGTCGTTCCGTTGCGGATGCGCGGCATGACGCGCACAGTGGCGTTCGTCCGCCGCGGGCACCGTCTGGTCAGCGACGGGTTCGAACTGTGCGGCTTCGTCCCGATGCAGGGGACCGGTGAGAACCGCGTACGCCTCGTTCTGCTGCACGACGTTGAGGGCGAGGAGGTCGGCCTGCGGCTGGACGGCCACCCGGAGCCCGACGCCGAGGCCCTGCGCGCCGCCCTGAACACTCCGCGCGTTGAGACGTGGTCCGGGGTGACGCTGGCGGGCGACGAGTCGAACGAACACCTCGACCTGTGGCTGACGACCGTCTTCGACAACCTCCCGCTCCTCACCGGGAAGCCGGCGGCCCGGGCCCGGGGGCTGGTCGCGTCGATCTCCCCGCACGGCATTCCCACGCTCGTCGAGGGCGACAGCTTCGCCTACCGAACGGTCCGGCCAACCGACGACCCCGACCGGTTCGAGCTCGGCGTCATCGCCCACGGCCCCCGCGCACGGGCGGTCGGCGACCGGATGGTCGAGCAGATCCAGGTCTGGGGCCGCGAGCAACGCGGCAACCGCGCTCGCCTCGGGGTCCACCCGGCGGACACGCCGGACGACCAGCTACCCGCGGGCCGCGTCATCGACCGGCCGCACACGCGAATCACGATCACCTGGCCGTAGCGCCGACGGCACCACGGGCCAGGCAGCAAGGGCACAGCCAACCAGCACATTCACAGGAGGAACGAGATGGCACCGCAGACCAGCGCAACGCTCAAGACCGGTACCGAGTACGCGCCCGACGCCGGCTCGGATTTCGACCTCGATATCGAGATCCTCGCCTCCGCCCCGGTCGTGGCCAGCCTGCTCAATGACACCGGCGACGGCTGCACCTCCACCTGTCAGTCCGCCTGTTCCAACAGCACCTGTATCGGCGGCTGATCCAGCGGTACGGGGTCCGGGGCGGTACCCATAGGCCGCCTCGGACCGGCATCGCTCCGCGACGAGGAAGGAGGCACAGCGATGTACCACGCCATTGACGCCGCGCTCATCAGAACCGTGGCCCGTCCGCTGGCGGCCGAGCCGCCCTCCTGGCCGGACGTGGACGGCGACACCGCCGACGACGTTCACCGCTGGCGGCAGTGGATGCGACAGATCTGGGCGGACGACACCACGGCGGCGGCCATCGAGGTCGCCAGCCCTCCGCTGGCCGAAACCGTGCTCGGCGTGATCGCCGGCCACATCCAGCGGCCCCGTACGGTGCGGCGCGCCGTCGTGTCGCTGGTTCGCTACCTCCTGCGGATGCGGTACCGCGCCACTCCGTTCGGCCTGTTCGCGGGAGCCGCGCCCCTACACCTTGGCGACACAGTGGAAGTCCGTTGGGGAACGCGGCACCGCGTCACTGCACGCGCGGACGCGAAGTGGCTGAACGACGCGGTCACCACCCTGGAGACGCACCCTGGCCTGCTGCGGCTCCTGCCTGTCATGGCCGAACCCACCTGCTTTGTCCGGGGCACCAAGGTCGTTATGCCGCACCAGCCCGGCGTGGACGGACCCTCCGAAGTGAACCTGCGGCGCACCCCAGCCGTTGAGACCGTGCTCGACCTCGCCCGCACCCCCATCACGGTCGAGGACATCGTGGCCAAGCTGCGGGGCGACTACCCGGACACCCCCAGCGCCGTGATCGAGGACATGCTGCGCCACCTCGTCGCGCACCGCGTTCTCCTCACCAGCCTGCGGGCGCCCATGACCACCGACGACGCCCTCGGCGACGTCGTGTCTCAACTCGCCTCTCTCGGCGCGGACGTCGTCTCCGACGCCGAACCCACCATCGGGCCACTCCGCCGGATCCACCAGCTCCTCACCCGCCACGACGCCACACCGGCCCAGGAGCAGCGAACCATCCGCACCGAGGCGACCCAACGCATGACGGCCGTGACCGGGGCGACCGACCGGGCCCTCGCGGTGAACCTGCGCCCCGACTGCGACATCGCTCTCCCCACGGAGGTCGCCCGCGAGGCGGAGCGCGCCTTGACGGTCATGACACGCATCTCGCCCTACCCGAACGGGCCCGTGGCCTGGCAGGACTACCGCGCCCGCTTTCTGGAGCGGTACAGCATGGGCGCCTTGGTCCCACTACGAGATCTCACCGACCCCGACATCGGCCTGGGCTTCCCGGCCGGCTACCGGGACTCCGTCCTGAGCCGGCCCGTCCTGGCCACCACCCGCCGGGACGAACACCTCCTCGCACTCGCCCAGGAAACCGCAGCGAGCCGTGCTCGCGAAATCGTTCTCACAGAAGAGGATCTCGCCGCGCTCGCGGTCGGCGATGTCTCCCAGGTACCCGCGCACGTCGAGCTCTGCTTCACGGTGCTCGCGAAATCGCAGGCCGCCTTGCAGCAGGGCCGCTTCGAACTGTCCCTCGCGGGCCTGTCGCTGGCGGCCGGAACGACTACTGGACGCTTCCTGGCGATGCTGGAGGACGCCGACCGACAGCGCATGCGGACCGCGTACGCCGCCTTGCCCACCCTGGACGCGGGCGCCGTCCGGGCTCAAGTCTCCAGCCCGCCGCTGCGGTTGCGCACCCAGAACGTCAGCCGCGCCCCCGCCGTCGTACCGCACCTGCTCTCCCTGGGCGAGCACAACCCGGCCGCCACACTCCACTTGGACGATCTCGCCGTCGGCGCGGACTCCCAACGCCTCTACCTGGTATCGCTCGCCACCGGCAGGCGCGTCGAGCCGTCGGTGCTGAACGCCGTGGAACTCACCAACGCCACGCACCCCTTGGTCCGCTTCGTCACCGAGGTCCACCGCTCGCACGTCGCCGTGCTGGCCCCCTTCGCCTGGGGAGCCGCCGCCCGGCTTCCCTTCCTGCCCGAGGTCCGCGTCGGCCGCACGATCCTGTCCCCGGCCTGCTGGCGGCTGAGGAAGCGCGACTTGGGCGCGCACGATGGCACCGGTTGGATACGCCGGCTCGTGGACTGGCGCTGCCGTTACGGGGTGCCCCGCGCGGTCTTCGTCGGCTCCGACGACCAGCGCCTGCGCCTCGACCTCGACGACCCCACGCACCTGCGGATGCTCCATATCGAAGTGGAACGCACCGACACGGTCACTGTGCACGAGGCACCGGAGGAGGACGCGTACGGCTGGCTCGGCCGAGCACACGAGATCACCATGCCGTTCGCCTCCACCCTCCCGCCCGCCACCCCACTTCCGTTCCATGGAACGGTGGTTCGCCGTGACTCCGGTCGCCTGCCGGGCACCTCCCGGTGGGCGTACCTGAAGCTCTACTGCCATCCCGAGCGCGCCGCGGAGATCCTGACCACACAACTGCCCACGCTGTTCGAGCAGTGGGAGGACGGCGCACCGCCATGGTGGTTCACCCGCTACAGCGATTCAGGCACCCACCTCCGCCTCCGGCTCAAGCTGCCCGGCCCGCACGCCTTCGGCGACACCGCCCAGCGCGTCGGGGCCTGGGCGGCGGCGCTCCGCGACGACGGACTGATCAGCCGCATTCAATGGGACACCGACGAACCCGAGACCGGCCGCTACGGAACTGGACATGTCCTCGACGCCGCCGAGCACTTCTTCGCCGCCGACTCCGCCGCCGCAACCGCGCAGCTCGCCCTCGCCATCCCGGCCGACCTGCGCCCGGCCGTTACCGCGGCCAGCTTCCTGGACATCGCGGCGGCCTTCACCGGCAGCCCGGCCGCCGGCCACCGCTGGCTGGTAAAAAACCTGCTGAAGTCGGAAGGCACCGCGCCCGCCCGCGACGTACAGAATCAGGCGCTACGCCTGTCCGCCCCGGACACCGACCTCGCCACGCTGCGCTCGCTGCCCGGAGGCGACCGCGTCGCCGCAGCCTGGGCCCGCCGCAGGACTGCCCTGGAGCAGTACCGCACCGCCCTCACCAACGAGGGCAACGCCGATCCACTCGCCGTCCTGCCCTCCCTGCTGCACATGCACCACAACCGGGCCGCCGGCATCGACCCCGACGGCGAGGCCACCTGCCGCCGCTTGGCGCGCACCGCCGCGCTGTCCTGGACCGCACGACACCAAGGAGCACCGAGGTGACGACCGCCTCGTCGTTGAACGCCACCCGGCAGTCGCTCGCCCACGGCCCACTCGGTACCGCCCTGTTCCACATCGAACAGGCCCACAATGGCACCGGGTCCTGGCACGCCGTGCACACCCAATTCGCAACCATCGGCCCCCTCATCGAAGGCCCCGAGGCAAGCCTCTTCCTCGGCGCACCCGCGATGGCCTACGTCCTGCACCTGGCAGCCGCCGACAGCGACCGGTACGCCGGCGCCCTCCACACCCTCGACACGATCGTCGCCACACACACCCGCCGCCGACTGGACACCGCCCACGCGCGCATCGACGACGGCGCTCAGACGAGCTTCGCCGAGTACGACCTGCTACGCGGACTGACCGGACTCGGCGCCCTCCTGCTGCGCCGCGCCCCCGAAGGCGACGCGCTAAAGGGCGTACTGGAGTACCTGGTACGCCTCACCGAGCCGATCACCGGACCCGACGGAAACACCCTGCCGGGCTGGTGGGTATGGCACGGCCCCACACACCTCGACGCACCCACCCCCGGCGGCCACGCCAACGCCGGCCTAGCCCACGGCATCGCCGGTCCGCTCGCGCTCCTCGCACTCGCCGCACGGCGCGGCATCACCGTACCCGGCCATCACGACGCGATGCGGCGGATCTGCCGCTGGCTGGACCGGATACGCCACAGCGATCACGCTGGCACCCGCTGGCCACGATGGGTCACCGCGACCACCACGGTGCCCGGCCACTCGGCCACCCCGTCCTGGTGCTATGGCACCCCGGGGCTGGTCCGCGCCCAGCAACTCGCCGCCATCGTCCTCGGAGACCCCCACCGGCAACGCATGGCCGAGCGGGCACTTCTCGCATGTCTCTCCGACCCGCTCCAACTCGACCAACTCACCAATCGCGGCCTGTGCCACGGTGTCGGTGGCCTGCTACGCACGGTCCAACGCGTGGCCCAGGACGCGGAGGACCCCGCCGTGTTCAAGTCGCATCTCCGCGAGCTCCGCGAACGCTTCCTTGCCCTCCGCCCTCCGGAGGAAGACGGACTGCTCGAAGGGACCGCAGGAGCAGCCCTGGCATTCCAGAGCGCCGAAGCGGACTCCGAGCCCGCCACCGACTGGGACGCCTGCCTGCTCCTGTGCTGAGGAGACGACGAAGTGGACCACAAGAACGCCTCCGCGATGGAAGCCGCCATCCTGTCCGTCCTAACCGGAACGCCGGTGGAAGAAGCCGCCTTCAGGGCGCGCACCTCCCCGACCCGGCTCGCCGACATGGCTGACCGCTACCGCACGGCGGGCCTGGCCGCGCTCGATACCCAGCCTGCGGGCTGGCATCAGGTGAACATCGAGTTCGCCGACTACCCCACCGCGGAACACGCCTTTCGCACTTCCCTCCTGCCGTCCCTGCGCACCGGACCGGTCGGAGCCTGGTGGTTCGTGCGCAAGTACCCCTGCTGGCGCCTGCGCGTCCAGCCAGACACGGACGCGCGGAGCGAAGACACCGTCAGCCACATCGCCGAAGCCCTCGACCACGCAGCATCCCGAGGCGTTGTCAAACGATGGTGGCCCACCCTGTACGAGCCGGAGACATTCGCCTTCGGCGGCCCATACGGCATGACGCTCGCACACACGCTGTTCCACACGGACAGCGTCGGTGTTCTCAACTACCACGAGCAGGCGACAGACGGCATCGGCGATCTCCTGGGCCCCAAAGAGACGTCCTTCCTCCTCATCACCGCCCTTCTGCGCGCCGCCGAACTGGAATGGAGCGAACAAGGGGACGTGTGGGGGCGGGTCGAGGCCAGCCGGCCACTGCCCGCTGACGTGCCTCGCGACCAGCTCGACCGCATGGCACCCTCACTGCGGCGACTCCTGGCCCTCGATACGGACGCCCTCCTCACTGGCGGCCCCCTGACGCCCCTGCAAACCTGGTTCACCGAGATGCGGAGTACCGGACGGGCCCTCGGAAACGCCGCCCCCGCCGGCAGCCTTCACCTCGGGCTGCGCAGCATCCTGGCCAGGCACATCCTCTTCCACTGGAACCGCATGGGCTTCACCACCCACCAACAGGCCATCTGGGCACGTACCGCACGGGAGGCCATCCTCGACCGCTGAGCGAATATGCTCTGTCCCGTCGGTGACGACCTCACGGCATTTTGCCCCCAACGCGGCAACGCGAAAGCAGCGGGAAAGAGGGCCTCGGTAGCGTCAAGGACACGGCGGCCCCGGCAGCCCTCCTACCTCGACCAGGCAATCTGGAATTGCAAGGCAGGTATATGAAACAAGACCGTCGCCTGCACCCTCATCTTCGCAGTCGCTGGCGTCATCGCCGTTTCTTCGTTCCTCCTTCACGGCGTGACCGAAGACGTTCACTCTTGGACGGGGTGTTGCCAGTTACAGCCGCGAAGACGACTTCACGACTACCAGCGAGACTGGCTTCAAGCTGCTTTTGGACTCCGGTACTCCCGTATCCGCTGGTTCCGATCCATCCCCCAGCAACAAGCTCGGTGAACTCGGTATTGTCCAGGTAGCGCTCAACAGTCTTGCGGCTGAATGCTTTCGCTTGGCCTGGAGAGTTGGCCCGCGCAGAGAGCTGGTCAAAGTACTCCCGAGCTAGGTACATGCCAGGCGTGAGCGTCTTCGCATCCGGGAGGATCGAGTCACCGTGGCAGAGCTTGAACCAAGACGGCTTTGGGTTAAGTCGATAGTCGTCTGTTTCCAGGCTCAGCTTGGCGCACTCCTCATCAATCGCCCGCATTCGCTCAAGCTGATCCCGCAGATTCCCGTCACCATTCGGATAGTACCTCCATTCCGAGTTCCCCTGTCGGGTCATCCGCTTATACTGCACGAGCACAAAACTGTTTCGCGTCTCGTGGAAATATATGAGATCCACCCCTAGTGTTTCTTCTGCGGCTTTACGATTCGCATTGTAAATAACGAGACGCTGCCCCCCTTGACTGAAGCCCGTGAAGGCTGATCGGTTCAACCAGTCTTGAGGTCCGAGCCAATCACGGAACCGCTGCGCATCGTGTGTGATCATGTCATCCTCATGGGATGGACCGTCTTGATGCTGAATGCGCTCAATGAACGATTGGTTCGGACTCCCCGAAAGGGACCAGCTGGCAATGTGGTCCGGATCAAAGCCCGCCATTCTGACGGATGCGAGTGTGGCGTCACGCGTTTGCTGCAAGACCTCGTCAGACCGCGTTTCTACCGGTATGCCGCCGTCAGCCGTCCCAAGACGGGCGAGGTGCGGGGCGACGTCACGGGCGGCCCCGGCTAGCCTCGGGCTTTCATGTGGGGCGTTGTCCGGCTGGTGATCACGGAAGCAGAAAGTGCCTCTGACCAGCGAGAATGGGGATTGTCTAGGTCCTTGTTCCCGCCACCGTCGGAGGCACTTTCCAGGTGAAGAAGCGTATCGGGCCGTACCCGCGTGTTCGTGTCGAGGGCGGCGGCCGTGGGGTGGTGTCCCAGGCCGGGGCTGTGCTGTTGGTGGAGACTGAGGTTTTCTCAACGATGTTTGTGCCATGCGTTGTTGAGGACGAGTGCGGCTTT
>NZ_QEST01000254.1 GCF_003311645.1 Streptomyces sp. PT12 | reverse complement strand
CGCTCATCAGGCGTCTCCTTGATCATCAGATCCGCCGTCTATTGGACACTCCCGGTCAGCGCAGCCGCTCAGCCACCTCCTCCAGGCCCTTCCTGATCAGCTGCCCGTACTCGTCATCACCGAGCGCGCCGATCGTTTCCTGCGCACGCTGGAGGTGTTCACGAGCACGATCGAGATCGCCCAGCTTGCGATAGCACTCGCTCAAGTTCAGGTGCAGCGAGGGGTACAGTCCGGCCACCGGAAGCGACACCCCGGCCTGCACGACCCGCGCATCGGTGATCAGGCCGGCGGCCGCCAGCGCTCGCTGGTCCCAGATCAGCTCCTCCCGCACGTCGTCTTGCACATCGGCCATCGCGTGCGCGAGCGTGCAACGCTGCAGGGGATCCCCTTGCTCGCCGCCGATCTCGTCCCAAATCTCTGCGAACTGACGGCGAGCGGCCTCCCGCTCGCCGCTATGGCTCAGCTGCACGGCCTGGCCAATCCGGATGATCGTCGGATCCGTGATCAATCGGGACTCCTTCCCGGCGCCGCCTCGCGACAGCGGCCGCAACGCCGCTCCTTCACCCTCACAACGGTGGCATCCACGTGGACAGTCTCCCGCGTGACCTCCAGACCCGACAGCACCGCCTCCTCCTCAGAGAGGCACCCGGTCAACTCCTCAAGCTGAACGCGCAGTTCCCGGATCCTCCGGCAACCACACAGACCGAAGCTCCCTACAGAAGAGCCGCACCCTGCGGAGAACCAGATCGCAGGGACGGCCGGCTGGGAGGCGCTAGCGAGGAGCCTGAGCGATCCGGTCGCGGAGGTGCTGCGCTGCCGTTTGGATCTGCTCGTCAGGGCAGTCCTCGGCCAGTTGGACCAAGGTCGTGGTGAAGAGCTCGGTCCGAAGCCGCACAGCTTCCTTTGAGTTGTCGAGGATTGTGCGGTGGAGGACCTCCCAGAGTTCACTCCTCACCGTGGCCGGGTCGGAGGTGGGAGTAAGCCCCTCGCGGAGCACCTTCCGGACGATCTGCTCCTCGAGGATCCGTGTTGCGGCAACGTAGTCGTATCCGTGCGGCCGGCCCTGAATCGGCGTGAGCGGGTAGTCCGGCAGGTAGCCGAGTGTGCGAGCCCGGGCGAGCCAACGGCTGGCGGTGATCCCGCTGACCCCCCAGGTGTCCTGGATGACCTGCCGAGGAGCCCGACCCGTCAATTCCGCATCGATGGCGAACCATGCGACCTGGACGAAGTGTCCCGCGGGCCAGGATCGACCGACCTTCACCGACTGAATGCGGGCTTGGGCGTAGAGGTCGCCGACCTTGTTGTTCCACTTCGTCCGTAGAGCGCTCTTGACCCTCCCCAGGATGGTTCCTGTCGGCGCTCGTCGGACGGTCTCCCGGGTGATCGCCTCAGGCTTCTCTGGGTCTCGGGGCACGATCGACAGCCTGGTGATGGCCGGCTTCCCGGCCACCATCCGTCCTTCGACGGAGTAGACCCAGGGGCCCGGGATGTCGGAGTAGGTGACATCGACAGCCTCTGAGCCGTTGGCGAAGGCGTAGACCCACCCCCAGGTTCCGTCTCCGGCGATGGACATCGCTTCAGTGGGCTCGGCGTCCACGATAGTGATAACCCCCCCTCCCTGTTGTCGCCGTCAAACATTAGCATTTGGCGGCCGCAGCCGGAAGGCTTGGAAGCACAAGGGCTCCTCCGACAGTTCGGGGGTCACGCCGATGGCGTTCCAGGGAAGGACAGCAGCGTGAGTGCAGGAGAAGGCGGCTCCGGCAGCGAAGGGCTGCCGCTGCGGTGGGTGGTCATCCTGCTGGCGAGTTTGATTGGCGGGGTGGCAGTCGGCCGCGTGGAGGGGCTCGGGGCCGGCGTGACGGTCGCGATTGGGCTGGCAGGGTTCCTTCACCTGGTCATGCGTTCGTAGGCCGCCCGTGCCGGCTGCAGTCGACGCCCAGCACCACGAGCTGTCCCGCCTGGCCGGGTGGACCGCGTTCGACGTCGGTCAGCACGACGCCGCCCAGCGGCACTTCATCCAGGCCCTCCGCCTGGCCCGTGAGGGTGGCGACGTCGAGCTGGGGTGCTATGTCCTGACCACGACGGCGATGCCGTCGCTGCTGCGAGGCATTCCCCTCCGAGGCTGCCGATATGGCCTAGGGCGCCTTCGAACGGGCCAATGGCAAGGCCGCCCCGCGGGTGCTCGCGTTCACCAAGCTGATCGAGGCCCGGGCCCATGCCCATGAGAGGGACGCCAGGGCCGCCTCACGCGCCCTCGCGGTCTTCCTGGCCGGGCCGAGGCTTCCAGCGTCTCAGAGCCCGCCTGGATCGACTTCTACCATCATGCCCGGCTCTCCACGGACGCCGCTGAGGTCTTCCGCGACCTGAAGCAACACAAGGCGACCCAGGACTGGAACCAGCAAGCCGCCGCCATGCTGTCCGGGGTCTTCACCCGCTCGGTCGGGATGCGGCTGGCCATCGTGGGGTCCGCCCACCGCCAGGCCCGCAACCTCGACCAGGGCCTTGAGCTGGGCAACCGGTCCATGGACATCCTCGCCCGCGTTCAGTCCTCCCGGGCCAGGGACTACGTCCGCGAGTTCAACACCGCCCTCGGCCCCTGGCGGCGCGAGCCAGCCGTCCGCGAGTTCATCCACTGCACCCGCACCGAACTCGGCATCGCGGCCTGAGCACGTATCGCCGTACTTCCCCTTCTTCAAGAGGGGAATTACGGGTGAACGCCCCCGAATGTTCGTATGGCTTCGTCGTGCACCATCGCGTACGGATGTCTGTGCTCAGCCGTCCGTTCGAACGACGCTGGGCTCTGCGGCGGGTGCCGGGAGCGAGCCCAGACGTCGGCTGTTGCCGAGCTTCCTCCTCAGCGCGAGATTCTCGTGGTGAAGGTTCGCGGTCACTGCGGCAAGGGCATCGAACTTGCCCTGCGGGCTGCTCCAGCAGCCGACCAAGCGGCTGTTGGAGTCCGCGCTCGAGGGCGAGCTGACTGATCACCTCGGCTATGACAAGCACGACGCGGTCGGCAGGAACGGCCAGAACAGCCGCAACGGCACCCGTTCCAAGGCCGTGTTGACCGATGTCGGCCCGGTGGAGATATCCGTGCCCCATGACCGGGACGGCTCCTTCGGGCCGAAGATCGTCAAGAAACGGCAGCGCCGTCTGACCGGGGTGGACGAGATCGTGATCTAGCTGGCCGCGAAGGGGCTGACGACCGGAGAGGTCCAGGCTCACCTGGCCGAGGTCTGTGGCGCGGAGGTCTCCCGTCAGACGATCTCCACGATCACCGACAAGGTGATGGACGGGATGACCGAGTGGCAGAACCGCCCGCTCGATCCGGTCTATCCGGTGGTCTTCATCGAAGCCATCCACGTGAAGATCCGCGACGGCGCGGTCGCCAACCGCCCGAGCTACGTCGCGTTGGCCGTCACCACTGAGGGCACCCGCGACATCATCGGGCTGTGTGCTGGTGACGGTGGTGAGGGCGCCAAGCACTGGCTGCAGATCGTCACCGAGATCAAGAATCGCGGCGTGAAGGACGTGCTGGTGCTCGTCTGCGACGGCCTCAAGGGCCTGCCCGACGCGGTCGGCACCGTGTGGCCAGCCACCATCGTCCGGACCTGTGTGGTCCACCTCCTGCGGGCCTCCTTCCGCTACGCGGCCCGGTCCTGCCGGTCGTCGGCGAGCTGCGCACCGGGCCCCAACGGCGCGCTGCCGACGGCGCAGCCGGGCAGCAGCCGCAGGTGGCCACCCCGGGTGGTGCGTTGGGCGCGTTCGGCGTCCACCTCGGCCTGCCAGGAGCGGAACGTCCGGCCGTTCAAGCGCTTCAGGAAGTGGGGGATGCGGTTCGCCGGGATCCCGACGAGCCGGGGTCCGAGGACGGCGAGGAGGTCGTTGGCTTCCTGGGAGTGCCATCCGGCCGCGCCGATGGCCGTCTCGTCGGGGAAGACGTCGGCGACCCGGTCCACGGTGGGGTCGAGGGCGGTGTCCTGGGTGCCGCCGTAGCTGTAGACCCACAGGAAGTTCGTGGGCGGGTCCGGCTCGACCAGCGTCCTGAACGTCGCGATTTCCTTGGTGTAGGCGTAGAAGTTCACGTTCGGGCGGGCGGGGGATGATCCGCAGCCAGGCGCGGGTGTAGGCGTGGGAGAAGAAGTCGCCGCTGAAGTGTTCTCCACGATCTGCGTGTCTCATGAGACATCGCCTGGGCTGGCGAGCGGGCGTCAGCACGGGTGCTGAGCGGCATACGCGCATCCTTCGCGCGTGACGCGGTCACCTTTCTGTGGGGTTGCTGCCAGGTCTATGGCGTACATCGGGTTGGGTGCCGCGGTTCCGGAGTTACTGGACGGTGGTCCCTCGTCGTTTGGCCATCCCATGGACGGTGCCACGCTCGCGTTGCCAGGCCGAGGCTCGGCGTGTGCGGCCGTCCGGTGGGCGGGTTCCCCAGTGGTCACGACGAGTTGGTGGCATGGGCGTTGATCGCGGCCAGTTCCCGTGGTGGAAGGTCATCGGGCTCCTCCGCGCGTTGAGGGCCCGCCCGAGGTAGACGGGCCCTTCATCGTGCCGTCAGTGACCGCTGAGCAGGTGCGCGGCGTCTCCGGCAGCGGTGGCGAGGGCTTGGGTGAGGGCTTGAGCCCGGCGGCCTCCGGCGCTGGCGATGGGGCCGCGGCCTCCGGCTCCGCCGCCGACGACGCGGGCGGCGGCGGTGAGTACCTGGCTCGCCTGGATGCCGCCCAGGTGCAGGTCCCGGGTGACGGCGGCGGCAAGGAGGGCCTTGCCGTCCCGTTCGGTGCCCAGGATGACGACAGCGGGAGCATCGAGACGGGCGGCTGTCTCCTGGGCGAGCGTGCGCAGTTCGTCGGCGGTGGTGCCGGTGACCGGCCGGGAGACGATCCGTCCGGTCCCGGACGGCCGGGCGCTGCCCGCGAGGTGAGTGGCCTGCTCGCGCAGCGCGGCGGCCCGGAGCCGGGTGAGTTCGTCCTGTGCGGTGGCAAGGGCGGCCAGACGCTTGCGGAGGGCGCCGGGGGCGTCGGTGGGGCGGGTGCCGAGGAGTCCGGCGAGCTCGTTGATCAGGCGCCGCTCGGTGTCCAGGTGGGTCAGGGTGCCGTGGCCGGTGAGGGCTTCGACGCGGCGGAGGTTGGCGCCGATGGAGGACTCGGACAGCAGGCGGAAGGCACCGACCTGGGAGCCGTGGGCGACGTGGGTGCCGCCGCAGAGTTCGCGGGAGAAGCAGCCGATGTCGACGATGCGGACGGTGTCGCCGTACTTCTCTCCGAACAGGGCGATGGCCCCGGCAGCTTCGGCCTCGGCCCGGTCGGCGTGCCAGGCCCGCACTTCCGGGTCGTCCAGGACGTGGCCGTTGACGGTCGCCTCGATCCTGGCGAGCTGGTCGGGGGTGAGGGCAGTGAAGTGCGCGAAGTCGAAGCGGAGCCGGTCGGGCTCGACGAGGGAGCCCTGCTGGCGGGCGTGCTCGCCGAGGGTGGCCATGACGACGGCGTGCAGGATGTGGGTCGCGGAGTGCGAGCGCATCAGGCCCGCTCGGCGCTCGGCGTCCACGACCGCTGCGCCGACTGAGCCGGTGCGGAGTTCGCCTTCAAGGACGCGGGCAGTGTGGACGCGGAAGCCTTCCAGTCCGTAGCGGGTGTCGGTGATCCGCAGGCGGGTCCCGTCGCCCAGGGTCAGCGTGCCGGTGTCGCCGATCTGGCCGCCGGCCTCGGCATAGAACGGTGACCGGTCCAGGACCAGCTCGATGTCGCTGCCCTCGCGGGCGCTGGTGGTGACAAGGCCGCCGGAGATCAGGCCGGTGACGGTGGCCTCGGCGGTCAGCTGCTGATAGCCGAGGAACTCGGTCCGTGGCAGGCGGGCGGCCAGCTCGCGATAGGTGTCCATCGCCCGCAGGGCCTCGGCGGTCTTGGCCTTGCCGCTGGTCTTCGCACGCTTCTTCTGCTCGTCCAGCAGCGCGGCGCAGCGTTCCTCGTCGACGGTCAGCCCTGCCTCGCGGGCGGCCTCGACGGTCAGTTCCAGCGGGAAGCCGTAGGTGTCGGCGAGTTCGAAGGCGGTCTCCCCGAGCAGGGTGGCGAGACGCGTCTCGCGGGTGCGGCTGATCGCGGCGTTCAGCAGGCGGGTGCCCTGGGTGAGGGTGCGGGTGAAGGACTCTTCCTCGGCGGTGACGACCTGCTCGATCAGGGTGGCCTGGCTGGCGAGTTCGGGCCAGACGTCGCCGAGGTTGGTGATGACGCTGGCGGTCGTGGTCGGCAGGACGGGGCCGTCGATGCCGAGCAGGCGCGCGTGGCGGATCGCACGGCGCATCAGGCGGCGCAGGATGTAGCCGCGGCCGTCCTTGGCCGGGAGGACGCCGTCGGCGATGAGGAAGGCGATGGTGCGGGCGTGTTCGGTGACGACCTGGAAGGAGACCTTCTCCTCGCCCTCGCTGGGGGCCTGGCGGCCGGCGAGGTGCTGGACGGTGTCGAAGGTGGGTGAGAGCAGGTCGGTGGTGCAGACGTTGGGGACGTCTTGGAGGATTGCGGCCAAGCGGTCCAGTCCGAGGCCGGTGTCGACGCCTTTGCGGGCGAGCTCGCCGAGGATGGGGAAGTTGCCCTTCTTGTCGCCCTCGCCTCGCTGAAACTGCATGAAGACCAGGTTCCAGATCTCGACGTAGCGTTCGCCGTCGATGGCGGGGCCGCCTTCCTTGCCGAAGGCGGGGCCGCGGTCGTAGTTGACCTCGGAGCAGGGGCCGCAGGGGCCGGGGACGCCCATGGACCAGTAGTTGTCCTCCATGCCGAGCCGCTGGATGCGGGAGGCGGGGACGCCGATGCGGCGCCAGATGCGCTCGGCCTCGTCGTCGTCCTCGAAGACGGTGATCCAGAGCTTGTCCTTCTCCAGGCCGTAGCCCTGGGTCAGGAGTTCCCAGGCGTAGGCGATGGCGTCTTCCTTGAAGTAGTCGCCGAAGGAGAAGTTGCCCATCATCTCGAAGAACGTCGCGTGCCGGTTGGTGCGGCCGACGTTGTCGATGTCGGAGGTGCGGGCGCACTTCTGGATGCTGGTGGCGCGGGGGAACGGCGGGGTGGTCTCGCCGAGGAAGTAGGGCTTGAACTGGTTCATCCCGGCGTTCGCCAGCAGCAGCGTGGGGTCGTTCGGGATCAGCGGGCTGGACGGGACGGGCTGGTGGCCGCGGGAGGTGAAGAAGTCGGTGAACAGGGTGCGGATCTGCGTCGAGCGCATGGCTGGGTGGCCTCACGGAAGAGTCGCGAAGAGGTTGGTGGGGTGATCACACGCCGAGCCGGGCCGAGAACAGGGACTGAGAGTGTTCTCAGTTCTCCAGCTCGACGCAGATAGCTCGCGCCCCCACGGTGTAAACCATGACTCCAGATCCGTTGATCACCAGCGGTGGTGCAGCAGACCGCTCAGAGATGAGTGCCTGCCGCACCACCGACTGTAGCGGGTCGGAGTCCATGATCGCTTAACGCGACCGTGCCGTGGCCGGGGCAGTGGGCCGGTGATAGAGCAGGCCGGGGCCGATCCAGCCCGGGTCGTGCAGCACGACGACGGCTCCGGCGTCGCGCAGGGCCTGGCCTCCGGCATAGCCCCAGCCGGCCCCGATGGGGGTGACCCCGGCCGCGAGCGCGGCCCGCATGTCGCCGGGGGTGTCGCCGAGGAAGACGGCCTCGGCGGGGGTGACGCCGAGCCTGTCCAGGGCGAGCTGGATGCCGTCCGGGGCGGGCTTGGGTTCGGCGTCCTCGCGGCAGACGGTCACATCCAGCAGCGCGAGCACGGCCGGTGGCAGCAGCCAGGACAGCCTGTTCCGGGGCTGGAGGGTGACCAGCCCGGTGGCCGTCCCTTCGTCTCTCAGGGCCATCAGCCCGTCCAGGGCCCCGGGGAACAGCTCGGTGCCGGCGGCGGTGGCCAGGGCCGCGTCCCACCAGACCTCGCAGAGCTCGTCCGGGTGCGGGACCCCCAGCCCGGCCAGCACCTCGACTCGCGGTGTCGTGGCCGCGTGCGGCGGGAGGTCGGCCGGGGTGATGCGGCGGCCCAGGGAGGCGGTGGCGATCCCGGCCAGGGTCGCCAGGACCGCGTTCCGGCTGTCCAGCAGCACTCCGTCCATGTCGAACAGCACCGCCGGACTCATGAGGCACCACCAGCGGTTCCGGGGAGGTCGGCCTGGGTCAGCAGAGGGTGGAGGGTGACGCCGCGGTCGGCCAGCAGTGCCCGGCCGCCCAGCGGGCGTTCCAGGACGCAGAGCGCGTCGGCGACACGGGCTCCGGCGATCCGCAGCGTGCGGGTCATGGCCAGCAGCTGCCCGCCGGAGCGGACCACGTCATCGACCAGCACCACCCGCCGCCCGTCCACCACCGTGCCTTCGATCTGCCGCTGGGAGCCGTAGCGCTTGGGCAGCCGCCGCAAGAACGCGGCGGGCAGCCCGGTCGCGGCGGACAGGGCGACGACCAGGGGGACGCCGCCGAGCTCGATGCCGGCGAGCACCTCGGCCCGGTCCGGGACGGCGGCGGCCATGGCGTCGGCGACGTCGTGCAGCAGCTGCGGGTCGGCCGCCAGCCGGTATTCGTCGAAGTAGGAGTCCAGCACCTGGCCGTCCGGCAGGGTGAACCGGCCGGTGACGCAGGCGGTGCGGGCCAGCCGCCCGGCAAGCCGGGTCACCTCGGCTGCGGCGGGGGCGGTCATGACCCGGCTCCCGTGGGAGCGAGGCGGTCCAGTCCGGCGGCCAGCGCGGCCGTCGAGTCGACCGGGTGGATGAACGCCAGCGACCTGGTGGGGGTCTCGACCAGCCACTTCTCCCGCTTGAGGAAGGCCAGCAGCCGAAGGGCCTTCCCTCCGGCGGCGAAGACCGGGACGGGCCGCAGAGCCGTGCCCGTGAAGAGGGCGGCGGCCAGCTCGTGCAGGACACCGACGCCGCCGCCCATCGCCACGATCAGCTCGGCCTCGCCGAGGTAGTGGTTCAGCCGCGAGCCCGGGTCGGGCAGGTGGACCGCGTCGGTGATGTGCGGGTTGAACTCGCCCCACTCGGCGTGCTTGTCCGCGAGGGTGACCGCGATGACCCGGCCGCCCTTGGCGGCGGCCCCCCGGGCGGCGGCCTCCATCAGCCCGTTGTAGCCGCCGTGCAGCAGCGTGAACCCCCGGCCGGCCAGCAGGGCGCCGATCTCCTCGGCCATGCGTTCCTCGCCGGGCGAGTCAGCGATCACTCCGCCGAAGAACACCGCCGTCCGCTCGGCTGTCATGCCAGCTCCAGGTAGGTGCGGTAGGCGGTCAGGGAGTCCCGCAGTCCGTCCAGGGCGGTGGGGCAGGCCCGCTCGGCCAGGCCGATCACCCGGTCCAGGGCGGCGTCGACGTCGGCGGCGTCCGGGATCGCCGGGCCCGTGATTGCCGTCTCCAGGTCGGCCAGGGATTCCCGTCCGATGGGGGTGAGGGCGATCTCCTCGTCCAGCCGATACCAGCCCCAGAAGCGGGAGGCGGGGGCGAGTGCGGCCTTGATGAGGTCCTTGGTGGCGGTGTGCAGCATGTGCCACTCGGCGTAGGCGACGAACCGCTGGCCGCGGCGGATGCGCTTGTGCAGCAGCACCGCCAGGACCAGGTGCTCGATCAGCAGCTCGGTGCAGGACTTCGGCCGTGCGGTGGTCTCGGTGATGAACTCCTCGGCCCGGCGGATCTGCGGCGGCGTGATCGAGGGGGTGGGGCGGTCCAGGAGGCTGGCGGTCGCGATGGTGCGGCGGAGGGCGGGGATCTTCGAGGCGGGGGCGAGGTAGAGGTCGGTCTGCTGAAGCTTGCCGTCGTGCGGCAGGAGGAACACCATCCCGATCCCGCCGAGGTCGGCGACGATGCTGTCCCGCCAGCCGGGCAGCAGGGCCCCGGCCTCGATCGACATCAGGTCGTCCAGGGCCGCCAGGTAGGCGGGCAGGTGGGCGTCGTGGACGCCGACGACGAAGTCGACGTCGGAGAGGCGGTCGGCGGTGCCGGAGGCCAGCGAGCCGCGGACCAGGAGGTGGGTGACGGCCGGGGAGGCGGCCAGGATCTCGGCGATGCGGGTGACCAGCGGAAGCTGGGCCGGGCGGTTGGCCTCGGCCAGCTCGGCCAGGACCAGGCGGTCGGTGGCCGGGGTGAGCGCGGCGGGCATGACGTTGAGACCTCCCATGGGAGCGAGCGAGCGAATCCGAGTCGAGTCGGCGATCAGGAGGCGAGGGCCAGCAGCTTGGTCTTGGCCTGGGTCCAGCGGTCGGCGGCCTCGGCGTCGCCGAGGGCGGTGTGCAGCTGGGTGATGAGGTCGTAGGCGGTGCCCTCGGGCAGGGCGAAGGAGTAGATCAGCCGCAGCAGGAGCCGCTCGGCCGCCGCGGTGTGGCCCAGGTCGGCCAGGCGCCGGGCGGCGGCCAGCTCGTCCGCCAGCAGGACCCGGGTGGCGGTCGGCAGCGGCTGGGCGGCGGAGGCGGGCAGGTGGGCCCGCTCGGCCAGGGCCCGGTAGGCGTCGTCCGCGTAGACGTCCGCGATCAGGTGGATGCGGTCCGGCCCCAGTAGGTTGCAGACGCCGTGGGCGTAGGTGGGGGTCAGCCGCCAGATCCTCCCGGCCGTCATGTGGATCTTCACCCCGCCGGTGACCAGGAACGCGGTCGCGTTGGTGTGCAGCGGGATGTGGAGGCGGTGCCGTTCGGTGGAGGTGAGTTCGTCGTAGTCGCGGTGTTCCCAGAGGAAGGCGTTCGGCTCCAGCCGGGCCAGCCGCACCCACATGTAGGAAAGGCCCATGCCGGCCAGCAGCTCGGCGGTGACCGGCATGTGGTCCAGCGGGCCGGTGGGCTTGGCGGTGCAGTCGCCGATCGTCACATCGGCGGCGTCGCCGGAGGCGTTCATCAGCGAGGTCGTCCACCAGCCGCCGGACTGGTAGGCCCCGTATTCGGCCTTCCAGGGCGCCGGGGCCGTCAGGGCCTCGTGCCGCATCCGCTCGACCACCTGCGGGTCAAGCCGTCCGAGCTGGGCGACCTGGCCCGAGACGTCGGCGGGTGAGTGCTGTGCGTCCATCACGTCCCCTTCGTCGGGCCCTTCGTCCCGGGGGCGGAAGGGCCGTGTGAAACCGGGTGGGAGGCGCGACGCGTCCGGCCGGATGCCCCCTCGGCCCCGCCGGTGGGGCGGGCCGGGGCCGTCGTCGTCAGGGGTCCGTCGGCCGGACGCGGCGCCTGCAAACAGCCTGGTGGCGCGGGGTTTTCGCCGGTAGTGAGAGCTTCCCGCCCAGAGCGGGCGGGCGCCTCGCCCGCGGTGGGCGGCGAAGCCGCCCTTGTGGGTGAAGGTTTGAAGTCGCTATGGGCCAGGCAGGGACCTTTCGGTAGCGTGACCTGCCGCATCAGCCAGTCTTGTTCGTCCGCCTCGTGGGGAGGCGATGGTGACCGTCACCGGCCAGAAGCGAACCGAACCGGTCCACGACGTCTCCTGTGCCCGGAAACTGCGAGAACGCCTCCTCGCCCATGTCCATCCTGACGAGCCCGTTCCGCCCGCCATCGCGGCGGTGATCGCCGCTGAGATCGAGGCCCACTGCGGTCACCGGCGCCTGAAATGCCGCCGCCTGGCGGCCGGGTGGACCGTCGCCCAGGCCGTGCAGGCCGCCCACGACCTCGTCGAACGCGAAGGACTGGAGAAGGTCGGGCTAACCGAGCGGTCCTGGAAGGACTGGGAGGCAGGGGGTCTGCCCAGCGCGTATTACCAGGACCTGCTGTGCCGCCTGTTCACCACCGGCCCGGTCCAACTCGGCTTCGCCACCGACTACTCGCCCCGGCCCGACACCGCTGCCGGTGACGCGGTCCAGGACGTTGCCCAGGCCGGGGGCGACGGGCCGGCTGTGACGGGGCAGTTGATCGTGCTGGCCGAGGCCGGAGTCGGCCGGCTGTTTCCCTTCGCCGAGGGGACCGGCCAGGCTGCGAGCCTGACCGGCGGTCTGCCGCTCTTCGCCCCCGGGATCACGCTCGGCTCCGGCGGCCTGGACCTGCCCGGCGCGATGGCCACTTCCGGTAAGTCCCCTTCGTTCCTCTCCCGACAGCCGCCGAACTCCGCCGAAGCCGGGCAGATCCCGGCTTGGGATGCAGGTCAGCTGGCGTCTGGCGATACCGTGGCGTCGGTGATCCGGTTAGCGAGGTGGGACGTGGAGCGTCGGCAGTTCATGGCAGCCTCCAGTGCGTATGCGTTGAGCGTGCTCGCGCTGCCTGACCTGGATGACATCACCCGCCGCACCGCCGCTGCCCGGACCGGCTCGGCGTCGGTGAGCGTCGGCCAGGGCGAGGTCGCCGCGGTGCGGCAGATGACCAAGGTTCTCGGGGACGCCGCCGCCGAGCTCGGCGGCGGACACGCCCGTCACCTGGTCGTGCGGTATCTCACCGAGGATGTCGCCCCCTGGCTTGGCGGCCGTTTCACCGAATCGACCGGCCGCGAGCTGTTCGCGGCCGTCTCCCAGCTGGTGCATCTGGCCGGGTGGATGGCCGGAGACGAGGGCAACCAGGGCCTGGCTCAGCGGTATTACGCCCACTCCTACCGGCTTGCGGCCGAGGCCGGGGACGCGGAGCTGTCCGCGACCGCTCTGCGGGGCATGGCCGTCCAGGCCATCGACCACGGCCACCGGGCCGCTGCCGTCCGCCTCTCCGAGGAGTGCGTGCGGCATGCCCGCAACCTCGACGACCCTCGGGCCCTGGCCTATTACAAGACCACGCTGGCCAACGCCGCTGCCCTCGACGGCGATCGCCGCACCGCCACTTCGGCCCTGGCCGCCGCCCAGACTGCGATCGAACGATCCCCCAACACACCGGGCGAGTCGTGGGCCGGGCACTACTCGGCCGGCCGGTGGGCGCACGAGTCCGGGATGATCCTCGCCCGTCTCGGGGACCTCGACGCCGCCGAGGACCATCTCCATCACGCACTCGACATCCACGGCCTGGACCGGCGCCGGACCCGCGCGATCGTCCTGGCCGACCTCGGGCAGATCCATCTCCAGCGCGACGACATCGGCGCCGCCGTGGCGACCTGGCACGACTTCCTCGACTGCGCGGACGGCATCCGCTCGGTCAAGGTCCATGACGCCGTCCAGGAGATGCGGGCTCGCCTGGACCGCCTGAGCGGCATCGCCGGCGTTGAGGAGCTGAGCGAGCGAGCCGCTGCCCTCCGCATCTCCGCCGCCTGACCGGCGTTCAGCGGGGCAGCGTCCCGGCAGTCAGGGTGTCAGTCGTGGGGCTGGCGCGGGCGGTGCAGCGGGACGACTGTGCCGCCCTGCTGGCCGAGTTCCTGCCGCAGCAGGGTGTTGTCGTGGTGGAGGGCGGCGATGGCGGTGGCCGCGGCGTCCAGACGCTTCTGGAGGGTGGTGCACTCGCGGGTCTTGTCCGCGAGCTTGCGTCGCAGGGTGCGGATTTCCTCGTCCCGCTTGGCTTCGCCGGGGGTGGCGGTGCCGTGCTGGGCGAGGTGATCGTCCCACTCCTTGAGGATGGTGTGGGCGCGGTTCATCGTGGCCCGGCTGACCTCGGCCTCTTTCCAGAGGTTCTGCTTGGTCAGGCGCCCGTCGGTGCGTTGCGGCTTCCCGGCGAACAGCCGCTGCATCGCGGCCCGCAGGGCCGTTGCGGTCTGTTCGGTGACGCCGTCGTCGGTCAGTGTGCGGTCAGTGGGGCCGGTCATGAGCGTTCTTCCTTGCGGACATGGGCCAGGACAGCGTCGACGCGTTCGATCTCGCGGCGGATGAGGGCCTGGCGAGGAGCGGGCAGACGGCGTGTTTCCAGCAGCTTGAGCTGTGTGCGCCGGTGGGAGTCGTGGATCGCGACGTGTTCGACGCCGATCAGGCTGTTGCGGCAGCGGTCGGGGCGGCAGCGGTCTTCCAGCGGGCCGGTGTGGCCCTCGGGGAGGACGGCGTTCTCCAGGCAGACGGCGCCAGCGGGGTTGGACTGGTCGAACAGGCAGTGGTTGAGCATGCCGAACCGGATGGTGATCCGGGCCTTCCTCAGCAGGTCCTCCTCGATGCGTGCGTCCCCGCCGTGGGCCTTCACCGTCGCGGTGATGTCGTCGAACACCTCCTTGACCCGGTCGGCTCCGGGGCCGTAGCCGATCGGCTTGCCGGCCTTGTGCTGGCCGAAGAGTTCCTTGAAGCGGCGGAACCGGACCGCCTCGACGGCCGTGTCCAGCAGGTCGGCCCACTGGGTGTCGGGGGCGGCGTATCCCTGGGTGGAGCGGTTGGCCAAAGCGCGGGTGGCGACGTGCTTGAGCTGAAGGCCCAGTGCGATCTCCGAGCCGGGGAACTGGTCGGTGAGCATGGCCATGGTCCGGCGGAACATGTGCGGGCGGACCCGGCCCTGCGGGATCTCCTCCAGTCCCGTCCAGTGGCGGTTGGCGTTCACCGTGGCGATGAAGGCGTCCAGCATCCTGTCGCCGTGCACCGTCTCATCCCGGTCCGGCCGTTTCATCGGCGCGAAGACACGCTCGTCGTGGACGGAGACCGCCTCGGCGACGGTGATCGCCTCCGCGGCGGGCTCGGTGATCCACCAGTGCTTTCCGGGCCGGCCCCGGTGTCCCTTGTCCAGGTGCGAGGCGATGGCCGGCGCGTTGTAGTGCTCGACGACCGCACCGCGGCGGATCTCGTGGATCTCGCTGTCACGCATCATCGACAAGGCCGCGACCAGGCAGAACGCGGCGTCCCTGATCTTGGGCAGCAGACCGAACAGGGTCCTGGGGTCCAGGCCCGGGTGCAGGGCCGGGAGTGTCCAATAGACGGCGGATCTGATGATCAAGGAGACGCCTGATGAGCG
>NZ_QEST01000181.1 GCF_003311645.1 Streptomyces sp. PT12 | reverse complement strand
GACCCACCCGGCTTACGGCCCCGCTCCTTCTGGGAGACAGCCCTCCGCCCACCCCCACCCACCCGGGCGGAGATCATCGCCCAGGTCGTCGTGGGCTGCGCCCTCGTCAT
Organism: Streptomyces sp. PT12; assembly: GCF_003311645.1. Taxonomy (GTDB): domain Bacteria; phylum Actinomycetota; class Actinomycetes; order Streptomycetales; family Streptomycetaceae; genus Streptomyces. The sequence goes on along the minus strand of NZ_QEST01000181.1, from coordinate 14,908 downwards.
CGCCATCACCCTGGCGGTGACCGCGCGATGAACCCCACCGGAATGGTCGCGATCGAGATCACCGCCGCAACGGTCAGGGTCGGCGACCAACTGGTCGTCGGCGGACGGCCCTACACCATATGCGACATGAGCGCACTCGCCAGCGGCGGCAAGCTGCTGCACTTCCACGGAGGCGAGACGTTCCACATGGGCTGCTTCACCGTCCTGTGGGCCGCCCGCCACATCTCCCAACTCCCCGGCTTCCTCCCACCCCGCCCCAGACGCTACGCGGCAGCGCGCCGCCAGCCCACCGCGCGGGAACAGAGGTAGACGACGCTGAACCCGCTGAACGCCGGGGGCGAGCGGCCCACACCAAGCCAGGTCAGAGCCCTCGACCGGAACCACCCCTACGAAGATGTGACCCACGGTGCTCCCCCCTAGGCCCCTCAGGGGCCCTGGGGGTGCCCCCATCGGGCGCCGGATCGCCCTCGTGCTCGGGGGCACCTACCGGACGAAGTCCCAGGGAGCACCTGGGTGATTCGGCAACGCAGCGAGGTGCCGTGCCGGGCGTCGCGACGGGGCGAACCTCGGCTGACGCGGCCCTAGGTCCGGCTGGCCGCCGCGAGTTCCGCCGTCGACACCTGCCACAGGCGCTCGGCCGCCTCGCGGTCGATGGCGTGGTCCGCGACGCCCGCCCGCACGCCGTCCTCGTGGCGCGGCGCCTCGTTGCAGTCCTCGAAGTAGCGGCCGCCCACCCCCTCGAGCGGCGGCCATGTGCCCAGCAGGACCGGGGTCGCCGCGCCCTGCTCGGGCGACTTGACGTGGTAATTCCCGCTGCGCATCGCCGCGTTGGCCGCCTCCTTGCCCAGGTGCCTGGTCAGGCGCGTCTCCAGGACCGCGCCGGGGTGGGCCGCGTTGACCGTGATGCCGTCGTCGGCCCAGCGGCGCTGCGCCTCCACCGCGAACAGCACGTTCGCCGTCTTCGACTGCCCATAGGCCGCCTCCGGGTCGTAGGGCCGGTCGCGGAAGTGGATGTCGTCGAAGTGGATGCCGCTGCGCAGGTGCCCGACCGAGGTAACCGCGACGACCCGCGCCCCGCCGCTCGCGCCGCCGCCCGCCGCCGCCAGCGCGGGGTGGAGCCCGGTGGCGAGCGCGAAGTGGCCGAGGTGGTTCGTCGCGAACTGCGTCTCCCACCCCTCGGGCGTCCGCGTCTCCGGCGTCATCATCACGCCCGCGTTGTTGACGAGGATGTGCAACGGCTCGCGCCACGACCCGACGAAGTCCGCGACCGACGCCTGGTCGGCGAGGTCGAGAGGAAGCGCGCGCAGCCTGTCGTTGCCCGTGGCCGCCCTGATGTCCTCGATCACCCGCACCGCCGCACCCACGTCCCGCACCGCGAGCGTCACCTCGGCGCCCGCCCCGGCCAGCGCGCGGGCGGTCTCCACGCCGATGCCCGAGGTCGCGCCCGTGACGATCGCGCGGCGCCCGGTGAGGTCGACGTCCGCCACCACCTCGCGGGCGGTGGACTCGGCGTCGAACGGGGTGGTGACAAGGGTCGGTTCCTGGGTCATGGGCGCCCTCTCGACGGGTTCGCGCGGCCTGGTCCCCTCCTCCCTTCCCGACCCTAGGACCGCACCGGAAAGACGGCTTGGGCCGCGCGGCCGTCCGGAGTACGGTCGCCCCGTGAGGTGATCCCCCGCGACGGCCGCAGAGCCGTCGCCCGTGTGCCAGGTGCCGCGTGCCAGGTACCGCGTCGCGCGTCGCGCGTTCCGCGTTTCCACGCCTTTCCCGGGAGCTCCCTTGACCACGGCCTCCTCACCCGCCACGCCCTCTCCGCCCCCCGCGTCCCTGGACGCGTTTCTCGCCCACGCCACCGCGCAGCCGACGCTCGCGGGGCTCGTCCTCTTCGGCTCGCGGGTCTACGACGGCATGCCGACGGCCCACTCCGATCACGACCTGATCGTGGTCGTGCGCGACAGCGCGCCCTCCCCGCTCACCACGCCGCACGGCTTCCGCTCGCGCCACCTCGATCTGGTGGTGATGACGCTCGACGAGTTCCGCGGGACCGGCTCGGCCGAGCACCCCGACGCCTGGGCGCGTTACTCCTCTGTGCGGGCGCGCGTGCTGCTCGACCGCCTCGGCGGGGAGATCGCCGCGATTCTCGAACGCAAGCGAACGCTTGGCCTCGAAGAAGCGCGGGCGGCGGTGGACCGCTCGCTCGACGCGTATGTGAACCAGCTCTACCGATCGCTCAAGAACGAACGCGACGGCCCCCCGACGCGGCGCACCTGGACGCGGCGGCGAGCGTGCCGTTCGCCGTCGAGGCGCTGTTCGCGCCGCGTGGGCGGGTCGCGCCCTACGCCACGTACCTGCGCTGGGAGCTCGAACACCACCCGCTGCGCGAACCCGCCTGGCACGCCGACCGCCTCCTGCCCACGCTGCGCCGCATCGCGGCGGACGGCGACCCTGCGACGCAACGTTCACTGTTCGCGATGATCGAACACGCCACACGCGCGGCGGGCCACGCCCCGGTCCTCGACGCCTGGGGCACGGACCTCGAGCTCCTGCGCGTGGCGCCTTAGGGTCGGGCTCATGAGCAGCCGCAGCCTGAACGTTCGCGATGTCACGATGCGTTACGACGACCTCGGGCCCGCTGACGGGCCACCGGTCGTGCTCGTGCACGGGCACCCGTTCGACCGGACGCTGTGGGCGCCGCAGGTGGAGGCGCTGGTGGGCGCCGGGTACCGGGCGATCGTGCCGGACCTGCGCGGCTACGGCGCGAGCGGGGTGACGCCTGGAACGGTCCTGCTGGCCGACTTCGCCGACGACATCGCCGCCCTGCTCGACCAGCTGGCGCTCGAACGGGCCGTGGTGGGCGGGGTGTCGATGGGCGGCCAGATCACCATGGAGATCCAGCTGCGGCACCCGTCGCGCGTGCGCGCCCTCGTGCTGTCGGACACGTCGTTCGCCGCCGAGACGGACGAGGGCAGGCGGGCGCGCGACGCGATGGCCGACCGGCTGCTCGCCGAGGGCATGGACGGCTACGCGGCCGAGGTCATCGACCGGATGCTGACCCCGTACAACGTCGCCGAGCTGCCCGAGGTGGCCGCGCGGGTCATGGCCATGATGTGCGCCACCGATCCGAGGGGCGCGGCGGCCGCGCTGCGGGGCCGGGCCCAACGCCCCGACCACCGCGCCACGTTGGCCGCCGTGCGGGTGCCGACGCTGATCGTGGTCGGCGAGGACGACACATTCACGCCGGTGGCGACGGCGCGGGAGATGCACGCGCTGATCCCGCGCTCGACGCTGACGGTGATCCCGCGCGCGGGCCACCTGCCGGGCGCGGAACGACCCGCCGCGTTCAACGCCGCGCTGCTGGACTTCCTGGCGGCGCTCGATCGTTGAACCGCGCGGCCTACGGGGGCGGCGGCAGCGAAGCCCTCGCAGGGACTTTACCTTCCGGTTGGTAAAGTGATTTCCATGGCAACCGACACCAAGACCCGCATCCTCGAAGGCGCCCTCGATCTGCTGCGCGCCGAGGCGGGCGGGGCAATCACCCTGGAGGCGACGGCCAAGCGCGTCGGGCTGACCAAGCCAGGGCTGATGTATCACTTTCCGACCAAGGACGCGCTGATGCTGGCCGTTGTCGATCACGCCGCCGCGCAGTGGGAACGGCTCCTGATCGACCACGCGGGGCAACCGGCCGAGGCCGCCTCCCCGTTCCAGCGCATCCGCGCCTATGTGGAGGTGGCGCTCACCGAGTCGTTCGACCGCGCGGACTTCGCGATCTACTCCGACGCCGCCTACCGCGACGCCTACACCGCGACCTGGATCCGCCGCCTCGGCCCCTGGCTGGCGCTGCCCGATGACCTGCCCGAGCCGGTGCGCGGCAGGCTCGTCGCCGCGCGCCTGCTGGCCGACGGGTACTGGACGGCCGCCGCCACCGGCGTCTTCCCCGCCGCCGGGCGGGACCGCGCCGCCCTCATGGCCGTGGCGCAAGACCTGCTGAGGGAGGAGACGGCGCCGTGACCAAGTGGCTGCTGCTGTGCGCGGCGATCGCTTTCGAGGTCACCGCCACCCTCTCCCTGCGGGCCGCGCTCGACCACGCGGCCTGGTACGCGCTCGTCGCGGTCGGCTACCTCGCGTCGTTCGTCGCGCTGAGCCTCCTGCTGCGCACCGGCATGGGCATCGGCGTCGCCTACGGGATCTGGGGCGCGTCGGGCGTCGCGCTCACCGCCGTGCTGGCGACCGTGCTCTTCGGCGACGCGCTCACCGCCACCATGGGCCTCGGCATCGCGCTCGTCATAGGCGGCGTCCTGTGCGTCGAGCTCGGCGCGCAGGCGGCACAGGCGGCACAGGCCGCGCAGGCCGCGCAGGCCGCGCAGGCCCGCGAGGCCCGTCCGGAAGGACCGACACCTTGACCTGGCTCCTCCTCGCGGGCGCGATCCTCAGCGAGGTCGCCGCCACCCTGTCGCTGCGGATGGCCTCCCAACCCGGCGGCAGCAGGCGGTGGTTCGTCGCCGTGGGCACCGGCTACCCGGTCGCGTTCACCCTTCTCGCCCTCGCCCTCGACGCCGGAATCGCGCTCGGCGTCGCCTATGGCATCTGGGCCGCCGCAGGCGTCGCGCTGACGGCGATCGCCTCACGCGTCCTGTTCAACGAGCCGCTCACCCGCGTCATGGCCCTCGGCATCGGCCTGATCGCCGCGGGCGTCCTGCTCATCGAGCTCGGCGCGGGGCACCACTGAGGGCGAACGGGCGCGAGGGGCGCCGCCTCACGCCGGGCGGATCGCGCTGTGCCAGGGCATGATGTCGATCGAGTCATACGTCACGACATCGCCGGGCCTGGGCGCGTGGATCATCGTCCCACTGCCGACGTAGAGGCCGACGTGGCTGATGTCGTCATAGAAGAAGACCAGGTCACCGGGTCGCAGCGCGTCGCGCGTGACCGGGGTGCCAAAGGTCACCTGGTCGAACGTGACGCGCGGGATCTCCACGCCCGCCTCGCGCCACGCTGCCTGGGTGAGCCCGGAGCAGTCATACGAGTTGGGCCCGGTGGCGCCCCACACATACGGCTTGCCGAGCTGCGCCTCGGCGAACGCGATCGCCGCGTCCGCCTGGCCCGCCTCCGAGCCGCCGTCCGCGGAGGGCGGGGGCGTGTCGGACTCCTCGCGCGCCGCCTCCTCGCGCTCCGCCTCCTCCGCCTCGCGCTCGGCGCGTTCTCGGGCCTCGCGCTCCTCCCGCTCCTGGCGCGCCTGCTCCGCGAGGCGTTCGGCCTCCTCGCGCTCCAGGCGCTCCAGCTCGTCCAGCTCGGCCTGCTCCTCGGTGGTCAGCTGGTCGAGCAGGGTGCGCGCCTCGGCGAGCTTCTCCTGGACGCGTTCCTTCTCTTGCGCCAACTCGCCCTCGGCCGACTCGAGTTCGGCCAGCTCGGCGGTCGCGGCCGCGCGCTGCTCCTCGGCCTCGGCCTCCCGGTCGGCGAAGTCGTCGAGCGCGTGCTGCTGGGCGTCGCCGAGCCGTTCGAGGGCGTGCTGGGTAGCGAAGAAGCTGCGGAAGTCCTCGGCAAGCAGCAGCGCGGCGGTGTCGGGCATCCCGCCCGCGCCGGTGCGGTACTGGGCGGCGGCGTAGGCGCCGAGCGTGCGGCGCGCGTCGTTGACCCGGTCGGTGGCGGCCGCAGCCTCGTCCATCGCGGCGTCGGCCCGTTCCCGCTGCTCCTCGGTGGCCTCCTCGGCGGCGTTGTACTCCTGGGTGGCCAGGCCCGCCTCCTGGTAGAGCGCGTCGACCTCATCGCGCACCGCGAGGGCCCGCTCGCGCGCCGACTTGGCGCGGTCGCGCTGCTCCTCGATCTCCGGGGTGTCCTCGTCATCGGCCGACGCGGTCGACGAGCTGAGCAGGGTCGCGGAGGCCAGGGCAAGGGCCCCGACGCCAACGGCCCCGCGGCGGGCCGTCGTTGAGTCCAGGATGCCGACGCGCGGCTTGCGGTGCGAGGCCAAGGCCGTGTCCTCTCCTCCGGGTGCTCCGGGGCGCGCACCACCCGGCGCACACCACCTGGCGCTGCACGCTAACCACTCGAAGGGGGTCTTGTGAAGGCCGATGTGCGATCTGCGCGCAATCTATTCGTGACCTTGGCCACGTGTGCGGGCCGATGCGACCGGGCAGCGACCGGCGCATCCGGCCGATGGACCGGCCCGCGCCGACGGATCGGCCCGCACCTCACGGGCGTTGGACGAACGACACTCCTCGCAACGTCCGCGAACCCCCTGCCGCACGCGGCGGCCGACGAAGCGGTGGGCGCGCGAAGGCGCCCCGCGCCGGACGGCCGCCTCCTCGCGGGGCCGACGCGGCGCGGGGCGCCGGAGGCGGGGGCGGATGCCCCCAACGCCCTTACAGATCCGGGATCTCGGGGACCTCGGGGATCTCGGGGATCTCGGGGATCTCCGGCATGTCGGGCAGCTCAGGGATCTCCGGCATGTCGGGGAGCTCGCCAGTGAGTTGCTCGAAGCTCTCCTCGGTGCCGTCGGCCCACGTGACGTTGAGCTGGTCGCCCTCCACCACGGCGGTGCCCTCGGTCCACGCCGCATCGGCGGGCTCGCACGTCAGGGCGAGCGCGTCACCCTCGAGCGTGCCGCTGCACACGGCGCCGGACGCCGCCTCCACATAGGCGACCTGACCGGCGTAGATGCTGATCGCGTTCCCCGCCGAGGTGAGCCAGTTGCCCTCGGGGTCGCCGCCACCGGCCGCGTCGTCCTCGCCGCCGGTCTCGCCCCCCTCGCTCCCTTCCTGTCCCCCGTCGGCGCCACCCTGCTCCTCGGACTGCCCCTCGGTGGTGGTCTCTTCGTCGCTGTCGTCGCTGCTACAGGCGCCGACCAGCAACGTCACCGCCGCCACCGCGGGCAGGGCGAGCCGTATTGACCTACGCATGGATTCCCCTCGTCGATGGGTGTACGCGCCCAGCCTAAGTGCCCCGTAATCCGCGTCGGGTCAGCGCACGGCGTCAGATGCGGTGCATCGCAAGGCGCCGGATGGTCCTCGTACTGGGCGTACTTGGGCAATTCGGCGACGCAGCGAGGTGCCGTAGCTGGCGTCCTGCGCCCGACGGGGATCGCGGGACAGCCCTTAGGGCCCGTCGGCCCCGGGGGGTCCCCCGGCGGAGTCCGGGAGAGGGCGACGGCGCGCGCCGCCGTCGCTGTCAGGTCGGCGTCGGGTCGGCATCGGGTCGGCATCGGGTCGGCGTCAGATGGTTCTTGGCGTCCGAGGCAGCGAAAACCCGTTCGGGCCCTGGCGTGCCGCCTCCAGGGGGTAGGGGGTCCGCGTGCTGTCGTGCTGGAGCGCGCGCAGGAACTCCGTCATCCCCGTGGCGACCGGGGCGTGGCGGGCGATGATCGCGGCGACGCCCTCGGGGATTCCCGTGGGCCGCTCGCCCTCCGCGCAGGCGCGCACAAACGCCGCCCGCTCCTCGCCCCACAGCCCGTACAGGGCGGTGACCAGCCAGATCACCAGGTGGTTCGACGTGTAGCAGCGGTCGTAGGTCTGGTGGCGGCGGAAGAAGTCGGCCTCGTCGGGCGACAGATCGAAACGGTCGGAAAGCGAGAGGCCGAAGTCGCCGAAGAAGAGGCGCCGCCCGTCCGTGAGGATGTTCTCGAAATGAGCGTCGAAATGCAGAAGTCCACGATCGTTCATGAACGAAACCCCCGCATGCAGCTCGCGTTCCACCATGGCGCAGGCCAGGTCGGCCGCCTCGTCGCCCGCCTTGACCTGGGTGTCGAGCCACCGGTGGAGGTTGTCGGGGAGGTATTCGATGAACAGCGCGATGCTCGCCGACGACCGTTCGAGCGCCTCGAGTCGACGGCGCACCGGTGTTCCGCCGCCCCAGTAGGCGACGACCCGCTCGATGTCGGCCAGCTCGTCAGGCAGCGGCGACGAGCCGGGGAGCACGCGCCAGTGGTACATGAGCGGGAATCCCTCATAGGCCCCCGCGAGCACCCAGTTCGTCGTCATGGTGTGCACGGCCAGCTCGCGCCAGGCCCCGAAGCCGGGCCCGCCGACGCCGTACTGGCAGAAGGTCGGGAGCCCGAACACGTTGGCCGTCGACCTGACGTTCCCCGGTTCGAGCTCGACATCGGTGAGCGGTACGCGCTTGACAAAGACCGGGGTCCCCGCGACGTCGAGCAGCGCCGACGTGCCGCCGATCCCTGCCCCGACCGGAGTGGCCGCGTCCAGCCGCTCGCCCAGCGCGCGATCGCCGAGCAAAGAAAGGGCCGTGGAGACCGAGCCATAGGCCGCGAGCCGGGAACCCTCAGGCGCCCCACTCATCGACCCGCCCGCGGCGCCCACGCGGGCACGCGATCCAGGTCGGGCGCGCGCAGCCGCCCGGCGTTCGCGCGCAACGACCGCCCTTCGACGGGGGCCATCCAAGAGGAATCGATGAGCATGTTCCTCACATTAGGCGAAGCAGACGATCCGCTCCGCTCATGGCGTTGTCGCGACGTTCCCTCAGCCCCAACGTTCCCTCAGCCCCAACGTCCCCTGCTGGAACGGCGGATGACGGGAACGGCGGGTGAGGCGCACACAGCCGGAAACGGTCCAGCCGCCGTCCGCGATCGCGCGGGCGCACCGTCCCCGGCGTCAGGCGTTGCCGGTGCCCAGGGGGCGGGGGCGGCCGGTGGCCCAGCGGTACACGACGCCGAGCCACACGGCCTGGACGAGCGCCCCGACGGCGACACCGGCCCAGGGCGGCGGCCCCAAGAGCGACGTGAACCACAGCGAGGTCGGCGCCGTCACCACGAAGGCCCACACCCCGACGAGGCTGGCGTCCTCGTGCGCGACGAACAGCGCGTCCACGGCGGCCCACGCGACGACATCCGGCCACGACGGCCGGATAGCCGAGGGGGGAACGCGTCGATGCGGCCATGCCGAACCTCCTGAGGTCGCCACGAGAATGTCCACCCCACCATCGCGCCCCTGAGCGGCCACCGCCTGAGTACTCCTCCTCAGATGCGGCCCGTCACCTCGAAGGGGGCGCCCAGCCAGGCACCGGCGCCGCCCTCAGCCCGCGGCGCGCGCGGTGACGTCCTCGATGGCCTCGACGGCGACCTCGGGCTCGTCGAGGTGGATGTCGTGCCCGCTGTTCTCGGCCGTGCTCAACTCACTGTCGGTGGACACCGCGAGCCACCGGGATCTAGCCGGATCTAAGGGCGTACCGGCCTTCAGGCCGGTAGGGAATGGCTTCTTTGGTTTGTCTTGACCCGCATTGGAGCATGGGTCCGCACTGTTGACCTCGCCCCAGGTCAGAGCGGTCGGTTCTGGGTCTACCCGACGCCCGGTCAAATGCTTCGAGCTCGCCGGGTGTTCGGGAGCCGACGTGTGGTCTGGAACGATGCCCTGGCGATCGTGAAGCCGCGGAGGGCGTCGAACAAGCTGCTGGGCAACCCCAGGCAACGGTCCGCCGAAGGCCCGTACTGGGGCATCCCGAAGAACGCCGAGCTGTCCAAGTTGCTGATCACCGCCGCGAAGAAGACGCCCGAGCGGGCGTTTCTCGCGGATGTGCCGGTCGGCGTGCTCCAGCAGACCTTGGGGGACTTCGACAAGGCGTGGACCGCGCATGAGGACTCCAAGACCGGCGAGCGGCCCGGACCGCGTGTGGCCCCGCCGAAGCGTAAGAGCCGCAAGGACAACCGGCAGACCGTACGGTTTACCCGCTCCGACCGCTGGTCGGTCACCGACGACGGCAAGCTGCGCCTGCCCAAGATCGGCGACGTTGAGGTGAAGTGGGCCCGTGATCTTCCTTCGGCCCCATCGAGCGTGACGCTGATCAAAGACCGGTCCGACCGTCCGCACCTGGGCAGGCAGCGAGCCGACCTGCGGCACCGTCCACGACCTGGACTGGAACGCCGGACGCAACGTCCGCTATGAGGGCCGCCGCGTCCTCGCGGCCTCAACGACAGCACCACCCACCCCCGGACCAGGGGCCCGACGCCGGTAACGGCGGCGGTAAACGCCTGCGGAGCACACGTAAGACCCGGCAGAAGCCAGGCAGCGCGCACAACCCCGGCACCCGTCGGGAGGAACCAGGAAACACCGTGGTCCTCGGCTCACCACACGAGCCGAGGACGGACGGAGAATCTCCGTGCCTCAGCACCGGGAGGCGAGGTCAACGCACAGCACACCGCCAACGCCACCGACGACCCGAGCCTCCCACCCATCACGACGCCCTTCCTGGGAAACGAACGGCACACCGCGGCAAGGAAGTTGAGCCCCGTCACCGCCGTGCCCCCGATGACGTGATCGACCCTAGGAAGGCCCTTCGGCACCAGCCATCGCTCCCGACCCCCTCTTCACGGGGCCCCAGCGACACCCCCACCCCCGCCGTATGTTCACCCCGCGAGGCGCCGCGCGAGGGCGCCGACGGAAGAGCGGGCCAGCAGACCAGGCGAGACACCTCGGCCCCCGCCGCCTGGGGAGGCGACGGGGGCCGAGGTCGAAGCCAGCGCAGCGAAAGCGTTCAGTTACCGAACACCGCGTTGCCGAACCCGATCACGTTGAGGCTGTTGCCGCAGAGGTTGATCGGGACCTGGACGGGGACCTGGACGAGGTTGCCCGACGCCAGGCCAGGTGAGAACGCGGCCCCGCCCGCGGCCTGGGCGTCGTCCTTGTGGAGGCAGCCGTGCGCGGCCCCGGGCTCGCCGCCGTTGCCCGTCTCGCCCTTCTCGCCATGGCTGTTCGCCACCGCGGGCCCGACGCACATCACGGCCAGCGCGACGCCGAGGCCCGCCGTCGCGGCGAGGTTCCTGCTCTTGTGGTGGGTGGGATTCATGCAGGAAGGTTCCAGTGGCCACCCGCGGAACGACGCATCGAAATGGCCCCCTTCACCTGCCCGGAGCCCACATCACCCCCCGATGGACCAATATTCAGCCCGGCCGGGGCGGCCTGTGGACGGCCCGCTCCACGGCGTTGCAATAGGGCAGCTCGTCCCTGAGCCGCCCCGCGCAGAAGCGCCCGATCAAGTCCGCGAACTCCGCGGGCCTTTCGAGCGGCATCAGGTGATCAGCCTCTCTCAGCGTGGTGAACGACGCCGAGGGGAAGAGGCCCGCGACCTCGCGCACCGTGGCGGGCGCGCACAGCGTGTCGTACTCCCCGGTCACCGCGAGCACCGGAACGTCAGGCACGGGCAGCGGGCGGTAGACGTCGTGGCCGAGCAGGCGGGCGATGTTCTCGACGGCCGCCTCCGCCTCCTGCGTGGCGCGCCTCAAGAACTGCCGGTACAGCAGCCGGGAGACGGCCGCGCGCCTGCGGACCCTGCCGAGCCCCGGCGGCGACATAAAGGTTTCGACCATGATCGCCGCGATGCGTTCGTTCTCCCCCAGGGCGCGCAACTCCTCGAACCGCCGCGCCATCTCCGCGAACGCCGCGGGAATCGTCAACCGGGTGCCGACCAGCGCCAGGCGGTCAAGGAAGCGCGGATACCGCTGCGCGAAGCGCAGCGCCACCATGCCGCCGTAGCAGACGCCCACCAGGTTGACGCGTTCGAGGCGCAGCTCGCCCAGCATGTGGGCGACGGCCCGCGCGAGGAAGTCGATGCCGTGGCGGGCCGGGAGGAAGTCCGCGTCGCCATAGCCGGGAAGGTCGACCGTGACAACGGTGCCAAGCGACGACAGAAGCTTGGTCTGCGGCGCCCAGGAGGACTTGTCCTGCTCCGAGCCGCCGAGGATCACCACAGGGCGGACGCGGGCGGCGGGTTGGGCGACGACTCGGCACGAGTAACGGAACCCCTCGATGCCCAGGCCGCGGTCAACAGGCGCGCACGGCACCTCACTCGCGCCGGACAACGGTGCGTCGACTGCGTCTCGGCACGCGACGGATCGCACAGACATGGGCCGCTCCCGCTGGTGGTGGCAGAAGACGCAGCGTCGCAGACGCGGGCGGGGATCTGGCCCCGCAGACGCCCATTCGGCGGCGCCCCGTCACCCACCGCGAGACGTTCGTTCCACCGGGGGCGAGGCGAGGCGCCCCGGCAGGGCGCGACACCGCCGCGCCGCGGTCCCGGCCACGCGCCCGCCGCTCCCCAGGTCTTGACGGGGTCCTGCCATCCGCCCACGATGCTCTGGGAGCGCTCCCACTCGCCCATGTCCAGACGTCCGAAGGATCGAGCCGTGACCCACCGTCCTTCCCCTCCACCCCTCGCGCCAGGTCGCGCCCGGCGCGGCAGGCGCCTCGTGGGCGCCGTCATCGCCGCAGGGCTTGCCGCGGGGGCCCTCTCGCTCTCGTCGCCGTCCGCCGCCACCGCCCAGCCCGCCAACCTCATCGTCAACGGCGACTTCGCCTCCGGCACCGACCCGTGGTGGTCGACGGAGAACGCCCCGAGCGCCAACGTCGAGGGCCGCCTGTGCTCCGAGGTGCCGGGCGGCACCGTCAACCCGTGGGATGCCATCGTCGGGCAGGACGGCATCCCGCTCACCGAGGGCGAGTCCTACGAGCTGAGCTTCACGGCCACCTCGACCGCGCCGTTGACCGTGCGCACCTACGTCCAGCAGGCGGTCGACCCCTGGGTCTCCGAGCACTCGTCGGCCGATCCGGTCTCAGGGACGGCCGAGACGTTCACCCACGTCTTCACCGCGAGCACCGACCACGAGGCAGCGCAGCTGGTGTTCCAGGTGGGCGGGGGCGACGATCCCGTCACCTTCTGTCTCGACGACGTGTCCCTGACCGGGGGCGCCGAGCCGCCTGTCTATGAGCCGGACACCGGCTCCCCGGTCCGCGTCAACCAGGTTGGCTATCTCACCGAGGGCCCCAAGGCGGGGACGTTGGTCACCGAGGCCACCGAGGCGCTGCCCTGGACGCTCAACGACGCGGCGGGCGCCGAGGTCGCCAGCGGCACCACCGAGCCGCGGGGTGTGGACCCGATCTCCGCCGAGAACGTTCACACCTTCGACTTCAGCGAGGTGACGACCGAGGGCGAGGGCTATACGGTCACGATCGACAGCGAAACAAGCGAACCGTTCGCGATCGGCGGCGAGCTGTACGACACGTTGCGAAGCGACGCGTTGGCGTACTTCTACCACAACCGCAGCGGCATCGAGATCGACGCCGACCTGGTGGGCGAGGAGTACGCGCGCCCGGCCGGGCATGTCAACGTCGCGCCCAACCAGGGCGACGACGGCGTCACCTGCTGGGCCCAGGACCCGTGCGACTACACCCTGGACGCGGCGGGCGGCTGGTACGACGCGGGCGACCACGGCAAGTACGTCGTCAACGGCGGGATCGCCGCGGCGCAGGTCCTCTCGAACTACGAGCGCACGCTGACCACCGAGGGCGCGGGCGGCGACGAGCTGGGCGACGGCGCGCTCGCCGTTCCCGAGCAGGGCAACGGCGTTCCCGACATCCTCGACGAGGCCCGCTGGCAGCTGGACTTCCTGACGGCGATGCAGGTCCCCGCGGGCGAGGAGCTGGCGGGCATGGCGCACCACAAGCTGCACGACGCGCAGTGGACCGGGCTTCCGCTGCTGCCGCACGAGGACTCCCAGCCGCGCGAGCTGCACCCGCCGTCCACGGCGGCGACGCTCAACCTGGCGGCGGCAGCGGCGCAGGGCGCGCGGCTGTTCGAGCCGTACGACGCGGACTACGCGGCCGAGCTGCTCGCCGCGGCGACCACGGCGTACGAGGCGGCGCTGGCCAACCCCGACCGCTACGCGGACCCGCTGGACGGCACGGGCGGCGGCGCGTACAGCGACAACGACGTCACCGACGAGTTCTACTGGGCGGCCGCCGAGCTGTACATCACGACGGGCGACGACGCCTATCTGGCGGATGTGACGGGCTCGGAGCTGCACGGCGACGCGGAGGCGATCTTCCCGCCCAGCGGCTTCGGCTGGGGCTCGACGGCGGCGCTCGGCGCGCTGAGCCTGGCCACGGTGGACAGCGGGCTGAGCGACGCGCGGCGCGCGGAGTTCAGAGGGCTGGTCACCGAGGCGGCCGACGGGATCAACGCGACGGTCGCGGCGGGCGCCTACGGCGTTCCGCTGCCGGACGAGAACTATGTGTGGGGCTCCAACAGCCAGGTCATGAACAACATGGTCGTGCTGGCCACCGCCCACGACCTGACCGGTGAGACCGCCTACCGGGACGGCGTGCTCAGCGGGCTGAACTACCTGCTGGGCCAGAACCCGCTGAACCTCTCCTATGTCACCGGCTACGGCGAGCGCCACGCGCGGAACCAGCACCACAGGCACTGGGCGAACCAGCTCGACGCCTCGCTGCCCAACCCGCCCGCGGGCTCGGTGGCCGGCGGCCCCAACGTCAACCTCGAGGATCCGATCGCCGCGGACCTGCTCGAGGGCTGCGCCCCGGCGATGTGCTACGTCGACCACATCGAGTCGTACGCGACCAACGAGGTCACGATCAACTGGAACGCCCCGCTGGCGTGGCTCGCGTCCTACGTCGACGACCTGGGCGCGGGCGGCGGCGATGGCCCAGGCACCGGCGAGCCCTCGGTGTGCGAGGTGTCGTACACCTCGCACCGGTGGAACGGCGGCTTCACGTCCGAGGTGCGCGTCGGCAACACGGGCGAGACCCCGATCAGCCCATGGGAGCTGTCGTGGTCGTTCGACGGCAGCCAGCGGATCACCAACGCGTGGAACGCCTCGGTCACCCAGAGCGGCCAGGACGTGGTCGCGCGGCCCACGGCGTGGAACCGCGCGGTGCCGCCCGGCGGCTCGGTGACATTCGGCTTCCAGGGCACGGCCTCGGGGTCGGCCGCGGATCCTGACGCGTTCACGTTGAACGGCGGCGCCTGCGACATCGGCTGACCGCCCCCCGCACCGGCCGTCCCGCCCCCGCCCTCCGGGCGGGACGGCCCAAGGGGCGCCGGGGTCCCCCAGGCCGCCCCGTTACCTTTTTCGTGGCCCTGAAACGGGGCTCCTGGCCTCCGGGCCCGGCAT
>NZ_QEST01000157.1 GCF_003311645.1 Streptomyces sp. PT12 | reverse complement strand
ATGCCTCGGGCGACGCCCCCGACAACGGCCACACCACCCCCGACGCCGGAACATCGGCAGGCGCGGCGACGCCGTCGACGGGAGTGAACCCGCCCACCACCACATGGCAGTTGGTGCCGCCCAGGCCGAACGAGGAGACGCCGGCCAGCGGCGGCTCCGCGCCGTTCCCCGGCCAGGGGCCCAGTTCGGCCTGGACCCGCAGGTTGAGGCGCTTTAGCGGGATGTCCGGGTTGGGCTCGGCGAAGTTGAGGCTGGGCGGCAGTTCGCCGCCGGTGATGCTGAGCACCACCTTGAGCAGCCCGACGATGCCCGCCGCGCTCTCCAGATGGCCGATATTGGTCTTCACCGAGCCGACGCGCAGCGGCTCGTCCGCCGGGCGCCCCGTGCCCAGCGCGGCCCCCAGGGCGGCGGCCTCGATCGGATCGCCAACGGGGGTGCCGGTGCCGTGCAGTTCGACATAGCCGACCCGCTCGGGGTTGGTCGCGGCGCGTTCGTGGGCGAGCCGCACCACCTCCTCCTGCGCACTGCCGCGCGGGGTGCCCAGGCTGTCGCCGCCCCCGTCGTTGTTGACGGCGCTGCCGAGGATCACCCCGTGCACCCGGTCCCCGTCGGCCAGCGCCAGGTAGAGCGGCTTGAGCAGCAACACCGCGCCGCCCTCGCCCCTGACATAGCCGTCGGCGCGCCCGTCGAACGTATGGCAGCGCCCGCTGCGGGAGAGCGCGCCCAGGCTGGCCGAGGTGGCGATGGAGCCCTCGCCGAGGATCAGGTTGACGCCGCCCACCAGGGCGGCCGTCGCCTCGCCCCGACGCAGGCTCTCGCACGCCAGATGCACCGCCACCAGGGAGGACGACTGGCCCGAATCGACCGTGAGGCTGGGGCCTTTGAGGCCCAGCAGATAGGAGACGCGGTTGGCCAGCATGGTGCGACGGGTGCCGGCGAAGCTGTAGGCGCCGAGGTGGTCTGCGCCGCCCGCGGTGGCCAGTTCGGCGTAGTCGTCCCACATCGTGGAGGCGAACACGGCGGTGCGGCTGTCCCGCAGGGTGCCCGGCACGATGCCGGCGTGCTCCAACGCCTCCCAGGCCAGCTCCAGCATCAGCCGCTGCTGCGGGTCCATGGCCCGCGCCTCGCGGGGGGCGATGCCGAAGAACGTCGCGTCGAAGGTGTCGACCCGGTCCAGATAGCCGGCCGGTGCCTCGCCCGGCAGGTCGCCGCCCGGGGCCCGGCGTCGACTGTCGGGCAGCGGACGCACGGCGTTGTCGCCGACCCGCAGCAGCCGCCAGAAGTCGGCGGGGGTGGGGGCCCCTGGCAGCCGGCAGGCGAGGCCGACCACGGCGATGGGGTCACCGCCGCGCGGCGCTGGCGCACCGGGGAGATGGCTGGCTCCGGAGCGCGCGGACTCGGCCGACGCCTTCGACTTCTGGACGGTCATAGTTCCTGAACTCCCGTTTGTCCTGGGCTGTTCATGGGCGCGTTCATGGGTGCGCGCACGGGATGGTGCGCGCGGTCGGCGTTGTTCGCGCGGCATGCGGACGCCGCCTGCGATTCTGTGTCCGCCCGGCCTCGGTGCGCCCCGTGCCGGCCCCCGGGTCGACCCCAGCCGGGCCGGGAGGCGGACAGGCCCGCGCCCCGGGGCGGGAGGGGCCGTCCCCGAGGCGCGGGCGCCGTGCCGGGTCAGCCGACGGCGGCCGGGATCACTCGGCGATATAGGTGCGTCGGGTCCACTCGAAAACGGTGAGCCTTCTGCCGTCGTGCTCCACCGTCTCCGGCGTGGGCAGATAGTGCTCATAGGCGTTTCCGACGGAGATCTTGATCGTCTCGTCGACGTTCGGGTGGTACCGCAGCTGCGACCGGCCGGTGATCTGGACCGGGCCGCCGCGCAGGATGACATTGGGTTCACCGGGCGCCATACGATGCACACTCCGTTGCCTGTTGAGGTGAAGGGCAGACGCGGGTTCCGACATGCCGCACATGCCCGGAAGCGGTGGGCACGGCGTTGGTCGGATCACGGGCGGGGCGAAGCGGTGAAGGACCGGGACGAACGCCAAGTCCCTCGGAAGCGGGGGAACTTCCGAGGGACTTGGCTCGACGAGGTCGGCCATGGCCGTCATCGCCCGCACCGTCATTCTGCGCGGCCGGCGACCGCCGGCGACTCGGGGCGCTCCCCCGGCCACCACCCCAGTCCTGGGACGGCCCGGGGCGGGTCAGCCGAGGCTGAGCACGCGGCTGAGTTCGCTTCTGGAGTCGATGTGCAGCTTGCGGTAGACCTGGCTGAGGTGCCATTCCACGGTCTTGACGGTGACAAAGAGGATGCTGGCGATCTCGTGGTTGCGCTTGCCCTCGGCGGCGAGGACGGAGACCCGGTGCTCCCTGGGGGTGAGCCCCCAGGTGTGGGGCCGCCCGGTGTCGCGGGTCCGCCCCCCCAGGGCGGCCAGCGCGCGTCGGGTCGCGCCGCTGAACGCGGTGGCGCCGATCGTCTCGGCCACCTCGTCGGCCTCCCTGAGCCGCCGCCTGGCCTGCGCCGTGCGCCGGGTGTCCCGCAGCACGGCGCCGAGTTGCAGCAGGCAGGCGCAGCGGTCGACGATGGCGGGCGAGCCGTCGAGCAGTTCGACGGCCTCCTCCAGCGGTTCGATGGCGTCGTCGCCGCCCCGGGTGCGGGCATAGGCGTACAGGGCGCGGGCGACGATCCGGTGGGTGCCGAACGAGCGTGCGTCGGCGAGGTGTTCGGCGGCCAGTGCCTGCGCCCGATCCAGCTGGCCGAGGCTCACCAGGTTCTCCACCATGCTGGGGAGGGGGGTGAGCGCGGGGGTGGTGGAGCCGGTCTCCCTGAGCAGGGAGAGGATGCGTTCGCCATCCCGCATCCCGGCCTCGGAGTCACCCCTGACCGCGTGCAGATGACGGCGGCCGATCAGCAGCGCGATATCCCCCAGCCGACTGGTCCCGGGGTCGTGCCAGCCGCCGTGTTCCTCGAAGACGCGCGCCGCCATGTCCGGCTGGTTGCGCAGGATCAGCAGATCGGTGAGGGCCAGCACGGCGAAGGAGCGGCCCAGCGCGTCGGCCTCGCCGGCCGTGCACTGCTCCAGGGAGGCGCTGGCGTCGTTCTTGGCCTCCGACAGCATCCCCCGGTGCAGGTTGACATGGGCCCGCAGGGCGCGCAGCCCCCGGGAGTCGACGCCGGCGCTCACCGCCTGCTGGATGGCGTCGTCCAGGATCGTGCCGGCCTCGGCGAGCTTGTCGCAGCTGTAGAGGCAGTACGCCAGGAACCAGGGCACCCGGGTGTCGTCCTCGGAGTGGCGGATCACGTGGTCGTGTGTCAGGGCCTGGTCGACCAGTTGGATGACGCGGTGCCCCGGCGCCCCGCTGAGCAGGGCGCGGGCCGCGCCGAGCGCCAGCGAGTGCGCGTCGTCGGGGGTCCGTTCGCCGATGGTGGCGCGGGAGGTGGCGCCCAGCTCCCGCACCAGCTCGGGGACGCTGCCTCGGCCGGTGGCGCCCAGATGGTCGAGCCGGCTGTGCGCCGCGCACAGCCGGGCGGCCAACTTCGGGTGCTCGCCGCCCAGTTCGGCATGGGCCCGGCGATAGACCTCGGCGGCCTCCTCGTGGCGTGCGGCGACCGTGAGCGCGGCCCCCAGCTGCAGCGCGACCCGGGCGCGCTCGGCCGGTTCCGGGGTCAGGCTGATGGCGTCCCTGAGATGGTGCACGGCCTGCGGATGGCCGGTGCGGTGTTCGGCCTCGCCCAGCACGGCCAGCAGCCGGGGCAGCGTGCGGCTCGGGACGTTCTCCCGGGCGGCGCGACGTACCAGGGAGAGGGCCCGGGCGGGATCGCCCTCGCCGAGCGCGGCCCGGCCGGCGGCGACCAGCGTCTCCACGGCGCGCCCGTCGGTGGAAGGTGGCACATGCAGCAGATGGGTGGCGATCCGCTGCGGCGGCGCGCCCTGGTCGGTGAGGACCTGGGCCGCCGCGTAGTGGGCGCGGTAGCGGAAGGCGTGCGCCATATGGGTGTAGACGGCGTTGCGGGCGATGGGGGCGGCGAACCGTGGCGGTTCGGCCCAGTCGACGACGCCCGCGGCGCGGAGCGCGACGACCGCGTGCGCCGCCTCGGCCGGGTTGAGATCGGCGACGGTGGCGAGCTGTTCGACGCTGTCCGCGACGTCCAGCACGGCGAGCGCGTTGGTCGCGGCCAGCGCGCCGTTGACGCCGCGCCGTGGCAGATGGTGCACCCGGCGCAGGATGCGGCGGGCGACGGTGCGCGGTCCCGCGGCGGATATCCGGGCGGGGTCGGCGAGCCCGCCGCCGAGTTCGCCGACCAACTCCCGCAGGAAGAACGGGTTGCCCACGGTCGCCTCGTAGCAGGCGCGCACCGAGGTGGCGGAGAGCTGCCCCGGCACGGCGGACGCGAGAAGGGCGCACACCCCGTCCTCGCTGAGCGGGTCGAGGACCAGGGAACGGGGGGCCGCCGGGGCGAGCAGCGTCTGCACGGGGAGCTCGTCCAGGCCGAGCCGGGGGCCCGAACGTGCCGGGGGAGGCGCGGTGGCGCAGCAGAGAACGGGGTGCTGGGCGATCAGGCCGCCGAGGCGCCCGAGGAAGCGCATCGAGGCGGAGTCCGCCAGATGCAGGTCGTCCAGCAGCAGGACCAGTGGCCTGGTGTCGGCCAGATCGGCCAACAGCCTGAGCAGTCTGTCGTGTTCGCGTTCCTGCCGCTCCGGATCCGGGATTCCCCAGCTGGGGCCGCCCGGCTTGTCGAGGGCTTCGGGGGAGTCGAGTAGCGGGGTCAGCAGCGTCGCCGGATCGGCGGGCCCCCGGCCCTGCGGCGGCGCGGCGGAGGCGAGCCAGTGCTCCAGGATCTGCCGCACCAGGCCGTTGGGGTGGCCGGTCTCGAAGGCGCTGCCCCTGGCCTGGAGGACGGTGAACCCGGCCGCCTCGGCGCCCTGCCGCAGGATATGCAGCAGCGCGCTCTTGCCGGTTCCGAACGGCCCCTCGACGAGGACGAATCCGCCGCTCCCGGTGCGTAGGTCGTCCAGTGTCCCGGCGAGGACGCGCAGTTCCTCGTCACGCTCGATCAGTGACGGCTCGTCGATCCGAACGGCCGAGTTGGCTCCCGCGAGCATGAATGTACTCATCTCCTTGAAGTCGGCCGAATTCCTCGACCCCGGGCAGGCGTGTTTCGCATGGCGCCAGAACGTGTGGCGTTGATGGCCAGCGGACTAGAGACGAGACACGGGTCTGTTGGTGTTTGTTGACCCGTGGAAACACGCGAGAAGCGAGGTGGGACAGGAGGAATCGGAGCGGCACGATGGAGCGCAGGACACCATAAGAAGATCTCCCCGTAAAACTGTTAACACCGAGTACATTTCGGTGTAACTAAACAGTTTGGTCAGGCCGCTGGGTCAGAGCGGCGCAGCAGGACCAAGCGCGAACAACGATATCCCAAGTCTCTCGGGATGGGAAGTGGAGCCATGGTTCGCGATGGCAATCGACTTTCCGCCGTATCGTCGTCGAGTTAGCCGTGGGGGTCGCACCGGTCGAGCGTACCTCCGGGGTCACCCGGGGTCGCGAGTATCACAGGAAACGGTGGGAATCCACGCACAACGCGGCGAGTCGGCCCCTGAGTTGCGAGCCGACGCACCCCAACTGGCCAGGGAGTTTACAGCGCGGTCGCGCCGCTGTCGGCGGTTCAGGGTGGCCGCCGGGCGCCTTCGCCGCCCCGCGGTCGGCCGCCCCGGGAGCCGACGCCTCGTCGCCGCTCGTTGCCCCTCCCTCACTGCCTGTTGTGGGTGCCAGCGTGTGCAAACGGCCTGATCACGGGCTGTCGAACGGATTCCTCCGCTTCCCCTTGGGAAACGGTTGGAAGGGTATTGCGCACCCCCGGGGTGGGCCTGTGTGTGGGTGCCGAATACGGCACTTCATGGGCGGAGTCAAGGTGTGCTGCTAAGACCGTGTCCTACGTAGTCCTACGTGGCGAGTCGGCGGAGGCGTTTGTCGCAGGTGAGGGCGGCGGCGGGGCCGAGAAAGGCCAGGTAGTCGCGGGGATGGCGTTCGTAGCGGGGTGAGAGGCGCCGGTAGCCGGATAGCCAGGACATCGTGCGTTCGATCACCCACTGGTGACGGCCCAGCCGCTGGCTGGACTCCACTCCCTTGTGAGCGATCCGGACGACGATGCGCTTACCGCGGAGCCATCTACCCAGGTCAGGAAGTTCACATGCTTTGTCGCCGTGCACCTTGCCGGGCCGGTACTGCCGGCCGCGTTCGGGGTCGTGTCTCGATTGGAGACCGGCGAGCAGGGGCTTTCGTCCTTCGCTGTCGTGGGCGTTGCCACCTGAGACAGCCCACGACAGGCAGTCCGTTCGCATCGGACAGGATGTGCATCCGGGAACCGGGCTTACCCCGGCCCACGGGGCTCGGACCTGTGAGTTCGCCCCCTTTTCTGGCCCGCACGTGAGCGGAGTCGAGACCCACCCGGGACAGGACGAGAAGCCCGCTGGCGGCGAGTTCGTCGAGCACCGCCCGGTGCAGGCGACAATGCGTCCACACGCTCGGCACATGATCGGGAGCACGTCCCGGATCGCGTCCGAAGACCTTTCGGAATCGCCCTGGGGCGCGCGCGAGGAGAGCCGGAGGGGGTCACCGGGGCCGCCGACTCCGGGCTGTCCCAGGGTGCCCCGGGGGTGTCAACTCCCGGGAGCCGGGGTGACACTGACCCCGTTCCGCGCACGTCGGAGGCCCTCACCCCGTGCGACCACGCAGTACTAGGGTCCCGCCTGGGGTCGGTCCCCAGAGCAGCGGCGTCTCGCCCGGCACACAATCGGTGGGCAAGAGCGCGGGGGAGCGCGAGAAGTGACACGCAGACATCCACCCGGGCAACGAAACAGCATGGGGCCATCTGACCGAGGTCCACAGCGCCGCGCGTGAGGACTCGTTCTTGGCTTTCACCCACCCGACATAGGCCGGATGTCCGACCGCCTGACCGCCCGGCACGTCGCCGTGATTCCCATTCGGCTTTCCTTGTGGAGAGTGGCTTTCCGATGTCTGCTAACGAAGAAAAGCTCCGCGAATACCTCAAGCTCGTCACGGCCGACCTGCGGCAGACCCGGCAGCGGCTGACCGAAACCGAGGCGAGGCAGCGGGAGCCGATCGCCGTGGTCGCCATGGCCTGTCGGTTCCCCGGCGGGGTGGCCTCCCCCGAGGACCTGTGGCGACTGGTCGCCGACGGCGCCGAGGGCATCGCCCCCATCCCGGACGACCGGGGCTGGGACCTCGAACAGCTCTATGACCCCGACCCGTTGACCCCAGGAACCAGCTATGTGCGGGCCGGCGGCTTCCTCGTCGAGGCGGGCGAGTTCGACGCCGAACTCTTCGGCATCTCGCCTCGCGAGGCGCTGGCCATGGACCCGCAGCAGCGGCTGCTCCTGGAGACCTCCTGGGAGGCCCTGGAGCGCGCCGGACTGCCCCCCACCGCGCTGTGCGGCGACAACATCGGCGTCTTCGTCGGCGCCGCGCCCCAGGAGTACGCCCCCCGGCACGGCGACGCGTCCGCCGAGGAGTTGGAGGGCTATCTCGCCGTCGGCAACACCACCAGCGTGATGTCCGGCCGGATCGCCTACACCTTCGGACTGCGCGGGCCCGCCGTCACCGTCGACACCGCCTGCTCCTCGTCGCTGGTCGCCCTGCATGTCGCCGCCCGCGCGCTGCGCGACGGCGAATGTTCCCTCGCCCTAGCCGGCGGCGTCACCATCATGTCCGCGCCCAACTGGATCGTCGACCTCAGCCGCCAGCAGGGCCTCGCCGCCGACGGCCGCTGCAAGGCGTTCGCCGAGGACGCCGACGGCTTCGGCCCCGCCGAGGGCGTCGGCATGATCGTGCTGGAACGGCTCTCCGACGCGCGCCGCAACGGCCACCAGGTGCTCGCCGTGATCAGCGGCTCGGCCATCAACCAGGACGGCGCGTCCAACGGCCTGACCGCCCCCAACGACGAGGCGCAGGAGCAGGTCATCCGCCGCGCCCTGGCCGACGCCAGGATCGGCGCCGCCGACGTCGACGTGGTGGAGGCGCACGGCACCGGCACCCGGCTCGGCGACCCGATCGAGGCCCAGGCGCTGATCGCCACCTACGGCCGGAACCGGCCGGCCGAACGCCCGTTGTGGCTGGGCACCGTGAAGTCCAACATCGGCCACACCCAGGCCGCCGCCGGGGTGGCCGGCGTCATCAAGATGGTGATGGCGCTGCGCAACGGGCTGCTGCCCAGGACCCTGCACGCGGAACGGCCCAGCCCGCATGTGGACTGGGCGGACAGCGAGGTCGCCCTGCTCACCGAGGCCAGGCCCTGGCCCCGGGGTGAGGCGCCGCGCCGTGCCGGTATCTCCTCGTTCGGCATCAGCGGCACCAACGCCCATCTGATCCTGGCCGACGCGCCCCCCGTCGAAGCGGAAGCCCAAGCCGAAACCCCGGCCCCCGAGACCGCCGGAACCCCCGCCGCCTTCGGATGGGTGCTCTCCGGTGGCCAGCCCGAGGCCGTCCGTGAACAGGCCGTGCGCCTAAGGGAGTTCGTCGAGGGAGCGGGCGGCGGAGCCGATCCGGGGGACATCGGCTGGTCCCTGGCCGCCACCCGGGCCACCCTCGCCCACCGCGCCGTGGTGGTCGGCGACGCCCCCGAGGGGCTGCTCGACGGGCTCCGCGCCCTGGGCGAGGGCACCGAACGCGCCGGAGTGCTCAGCGGCACCGCTCGCGGCGACGGCCGACTTGGCCTGCTCTTCGCCGGCCAGGGTGCCCAACGCCTGGGCATGGGCCGCGAACTACGCGCCGCCTTCCCGGTGTTCGCCGCCGCCTGGGACGAGGTCACCGACGTTCTCGACCCGCTGCTGCCTGGCCCGCTGAACGAGGTGGTCTTCGGCGACGACGAGGCCAGGCTGCACCGCACCGAGTGGGCACAGCCCGCGCTCTTCGCCTTCGAGGTCGCCCTCCACCGGCTGATCGCCTCCTGGGGCGTCCGCCCCGATCTGCTCACCGGCCACTCCGTCGGCGAGATCGCCGTCGCCCATGTCGCCGGCATCCTCTCGCTGCCGGACGCCGCCGCCCTGGTCGCCGCCAGGGGCCGACTGATGCAGCGGCTGCCAGCGGGCGGCGCGATGGTCGCCATCGCCGCGCCCGAACACGAGGTGGTCCCGCTGCTGGCCGACCATGGCGAGGTCGCCGGCGTCGCCGCCGTCAACGGGCCCGAGGCCACCGTGATCTCCGGCGCCGAGCCGGTGGTGACCGCGATCGCCGCCGACTTCGAGGAACGCGGCGTGCGCACCCGCCGGCTGCGGGTCAGCCACGCCTTCCACTCGCCGCTGATGGACCCGATGCTGGCCGATTTCCGTACGGTTCTGGCCGGACTGACTTTCCACAGGCCCCAGTTGACGGTGGTCTCCACCCTCACCGGCCGGCGCGCCGCCGACGGCGATCTGGCGTCGCCCGAGTACTGGCTGCGGCATGCCCGCGAGGGCGTGCGGTTCGCCGACGCGGTCCGGGTCTTCGAGGCCGAAGGCGTCCGGCAGGCGCTGGAGATCGGCCCCGACGGCACCCTCGCCGGACTCGCCGTCGAGGCCGTCGACACCCCGGAGGACCTGGTGGTCGGCGTGCTGCGGCGCAAGGACCGCCCCGAGCCGCTGGCCGCGATCGAGGGCGCCGCCCGGGTCTGGACGGCCGGCGCCCATGTCGACTGGGCGGCGCTCCACCCCGGCGGCGCCCGCGTCGACCTCCCCACCTACTCCTTCCAGCACCGGCGTTACTGGGTGCGGCCGAGAGTCGGCGGCACCGACGCCGCCGCGCTCGGCGCCAGGTCGGCGGGCCATCCGCTGCTCGGCGCGGTCGTCCCACTGGCCGACGGCGCCGGCATGGTGCTGACCGGTCGGCTGACGGCCTCCCCGCCGTCCTGGGTCGCCGACCATCTGGTGGGCGACGCCGTGGTGGTGCCCGGCACCGCCTTCGCCGATCTGGCGATCCGCGCAGCCGACGAGGTCGGCTGCGCTGGCGTCGAGGAACTGACGTTCCAGACGCCGCTGATCCTCCCCGAGCGCGGCGGCCGACAGTTGCAGATCATCGTCGGCGAGCCCGACGAGACGGGGCGCCGCCCCATCGGGGTGCACTCCCGCCCCGACGGCCAGGACGACGCCCCCTGGGTGCGCAATGTCTCCGGGTTCCTGGCCGCGACCGTCACCACCGGGCCGGGCGCCGATCTGCGGCAGTGGCCGCCCGCCGACGCCGAACCCGTCGACCTCACCGACGCCTACGCCAGGCTCGCCGCCATCGGCCTGGCCTATGGCCCGGCGTTCATCGGGCTGCGCGCGCTGTGGCGGCGCGGCGACGAGGTGTTCGCCGAGGTCGCCCTCCCCGAGGGCACCGAGCCGGGCGAGTTCGGGCTGCACCCCGCGCTGCTGGACGCCGCGCTGCACCCCATCCCGCTGCTCGGCCTGGTGCACAACGACGGTCGGCCGGTGCTGCCGTTCGCCATGGAGGGCGTCGAGCTTTTCGCCTCCGGCGCCACCGCGCTCCGCGTCCGGCTCGCCCCCGGCGCGGGCGACGCCCTGTCGCTGACGGTCGCCGACACCGCCGGACGGCCCGTTGCCGCCATCGCTTCGCTGGCCGTCCGCCCGGTCTCCGTGGAGAACCTGCGCACCGCGCCCGTCGGCCCCGAATCGCTCTACCAGGTGGACTGGATCCCCGTCGGCGAGTCGACAAGCACCCCGCGCGCCGTCGAACTCCCCACCGGTGACGACGCGTTGGACCGGCTGGCCGCCGATGGCCCGCCCGATCTGGTGATCGCCCGCGTCGACGAGGCGCTGGACGTCCACCGGGCCGTCACCGAAACCCTGGCGCTGCTGCGCCGCTGGCTCGCCGACGAGCGGTTCGCCGACGCCCGGCTGGCGCTCGTCACCCGCTCCGAACACCTCGGGCACGCCGCCGTGCTGGGCCTGGGGCGCTCCACCCAGGCGGAGAACCCTGGCCGGCTGGTGCTGGTCGAGACCGACCGCGAGCGCCCGCTGCCCGAGCTGGCCGCCGCCGTCGGCAGCGGCGAGGAGCAGCTGCGGCTGCTCGGCGACGCGACGCTCTGCCCGCGCCTGGTCCGCTCCGAGGGCGGCGACGGCCTCCAACCCCCCGCCGAACCCTGGCGGTTGGAAACCACCAAGCCGGGGTCGCTGGAGAACCTGCGGCTGCTGCCCAGCCCGGAGGCCGCCGCGCCGCTCGGCCCGAACGAGGTGCGGATCGCGGTCCGCGCAGCCGGGATGAACTTCCGCGATGTGCTGATCGCGCTCGGCATGTACTCGGGCGAGACCGCGCCCTGGCTCGGCGACGAGGCCGCCGGCATCGTCACCGAGATCGGCCGGGAGGTCAGCCAACTGGCCGTGGGCGATGCCGTGTTGGGCATGGTCGCCCGGGGCTTCGGCCTCCAGGCGGTGGCCGATGCCAGGGCCCTGGCGCGGATCCCGGCCGGCTGGTCCTTCGAGACGGCCGCCGGCGTGCCGGTCGCCTTTGTCACCGCCTGGCTCGGCCTGGTGGACCTCGCCGAGCTCAAGGCCGGCGAGTCCGTGCTGATCCACTCCGGCGCCGGCGGCGTCGGCATGGCCGCCGTGCGGCTGGCCCGGCATCTGGGCGCCGAGGTGTTCGCCACCGCCAGCGAGGGCAAATGGCCAGCGCTCACCGAACTCGGCCTGGACGACGCCCATCTGGCGTCCACCGGCGACACCGCCTTCCGGGACGCCTTCCTCGCCACCACCGAAGGGCGCGGCGTCGATGTCGTACTCAACGCCTTCACCGGCGAGTTCGTCGACGCCTCCCTCCAACTGCTGCCACGCGGCGGCCGGTTCCTGGAGATGGGCAAGGCCGATATCCGCGACCCCAAGGCGATCGCCGAGCAGTACCCGGGGGTCACCTACCGGACCTTCGACATCGCCGAACTGACGTCCCAACGGATCGGGGCGATCCTCGGCCAGGTCCTTGAGCTGTTCGCCGCCGAAGCGTTCAGCCCGCTGCCCGTCACCACCTTCGACATGCGGCGCGCCCCCGAGGCGTTCCGCCATGTCAGCCAGGCCAAGCACATCGGCAAGGTCGTGCTGACCGCGCCCGCCACCTGGGACCCGCACGGCACCGTGCTGATCACCGGCGGCACCGGCACCCTCGGCCGACTGGTCGCCCAGCATCTGGTGACCCGGCACGGGGTGCGCCATCTGCTGCTGGTGAGCCGCCGGGGCCGCGCCGCCGAAGGCACCGACGCCTGGATCGCCGAACTGGAGGACGAGGGCGCCTCGGTGACCGTCGCCGCCTGCGATGTCACCGACCGCACCGCCCTGGCCAAGGTGCTCGCCGACATCCCGCCGGGCCAGCCGCTGCGGGGCGTGGTGCACACCGCCGGCGTGGTGGACGACGCCGTGGTCGCCTCCCTCACCGAGGAACAGGTCGAGCGGGTGCTGGCGCCCAAGGTCGAGGCGACCCTCGCCCTGGCGGAGCTGACCGCCGACGCCGACCTCACCGCGTTCGTCCTGTTCTCCTCGGCCACCGCCGTCCTCGGGGGCCCAGGACAGGGCAACTACGCGGCGGCCAACGCCTTCCTGGACGAGCTGGCCCGCCAGCGCCGCTCCCGTGGCCTGCCCGCCCTCTCCCTGGCCTGGGGCCTCTGGGCGGAGGCCAGCGGCATGACGGCGACGCTCGGCGCCAGCGACCGGGCCCGCCTCGGCCGCTCCGGCGTCCGCCCGCTCAGCTCCCGCGAGGGACTGGCCCTGCTGGACGCGGCGCTCGACCTCGGCGAACCCGCCGTCGTTCCCGTCCGCCTCGACCTGGCCACCGTCCGCACCCGCGCCGCCGCCGAGGGCGGCGTGCCACCGCTGCTACGCGGGCTCGTCCACGCCCCGGCCCGCCGGGCCGCTGGCACGGCCGCGGGACCCGCCGACGCACAGGACATCAGGCGCCGCCTCGCCGGCGTCCCGGAGGCCGAACGGCTCCGCATCACCCTGGAGTTGGTGCGCGAACAGGCCGCCGGCGTCCTCGGCCACAGCGAGGTGCGCGATATCGCCGCCGAACGCAGCTTCCGGGACGCCGGATTCGACTCGCTGACCGCCGTCGAACTCCGCAACCGGCTCGCCGCCGCCACCGGGGTGCGCCTCTCGGCCACCGCCGCCTTCGACCATCCGACGCCAGCGGATCTGGCCGAAACCCTGCTCGCCCAGATCACCCCGGACGAGAGCGGCGACGCCGCCGCCTCCGTGCTGACCGAACTCGACCGGCTCAAGGCCGCCCTCGCCACCCTCACCGCCCCCGAGGACCAGCGCGGCGAGATCACCCTGCGGCTGCGTTCCCTGCTCACCCAGTGGGACGGCGGCCGGGGCGGAACGAGGGAACGGGCGGCCGACGACACCGTGGAGTCCGCATCCGACAGCGAACTCTTCGATCTGCTCGACGAAATAGAAATCCCCTGACGCGGCTCTGGATTGAGTGACACCGACATGAGTATCGAAGAAAAGCTTCGCGATTACCTCAAGCGGGCCACCACGGACCTGCGGCAGGCGAGCCGGCGCATCACCGAACTGGAGGAGCGCGAGCACGAGCCGATCGCCATCATCGGCATCGCCTGCCGCTTTCCCGGCGATGTGCGGTCGCCCGAGGACCTGTGGCGGCTGGTCGACGAGGGCGGCGACGGCATCTCCGAGTTCCCCACCAACCGGGGCTGGGACCTGGACGCCCTCTACGACCCCGAGCCCGACACCCCCCGCACCAGCTATGTGCGGCAGGGCGGATTCCTCTACGACTGCGATCAGTTCGACGCCCGGCTCTTCGGGATCTCGCCCCGCGAGGCGCTGGCCATGGACCCCCAGCAGCGGCTGCTCCTGGAAACCTCCTGGGAGGCCATCGAACGCGCCGGGATCGCCCCCTCGGCGCTGCGCGGCACCGAAACCGGAGTCTTCGTCGGCGCCGGCAACTACGGCTACGGCGGCACCTTCGGACGTCTCCCCGACGGCGTCGAGGGCTACGCCATGACCGGCAAGGACGCCAGCGTCGCCTCCGGCCGCGTCTCCTACACCTTCGGCCTCGAAGGCCCGGCCGTCACCGTCGACACCGCCTGCTCCTCCTCGCTGGTCGCGCTCCACCAGGCCGTCACCGCGCTGCGCGGCCGCGAATGCTCCCTCGCTCTCGCCGGCGGCGTCGCCGTCCTCGCCACCCCCGAGATGTTCACCGAGTTCAGCCGGCAGCGAGGCCTGGCCCCCGACGGCCGCTGCAAGGCGTTCGCCGCCAGCGCCGACGGCACCTCCTGGGCGGAGGGCGTCGGCATGCTGATGATCGAACGCCTCTCCGACGCGCGCCGCAACGGGCACCGGGTGCTGGCCGTGATCCGTGGCTCCGCGATCAACCAGGACGGCGCGTCCAACGGCCTCACCGCGCCCAACGCGCCCGCGCAGGAACGCGTGATCCGCCAGGCGCTGGCCAACGCCCGCCTCGCCGCCAACGAGGTGCACACCGTCGAGGCCCATGGCACCGGCACCACGCTCGGCGACCCCATCGAGGCCCAGGCTCTCCTCAACACCTATGGCAAGGGCCGCGACTCCGAACGCCCGCTCTGGCTGGGCTCGTTCAAGTCCAATATCGGCCACGCCCAGCGCGCCGCCGGCGTCGGCGGCATCATCAAGATGGTCATGGCGATGCGGCACGGAGTGCTGCCCAGGACCCTCCATGTGGACGCGCTCTCGCCGCATGTCGACTGGGACTCCGGCGCGGTGCGGCTGCTCACCGAGGCCAGGCCCTGGCCGGAGACCGGCGAACCCCGCCGGGCCGCCGTCTCCTCGTTCGGCATCAGCGGCACCAACGCGCACATCATCCTGGAGCAGGCCCCCGAGGGCGAAGACGACGACGAGGACCGCCCGACCCCGTCGGCCGAGGCGGCCAGCGGCGTCATCCCCTGGCCCCTGGCCGCCGCGGACGCCGCGGCACTGGAGCAACAGACCACGCGGCTGCGGGAGTTCTTGGCGGGGCGGCCTGGGGTGGGGGCTGGTGTGGTGGGTGGTG
>NZ_QEST01000158.1 GCF_003311645.1 Streptomyces sp. PT12 | reverse complement strand
GAGAAAACCTCACTGAACCTCAACAACCAAGATCAGCCGTTGACTGGACAGACCCTCACCCCACGACAAACCGTGTCTGCCTGCTCAGGGCGTGGGCGTAGTGGTCGTGTCGGTCCTCGGACACCGACCGTATCCCCAACGTGTGCGGGTCGAGGTCGGCCTCGGCCCGCACGAGTGCTTTCTGGGGCTCACAGGTCAGTTTGAGGCCGAGGTTGCGGTAGACCTCGGCCTTCGCTTCCGGTGCGGCGGTGGCGAGGGCCCCGCTGATGGCTCGCCCTCGACCCGCCGAGCTGGGCGCTGGGCGAGGGCGCTGGACTGCGACGAGCCGCCGCCCCCCGACGACTCGCGGGACGATCCGACGGGCACGCGCTATCGGCCGGGCCGGGCGCCCTGCGGCGTGTGGCTGGCCCTGCGCAGCACGCTGCACCGGGTGAACTCCTCGCGGGCCAGACGGCGTTGCTCCACACCAGGGGGCCACGCCGGGAGGGATGGCTGCGCCTGGAGCCAACCGATCCCGGCGAGGTGTACCCGCTGGAGCCGTGCTGAACGGCGGTGCCGCACGGTCGCGTGGAGACGCCATGCCGCGCGTCCGTGAGAGGCGCGGGTCGGGCGCCGGGCGGTATTGCGGGAATGTTGCCCGCGGTATCGTCCGCCGCGCGCCTTCGGCACCGGGAGAGGGTTCCGAAATAAGCCGGAAATAATTCCATGACTTTCGCGTTAACATGCGCCGGGCGCCGGTCGCTTCATCCCTGAAAGTGGGGATGCGGGCAACTGCCTCCGGGAGGGGATGGTTAAGCGATCCGGCCTGCCATAACCTCGACCGCATGAAGCCCGGCAATGTTCAGAGAAGTTCCGAGCCCATACTGAGAATCGCGGGAATATCCAAGCGATTTGGGGCGGCCATTGCTCTGCGGGATGTGAACCTGGCGTTCCACGCGGGCACCGTCACGGCCCTGACCGGTGAGAACGGCTCGGGCAAGTCCACCATCGCGCGCATCGTCGGGGGTGCTCTGGCACCCGACTCCGGCGAGATACTCCTGGACGGAAAGGCCGTCCGGATACCCGATTCCCGGACCGCGCTCGGACACGGTATCGCGTTGATCAGTCAGGAGATCGCATTGGCCGGTGATCTCTCGGTGGCGGAGAACGTCTTTCTGGGACGACAGCCGGTCAAACGGGGGATCATCTCCTGGCGGAAACTCGAGGAACAGGCCGCCGGGCTGTTCGACGGCATCGGTATGCGGCTCGACCCCCGGGCGCGAGTCGCCGACCTGCCCATCGAGTCGCGCCAACAGGTCGAGATCGCCAGGGCGTTGGCCACCGAGCCGCGCGTACTCGTGCTGGACGAGGCCACCAGCTCGCTCTCCGAGAAGGTGGCCGACATGCTGCTCGGCATCGTCGCCGACCGCCGCGCCCGGGGCGCGGCGGTGGTGATGATCACGCATCGGATGAACGAGATCTACCGGATCGCGGACACCGCCGCCGTGCTGCGCGACGGGCGGATCGTGGCGACCGCCCCGGTGCGCGAGACCCACAGGGACGATCTGGTGCGGCTGATGGTCGGCCGGGAGCTGGGCGACTACTACGGGCGGCGCCGCCACGAGCCGGACCGCGACAGCGTGGCTCTGCGCGCCCGGGGGCTGCGCGCCGCGAGCGGGGCGGGGGACCTGGGTCCCGTGGACCTCGCCGTCGCCGCCGGGGAGATCGTCGGGGTGGCCGGCCTGTCGGGCTCGGGGAAGGACGTGCTCGGCCGGGCGCTGGCGGGAGTCATCGCCGCCGAGGGCGAAGTGCGGGTGCGTGACCGGCCGTTGCCGACGGGCTCCCCCGGCGCCGCGCTGCGCGGCGGCCTCGGCTTTGTGCCCGAGGACCGCAGGGCCCAGGCGCTGCTCGGCCCGCGGTCCGTCGCCGAGAACCTCGCCCTGGCCTGGCCCGACCGGGTCTTCCGGCGCGGGGTGCTCCGGCCGGCCGCCGAACGCGCCGGCGTGGCCTCGGCCGTGACGCGCTACGGCATCAGGACCGCCTCAATGCGGCTGCCGGTCTCGGCGCTCTCCGGGGGCAACCAGCAGAAGGTCGTGATCGGCCGCCTCTTCGACCGCCAACTCCCGGCCTATGTGCTGAGCGAGCCGACGCGCGGGGTGGACATCCAGTCGAAGAGCGCCATCTACGCGCTGCTGCGGCAGCAGGCGGAGCGCGGCGCCGGCGTGCTGTTCATCTCCTCGGAGCTGAACGAGCTGTGCGGGCTGTGCGACCGGGTGCTGGTGATGTTCCAGGGCCGGGTCGTGGCCAGCCTCGACGGCTCCGCCATCACCGAGGAGGCCGTCAACCACGCGATGGTCACCGGCGAGGCCCCGGGCGTGTCGGCACCGGTCCCCGGCGAGGAGGCCGCCCCCGTCCGTCGCGACCCCCCGCTCGCCGCTGCCCCCTGAACCGCACTCCGCCGCCACGCACACCGCTGCCCCGCACCAACCGGAAGGGTGACATGAACGTCGTCGAAGAACCGCCGCCCACCGCCGCTCCGCCCGGCCGCCG
The DNA here is from genome assembly GCF_003311645.1 of Streptomyces sp. PT12. GTDB lineage: Bacteria > Actinomycetota > Actinomycetes > Streptomycetales > Streptomycetaceae > Streptomyces. Next base: position 13,878 of record NZ_QEST01000158.1, on the reverse strand, counting down.
CCTGCCCCGGCTCCGCCTGGGCGACACCGGCGGGGTCGCGATCGCCTTGGCCGTGCTGCTGCTGGTCGCCTCGGTGACCATGCCGTCCTTCCCGACCTGGGACAACCTGATGAACATCGTCGGCTCCAACAGCGTGGTGCTGGCGCTGGCCATCGGCGTGACCTTCGTCATCATCGCTGGCGGCATCGACCTGTCGTTCGTCGGTGTCACCGCCACCTCCGGCATGGTTTTGGGGCTGCTCCTGGGCGCCGGGCTCCCGTTGGTCGTGTGCCTGGCCGCCGGCCTGGCCGGCGGGGTGCTGCTTGGCCTGGTCAACGGACTGCTCATCGCCCGCGCCGGCATCTCGTTCCTGGTGGTGACGCTGGGCATGTCGTCCATCGCCACCAGCCTGGCGCTGGTGCTCAACGACGGTGCCACGGTCAACGTCTTCGAGGAGCCCGCGTTCGAGCCGCTGCGCACCTTCGCCACCGACGACGTGGGTCCCGTCCCGATCCTCCTGCTCTTCGACGTGCTGCTGGTGCTGCTGGCCGCCGGCGTCCTGAACTACACCAGGTTCGGGCGGGCGTTGTACGCCGTCGGCTCCAACGCCGAGGCCGCCAGGCTCAACGGCGTCGACGTCCGGCGGACCACGGTGTGGGTCTATGTGCTGGCGGGCCTCACCGCCGGCGTGGCGGCGGCCATCCAGGTCGGCAGGCTGACCGGGGCCTCGCCGCAGACCGATCCCTCGCTGCTGAACGGGGTGTTGGCGGCCGTCCTGATCGGCGGCGCCTCCTTCACGGGCGGCAAGGGCGGCGTCGCTGGCACGGTCCTCGGCGTGCTGTTCCTCGGCGTGGTGCAGAACACGATGACCCTCACCGACGTCTCCAGCTTCTGGCGCCAGGCCGTCAACGGCGCGCTGCTCATCCTCGCCGTCGGCATCGGGGTGGCCCGCTCCTCCGCCGGGCCACGGCGTCGGCGGCGGAAAGCGCCCCTGGGGCCGACCCGGAGTCAGGCCAGGCCGGAGGAGGTCGTCGGTGTCTGAGACCGCTGTCTGGACCCGGGTCTGCGCCGTGACCGAACTGTCCCCTGGCGAGGCCGTCAGGGTGCCCGGCGTCTGCCCGCCGATCGCCCTGTTCAACGTGGACGGTGCCTTCTACGCCGTGGACGACACGTGCAGCCACGCCGAGTTCTCCCTCTCCCAGGGCTACCTCGACGGCGAGACCGTCGAGTGCGACCTGCACTTCGCGACCTTCAGCGTCCGCACCGGGGCGGCCCTGAGCGCGCCGGCGGTCACTCCGCTGGGCACTTTCCCGGTGCGCGTCGAGGACGACTGGGTCCTCGTCGACACCGCCGGACGACGCGTCACCGCGCCACCACGCGTCTGAACCGCCCACCCGCACAGCCCCCTGCCGCCCCCGCGCCCTCCGCACCGAACCGACCGACGGGAACACCGCCATGCCACCGACACCGCCCACCCCGCCCACCGCCCCCGGCCCCTCCCGCCGCACCCTCGCCACCGGCGCCCTGGCCCTCGTCCTGCTGGCGACCGGCACCGCATGCGGCGACGGGGGCGGCGGCTCCGACTCCGAACTCGCCGTCGCCCTCTCCTCCCCCGTCCAGGCCCAGGAGGGGCAGCAGGACCTCTCCGCCGGCTTCGAACAGGCCGCCGAGGAGCTGAGCTGGGATGTCCAGGTCTACGACGCGAACCTCTCCGCCGACACCCAGGTCTCCCACGTGCAGACCATGGTCGACCAGCAGGCGGACGGCATCGCCGCCTGGGCGCTGGACGAGGACGCCATCGCCGGCGCCTACGCCGCCGCCACCGCCGCCGAGATCCCCCTCGTCGGGGTCAACTCCCGTGGCCAGGGCGTGGCGACGTCCGTCTGGTGGGAGAGCAACACCTGCGCCGAGGGAGGCGTGATCGACGAGCTGGCCGCGTTCTTCGCCGACGTCAAGCCCGGCGCCCGCATCGCTGTCATCTCCGGGCCGCCGGCACCCTCCATCGTCGCCATGACCGAGTGCTTCACGGCCGCCGCCGAGGCCGCCGGGCTGGACATCGTCTCCACCCAGAACAACACCCAGGACACCAGCGCGGCGGCTGCCGCGCTGGCCGAGGACCTCCTCTCCGCCCACCCCGACCTCGACGGCTTCTGGACCTACAACGACGCCTCGGCGCTCGGCGTGTCCTCCGCCGTCCTCGCTGGCGGGGGCAGCGTCCACACCGGCGAGGACGGCGGCGAGGGCCTCGTCATCACCGGGGTCAACGGCGACGAGGCCGCCGTGTCGTCCGTCCGCAACGGCACCCTCACCGCCACGGTCGACACCGACCCGTTCTGCACCGGCATCACCGTGGCCGCGGCCGTGCGGGACGCCATCGACGGCTCGGCGCAGGAGGAGTACGTGGTGGCCAGCGAGATCGTCACGCCCGCCACCGTCGGTGACTTCGTCGCCCCCCGGGAACGCACCTGCTCCGTGGACGAACTGCCGCTCGCCGACTGATCCGAGACAGGCGCGCCCGACCCCGGGGCGGCGCCGGAGAGAGGACCCATGATCGAGAAGGACCTGCCCGAGCCCGAGGGCAAGCGGGTGACCGTCGGACCGCACACCGTCCACTACATCGACCTGGGCGACGGACCGCCCACCGTCTTCCTGCACGGCGGCGGCCCCGGCTGCTCCGGCTGGACCGACTTCGGCACCGTGGCCGACGCGTTCGCCGGCGACCGCCAGGTGCTGCTGCTGGACATGCTGCACTTCGGCCGGTCCAGCAAGGAGCCGATCCGCGCACCGCGGTGGAGCTACCACGCCCAGGTGATCGCCGGGGCGCTGGAGGCGATCGGCGTCACCGAGGCGGACTTCGTGTGCAACTCCGTCGGCGGCTCGGCGGCCCTGGCCCTGGCCGCCGAGCGTCCCGACCTGGTGCGTCGCCTGGTGCTGACCGGCAGCGAGCCCACCCCGCGCGGCGCGGTGCCGCCCACCGAGGAGCTGGGCCGCAAGGGCGCGACGGCCTACGGCACCTACTACGACGAGGAGGGGCCCACGCCGGAGAAGCTGCTGGCCATCATGGCCGAGCTGGAGTGGCACGACCCGGCCGGCATCCCCCGCTGGACCTTCGACCTGCGCTGGGAGCTGAGCCGGGACCCCGATCTGCTGGCCCTGGGCCCGGACTGGTCCGCCGCCGGCGGCCGGGGCATCCCCCAGGACCTCGCGGCCCACCTCGGGGCGGTGCGCGCGCCGACGCTCCTGCTGTGGGGGGAGCGGGACGCGTTCCTGGTGCCCGACTACGCCCTCGGGCTCACCCGGCTGATGCCCGACGCCTCCCTCCACGTCATGGCCGACGGCGCCCACCACATGGAGGAGGAGCGCCCCGAGGAGTACACGGCGATCGTCAAGGCGTTCCTCGACGCCTGAACCGTCGCGTCGTGCCCAACCATCCACCCCGCACACAGGGAGACACCACGTGAGTGACACCGACGCCGCCCGCCTCGGCGAGCTGGTCGACTGGGAGAACGGGCTGATCAGCCCGGAGATCTTCATCAACGACAGGATCTACCGCGCCGAACTGGAGCGGCTGTTCAACCGCGCCTGGCTGTTCATCGGGCACGACTCGATGTTTCCCGAGCCGGGCGACTTCCTCAACACCTACATGGGCGGCGACCCGGTCCTGGCGATCCGCCAGCGCGACGGGGAGGTTCGGGTCTTCCTCAACGCCTGCCGCCACCGGGGCATGAAGATCTGCCGCGCCGAGGACGGCAACGCCCGCAACTTCATGTGCACCTACCACGGCTGGACGTACAGCACCGCCGGCGAGCTGATCAACGTCCCCAACCTCGACACCGCCTACTTCAACGAACTCGACCAGCGGCGCTGGGGGTTGGTTGAGGTGGCGCAGGTCGCCCAGTACAAGGGGCTGTGGTTCGCCACCTTCGACCCCACCGCGCCGCCGCTGGAGGACTTCCTCGGCGACATGCTCTACTACATCGACGCCTGGGTGGACCGCAGCCCCGGCGGCATCGAGGTGCTGCCCGGCGCGGTGAAGTGGACCATCCACGGCAACTGGAAGCTGGGCGCCGAGCAGTTCGGCGGCGACGGCTACCACGCCGTGATCACCCACGCCTCCTCGCTCGGCACCTTCGACCCCACCTTCCTGCGGGACGTGCAGGGCATCGAGTTCGCCTCCCGGCAGGGGCACGGCTACTCGATGATCTTCGACCGGATGACGCGCTTCGCCGACGACCCGCTCGGCCGCTACAACGAGAGCCAGGTCCGTGCCCGGCTGGAGCGGCTGGGCGAGGACCGGGCCAACACCGTAGGCAACTTCACCATCTTCCCGAACTTCTCCGGGCTGCCGGGGTCGGCCAACCTGCGGATGTGGCACCCCAAGGGCCCCAACGAGTTCGAGATCTGGTCCTGGACCATCGTCGACCGGGACGCCCCCGAGGAGGTCAAGCGCGCCCAGCGGACCTCGGCCGCCTTCACCGAGGGCGCCGCCGGGGTGGTGGAGACCGACGACGGGGAGAACTGGGACCTCATCGGCCAGATGCTCGAACGCGGCACCCAGACCCGGCGGATGGCCTGGAACTACCAGATGGGCAACGGCCACGAGTCCGACAACGACCCGGTCTACCCCGGCCGCGTGCTGCGCAACTACTTCGGCGAGGGGCCGCAACGCGCCTTCTACCGCCGCTGGTTGGAGTTCATGACGAGCGAGGAGTGGCCGGTGGTCGAACAGACGGAGCCGGACCGGCGGGAACACCGTGCCTCGGCGATGGGCGCGCTCTCCGCCACCCCCAGGGGTGGTTCCCGGTGATCATCAGCGCCCAGCCCCGGTCCAGGGGCCGCTCCGCGCCCGCCTTCCGGACCCTCACCTCGCCCGCGGTCCCCGTGGAGACCCGCCTCGCGGTCGAGGACTTCCTCTACGCCGAGGCCGAACTGCTGGACGACTGGCAGTGGCGCGCCTGGGTCGAGCTGTTCACCGACGACGCCCACTACCGGATGCCGATCCGCAGGAACCGCCTGCGCCGCCAGCGCAAGGTCGACGAGGCGGACGACGCGAACGGTCTCGAGGTGGCGCACATCGACGACGACCGCACCTCCCTTGACCTCCGTGTCCAGCAGTTGGAGTCGGGGATGCACTGGGCGGAGGACCCGCCCTCCCGCTGCCGGCACCTGGTCACCAACGTCCGGGTGACCCCCTCGACCGAGGAGGGCGAACTGCTGGTGCGGTCCAACTTCCTCGTCTACCGCAACCGGTTGGAGGCCGAGGTGGACATGTGGGCCGGGGAGCGTCGCGACGTGCTGCGCGCCGACGGCGACAGCTTCCGCATCGCGGACCGGATCGTACTGCTGGACCAGAACCTGGTGCTGGCCAAGAACCTCAGCGTCTTCTTCTGATCCGACCTGATCCTGGCCGATCACCCGAACCGGCCCCCCTACGACGTGCGGAGCACACATGGCCAACAAGAAGTCCTTCGTGATCGTCGGCGCCGGGCTCGCCGGGGCCCGGGCCGCCGAGACGCTGCGGGAACAGGGGTTCGCCGAACGGATCTTCCTCGTCGGCGACGAGGGCCGGCTGCCCTACGAACGTCCGCCCATGTCCAAGGAGTGCCTGGTCGGCTCGCGACCGCTGGGGTCGGCGACCCTCCGCTCCTGGGAGGACTGGATGGACATCGCCGTCCATCTCGTCCTCGACGACCCGGTGGTGGCGCTGGACACCGAGGCCGGCGCGGTGCGCCTGCGCAGCGGCATCCGCGTGCACGCCGAGAAGGTGCTGCTGTGCACCGGCGGGCTGCCGCGCCGGCTGAGCGTGGTCGGCGCCGACCTGCCCGGCATCCACTACCTGCGCACGGCCGACGAGGCCGAGGCCCTGGGCGACCGGCTGCGGCGCGGGCGGCTGCGGGTCGCCGTCGTCGGCGGCGGCCTGTTGGCGGCCGAGGTCGCCTCGGCCGCCGTCGGGCTCGGCAACGAGGTCGACTGGGTGTGCCGCTCCCGGGTGCCGCTCACCGGCACCGTCGGCGGGCAGGCGGCGGCCGAGTTGGCCGACCGCCGCCGCATCGACCGGCTCACCGTCCACACCGAGGCGCGGGTCGCCGGCTTCGCCGGCCAGGACCGGGTCACCGAGGTCATGCTCGCCGACGGCGACCGGATACCCACCGACCTGGTGCTGGTCGCCGTCGGCCACACCCCGGCCCTGGACTTCCTGGACCGGGACAGGTTCGGGGTGCGCAACGGGCTGCCGGTCAACAGCCGCCTCCAGAGCCGGATCGCGAGCGTCTTCGCCGCCGGCGACATCGCGCGCTTCTACGACCCGCACGTGGGTGGCCGGGTGCGGCACGGCACCTGGCTCAACGCCCAGAACCAGGGCCGGGCCGCGGCCCTGGCCATGCTCGGCTCGCCGGAACCGTACCGCGCCGTGCCGTGGTTCTGGTCCGATCACTTCGATGTCAACGTCCAGGTCGCCGGCCACGTCGACGAGACCGCCGAGGTCGTCGTGCGCCGCCGCCCCGACGGCTCGGGATGCTGGCTGTACACGGCGGGGGACCGCATCGTGGGGGCCGTGGGCATCGACGCCCCCGGCGAGGTGCGCGCCGCGATGGCCCTCATCGAACGGGGCACCCGGATCGACGCGCGGACGCTACGCGACCCGGCCACCGACCTGCGCCAGCTTCGCCGGGCCCACGCGCAGGCCAAGGACGGTGCAGCGTGACCGGCCGCCGACCGTCCCCGTTCCCCGACCTGTTGCTGGACCGGGAGCACCACCACGTGCTGCCGACCGCCGAGGGCGATGTCGGCTACCTCGACGTCGGGGCGGGGCCGCCGCTGGTGCTGGTCCAGGCGTGGGGCCCGCGACCGGGCGCGACCGCGTCCCTGGTCTACGGCCGGGTGCTGCCCCGGCTCGCCGCCGACCACCGGTGCGTGGCCGTCGACCTGCCCAACTACGGGCTCACCGGCCCGGTGCGCTACCACGAGCCGGTCCACGACGTCAGCGCCCGGGCGGTGCTCGCCGTCATGGACCACCTGGGCATCGACGCGGCCCCGCTCGCCGGCTGCTCGATGGGCGCCACCACGGCCATCGTGCTGGCGCTGGCGCACCCCGAGCGGGTCACCGCGCTGCTCGTGGGCGGCTGCCACGCCTCGACCGGCGGCGACCCCTACCTGCTCAGCCCGTTCCCCTCGGAGGTGTGGCGGCTCTACCAGGAGGCCGACGAGGCGCCGGACGACGAGGAGCGGCTGCGCCGGCTGCTGCGCGCGCTGTGGTTCGACCAGGAGCTGGTGACCGACGAGTTGGTCGCCGCGCTCCAGCGGGTGCGGGCGCACCGCGGGGACCACTGGCTGGCCGAGCGGCGTTCCGTCAGCACCCCGCACAGCAACATGGCGGCCCTCGCGACCCTGCGGATGCCGACGATGGTGGTGCACGGTCGGGCGGACCGCATGGTCCCGTTCGAACAGGCCCTGGCCATCGCCGCCCAGGTGCCGCACGCCGATGTCCGGCTGCTCGCGCGCTGCGGCCACTGGCCCCCCTACGAGCGTCCTGAGGCGTTCGCCGAGGCGCTGCGTTCCCTGCTCGACGGCCTTGATCCATCCGCTGACCGGCGCTGACCCGGCCCCCGGTTCACCTTGGCCCCTGGTGCCAACCGGGAGGTATCGGCTAAGTTCGCCCCAAGCGGCACCGCCCGCACCCCCACGCGGGGCACAACGGCGTGCGGCCTCGGTCGGACGGCATGACGACACGCACGTCCGTGGCCCGGACGATCCGCCCTCCCCCGGCTCTGGCCCGACTCGTCTCCCCTCGCATCCGGAGGCGTCCATGACCGCCTACTCTCCGACGGAATCCCACGACGACACCACCCTGACCCGGCCCCGGAGCGGGCCCTCCACGCGAGAGGGCGGCCGACTGGTGGCGCTGGCCGAACTCAGCTCCGCGCTGCCCGAGTCCGCCGACTTGGAGCAGCTCCAGGAGACCTACTTCGCGCTGGCGCCGCGGGTCCTCGACTTCCCCATGGCGGCCCTCTACCTCTTCGACTCGCCAGGCGGCGCGCCGTCCTGGTACGCCTCGCGCAACGTCAGCCAACGCTTCATGAGCACCTATGAACGGCTCGGCCGCCCCGTCGACATGGAGCTGCGGGAGCTGCTGGCCACCGCCTCGCCGGTCTACAACCTGGCCAACCGCTCGCTGCGGCAGTGGCGGCAGACCGAGATCTACCAGCGGGTCGTCCGGCTGGAGAACATGATCCACGTGCTGAAGGCGCCGGTCATGGCCCACGGCGAGATCATCGGCACCGTCGACTTCGCCTCCGACCGCGTCGCCGCCACCGTGACGGAGTTCGACCTGCACCTGGCCCGGCTGCTCGCCGGCTGCGTGGCCGGCGCGGTGCAGGCGGTGCGGCGACGCGAGTGGCTGGAGAAGTCGCTGGACATCACGAGCACGGCGCTGCGGCACAGCGGCGTCGCCATCGTCTGTTTCCGCGCCGACTCCAACGAGCCGGTGGTCACGCCGGCCGCGGCCGAGTTGCTCGACAGCGTCTGGGAGGGCCAGGACCTCCTCTACCGCCTGCTGCGCGACGTCGAGTCCGGCTCCGGGGAGACCCGGCTCTCGTACATGGTGCGTCGCGACGACGGGACCAGGGACGTGCTCGACTGCGCGATCACCCGGGTGCCCGACCAGCCGGGCACCGAGATCATGCGGCTGTCCCTGGAGTCCACCGAGACCCCGTACCTCAGCCCGGCGCTCGGGACGCTGTCCGCCCGGGAGACGGACATCGCGGAGATGGTGGCGGCCGGTCTCTCGGACCGCGAGATCGCGGAGCTGCTCACGCTGAGCGTGTACACCGTCCGCCAGCACATCAAGAGCGTCTACGCCAAGTTGGACATCGGCAACCGGGTCCAGCTGACCCGGGTCCTCCTCGGCCGCACACCCCGCGTCGTGATCTCCCGCACCCGACCGGACCCGGCACCGCGAACGGGGCCCAGCTGGCGCGGAGTCGAGGAGGGCGCCGGGCGGTCGTCCGCCTGAGCGTCAAGCTTTGCCCGCTACTGTCACGGGCTTGTGCTGCTCTTGATCCGGCGAGGGCGAGATCCGGGCGCTCGGGCCGCGCCGTGCCCGAGCTGGTCCGCCGCAACAGGTCGACCAGGACCTCGCCGACCGCGGTGACGCGCGTGGGGTTCACTTGCGGTCTCCGTCCGGGGTCCGGAGCGTGTGGACCTCCACCTCGGTGGTGGTCCGTGTTGTGGCGCGGTTGTGGGTGACCAGGCGCCAGCCCTGCGCGGAGGACGGGTAGTACCTCAGGGTCAGGGTTTCCCCGCTGTGGCTGAAGATCTCCAGGATGGAGTGGTCAAGGAGCAGACGCAGCTCCGCCGTCCGGCCCGGCGCCGCCTGAGGCATGGGCATGGTGTAGCGGCCCACATGGGCCTGTGGGTCGGCCGAGGCCCGGCCGCGGTCGATGGTGAGCGTGCCCTCCGACAGGCGCAGGTCGAGGTGTTCTTCGCCGTCATCGCTCGAGTTGATGCGCAGACCCCAGGCGACGTCCTCGCCGAAGGACACGCGCAGGCGGATGTCGGCCGCGCCAGCGAGGCGGTCCAGCTCGTTCACCTCGCGGGGCAGCGCGCGGATCTCGGTGCGCAGGGGCTGTCCCGTGCGCAGTCCCTCGAGTTCCCGAGCGGGGACCTGGCGGGGGCGGCCGTCGGGCGTGAGCGTGACTTCGCGCGGGACGGTGAGCACTCCGGCCCAGGTACCGGTTCCGCCCCTGGCTTCCCAGGACCAGCCCCACAGCAGCCAGCGTCCGTCGGGGGCGCGCAGGAGTGCGGGTGCGTAGAAGTCAGGGCCGTGGTCGAAGCGCGTCGGGGGGCCGAAGTGGTATTGCCCCTGGTCGGAAGTGCCTGACCAGGAGACGACGTGGCTCGGGCCCGTTCGCTGGTACCAGGCGCTGGCGATGAGCAGTGCTCTGCCGTCGTCGAAAGTGGCCAGCTGCGGGCACTCCCACGCCTCGCCCGTGTGCTGCCGCCCTGAGGGGTCGTCGGCGGCGGGGAGGGGGCCGAGGTACCGCCAGGTGGTGAGGTCGTCGGACTCGTAGAGCAGTGCGGCGCCCTGGCCGTCGCGCAGCCCGGCGCCGACGAGCATGCGCCACCCGTGTGTGTGCCGCCATACATACGGGTCGCGGTAGGTGGTGACGCCGTGCGGCGGGCGGGGCACCACCAGGTCGGGGCGCTTGGTGAAGTCGGTGCCTTCGGGCCCGGAGTCGGCTGCCGCGACGGGCTGGTACCACCGGTCCTCCCGGTAGGCGGAGTAGAACGCGGTGATCCGGCCGTCGTGGGAGACGGCGCTTCCGGAGAAGCAGCCGTGGGCGTCCTCGCCTTCCGGGGTGGGGGCCAGAGCTATGGGCAGGGGTTCCCAGTGCAGCAGGTCACGGCTGCGGAAGTGCCCCCAGTGGATGTGCCGGTGCAGCGGCCCGGCGGGGTTGTGCTGGTAGAAGAGGTGGTAGTAGCCGTCGTGGAACACGAGCCCGTTGGGATCGTTGATCCAGTTCGCGGGCGGTCTCAGGTGCACCTGCGGGAAGTGGGGGTCCTGGACAGTGGTGACCATCTGGGGATTACTCCTTGACCGCTTGAGCGGCAACACCTTGGACAAAGGCACGCTGGAAGATCAGGAACACGATGAGCGAAGGGGCCGTCATCATCGCGGCGAAGGCCATGATGTCTCCCCACTGAAGGGGGGGCAGGGTCTGGAAGACGGCCATGCCGACCGGAAGCGGGCGGACCGATTCGCTGCGGGTGACCATCACCGGCCAGAGCAGTTGCCCCCAGTTCATCAGGAAGCTGAGGATCGCTACGGAGGCGTAGGCGGGGCGTGACAGTGGGACGATCACGGAGCGGAAGGTGCGCCACGGCCCGGCGCCGTCCATCCGGGCCGCTTCCTCCAGTTCGCGGGGCAGAGTGGTGAAGAAGGAATAGAAGAGGTAGATGAAGAAGGGGTTGGCGACGAAGGGGATGATCTGCGCCTGGTAGGTGTCCAGCCAGCCCAGCTCGGTCATGAACAGCAGCAGCGGGATCGCCAGGGCCTCGAACGGGATGATGATCAGTGCGACCACTGTGGCGAGGACCAGGTTGCGGCCCGTCCAGCGCAGCCGCGCGAGGGCGTAGCCGAACATCGAGTTCGCGATGAGACCCAGCACCACGGTGACGCCGCACACCACGAGCGAGTTGAGCAGCAGGCGGCCGAAGTCGGAGCGTTCCCAGGCGCTGGTGAAGTTGTCGAAGGTCATGCCGCTGGGCACGAAGGCGCGCCAGCTTCCACCGTCGGCCAGGACGTCCGGGTTGGGCTTGACGGCACCCACGAACATGAAGGCCAGGGGCACCAGCATCAGCAGTGCCACGCCGATGCTCAGGGTGTAGTGCAGGGTGAGGCGGTACGGCTTGGGCGCGCGCCGGATATGGGCGGGACGCGGCGGCGTGGTGGTCACTGGACAGCACGCTCCTCACGGGCAAGCCGGCGCTGTATCAGCGTGATGCCGAGGACGAAGACGAAGAAGACGACCGCGATGGCCGACGCCTGGCCGATCATGCGCCGGGAGTAGCCGGTCTGCAGCAGTTCGAGCATGATCGTGCGCGTCGAGTCCAGGGGGCCGCCCGGGAACTGGGGCATCAGATAAACCTGGTCGAACAGGCGGAAGGCGAAGATCGCCGTGACATTGAGGACGAAGATGAGTGTGTTGCGCAGCCCTGGCAACGTGACGTGCCTGAACTGGTGCCAGGCGGTCGCGCCGTCGACGCGCGCGGCCTCGTAGAGGGACTGGGGGATGTTCTGGAGACCGGCGAGGAAGATGACCATCTGGAACCCCACGCCCTGCCATACCGAGGTGATGACGATCGCGGGCATCGCCCAGGTGGTGCTGGAGAGCCAGCCGGGTTCCACCATGCCGAAGGTAACCGTGGACAGGGAGCTGTTGACGAGCCCGCCCTCGGGCAGCAGCAGAAGCTTCCAGACCACCGCGGCGACCGCCATCACGGTGACCGTCGGCAGAAAGTAGATGGTGCGGAAGAGCGTGCGGCCCGGCAGGCGCCGATTGACCAGCACGGCCATGCCGAGCGCCGCCGCGGTCTGCACGGGTACGACGATCACGGCGAACAGGGCGTTGTTCCTGAAAGCCCGCCAGAACTTCGCGTCGGCGAAGATCCGCTGGTAGTTCTCGAATCCGACGAGTTCCACCGGCAGGGGGGAGGACAGCCGTTGGTTGGTGAAGGACAACGCCACCGCGGACAGGAAGGGCGCGAGGAGGAAGAGAATCAGCAAGGCCGCCGCGGGGGCGGAGAACAGGGTCGCTGTCCAGCGTTCGCGCGCCCGGGAGCCCAGGCGCCGCGCGCCGTGGTGGCCAGCCGCTTTCCGTGCTGATGTGCGGGCTGGCTTGATGGCTGGCTGGAGAGGGGTGGGAGGACCGGCTGTGGACATGGGGCACCTCGGGATCGGGCAGGTGAGGTCGGACGGGAACCGTGGGCATGTCCCGGGGGCCGACGCGACGGCGCCCGGGACATGCCGCGCTCCTACTCCTGAATCGGGTATCCGCCGTTGTCCTCGATGTCCTGGTCGATGCTCTCGACGGCCGCTTCCAGGGCTTCCTGGACGTCTCCGCCCTGGCTGATGTCATCGATCGCCTGCGCGAAGGACTGGGTGATGGTCGGGTAGGCCGGGGTCTGCGGCCGGGGAACGGCGATCTCGGGTGCCTCGTTCAGGGCGTCGGTGACGATGTGCATCGGACCGTCGGCCGAGTAGATGTCCGTCTCGGCGAGCGCCACGTCGGTCGAGGGGGGTGCTCCCACGGCCTCGTACATGGTGAGCAGGTTCTCCTGGCTGAGCAGGAACTCCAGGAAGGCCGCAGCGGCGTCGGGGTCCTCGGCGCCCGAGGTGATGCCGAACTGCCAGGAGCCCATGCCCGTCTTCGAGCCGGTGCCGAAGTCGGGGAGCGGGATGACCGCCAGGTCGTCGCCGACCGCCTCCTCGTAGCCGGTCGCGTACGCCCACATCCCGTTCCAGGCGATCGGGCTCTCCTGGCGGAGGAACGGGGTGTCGTCCTGCGCCTCCACGTTGACATAGCCGTTCGTGAACCAGGACTGGAACGTCGTCATGGCGTCGACCACCTCGGGGGTGTCGAGCGCGCCCCGGGCCGTCTGGTAGTCGGAGCGGTCTATCAGGTCGCCCCCGGCCGACTGAACGATCGGGCTGAAGGCGTAGCTGAACCACTCGCCCTGCCGCCCGTACCACATGTGCAGGTCGAGGGGGTTGTCGTAGCCCTGCTCCTGGAGGTCGCCCAGGATCGTGGTGAACTCCTCGGCGGTCCACGCGTCCTCGATGCCTTCCGGGATGCGGGCGCCCACCTCCTCAAGCGCCGAGCGGTAGGCGTACAGCACCACGCCCGAGTCGAAGGCGCCGACGCCGTAGAGCTGCCCGTTGTAGGTCCCCTGCTCGACGATGGACGGCAGCAGCCTGTCCACGGTGCTCTGCTCAAGGCACTCGTCCAACGGGATCAGGTTGCCGTTCCAGGCATAGTTGTAGAGGTTCGGGCCGTCGAAGTCGAGCACTTCCGGCAGCTCTCCGGAGGCTGCCGCAGCCTGGACGGAGTCGTTGTACGTGCCTTCGGGGACACTCTGCACGTCGACGGTGACCTCGTCTTGGCTGGCGTTGAATGCCTCCACGATGCCGAGGAAGGCGTCCTTCTCCTCGCCGCCACCGTGGTAAAAGCTCTCAATCGTCACGCTCTGATCGATCTGCCCGTCACAGCTCGCGCCTCCGGCGGAACCCCCACCGGAGGAGCCCGAGCAGCCGGCCGCGGTCAGGGTCAAAGCCAGGGCGCACGCTGTGACTAGTAGATTGTCGCGTCTAAGTGTTGTTCTGGTTGGTTGGGGTCGGGCAGG
>NZ_QEST01000109.1 GCF_003311645.1 Streptomyces sp. PT12 | reverse complement strand
CTGCGCCATCTCTACCCAACCACACAGCAAAATTAAGCTGCAACAATCTACTAGCCGTCCCCCGTGGCCGTCCAAGGGCCGACGCCCAATCGCCGTCGGTCACCCCTCGGGCGGGGGCTCGGTGCGGCGGTTGCGGAAGGTGATCGCGACCCAGCAGGCCCAGCCGACGGGCTGGAGGAGCCAGTAGTTCCAGATGCGGTAGAGCAGGGCTCCGGCGAACGCCTGGCTCGTCGGCAGGCCGTAGACCACGAGCAGGCCGGTCAGCCCGGCCTCGACGATGCCGACGCCACCGGGAGTCAGGCGGAGGCTGCCGGGGATCTGGACCAGGCCGTAGGCGAGCAGCACACCGTGCCAGGGCACCGGGATGTTCAGCGCCCACAGGCTGGCCACCAGGCACGCCGCGTCGAAGACCCAGTTGAGCACGGCCAGCGCGCTCGGCCACAGCCAGGGCCGCACGCCCGGCTGCACCGCCCTGGCCTGGCGCACCACGCGCCGCAGCGCCGCGTCGGCCGTCCTGAGCCGCCCGAACCTCGCCTCGGTCCTGCGGCACCCGCGGTCGACGGCTCGGCGGACGGCGGAGATGCGCAGCAGGAGCACGGCGGCCAGGGCCACGAGCGCGAGCACCGCGACCACCCGGAGCAGCAGCGCCCCGGGGCCGCGGGACCCGGCCGTGAGCGCGCCGAGCACCATGATCAGCAGCAGGGCCATCGCGGAAAACGCGCCCGCCATCGCCAGGGTCGTCGCGGTCAGCGCCTGGTCCGCGCCTCGGCGGCGGAACTGGCGGTAGAGCCACGCGGCGCCGAAGGCGGCCCCGCCGGGCACCGCGCCCGCCATCGCGTTGGCCCCGAGTTCGAGGGGCATCATCGTGGCCAGCGAGAGCCGCACGCCGCCGGTCGCGAGGAGCCACCGTTGCAGCGCGGCCAGGCACAGCAGGGAGACGGCCTGGAGGAGCAGCGCGACGGCCGCCTTCAGGGGGCTCACATGGGTCAGGAGGTGCCAGGCGCGGCCGAGCTCGCCCCGGCGCGAGATGGCGACCAGCAGGCCGACCGTGATCAACGCCGCGGTCACCAGCCACCACCAGCGCTTCCCGGCCCGGCGCGCGGCCCGGGTCCACCTCGCCCGGCTCACCGATCGTCGGTCACTCGCAGCACGCGGCCGATGCTAGCGCGTGACGGCGCACACGCCCCCGCGCACCACCGTGGGGGCGCCCCGCATCCGCGGGTCACAGGCCCTCGGCGCGGAGACGCCTCGCTCACCGTGCGCAAGGAATCAGCGGCCAGACTGTGACCCACCGCACGTGACCGGCGCCACTTACGAAGGGCGATAGCGGACCGGGCGGCGACGGAGACCGCCGCTGGCGCGGGTCGCGGGGGCGGCGGGCGCGGCCTCTCCGAGGGAGGGCCGTAGATCGCACCTTTGTCCGCCGCTGAGGCACCCGCTAAGAATGGCTGGCATCCACAGATTGTGGTAATTCCCCCCACTCCAAAGAGGTATGCGTCTCCATGTCCGCGACCCGCACCCCGACTTCCGGCACGAGCCGGATCACGGCCCGCAAGGTCTCGCTCGCCGGCATCGCCGCCGCAGGGGCCGCCGCGGTGGCCGTCTCGCTCGTCCCGAGCGATGCCTCGGCCTCGCCCGTGGCACCCGAGCGCGTGGCCTCGAGCACCGCGTCACCCGTGGCGTTCAGCACCAACGTCCAGGGCGGCGAGGCAAGCGCCTCGGCCAGCGGCCTCGGCGGCCAGCAGACCGCGCTCGCGCTGCCGGGCCAGCCCGCCGAGCGCCCCTCGGCCGCCCGGGTCGACGGCTCCGGCAGCTCCGACGACTCCGGCAGCTCGGGCCCGGACTCCGGCTCCGCCGACACGGCCGCCGACAACGCCGGGCCCAAGGCCGAGAAGGCCGACGAGAGCGCCGAGGCCCAGGGCGGCGAGCAGGCCGCGGCCGAGGAGCCGAAGGAGGAGGAGTACCCGGACAACCTCGACGGCTGGATCCGCGAGGCCCTCGCCATCATGGACGAGCACGACATACCCGGCAGCTACGAGGGCATCCACCGCAACATCATGCGGGAGTCGAGCGGCGACCCGAACGCGATCAACACCTGGGACATCAACGCCCAGAACGGCGTTCCCTCCAAGGGCCTGCTCCAGGTCATCAAGCCGACGTTCGACGCCTACCACGTCGAGGGCACCGCGTACGACCAGTACGACCCGGTCGCCAACATCGTCGCGGCCTGCAACTACGCCGCCGACCGCTATGGCTCGATGGACAACGTCGACAGCGCCTACTGATCGCGCCCACCGGTCCTTCGCCGATCCGTCCCCCACGCGGATCGCGCACCCGGCGGATCGCACACCCGAGGGCCGTCACCCCCGCGCGGGGCGGCGGCCCTCGAGTATGCCCGACGTCAGCAGGATGACCAGCCCGGCGAGCGGCACGACGACGAGCCCGAGCCTGATCGACGAGGCGTCGGCCACGACCCCCACGAGCGGGGGCGACAGCAGGAAGCCGATGCGCAGCAGGAACGCGGTCACCGTGATGCCCGCACCGGGCCACAGCCCGGGTATCTCGTCGGCGGCGTGGAACGCGGCCGGGATCAGCGTGGCGATGCCGAGGCCAGCGAGCGCGAAGCCAGCGAGCGTGCTCGGCACCGAGGGCCACAGCAGCGCCGCGCCCATGCCCGTGACGACGAGCAGCCCGCCGAGGCGCGAGGTATCGCGGTCGCCGAGCCGGTGCACGACCCGGTCGCCGAGCAGCCGCCCCACGGTCTGCGCGCCCTGGAGGGCGGCGAAGCCGAGGCCGCCCACCGCCGCGTTGGCCCCCAACTCACCGCGCAGGTAGACCGATCCCCACGAGGAGCCCGAGTCCTCCACGACCGCGGCCGCCCCCGAGAGCAGGCCGAGCACCGCGAGCAGCCTGATCACCGGCCAGCCGATGCCGCCACGGACCGCGGGGCGCCCCGCGTCATCGGCCGCCGCCTCCCGCTCGGCGTCGTCGGGCCCCGGCAGCAGAAAGCGGAAGGCCATGGCCGCCGCGCCCACCGTGAGCGCCCCCGCGACGGCGAGGTGCACGGGCAGCGGGATCCCGGCCTGGGCGGCGCCCGCCCCCGCGAGGCCGCCGAGGACCGCGCCGACGCTCCACAGGCCGTGGAAGAAGTTGAGGATCGACCGGCCGTAGAGGCGTTGAACGCGCATGCCGTGGGCGTTCATCGCCACATCGGTGATCGAGTCGAGGCTGCCCGCGATGAACAGCGCCGCGCACAGCAGCGCGAAGCCGGGCGCGGTCCCGATGAACACGACGTTCACGCCGAGGAGCGCGAGCGCGACCACGGCCGTCCAGGCCGAGCCGAACCGTTTGATCAACGGGCTGGCCAGCAGCCCGATCACCAGCGCGCCCAGCGGCATGGCCGCGATCGCGGTGCCGAGGGCGGTGTGGGAGAGGCCGAGGTCGTCCTTGATTTCCGGATAGCGCGGGACGGCGTTGGCGAAGACGAAGCCGTTGGTGAAGAACACGGTCGCCACGGCCACCCGCGCGCGAACGGCCGCGCCGGTGACTGTGCCCATGCTTCTCTTCCCGGCCGTGATCGTGAGGACGACTGTGCGGCCGATCATCCTACAGATCGGCCGGAAGATCGCCCGATCGGGGGATCATGGGATGTGTTCCCTGAACGCGTCAGACCGCGCCCTCGGGGGTCGAGCCCTCGATCTGCACCGCGTCCGCGGTGATCTCGTCGATCGCGGCCAGGTCGGCGGCGCTCAGCTCCACGTCGGCGGCGGCGGCGCTCGCCTCGATGTTCGCGCTGCTGCGCGCGCCGACGATCGCGACGTCCACGCCCCGGCGCGCCAGCACCCACGCGATGGCGAGCTGGCTGACCGTCATGCCGCGTTCCTCGGCGAACGCGGCCAGCTCGCGCACGACCGCCACGTTCCGCTTGAGCGCGTCCCCCGTGAACGCCGTGGCGCCGCCGCGCCAGTCGCCGTCAGCGAACGTCGTGCTCTCGTCGATCCGCCCGGTGAGCAGCCCGCTGGCCAGCGGGCTGTAGGCCAGCACGCCGACGCCGTGCTCGACCGCGTACGGCAGGACGCGCTCCTCCACCGCGCGGCGGAAGAGGTGGTAGGGGGGCTGCAGGGTCTCCACCGGGCGGACCGCGGCGAACTCCTCCATCTGCTCGACGCCGTAGTTGGAGACCCCGACATGGCGGATCTTGCCGGAGTCGGCCAGCTCCTGGAGCGCGCCGGCGGTCTCGGCGACCGGCACCGCGGGGTCGGGCCAGTGCACCTGGTAGAGGTCGATGGTCTCCACCCCGAGCGCCCGCAGGCTCGACTCGACGCCCGCGCGCAGGGCGGCGGGCGAGGCGTCACGGCCACCGGGGGTGACGCCGCCCTTGGTGGCGATCACCACGCTGTCGCGGTCGCGGGTGAGCTCGGGGCGCAGGGCCTTGCCCAGCAGGCGCTCCGACGCGCCAAAGCCATACGCCTGCGCGGTGTCGAAGAAGTCGATGCCGCCCTCCCTGGCGCGCCGGATGGCGGCGATGGCCGCGTCCTCGTCGAACGCGCCCCAGTCGCCGCCGAGTTGCCATGTCCCGTAGGCGATCCTCGAGACGCGCAGTCCAGTCCTGCCGAGTTCGGTCGTCTTCATGGGCGGTGTCCCTTCCCTCGCTCGTCGTCGCCCGCAGCGCCGCCGTCACGGCGCGTGACGGCACCTCATTCAAGACGGCGCGACGGGCCGGGCCCGAGGGCGACACGCCCGGACGCGCCGGGGCGACCCGCCACGGGGAGGTGCGGCGGGTCGCCCGGGTATCCGGTGAGGGGCGCCGTTATGCCTCGTCTATCCCTCGTCGTCCCCCTCGTCCTCGTCGCCCTCGAAGAAGTCGCCGACCTCGTCCACCACTTCGGCCGCGACCAGGCCGCCGACCACGCCGACGGCGAGCCCGGCCGCGCCCGCGGCGATCACCGTTCCCATGCCGGGGCCCGAGCCGTGGTGGTCGTCACCGTGGTGGTCGCCGTGGTGGTCGTCCTTGTAGGGCGCGGGGTACCCGGGCTGGCCCTGGTAGCCGCCGTGGTACCCGTGGGCCGCGCCGTGGCGTTCGACCAGCCCGCGCACCCAGGCGTCCACCTCGGCGGCCCAGTCGGTGCGATCGACGCTGTCGTGGCTGACGGCGTGGTGGTTGAGCGCGTCGTGGCCACCGTCGAACAGCCCGCCGCGCTTGTCCGCCTCAAGCACCACCTCGACGCCGCCAGGCCCGGCGAGGAACGTCAGCTCCAGCTCGTTCACCGCGCCCGCGTAGTGCGGCGGCGGGACCAGCTCGATCTCCTGGTAGAACGGCAACTGCTGGCCGGTTCCGTGGAGTTGCCCCAGCTCCAGGTCGGCGGACGCGAAGCCGAAGCCCAGGTGGCCCAGCGCGTCGAGGATCGCGGCCTGCGCGGGCAGCGCCGCGACGGAGAGCGGGTCGATGTCGCCCGCGTCCTTGGCCCCCGCGACCACCAGCTCGGTCCGCACGCCGACGACGATGCCGAACGGCTGCCCGTACAGCTCGGTCACCGGGGTCTCCCACGGCAGGGTCACCGTGAACGGCAGGGCGTGGCGCTCCCCCGCGGGCAGCCGGAAGCCGCCGCCGACCGTCCAGCGGGCGAACGCCACGGCGCCCTCGGCCTCGGCCTCCTCGCTCTCGGCCTCGACGCGGGCGACCAGCTCGAGGGCGACCTCCTCGATCTCGTAGTCGGCAGAGCCGCCCTCCATGTGCACCTGTCCCGACAGCGGGCCACCGGGCAGCACGGGTCCCGGGTCGAGGACCGTGTCCACCTTGGGCGCGCCCACACCGAGCGAGCCGAGCAGCCGTTTGAACACCATCGCGGCGTCCACTCCTTCATGTCGTCGAACGAATCCGCTCCGTCTTTCTACAGGCTTGTAGAAGACTAGGGGTCCCCGCGGCGGTCGGTGAGGTGACTTTCCAGCCACCGCGGGACACGCAGGCATATCGGCAGGCGAGGCGTGGTACTCAAGTCGGCCGACACCAAAGGCGCCCGCGCACCCGACGTGAGGATGGGGAGTGTCCGACCTTCTGACCGGCCCGTGGCCGCTCGGCTGGAGCATCGTCGTCTTTGTCGTCGTGGGGGTGCTCACCGTCCTCGGCAGCGTGCGGCTCGCCGTGCTCGGCGACCGGCTCGCCGACCAAACGGGCTGGGGCGAGGCGCTGTTCGGCGCGGTGTTCTTCGGCGTGGTCACGTCGCTCTCCGGCATCGTGATGACGGCGGCCACCGCGCTGGCCGACCAGCCCGAGCTGGCCTATGGCAACGCGGTGGGCGGCATCGCGGCGCAGACCCTGGCCATCGCGGTGGCCGACGCGTTCCACCGCCGCGCCAACCTCGAGCACGCGGCGGCCTCCCTGTCCAACGTCCTCTTCGGCTGCCTGCTGATCGCGCTGCTCGGCATCGCGCTGATGGCGTCGTTCGGGCCCGATGTGACGGTGCTCGGGGTGCACCCCGCGTCGGCGGTGATGGGCGCGTTCTACATCGGCGGGCTGCGGCTGATCAGCGACGGGCGGCGGCCGATGTGGGAGGCGGTGCGGACCAGGGAGACGGTCCTTGACGTGCCCGACGAGCCGAAGTCGCAGGGGGGCGAGCGGCGTTCGGGCGGGCTGTGGGGCGAGTTCGCGGGGATCGCGGCGCTCGTGGTGCTCGGCGGGTGGGCGATCTCGGTGGCCGCGGAGACGTTCGTGGCCCGCGCGGGCCTGCCGCCCGGCTTCGTCGGGGCCGGGCTGATGGGCGTGATCAACGCGCTGCCCGAGACCGCCGCGGCCATCGCGGCGGTCCGCAGGGGCGCGGTCACGCTCGCGGTGGCCGCGGTCATCGGCGGGAACTGCCTGGACGCGCTCAACCTGGTCATCGGCGACATCGCCTACCGGGGCGGCTCGCTGTTCCACGCGGCGGGCGACGACGAGCTGCTCCTGACGGCAGCGGCGCTGGTGATGACGACGGTGCTGCTCGGCGGCCTGCTGATCCGCCAGGAACGCGGCTGGCTGCGCCTCGGCTTCGACGGCGTCCTGCTGTTCGCGGTCTACGCGGGCACGATCGCGACACTGGCCTTCTGAGGGTTCCCCTGCGGGGGGGCAAGCGGGGGCGGCGGGTTGACGCTGCGACCGAGGGACGGCGCCCGCGCGCGGCGACCCCCGCGGGGAACAGCGCCCCTCCGGGGAGGGCAGCACGTTGACGGCACGCGCCGCGGCCCCTGCGGGAACAAGCGAACCGCCGCGGGGGGCGGCGGGTTGACGGTACGACGGTAGAACAGCGCCCGCGCGGCGCGCCCTGCGGAGGGGGACGTCAGGCCACAACGCCGTTCGCACCCACCGATGCGCCTCAAACGCGTCGGCGGCGCGGCGAGCACCGCCCCCCGCGGGAACTCACCTCGCGGACACCCGTCCGAAGGGCGGCACCACGCCGGACCGTCCGATGCAGCCGCTGCCGGAGAGCGTCACGTTGCTCCCCGCAGGGGTCGCCGCGCGCGGGCGCCGTCTCCCGGTCGCACCGTCACCGCGTTGCTTCCCCGGAGGGGGCGTTGCTCCCCGCAGGGGACACCGCGCGGCGCAGGACGTCGAGCAGGGTGTCCACGTCCTGGGCTCCGGCCACGCCAAAGCGGTTGTCGATCACGGTGAACGGCACGCCCGTGGCGCCAAGCCGGGTGGCGCGCGCGCCCTCGCGCGCGACCCGTTCGCGGTGGCGGCGGTCGGTGAGGACCTGGCGGGTCTCGGCCGGGTCGAGGCCGAGGCGGGCCTCGCCCAGGGCGGCCAGCGCGTCCACCGTGAAGACCGACTCGGCGCGCCCGAAGTGCGCCGCGAACACCGCGTCCCACGCCTCGTCGTGCAGCCCCCTGTCGGTGGCGTGCGCCAGGAACTCATGGGTGAGCGCGGTGCTGCCCGTGCGGTTGTCGGCCACGATGTAGGGGGTCAGGCCGTCCGCGCGGGCGAGGTCCTCGACGCGGGTCATCATCGCGCGGGCCTGCTCGGGCGACGCGCCGGTCTTTGCGACCACCGTCTCCGTGGCGGGGCGCGACTCGCCGATCGGCGCGGTGGGGTCGAGCTGGAACGACCGGTGCACCACCGTGACCTCGTCCGCGTGCTCGAAGCGCCGCAGCGCCTCGTTCAGCCGGTGGTGGCCGAGACCGCACCAGGGACAGACGACATCCGACCAGATCTCCACGCGCATGGCCCCGGCTCCCATCCTTGCCTTCTGAGCGTCGCCCCCATCATGCGCGAGCGCGGGAGGGCCCACAAAAGGCACCTCGGTGTGCGTGACGCACCCCGGGGTAAGGGCGGGCGGGACAGAGGTCAGCCGCCGCTCGCGTGGCGTTCGGCGCGGGCGATCTGGGAGGCGGCGTTGACCAGGCCGATGTGGCTGAACGCCTGGGGGAAGTTGCCCAGCATCCGGCCCGAGTCGGGGGCCACCTGCTCAGCGAGCAGCGCCAGGTCGTTGGCGTGCGAGGCGGCGCGTTCGAACGTGTCGCGCGCCTCATCGGTGCGGCCCGCCATCGCCTGGGCCTGGGAGAGCCAGAACGTGCAGAGCAGGAAGCTGCCCTCCTCCCCCGCCAGGCCGTCCGCGCCCTCCCCGCTGCCGGTGCGGTAGCGGCGGACCAGGCCGCGCCGGTCGGTCAGGTCGCGCGAAACGGCGTCCACGGTGGCGAGCACGCGCGGGTCGTCGCCCGGCAGGAAGCCGGTGATGGGCAGCATGAGCGCGGACGCGTCCAGCACGTCGCTGCCGAACGACTGGGTGAACGCGCCCGCGCGCTCGCTCCAGCCGCGCTCCTCGATCGCGGCGCGGATCTCGTCCGCCGAGCGCCGCCAGCCCGCCGCCCGTTCCTCCGTGCCGCCCGGCCGGTCGCCGAGCCGGTCGCCGAGCCGGTCGGCCAGGGCGATCGCGCGGTCGAGCGCCACCCAGCACATCAGCTTGGAGTACAGGAAGTGCCGTGGCTCGCCCCTGACTTCCCAGATGCCGTGGTCCGGCCTGTCCCACGCCTCGGCCGCGGCGTCGGCCAGGCCCAGCAGGAACGTGCCGAGCGCGGGCGCGGCCCCGGCCAGCTGGTCGGCGAACCGGGCGGCGGTGTCGAGGAGTTCGCCGTAGACGTCGAGCTGCGGCTGGCTCCACGCGTCGTTGCCCACGCGCACGGGGCGCGCGCCTCCCCAGCCCGCCAGGTGGTCCAACTGTCGCTCGTCGAGGTTGTGTTCGCCGCCGATGCCATACATGATCTGGAGCTGCTCGCCCGATGGCGCCCCGGTGGCCGCCTCGGTCATGAACGTGAAGAACTGCTCGCCCTCGTCCGTGCACGCCGCCACCCACAGCGCGTCCATGGTGAACGCGGCGTCCCTGACCCACGCGTAGCGGTAGTCCCAGTTGCGCGCGCCGCCCGGGGTCTCGGGCAGCGACGTGGTGGGCGCGGCGACGATCGCGCCCGTGGGCTGGTAGGTGAGGGCCTGGAGCACCCGGCCCGAGTGGTGCACGAGCGCGCTCCACGGGCCGCGGTAGCGCTCGTGCAGCCGCGACCAGGCGCGCCAGCTCTCCAGCGTCCTGTTCATGAGCTCGGCCAGCTCATCGGCCGAGTAGGCGTCCCTCGGCTCGGCCGTGGGCGGGTCCCAGCCGAGCCCGAACCACAGCTCGTCGCCCTCCCTCAGCGTCGTCCGCGCCAGGGCGCCCGCGGGCTCGGCGCCCGGCTGGGGGGCGAGCGGCAGCGGGCTCGAGAGCACGAGCACGCCGTCCGCCGACCGGGTGACGATGCCGCCTTCGGACAGGATCAGCCCGGGCGGGCCGAGGCCGTAGCCGGGGCGCGGCCTGAAGTCCACGGTCACCTCGGACTCGCCCGCGTCGCAGCGCACGTGCCGCACCAGCACATGGGGCGCGTGGGCGCCAAGCGCGTGCGGGTCGTCGGCCGAGCCCGTGGCCAGCGCGTCGGTCAGCGCGACGATGCCGGTGGGGGTCGTGAACTCCGTGCAGAGCGCCATCGTGCCCGGCACATAGCGCCGTTCGGTCCGCGCGGGGGCCGTCGGCCTGATCGCCCAGTTGCCCGCGTGCGCGTCGAGCAGCGCGCCGAAGACGGCGTCGCTGTCGAAGCGGGGGAAGCAGAGCCAGTCGACCGAGCCGTCTCGGTCGACCAGCGCGGCGCTGTGGCGGTCGGACAGCAGCCCGTAGTCCTCGATCGGAGTGTCCGCCATCTGCCCACCTCGCCACCTCGCGGCCGCCGCTCCCTGGCACGCTAACCCGCCCCGGCGCACCCCGCCTCCCCAAGGAGCACCCCGCGTCGACCGGCCACGCACCGGCGAATTCCGGACAACCGCCTCTTGACGTCAGGGGAAACGGACTCCACCATCTGTAAACGATTCCAGCCCGTGGAAACGTTTACGGCATCGGCGCATCGAGGGCGAACGGGTGGCAACCGGAATGTGGAACGGCGGAGCGCCGACCATCGTGTCGATAGCGGAGCGCGCGGGCGTCTCGATCGCCTCCGTCTCCCGTGTCCTCAACGGCCAGGGCGCACGCCGCGACACCGTCGAGCGGGTGCGGCGCGCCGCCGCCGAGCTGGGGTATGTGCCCAACGCGGTGGCGCGCTCGCTTAAGGACGGGCGCACGCGCCAACTCACCTTCGCCATGCCGGACATCGGCAACCCCGTCTATGTCGCCATGGTCCGCGCGATCCAGTCCGTCACCAAGGCCGCCGGGTACCGGCTGCTGCTGCACTCCACCGACGCGGTCGCCGAGGACGAGCTGGCCGTGCTGCGCAGCCTGGGCGACCGGACGAGCGACGGGCTGATCCTGTGCCCGATCCGCATCACCGACGCGCACATCGACGCGCTGACCCACGCGGCGGGCCCCGTCGTGGTGATCGGCTCGCTGCCCGACGGCGTCCCGGTGGACAGCGTGCGGGCCGACTCGGTCGCGGGCGTCGCGCTCGCCGTGGCGCACCTGCACGAGACGGGCCGCCGCAGGATCGCTTTCCTGGGCGGCCCGCCCGACACGGTCCCCGGGCACAACCGCGACCTGGGCTACCGCACCGCGCTGGCCGCGCACGGGCTGCCCTACGACGAACGGCTCGTCGTGCACACGGAGTTCGGCATCGACTCGGGGTCGGCGGCGGCCGAGCGCCTGCTGCCCGCCGGGCCCGACGCCATCTTCTGCGCCAACGACCAGCTGGCGCTCGGCGCCGCGCACGCCCTGCTGGCGCGCGGGCTGCGCGTGCCGGGGGACGTCGCCGTGGCCGGGATGGACAACAGCACGCTGGCCCAGGCCGGTTGGCCCCCGCTGACCAGCGTGGACCTGGGCTCGTCCGAACGCGGCAGGCACGCCGCGGAGTTGCTGCTCGACCGGCTCGAAGACCGGGCCGTCCACGGGGCCTTCCCCGAGCCCCGCACCACCACCGCCCCTCCCCGCCTCGTCGTGCGCGCCTCGACCGCGCCGGCGACCGACCCCTGAAGTCCGAGGTTTCCCCCATGAGTTTGACCGCACCCCGGGACAGAGCCGTCCCGGGAAGCCGCGGCACACCGCCGCCCCGCTCGCCGCGCCGCCGCAAACGGGCGCTCGGCCTCGACCACGGGGCGTGGTTCCTGCTGCTGCTCGCGCTGATACCCATCCTGGTGCTGAGCGTGGGGCCGCTGCTGTACGGCGCGTCGCTCGCGTTCACCGACTCCCAGGCGGGCCGCACGGATCCCACGCAGTTCATCGGGGTCACCAACTTCTCCGACCTGCGCTTCGACGACCTCTTCTTGGACTCGTTCCGGGTGGGCCCGCTGTGGGCGTTCTGCGTGACCGGGCTCCAGTTCGTCCTGGCGCTCGGCCTCGCGCTGCTGCTCGACCAGAGCCTCCGCTTCCGCTGGCTGGCCAGGACGCTGGCCCTCGTGCCGTGGGCGATGCCCGAGGTGGTGGTCGGCATCATGTTGGCGGCTGGTCTACCACCAGGACGCGGGCATCCTCAACGACACGCTGGCGTCCCTCGGGCTGATCGACAGCGATCTCGACTGGCTCACCAACTTCTCCCTCGCCCTGCCCGCCGTGATCGCCGTGGGCGTCTGGGCCGGGATGCCGCAGACCACGGTGGTGCTGCTCGCCGGACTCCAGAACGTCCCGCTCGAGCTGCGGGAGGCCGCGCACATCGACGGGGCCGGGCTGTGGCGCCGCTTCGCCACGGTCACCTGGTCCGCGCTGCGCCCCGTCGTGCTGGCCATCACGGCGCTCAACTTCATAGGGAACCTCAACTCGTTCGGCCTTGTGTACATCCTCACCCAGGGCGGGCCCGGTGGCGAGACGCGGCTGCCGATGCTCTTCGCCTACGAAGAGGCGTTCGAATACGGGCAGTTCGGTTATGCCGCGGCGATGGGCCTGGTGATGGTGGCCGTGATCGCCGTCCCGCTCGCACTGTTCCTGAGGAAGCGGCTGAGGGAGGACGCCCAGTGAACTCCCGGACAGGAGCCGTCACAACGAGGGGCGCGGGGATGAGCGAGCCGGTCAGCCAGTCGGTCAACCTCTCGCTCTCCACCGGGGGGCAGCTCTTCTACCGCGAGGGCGGCGAGAACGAGGTGCGGTACGGCCCGGCCGACTCCGCCGTGGCCGAGCTGATCCACCGGCAGGTCAACGAGGACGGCACGGCGCCGCGCAGCAGCCTCGGCATGGGCGGCTCCGACACGCTTCCCGGCTTCTTCGCCGACCGGTACGCGCTGCTCCCGCTCGACTTCTCGTTCCGTCAGCAGGTCGCCCAGCAGGCGCCCGAGGGGTTCGGGTGGAGCGTGCTGCCCATGCCGTCGGGCGGCGGCCCCGAAGGGCTCGCGCAGGGCGTCGCCCCGCAGACCCTCTCGGTGGCGCGGGACAGCGACCACCGGCAGGCAGCCGCCGGCCTTATCGCCTTCCTCACCCGGGCGGACCACGCGGTGGAGCTGGCCCGTGGCGACTGGATGCTGCCCACCGGCACCACCGCCCTGGCCGATCCCTCGCTCAGCACCGAGGAGTCGGGCTGGCGCTCCGGTGTCGAGCTGGCCGCGGCGCTGCGGCCCTCGCCGGTACTCGGGGTCCGTGGCTACCCCGAGTGGAAGGACAAGATCGCCACTCCCGCCTTCCAGGAGTACTACAACGGAGCCGTTGACCTGGAAGATCTCCGCGATGAGCTCACCGACGACGGAAACCGGATCCTCGACCGGTACCAGCGTTGACATGAGACCCGCACCACCAGAAATGAGCAGCGACAGATTATGAGCGTCAGCCTCGACCCCATCGGCCCACGGGACATCCGACCGAGGGAGCCGGACGAGGAGGCACCCCCGCACCGGCTCGCCACGGTGCCGCGCCCGCAGGCGCCCACCGCCCTCGTGCCGAGGGACCGCGCCAGGGGCGCGATGCTCGGCCTTGCCGTCGGCGACGCGCTCGGCGCGCCCGCCGAGAACATGAAGCCCTCCCAGATCCGCGAGCGCTGGGGCCGTATCGAGGGCTTCGTCTCCGACGACCCGGCCGGAACCGACGACACCGAGTACGCCATCTTCTCCGGGCTCCTGCTCGCCGAGCACGGCGCGGCCCTGACCGTCAGCCACGTCGAGTCGGCGTGGCACGAGTGGATCGCCGACCGTGACGAGGGCCCGTTTCGGGGCGCGGGGTTCAGCGAGCGCGGCACCCTGGAGAACCTGCGCCGCGGCCTGGCCGCGCCCATCTCGGCCCAGCACCGGCACGCCTGGAGCGACGGGCTCGCCATGCGGGCCGCGCCGTTCGGCGTCTACGCCGCGGGGCGCCCCGCCGAGGCCGCGCGCCTGGTGTCCATCGACGGAACGGTCTCGCACGACGGCGAGGGCATCTACGGCGGCCGGGCCGTGGCTGCGGGCGTCGCGGCGGCGATGGTGGGTCACAGCCCCGACGCGGTGGTGCAGGCCGCGCTCTCCGTGGTCCCGGAGGACTCCTGGACGGCGCGCTCCCTGCACCGCGCGGTCTCGGCGGCGCGCCGGGCCAGGCGCGACCCCGCGGCCACGCCGCTCTCGACGGAGCGGACGGTGCGGAAGGCCACCGTGATCGGCGGCTACCCGTGGACCGATCTGGCGCCCGAGGCGGTGGGCCTGGCGTTCGGCTCGTTCGCCGCCTCGCGCGGCGACTTCGTCCGCTCCGTGCAGATGGCGGTCAACATGGGCCGCGACGCCGACACCACCGCGGCCGTCGCCGGGGCGCTCGCGGGCGCGCTGCGCGGCGAGTCGGCGATCCCCGCCGACTGGGCGAAGGCCATCGGCCCGGTCCGCGGCACCTGCCTGCCGTCCATGGCCGGGTGGCACATCCTGGATGTCGCCGACCGGCTCAGCCCGCCGCCCGACGGGGAGTGGGATGGACGGCGCGACGGACGCGACGGCGGCAACGAAGGAGCCGCCGCGTGACCCCCACCGTGCCCCCCGCGCTGACCGAGGCCGCGCTCGGCGGCCCCCGCGCCGCGAAGGCCCCTCGCCGGGTCGAGGGACTGCTGCTCGGCATCGCCGCGGGCGACGCCGCCGGCTGGCCTTCTGGGCGGCACAGAGCCGCCCGCATGCCGGACTGGACCAGGCGGCTGACGCGCGAGCTCGACACGTTCGCCGAGCTCAACGCCACCACCACGCTGCCCGTCCCCATAGCGCTCAACCAGCCACCGGAGCCGCTGCGGCTCGGCCCTTCCGACGACGCCGAGTGGGCCGCGTTCACCGCGCTGTCCGTGCTGTCGGCGGCCGGGTCGGGCGACTCCGACCTCACGGCGGGCCAACGGGTGCGCTCCGCCCTGGCGTTGGCCTGGAGCTCGCTGGCCGACGAGGTCGCAGCGGCGGCCGACAGGGCCGACGAGATCGAGTCAGCCGAGATCCCGCTGCGCGCCAGGATCTCCGTGCGCGCGGGCCTCGGCAACCTGGCCACGGGGCTGCGCCCGCCTGCCACGGGCCACGACAACCCCCACTACTTCGACGACGCGGCCTGCGTGCGCGCCGCCGTGCTCGCCGTGGTGCACCCAGGCGCCCCCGAGGCGGCGGCCGACCTGGCCGAGTTCGACGCCCGCTACACCCAGGACGGCGACGGGGTGCACGGCGCCCGCGCGATGGCCGCGGCGGTCGCCACGGCGTTGGACGGCGGCCCGGTGGACGCGTGCGTGGACGCGGCCGTCGACCAGCTGCCCGAGGGCACCGAGATCCGGCGCAACGCGCTGCACGCCGTCGCGCTCGGGCGCTCGGCGGCCAAGGCCAGACCCGGGCTGCCGGGGAACGCGTTCGCGCTGGTCCCGCTGCTCGAACACGAGATCGTCGACCACGTCTACAGCTATGGGATCGCCGCCGCCGAGACCGTTCCCGTGGCGCTCGCGGTGGCCACCGCGGCCGCGGGGGCGGTCACCGAGGCGGTGCCCTCCGCGGCCTGCCTCTCCCGCGTCGCCGACTCCGCGCCCGCGCTCGCCGGGGCGCTCACCGGGGTGGTGGGCGGCGCCGACGCGCTGCCCGGCACCTGGCGGGACGCGTGCCGCACCCTCGCCGGGTGCGCGCTGCCCCGGCTCGCGGGCACGGACCTGGTCCCGCTCGCGGAACAGCTCGCCACGACCCCCTTCACCGCCGCCCTCACCGCAGCCCCGGAAGGACCCCTGCCATGACGACCCCCACCAGGACACCCACCCAGAGCCCGGGCGCCGCGCCGCCCACCCTCGACGACCGCGCGATCGGCGCCCTGGTGGGCGCCGCGGTCGGCGACGCGCTCGGCGGCGCCGTCGAGGGCTGGTCGCCCGAGGCCATCGCCGAACGGCACGGCGGGCGCGTCACCGGCATCGTCGAGCCGTTCCACCGCGAGAACTGGCGCACCGCGCGCCCGATCGCGCCCTACCACAAGGGCGACGGGCACGTCACCGACGACACCCTGATGACGCACGCGCTGGTCCGCGTCTACCAGAAGGTCCGCGACCACATCGACGCCTACGCGGTGGCCGACCACCTGGTGCCCGACCTGATCGGCACGCCCCGCTGGATCCCCGAACTCGGCGCCGAGGCCCTGCCGTTGCAGCGGATCTTCCTGGCCGAGAAGTGGATCGTCACACGCATCCACTACGGCCATGTGGACCCGCGCGAGGCCGGGGTCGGCAACATCGTCAACTGCGGCGCGGCGATGTACATGGCGCCGGTCGGCCTGGTCAACGCGGGCCACCCCGCCGCGGCCTACGCGGAGGCGCTCGACGTCGCCGGGGCGCACCAGTCGAGCTACGGGCGCGAGGCGGCCGGGGTGTTCGCGGCCGCGGTGGCCGCGGCGTGCGCCCCCGGCGCCACGCCCGATTCGGTCGTCGCGCAGGCGCTCGCGCTGGCCAAGGACGGCACGCGGGCGGCGATCGACGCGGTCGCCCACGTGGCCTCGGGGCTCGACGACTTCGAGGCGGCGCTCGGCCCGCTGCGCGAGGCGGTGGCGCCGTTCGACACCGTGGGCCCCGAGTACCGCAACCCCTCGCTGGGCGCGCGGCGCCCGTCGAGGCTGCACGCGATCGAGGAGCTGCCGATCGCGCTCGGCATGCTGCTGGTCGGCCGCGGCGACTTCCGGCACACGGTGCTCGGCTCGGTCAACTACGGGCGCGACTGCGACTCCATCGCCACCATGAGCGGCGCGCTCGTGGGCGCGCTCGCCGGGGAGAGCGCGGTCCCCGGGGAGTGGAGCGAGGAGGTCGCGCGGGCCAGCAGGCTCGACCTGAGGGCCCCTGGCGCCGCCCTCGCGGCGGTGGCGCGCGAGGTGTTCGCGCGCGACGTCGAGCGCCGCAGGGCGCACGAGGCGGCGTTCGCCGCGATCGCGGGGGCCTGATGCTGCGTCTGACCTGGGTCCAGCCCGAGGACCTGATCGGCCACGAGCTGCGGCAGGCGGCCATCGACCGCCGCGACGCCGCGCCCCTCGCCGCCCGCTGGCGCGCGGCGGGCGGCCACCCCGCGCCGCCGCGCGCCGGGG
>NZ_QEST01000072.1 GCF_003311645.1 Streptomyces sp. PT12 | reverse complement strand
GACACCAATCCATGAACTACGCATCCCGGACTTGACGAAAGACATAGAGGCACCCCCGCCCCCACCGCCGACAGCGAATCAGCACCCGCTGCTCAAGGAAGGTACCGACCGAACGCATGACACAGGCTCCCGCAGGGGCTGACCGTAGCCGCGATCGTCATAGGGACGACTGGGACACCTGCATCCCCGAGATCATGCCGGCACGGAAGAAGACGCCGGGCCCGTTGCGACCGGGCTCGGTCTTCGAGTGGTCCCCGCAAGGCATGCACGTCACGTCGACGGTGACCAAGGTCGACAGGAACCTGTGCATCGCCTGGGGCGCGCCCGTCAACGGCATCGACGGCGTGCACCTGTGGACGTTCAAGAAGGTCAAGGGCGGCGTGCTCGCCACCACCGAGGAGTCCTGGGCGGGCGCTCCCGTCGACGCCGACATCCCCGGCAACCAGGCTGCCCTCGAGGCCGGTCTCACCGACTGGGTGAACCGGCTCAAGAGCACGGCCGAGTCGAAGACCGACTGCGCCGTCCACCGGGGCAGGTGACACGCCTACCTCTGGGACCGGCCTGCCGCGGCAGGCAAGCAATGCCGACTGTTGGCTCCACGGCGGAAGGAGACAAGGTGAAGGACACCGGATCAGTGGCACAGGCGGCGCCGGCGAAGCAGGTCCGTGCCCGCGCACGCAACCCTCGTGGCGAGGGCGGACGGCTGCGCGAGGAGATCATCGACGCGGCGGCGGAACTGCTCGACGAGACCGGTGACCAGCACGCCGTCACCCTGCGGTCGGTCGCCCGTCGGGTCGGTATCGCCACTCCCTCGATCTACCCACACTTCCCGGACCAGCCGGCCATCATGCTGGCCGTCGTACGAAGGGAGTTCGCTGCACTGGAGAGAACGCTGAGCGCGGCGGTGGAGCGGGCCGGCGACAGTCCGCGGCGACGGCTGCTGGCCGTCTGCGAGACCTACCTCGACTTCGCCGGACGCCATCCCCAGCGCTACCGCACGATGTTCGGTGGCCTGTGGACCCCGGCACCGGGAGACGGCTCGCTGACCGAGACGGATCTCGTCATGCTCGGCGCGGATTCCATGCTGGTGCTCGTCGACGTCCTCACCGAGTGCGTCGCCGCGGGCGCGATCACCAGCACCGATGTCTCCGCCGACGCGACGGCGTTGTGGGTGGGCCTGCACGGACTAGCTCACCAGCGCGTCGTCTCCCCGTCCTTCCCCTGGCCCGAGGACATCCCTGAGCGCGTCATCATCCCGCTCGCGCACCTGACCACAATCTGAGCCCGTGTCCTTCGCGCCTTCTCCGCTCCGGGGCTGCCCGCCCCCAAGGGCAAACAGCGCTTGGTCACCGGGTCCGACCGGGCGCACACTCACCACCCCATCGGTAAGCATGCCCCCTGGCAGATCCAACAGCAGCCGAGGGACCGGTCGTCAGCCGGCAGTCGGCGGCCCCCACCACCCCGACACCCTCAACACCGGCGCTTCCTGGAACGGTGGAAGCAGCAGCAAGATCCTTGATCGGGACAGGGAGCGGACAGCCTTCCCCCCGCTTGGGCGTACCGCCGAACACGGCGCCAGCGGCAGCTACGCCGCCCAGACCTAGGTCCGAGACACGGCGATCGCCCGTAGCTGGTTCTCCTTCACCGGCGTGCCGAGAGCAACAGCCCCGAACGGCCACGACCATGACCGTCCGGGCCCGGCCCTGGCCGCGATGATCCCAAGGGTCGGCTCTCCGTGGCGAAGAGGCGCGCGACCCGCGGATCTCCTGATCAGTGCACGAACGCATGGGGTCTTCTACCGCGGCCAGGTAGTCGCGCCAGGTGCGTACGGTCCGTCGACCGCGGCGCACATGCCGCCTCAGGCAGACCTCCCGGCGCCATCCTTTCCGGATGTCGGATCCCACCGGATGGGGTGACGACGCTGTACCGCGTGATGGCGGTGAAGGGCGGCGATCAGCGCGACCCGTCGGGGGACCCTACGAGCCAGGGACGTGGCACCACCTCGGGGAACTCTTTGGATGACGAGGACGCCAGGCTGGCTCTACCCGGATTCGGAAGCGGCTCGGCGACGTTCCACTCGATCACCGGGATGCCGTGGGTGCGGTAGTGATGCTGCTTGACGCGCTTGCGTTCGCGGTACGAGTCCAGGCTGGTCATGCCGTATACCTCGACGTAGACGGGGCCCGAGGGGTCGTCGGTGAGGACGAAGTCGGGGAAGACGGCGTTGGTGAGGTCGTAGCGGAGCGGTTTGACGAAGCTGCGGTGGGCTGCCGTCAGGGCGTTGGCCATGTGGAGTTCGTGGGAGGAGTCCGCTGGCACGTAGGTACTTGGTCGTGAGCATGGCGGCCAGGTCGTCGACGATGAGGTAGCCCTTGGGGCTGCGGCGCACGACGAGGAGGACGATCCTCCGGTAGGGCCGGTCGATGGCCGCGTTGGCGAAGGTGGATCTCGGTAGGAGCGGCGTGCGCGTTCGAACAATGCGGTGGTGGCGAACAGTGGGGTGGGGAGGTGGCGGGCCCGGAGTCGGATGCCGTGTCGGGTTGGGGTCGTGTCCTTGAGTTCTGCGAGGAGCAGGCCGCGGTGTTCGATGCCGTAGGCGCTGTGGAGGCGGGAGCGGAAGGTGGTGAAGTCCTGGCTGTTGGCCTCGGCCCGTGCGGGGCGGTACGGCGGGACGATGTAGAGGGCTGTGGCGAGGCGCTGGCCGTTGATCACGCAGTCCTCGGCCAGCCGTCGGAGGCGGGTGTGGCAGGTCGACCAGGTGCGGCGCCAGGACGGGTACCACTGGTGGAGCTGGGTCTCCTCCCACAGGTAGTGGAGGAGGCCCAGGAGGCCGACGGTTCCCCTGGCCGCCGACGGCTCTTCGTGCGGAGAATCGCGGACGGCTTGCCGACGTTGCGTGGTCGTGCGTGTTGTCAGGGGATGTTTCAGGCGGATGG
This sequence comes from Streptomyces sp. PT12, assembly GCF_003311645.1. GTDB lineage: Bacteria > Actinomycetota > Actinomycetes > Streptomycetales > Streptomycetaceae > Streptomyces. Next base: position 14,280 of record NZ_QEST01000072.1, on the reverse strand, counting down.
TGATCCCGGTGTCGTCTTCGCGGATGGCTTGGGCGGTGGAGTGGGAGCGGCCAGTGAGGGCGGGCGCTGCCTCGTGAAAGGGGCAGTGAAGTGCGTGGTGGTGTCCGTCGTCGGGCCAGCCGGCGAGGTGGAGAAGGAGACGACCGGTGATCAGGTGGCCGTGGGCCAGGCTGCGTGCGATCTGCCGGAGGTCCGCGCCGCTCAGCGGCCGCCCGGTGCTGTGGCGGGCCTGGAAGACGGCGCGGATCACCCGGTCGCACTCCACGGCGACGTGCTCCAACGTGCCGGGAAGGTCGGGGTCACGTGCGTGGCCGACGGCGAGTGCCGCGGCCGTCGTCAGTTCGCCGAACTCCACCATGTGGTCGACGTTGGCCTCCCGGCCCAGCACCACGGCCCGGTGCAGCGCCTGCCGAGCAAGGTGGAGGTCGCCCCGCACGGCGGGGGCGTAGCTGATCTCCGCCAAGCGCTCCATGAAGTGCCCGAGCTCCCAGGCCAGGTCGGTGACGCGGAAGCAGACGTAGCGCTGCGCCCGGGCGTGGGCCAGGAGGTAGAGGTAGGGGTGAGCGGCTCGCCGTCGGGACCGCGGTGGGTTCCGATCAGGTCGCGGGAGACGGCGAGGTGGGTTGCCGCGGCCTGGAGGTGGGCGGCGGGTTCGCCGACCGGCCCGCGGATGGTCAGCACGCGGCGCAGGGCGTCGGCGAGGTGCCGTTCCGCCACCGCGAAGTGAGCACGCATATCAGCCAGGTCCCCATGGACGAGAAGCCCTACCAACTCCTCGATCACGCCCGCGACCCCATCCCCGCCGTTCCAGGGAGGGACCTGAAGGAGGACTCCGAGTACGTGCGCGGTGGGACCTGCTCGATCTTCGTGTGGGTCGAGCCACTGGCCGGCCACCGCCGCGTCAATGCCCGCCGACAACGAACCCGCCTGGACTGGGCCGAGGAAGTTGACCAGCTGCTGACCTGCGACCATCCGGGCGCGGAGAAGGTGGTGCCGGTCATGGACAATCTCAACACCCACACCATCGGCTCGCTCCACGAGACGTTCGAGCCCGTGGCTTTGCTCACTTCAAGCGGCAGCGATTGTTCGTCGGTTCGGAAGGCAGCTGGTGGGTCGGCGGTGCCGTGGTTGTTCACGAGAAATGACGTCACTGCGCTGGACAGCCCGCCCCTCGACGGAGGGACGGGTGGGCCGTCGGTCCTGTCTATGCTCAGACCCATGGCACTGGAATGGGAACAGATCATCGTCGACTCCGCCGACCCCGTCGCTCTCGGGCGCTGGTGGGCCGAGGCTCTCGGCTGGGTAGTGGTCGACGAATCCGAGGAAATCATCGAGATCCGGCCTGAGCCGGACAAGATGCCGGGGCTGCTCTTCGTGCCTGTCCCCGAGGGCAAGACGTCGAAGAACCGGCTCCACCCCGACTTCCGCCCCAATGACCAGGAGGCCGAGGTCGCCCGGCTGCTCTCCCTCGGTGCCCGGCGCGCCGACACCGTGCAGGACGAGCAGCACTGGGTAACCCTCCTCGATCCGGAGGGCAACGAGTTCTGCGTCCTGAGCGAGCGCAAGAGCTGAGGGCGGCGAGCCGCACGGCCACGTCGCCGAAGTCGACTTCCGCCTCCGTGCCGGGCGGGTGGGTCTGCGCGACGAACGCCTCGATGGGCGCCTTGCCCGCGTCCACCGCGATCTGCGGCTTCTGGTCAACGACATAGCGCCTGACCCTCGAATACGACACGTTCGCGCCGTGTTCCTCGACCAGCCGGTGGAAGTTCCGGGTCGCCGTGTGCCGCTGCTTGCATGGCGCATCCAGGTCCGCCCGCAGGATCCCGTCGATCACCGCCTTGTACGGATCCAGCGCCGACGGCCGCGGCGGCAGCGGCTTGCGCGGCTCCGGCCAGGCCGAGCCCACCGCCTTGCGCACCGTCCGCCAGCCGACGTTGTACTTGCGCTCCAGCTCCCGCATCGTCACGTCGGCCCGGTGCTCCCGCCGGATCGCCGCGTACAGCTCGATTTTCGACATCTGCGGCATGACCAGGACGTTTCACCGAGGAACCCGTGTGGTGTGTGGCCTCAAGAGATAGATGACAGAAGAGTCTCGGAAGAGGCTTGACAGGTGTCTCGGGACACTTTTGACAGCGCCGCAGCTGCTCCTCGATCATGAGTGGCTGTGGAAGAGGGGGATGAGTCCGGGGGGCGTGGCCCTGCGTGGCTCGTCGAGCAGCGGTACCGGGCGGTGCTTGAGGTGCTCGACGGTTCGCCGGTGAGCGAGGTGGCCGTCCGGTACGGCGTGTCACGCCAGGCGATCTATACGTGGAAGTCGAAGTACGAGGCCGCGGGGCTGGAAGGACTGCGGGAGAAGTCCCGTCGCCCGCGAACCAGCCCGACCCGGCTTCCCGCCCAGGTCGAAGCCCTGGTGTGCGAGATGCGCCGATCCAACCCTCGCTGGGGTGCCCGCCGGATCGCCTTCGAAATCGCCCGGACCGGGGCCGATGCCGCTCCGTCACGGGCGACAGTCCACCGTGTGCTGGCCCGCAACGGGCTCATCCGGCACCAGCAGCAGAAGCACCGCCGCAAGTACAAGCGGTGGCAGCGCGAGACGCCGATGCATCTGTGGCAGATGGACCTGGTCGGCGGGATCTTCCTCGCGGACGGGCGCGAGTGCAAGATACTCACCGGCATCGACGACCACTCCCGGTTCGTCGTCGTCTCCACGGTCCTGGCGGTGCCGTCCGGGCGGGCCGTGGCCGACGCGTTCGTACGCGCGATGCGCACCTACGGTGTGCCGGCCGAGGTCCTGACCGACAACGGCAAGCAGTTCACCGGCCGCTTCACCAAGCCCCGCCCGGCCGAGGTGCTGTTCGAGCGCGTATGCAGGGAGAACGGGATCACGGCCAAGCTGATCAAGCCCTACTCGCCGACGACCACCGGGAAGATCGAGCGATGGCACCAGACGCTGCGACGTGAACTGCTCGATGTCTCCGGCCCGTTCACCGACCTCCCCGCGGCCCAGGCCGCGGTCGATACCTGGGTACTCGCCTATAACACCGCCCGCCCCCACCAAGCCCTGAACATGGCCACGCCCGCCAGCCTCTTCAGGCCCAACCCCCAGCCGGAGCCGACGGTCGTCACCCCCGTAGTGCCCGAGAAACAGCCCGAGGCCGCTGCCGAGCCGCAACAACCCGCCTCCTTGCTGGTGCCGGTCTCCGCCCAGGCCATGGAGTTCGAGGCCATCGTCGCCGCCAGCGGCCAGCTCGGCGTCCTGCCGCGCATCCAGCGCGTCAGGCTAGGCCAGGAGTACGCCGGCCAGCGCGCACGCGTGTGGGCCGACGAACACACCATCCACGTCCTCATCGACGGCAAGCCGATCAAGAGCGTCCCCTCACGCCTGGACGCCGGCAACCTGCACGAACTGTCTCTCCGCGGAGCCGTCCCGGCAGGACCTCCTCCGGCCGCACCAGCCGCAGCGCGTCAAGGTCAGCTGACACCGGGAGACGTCGTCGAGGTCGACCGGAACGTCGACCAGAGCGGCATCGCCCAACTCGGCGGCGTCGCTGTGACCATCGGATACGAACTCGCGAACCGGCGTGTCACCCTGCGCCTGGACGGACACCTCCTGCACGTGGTCCACGACGGCGTGCTCGCCAAGACGCTACCCGCGCCGATCGACGCCGACCAGCGTGCGGGTCTGCGCGGAGCCCGAGTCGTCACCGGAGAACTTCCTCCGCCCGCAGCCGGAGCGGTCCGCGTCGAGCGCAAGGTGCCTGCTGACGGCGTCATCATGGTCGCCCGCCAGCGGCTGCGAGTCGGCCGCACTTACGCCGGAGAACTCGTCACCGTCCACGTCGAGGACACGTACTTCCGCATCACGCTCAACGGCGCCGACCTGTCGCTCCACCCACGCAAGGACCAACACCCAGTCACCCGCTTCAGAGCGAAGATCCACGCCCCGAAGCTCTGACCCTGTCCAGCATCACCTGAGACCGTCAACGGTGTCATGAGGCCAAACTGTCAACAAAGTCCCGAGACCTCACATCCCGGGCGGGCTGCTCCCCGCACACGCGGGGTTGTTCCCCTGCCGCCGCAGCATCCGGTCGGGGTGGACCTCTGCTCCCCGCACACGCGGGGTTGTTCCCGAGGTACTCGGGGCAGCCGGAACGGCCGCGTCCTGCTCCCCGCACACGCGGGGTTGTTCCCTGCCACCGCGCTCGAGCGGCCAGATAGGACAGCTGCTCCCCGCACCCGCGGGGATGTTCCCGGTTGTAGCGCGCCTGGGGCAGGCTCAGTCCGCCGCTCCTCGCACCGGCGGGGATCGTCCCATCACGCGATCGCGAGCGGCCCTCTGATCGATGGCGCCTCCGATACGCAGAGGCGACCGGCTCGCTGAGCCGGCCGCCCTGTGTCTACGAGTCCCTCGGGTCAGCCTGGAGAGCCACAGGCCGCTAGGCCTCCCACATCTCCCCTGGGGAGGACGTGTGCCTGTTGCGAACCCTCCTGGGTCGAGAATCACCGGGAACACCCCCGCTTGCGCGGGGAGAAGGTCTCCTGGCCTGGGGCTCTATCGGCGCTTTGCCATTTCGTTAGCGGCTGGGGGTGGCTGGGCGTGGCTGGGGGTAGTCCGCGTTGTCGGCTGCGTTGGGTGGGGTGTGGGCGTGGAGGAGGGTGGCCAGGGTCGCGATGCGGCGGAGGGAGGTGAGAACCGGTGGCGGGGGTGGGGTGGTGGCCAGGAGGGTCGTGACGGCGTGGTGGAGGGAGGTGGTCAGGGGGGAGTCGTGGATCACCTCGTCGTGGAGGAGTTGGCCGTTGTCGAGGCGGGTGGCGGTGAGCCGGTGGTGGTTGCGGTCGAGTTGCCAGCCGTCGGCGGTGGTGACGGGGTCGAGGTGAAGGGTGAAGCGGGTGTTTCCCGCGTCTGCGGTGAGGTGGCGGTGTCGGGTGTCGGTGGGGCGGATGTTCCGGCGCCACGGGGCGGCGGGCTGCGGGGGCGGGCCGAGGAGGGCGGCCGGGGCCAGGATTGAGGAGCTGAGCTCCAGGTGGAGCGGGGCGCTCTGCGGGCGGTGGAGGGTGGTGTGTTCGGTGAGCGCGGAGACGAACAGGCGGGGGTCGTAGGTGGCGGTGAGCTGGCTCGTGGCCGGGTTGCTGTCCAGGTAGGTGGACATGATCGGGGCGGGGAGGATGCCAGCGAGGACGGTGAGCATGTGCAGCCATTCGTAGCCGAGGACGCCGTAGTCGGCGTCGATAAAGCGGCCACCGGCGATGTCGGCGCCGCGGTCCTTGGTGAACGAGACGGCGACGCGGCTCAACGCCGTGGCGGGCTCGAGGCGTTGGACGAGGCGGGTGAACGCGGGGAGCGCGGCGGCGTGGCGGTACTGGTCGCCGACCACGATCCGCGCCTCCGGGTGGGAGGCAGCGAGCTCGGCGAAGGCGTCGATCTCGTGGGCGAGGCACAGGGGCTTCTCGACCAGGATGCGGGCGGCCGGGTCGTGGGCGAGGATGGCGCGCAGGATCGGTAGGTGGTCGGCTGTGGGGGCGCAGATCGACCACAGGTCCACCCCGGCGGCCACGGCCGGGGCCAGGTCGCCGACGTCTTGGCGGAACGCGCGGCGTTCACGCGGTAGGTCCTGGTGCTTGGGGTCGACGACGATCACGTCGCTCGCCAGGTCGGCCAGGATGTCGGTGTGGAGGCGGCCCGCGACGCCGTACCCGATCACGCAGGCCGTGCCCAACTGCCGCTCGCGCGGGGCGAGGTGGTGGTCGTAGTAGGCGTCCCACAGGCCCGCGTCGGCGATGGCGTGGTCGGCCGGTGCGGTGTGCAGGCCGGGTGGGACGCGGCCGGGGTCGGCGCACAGGTAGGCCGCCGCGATGAGTGTCCCGGCGCGGTAGGCGTCGTAGCCCTCGGGGCCGATGGAGTCGGCCTCGAACAGGTTCAGCGAGCGGCCGTCGCCGAGCAGGACGAGGGTCCTGCCGCTCGGCAGGCGGAACCGTGTGCCGACGCCGGGGATCTCGACGGCGTTGCGACGGAACGGCGAGCGCCCAAGGAGGGAGAAGTCGCGGGTGGCGAACGGCGCGAGGTGGACGCCGTCAGGGAGCAGCGGGAGGTCGTCCTCGCGCAAGGCGTCCTCGCCGGTGGTGCCGATCACCAGCCATGGGCGGACGGCGGCGAGGGCGTCGCGTGCGGTGCGGTGGGTGGCGTAGCCGTGTTCGGCCGCGTCGATCAGCGCCATGACGTCGGTGTCGACGACATGCAGCGGGCAGCCCAACGCGCGGAAAGCGGAGGCGAGTTGAGAGCCCAGCGTGCCATAGCCCAGGAGGAGGGCCGGGCGGCCGATGAACTTGCGGTCGGGCAGGATCGCGCGCAGGCGTCGCAGGCAGGAGTCGGCGATCTCCGGGTAGCCGAGGCGGGTCTTGAGCTGGGAACGGGCGAGGTTGAGCACGGGGATGGCCAACGGCCCCGCGGCGGCGATGCGTTGGATGCCGCTGACGGTCAGCTCCAGTGCGGCGTCGACCGTTCGGGGCGCTCCGGCTGTGCCGTAGCCGCGCGCGAGGAGCCCGCCGTCGTCGATGACCAGGATCCGGCGACCTGCGGCACGGGCGGCGTCGATGAACGCGTCGACCTCGGCGGTGGCCCGTTCGAGCGCGGCCGCGTGAGCGGCGGGGGCGTTGATCGCCGTGTTGTCCAGCAGGCCGGTGCGGTAGCCGCGGGCGGCGAACGTGGCGCGGATCCGGTCGCGGCCCGCCGTGCGGTCGCCCTTGTCGAGCGCGGCGATCCACCGCGGTGGGATGCCCGCGCGTTCCACCGCGAGCAGGAAGCCGAGGCTGTGCTCGAGATAGTGGTCGCGGAAGATCAGCGCCCAGCCGTCGAACGCCGCGGTGGGGGAGCTGTGGCGCTGGAGGAGGGGCATCGCGGCCCTGATGGTGGCAAGTTCGTCGTCGGTGTGGGCCTCGCAGGCGGCGGTAAGGCGCTGCCGTAGCTCCTCGGCCACGTCCCGGCCGGTCGGGGCGATGAGGACTTCGGTGAACGGGGCGGGGGCGAGCTGGTGTCCCAGCGTGCGCGGCGGCTGGGGCGGCGCCGGTTGCCACCGCACCGTCACCACGGCTTCGCCACCCGTCGTGCGGACGAGGCGGAGCCCGGAGCCGAACGCCTCGGTGGTCAGGGCGTGTTGAACGGCCGTCTCGGTGGCGATCCGCTCGATCGCGGCAGGAATGAGCGGCCCGCACAGGGTGTGCCACCCGACCGCGTCCGCGTTGAGGGCGGGTAACGGTGCCGTGCTCATGGTCGTCTCCGTTCGTCGATGCGCTACGGGGTGAGGTCGGCGAGGGCCGATTCGGCCTCCGCCAGGGAGCCGAGGAGGCGGGTGGCGGCCTCGTGGCGCTGGAGCCAGAACAGGTCGAGGTCGTCCTGGTGGAGGCCCGGAGCGAGGTAGTGCTCCTTGACGCCGTAAAGGCTGGTGAGCAGCTGGATCAGGGCGACGCGGGCGCAGGAGGTCACATCGGCGGCCGGAAGCCGGGGGTTCTCCTCCAGATAGGCCGAGACCAGGGTGGTGCCCGTGGCGATCCAGTCCGGGTCGTGCACCACGGAGCGCACATCGAACGCGATGCGCCCCAGCTCCCATGCGGCGAGGAACGGCTCGGGCGGGCCGAAGTCGACGACGGCCGTCAGGGAGTCGCCCTCGAAGTGCAGGTTCTTGACGCTGTAGTCGCCGTGCAGGGCCTGGGTGTGGAGCGAGGGCAGGTGGAGGCCGTTTAGGCGGTCGAGTTGCGCGCGGCGTTCGGTGAGGGTGACCGCGGCGCGTTCGTCGAACGCGTCCCGTTCGCCCCGTTCGTCCCGTTCGCCGATGATGGCCAGGAGGCGTTCGATCGTGGCGCGGCGCTTGGCGAGGTCGGGTGTGAGCCACTTCCGGGCCTTTGCGGACGGGCGGTCGCTGGCGGGGTGGGGGGCGAACGCGGCGTGGATGCGGCCGAGTGCGCGGCCCGCTGCCGTCTGCTGGGCGCGGTTCAGGCCCGTCTCGACGGTGTGGCCCGGCATCCACTCCCACACGGACAGCGCGACGCCGTCGTGGACGGTGATCGCCTCGCCGCTGGTGGAGGGCACCACCGAGGCGACGGGAACGCCATGCTCCCCGGCCCGCCGGGTCTGGGCGATGACGTCGGGGGCCGAGGCCAGGTCGGCGGCGTCGACGTAGTGCTTGACGAACACGGTGGAGCCATCGTCCGCCGTTGCACGGTAGTTGACGCTGACCTGCCCGTCGAGGCGATCCAGGCACGCCCTGGGCAGCCCGTAGGACTGCGCGAGGACATGAGCCACCAACTCGGTTGCCGGGAGCTGGGACCGGTACGCGGCGTGGGGCATGGGTGGTGTTCTCCGACGTGAGGGATGACGGCTGGTGAGCGAGGCACCACCCTAGGGGTCCGATCGCTGCGCGAGGTGTCGCCACCGGGCGAGGGCCGAGCGGTAGCGGGCCAGGCATTCGGCCGGGGTGCGCGGGCTCCCGGTCCACTCCACGGCGACTTCGATCCGCTGACCGCCGCGGATGTGTGAGGCGGCTGCCAGCGCGACGGCGGCTCGGCCTCGCTGATCGTGTCCCGCGCCGTCATCCGAGAGGTGCAGCACGCGCGCCCAGGGCAGCAGCCGCTCCCACACCTCGGTGTCGTGGGTCGCCGCCAGCTGCGCGGTGTCGGCCAGCAGCCGCAACCGGTCGTTGCGGCACATGAGTTGGGTGAACGCGGCGGGTGCGTCGCCGCGCAGCCACCCGGGATGGTGGAGCTCGGCCAACAGGTCCACGGGCAACGGTGGCACCGCCGCGTCCGGGAGCGCCGCGAGATGGACGGCCGTCGGCTCGTGGCGGGCGAGCAGCCGTACCCATCCCGCTCCGAGCCTGACCGCGCCGTCGGCGAGCCGGGCCAACTCGCCATGGGCGGCGGGCCTGTTGATCAGGTCGGCGAGGTCCAGGTCCGAAGTCACGCCGGTGATGGGCACGTTGACCGCCTCCGCCGCGCGACGCCAGCGTTCCAGCTCTGCCGGATCGCGCCGTGCGATGTCGTAGCCCCGCGGCCCGCCGCGCAGATGGAGGAAGGGGATTCGCGCGGTGGCCGCCCAGGCGAGCAGATCATCAACGCCCACGTCGCGCACCGAGATGCTGTAGAGGCCGACCGGCATCGCGCTCACTCCGCCTCCCAGTCGAAGATGACGACCGGCTCGGCGAGGCGGCCTCCGTCCCGCAACTGCCGGAAGACCTCGGGCGCCAGCGAGCCGGGAACGATCCGGCACCACCGCGCGACCACCCCCGGGCCGACGTTCTCGGTCAGCCAGGCGGCGGCGGTGGCGTACGCGCTCCGGTACGCGTCGGGCGCGGCAGGGGCGAGTTCCTGCATGCCCACCACCGTCCAGCCGTTGCGGTGCACGGCGAGCGCGGGCAGCTCGGCCCGGGGGAAGGGGGTGCCGAGGAGCCCGAGGACGCCGCCGGGGGCCAGCAGCGGCAGGGCTCTTTCCGGCGCGCCGGTCGTGTCGATGACCGTGTCCGCCGTGCCCGCTCCCTCGTGCCGCAGGCACTCCACGCCCGGGACGGTGGCGATCGGCGGGCGCTCGCGCGAGGTCACCACACGAACCTCGGCGGCTCCGCGCCGCCGCAGCTCCAGCACGCACCCCAGCGCCACCGGTCCTGACCCGAGCACCAGCGCGCCGGTGCAACCGGTACCCGCAGGCGCGCGGTTCAGACCGAGCAGCGCCATCTGCTGGAAGCGGGCCGCGGCCGCGACGGGAACCGAGGTGCCCAGGGGCGCGGAAACCGTGCCGGGGCTGGCCGGATCGAACGCCGCGCCGTGTGGCACCGGGGCCAGCAGCCAGGGCCCGGCCTCGTCGCGGCGGCCGAGGGCCATGTACCCGGCCGGGCGAGGAGCCCCGGCCAGGTGCCGCCGCTCGGTGCCGGGGCTCAGCACGCTGAAGCGGGACATCAGCCACCCCTCGGACACATGGCTCACGCGCGGAAGCAACATCGCGCGCCCCTCGCGGAGTCGCACGCGCGCCCCGACGTATGTCTCACGGCCGCTCATGCCACACCCCGGTCGCCACACGGGCCGCGATCCCCTGAGGAGCGCCCCATCCGGCGTGCGTCGGGACAGCGTTGGCCAGGAGCCGGACAAGCCCCAGACGTCGCCGGTGCGCGGCGTGGCCCTCCACCTCGCATAACGCGGGCCCGGCGGCGTTCTCCGTCACCCGGTCCAGGAGATGGCCACTGGCCCGCAGCCACACCGTCGCCGCCGTATGCGCGTCCAGGCGCCGGATCACGCCCGCCTCACCGGCCGGGTCGCCGTCCACGTCCACCAGAACCGCGTGCGTCAACGGGACCGGCCTCATGGGCCGTTGCGTCGTCAACTCGGGCCGATCACCGAGATCGAGCGTCGCCGGACCCGCCTCGTCGAGCCCCAGGCCGGGGAACCAGCGGCGTACCGGCGCTCGCCGCACCACGAACGCGGCCGTGCCGCCGACCGCGCTGATGCGCCCTTCCGCGACGTTCAGCAGCGCGACGTCCCCGGCCAGCACCCGCCAGCCCGCCTCAACCAGGCCGAGCGCGACAAGGCTCTTCCCGGCGCCGTGCCCGCCCAGCAGCAGCACGGCCCGTTCCTCGTCGGGTGGCCGGACGCCCACGGCGTGGACGCACAACGTGTCGCGCTCCAGGTGGACTTGGTGCAGCTGTGCGCCGAGCCAACGCCGGGTGTCGCCCTCGTCCAGGCCCTCAGGAAGCCGCACGGCGGTCGGGCTCGCATCCGGTGGCAGCGGCCTCAGCACGGCGTCGGGCAGGTGTCGGCCGATGCGGGGCCACCAGGCGACCAGCCGCTCGGGAGCGTCCAGCGCGAGGCACCGTCCGGCGCTGTGGAGCGCGAGCAGGCGGCGTTCTCCGGCGGGCATCAGCGCGCCACCGCCCCGGTGCCCGGGTGGGTGGTGATGTCTTCGAGGAAGGCGACGTTCGCCCGGTGGTCGTGGCCCAGGGCGATCGCCCGGGTCGGTAGCTCGCCCAGGCGCGCGGCGACCTTGGCGCGAGCCCGCGCGGTCCCGGCGTTCGCGCCCCCCGTCAGGCCGAAGATGTCAGGGAAGGAGTCCTCCACCGCGCCGGTCATGAAGTCCGCGTCGGTCAGGGCCGTCGCGCGTCGGTCGTCGACTTCCGGCTCGGCACCGGGGCGGATGAGGGGGAACAGCGTCACCGCGACACGGCCCGACGAGGCACCGCGCAGCCCGAACCAGCCGGTGAAGTCCTCCGGGCGCACATGCGCCTTCACCTCCCGCTCGCCGACGCGCGGCGGCTCACTCCGCCCGGTGAGCAGAGCGGCGGTCACCCGCGGATCCTGCGAGGGATGCGGCTCGGCACCGGCCGCCCAACGGCGCCGGGCCACATCGGCCCAGCCCAGCGCACGCATCAGCCCGAGCCCGATGGCCGCCCCCGAAGGCCAGGGCGCAAGCTCGACGCCACCATCCTCCGTGGGCCGGGCGAACACCCGGTCGTTGCCCAGCAGTTGGGCGCCCCGCGAGGCGAGGGTCAACGCCACCGTCGACTTCCCCGCGCCACGCCCGCCGAGCGCGAGCACCGCCCGCTCCCCGTCCACAACGGCGGCCGAGGCGTGCAGGAGCACCCAGCCACTCGTCACGAGCTGGGCGCGCACCACCTCGCGAGCGACGCGCGCTGTCGCCCGTGCCAGCGCCGGGCCGTGCTCGCCCCGTACGTCCATCCGCCGCGCCTCGGGCCGCCACCGGTAGGTGACCCTGTCGCGGGGCGCGACGGCGACCACCGTGCCGTCGGCGTTTCGCCGGTATCGCGTCGGCGTCCGGGGGTAGTCCGCCTCCGCCCAACTCGTTTCCGTGGCGGTGACGTTGCCGATGTCGCCGAGTGCGGCGGTCACCACCGGCCCCGTCCATCCCCGCGTCGGTTCCTCAACGGCCGTCCACCACGGCCCGACATAGCGTCTGATCCACTCCAGTACCGAGGTCTCCGCCGACCGCACCAGCACGGACGAACTCGCGCTCGCCGACAGCAGAAGCCCCCGCGCGTCACATCTCCGCACGCTCGCGCCCCTTCCCTCCACGTTCAGGACCGACGGGGGTCCACCGCCCGATCGGTACGTGCCAGCGTGCGGCGGCGCGGCGCGCGAACCCATCCCAGCGCCCTATAGGACGGCCCTGTCGTGAACCGGCGTGAACCGTCGTGCGACGGGGGCGCGCGGGCGGTGGTGCGGGTGCGCCGGAGCCGCTTCTACGGTGGTGGTGTCGTGACGCCGGGCCGAGGGAGCCGCCGTGCGCAATCATCCGGATCAGCTGGTCATCCCCCGCGATCTGTGGGAGCGCGAGGCGGTGCGGAGGGCGTTGGCCGAGCGGGATGTGGGCGTGCTGTTCCGGCACTTCCGCCGTTACACCGGCGCCAGCCAGACGGCCGTCGGCGCACGTGTCGGGCTGGCGCAGTCCGATGTGAGCGAGATCGAGCGCGGCATCAGGGCGGTCACCAGCATTGACGTTCTCACGCGCGTCGCCGTCGGCCTGGGCATTCCGCTGTCCCGTCTCGGGCTCGGCGGGCCTCCGTCCGCCACCCCGCCGCCGCGTGACGGCGATCGAGCGGGCTCGGCGGCTACGCTGGCGGCAGCCGACCGGGAGGACGATGTGCGACGTCGCGACCTGATGGCCGGAGCGCTGGGACTCGGGGCCGGACTGACCGTGGGCGCCGGTGCCTCGGCCGCCGCCGACCCGGGGATGGGCGATCCCGCCGCGGCCATGGAACGGGCGCTGTTCGAGCCGCTCGACGCGCCTCCCGCCCGCCTGGTCGACCTCCATGCCTCGCTCTCCGGCGCCCGCCAGGACTTCGTGGACGCGAGGTACTCCGCGCTCGGCACCGCCCTGCCCGGACTCATCGCCACCGCCGAGGCGACCCGCGACGCGACCACAGGGCGAGCACGCGAGCGCGCCCAGGCCATGGTCGCCCGCTCCTATGTGCTGGCCACCGAACTGGCCGTCAAGCAGCACTCGGAAGCGGCCTGGGCCACCGCCGACCGTGCCCTGACGGCGGCTCGTGCGAGCGGTGATCCGCGGCCGGTCGGCGAGGCGGCCCGGGTGCTGGCCATCACGATGCGCAGGGCGGGGCGCAGCCGTTCCGCCGTCGACTTCCTCGCCCGCACCTCCGCCTCGCTCGAGCCGACGAACGGAAGCCACGCGACCAAGGCCACCGCCGGCGTCTACGCCCACGTCCGACTCCGCCTCCAACACCAAGCCATCAACACACTCAGCACCGCCCTCGGCACCGAAGGCGACCGCGACGACCCACCAGCCACGGCAGCCGTCCACTGACGTTGCCGTCACCGTTGCCGTCAAGACCCCAGGAGCGTTCCCCAACGGGCATTTGGCGATACTCCTGGGGTCTTGATTCTCACCGATTGGCAGCATTCTCAAATCAGAGAAATACTCGCAACGAAGTAAATAGGTCTAACCGGCGAGACGATATAGCTCATCCACAGCCTCTTCCACGCTCCTTGTGTCTTCGGGCGAGAGATGAGCAAGATCACCACGATCGAGAGCTACGGAATAAATTTGTTCCAAAGTCCACCAGTGCCCACGGAACTCGTCTCGCCACTCGGATGATTCAGCACTACTCCAGACCGCATCGAGCGCATCGATGAGCCTGCGAAGTGAGATGCCACCTGCTCGATACTCGGAAATGATCCGACCTGCGTGTTCACGGAGCCGACGGTCAGGGTCTGGCCGACTACTCATTGACGTATCCTCCCGTAATCGACTGTGATCACACGTCCCGACGCTGTATCAGTGATCACAGTCAGATCGTTTACTTCATCGTAGTAGGCCGTCGTCCCTTCACGCTTTCCCGGGATAGGAGTGCCTCTCGTAGCATTTTCGACGACCGATGGAGTGATTCCCTGGCGCTGCATTCGATCGAGCGCATGCCCCGTGTACTCGCGTCCGTCAATAACTGCGGGCTCGTTGGGAGTGTTAACGTCGAGCGGCCTACCGCGTCCACCGGTCGGTGTCCGCGGACAATTGTCGTTGTGCACCAGTACCGGAGCCTCGCCCGCCAGCACATAGTACGTGTGCTACCGGACATGGCCTGGCCTGCATTCCGCAAGGTCAGCGGTGTTCCATGCGTCCTCTGGCGTCGGTAGAAGTGCGCCTGCGTCCGTGAGCGTTTTCCAACCTGGCTGGTGCGGGCCGGTGTTGGAGTGGGGGTGGGGTCCGGACAGAGGTGGTCGGGTGGCCCGGAGGGGTCTCGCCTCCGGGCTCCCACAGATCCCGGCGTGACA
>NZ_QEST01000256.1 GCF_003311645.1 Streptomyces sp. PT12 | reverse complement strand
AAAGCCGCACTCGTCCTCAACAACGCATGGCACAAACATCGTTGAGAAAACCTCACTGGCTCACGCATGTGGCCAGCGCCAAGGTTCGTAAGACCACCCACGTCAATTACGAGTCTCTGGTACGGAACTACGTCGTTCCGCGTCTCGGGAGAAAGAGGATTTCCCGGCTCACCGCTCGTGACATACGGGCCTTCCTCGCCGCAACGGCTCGCACCTGCCAGTGCTGCGCCCAAGCGAAGGACAAGAAGCGCCCCGAGGGAAAGCGGCGTTGCTGCGCGATCGGGCAGTGCTGCCAGAAGCATCCGTCCGACCGCACCGTGCGCTTCCTGCTGGTCATCCTGCGGGCAGCGCTCGAGCACGCCGTGCGGGAAGACGAGCTGCCGCGCAACGTGGCTCGCAACGTCGAGCTGAGCATGGGCACGCGACGGGAGATCGAACCACTCACCGTGGACGAAGGGCGGCTGCTCCTGGCTGCGGCTCGTGGCAATCGGCTGTGGGCGGCGTACGAGCTGGCCGTGCGCCTCGGGCTGCGGCGCGGTGAAGTGCTCGGTCTGCGCTGGAAGGACGTAGACCTTTACGAGGGCGTTCTCACCGTGCGGCAAGCGTTGCAGCGGGTCGGCGGGGAACTCCTCGTCGTCGCCCCCAAGACTCAGCGGTCCGCGCGGCGGGTGGCGCTGCCCGCCGAGTGCGTGAGGGCCCTCCGGGCCCAGCGGGCGCAGCAGCTCGCCGACAAGCACGCGGCCGGTGAGAACTGGAAGGGCACCGGTGCCGGGCTCGTCTTCACGACGAAGAACGGAACACCCATCGAGCCGCGCAACCTCAACCGCTCCTTCGACGCGCTGTGCGCCCGCGCCGGAGTCCGCAAGGTCAGATTCCACGATCTCCGGCACACGTGTGCCTCGCTCCTCCACGAGCAGGGAGCGGACGCCCGCACGATCATGGAAGTGCTCGGCCACAGCTCGATCCGCGTCACGATGGACATCTACACCTTCGTCCGCCTCGACACGCAGCGGGACGCATTCGATCGCGTCGGCTACGCGCTCAGGGACGACGGCGACGGGGCTGCGCGCAGGTGATCACGACGGGGGACGTTGCTGTCAGCGACCGCTGTCACCGCCCACGCAAAAGCCCCCGCCGAGTGATCGACAGGGGCTCTGACCTGGTGCGCGCTCGGCAGGATTCGAACCTGCAACCTTCTGATCCGTAGTCAGATGCTCTATCCGTTAAGCTACGAGCGCCTGCCCTGGGGGCTGTGGTGAACACACTACATGACCTCGGGCGGAGGGTGAAATCAGTTCCGCGGGGGCGGGATCGGGGATGAGAAAAGCCCTGGTCAGCGGTGCTGTACCAGGGCTCTCGTCGAGGGGCGGAGGCTCCGGGATTTGAACCCGGGATGGGGGGTTACCCCAAACCGCATTAGCAGTGCGGCGCCATAGACCAGACTAGGCGAAGCCTCCTCGCACGCGGGCGTGCGAGCAAATGATGCCACAGCCCGAACGGCCGCAGCCAATCGGATTCCACCCTATGGGCGTGTGGCCGTCGCGTCGAGTTGCGCAACGGGATTGGGGCGGGAGCGTTAGCAGTGGGAAGCGGAGGCGCGCCCGGCGCCTCCTCGATCATGGAGCTGGAGCACCCCCATGCCGCACAAGACCCTCGCCGCCGCCCTCGCGCTCGTCGCGTCCGCCGCCGCCCCCACCGCCGCCGCGCACGAGCCGCACGAGCCGCACGAGCCGCACGAGCTACGGGGGCGGCAGGCCGACCACCGCCTGGTCATCACCGTCGCCAACAGCGGCGCGGGCGACGGCACCTACGAGCTGCGCTGCCACCCCGCCGGGGGCGAGCACCCGCGGCCGACCGAGGCGTGCGCGGCGATCGACGGGGCGGCGGCGCCGTTCGCCGCGGTGCCCAAGGACGCGATGTGCACCTATGTGTGGGGGGGCTCGGCCACCGCCGAGGTGGAGGGCGTGTGGGCGGGCGAGCCCGTCAGGGCGAGCTTCAGCCGGGTCAACGGCTGCGAGATCGAACGGTGGGACGCGCTCGTGCCCGCCTTGCCCAGGATCGACGGCTGAGCAGCGACTTCGGAACGGACCGCCGCGCCCATTGCGCCGGGCCGTAGACTCCCTCTGATGACACGCACGGGCTACGTGCACCTGAACACGTGGGTCAAGGGAGGAACCGACGTCGTGAGCAGCAGGCCAGCGAGGGGCGCTGCTCGCCTCGCCGCCATACTCGACGCGCTGCCCGACGCACTGTTGCTCGTCAACGGCAACGGCACCGTCGTCAACGCGAACGCCATCGCCGTGGAGACCCTGGAGGTCCCCGGCGCCCCCCTCGTCGGGCGCGGACTCCTCGACATCGTCCCGGACTTCGACCCGCGCCGGATCCCCGGCTCGATGCGCCGCCCCGAGGAGGACCCCAGCGTCAGAACGCGCCCGACGCGGATGGTCGCGCGGCGCACGGACGGCTCCGAGCTGCCGGTCGAGGTGACAAGCGCGGGGCTCAACGCGGGCCACGCGCCGTACGCTTCGGCCATCGAGGCCGCGTTCGCCGACGACTACTCCGGTGAGGAGCTGCTGGTGCTGGTGGTCCGCGACCTGTCCGACGCGTTGGACACCGAGGCCGAGCTGGTGCGCCAGCAGCGGCAGACCGAGATGATCCTGCGCGCCGCGTCCGAGGGCGTGGTGGGCGTCGACACCGCGGGCCGGATCGTGCTGGTCAACCCCGCGGCCGCGCAGATCCTCGGGCACCGGGCCAGCGCGCTCGGCGGCCAGGAGCTGCACCCGCTGGTCCAGCACTCGCGGGCGGACGGGACGCCGTTGGCGTTCGAGGAGACGCCGTTGCACGACACCCTCACGTCGGGGCGCAAGCACCGCGTGCGCGGGCAGGTGCTCTGGACCAAGGAGGGCCGCGCGGTGCCGGTGGACCTCACCACCGCGCCGGTGCGCGACGGGGACCAGCTGGTGGGCGCGGTCCTCGCGTTCACCGACCGGCGCGCGATGGACTCGCTCGTCGCGCGCAACGAACAGCTCGTGTCGGTGCTGAGCGAGGGCCTGCGCGGCCCGCTCGAGCAGCTGCGGAACGAGCTGTCCGCGCTCGCCGCCGACCCCGCGGGGCAGCTGTGGCCCGAGGCGAACCAGGTGCTGCACCATCTGGCCGCCGGGTACACGCGGATGACGACCCTGGTGGACAACGTCCTCAGCTATCAGCGGCTCGACGAGGGCCGGGAGAAGCTGGCCCTCGAACGGGTGTCGCTCGACGCCGTCGTGTCGGCCGGGGTCGAGGGGGCGACCGAGCTGATCGGGCCGGGGCGCGCGCAGTTCGCGGTGCACGCCCCGCCCATCGAGGCCGAGGTGGACCCGGAGCGCATGGCGCAGGCGCTGGCGCACCTGGTGGCGGATGTCGCCGGGGTGGACGCGACGGGGCGCGCGGTCAACGGGGGCGCGCCTACCGGGGACTCGACGATCGTGGTGGCCGCGGCGCAGCGCGGCGACGTGGTGCGGATCGAGGTGCGCGGCCCCTATCCGGGCGGCGACCAGGTGCATCAGCCGATCGTGCGGGGCATCGTCAAGCAGCACGGGGGTGTGCTCCAGACGCATGACGTGGCCGGAACGGCCGCGTATGTGCTCGAGGTGCCGGTGGCCGCGGGCGGTGGTACGGCGCCCGCGGCCAAGCCGCGGGACGCCAGTGGCGACACGACGGTGATGCCCGTTCCGGCGCAGCCGGTGCGGGGAACGGGGGCGGCCGCGGGGAAGGCGCCCGTGGCGATCGAGCCGGTGCCGCACACGCCGACGGGGCGGCGGCGCAGGCGCGCGCCCGATCAGCAGCTGCAGCCGGAGCAGGGGCGGCCTGGCCCGGGGCAGGCAGGGCAGGCAGGGCAGGCAGGGCAGCAGAGTCCGCCAGGACAGCCGGGGCAGCCGCAGGAGGCGGGGGGCGACGCGGCGCTGCGGCAGGCCGGGAGCCAGGGCCAGGGCCAGGTGTACGGGCCGCTGCCCGAGGGGGCGCGCCCCGAGCTGCCGCAGCGGCAGCCGCAGCAGCAGGCGCCCACCGCGCATGAGCAGCGCGCGGAGGGTGACACGGGCAACGGCAGGCGCCGGCGTGCGCTGGCGCCCACGGCCGAGGCCGCGCGCCCCGAGGCGCCCGCCGACGAGGCGCCGACGGGGCGCAGGAGGCGGGCCAAGCCACCGGTCGACGAGCGGGCCCCTTCGGGCGCCGCCGCGCTCGAGCCCGTCGTCGCCCAGCCGCAGCAACAGCAGCCGCCGCCCTCACAGCCGCCGCAGGCCGAGGAGTCGGACGAGCCGCCCGTGGTGGAGCACTCGGTGGTGGCGGCCAGCCCGATCCTGGACGGGAGCACGCCGGTCGGCGCGTCCCCGCGGCAGCCGCGCGCGTTGCCCATGCCAGGCAGCGAACGCCCCAAGTCCGACGCGCGCGCCCCCGGCGTGAGCGTGCAGACGCTCGGGCAGGGCGTGCCCGTGGTGCCCCAGCTCCCCGCGGCGTCCGCGCAGCACCCCGCACAGCACCCCGCCGCCGTGGCGCCACCGGCGCGCAGGAGGAAGCTGGCCACGCCCCCCGCCGATGACCCGCGCCTGGACGCGCCCGAGGGCACGCCCCCGCACGCGCTCCCCGGCGCGCCCCCACAGCCGAGCCAGCCAGCGCAGCAGGGGCAGGCGGGGCAGCAGGAGACGCAGGGCCGTGGACGGCAGTTCGCGATCAGCGCGCCCGCCGCGGGCGCCGCCGAGGGTCCCGAGCCGCTCGACGGCCCGAACGGCGCGGTCGAGGTGACCGACGAACGGCGGCTGCCCAAGCGCCCGCCCTCCCCCGCGGACGACGAGCTGCCGCCCGAGCCGCTGGACAACCCCCGCCGCCTCCTGGTGTGGCCCGAGCCCGACGTGTCGACGCAGCAGGCGTTGACCGACCGCGGCTACCGCCCCGTCATCGTGCACTCGCGCGAGGAGGTGGACGCGCAGATCGCGGCGTACCCGGCCGCGTTGTTCGTGGACCCGCTGACCGGGCCGATCACGCGGACGGCGTTGCAGTCGCTGCGTTCGGCCGCGGTGGCCGCCGAGGTGCCGGTGCTGGTGACGGCCGGTCTCGGGCAGGCGAGCCGTGAGGCCGCGTACGGGGCCGATCCCGCGGTGCTGCTCAAGGCGTTGGCGCCGCGCGACAGCGACCAGCACCCGCCGCGGGTGCTGCTGGTCGAGGAGCACGACACGATCGCCAAGGCGCTGACGATCTCGCTCGAGCGGCGCGGCATGCAGGCCGCGCACGCGACCTCGGACGCCGAGGCGATGGAGGTCGCGTCCCAGATCAGGCCAAACCTCGTGGTCATGGACCTCAACCAGGTCAGGCGCCGCCGCGCGGGCATCATCGACTGGCTGCGGGTCAACGGGCTGCTGAACCGCACGCCGTTCGTCGTCTACACCGCCGCCGAGATGGACCCCGCGCAGCTGCCGCTGCTGGCCTCGGGGGAGACGGTGCTGTTCCTCGCGGAGCGCTCCACCAACCCCGAGGTGCAGTCGCGGATCGTCGACCTGCTGACAAAGATCGGGGCGCACTGACCCCTAAGGGGCCACCGGGCCCCGGCTTCGGCCCGGCCCCGGCCCCGGCTTTCAGGTGAGGTGGGTGACGGTGAGGGCGCCCTCGCGGTGGAGGGCGCGCAGCGCCTTCTTGTCGAACTTGCCCACGCTCGTCTTCGGCACGGCCGCCACGCGGGTCCAGCGTTCGGGGAGCTGCCAGCGCGGGAAGCGCTCGGCCAGGTGGGCGCGCAACTCCTCGGGGGGAACGGGGGGTTCGCCGTCGTCGGCGGGGACCACGGCGGCCAGGGGGCGTTCGCCCCACTTCTCGTCGGGGACGGCGATGACCGCGGCCTCGGCGACGCGGGGGTGGGCCATGAGGTGGTTCTCCAGCGCGACCGACGAGATCCACTCGCCGCCCGACTTGATGACGTCCTTGGCTCGGTCGGTCAGGGTGAGATAGCCGTCGGGGGATATGACGCCGACGTCGCCCGTGCGCAGCCAGCCGTCCGGGCTGAACCTGTCATCGGGGCGCAGGGGCTGGGCTCCCGGGCCGCCGTGGTAGGCGGCGGCGATCCAGGGGCCGCGGACCTCGAGCTCGCCGGCCGAGACGTTGTCCCAGGGCAGAAGCGTTCCGTCGGGGCCGGAGAGCCTGGCCTCCACGCCCGCGGGGAAGCGGCCCTGCGAGACGCGATAGGGCCACTCCTCGTCGGGGCCAAGGCCGGGCGGCGGCTGCGACGTGGTGCCCAGCGGCGAGGTCTCGGTCATGCCCCACGCGTGGCAGACACGGACGCCGTGCCGCTCGTCGAACGCCTTCATCAGCGCGGGCGGGCACGCCGAGCCGCCGATGGTGACGGCGGCCAACGACGAGATGTCGCGGGGGCGTTCGGCCAGCTCGGCGAGCAGGCCCTGCCATATCGAGGGAACGGCGGCGGCGTGCGTGGGGCGTTCGGACTCGATCATCTCGGCGAGCGGGCCCGGCTGGAGGAAGCGGTCGGGCAGCAGCAGGTTCGCGCCCGACATAAGGGCGGCGTGCGGGATGCCCCAGGCGTTGACATGGAACATCGGCACGACAGGCAGCGATGTGTCGGCCGCGGTGAGGCCCATGGACTCGGCCATGTTGACCTGCATCGAGTGCAGATAGACGGAGCGGTGGGTGTAGACGGCGCCCTGGGGGTGGCCCGTGGTGCCCGAGGTGTAGCACAGGGCGGCGGGGGCGCGTTCGTCCAGCTCGGGCCAGTCGTGATCGGTGGGGCGGCCTTCGATCAGGGGCTCATAGGCGTGAACGGTGGCGCGCGCGCCGTCCAGGGGCGCCATGTCACCGGGGCCCGCGACGATGACGTGCTCGACGGACGGCAGGTGCGGAAGCAGCGGCGCGAGCAGCGGGACCAGCGTGCCGTTGACGACGATGACGCGGTCGGCGGCGTGCCTGGCGATCCAGGCCAACTGGTCGGTGGGCAGGCGCAGATTGAGCGTGTGGAGGACGGAGCCCATGGCGGGGACGGCGAAGTAGCACTCGACGTGCTCCGCGTTGTTCCACATGAGGGTGGCGACGGCGTCGCCGGGGCGGACGCCGCACTCCTCACGCAGGGCGTGGGCGAGCTGGGCGGCGCGGGCGCCGGTCTCGGCGAACGTGCGGCGGTGGGGCGCCGCGGGGTCGCCGGTCCAGGTGGTGAGTGTGGATCCGGCGTGGACCGTCGCGCCGTGCCGCAGGATGCGGCTCACCAGTAGGGGTACGTCCTGCATCGTGCCGAGCACCGGGCCTCCCTGCGGCTTGGGTATCCGGTGATTGTGGTGCGGGGGCGCCGTCCATCACCAGCCGTCTGCACCAACTCGGCGGCGCGACGCGGGCCTTCCGGGGGGCGTTCGGGGTCGGCCGGGGGGCGTTCGGCCGCGTCGGTCAGGCGGCCGCGGCCATCGGGATGGCGCGGCGGGCGACGTCGGCGAGCTCCTCGTCCTCGCGGAGCTTGGCCAGGGCGCGGGAGACGGCGCTCTTGACCGTGCCGACGGAGACGCCGAGCACCTCGGCGGTCGACGCCTCGCTCAGGTCCTCGTAGTACCGCAGGACGACCATGGCGCGCTGGCGGGCGGGCAGCTTGACGACCGCGCGCCACATGGCGTCGCGGATGGCCTGCTGCTCGGCCGGGTCGGGCTGGGGCAGCGGGTCGGGCTCGGGCAGCTCCTCCACGGCGAACTCGTCCACGCGGCGCTTGCGCCACAGCGACGTCCGTGTGTTGATCAGGGCGCGGCGGACATAGCCGTCGACGGCCCTGTGGTCCTGGATGCGCTCCCAGGCCAGATAGGTCTTGGTGAGCGCGGTCTGGAGCAGGTCCTCGGCATCGCTGGGATTGGCGGTGAGCGAACGGGCCGCGCGCAGCAGCACGGTGCCCCTGGCCTGCACGTATGAGGTGAAGGTGGGAGGCTCTCCCGGCTCGGCGGTCCTGGTCGTGGTCATGCCTTACAAATTAGGAGACATCACCCCCCTCCGGGATCGGCCACAGGGTGTGATGAGGTCTCCGCCCCAGGGTGTAGAAGGGGGCTGGCTCCACCTCCCAGAGGTGGAGGCGGCGCGTTCGGCGTACCGGGGATGGCTCAGGGATTCACCTGATGATCGCTGTTGAGGACGGCCACGGGGGCGTGCACGACGTTGCGGTCGATGCGCATGCGGCGGCCGCCATGGGTCTCGGTGACGTCGCCCTCGTACTGGTGGATCCTGCGGTGCGGCTGCCACGCGCCGGGGTCGAGAACGGGCTCGTCGACGAGGGTGGGCGCGGTGCGCCAGCGGGCGTACCACAGGACGTCGGGCAGGTCGGCGGCGCCGGAGAGGCGGGCGGCCTCCAAGTGCGCGATGCCGGAGGTCGCGCTCGAGTAGAAGCCGGGGATCCAGCCGCGGTCGGTGAGGTGGTGGGAGAACGCCTGGACGAACGCGAGCGTGATGTCGGCGCACGCGCCGTCGTGTTGGTCGTAGTCCTCCATGTCGAGGTAGATCGGGCTGCCGGGGGCCAGGCCGAGGGACTCGGCGGCGTCGATGGCGTCCGCGGCCTCGGCGGCGCCCCGCTGGCGTGGGCGGGCGGCGTCGATGGGGACGCGGCTCTTGTCGTCGTCGCGGACGCACGGGGCCTGCGAGCCGACGTAGAGGGGGAGCAGCCGCCAGCCCATGGAGTCGACGTCGGCGACCCAGTCGGGCGTGAGGTTCGGCTGGTCGGGGCAGGCGCGGCCCCGGCCGCCGATGTAGACGCCGACGGCCCGATAGGGGGAGTCGAGCCAGTCGCGCAGGGCGGCGGCCGACGGGGCGTCACACGTGTCGAACGCGTGGCCCTCGTAGATCTCGGCGCCCGCGGCGGTGAGGTCGCCGCTCGTGGTCGCGGGGCGCTCGGGGAGGGCGGGGCGCCCGGGGACGGCGGGGCGTTCGGGGGTGAACGCGGGCACCGGGCCAGGGCCTGGCCTGGGGTCGCGGGGCGGACCGGCGAGCGCCGGGGTCACGGTGGCGGCGAGCGCGCCGAACGCGAACAGTAGGGGCAGCCAGGGGCCGCGGACCAACAGGCCGGTGTGATGGGCATACCGCATGGGTCGATCCAAGGCCGGGGGGGTGGGGGTGGGAACGGTGACACTCTCGGTGGGGCGGCGGGTTCATCCGCACGGGGCAGCCGGGGAGCCGGGCGGGCGGGCACGCCTCTCCGGCGCGGGGGACCGTTGACGCGACCGCGCGGCCGCACCCTGCGGTGCGGCCGCGCGGCCCGACCCTTCCCGCTGTCCGACGGGCCGGTGGCGTGTGACTCCCCGACGCACCCGGACGCACCCGGTGGCGCCAACCGGCCCTCGGATCAGCCCCGGCTCACCAGTCGAAGCCGAACACGATCGTGTACGTCCGGTCGGACTGGTCGAGGGCGGCGAACGGGGAGTCGGCGATGCCCGCGGTGTTGCTCTCGTTGCTCGCACCCGAGCCGATGGCGGACTGCTGGGTGGTCGCGACGTTCCCGTCGTTGGCGCCGACCACCCCGCTGCCCAGCGACCCGAGATTGCCCGAGGCCCACGCGTTCGTCGTGTCCACCTCGGTGTCGGCGAACGCGTGGGCCACGCCGCCCGCCAGACCGAGGCCCAGCGGGACCGAGGCGAGAACGGCGAGGGTGCGGGCGGTGCGGATGCTTGCCATGTGGAATCCTCCGTGGAATGCGTGAATCCTGCGGTGGGCAAGGCAGTTGGCCAGCTGCCTGGATGGACCGCGACGTCGCGGAACCAGAGTTGCCCATGGGATCCCCGGGGAACCACCCGTCCCGGGGGGATTCCCCCGCACGAAGGACATCGGCCGGTTGAAACCCGGTCAGGCCGTCGCCGTCAGCTCCTCGATCCGCTGCACGAAGTCGGCGACGGGAAGGGGAAGCTCGACTTCGTCGACGAAGTGCACGGCGCTCGGAACGTAGTGCACGACGGCGGCCGCGGCATCGGTCAGATATGCGTCGTCCCCGTGCAGGAGGGCGAGCACACGGAGGACCAGGCCGGGGTCGGGGCCGAACTCCTCCTCGTCCTCGTCGTACGGGTCGGGGTACCCGAACGCGTCGGCCCCCCGTTCGCCGTACGCGTCCTCGACGCCCTCGTCGATCCCCGCGTCGTCCGCGTCGGCCTCGGGGTCGGACGCCCCGAGGCCGGGCCCGGCCTGGCGGCGCCAGAACTCCGCCTCCCAGGTCTCGCCGAGCGTCAGATGGTGCAGATGCAGGCAGTAGGCCGCGGCACAGTCGCCCGCCCCCGCGGCGAACTGCCACCAGAAGCGCGCGCTGTCCTCGCGCCCGGCGAGCTGGAGCACGCAGCCGAGCACGCGCGCGCCGTACGGCTGGGGGATGCGGCGGCCGAGGAACGCGGCCATGTCCTGGAGCGCGCCCTCCTGTTCGACCACGGTGCGGCAGAGGGTCGCCAGATAGCGCGTCGCCTCGTCGTCGCTCCCGCCGGTGAACAGCGCGGGACAGCCCGGCGGCGGCTGGTCGAGCCGGTCGGAGATCCGGGCCGCGATGCGCGTCTCGGCCGCGGCGATCTCCTGGTCGGTGTAGGTGTGCGGGCGGTGGGCGAGGATGGCCCGCGCCAGCGCCTGGTCGATCGAGCGCGTCATCCCCTGCCCCCGTCCTCCGAGGCCCTGGCGGCGTCGCCGCCCCGCGTGGGCCCGGGGATCCCGGGTGCCTCAGGGCCGTCAGAGCTCTCGCTGAGGCCGAGCGCCTCCTTCAGCCGGTGCCTGGCGTACCGCGCGGTCGAACGCACGCCCGGCTCGCTGACGCCGAGGATGTCGGCGGTCTCGGCGACGCTGTACCCGATGCAGTAGAGCAGCACGATGACGTCGTGCTGGCGTTCGGGCAGCTCGCGGATGGCCTGGTAGATGCCGAGGCTCTCCTCGAGCTCCCCTATCGGGTCGACCGCCGAGTGCAGCGCCCTCGTCTCGAACGCGGCCGTGTCCATGACGACGGGCCGCCGCCCGCTGGCCGCGACGGCCTCGAGAGTGTGGTGCTTGAGGACGCTCCAGGAGTATCCGGCCGGGCTGTCGAGCCTGAGGACGTCGCCCCACTCCGCGGCCAGCCGCTCGAAGGCGCGGTCGACGGCCTCCTCGGCGGCGGCCCGCTCGCCGAGGTAGAGCTCGGCCCAGCGGACATACGCGGGGCGGTAGAGCTGGTGGAAGGCACGGAAGTCCGCGGGCAGCGGCGACAACGGGGCCACGCCGGTGGGTCGTGCGGGCAGGTAGTCGGTCACCGGGCCTTCGGATCCTCTCTCGATGCCCGTCGCCCGGCGGGACTTGCTCCCCCGGGACGATCGCCACCGATCGGTCATGCATGGCTTGAAGATATAAACCTTACGGAGCGGAGCGCACCAGCTACACAAAAGATCACTGGCGATCGGTCCGGCCCAGGTGAAGAAGAGGGCTTCCGGAATCGCCCCGGGTGCCCCGTCCTCGGTCGGGGCAACGCCGCCACGCGCGGGCCATCGGATGTGAAGCCGCTCACCCACAGCCCGTGCGCACACTTCTACCAGGTCATGAGGCTACCCCTCACCCTGTTGGCCGACCAGCCCGGTCACAGGAAGGCCACGGGTGTCGTTGCTCACCTCCCGGGCGCGCCCGGTGGGGTAGGGCGGGGGGATGCAGCTCAGGAGCGACGAGGCGCGTTCGCGCCTGACCGGGGCGCGCGTGCTGCGGCTCGCAACGGTCGATGCGACCGGCGCGCCGCACGCCGTCCCCGCCACGTTCGCCGTCGAAGGCGACACGGTGGTCATCGCCGTCGACCACAAGCCCAAGCGGCACCGCGACCTCAAGCGCCTCGGAAACATCGAGGCCAACCCCAGGGTGTGCGTCCTGGCCGACGCGTACGACGACGACTGGGACCGCCTGTGGTGGGTCAGGGGCGACGGCACGGCCAGGATCGTGGACGGCGAGGAGGGGCGAGGCGCCATCGACCGGCTCCAGGAGAAGTACCCGCAGTACCGCGAACTGCGCCCCGAGGGCCCGGTGATCGAGATCGCGATCACGCGCTGGACGGGCTGGCGGGCGGCCCCCGGATGACCCGGGGACCCTGCCGCTCAGCCGCGCTGCGGAGACTGTGGGATTTGAACCCACGGTGAGGGGTTACCTCACGACGGTTTTCAAGACCGTTCGGCCGTGGCCGCTTGTGGCCTTCTGAGCTGCACGGACGTCCATCCCGGACGCCGTGAGCGAGCCCTGTGGCCACAGGATGGCCACAGGGCCCCGGGACGGCCTGTCACACGAACTCGTACTGAAGCTCGTAGAGGTGCCCCGCCTTCGCCATGACGGTCGCCTCGATCGGCCGGTCGTTGTCGCTGTAGACCACGCGAAGGGTGCGAAGGATCGGTAGGTCGCTCGGCAAGCGGAGCGCTTCGTACTGCTGCTGTGTCGGCACCCGCGCCGACACTCGGTCGATCGTGAGGCGCGGCGGGTAGCCCATCTCCGCGAGCAGCACCGGGGTGCCTCCCCTGATCTTCCGCTTCTCCTCCATCGCGGTCCCTCGGGCCAGTGCGATCGGGTAGTACGAGGTGGCCAGCTCGACGGGTTGTTCGTCGTGCATGAGGACCTGGTGCCGCATGATCGCCGTGCCGGACTCGCCCAGCTCAAGCACCTCTGCCACGTCCTCGGGCGGCCGGACTTCGGCGACGTCAAGCAGTTGGATGCTGCCGCGCTTCCCCTTCTTCGTGGCTTCGGTGAGCCAGCGGTACGGCTTGCCGGGCTCGGCTGGCTTCCCGAAGTCGGCTGGACGAACGGTCTCTTGGCGGTGTCCTCGAACGGTGACCGCGGCGCCCGCGCGGCCGACCACAAGGCGCTCATCCTTGAGGATCTGGAGCGCCTTTTGCACCGTGGCGTTCGAGGCGTCGAAGCGCTGCTTCAGGCGCGCCGTTGAGGGCAAGCTGGCTCCGGACGCCAGGTCGCCGGACATGATTTCGTCCCGGAGGTCTGCGGCGATGCGTTCGTGGAGGGGACGTCGATCGAAGGCGTCCTCGTCTGCCTTGGGCACTTCAGCCAACCCTCATCTCGTAGCGAAGTCGCTGCGTGGACGCCGGAAAGACCGACACGTCCACCTGGAATGGCTCGCCGTCGGCGCCGATGGTGAGCCGAAGCAGATGTAGCACCGGATCGTGCGGCCCCAGCGTCAGCATGGTGCGTTCGTCATCGTTCGGCATACGGGCGCGCACCTCTTCCTGCACAAGGTGAGGGACGTACCCCATGGTGGCCAGCAGAGTTACAGCTCCTCCCGGGATCTTGGCTGTCGAGGACAGGCGGGTCCCACGCGCGATGTGAACGGGATAGTAGGTGTTGGTCAGCTCCGTGGGCTCACCGTCCAGGTAGATCACCCTGCGCCGCTCGACAACGATCGCCCCGGGCGTGATCGCCAGGGCTTCGGCTACATCCGTCGGCGCCTCCACTTCCTCGGCTCGGACGATGCGCTGTGTGCCAGCTCGTCCCTGAGCTGCGGTTTCCTCGGTCCAGGCATCCCGTTGCCCTTCCTCGCGCGGCCGAACATACGGCGAGGACGTGTGTACCCACTCGCTACCGCTCATCGGTGTCTCCCTGCCTCTCAGCGGCCGCTGAACCTTGCTGCTTTACACAGTAAGCGCATCGATCGACGAAGCCACCTTGCCGCCTTTCGCGAATAGCGGTACGGTCCTGTTGTCGCACCGAGCGCGAGCGAGGTGAGGCCCCGGAAGGGTCTTCTTCAGGCTGCTTCCCCACGCCCGGAGGGCCCCGTGAAACGGGCCCGAAGGCCGCGTCCGTGCCTTGAGAACTGAACAGTTGATGCAAGGACTGAAGCCGGGAGTTCCGCATGGGCCCGGCTGGCCCCCAGGTAGGTCCCTGGCTAGGCCGAACCTCCGCTGACCAGCGGTCTTTAGGTCCTTGTCCACGCCACCGCGCCCCGTGCACCGCACGGGATCAGTCGCCTGGGCGTGGTTCACACGTAACGCACGAACCTTCTTCGCAGCCCTGATCCGCCTGTCGCCACCGTGCACCGTCACCCGCTCATCCGGGGTGGCGTGGTGGCGCGCAGGGAGTCCAGCAGGGCCCCGAACCAGTCGTGACCCGGGGGTGCCACCCCGGGCCACGACCACCGGACCTCGGCCGAGGCCGGAAGCGATCAACACCTACCTGCATAGGAGCGATCCCGTGGACCTTACCCCCATCATCCGACTGACCGAGGCCGAACGCGAGGAGCTTTCGCGCAAGGTCGCCGAGGCCAACAAGCGCAGCAGGGACAACGCCCGACTGCCCCGCTCCTGACGGCTGCTCGTGCTGGCCCGCCCGCTTCGAGCAGGGGGGGCCGGTGCGAGGAGCCGGGCCAGAAGGGGCCCGGCGGATCCTAAAGGAGGGACCGTTCATGGTGGCCAGCATCATCGCCGCCGTCTCCGCGCTCGCGGGCGCCATGGTGGCGGGCCTGATGCAGCACCTCACCAACACCCGGACCGTACGGCAGGCCCGGGACCACCAGCACCGCGCGGAGCTTGCCGACGCGCTGCTCGACGTGATGAACGCGGTCGTGCGCTTCCGGCAGGAGCAGTGGCTCAAGCACGCGGCCGTCGCTGAGGGAAAGCCAGACACCGGCGAGGCCCGGCGACTGCGGTACGAGGCGCGGACCGCGTTGACTCGCGCCTGGGACCGCGTGCACCTGCTCACCGCCGACACCGCCCTCCTGGCCGCCGTGCAGAAGGCTCGGAACACCGCCATCGCGGTCTCCGAGGTTCCCACGGACGACACGCCGGAGGCCGAGGCCGCGCGACGACAGGTTCGGCAGGAGTCTCGCCAGGCCCACACCGACCTACGTGTCCTCGCGGCCCGCCACCTGCGCACCATCCGTCCCTGACCAGCCCTGATACACGCCCGAGGCGACGGCTCCACGCCAATGCAGCCCGTCGCCTCGGGCCCTTGCCCACAACTCCACAGAGAGAACAGGACTTGATCATGCGATCGTTCATCGGCGCCTATGAGGTGCTGGACGACACCGACTTCGTTGAGCTGGCGCTCGGGTTGGGTACGCCCCCCGAGTTGTGGCTCGGTGAGCCCGGCGAGAGCGAGGAGGAGCGGGCGGCCCGCCTGGACGCGGGCGCCGACATCCTCGCCGACGACCCCGACCTGGCCACCCCGGTCAGCGCGCTGGCCGTCCTCATCATCGAGGACTACGCCCGCCACCTGGCCACCGCCCGCCACCTCGCCACCGCCCGCCGCGTCGCTGCGGGAGGTGCGCGGTGAGCTTCGGAAAGCACACTCACGGGCCGAACTTCGGCAAGAAGGTCGACGGCTGCCCGCGGTGCGACGAGCTGAAGGCGGGCGCGGAGCCGGTCCGCCAGGAGTGGCGCGGCCAGGCCGCCCGTGACGAGGAGATGCGGCGGCGCTCCCACGAGGCGCACTTCGCGCCCGGTGGCCCGCACGCCACCGGTCAGTGCGGCCCGGTCTGCACGTTCGGGGACTGGTGACCATGGCGACGACGAGTCCCGGGCCCCGGGCCCGGCAGATCACCCGTGACGTGGATGCGGCGTTGGGTGAGGCGTTCGGTGAGGTTCAGGGGCAGATCGCCCGGACGGACACCAAGGCCAGCATTCTGCTGGCGGTGATCGGGGCGAGCCTGGCCGTGCTGGCCAGCGCCGGGAGCACGGTCACCCTCCCCCTCGTGGGAGGGATCGCCGCGGGGCTGGGCACGGCGCTGCTGGTGGCTGCGGCCGGACTGCTGCTCGCGGTCATCCGCCCCCGGCTGCTGCCCGCCGCCCCCGGCACCCTCACACACTGGGCCACCCTTGACGCGGAGGCGTTCCGCGCCGAAGTCGCCGTGGACCACCGCGCGGCAGCCGTCCCCGGGCTGGCCCGCATGGCCGTGGCGAAGTACCGGGCGCTTCAGCGGGCGATCGACTGCATCCGTGCTGGTGGCGCGCTGCTGGCCGTCGCGGCCCTGACCGCGGTCGGGGGTGCGCTGTGAGTCTGGCGCCTTTGCCCGCGGATGTCCGCGCGCTGCTGGCGGCGATCATCGAGGCGCTTGACGTGCCGCTGTCCGCGAACCCCGCCGACGACCGGGCGGCCGAAAGGCTGCTGCGGGACCGGGCCGCGTGGCTGTCCGGCTACCTGGCCAAGGCCGCCCAGGGCGGGAAGGCCCTGCCGCTGGAGCGGCTGGCCACCGGGCTGCGAGCCGTGATCGACCACTTCCCCGTCACCTACACCCCCTACGAGAGCCCTGAGGGCTCGATGCGCGGCAGGAGCGGGCGGTGTGCGTCGGCGCACCCCGAGGACGCCTCACCCTGCGCCGGTCCCCACGACGCCGTCACCGTGCTGGACCCCAGCGGCACCCGGGTCACCGGCTGCGAACACCACGCCGCCCGCCTGCTCGCCTCACTGGAACGGGCACAGGTCATCTCCGGAAGCGTCCCCGGCGCGGCGATCCGCGTGTTCAAGGCCGCCTCCTCGCTGCCCCCGTTCGCCTGGCACGAGGGGGATACCCCGCCCCTGACCGCCGTTCACGGCGACGACCAGGGTGTTCACGGCGGTGGTTCGGGTGTTCACGGTGGCCCGGACGGTGTTCATGGTGCCCCGGATGGGGGTGGCCGGGATGGATGAGCGGACGTTGCGGCAGGTCGACCGGACGCTGTCGGCGGGGACGTGGCTGATCGTGGCCGGGGCGGTGGTCTTCTCCGTCCTGACCGTCACACCGCTGGTGCGCGGGGTGACCCCGGCAGGGTGGGAATGGACCGCGCCGATCCTGCCGGTCGTGGTGGACGCCGCGGTCGTCATCGTGGTCCGCCTCGATGCCGCCCTGGCCCGCGTCGGCGGCCGAGCGGGCGGCTGGCCTGTACTGCTGCGGTGGATGACCGGCCTGATGACCCTCGGCCTGAACACCGCAGGATCAGCCCTGGCGCGCGACATGGTGGGCGTCGCGGTCCACGCGGTCGCGCCGCTCCTGCTGATCGTCAGCTCCGAGGCCAGCCTGGCCTACCGCCGCGCCCTGGCCGACGCCCTCACCGCACGCGAAGCCCGCGAGCAGGCCGCCCGCGCGGCCCGTGAACAGGCCGCGCGGGAGCGTGAACAGCGTCAGCGCGCCGACCGCGAAGCCATCGCGGACCGCGAGGAGCGCCGCGAACGCGAGCGCCGCGAGCACGAAGCACGACTCGCCCGGGAGGAGCGTGAGCACGCCGCCGCGCTGGCCCGTGAACAGCGGGAAGCCGCCCGTGAACAAGAACGCCTGCGCCTTGAACACGCCGACCGCGAGCGTGAACGCGAGCACCGCGCCCGTGAACAAGCCGAGCAGGCCCGCGCCCAGGCCGCGCGGGAACGCGAGGCCGAACAGGCCCGGGAGCGGGCACGGAAGGAAGCCGCCGCCCGAGCCGCACGGGACCAGGCCGCACGACGGCGCGCGGCACTGCTCACCGCCGAACCCGCCACCGAGAAGCAGCCCGAGAACGTGGCGCGCCAGACCGTGGCCGCCGCGTACGAGGCCGACCTGACCATCCGGCAGGCCGCCGAGCTGTGCGGCTGGTCCGTCGGCTGGGTCACCGCCCGCTACGGCGAGCTGCGCGAGGGCGAGCCCGCGGGGGCGGGGGTGGGGTCGTGAGCGGCCTGCGGATCGGGTCGTTGTGCTCCGGGTACGGCGGGCTGGACATGGCCGTCCGGGCTGTGATGGGCGGTGAGTTGGCGTGGGTGGCGGACAACGACCCCGGCGCCAGCCGGATCCTCGCCCACCACCACCCGACGGTGCCCAACCTCCACGACATCACCGCCGTCGACTGGCACGGCGTGGCCGCGGTCGACGTGCTGACCGGCGGCTACCCGTGCCAGCCGTTCAGCACGGCGGGCAAGCGGAAGGGGATCAAGGATGAACGGCACGTCTGGCCGTACATCGCCTGCGCCCTTGGCGTTCTTCGACCCCGGTTCGGGTTCTTTGAGAACGTCGCAGGGCACCTTTCTCTCGGATTCGCAAGGGCGGCCCCAACCAGCGCGGCAGCAAGGGGGACCTGACACTTCCCTCGGCAGCGCACCGGATTGGGGCGCCTACGCCCCCGCCATCGCACGGTGGGAAACGGTCATCGGCCGCCCCGCACCCGGACCAACTGACCCTCTGGGACGCCTGAACCCGCCCTTCGTGGAATGGCTCATGGCCCTCCCCGCAGGACACGTCACGGCCGTGCCCGGACTGTCGCGCACCGCACAGCTCAAAGCGCTCGGCAACGGCGTGGTCTGGCCACAGGCCGCCGCCGCCCTGCGCATCCTGCTCCACCGGGCCGAACCCGACACGAGGGAGGTGGCCGCGTGACCACCGCATACGCCGAGGTCTACGACCCCACCGGCGCGGTGCACGGCATTCCCACCTACCCGTGGCGGTGGGCGCCCGATGGGCTCGCCACGCGACGGCAGTTACGCGCCCTGGGCCTGCGGCCTGGCGGTCAGGAACCGGTCGCGCAGGTCATGCGCCTGCGCCGCCGAGGCCGGGCCCCGCTGGTCGGCTACCTCTACCGCACCGCCTCCGCGCTCCCCGTCAGGCCCATGACGGCCGCACGCTGGCGCGCGATCGAGGCCGCCCTCAAAGCCCGCCGCACCTGCCCCGACTGCGGACACGAGCAGCCGTACTGCATCCCCCGCTCCCTCGGCTGCTGCCTCACCTGCCACCACCGCCACGAACACGGCGGTGACCGGTGACCTGTGGCCGGGCCCCGGCCTGCCGGGCCTGCGGGTAAGGGCCCCGGCCAACCCCAACAACCCCTACAACCCCAGGCCGTTGGAGACCCCGCAGGGCGCCTACTGGTGCCGCTGCGGGGCCCACCGCGCCACCACAGGCCACCACGCCGTGGCCGAACTCATCGCCGAATGGCAGGCCCACCAGCCCCGATGCCCCGCACGCGCCCCGCGCCCGTGCCAGCACTGCGGGCAGCCCACCACCGAACGGGTACCCGGCGACTGGCCCGCGCACAACGCCTGCCACCACGCGTGGGCCGCGCGCCCGGTCGAGCAGCGCCGCCGCCAGCAAGCCGCCGACCGCATCCAGGCCCGGCAGGCACAACGCCGCAAAGCCGCGAACCTCCGCGCCCAGCTGCGCCGCGACGGCACCCCCGAACACGTCATCAACGCCATCGTCAGCGGCGGCATCACCGCCCCCGAGTAACCCGACCCGATGGAGGGCTTTTCCAGCATGTCCACGAACAGCAGCGCCGGTCGGCCGCAGGTGCGGCGTTCCACGCCGAAGGAGCGTGACCGCAAGCGGCGTGAGCAGGTCAACCGCACGACGTACCGCAACAAGCAGAAGCAGAACAAGCGCGAGTACCACGTGCACATCAACAAGACCGTCAACGCCCCCGGTTCCGGCGCGGGCGGGGACGGCGGCGGGGGTGCGCAGGGGGAGTGGTCGCGGAAGTCCCCGATCGGGGACGCCGACTTCCTGTCCGCGGGGCACATCCGTGACTTCTCCGAGCGCGGCCGCCGCTCGTTGCGGG
Source organism: Streptomyces sp. PT12 (assembly GCF_003311645.1). Taxonomy (GTDB): domain Bacteria; phylum Actinomycetota; class Actinomycetes; order Streptomycetales; family Streptomycetaceae; genus Streptomyces. The sequence goes on along the minus strand of NZ_QEST01000256.1, from coordinate 215,996 downwards.
AGGCGAGCATCGACCTGGCCTACGCGGCCGAGGCGTTGAAGCAGGTGTTGCGCGAGGTCCCGGCCCCGCAGGGCCAGGGCCTCGGGGTCGCCCGGGTGCGGGCGGCGAGGGTGGCGCGGCAGCTCAAGCGCGCCGCGACCGCCGCACAGGCCGCGAGCACGCACTGTGCGCGGACCTGGCCCGCGTTCCTGCGGGAGTTCGCGCCCGAGCTGAACCACTACAACGGCCCCAGGCAGCAGCAGCCCCACCGCCCGCCGATGAACTTCGGGATGTGACCTGATGAGCACCAGGAACAAGGAGCTGCCGCGCCGGTCGCGGCCCTCGGGCGGGGCCGTGGCCCGCGCCGTGGACTACCTCGCGGAGAAGGCGATCCGGCACCTGCCGCCGTTCGCGGTGTGGCTGGCCGAATGGCCGGTCGCCTGGGCCGCGCACCAGCAGTGGGGCGGCTCCACGGTCGCCGCGTCCGCGCTCACCCTGGCCGCCGTGGGGCTGACCGGGGTGACCTACCGCACCGGGATGAACCTTGAGCGGCAGCGGCAGTTGCAGGCCACCGCCACCACGGGCGCGGCCACCGGCTGGTTCGCCGCCGCCGCGATCGCCGGGCCGACCGCGCCCGAGCTGGTGAACACCTGGCTCATGGGCGGCCCCGTCGTCGCGCTGGCGTGGTCAATCCGTGCCGCGCTGCGCAACGACGACGCCAAGACCAGCGGTGACAGCGGTACGAAGTCGCTGTGGGAGAAGATCGGCCTGGCCCGCGCCCGCGCCGGGGAGATCAGGGTCGAGCCCAACAAGGTCACCGTCCCGGTCGAGCTCGACCGCGGCGCGCAGACCCACGACGACGCCGCCAAAGCCGCCAAGAACCTGGCCGGGGCCCTGGGAGTCTCGCCCAACGCGGTCGGCTGGCGCGGCGATCCCGAGGACGCCGCCCGCGGGGAGTACGTCATCATCCCCGAGGACATGCTCAAGGAGCCCACCCCCTGGCCCGGCCCGTCCGCGCCGGGCGGCTCGATCGGCGACGCCCCGATCCCGCTGGGCATCTACGAGGACGGCCCGCCCTGCGCGATCTGGTTCCACGGCGACGAGGCCAGCGGCCGCAACGCCTCGCACTACCAGTTCATGGGCATGACCGGCGCGGGGAAGTCCCAGGGAGGCCGGGTCATCCTGGCCGACCTCATGACCCGCCGCGACGTCGTGGTGTGGGGCGCCGATCCATCCAAGGGCATGCAGACGTTCGGGCCGATCGTCGGCGGGATGGACTGGGCCGCGTTCACCATGGCCGACTGCCGCGCGCAGATCGCCGCCATGCCCGCCGTGATCACCGCCCGCGCCGACGAGCTCGGCAGGCACGGCTACGACCAGTGGACCCCCGAGGCCGGGGCCAGGCTCGGCATGCCCTACCTCGTGTGGTGGATCGAGGAGGCCGCCAAGCTCTTCCGCGAGGGCGAAGACCTGCTGCCCATCGTGCAGGAGGCCCGCTCAGCGGGGATCTCCGTGGTCATCTCATTGCAGCGCTCCTCCCACACCGTGATGGACACCGACGTGCGCGCGAACCTCGGCGGCGCCACCTGCTTCGGCGTCAACGGCCCCGAGGACGCGGGCATGGCACTCTCCGACGACACGATCGACGCCGGAGCCCACCCCGAGACGTGGCGCAACCGCAAGCCCGGCTACTGCTACTGCGAAGGCCCCGGCATCGAACCCGACCGGTTCGCCACCGCCGTGCGGTCCTACTTCCAGGACAAGGAGCACGCCGCGTCCGTCATCGCCCAGTACGCCCCCGTACGGCCCAAGGACGCCGGACGCGTCACCGCACGGGCCGCAGGCCCCGCCTACGCCAACCGCACCCGCCACGACCCCACCACCGAACCCGCCACCCCCGCACAGGAGTCCAGCGGCCCGGCCGCCGACCCCGACATCGACCCCGACACCGCCGCCCTGTTCGCCACCGACCCCGAGTACGCCGACATCCGCGTCGACCCCGACCGCGAACTCCCCCCGGTCCCCCCGGGGTTCGACATGCCACTCCCCGGAGCCGCACCGGTCGGCCAGGTCTCCCGGGAACAGGCGTTGAACGCCCTTGAAGAAGTCCTCCAGGAGTTCACCGACCGTGGTCAAACGGAGTTCGGTCCGAAGGACATCACCCCGTACCTCGACAGGATCGGCAAGACCGGCTCGTGGGTCCGGCGCGAGCTGCGCAGGCTCGCCGAAGAGGGCACCGTCGAGGACACCGAGCAGGCGGGCATCTACCGCATCCGCGTCCTGGAAGCCGCCTGACCTGCTCGAACACCACCGAACAAGCCCGGCACAGCGGCAACGCACCACCCGTGGGCGGCCGAACAGGCCCCGAACAGCACCACACACCCCGCTGACCAGCACGAACAGCGGAACAGCCCGTTCGGCCGCCCCGAACACCCCCGCGCCGAATCCCTATACGCGCGCGCGAGGAACAGCACGCCGAACACCCCCCGCACAGCTCACCGAACAGCGCACCGCACACTCCCCTCCCCCTCAGCCCCGGAAGCGAGGAACCGTGGACACCGACCCCCGCGCCCACCCCACCCACTATCCCGACCTGCCCTCACCCCACGTGACCACCCCCGCCGCCATCGAGCTGGCCACCGACCGCGGCCGCGTCGTGTGGGTCCCCGACGCCTACGGCACCGGCATGGTCCCCATCACCCGCGACCTCGCCCCCGCCATGCCCCAGCCCACCGAGCCCCGCGACCTCACCCCCCGCCCGGCCATCGACCCCCGCGCCCAAGTCCTCGTCGCCGGAGGCGCCGGAGCCGGACTCGCGGGCGCCGGACTCGCCCAGCTCGTCAACGCCCTCGCCGCGTTCGGCACAGCCGGACTCCTCGCCATCGGCCTCATCCTCGCCGCCGCCAAGATGCCCCGCCGCCAGGCCCCCACGAGCAACACCCACATCCACGTCACCAACCACAACCGGTGGCTCGGCAAGTCCACCACCAACCTGTGACGACGCCCGAGGCGAAGGCTCCACGCCAATGCAGCCCCTCGCCCCGGGCCCTTGCCCAACGCTCCGAAGAGAGAAGGACATCCCCAGCATGACACCTGACGCACGGGCGGCGCTGCTGAACGCCGCACTTCAGGCCGCCTCCCGAGGCTGGCCTGTCTTCCCCCTGCGCCCCGGCGACAAGCGGCCCGCTGGACACGCCGACCGCCGCTGCCCGCGCACTGGCCGTTGCTCCAACGGCCACCTCACCCCCGAGCAGCGCGCCACCACCGACCCCGGCCTGATCCGGGCGTGCTGGCAGAGGCCGAACGGCCGCGCCTACAACGTCGGCATCGCCACCGGCCCGGCCGGGCTCGTCGTCATCGACCTCGACAAGCCCAAGAACAAGGGCGAGAACGACTCGCCTGACGGCGAGACGACCTTCAAGGCGCTCTGCGAGCGCACCGGGCACCCCGTCCCCGCCACCCGCCGCATCCGGACCCCCAGCGGCGGCACCCACCTGTACTTCACCGCCCCGCCCGACACCCGCCTGCGCAACACTGCCGGACGCCTCGGGCAGCTGATCGACACCCGGGCCTGGGGCGGCTACGTCGTCGCCCCCGGCAGCACCATCGACGGGGAGGTGTACGAGGTCACCGACCCCGCGCCCGTCGCCCCACTCCCCGCCTGGCTTGCCGACCTCCTCGAAACCCCGCCTCTCCCACCGATCGCCCTGGCCAAGCCGATCCAGAACGACGGCCCCGGCAAGGTACGCAACCTCACCGCCTACGTCCAAGCCGCCCTGGACAACGAGACCGCCGCCGTGGCCACTGCCCCGGAAGGCACCCGGAACTGGACCCTGACCCGCGCCGCCCGCGCCCTCGGACGGCTGATCGCCTCCGGCGACCTCCCCCGCAGGGTCGTCGAGGAGGCTCTTAAGGGGGCGGGGCGGCAGTGCGGGCTCCCCGAGCGCGACTGCACCGCCACCATCACCAACGCCCTGAACTGGTCCATCGCCAACAACCCCACCGGGCGGACCTCATGACCACACCCGCCGCCTCCCCCCTTAAGAGCAACACCACCCCCACCGACCCGAACACCGCCGACGCACCCCAGCCCCCGGCGACCAAGGGCGACCCGAAGGACGCCGCCCGACAGGGCGTCCCCACTGCTGTTCGCCCTGCCCCGCAGGGGGAAGACGGCGCCGCCCTGCTGAACGAAGTCGAGGCGTTCCACCGCCGCTTCAACGCCTTCCCCTCCGAGGCCGCCTACGTCGCCGTCGTCCTGTGGGACGCACACGCCCACCTCCTCGACTGCTTCGACTCCACACCGCGGCTGGCCTTCCTCAGCCCTGAGCCGGGGTCGGGCAAGACGCGAGGGTTGGAGGTCATCTCCACGCTGGTCCCCCATCCGATGCACGCGGTCAACGCCTCCCCCGCCGCCCTGTTCCGCGCCGTGGCCGACCAAGCCGGGCGGCCGGTCGTGCTCTTCGACGAGATCGACACTGTCTTCGGCCCGAAAGCCAAGGACAACGAGGACCTGCGCGGCCTGCTGAACGCCGGACACCGCCGCTCTGGCGTCTCCTACCGGTGCGTCGGTGACGGCGGCAACCAGGCCGTCGTCGCCTTCCCGAGCTACTGCGCCGTCGCCCTGGCCGGTCTGGGCCACCTGCCCGACACCATCAAGGCCCGCAGCGTCATCGTCCGTATGCGCCGCCGCGCCCACACCGAGCCCGTCGAGCCCTACCGCCATCGCATTCACGAGCCCCAGGGCAACGCCTTGCGCGACCGACTGGCCGCCTGGGTCGCCCAGGCCCGCGACCGGATCGACGGTGTGTTCCCCGAGATGCCCGAAGGCATCACCGACCGGCCCGCCGACGTGTGGGAACCCCTCCTCGCCGTGGCCGACGCGGCGGGCGGGGACTGGCCCGAGCGAGCCCGCGCGGCCTGTGTCGAGCTGGTCACCACGGTCAACGACGACGACCGCACCTCCCTCGGAGTCCGGCTCCTCACCGACCTGCGCGACCAGGTGTTCCCTGGTGAGACCGCCGTCTCCACGGTGCAGATTCTCCACATCCTCAACCGGCTCGAAGAGTCGCCCTGGGGCGACCTGGACGGCCAGCCGCTCACCCCGCGTCGACTCTCCCGGATGCTCAAGGAGTACGTCACCGCCAAGGGCACGCCGATCGCGCCCCGCGCCGTGCGGATCGGTGGGCAGCCCACCAAGGGCTACCACCGCGACGACCTCACCGACGCCTGGAACCGCTACTGCCCGCTCCCTCCCGAACCACCGGTTACACCGGTTACACCCCCCACCAATCCCACGCTGACCAGCGGCGATGCCGTAACCGATCCCGAGGGGCGTAACCGGTACGCATCGGATACGCCGACCACCGAGCAACGGTCCCTGTAACCGAACCGAATCGGTTACACACCGCCTATCGGTTACCTCAAGCAGGCCCCTGACCTGCGGTGTAACCGATGTAACCGACGTAACCGATTCCTGAAAGCCGGGAGCTCACCCCATGCGCATCCGCCTCGAAGGAACCCCCGACGAGTGCCAGCGGGCCACCGAAGCCATCGCCCGCGTCCTGGACGTACTGGAGACCAGCCGCCCCTACCCCAACCGTCCGCCCAGCCAACTCATCCGCGTCTACCTCACCGCCAACACCCGCGCTTCCAAAGGGGAGTGACCATGGCCCCCGAACGCACGATGCTCACCCTGCCTGAGGTGCTCGCCGAGATCCGCATCAGCCGAGCCGCCTTCTACCGGATGCGGGCGCGAGGGCAGGCCCCCACCCTGATCAAGTTGCCCAACGGGAAGGTCCGCTGCCGACGCACCGACCTTGACGCCTGGTGGAACAAGCAGGGGAACGCCGCCGCCTGACGACGACCAACAGGAGAACCGCCCCACCGGGGAGCGCGCCGACAGTGGCGCGCTCCCCTTTCCTTTGCCTTGAGGAGCACGTTGCTTACCTACGATGTTCGCATTTGGGGAATCAGGCAGCGAGAGAGCAAGTCCGCCCCCTTTCAGCTTCGATGGCGTGTCGGTTCGGAGAGGCATCAGCAGCCATTCCAGACCAAAACACAGGCGGACGGCCGCCGGTCAGAACTGATGTCCGCCCTTCGGGATGGCCAGCAGTTCGACACGGAGACCGGACTCCCCGCGAATGAGCTTCGGGAGAAGAACTCCCCGACCTGGTATGCACACACCCTTGACTACGTGGTGATGAAATGGCCCGGGGCTGCCGGAAAGCAGCGAGCCAGCATCGCCGAATCGTTGGCGGTCGTCACGGCCGCGCTGACCGATCAGCGGAAGCGCGGAGCGCCGTCGGCCGACGTGCTGCGCCGGGCCCTCCAACAGTGGGCTTACCAGTGCCGACGCGGCGAGAACGGTGAGCTGGTGAACCGGTTGAAGGTGGAGTCTCCCCCGGAAAAGGAGGCGGTTGCCCTCGCGTGGATCGCCAAGCACTCCGTCAAGGTCACCGAGCTGGCTGACGCGGCGAAGACGCGGCAGGCGCTCACGGCTCTTTCCCTCCGACTCGACAGAAAGCCAGCCGCCGAGAACACCTTCCGCCGAAAGCGTGCGGTGTTCAGCAACGCGCTCCGCTTTGCCGTCGAACGAGGAACGCTGCTCGGTAATCCGTTGGCTCGCATCGACTGGGCCCCGCCGCCGACGGATGAGGAGGTGGACTTCCAGTACGTGCCGAGCCAGCGGCAGGCGAAAGACCTCTTGCGCGGCGCGGCCGAGGATGGGCCGCGCGGGGAGCACCTGGAAGCCTTCTTCGGGTGCCTGTATTTCGCGGCCATGAGGCCGTCCGAGGTGGCGGACCTCAAGAAGGACAATTGCCGTTTGCCGGCGACCGGATGGGGCGAACTGCTGCTGCGGGGGAGCCGTCCCGAGGTGGGCTCGGGCTGGACGGACGACGGCGCGTCCTTCGAGGCACGAGCACTCAAGCGGCGGGCTCGCAAGACCATCCGCCCCGTCCCGATCCCGCCAGCCCTCGTTGGCCTGTTGCGGCGCCACCTCGATCGGTACGGGACGGCGCCGGACGGCCGCCTCTTCCGGGCCGTTGGCGGCGGCCGGGTTCGGTCGACGGAGTACACCGAGGTGTGGAAGCGGGCGAGGAAGCGGGCATTGCCGCCCGAGGACGTGTCCTCGCCGCTGGCCGACGTGCCCTACTCGCTACGGCACGCGGGCGTCTCGGGCTGGATCAAGGCCGGGGTCGACCCCACCGAAGTGGCCCGCCGTGCTGGCCATTCTCCGGCCGTCCTTTGGCGCTTCTACGCGAAGATCCTTCGCGGCCAACAGGACCAGGCCAACGCGCTGATCGAGGCCCACCTGAGTGACGAGGAGGACTGACAACCTGGCCACAGCTTGGCCGCACGCACTGGTCAACGGTGGGACAGGGTGAGACAGGCCCGCACGGAGCGTGAACCGAGAAGCGGCCCCCGGGTGACCGGAGGCCGCTCTCACCTGCTGTTTTGTCCTTCTGCGGAGGCTGTGGGATTTGAACCCACGGTGAGGGGTTACCTCACGACGGTTTTCAAGACCGTTCCCTTCGGCCGCTCGGGCAAGCCTCCCGGGTGCGCGGCAACCGTGCACCGCGCACCCGGACAGCCTAGCGGCTCCGCTACTGGTCGCCCACGCGCTCGCCGAGGACGACCGTGGTCGTCTGCTCCTGGTTGTCGCGGACGTAGGTGACCTCGACCGAGTCGCCCGGCTGGTAGGTCCAGATCTGGCTGATCAACGTGGGGCTACTGTCGATCAGGGTGTCGCCGAACTGGGTGATGACGTCCCCGGGCTGGAGCCCGGCCCGGTCCGCGGGGCCGTTGGGGGTCACGGCCTCGGGGCCCTCGGAGACGATCCTGGCGCCCTCGACCTCGCCGGTCGGCGGCTCGACCGAGGCGCCGATGATCGGATACACCGGCTCGCCGGTCTCTATCAGGTCGGTGGCCACGGCCGTCGCCTGGTTGATCGGGATGGCGAAGCCGAGGCCGATGGAGCCGACCTCGCCCGAGCCGCCCGGGGTGCCGCGGATCGCGGAGTTCACGCCGATGACGGCGCCCTCGGCGTTCAGCAGGGGGCCTCCCGAATTCCCGGGGTTGATCGAGGCGTCGGTCTGGAGGGCGTTCATGTAGGAGGCGCTGGCGCCCTGGCCGTCGCTTGAGGCGACCGGGCGGTCCTTGGCGCTGATGATGCCCGTGGTGACCGTGCCCGAGAGGCCGAACGGGGCGCCGATCGCGATCGTGCCGTCCCCGACGGCGACCTGGTCGGAGTCGCCCATGGGCAGCGGGTCGAGCTCGCGGCCCTCGAGCCCCGTCAGCCGGAGCACGGCCACGTCATAGCCCTCGGCGCGGCCGACGACCTCCGCCTCGTAGCTCGCGCCGTCCGAGAAGGTGGCGGTCAGCGTGCCGCCGTCCGCCGCGCTGGCCACCACATGGTTGTTCGTCATGATGTGGCCCTCCTCGTCGTATACGAAGCCGGTGCCCGAGGAGCCCTCCATCTCCGTGCCCGCCTCGATGGTGACCACGCTGGGCAGCGCCGCCTCCGCTATCCCGGCGACCGACTCGGGAGGGCGGGCCGCGGTGTCGCCGTCGGTCTCCCTGCTGACGGTCGACGACCCGCTCCCGTCGTCGTCCGCCACCAGATAGCCGACGCCGCCGCCGATGCCGCCCGCGACGATCGTCGCCGCGACGACGCCCGCGAGCAGCGGGCTGCGCCGCTTCTTCGGCGGGGGCGGTGGCGGGAACGCGGCCCAGGGCTCGGCGGGCGGCGGCGCGCCGGGGTCGTGGCCACCGGGCGCGGGCACGGGCAGCGCCGGCGCGTAGGCGTGCGGCGCCGGGGGAGCGGCCGGGGGAGCGGCGGCCTGTGGCGGCGGCGCGGGTGCCCCTGCCGCGGGTGACCCTGCCGCGGAGGGCTGGGCCGCCGGGGGCTGAGCCGCCGGGGGCTGGGACGGGGGAACGGGCGGGTGCGGTGCGGGAGGAGGCCCGGCCTGCGGGTGCTCGCCCTGGCGAGGGCCGCCCGCGGGCGGGGAGCCGGACGGGCCCGTCCCGGGCTCGGCCGGACCCGGACCGCCGACCGGCTCCTCCGGCTTGCCGACGCCGTGGTTCTCGGTGCTCACAGCTCTCTCCTCAGGTCTCTCCTCAGGTGCACGGCAGGAATAGGAGCAGTCTTTCCCATGGTCTGTCAGGCGGACGTAAACACCGCGCACCTCGCTCCCGCCCGCCCGCGTGGCACGATGACGCGGTGACCGCCGCCCGCCACCCCATCCGGGTCATCGCGCACCGCGGGGCGTCAGAGGACGCTCCCGAGCACAGCCTGGCCGCCTACCGCAAGGCCATCACGGACGGCGCCGACGGTCTCGAGTGCGATGTGCGGCTGACCGCGGACGGGCACCTCGTCTGCGTACACGACCGTCGCGTCAACCGTACGTCAAACGGTCGCGGGGCCGTTTCCGCCCTGGAGCTCGCCCAGTTGGCCGAGCTGGACTTCGGCTCGTGGAAGGCCCCCGCCGACGGGGCCGAGTCGCCCGACTCGGCCGATCCCGAGCGGACGACCGTGCTGACCCTGGAGCGGCTGCTGCGGCTGGTCACCGAGGCGGACCGGCCGGTCGACCTGGCCATCGAGACCAAGCACCCCACCCGCTGGGCGGGTCAGGTGGAGGAACGGCTGCTGCGGCTGCTCGCGCGGCACCCGCTGCCGGGGCGCGTCCAGGTCATGAGCTTCTCCGCGCGCTCCCTGCGCCGCGTGCACCTCGGTGCGCCGGGGCTGCCGACCGTCTATCTGATGCACCTGCTCCTGCCGCGCCACCGCGCGGGCCGCCTGCCACCGGGGAACAGGATCGCCGGTCCGAGCATCCGGATCCTGCGCCGCGACCCCGGCTATGTCGCCCGCGCGCACCGGGCCGGTCACCGGGTGCAGGTGTGGACGGTGGACGAGCCCGCGGACGTGGAGCTGTGCGCGCGGCTCGGCGTGGACGCCGTCATCACCAATCGGCCGCGCACGGTGCGTCACCAACTCGACCGGCTGAACGGGCTCGGCGGCCCCGGCTGACCCACGCGCACCACGCGTCGACATGATCAGCGCGCCTTTTCTCACCCCGTGTGCTCCGGCGCATTCGCTTGGTATCGGATCATTACGAGTGCGTCAACTGATACGGCATGGCCGGTTTCCGCTCTCTGCCCCGAGGGCACCATCCCAAGGCGTGGGGCGAAGGAGGTCTCGGGGGTGGCGTTGGTGGTCACACAGCAGGTACCGACGTCGTCGTCCATGTCGGTGTCCCACGGCCCATCAGGGGTGGGAGCGGCACGGCGGCGATTGCGCGCGGAATTGCGCGAAAGCGGAACGCCGGAATCAGTCATTGATGATGCCGTATTGATCCTTTCCGAACTGCTCAGTAATTCCTGCCGACATGCTCGGCCATTGAGCGAGGCCCAGGGCATCCGCGCCTCGTGGAGCCAGGCCAGCGACGGTTCGGTGACCATTTCGGTCACCGACGGGGGCGGCCCGACGCGGCCGCGGCCCGCGTCACCTTCCGTGACCGCCAGGGGCGGCCGCGGGCTGACGATCATCGGCTCCCTCACCAGCGCGTGGGGCGTGCGCGAGGCGGAGCTGCCGGGCGCCGTCACCGTATGGGCGGTCCTGCGAGCGCCGGGCGGTTAGGCTCGCGGCACAGTCGTACGCCGAACGCACGCAGGAGACCGCTCACCATGGCCAAGAAGCGCCGCCCTCGCACTCCGACCAGCGCCCGGGCCACGGGGACGTCCACCGCGGAGATCCCCGTCGTCGGCGCGCGCGAGCCGTGCCCCTGTGGATCGGGCCGCCGTTACAAGGCATGTCACGGCCGCGCCGCCGCCCAGGCCGCGACCGAGCTGGTCCGCCGCCCCTTCGAGGGGCTGCCGAGCGAGTGTGACTGGGTCGCGCTGCGCGAGCTCGTCCCCTCGGCCACCGTGCCGCTGACGCTCAAGTCGGGGCTGCCCGACGGCGTTCCCTCGCTGACGCTCGGCACCGTGCTGCCGATGGCGTGGCCCGCGCTCCGCAGGGACAACGGCGCCGTGCTGCTCGCCCTCCAGAACGACACCGCCACCGGCGACCTCAGCCGCGATCTCGCCGACGTGCTCGCCCGCGCGCTCAACACCGACCCTGGCAACCCCGTCTCCGCGAGCCGCCCCGCCGCGGGCGGGCCGCGCCTCCAGGAGCTGCTCGACCTCGAGGCGCCGTTCGAGCCGACGGTGCACGAGGGGTTCGCGTTCTGGCTCGAGGACGCCCAGGCGGCCACGCCCGAGGTGGCGGCCTCCCTCGAGCGGGCCAACGCCGCGGCGACGCCCACCGCACGCCTCACCGGGGTGGACGCGGCGTACTGGTGCGAGACCCCGGGGAAGAACCACCTGCGCTGGGTCCTGCCGCACGACGAGGAGCCGCTGCTCGACGCGTTGGCCAGGCTGCACGCCGCGGGGGCCGCGACGCTCGGGGACGACACCAGGCTCGTCGGCTCGTTCCGCGCGCACGGGCTGACCGTTCCCGTGTGGGACCTGCCGTCGGCGATGCGCGCCGAGGACTGCGAGAAGCCCGCCGCCGCGTTCCACGAGCGGCTCGGCGAGGCGCTGGCCACCGACGCGCCGCTCACCCCCGAGGAGCGCCGCGCCCGCAACGGCCTCACCAATCGCCAGGTCACGCTCAACTGACCGGCTCTCCGCCCCCGGCGCGGCCCGCGACGGACGCCGCCACCCGCGTGATTCCGGTCACAACTTCCCCCGTGGGACGGGAGTTCGGGCTGCCGTGGGGCTCCGTGGGATTTGCGAATCCCCGATGAGTTGTTACCTTCTGAGGTGGGCCCGGTCGCTGGTGCATCCCCCGTCGCCAGCGATCGGGTCCGTCCATGTCCGCGCCCCCTCCGCGCGGCGGTCGGCCGCTTCAGTAGGTGAGCCAGCCGCCCGGCTCGGGGGCGCTCAGCCCGGCCTCCACCAGCACATCCAGCAGGTCGGCCGCCCGTGGCAGCGGCACCCGCTCCCCCCTCGGCTCCGGCTCGCGCGCCCAGGCGACGCGCCCCGCACCGGTCCGCGATGGCGGCAGCGGCAGATAGCCACCGACCCCGTGGAAGCGCAGCGCGCTCGGCACCCTTTCGAGCGCCCCGAGCAACTCCCCAAGCTCAGGCAGCTCGTACGGCTCGACCAGCAGCATCCAGCGGGTCGGCGCCGCCACGACCGGCCCGGTGGGCGCCCCGCGGCGGTCGAGCTCGGCCAGGGCCGCGGCCCCGGCGAGCGCCGGAAGGCTCAGGGCGCAGGGCCCCCGGCCTCCCGTGGCCAGCATGATCGGGGAACGCGGGCGGACCCGCCACCACCAGCCGACCATGCGGGAGTCCGTCGTCGCGGCCAGCAGCTCGGGGTCGAGGGGGTGGGCCCCGGGGACCACGCAGTCGGGCCGCGGGCAGTCGCACCCGCCGTCGGGGCGCGCCTCCGCCCCCGGCAGCACCGGCCACCGCCACCGCCCCACGCACCGAAGAGCCGCCTCGCGCAGCTCGGCGCCCTGGCCGCCGCCAGCACCGCGGCCGTTGCCATTACCGTTCTTGCGTCGCTCTCCGAGGATCTCGCGCATCAGCGCGTCCCTTCCGTCGCGGGTTCGGATACACCACGTGGAACACAGATCACCGTATGCAGCGGGTCGCATAGTGAGGGGCGGCGGGCGTACAGGGCTCGGCCGCCATCGGTCAGGACGCCAGAACTCGACGATCCGTTCCGATATGTACCCAGCCCGCCCGGCTCGATCCGCCGCCGGAAGCGCCCAGTCGATCGCTGACCGAACGACCCGACGCCACTTTTCCGCCAATTCCGCCAAACTCGCAGCGGCCCGGCCTGTCGGACCCGGAACGGGCCCGCTACCTGGGCATTATCCATCACGGCAGGACCCTACTCGACCGGGGTCCCGGCCGTGCCTTCCCCTGGAAAGTCCCGCAGCGACGCATATCACATGGGGGTTCGCCTCACCCATGAGTACATTGCCCCCCTCGAAAGTGGCCGGAATCCACCCCGTGCTGCCAACGGTCCCGCAGACTTCGCGGCCCGCTGACGACGCCGCCATCGGCGGGCCAGGAGGGGCGCACGACCGGCTCGCTTCCTGGATCTCCGACCTCACCACGCTCCACGCGCTGACGGAACGCCTCGGGCGCACCCGCACCCTCGCCGACGCCCTCGACGAAACGCTGCGCGCCGGCGCGGAGCTGGTCGGCGCGCGCCGGGGGCTGATGGCGTTGCGCCCCTGTGACGGCCTCGGGCCCGAGCGGCTCGCGGGGCTCGGTCTCGGCCATGCCGACCTCGGCCACCTGGAGACGGTCCCGCCGGGGCTCGGCACCCCCTTCGGCGCCGGCCTCGAGGGCGGCGGCGACCTCACCGAGGTCGTCCACCGCGACATCCCGCGCGAGGACTCCCTCGGCCCGCGCCACCGCGAGGTCGCCGCGCGCCTCGGCTTCGCCGCGAGCTACGCCGTGCCGCTCGCCGCCGAGACCCCGGGCCGCCTCGGCGCCGCCGTGTGGCTCTACGACGAGCCGGGCCAGCCCGACCCGCGCCAGCGCCGCATGCTCTCCCACTACCTGCGCCAGGCCGCCCAGCACATCGCCAACCGCCTCGAACTCACCCGCGCGCAAAGGGCCGTTCGCACCGTGCACGAGGGCCTGCTGCCGCCCAGGCTCCCGCTGCTGCCCGGGGTCTCGCTCGCCGTGCGGCACCGCTTCGGGCCGCGCGGCGGCGGGGACTTCTACGACGCGCTCGCCCTCCCCGACAGCGCGGTGGGCCTGGCCATCGGCGGCGCCACCGGCACGGGCCCCGCCGCGCTCGCCGCGATGGGGCGGCTGCGCGCGGGACTGCGCGCCTACGCCGTGATGGAGGGCGAGGACCCGGTGGCCGTGCTGTCCGACCTGGAGCTGCTGCTGCGGATGACCGAGCCGGGGCGCTGCGCCACCGCGCTGTTCGGCTATGCCGAGCCCGCCACGCGCCGCCTCGTGCTGGCCTCGGCCGGCCACCCCCCGCCGCTCGTCGTCGGCGCGGGCCGGGCCGTCTTCGCCGAGACGACGCTCTCCGCGCCGCTCAACATGCTGGCCTGCTGGGAGGCGCCGAGCGTCCATCTGCGGATTGAGGAGGGAGAAACGGTCCTGCTCTACAGCGACGGGCTGCTGCACCGCACCGGCGAGCCGCTCGACCGGGCGTTCGCCCGCCTCCAGACCGCGGCCGCGCACGCCTCCCCCGCGGCCCGCGCCGACCCGGGCGCGCTCGCCGACCACATCCTGCGCACCCTGCTCCCCGACCTCGACTCCCCCGCGGCGGCCGACAGCCCCGAGGACGTCGTCGTGCTCGCCGCGCACTTCGCGTAGGTCCTGACGCCAGGACAGAGCCCGGGTCCAGGGCGCCGCGAGCTGCGCGGAAGAACGCTGTCGCACCCCGCCGCACCGTGCCTACCATGGGGCGAAGCCAGCCAGCGAGCGAGGAGACGGACGTGGCCGAAGAGCAGCGGACCGAGGGCCGACCGGCCGAAACCGCCGAGCAGCAGGGGGCGGCCGACGAGACCCCCGCGCCCCGCAAGAACGGCGTCACGCCCCAGATCTCCGACGAGCTGGCCGAGAACATGAAGCAGGGCTGGGCCGACACCGAGCGCCTCGACCTCGAGCCCGTCCCGCAGGCCGAGCACACCGCGCGCCGCCGCGCCGCGCTCTCCGAGCGCTTCCCCGGCGAGCGCCTGGTCGTCCCGGCAGGCCGCCTCAAGACGCGTTCCAACGACACCGACTACCCCTTCCGCGCCAGCGTCGAGTACGCCTATCTCACCGGCGACCAGACGGAGAACGGCGTGCTCGTCCTCGAGCCCACCGGCGAGCGCGGCCACGACGCCACCCTCTATCTGCTGCCCCGGTCGAACCGCGAGAACGGTGAGTTCTGGCTCAGCGGCCAGGGCGAGCTGTGGGTGGGCCGCCGCACGAGCCTGACCGAGGCCGAGCGGCTCTACGGCATCCCCGTCGCCGATGTGCGCACCGTTCCCGATGTGCTGGGCAAGGCCAAGGGCCCGGTGCGGGTCGTGCGCGGGCACGACGCCGAGGTCGAGGCGGCGCTGAACGACAAGGTCACCGCCGAGCGCGACGAGGAGCTGCGCGTCTTCCTCTCCGAGGCGCGGCTGGTCAAGGACGCGTTCGAGATCGCCCAGCTGACCCACGCGTGCGAGGCGACGGCACGCGGCTTCGAGGACGTGGTGCGTGTGCTCGACCGCGCCGAGGCCACATCGGAGCGGTATATCGAGGGCACGTTCTTCCTGCGCGCCAGGGTCGAGGGCAACGACGTGGGCTACGGCTCGATCTGCGCCGCTGGCCCGCACGCCACGACGCTGCACTGGGTGCGCAACGACGGCCCGGTCCGCTCCGGCGACCTGCTGCTGCTCGATGCGGGCGTGGAGACCACCGAGCTGTACACCGCGGACGTCACGCGGACGCTGCCGATCAACGGCCGGTTCACCGACCTCCAGCGCAGGATCTACGACGCGGTGTACGAGGCGCAGGAGGCGGGCATCGCCGCGGTGGTGCCGGGCGCGAAGTACCGCGACTTCCACGAGGCGGCGCAGCGGGTGCTGGCGCGGAAGCTGGTCGAGTGGGGCCTGCTCGAAGGCCCGGTGGAACGGGTGCTCGAGCTGGGGCTCCAGCGCCGCTGGACGCTGCACGGCACGGGGCACATGCTCGGCTTGGACGTCCACGACTGCGCGGCCGCGCGCCGCGAGAGCTACGCCGACGGCACGCTGGAGCCGGGGATGTGCCTGACGGTCGAGCCCGGCCTCTACTTCCAGCCCGACGACCTGACCGTGCCGGAGGAGTACCGGGGGATCGGCGTGCGGATCGAGGACGACCTGCTGGTCACCGAGGACGGCAGCCGGAATCTGTCGGCCGCGCTGCCGCGGCGTTCCGACGAGGTCGAGGCGTGGATGGCGCGGCTGCGCGCGTGAGGCGCCCTGGCTCCTCCTGACGCTCCTTCACCACCGCGTGTGAAGGTGTCGGGGAGACAAAAAGGGGTACAGCCTGGGAACACGGACGCGCGCGGTCGCGCTCCGTGTACCGATTCCCGCCGGAAGGAGCCCCGTGGCGCCCCCTTCGTCCGACCCGGACGGGCATAGTCCCGGACCACCTCGCCAACGTCAGACGTGCCGCGGCACACGGCGAGGTGGTGTCCTTTGAGTGCCGCGCTCGGGCTGCTCGCCGTGCTGGTCCTGACGGCGGGCACCGGATACTTCGTCGCCCAGGAGTTCGCGTTCGTCGCCGCCGACCGGCTCGCCCTCGGGCGGGCCGCGGCGGCGGGCGACCGGCGGGCCGCCCGCGCCCTTCGGGTGCAGGAGCGGCTGTCGTTCATGCTCTCGGGGGCGCAGCTCGGGATCACGGTGACGGGCCTGGTGGTCGGCGTCCTGGCCGAGCCCGCGCTCGCCGCGCTGCTCGGCCCCGCGCTCGGCGGCCTTGGGCTGCCCGAGGCCGCGGTGCCGGGGATCGCGCTGGTCCTGGCGTTCGCGCTGGCGACCGGCGTGCAGATGGTGCTGGGCGAGCTGGGCCCCAAGAATCTCGCGCTGGCCGTCCCCGAGCGTCTGGCCATGGCCATGGCGGGCTCGACGCTGGTGTATCTGCGCGTGGCGGGCCCGTTGATCCGCGTCTTCGACGCCTCGGCGAACGGGCTGCTGCGCCGCGTCGGCATCGAGCCGGTCGACGAGCTGCACCATGGCGCGACGATCGAGGACCTTGGCCAGCTGATCGGCGCCTCGCGCGAGCAGGGGCGGCTGCCGCACGCGACGGCGAAGCTGCTCGACGGCGCGCTCGGCTTCTCCGAACGGACGCTGGCCGAGGTGATGGTGCCGCGGGTCGAGGCGACCTCGGTGCGCTCGTCGGCCCCCGCCGCCGAGGTGGTCGGGCTGATCGCCGCGCGCGGGCACTCGCACTACCTGGTGATCGGCGACCGGATCGACGACATCGTGGGCGTGGTGGGGGTGCGCGAGCTGATGCGGGTGGCTCCTGAGCGCATCACCCGGCGCACGGCGGGGGCGCTCGCGCGGCGCGCGCTGCTGCTCCCTGACACGCTGCCGCTGCCGGGCGCGGTGGAGCAGATGCAGGCGGCGGACGAGGAGTTCGGGGTCGTGCTCGACGAGTACGGCGGGCTCGCGGGCATCGTCACGCTCGAGGACATCGCGGAGGAGCTGGTCGGCGAGATCGCCGACGAGAGCGACCTGGTGGTCGAGGTGGCCGTGCCCGACGGCGGCGGCTGGGTCGTGGACGGCAGGGGCAGGGTAGACGAGGTGGCCGCGGCGACGGGCGTTCCGCTGCCCGAGGACGACGCGTTCGGGACGGTCGCGGGGCTCGCGATCGACCGCGCGGGGCGCTTTCCCGCGGTAGGCGACGTGATCGAGGTCGAGCTGGCGCGGGGGCACGGAGGCGCGCGGGGCGGCGGGGGCGTGGCGCGGCTGACCGTGCTGTCGCTCGACCGGCGCGTGCCCGCGCGCCTGCGCCTCGAACGCGCCGAACACGCCGAACGCGTCGAACGCGCCCCGCGCGCCGGGGAACGCGCCCGCGCCCGCCAACGGGCCGGGCGCCCCAGGTCCGCGCCCATGGCCGCCCGGCAGGGGCAGCTGTCATGAGCGCGCAGGCGGCCGTGCTGGTCACGGTGGCGCTGCTGGTGGGCTCGGGGTTCTTCGTGGCGGCCGAGTTCGCGCTGGTGGCGGCGAAGCACCACCGCATGGAGCAGGCGCGCGCGGTGGGCGAGCGCGGGGCGCGCGCGGCGCTCGCGGGGATGCGTGAGCTCTCGCTCATGCTCGCGGGCGCGCAACTGGGCATCACCGCCTGCACGCTGGGGCTCGGCAGCATCTCGGAGCCCGCGCTCGCCCACCGGATCGATCCGCTGCTCGAGGCGGTGGGGCTGCCCGGCGGGCTCTCGTACGGGGTGGCGTTCGTGGTGGCGATGACCGTGGTGGTGTTCCTGCACATGGTGGTCGGCGAGATGGCGCCCAAGTCGTGGGCGATCTCGCGCCCCGAGCGTTCGGCGATGCTGCTCGCGCCGCCGTTCCGGGCGCTGGTGCGGGCGGTCAGGCCGCTGATCCGGGCGCTCAACACGCTGGCCAACGCCCTGGTGCGGCTGTGCGGGGTGACCCCGCGCGATGAGCTTGCCTCGGTGCACGACCGGGAGCAGCTGGCGCAGCTGGTGGCCGAGTCGCAGCGGCTCGGGCTGATCAGCGAGACGGACTCGGGGTTGATCATGCGCTCGTTGACGGTGCCGCAGGCGCCGGTGGGGGCGATCCAGGTGCCCGCGGACCGGATCGCGGAGGTGTCGGCGGGCGCGGGGGCCGAGGTGATCCTGGCCACCGCGGCGGCCAGCGACCACACGCGGCTGCTGGTGCGCGACGGGGCGCGCGTGGTGGGCTCGGTGCACGCGCGGGACGCGATCGTGGCGCGGGCGGCGGGGCGGACGGTGACGGCGGCCGAGCTGGCGCGGCCCGTCCCCGAGCTGACGGCCGACGACACGCTCGCGCACGCGGTGGAGCAGCTGCGGCAGCGGCGGGCCTCGCTCGCCGTGGTGCGCGGCCCCGACGGGAGGGTGACCGGGCTGATCAGCCTCGATGACCTGCTGGTGCGGCTGATGGGGCCAAGGGCGGCGCGGGCGGCGTGAGCGGCATGAGCGGCGTGAGCGGCATGAGCGGCGTGAGCGGCGTGAGCGGCGCAGGCGGCGTGAGCGGCGCAGGCGGCGTGAGCGGCGCAGGCGGCGTGAGCGGCGTGAGCGAACGGGCCGCCGCGCCCGCCCCGTTCGCGCGGGGCGCGCGCGGCGGCCGAGGACCGGCCCAGGGGGATCGACCCAGAATCAGCCCAGGGAGACGGACTCGATGGTGATCGGCTCGACCGGAACGTCGCCAGGGCCTGTCTCGGTGGCCGCGATGGCGTCCACGACCTCGCGGCTCGCGTCGTCGGCGACCTCGCCGAAGATGGTGTGCAGGCCGTTGAGGTGGGGGGTGGGCTCGACGGTGATGAAGAACTGCGAACCGTTCGTCGCTGGCCCTGAGTTGGCCATGGCCAGCAGATACGGCTCCTCGAACGTCAGCCCGGTGTCCACCTCGTCGGCGAACTGGTAGCCGGGGCCGCCCGTGCCGTTCCCCGCGGGGTCGCCGCCCTGGATCATGAAGCCGTCGATCACGCGGTGGAAGATCGTGCCGTCGTACAGCGGCTCGTCGCCCTCCTGGCCCGACCAGGCAAGGGAGCCGTCGGCCAGGCCCGCGAAGTTCGTGACGGTCAGCGGGGCTTCCTCGGGGTAGAGGGTCAGCGCGATGTCGCCCTCGCTCGTGTGGATCGTCGCGCTGGTGACCTCGGGCACCTCGACGGTCTCCGGGGCGCCGGGGCCCGGGAGCTGCTCCTGGCCCTGCGCGGGGTCATCGGGCGCGTCGCCGGGCGCCGACTGCTCGGTCTGCTGCTCCTGGGGCGTGGGCTCACCGCCCTCCCCGTCGTCGGACTCATCGCCGCAGGCCGCGGTGAACAGACCGAGGCAGAGCAGCCCGGTCGCGAGACGCCGAGAGGTGCGATTCATGTCGGATGTGGCCTTCCGTGTGGGGTGACCCGTGGCGGGCGCGGTGCGCGGAGCTCCCAGGGACCTCATCATGCCCCACGCCTTCCGTTCTGCCACCAGGGCCTCGGGCCCTGGCCCCCCCGGGGCGGCCCTGGGGCGCTCAGCCGTCGACGCGCGCGGCGTCGAGACGGTCGAGCACGGCGTCGACGGTCTCGTCCGGGGTCTGGTCCGAGGTGTCGAGCCAGAGCCCGACGCGCGGGGCGCGGCGGCGTAGCCAGTCGTCGAGGGCCTCGACGGTCCATGGCCCGTAGCCGTCCTTGGGGCGGGCGGCCTCGCGCGCGGCGACGACATCGGCGCGCGGCGCCAGCACGACGACATGGAACGGGCGGGTGCGCACGAGGGACACGAAGGCGGGCAGGTCGTCGCCGATGACGATGTCCTGGACGACGGTGGTGAACCCCGCGGCGGCGTAGAGGTCGGCCGCGGCGGCGGCAAGGCGGTGACGCAACAGGAGCTGGGCGTTGGCCTCGGGCGTCGGGTCGGGCGGCGGCTCCTCACGCCCCGAGACGATCATGCGGCGGAACGCGTCACCGCGCACATGGGCGGCGCGGGGCAGGCGGCGGGCCACGCCGCGGCGACGGTGGACTTGCCCGCGGCCATGACGCCGGTGATGAGCACGACGGAGGACTCGGGTGGGCGGCGGCTCACGGGCTGTCCTCTTCGCCGTGTGGTGTGACGGCCGCGCCGTCAGGTCTGGGCGGTCGGCTTGGGCTCCTCGACCGGCCTGGCGCTCGCCACGTCACCGGGGGCGGCCTGGATGGTGCGGGCGGTGCCGGGCGTCGGCTCGGGGTCGTCCTTGGGCGGCGCGGCGGCGGTGTTGTTCTCCGCCTTCATGGCGGCGGTCTCGCTCTTGAGGATCCGCGCCGACTTGCCCAGCGAGCGGGCGATGTCGGGCAGCCGCTTCGCCCCGAAGACGAGCAGCACGATGATGGCCAGGACGACAAGCTCCCGTGCCCCGATCTGACCCATGGGTTCCACCTCCTAGGAGACGCCTCGCGACGTCCCGATCAGCGCCACGGTAACGCGCAAGAAGTAAAGATTGCGCAAATCACAAGACAATACCTCCGTGCGCCCCTTCGGGGATAGACCGTCTCGACCGCATGGGCGAAGGGACGGACCTTGGGGATGATTCCCGCCCTGGCGCGGCGGGGAACCACCGGGGGGAAACGGGGGTGTGCGGCCGAGAAACGCGCTGGTGGGAGCGGTGGCCGCGGGGGGCGCGCGCGGCCCGCCGACGGCGCTTGGACGGCGGCGGGCGCCCGAGCGGCGAGGACTGCGAGGGCGGCGGAGACGGCGGGCCGCGACGCGGGCGGGGCGGGAAGAGGGGATCGGGAGGGCGAGGCTGGGGACGGCTCCCGAAGAATCTAGGAGACCTGGAGCAGGGCGTCCTCGCGCCAGCGCAGGGTCTTGTCGAACGTCACGACCGCGCCGCCCGAATCCGGCTGGTTGTCGAAGGTGACCGCGTCGGAGAGCGCCTCGATCAGGCTCAGCCCGCGCCCGCCCGGCAGGAGGTCGAACGGCTCGGAGCGCGGCACGATCGCGCCGCCTGGGAAGCCGGGGCCGCAGTCGGTGACCTCGATGCGGCACACGTCCCCGTGCACGGACGCTGTCACCCGGTAGACGTCGGACTGGCCGCTGCCGTGGCGGACGGCGTTGGAACACGCCTCGGAGAGGGCGACCGACATCTCGTGCGAGATGTCGGCGTCCACGCCCGCCGCCTCCATGGAGCCGAGCAGGAGCCGCCGCGCGAGCGGGACGCTGGCCGCTTCCCGCCGCAGCTGGAGAGACCACCAGACGCTCATGCTCCGACCTCCTGGCCACGGCTCGACATATCCCTAGGTATTGCCGAGCGGCGCGCGGCGTAAGCGTGTGATTGACCCAACACCCCCCGATCGGCGGATGTAACGGGACGTATCCGCCGATATAGCGGTGAACGGGCGGTGAACGGGCGCTCACCGACGTGACAGAACGAGCCGTTCCGCGCGCTTCGGGCGACCGGGTGGGTCACGTTCCAGGGCCCGGTGAGATGATGGCGCGGCCATGCGTGCCGGAGCCGATCTGCGACTGCTGCGAGCCGCGGTGTTCGCCGCGGCCTGCGCCACGCTGGCCGCGACCGGTCACCTCGGCGCCGCGGGCTCCGGCATACCGCCCGCCACGCTGGCCCTCGGCTGGGGCGCGGCGTTCGCCGTCGCGCTGCCGCTCGCGGGGCGCGAGCGGCGCTCGGTGCCCGCGCTCGCGGGCACCCTGGCCGCCGCCCAGCTCGCCCTGCACGTTCTCTACTGCGTCGGCGGGCACGCGCCCACCGCGGCGCCAGGACCCAGGGAGCTGGCCGCGCGCCTGCTGTGCGACAACGGCGGGATCGCGCTCTCCGACGCCGAGGCGGCCCACCTCGTCGCCGCCTCGGGCATCGGGGATGCGCACGCTACCGGCGCGCGGCACGCCGCGGACGCCGGGGGCGCGATGAGCCCGGGCGAGGCGCTGGCCTCGCTGGCCTCCGCGCCCATGCTGCTCGGCCACCTCGCCGCGGCCCTGATCGCGGGCTGGCTGCTGCGGCGCGGCGAGGCCGCGCTGTGGGCGGCCGTCAGGCTCGCCGCGCTCCCCGAAGCCAACGGCCTGGGCGGCGCGTTTCTCCTCGCCCAACTGCCGCCGCTGTGCCGGGCGTTGAGGCTTCTCCGCTTTCTGTGCGGCGCGCCGCTCCCCGGCCACGCGGCCCGCGGTGGCGCGCTCCGCACGGCGTTCCTCCCCCTTCCCGCACTCCGCGGCGCCGTTCTGGCGAGCGCGGTGCGGCGGCGCGGTCCGCCCGCGCCCGCGCACCGCCAGCTCACACTCGCGGCCTGACGCACCTCTCACGCCCTCCCTCGCGCCCGCGCTGCGGAGGGGGCGAGCGCGCCGCCGCGCGCCCGAACCTTCCCTTTCACCACCCCAGCACCGTGGAGTGCCCCATGAACCGCACGCGCATCGCCGCCTGCTCAGCCGTCACCCTCACCACCGCCGCCGCGGCCCTCGCCCTGGCCGCGCCCGCCGCCCAGGCCCATGTCAGCGTCGACCCCGCCGAGGCCGAACAGGGCGGCTACACGACCGTCGACGTCCGGGTCCCCAACGAGAGCGACACCGCGTCGACCATCAGCCTCGAGCTGCACCTCGACCCGGACTTCCCGCTCGCCTCGGTGCGGCCGCAGGCCGTGCCGGGGTGGGAGGTCGAGGTCGAGACGACCGAGCTCGAGACCCCCATCGAGAACCACGGCAACCAGATCACCGAGGCGCCGAGCGTCGTGCGCTGGACGGGCGGGGAGATCGAGCCGGGGATGTTCCAGCAGTTCCCGCTGTCGCTCGGGCCGCTGCCCGAGGACGCGGAGCACCTGGTGCTGCGGGCGATCCAGACCTATGACGACGGCGAGATCTCCCGCTGGATCGAGCCCCCGGCCGAGGACGGCACCGAGCCCGAGCAGGACCCGGCGCCCGTACTGCACCTGACGCCCGCGGCGGGCGCCGACGACGTGGCGGCGACCGACGACGGCGCGAACGGCGAGGGCGGCGAGAGCGCCGCCGCCTCGGACGACGGCGACGACGACGCGGCCACCGACACCACCGCCCGCGTGCTCGCGGGCGTCGGGATCGCGGTGGGCGTGGCGGGCGTAGCGTTCGGCGTGCTCGCCGGGCGCCGGCGCGCGACGCCGCCCGCCGCCTCCTGACCTCCCCCTTCCACACCACCGGTCGCGGGGCGCACGCCCCGCGGCCCACCATCACCAGGAACGTTCATGCACCTGCGCAAGATCAGCGCCACGCTCGTCGCGGCGACCGCCGCGCTCACCCTGGCCGCCTGCGGCGGCGACGGCGGCTCGGGCGGCGAGGCGGACGACTCGCCCGCCGCCGAGGTCTCGGGCGGCGGCGCGACCGACGAGGGCACCGTCCTCGACCAGCCGTTCGCCAAGCCGGAGCTGGTCCTCACCGACACCGAGGGCCAGCCGTACGACTTCGCGGCCGAGACCGACGGGCACGCCACCCTGCTCTACTTCGGCTACACCAACTGCCCCGACATCTGCCCCCTGACCATGAGCAACATCGCGCTCGCCGCCGACTCCCTCGACGAGGAGCAGCGCGCTGACCTGCGCGTGGTCTTCGTGACCACCGACCCCGAGCGCGACACCCCCGAGTCCCTCGGGCCCTGGATCGACGCGCACAGCCCCGACTTCACCGGCCTGACCGGCGACTTCACGACCATCCAGGAGGCCGCGCGCTCGCTCGGCGTGCACATCGAGCCGTCGTACGAGGACGACGATGGCGGCATCGTCTCGACGCACGGCACCCAGGTCCTGGCGTTCCTGCCGACGGACGACCAGGCCCATGTCATCTACACGGAGGGCGTCACGGCCGAGACGTTCGAGCGGGACCTGCCGGGGCTGATCGAGGGGGAGCTGCCATGAGGGGCCGCGCCGCCGCGGCGGCTCTCACGGCGGCTCTCACGGCGGCCCTCGCGCTGAGCGCGTGCGGCGGCGGGGGCGGCGACGACGAGGCCGCGTCGCCGCCCGAGCTCTCGGCGCGTGGCGCGTTCATCCCCGAGCCCACGACCGCCGACCTCGCGGCCGCCTTTCTCACCGTGGAGAACACGGGCGGCACCGACGACGCCCTGACGTCCGTCACCAGCGACATCGCCGGGACGATCGAGATCCACGAGACCGTGGACAACGCCATGCGCCAGGTCGATTCGCTGCCCGTCCCCGCGGGGGGCGAACTCGACCTGGCGCGCGGCGGCAACCATCTGATGCTCATGGAC
Source organism: Streptomyces sp. PT12 (assembly GCF_003311645.1). Classification (GTDB taxonomy): domain Bacteria; phylum Actinomycetota; class Actinomycetes; order Streptomycetales; family Streptomycetaceae; genus Streptomyces. The sequence goes on along the minus strand of NZ_QEST01000256.1, from coordinate 191,659 downwards.
CTGACCAGCCAGCCCGTCGAGGGCGAGACCGTGGCCCTCGAGCTGCACTTCGAGACGTCGGACCCGATCGCCCTCGACGTGCCGGTCGAATCCGCCACCCACACCGGGGAGTGAGACCGCAGCCATGACACCGCCCACGCCCACCACCGTCCTCCGCGCCCCCGGCTCCCTGCTCCTGGCCGCGGCCCTCGCGCTCGCGGCGCTGCTGTTCGCCGCCCCGCCCGCGTCGGCCCACGCCTCGCTCGCCGACAGCACGCCGGGGGAAGGGGAGGTGGTGGACGTGGCGCCCGACGAGATCACCCTCACGTTCACCGAACAGGTCTCGCTCGCGGACGACGGCGTGCGCGTCCTCGACCCCGAGGGCGAGCCCGCCGAGGTGGGAGCCCCGGCCGACGTCGGCGACCGCACCCACGCCGTCGCGCTCGGCGGCGGCCTGGCCGACGGCACCTACACCGTGGCCTGGCAGGTCGTCTCGGCCGACAGCCACCCGATCTCGGGCGCGTTCACCTTCTCGATCGGCGCGCCATCGGCCACCGGCGTGGCGCCCGGCGCCGTGGCGGCACGCGGGGACGACGGCGCGTCGGGGCTGCTCTACGACGTCGCGCGCTACGCCGCGTACGGGGGGTTCGTCCTGCTGGGCGGCGCCTGCCTGTTCACGCTGCGCTGCTGGCCGGGCGCGGCGTCGCGGCGCGCGGTGCAGCGCGTCGCGCTCACGGGCTGGACCACCCTGACCGCGGCCACCCTCGCGCTGTTGCTCCTGCGCACGCCCTACACGGGCGACGGCGACCTGGGCGACGCGTTCGACGTGGGCGGGCTGCGCGACGTCATCGAGACCAGAACGGGAACGGCCCTGGTCACCCGGCTGCTGCTGCTCGCCGCGGCCGGGGTGTTCATCGCGGTGCTGCACGGCGGGTACGCGCGGCTGCGGGCCGAGCCTGACCCCGACGAGGACGACGCCGCGCGGGCGCGGGACCTGGCGTTCGGGCTCGCCATCAGCGGCACCATCCTGGCCATCGGCATCGCGGCCACCTGGGCGATGTCCGAACACGCCTCGACCGGGCGGCAGACCGGGCTCGCGATCCCCCTCGACATCGTGCACCTGCTCGCGGTCGCCGCGTGGCTCGGCGGCCTGGTGACGCTGCTGGTGCTGCTGCGCACCGAGCCCGCGCTGCCGCGTTCCGCCGTGCGGCGCTTCTCCGGCGTCGCGCTCGCGGCCGTGACCGCGCTCGCTGTCACGGGGCTCTACCAGTCCTGGCGCCAGGTCGGCTGGTCGTGGTCGGCGCTGACCGAGACATCGTACGGGCGGCTGCTGCTGCTCAAGGTGGGCCTGGTGGCCCTGGTGCTCGCCGTGGCCTGGGGGTCGAGGCGGCGCACCGGGCTCCTGGGCGAGAACGCCCCCGAGACCGCCAGGCCCACCGAGACCGCCGGGCCCACCGAGACCGCCGGGCCCACCGAGCCCACCGAGCGCGCCGAACCCGCCGGGCCCACCGAGCCCGTCGCGGTGGGTGGCGGCGATGGCGACGCCGACGCCTCCGACCCGCGGCGCGCCCGGCAGCTGGCCCGCCAGCGCGCCGCCATGGCGACCGCGCGCCGCAACCGCGCGAGGGACGCCGACCCGCACCGCGCCGGGCTGCGCCGCTCGGTGCTGGCCGAGGTGGCCATCGCCGCGGTCCTGCTCGCCGTGACCACCGGGCTGACCGGCACGACACCGGCCCGCACGGCCGCCGCGGAGAGCGCGCGGAACGGGGGGACGGCGGCCGCGGACGACGCGACCACGCGGGATCCTGGCGACCTGTCGTTGCCGTACGACACGGGCGGCGTCGCGGGTCGTGGCACCGCGCGGATCGAGCTGACCCCCGCGCGCACGGGCGAGAACACGATGCACATCCGGCTCGTCGACCCCGAGGGCGCGCCCGCGGGGGCCGAGGAGATCGAGGTCGCCCTCACCCTGCCGTCGGAGGACATCGGGCCGCTCACGTTCGACCCGCTGCACGTGGACGCCGGCCACTGGACCGCGACAGGGGTCCAGCTGCCGAGGCCGGGCGCATGGGAGCTGGCCCTGACGATCCGCACCTCCGACATCGACCAGATCACCGAGACCGTCACCGTCACCATTGGCTGAAGAGATATGAACGAACAACGCGCCATCTCCCGCAGGCGCCTGCTGACCTCGGCGGGCGCCACCGGGGCCGCGGGGCTCGCCCTCGGCACGCCCACCGGTGCCCTCGCCCACGCGGCCGCCACCGACGACGAAGGGCCCGCGCTGACCACGCTCGGCTCGACCGCGGTGCCGTTCCACGGCACCCACCAGCCGGGGATCACCACGCCGATGCAGGCGCACGGGCATCTCGCGGCGTTCGATCTCGCGCCCGGCGCGGGACGGCGCGAGGCCGCCGCCCTCATGCGCCGGTGGTCCACGCTGGCCGCCGAGCTGATGGCGGGCGGCACCCCCGAGACCGACACCGGGGTGGCGGGGGACGCGGGGCCCGCGTCGCTGACCGTCACGTTCGGCTTCGGGCACCACTTCTTCGAGGCCACCGGGCTCACCGAAACGCGCCCCGAGGCGCTCGACCCGCTGCCCCGGTTCTCGGCCGACGAGCTCGACCCCGAGCGCTCCGAGGGCGATCTGTGGATCCAGGTGGGCGCGGACGACGGGCTCGTCGCGTTCCACGCGCTGCGCACGCTCCAACGCGCCGGCGCGGGGACCGCCGTCGTGCGCTGGCACATGAAGGGCTTCAACCGGAGCCCCGGCGCCACCTCGCGCCCCATGACCACCCGCAACCTGATGGGCCAGGTGGACGGCACCAACAACCCGAGCCCTTCGGACGACGACTTCGACCAGCGCGTCTGGGTCCCATCGGACGGCGATCCCGCGTGGATGGCGGGGGGCTCGTACGTGGTGTTCCGCCGCATCAGGATGCTGCTCGACGACTGGGAGGCCGAGTCGCTGGAAACGCAGGAGCGCGTCATAGGGCGGCGCAAGGGGAACGGCGCGCCGCTCACCGGCGGCGACGAGACCACGGCCGTGGACCTGGAGGCGGTGGACGCCGACGGCGGCGCGGTCATCGCGGCCGACGCGCATGTCCGCGTCACCGCCCCCGAGACCAACGGCGGGGCCGCGATGCTGCGCCGCCCGTTCTCCTACCACGACGGCTTCAGGCCCGACGGCGCGCCGGACGCGGGGCTGCTGTTCCTGTGCTGGCAGGCGGACCCGCGCCGGGCGTTCGTGCCGGTGCAGCGCAAGCTCGACCGGGGCGACGCGCTCTCGGAGTACATCCGCCACGAGGCCAGCGCGCTGTTCGCGGTCCCTGGCGGCGCGGCGGAGGGCGCATACGTCGGCCAGGCGCTGCTCGAAGCGTGAGACGGCGGAAGGACGGGGGTGAGCGCGGGGCTACCGTTGCGTCATGACTGCTGCCAGCCGCTACACCTATCTCGGGCCCGAGGGAACGTTCACCGAGGCCGCGCTCCGCACCCTTCCCGAGGCGGCCACGCGCGAGCTGGTGCCGATGATCTCGGTGCCCGCCGCCCTCGACGCGGTGCGCACGGGCGAGGCGGCTGGCGCGCTCGTGCCCATCGAGAACTCGGTGGAGGGCGGAGTCACGGCCACCGTGGACGAGCTGGCCTCGGGCGAGCCGCTGATGATCTACCGCGAGGTGCACCTGCCGATCGCGTTCGCGCTGCTGGTGCGGCCCGGCACCAAGCTGGAGGCCATCAAGACGGTCACGGGGCACCCGGTGGCCCAGCCGCAGGTGCGCGGCTGGCTGGCGCGCTTCCTGCCCGAGGCGCAGTGGGAGTCGGCGGCGTCGAACGCGGACGGGGCGCGGCTGGTGCAGGAGGGGCGCTTCGACGCGGCGTTCGCGGGGGAGTTCGCGGCGCCGACCTATGGCCTCGAGCCGCTGGTCACGGACATCCACGACGCGCAGAACGCCACCACGCGCTTCGTCCTGGTCGGCCGCCCGGCCAGGCCAGCCGCGCCGACGGGCGCGGACAAGACATCGGTGGTGCTGTGGCTGCGCGCCGACCACCCGGGCGCGCTGCTCGAAGTCCTCCAGGAGTACGCGACGTGCGGCGTGAACCTGATGCGGATCGAGTCGCGGCCCACGGGGCAGGGGATCGGGCAGTACTGCTTCTCGATGGACTGCGAGGGGCACATCTCCGATCGGCGGGTGGGGGACGCGTTGATGGGGCTCAAGCGGCTGTGCGCCGACGTGCGGTACCTCGGCTCGTATCCCAGGGCCGACCATGTCGAGCCGACGGTGCGCGCGGGCACGGCGGACGAGGACTTCCTGACGGCGGCGGACTGGCTCACCCGGTGCCTCGACGGGCGGCTCGGTGGGGCGTCAGGCGGGGTGTCCGGCAGGTGAAGGGCGGATGGCCGCGGGGCGGCGGGGCGACGACCTGCGGTCTCTCCACAAAGTTATCCACAGGGCACCCTGTGTGCCTGTGAATAAGTCGACACGGCGAACCGGGCGGAGTCGACACATGAACAGGAAGACGGCATAGCGATCACCCGGGGACGGATCCGCACGCGTCGGCGCATTCGCACGGCATCCCCCGTGAGTGTGAGGCGATTTCCCTCGTACGTGGGTGTAGCCGGGGCGGGATCGGGGAATTCTGCGGCCCACCTCGACGGGGGTCGCCCAGGGCGGCGAGTTGTCCACAGGCCGCCGCGCCAGCCTGTGGATAACCCTGTGGGCAACTCCCTGACCTGTGGATTTCCGGGCACGGAACGTTCCATGCCATCCCGGACAGAACGGTCGAAGACAACTCGGTGCCGCGCGGGAACCCGGGCCGGTAGCCTGGTCGCGTGATTGACCTTCGACTGCTCCGTGAGGACCCCGACCGAGTGCGCGCCTCGCAGCGCGCCCGTGGAGAGGACGTCGGCCTGGTCGACGCGCTCATCTCCGCCGACGAGCGGCGGCGCGCGTCGGGCTCCCGCTTCGACGAGCTCCGCTCGGAGCAGAAGCGGATCGGCAAGCTCATCCCGCGCGCCTCGGGCGACGAGAAGGCCGAGCTGCTGAAGCGGGCGGGCGAGCTCGCGGGCGAGGTCAAGGCCGCCGACGCCGAGCGCGACGAGGCCGCCGACGAGACGCAGCGGCTGCTCCTGGCGCTGGGGAACGTCGTGCACCCCGACGTCCCGGTGGGCGGCGAGGACGACTTCGCCGTCCTGGAGACGCATGGCACCCCGAGGGACTTCGAGGCCGAGGGCTTCGCGCCCAAGGACCACCTGGAGCTGGGCGCGGCGCTCGGCGCGATCGACGTCGAGCGCGGCGCGAAGGTGTCGGGCTCGCGCTTCTACTACCTGACCGGCGTGGGCGCGCTGCTGGAGCTCGCCCTGGTCAACGCCGCGATCGCGCAGGCCACCGAGGCGGGCTTCGTCCCCATGCTGACCCCCGCGCTGGTCAAGCCGCGCGCGATGGAGGGCACCGGCTTCCTCGGCCAGGCGGCCCAGGACGTCTACCAGCTGGAGAAGGACGACCTCTACCTGGTGGGCACGTCGGAGGTGGCGCTCGCCGGGTACCACATGGACGAGATCCTGGACGAGGCGCGGCTGCCGCTGCGTTACGCGGGCTTCTCGCCGTGCTTCCGCCGCGAGGCCGGGTCGCACGGCAAGGACACCAAGGGGATCATCAGGGTCCACCAGTTCGACAAGGTCGAGATGTTCTCGTATGTCGCGCCCGAGGACGCGGAGGCGGAGCTTGACCGGCTGCTGGCGTGGGAGAAGCGGTGGCTGACGGCGCTCGGGCTGGCGTTCCGCGTGATCGACGTGGCCAGCGGCGACCTGGGGGCCTCGGCGCAGCGGAAGTTCGACTGCGAGGCGTGGATCCCCACGCAGGGCAAGTACCGCGAGCTGACGTCCACGTCGAACACCGGGGAGTTCCAGGCGCGCCGCCTGTCGATCCGGATGCGCGGCAAGGAGACGGGCGTGCGCCCGCTGGCCACGCTCAACGGCACGCTGTGCGCCGTGCCCAGGACGATCGTCGCGATCCTTGAGACCCACCAGAACGCCGATGGCTCGGTGACCGTCCCCGAGATCCTGCGCCCCTACCTCGGCGGGCGCGAGACGCTGACGCCGGTGACCGCGTGACCGGTCTCACCCAGACCTTTCCCTACCGGCTGATCGCCACCGACCTCGACGGCACGCTGCTGCGGCGCGACGAGACGATCTCGGCGCGGACGCGGGACGCGCTGATCGCCGCCCAGGCGGCCGGGGCCGAGCACATCGTGGCCACGGGGCGCAGCGTGGCGTGGACGCGGCACATCCTGGACGACCTCGGCTACCGGGGCCTGGCCGTGTGCGGGCAGGGCGCGCAGCTCTACCACGCGGGCGAGCACCGGCTGCTGACGTCGGTCACGCTGGACCGCGCGCTGGCGCGCGGCGTGATCGAACGCCTGGAGGCGGAGCTCGGCCCGCTGGCGCTGGCCGCCAACCGGGACGGGCTCGACGGCAACGTCGCCATGGATGAACGTTTCCGCGCGGCCGTGGGCAGCGGGTTCACGGGGCGCGCCGACGCGCCGTTCCCCGACCACGCGCCGGATCGCGGCGAGTTGTTCGCCGAGCCGATCATCAAGATGTACCTCCAGCGGCCCGGGATGTCCGACGACGATCTCGCGACCGCCGCGGCGGCGGTCGCGGGCACGGCGGTGGGCATCGTGGTCTCGGGCCTCGGCCTGGTGGAGATGCTGCCGCTCGGCCTGACCAAGGCGACAGGGCTGTCGCTGGCGGCGCGGCGCCTCGGGGTGACGGCCGCCGAGACGATCGCGTTCGGGGACATGCCCAACGACATCGCGATGCTGCGCTGGGCGGCCCACGGCGTCGCGATGGCGGGCGCGCACCCGGACGTCAAGGGGGTGGCCGACGAGGTCACGGCGGACAACGACGAGGACGGCATCGCACTCGTCATCGAACGCCTGCTGCGGCCACGTTCTGTGGGGGACGGCGGCGGCTGAGGGGGTTGTTGGCGGGGGCGGCTACGGTCCTGACGTCCTCCCGCCCGCCGCCTGCCGGGGTGGCGCGACTTCGGCCCTAAGGGGGGCCTCTGACCTGCGGCTTTGTGGCTCGCTGAGACCGTTGCGGGATCATGACCTGAGGTGGCTGGGCGGGTCAGGTGCGGTCGCGGGTGGCCTGCGGGGTGGTGGGCGGCGGCCGGTTTGGCGTGAGGGAGCGGGGCCGTACGCTGGCCGCGAACCGGGCAGCCCTTGGCCTGCCCGCAACAGCCCGGTTGGGCCCCGCTCCGGAGGCTCGCGCCAAACCGGCCGCCCCTGCCGCACCGCACGCCGCCCGCCCCAGCCACGTCAACGGCCGTAGGAGGACCCTGTGAGCGACGGGGCGCTGACAGGGTTTTCCCGTGATCAATCCCGGTAGCTCATAATTGGTTCCAGGGTCCTTCCGGCGTACTTAGGGCAAGGCATCTCTCCTCTGCTGAACACGCTCCCGCACGCGAGCCTTCTTCGGGCCGAGCGAGGGGGCGCTTCGTCATGCCCGCAGCACAACGGCCCCTCCGTCACTGGGTGATGGGGGGCCGTTCGCTGTTCCCCGGTGCGTACCCGGGAGTACCGTCTGAGTGTCGAATTCAGAACGGAGCCATACTGCCATGCCCGACACCATTGGCGACAGGCTGCGCAAAGCCAGGAAGCGCGCTGGCCTGTCACAGGGAGACCTCGCCCGCGAATCCGGAGTCTCTTACTCCCTGATCCAGCAGCTCGAACAAGGCGCGCGAACGGATACCCGCCTGGAGACGGCCCGGAAGCTGGCGGCAGCCTTGCGCGTGCCAACCACGAAGCTACTCACGGAGCACGCCGAAGAGGCCGCCGATGACGCCACCGCGGACCAGTGGACGCGGGTCCGTCGTGCTGCCGTCGGGCTCTACGACGGTGATGCTGACGAGATCAATGAGCCCCCGACCATTGAGGGCGTTAAGGCCGCGCTCGACGCGACGGACCGGCTGTTCGCCGTCGGTCACTTCGGCCGCCTCGGCTCCCTCTTGCCCCCCCTGATCCGCGACGCCGAGACCCTGGCGGAGCTCACCCCGGAGGGACGTCAACTTCGTGTGCGTATCACGCAGTTGGTCGGCTGGCTCCTGACCCAGACCCGCCAGTTCGACAGTGCGGAGGACGTGCTGGCCCGCGTGATCGCGGATGCGCCGGACCGCCTCCAGGCCGCGGCGGCAGTCAACACGCAGGGCTGGCTGCTCCTTCGCCGAGGACGATTGGCCGAGGCCGCTGCGCTCGCGGAGCGTTGGGCCGATGAGCTGGAGCCGCCGCGAATGTCCCGGGCCACGATGGGCGAGCTGAGCGCGTGGGGATCGATGCTCCTGCGCGTGTCCGCTGCTGGAGCGCGAGACGCCCGAGATGTCGAGGCTGACGATGCCCTACGCCTGGCCCAGTCGGTGGCGGTCGCCATGGGACGTGAGCACGCGGCGAGGGAGGATCGGCTGCGGACCTTCGGCCCAACGACCGTAGCGCTGAAGCAGGCCGAGAACGCGATGATCATGGACCAGCCTGAAGAAGTGCTGAGGCTCGCCCAGAATGTTCCCACGGGGGGGCTGCGTCCGACGAAGAACAACCTGAACCGCCATCTCCTTGATGTGGCTGACGCGCAGGCGCGGTTGCGTCGCCATCAGGAGGCGGTACAGACCATGCTTGGGATCCTGCGGGACTCGCCGGAGTGGCTGCCCAACCAGCGGTACGCGCGCGACATCGTGGGGCGAGTCGTGGAACGGCGGCGGACACTGACACCGCAGATGCGTGTCCTGGCAGACGTCGTCAGGCTGCCGATGTAACGCTCGTTGTGACTTTTGACTGCACCCCCCTGAAACGCCCATCGACGCCCGGCATTCACCAGGCGTAGCTTCGTCGGCACCGGACGGTCAGTAACGACACGTCACAGGAGTCGATCATGTGCACCCCCGGCACCCCCTTCAGCACCCCGGCGCAGCGACAGCGGCGCCGGATCATTGCCGACGCCAGTGTGGGCCGCGGGCCGGACTGGTATGGCCCGACGCCCCCGCAGCAGCCGACCGGGCAGGCCAGCCGTGCCTAGCCCCGCTGCGGAGCATCTGCCGCCCGCGCCGCCGCCGTTGTCCGATGACGAGCCGATGACGGTGATCGTCGGGCGGGAGTGTCCGCCCGCGGTGCCGCTTGATCTGTGTCTTGGCTGTCGTGACCGGGTTCCGTCGCTCGCTACGCATGTGCGCTTGGGCGGTGGGTTGTGAGCGGGTGGTGCGCGACGTGCGAGACGACGGTGCCGCCGCTGGTCGTGGTGGCGGTGCACCATGCCGGGTCGGGGGGCGGGTGGACGCACCGTGCGTGTCGCGGCTGCCTGGTTCGTGAGCGGTTGATCCCGCTCGCCTTCCACCCGCTGCGCCACGACGGGGCGCGGCTGGCGTACCCGGAGATCGTTCCGGGTGAACTGGTCGCGACGCTCGCGCCGTTGGGCGAGTCGCCCGTGCTCGCCGCGCCGGTCGGGCGGCTGCTGGCCGCTGTGGCCCGTACGAAGGACCGGGCGCTCGACGCCGACCAGCGGCACGCCGCCCACGACGCCGCCCGCGCCACCGTCGCACACCTGCGGAAGGCCGCCCGACAAGTGAGCCGCGCCGTTCGGGAGGCGCGGTGAACGGCGCGATCGATCTCTCCCTCCGCGATCCCGACCGGGGCAACGACCAGCCCGTCAACGGCCGCTGCTGGCTCGGCTGCGACCCCGGGACCGTTCAGCCGGTGGTCTGGATCGGGCCCGTCTCCATCGCGGGGCCGAACGGGATCGCCACCGCGCCCGCCTACGCCTGTCCCCGGTGTGTGCGCCGCCTCTACACCATGGCGCGGGCGGATGAGATCGAACGCGACCGCCCGGCGCATCTGGCCGAGCAGCCGCACCACCGCCCCTGACCCCTGCTGTCACCCGTGGGGCCGCCCCGCCGGCGAACGTGCTGGGCCCGGGTGGCAGCGGGCCCAAGCCCGCCCGGCCCAGGACCGGGCGGACATTCCCGGAGCCGCTTCCTCCTCCGCGCGCCCCGGGGCACCCGCCCGCCCCGTCCTGGTCACGACCGGGGCGTGCGGCCAGTCCTTCACCCACCACCATGTGCTGGAGCCTGTCATCTTCTGGCCATTCCTCTTCTGGCCCCCGTCCCACCGGCACGACGAGCGCCCGCGGCAGCGACACGCGGCGATGCCCGCCACCGACAGCGTGCGCCGTGTCGAGGTGACCCCGGCATCGGTCCTCACCGGGGACGTGCTGACCATCGGCGAGTGCCACTTCAAGGTCTTGACGCGCACCCGGGTCCACGGCGGGGTCAGGCTGGGGCTCACCTCGGGTGCCCTGTTCGTCATGTCCCACCGCACCACCCTCACCGTCTGGCGCGCCGACCCGCCCGGCTTACGGCCCCGCTCCTTCTGGGAGACAGCCCTCCGCCCACCCCCACCCACCCAGGCGGAGATCATCGCCCAGGTCGTCGTCGGCTGCGCCCTCGTCATCATCATCGCCCTGGCGGTGATCGCGCGATGAACCCCACCGGAATGGTCGCGATCGAGATCACCGCCGCCACCGTCAGGGTCGGCGACCAACTGGTCGTCGGAGGACGGCCCTACACCGTGACCGACATGAGCGCACTCGCCAGCGGCGGCAAACTCCTGCGCTTCCACGGAGGCGAGACGTTCCACATGGGCTGCTTCACCGTCCTATGGGCCAGCCGCCACATCTCCCAGCTCCCCGGCTTCCTCCCACCCCGCCCCAGACGCTACGCGGCAACACGCCGCCAGCCCACCGCGCGGTAGCGGAGGCAGACGACGCTGAACCCGCTGAACACCGGGGCGAGCGGCCCCCGAGGCTTGACGCTGGCTTGACGCAGCCACGTTGCGGCGAGCCTCCAACAGCCGGGGCCCCCACCGGGCTCAACCGCGGGCAGGCCAGCAGCCCCTCCACCGCACCTGGCCGACCGCGAGCGGCCATCCTGAACCCCCCTGCCGCCGTGTGCGTGAAGCCGCGTCCCGCTGGGGACGGGTGCGGCCTGGACGGCGGCAGGGGCTCCGCCCCGCCAGGCCAGCGCAGCGCCCCTCACCCACCCACGTTGACCTGCGCCTCGTCGACCCCCGCCTCGGGAAAGTGCCAGCGTTCCAGCAGCTCCTGGTAGGTGCCGTCCTCCAGCAGCGCGCCAAGACCCGTGCGCACCGCCTCGCGCAGCTCGTCCTGGCCCACGGGCACGGCGATGCCCCTGGGGCCCAGCTCAACGCCGTCGACGCGGGCGCCAAGGCCGTGCTGGGGGTTCTCGCCCACGTAGTACGCCCCCTGGGAGTACAGGAGCATCGCGGCGTCCGCCTCCCCCGACGTCAGCAGCTCCGCCATGTCGTCGCGCCCGCCGAAGGTGACGTTCTCGACGGGCTCGGGGCAGTTCTCGGTGTTCGCGCGCAGCCTCTCCCGCGGGAAGTCCGCGTCATATGTGGCGACCGTGAGGTCGCACAGCTCGGCCAGGACGCCCTCGTTCTCGCCGCCGACGCTCACCACGCCCCAGCCGTCCCAGAAGTGGTTGACGAAGTCGACGCCCAGTTCGTGCCGCTCGTTCGTGCTGTCCTCGAACCCCGCCACCGCGATGTGCGAGGCCGACTCCTCGCCCGCCTCGACCGCTGCCGCAGCGGCCTCCTCCGGCTCGGCGCTCGGCCAGAAGGTCACCTCCACGCCAAGCCGTTCGCCGATCTCGCGCATGAGGTCGACCTCGAAGCCGACGAGGTCGCTCCCGTTCTCCTCGTGGAAGAGCACCGGATCGTCCTGGGCCGCGGCGTGCACGGTGAGGATGCCCGCGTCGCGCAGGTCCCGCGGGATGAGGTCGGCAAGGGGCGCCTCCGGGTCGGCGCCCCCGTTGCCACCCACCGCACCCTCGCCCTCGCCCTCGCCCTCGAAGCCGGTGATCGAGCCGCCGGAGCCCTCCGTGGCACCCGCCTCCGAACTGCCGTCCCCGTCATCACCGTTGAACGCGGTCAGCGCGATCACCACCGCGAGCGCCGCGGCCCCGGCCACGGCCGCGGTCAGGAGCGCCACCCTGCGCCTGGGCCGCGGGGGCGGCGACGGAGTGGCGGCGGGCGCGTCGAGGCGCGGGCCCGGCTGCGCGGCGTAGGGCGGATAGGTGGGCGGGACGGTGGGCGCTCCAGGCGCGGGAGGCGCGGGGGGCGAGGACGCGCCGGGCCCGTCGAGCGCGAGCAGGTCGGCCGCGTCCCTGCCGAGCCGGGCCGTAAGGCCCTGCGGCAGCCAGAACTCCGTGCCCGCGCGTGCCTCGGCCAGGGGCGCGATCTCGGCGAGAACGGGCCGCTCCGGCGCGTTCTTCGCCAGGCAGCGGGCCACCAGGTCGCGCAGCTCACCGGTCAACCGGCCGTTCGGCGGGCCAAGTTCGGGCTGCTCATACATCACCCGGTAGAGAACGGTGTGCGGCTCGGCGCCGTCGGCGGCAAACGGGGCGGAGCCGGTCGCCGCGTACGCGAGCACCGCGCCAAGCGCGAACACGTCGGCCGCGCCCGTCAGCGCCTCGCCACGGATCTGCTCGGGCGGCATGTAGCCGGGGGTGCCGATCATCGCGCCCGTGCGCGTCGCCAGGCTGGCGTCGACGGCCCGCGCGATGCCGAAGTCGATGACCTTGGGGCCCTCGAGCGTCACCATCACGTTCGACGGCTTGAGGTCCCTGTGGATCAGGCCGCTGCCGTGGATCTCGGTCAGCGCCCGCGCCAGGCCGAGGCCGAGCGCCCACACCGAGTGCTCGTCCAACGGCCCGTGCAGCGACTCGATCACGTGCCGCAGCGGGGGGCCGACGACATAGCCGGTGGCGATCCACGGCACGTGCGACTCGGTGTCGCTGTCGAGCACCGGCGCCGTCCACGCGCCGCTGACGCGCCGCGCCGCCTCGGCCTCCGCCCTGAAGCGGCGCCTGAACTCAGGCTCGCGCGCGAGCGCGCCGTGCACCACCTTGACCGCGACCATCCGCCCATGCGGGGACCGCCCAAGAAAGACCTGTCCCATTCCGCCCGCACCCAGCCGCCTCAGCAGCACGTACGGGCCGATGGTGGCCGGGTCGCCCGGACTCAGAGCCTCCACGGCCCTCCTCCCCAACGGTACGGCGGCCGACTCCCCTGTCGGCCCCGAACGGCAAGGATCCTAGCGGCCCGACCTGTGGATAACTACGCTTCGAAGCAGTCATGTTGACGGACCGAGAGGTCCGCAGGTCAGGGGCCCTGGGCGCGTTGGCAGGGGCGCGAGTGACTTCTGGGGCGAGCGTGGGCCCCTCGTTGTCCACAGGCGGGCCGGGGCCGGGGCGTGGCGCGGCGGGGATTGTGGCCGCCACAACGCCCTGACCTGCGGATTCGAAGAGCTTCAACGTGCCTGGCGCGGACCAGAGTTATCCACAGGCCGCGCGTATGCCCCCTTTTGCCCCCCTTGTGGGGCGCCCAACGGGGCCGAAGCGCGCCGGATTCGCGGCCATTTGTCCGCCACCGAGCGCCATCTTGTCTGCCGCTAAACCCAACAGAAACGGTCCTTTGAGGAAATGGAGGAGATTTTCCGGGGAGTTGAGACCGGTTATCCACAGGTCGCCCGTGGGCCCCCGGGCATGTGGAAAACCGTGTGGACAGCGCGGGCCCACCGAGCGGTTCGGCGCGGCCGACGCCAGGTCGCGCACGACCGCGCCGACCGCCGTCAGGCGGGGGCGCTTCCCGACATGTACCAGCCGTCGCCCGACATCCACGTCGAGACGACGACGACCGACAGGAAGATGTCCACCGCGCCGAGCACGATGCCCGCCTTGGCCACGGCGCTCGGGGTGCGGCGGTGGGCCAGCACGCCGAGCACCACCGCGAGGACGCCGAGCACGAGCCCGGCGAAGAAGAGTCCGACGATGCCGCACACCAGACTTCCGGTCGCGAGGTTGCCGCTCTCGCGCCTCGTCAGGGTGCCGCCGCGACGGGTGCCTCGGTGCGTCGCCATGGGTTTCCTCCCTCACATGAGACGCACCGAGTGCCCAGCCCTCCCGGCGTTACGCGTCGTTGGCCTACGCGTCGTTGGCCTACTCGTCGTTGGCCATCGTCAGCACCCGCAGCCGCTGCCCCGCGTACCACGTGCCGAGCACCGTCGCCGCGGCGAGGAGGACCACCGCGGTGGGCAGCGCCACCTCGGAGGTGATGTCGGCGCCGTCCGCCGCGATCCGCTCGGCGAGGGCGAGCGACCACTGCTGGACCGAGAGCGTGCGCGCCCCCGGCACCAGGCTGCCGAACAGCGCCTCCCAGATCAGCGCGTAGATGAGGCCGAACACCACGGCGTTGCGCGACACCGTGCCGAGCAGCAGGAAGACGGCGCTGTAGGCGATCGACGCGACGGCGGCGGCGACGGCGAACGCGGTGGCGATCTGCTGGCTGTTGCCGTTGAGGATCAGCCCGGCCACCAGGATGGGCACCGTCGTGAACGCCACGGTCACGCCGATCGCGACCCACAGCTTGGTGAGGATGATCGTGCGCCGGTCGAGCGGCTTGGAGAGCAGGTAGACGATCGAGCCGTCGTCGATCTCGGGCGCTATCGCGCCCGTTCCGGCGATGACGCCGATCAGCGGGACCATCGACGCGAGGGCGAAGCCGCCAAGGATCTCGGTGGCGGCCCGGTCGTCCACGCCCGCGAGCGCGCGCACGGCGACGGCGATGACCAGCAGAAGCGCGGGCAGGGACAGCAGGATCAGCGCGCGGCGGCGGCCGAGGAGGGCCCGGTAGGTGAGGCGGGCGACGGTGGGGTTGTAGATCGCGGACATCTCACGTTCCTTACGCGCTGACCAGGTAGGAGAAGACGCTTTCCAGGGACTCGTCCGACGGCGACACCGTCAGCAGCCTGATCCCCTTCTCCCGTGCCAGCAGCGGGAGACGGGTGGTGAAGCGCCCGAAGTCGACCGCCTGGACGCGCAGGGCGCGCTCCGCCGCGTCGAACTCGATGCCGCTGGTGGACGGGTCGGCGATCAGCGCGGCGGCCAGCGCCCTGTCGTCGCTTGAGCGCACCAGATAGCGGTGCGGCCGGTCGGTCATCAGGCGGCGGATCCTGCGGTAGTCGCCTGAGGCTGCGTGCCGCCCCGCGACGATCACCTCGATGTGCGTGGCCAGCTGCTCGACCTCCTCCAGGATGTGGGAGGAGAACAGCACCGTGCGGCCCTCGTCGCCCATCGTCCGCAGCAGGTCCATCAGGTGCATGCGCTGGCGCGGGTCCATGCCGTTGAACGGCTCGTCGAGCAGCAGCACCGAAGGGTCGTGGACGAGCGCGGACGCCATCTTGACGCGCTGGCGCATGCCCTTGCTGTAGGTCGAGATGCGGCGGTCGGCCGCGCCGGTCATGTCCACGGTGTCCAACGCCCGCCGCGCCGCGGCGCCGGGGTCGGGCAGGCCGTGCAGCTCGGCGTTGGCCAGCACGAACTCGCCGCCCGTGAGGTAGTCGTACATGCCCTCGCGCTCGGGGACCAGGCCGATCTCGCGGTACGCCGCGGCGTTGCGCCAGATCGGCCGGTCGTCCAGGGTGACGGCGCCCGACGAGGGGGCGAGAAAGCCGCTCATCATGTGGATGAGGGTGGACTTGCCCGCGCCGTTGGGGCCGAGCAGCCCGGTGACGCCGGGGGCGATGTCCATGGTCACGTCGTTGACCGCGACGACGTTGCCGAACCAGCGGGATGTCTTGGCGATGTGGATGGTGGTCACAGGCCCGCCTTCCGGTAGCGGCGCGTCAGCAGGACGTAGCACAGGGCGGTGAGCGCGGCGGCGGCGACCAGGTACGCGGCGCCCGCGGCGGCGCTCGGCATGACCTCGCCGGGGAACTCGACCTCGCCGCCGAGGAACCTGGCCTCGATGCCCTCGACGAGCGTGCCGGGCGAGAACAGGGCCAGCCAGCCCACCGCGTCCGTCGAGCCCTGTTCGTCGGCGACGGCCATGATCGCGGTCGCGGCGAAGTAGGGGATGGTCAGCACGGCGATGATCGCGGCGACGCCGAAGCCGCGGCGCGGGGTGAGCGAGGCGACGAGCAGCGCGATCGCGGCGTGCACGACGCAGTAGACGGCCGTCGTGACCAGCCCTCGCAGGAACGCCGTGGTCTGGCCGGTGAAGCCAAGCTCGGCGAGCAAGCCGCCCGCGTACGCGATGACCAGCGGGATCGCGCTGAAGATGAAGAGCGCGCAGGCGAGCGCCGCCGCCTTCGCCGAGACGTAGTCGGAGCGGTCGATGGGGCGCGAGAAGTAGAGCGGGATCGTCTTGAACCGCAGGTCGAGCGAGACCATCTGGGGCGCGGCGAGCGCGATGTAGAGGCCGATGATCGGCTGCATGAACATCGTGTAGGCGGTGTACTCGATCGGCAGCTCGTCGAGGCCCGTGGTCACCGCCACCGCGACCATCACCACCGCGGGCATGCACATGATGGCGAACAGGCCGAACGGCAGCACCTTCGCGCGCGCCGAGCGGCCGAGGCCGAACGCGCCGCGCAGCGAGTGCGCCAGGAGCGAGCGGCGCGCGTACAGCGCGCCCAGGCGCTCGCCGTCGTAACGGCGGTAGCCGATGTCGTGGATCCGCGCGTCGGTAGAGGCCGTGCCGGGGGCAGGGCTCGGGGCAGGGCTCGGGGCAGGGCTCGGGACGGGGCTCGGGACGGGGCTCGGGACGGGGCTCGGGGTGGGGCTCACTTCGCGACCTCCTGCCCGGCCAGGGCGTGCGGGATGTCCTGGGTGCCGTGGGCACCGGAGGCGCCGGGCGCGTCCTGGAAGACCTCGGCGATGCGGTGCCTGCGCTGTTCCATGCGGACCAGGCCGAGGCCCAGGTCGGCGATGACGTCGCGCACCGCGTCGTAGGCCGCCTCGTCGGCGGCCTCCACATGCACCAGGTGCCCGGCGCCCGCGGTGACGGCGAAGCCGCGCTCCGCGAGCGCCGCGGTCAGCGCGCCCGTGCCGTCGGGGTGCGCGTCGCTGTCGGTGACCTCGACGGCGAGCGACGCGGTCGCCTCGGTGAAGCTCGCGGTCGCCTGCGAACGCAGCAGCCTGCCGCCGTCGATCACCACGATGTGGTCGCTCGTGCGCTCCAACTCGCCCAGCAGGTGCGACGTGACGAGCACCGATATGCCGAAGTCGCTGTGGACGCGGCGGATCAGGCCGAGCATCTCGTCGCGCCCTGCCGGGTCGAGGCCGTTGGTCGGCTCGTCGAGCAGCACCAGGCGCGGGTCGTGCACCAGGGCCTGGGCGAGCTTGACCCGCTGCTTCATGCCGGTCGAGTAGCCGCCCATCGGCCGGTACCGCTCCTCGTACAGGCCGACGTGGCGCAGCGTGTCCGCGGTGCGCTCGCGCGCGGCGGTGCGCGGCAGCCCGGACATGCGCGCCATGTGCACCACGAACTCGGTGGCGGAGACATCGGGCGGCAGGCAGTCGTGCTCGGGCATGTACCCGACCTGCTCGCGGATCGCTCCGCCCTCGGTCGCCGAGTCCTTGCCGAGCACCCTCGCCGTGCCCTCCGTCGCGGGTGCCAGGCCAAGCAGGATCTTGATCAGGGTCGACTTGCCGGCCCCGTTGGCACCGACCAGGCCCGTGACGCCAGGGCCGATGTCCACGGTCAGCCGGTCAAGAGCGGTCACCTTGGGGTACCGCTTCGTTAGGCTTTCGGTCTCAATCACGCTCACCCCGGGCACGCTAGTGCGCTTGCGCACATCGCGCGTCCCACTTCGGGAGGGCGGTCGCGGCCGTTCCCCTAGGGGGTGGGTCGGGGGCGGGGGGGACTATAAGGCCCTATGAGGCCCTGAGGAACGCGCTTGTGGTGACCTTGCCGATCTTGGTGAGCCGGGTGTCGGAACGCGCCAGGTGCGCGTCGGTCGCCTCCGTCACCCCTGGCCACACGCGGTCGTCGTAGTCGTCGACGACGATCACCGCGCCGGGGGCGGCCAGCTTCTCGACCCACTCGAGGTCGGCCTCGACGCCCTTGGCCGAGTGGTCGCCGTCCACGATGATCACGCCGAACTTGCCGCCGCTGAGCGTGGCGTGGATGTCGGCGTCCGTCGAGTAGCCGCGCAGCAGCCGCACGCGGTCGGGCAGCACGCCCGCGTAGTGGAGGTTGGCGCGCACGATGTCCTCGTTGATCGGCGTGCCCGACGCGTCGACCGTGATCTCCATGCCCTCCTGGAGCTGCACGGGGGCTATCGGGTCCACGATCGTCAGCTGGTACGGGATGCCCGCGCGCAGTATCTGCCGGGCCAGGCAGCCAGCGAAGAGGCCGTAGAGCGTGCCGATCTCCAGGATGTCGCCGTTGGGTGGCTTGAGGAGCGGGGTGGTGGCGAGCTTGCCGAGGATGTTGGATGTGCCGCCCGCGATCCGGCCCACGCCCCGGTTCTCCACCTCGACCAGCGTGCGGTACGCCTGGACGACGGCGCGGCGGGCGTGCTTCTCGCCGGTGACCTCCCCGACCTGGCGCGCGACGGCGCTGATCGCGCCGGGGGTGGGGTGGCGGTTGAACCGGCGCCCGTCGGGGCCGAGAAGCAGCTCGACGAGGTGCTGCTGTTCCTTCAGGAGCTTCAGCTCGTCCTTGGCGCCGCTGAGCTCCTTGCGGAGCTTTCGGTCGATGCGCTGGTCGATACGCCGGAGCAGCGGACGAGCGGTTCGACGGAGGAGACTCATGTTCCGACGCTAGTTGCCCGTGTTCGGTTCGACCACAGCCAGGGGCGAACGTCCTGCGCCCCTTTCTTGCTCTTCATACACCGTTCATCTGCGGCGGCGGGGCGCGGGGCGGAACGCGGGGCTCAGCGGGTCAGCTGGGCCAGGCCCTCGGTGGCGATCCGTTCGAACACGCCCATGTCGGCGGCGAAGACCGAGTCGGGCACCGGCCAGTGCACCACGAGCTCGGTGAAGCCGAGCTCGGCGACGGTCCCCGCGTAGTCGACGAACGCGTCGACCGACGCGAGCGGCAGGATCCCGGTCGGGGTCGTAACGAAGTCGAGCAGCGTCCGCTCCAGGCTCGACGCCTCGCGCCCCACCTCCTCGCAGATGCCCTCGAGCCGCTCGACCTGCCGCGCGAGCCCGGTGGTGAAGTCACCCGGCGATCCGGTGAACGTGGCGGGGTCGCCCGTCGTGACCCACGCCTGGCCGTGCCGCGCGGCGAGCCGCATCCCACGCGGGCCCGTCGCGGCCACGGCGAACGGCAGCCGGGGGCGTTGCACGCAGCCGGGGATCATCCGCACCTCGTGCGCCGAGTAGAACTCACCGCGGTAGGAGATCCCGCCGCTGCCGCCCTCGCTCAGCAGCCGGTCGAGCAGCCGCACGAACTCGGCGAAGCGCTCGGCCCGCTCGCCGGGCGGCCACGCGTCGCTGCCGAGCGCGGTGGCGTCGAAGCCGGTGCCGCCCGAGCCGATGCCCAGGGTCACCCGGCCCGACGACACGTCGTCGAGGGTGATCAACTCCTTGGCCAGCGGCACGGGATGGCGGAAGTTGGGCGAGGTGACCAGGGTGCCGAGCCGCAGCCGCTCGGTGACGCCCGCGGCCGCGGTCAGCGTGGGCAGCGCCCCGAACCACGTCCGGTCGCGAAAGCTGCGCCACGACAGGTGGTCGTAGGTGTAGGCGGTGTGGAAGCCAAGCTCCTCGGCGCGCGACCAGGTCTGGCGGCCGCCCTCCGACCAGCGGTAGACGGGCAGGATGACGGTGGAGAGGCGCAGCGGGAGCCTGGACGAATCAGCCATGGGAAGCAAGGGTAGGCCCTTTCAGGCCACGCCCGTGCGGCTTCCCCCGCCCTTCTCCGCGGCCCGGCCGGGAGGGCCCGAAAGCGTCCGTTTTCGTACTGATGTGCGCGCTTCTCGGGCATATGCTGAGTGACTGTGCCCACGTTGCCCGCGCCTCCGGTCCCGCCCCGCCTGATCGCCACCGACCTCGACGGCACCCTTCTGCGCGACGACGCCACCGTCTCGCCGCGCACCGTCGCCGCCCTCGCCGCCGCCGAGGCGGCCGGGCTCGAAGTGATCTTCGTGACCGCCCGCCCCGCCCGCTGGATGGAGGTGGTCTCGGCCCATGTCCACGGCCATGGCGTCGCCATCTGCGGCAACGGCGCGGCCGTCGTCGACCTGCGCCGCGGCGGCGAGCTGGTCGAGACCCGCCCGCTGCCCAGGGAGAACGCCCTGCTGATCGCCGGCGCGCTGCGCGACGCGGCCCCTGGCGCGACGTTCGCCGTCGAGCGCGGCCCCGGCTTCCACCACGAGGCCGCCTATCCGCGCCTGATGTGGGACACCCCCGCGCAGGTCGCGCCGATCGAGAAGCTGCTGACCGCCGACGACGACCTGCCCGTCCTGAAGCTGCTCGCCCACCACGGGACGCTCGATCCCGACGCGTTCCTCGCGCTGGGCCGCGAAGCGGCGGGCGAGCACGGCGAGTTCACGCGGTCGAGCCGCATCGCCCTGCTCGAGATCAGCGCGCCGGGCGTCAGCAAGGCCAGCACGCTGGCCCAGCGCTGCCGCCGCCGCGGCATCCGGCCCGACGAGGTGGTGGCGTTCGGCGACATGCCCAACGACCTGCCGATGCTCGCCTGGGCGGGCACGGCCTACGCGATGGCCAACGCCCACCCGGCCGTCCTGGCCGCGACCCGGCACCACACGGCGTCCAACGAGGACGACGGCGTGGCGCGTGTGATCGAAATGTTGCTGTCCTGACGCCTCTGTCCGATCACTCCTGGTGAGGCCCTGAACGTGTGCGGTCACTCCAGGTCCGCGCCGCCGTCCGCGGGGCTCGTGTAGGTCGGGCCCGAGAAGTCGGGCGTGCCGTAACGCGGCCGCGCGGGGGCGTCGCCACCCCGGCTCGAGAACTCAGGGCTGGAGAAGTGCGGGCTCGAGAAGCGCAGCCGGGGCGTGCGGTCCTGCTGCTGGTGCTGCGGCAGCGCGGCCACGTGCTGGCGCAGGAACGGCGCGATCCCGTTGTCGTGCAGGGCGCGCCGCCACTCGTCGCGGGCGCGCGCGACGTGATCCGCCGGCGCGGAGGCGCGGATCGAGGTGGCACCGTTGCGCGCCGCCACGATCACGAGGCCCGCCGCGGCGATGAGCAGCCCGACCGCGGCCACGAGCGCGAACACCCAGCCGACCGTGCGCATCGGCTCGGCCATCGCGGGCTCGGGGTCCGCGACCCCCAGCAGGTAGCCGAGCAGCAGGAACACCACGCCCGCGATCCCCGCGAGCACCGGGACGAGCGCGAAGAACACCGTGACCACCCCGACCCCCGAGGGCGGCCCCGCCCTCTCGGTCAACCCGGCCCCGGCGTCGGGCCGTTCGGCCAGGCGCAGCCGCAGCGCGGTCAGGCGCTCGTACTCGGCCGAGGCGGCGGACGCGATATCGGGCAGCGCGTCCCGCGCCAGCTCGCGCAACTCCTCGATTCCGGCCGCGTCCGCGCCCGAGGTCAGCCGGGCGGTACGCAGTGCCTCGTCGAGGATCTGCTCGAAGTCGGCCTGATCCTCGGGCGGCAGAAAACCATCAGCGCTGTTCATGTGCGTCCCCAGATGCTTCTCTGGCAGAGAGCCGATGAGCAGGGTCCCAGGCCCTGCCCGGGCGATCTGCTGCGGGCCCGCGACGCCGGGCCGATCCTCGAAGATCGCCCGGACAGGACCTAGATGGTAAAGGGGATCCGGGCATTCGTGACAGGCAATTACCCGAATCTTTCCCACTCCGCCACGCGCCCTGCCCCAGGGGACCGCGCCGGGACAGGCGGGGCCCCGCCGCTCAGACGGCCAGCGGCAGGCGGGCCACCAGCAGCCTGCCCGCCATCGTGACGCCGCCGTCCATCGCGATCGCCAGCGAATCGGCGTACACATGGGGCCCTTCGACGCGCGGCGACCCGTCGCCGCCCGCGCCGTCGCCCCCGTCGCCGTCCGTGCCGTTCTCCCCGGTCAGATACGGAATGGGGCTGTGCCCGTGCACGACGCGCTTGCCGCCATAGGTGTCGAGCAGCTCGCGCACCGCCGCGGGCCCCGACTCGTCGTCCTTGAACGCGAAGCGCTTGGTGAACTTGCGGAAGAGATCCCAGGTCTCCTCGACGTCATTCCGCTGAAGGGCCTGCCAGATCGCGTCGTTGACGTCGTCGATCGTGCTGCCGTAATCCAGGTACGCGGTCGTGTCGGAGTGCAGCAGCAGATGCCCGTCGGCCAGCGCCATCGAATCGAGCCGCGACATCCACTGGATGTGGTGGTCGCGCAGCCGCTCCATGTCGGTGCGCTGCCCGCCGTTGAGGATCCAGGCCGCCTGGAACGACGCGGTGCCCGCCGCCGACTCCACGGGGGTGTCGCCGAAGCGGCTGGCGCCGAGCAGCAGCAACTCGTGGTTCCCCAGGAGGGCCTTGCAGTATCCGCCCGCCGCGGCCGCCTCGGCCGAGAGCCGCATCACGAGGTCGATGACGCCGATCCCGTCGGGGCCGCGGTCGGTAAAGTCGCCAAGGAACCACAGCCTGGTGTTCCCCGCGGCCCAGCGGTCGGCCGAGTCCGTCAGCCCCGCGTCGCGCAGCGCGTCGCGCAACTCGTCCAGGTAGCCGTGCACGTCGCCGACCACGAAGAGCCTTCCCGCGCCCTCCACGACCGGCAGGTCGGGCACCGTTGGAGAGTAGACGGCCTCGGCCTCGCCCGCGCCGCTCCACACGTCCGGTCCCTGGCCGGCCCCCTGAGTCATCGACCCCTCCACCACTACGCGCCGCCTCCGCCTCGACGACCTGCCGGAGCGGCCAGGTCACGGTGCCATTCGCCCATCATAGGAATCCGCGCGGGCCGTTGTGACACACCCGGGGTAGCCGGGATCGGCCGCCGGTACCTGTCTACCCGAAACTACTGGTCAACGGCAGGGGGTGTACGAGGTAGGGCGACGGTGGGGCGCGGCGAGCGCGCGGGCGCCGGGACCGTGGCGCGCGGCGAGGCCCGCGGCGAACGCTGCGACGACGCGCGGACGATCAGCTCGGTCGGCATCACCTGGTGCCCCTGCGCCCGCGGAACGTGCCCCGCCGCCTGCCGCTTGCCGCCATCCCCCGCCGCCCCCTCGATCGCGTCGATCAGCAGGTGGATGACGGCCGTGCCGATGCGGCCCGGCTTGAGCGACAGCGTGGTGATGGGCGGCTCGGTGGTGGCGTAGACGCTGGACTCGCTGCAACACACGACCAGCAGGTCGTCGGGGACGCGCAGCCCGTAACGCCGCGCCGCGGCAAGCAGATCGGTGCCATTGGGGTCGAACAGGCCGTAGACCGCGTCGGGTCGGTCGGGCCGCGCCAGCAGCCGGTCGGCGGCGACGGCGCTCGCGCAGGGGTCGTGCGCGGGGTACGCCTCGTAGACCGGGTCCTGGCGGGCGCGTTCGCACCAGTTGAGGTAGGCGGTCGTGGACAGCCGCGTATAGGTGTCGGTGCTCGTCCCGGTCAGCAGCCCGATGCGGCGCGCGCCCCCGGCGGCCAGATGGTCGAGCAGGCCGGTCACGGCGGCCTCGTGGTCGTTGTCCACCCAGGCGGTGACGGGCAGGCTGCCGCCCGGCCTGCCGTCGGAGACCACGGGGATGCCCTGCCTGACCAGCTCGGTGACCACGGGGTCGTGGTCGGAGGGGTCGATGACGACGGTGCCGTCGAGCGCGACGTTGGACCACACGTCGAACTCCCGGTGCTGGGACGCGGCGGGCAGGATGACCAGCGCGTAGCCGCGGGCGAGCGCCGCTGAGGTCGCGGCGCGCGCCATCTCGGCGAAGTAGGCGAACTCGGTGAACGTGAACGGCTCGTCGCCGTAGGTGGTGACCGTGAGGCCGATCAGCCCCGACTTGCCGGTGCGCAGGGTGCGGGCGGCGGCGGACGGGCGGTAGCCGAGGCGGTCCGCCACGGTGCGCACATGGCGGCGGGTCGCGTCGGGGAGGCGGCCCTTGCCGTTGAGCGCGTCGGAGACAGTCGTGATCGAGACACCTGCGGCCGCGGCGACGTCGCGGATGCCAGCCCGGCCGCTCGTGCGGCGCCCGGTACCCCGGGTCACCTGATGCTTCGCTGCTGTCATGGCGACCTGATGGTAGGCCCGGGGCGGCCGGACGGCGGCGGGATCGAGACGGCCGATCGCCGATACGTTTTTGCATGGTCGGAAGAGGAAGGCACCTTGCTTCCCATGATCACATGGCCCGACCGGTGCCACTGAACCGATGTGCGAGCCCAACGCCCGTGCCAGGACCGGGATTTCAACATCCCGGCCCTCACCCTCACGGGTGAGGCGCGCCACCGCGCTCGCCAGGGGCGCACGGGGCGCGCGCCGCGGGGAGCGCCCGGGAGGACGCGACGGGGGCGCCAGCGCGGCGCCGGGAGCGCCGCGCCCGAAGGACGCCGGTGCGGACGCGGGTGCTGACGCCGGTGCGGACGCCGGTGCTGACGCGGGGATACGCGCGCGGGGGCGTTGCTCTTACTGTGGGAAGGTGACCGCATCCTCTCAGGAACCCGTCTCCCAGCGGGCCATCGGCCCCCGCCTGCGCGCCGCGCTCGACGGCATCCCGGCCTATGTCCCGGGCCGCCCCGCCGGGGAGGGCCAGGAGAGCTTCAAGCTCTCCTCCAACGAGAACCCCTACCCCCCGCTGCCCGGCGTGCTCGAGTCCGCCGTCGCCGCCGCGGGCTCGCTCAACCGCTACCCGGACATGGCGGCCACCGCGCTGTTCGCCGAGCTGGCGGCCCGCTTCGACGTCCCGGTGGAGCACCTGGCCGTCGGCACCGGCTCGGTCGGGGTCGCCCAGCAGCTCCTCCAGGCCACCGCGGGGCCAGGGGACGAGGTGATCTACGCGTGGCGGTCGTTCGAGGCGTATCCGATCATCACGCAGATCTCGGGGGCCACCTCGGTGCGCGTCCCGCTGACCTCGGGCGAGGAGCACGACCTGACGGCGATGGCCAAGGCCGTGACCGACAGGACGCGGCTGATCTTCGTCTGCAACCCCAACAACCCCACGGGCGTCGCCATCGGCCGCGCCGATCTCGAGCACTTCCTCGACCGGGTGCCGCAGGACGTGCTCGTGGTGCTCGACGAGGCGTACCTGGAGTTTGTGCGCGACCCGCGCGTGCCCGACGGCATCGCGCTCTACCGCGACCGGCCGAACGTCGCGGTGCTGCGGACGTTCTCCAAGGCGTACGGCCTGGCCGGGCTGCGCGTCGGCTTCGCCGTGGCGCACGCGCCCGTGGCCGCGGCGCTGCGCAAGACGGCGGTGCCGTTCGGCGTCAGCGGCATCGCGCAGGCCGCGGCGATCGCGTCGCTGCGCAGCGTGCCCGCGCTGCTCGCGCGCGTGGACTCGCTGGTCGCCGAGCGCGCGCGGGTCTCGGCCGCGCTGGCCGAGCAGGGCTGGACGGTGCCGGACTCCCAGGCGAACTTCGTGTGGCTGCGGCTCGGCGAGGCCACCGGCGCGTTCGCGGCGGCGTGCGAGGCGGCGGGCGTGACGGTCAGGCCGTTCGCGGGCGAGGGCGTCCGCGTCACCGTGGGCGAGCCCGAGGCCAACGACCTCCTGCTGGCCACGGCGGCGGCGTTCCGCGCGGGACGCCACGAGGTGGCGTGACGCGCGGAGTGGCGTAACGCACACCGCTTCACCGGCTTCCCGGTTCCTTCCCCGGGGAGTCGGTGGTCCATAATGGCTTGTGAATGTGAATACGTTCACAAGCGGACACAGCGGGAGGGGCGCCACCCATGGACCTCGCTCTCGCGCCGGAGACACTGGCGCGCTGGCAATTTGGCATCACGACCGTCTACCACTTCCTCTTCGTCCCGCTGACGATCTCCCTCGCCTCCCTGACCGCGGGCCTCCAGACCGCGTGGGTGCGCACCAGGAACGAGAAGTACCTCAGGGCGACCAAGTTCTGGGGGAAGCTCTTCCTGATCAACATCGCCATGGGCGTGGTCACGGGCATCGTGCAGGAGTTCCAGTTCGGCATGAACTGGTCGGACTACTCCCGCTTCGTCGGCGACGTCTTCGGCGCCCCGCTGGCCATGGAGGCGCTGATCGCCTTCTTCTTCGAGTCCACGTTCATCGGCCTGTGGATCTTCGGCTGGGACAAGCTGCCCCCGAAGCTGCACCTGGCGACCATATGGACGGTCGCGGTCGGCACGGTGATCTCGGCCTACTTCATCCTGGCCGCCAACTCCTGGATGCAGCACCCGGTCGGATACCGGATCAACGAGGAGTCGGGGCGCGCCGAGCTGACCGACATCGTCCATGTGCTGACGCAGAACACCGCGGTCGCGCAGTTCTTCCACACCATCACCGCCGCGTTCCTGACGGGCGGGGCGTTCATGGTCGGCATCGCCGCCTACCATCTGGCGCGCCGCCGCCATGTCGCCGTCATGCGCACATCGCTGCGGCTCGGGCTGATCACGGTGGTGGCCGCCGGGCTGCTGACCGCGTTCACCGGGGACCGACTCGGCAAGATCATGTACGAGCAGCAGCCGATGAAGATGGCCGCGGCCGAGGCGCTGTGGGAGACCGAGGGGCCCGCGCCGTTCTCCCTCTTCGCGGTGGGCGACGTCGACGAGGGGCACAACACCGTCGCCGTCGAGGTGCCCGGCGTGCTGTCGTTCCTCGCGCACGACAACTTCACCGAGCCCGTGCCCGGCATCAACGACCTCAACGAGCAGCTGGCCGAGGAGTACGGCCCCGGCGACTACCGCCCCAACATCCCGCTGGCGTACTGGAGCTTCCGCTGGATGATCGGGTTCGGCATGGCCTCGACCGCCCTGGGCGCCGCGGGCCTCTGGCTGACCCGGCGCAGGCTGTGGCTGGCCCCGGCCCTGCGCACGGGCGAGGACGAGCCACCACGCCTGGCGCTGACCCGCGAGCGGGAGCTGGGCCCCGCCCTCACCCACTGGTATTGGCGCCTCGCGCTGCTCACCATGCTCTTCCCGCTCATCGCCAGCGCATGGGGCTGGATCTTCACCGAGACGGGCCGCCAGCCCTGGGTGGTCTACGGGCTGCTGCGCACCGACGCGGCGGTCTCCCCCGGCGTCTCGCAGGGCGAGGTGATCGCGTCGCTCACCGTCTTCACCCTCGTCTACGCGGCGCTCGCGGTGGTCGAGGCCCGGCTGATGCTCACCTATGCGAAGGCGGGCCCGCCCGAGCTGACCGAGGCCGACCTCAACCCACCGACCCGGATCGGCGGCCACGGCGGCGGCGAGGACGACGACGCCGACCGGCCCATGGCCTTTTCGTACTGATGCACACCGATGCCCGACTGATGCTCACTGACGTGCTGAGAGGAGCTGGGCGATGAGCCTTCCCGAGGTCTGGTTCGCCGTCATCGCCGTCCTGTGGATCGGCTACTTCTTCCTCGAGGGCTTCGACTTCGGCGTCGGCGTGCTCTCCGGGTGGCTGGCCCGCGACCGCCCCGAGCGCCGCGTGCTGATCAACACGATCGGCCCGGTCTGGGACGGGAACGAGGTCTGGCTGATCACCGCGGCAGGCGCCACGTTCGCGGCGTTCCCCGACTGGTACGCCACCCTCTTCTCCGGCTTCTACCTGCCGCTGCTCGCCATCGTGGTCTGCCTGATCCTGCGCGGCGTCGCGTTCGAGTACCGCGCCAAGCGGGCGGACGAGCGCTGGCAGCGCCGGTGGGAGCACACCATCGTCGGGACCTCGCTGCTGCTGCCGTTCCTGTGGGGCGTCGCGTTCGCCAACATCGTGCGGGGCGTGCCGCTCGACGCCGACCACGAGTACACCGGGAGCGTCGTCGACCTGCTCGGGCCGCACGCGCTGCTCGGCGGGGTGGCGGCACTGGCGCTGTTCACGTTCCATGGCGCGGTGTTCGTCGCGCTCAAGACCGTGGGCGACATCCGGATCCGCGCCCGGCGGGCCGCCCGGTGGCTCGGCCTCGTCTCGGGGGCGCTGGGCGGCGCGTTCCTGCTCTGGACGCAGGCCGACCGCGGCGACGCGGGCAGCGCCGCCGCCCTGGCCGTCGCCGCGCTCGCGCTGGCGGCCGCGCTCGCGGCCAACGCCAGGGGCCGCGAGGGCTGGGCCTTCATCTGGTCCGGAACGGTCGTGGTCGCCGCCGTCGCGATGCTGTTCCTCACGCTGTTTCCCGACGTCATGCCGTCCTCGCTGGTCGAGCAGGGCACGCTCACGGTCGAGAACGCGTCGTCGACGCCCTACACGCTGCGGATCCTGACGTGGTGCGCGGCCGTGGCCACGCCCGTGGTGGTGCTGTACCAGGCGTGGACCTACTGGGTGTTCCGCAAGCGCATAGGGACCCAGCACATCGCGGAGTCCGCGCACTGACCCGGGGAGCGCCGACCGATGGAGCGCCGACCGATGGAGCGAGAAGGGAGAGGGGCGGTGAGGGATCGTGCGGCCCGTTGATCCACGTCTGCTGCGCCACGCCAGGGCGACGCGCGGCTTTCTGGCCGCCTCGGTGGCCCTGGGCCTCGCGGGCGCGGGGCTGGTCG
Source organism: Streptomyces sp. PT12 (assembly GCF_003311645.1). Classification (GTDB taxonomy): domain Bacteria; phylum Actinomycetota; class Actinomycetes; order Streptomycetales; family Streptomycetaceae; genus Streptomyces. The sequence goes on along the minus strand of NZ_QEST01000256.1, from coordinate 163,270 downwards.
TCGCCCAGGCGCTGCTGATCGCCCGGATCGTCACCGACGCGTTCGTCGAAGGCCGGGGCGCGGGCGAGCTCGCGGTGCCCCTGGCCCAGCTCGCCGCCGTCGCGGTGGGCCGGGCGCTGGTGACCTATCTGACCGAGCTGGCCGCCCACCGGGCGGGGGCCTCGGTGAAGTCGGAGCTGCGGCTGAAGCTGCTCGCCCATGCCACCCGGCTGGGGCCCGGCTGGCTCTCGGGGCGCTCGACCGGCGAGCTGACAACGCTGGCCACCCGCGGCATCGACGCCCTCGACGGGTACTTCGCGCGCTATCTGCCGCAGCTCGGCCTCGCCGTGGTGGTCCCGGTCGCGGTGCTGGCGCGGATCGTCACGGACGACTGGGTCGCGGCCGCCACCATCGCGGTGACGCTGCCGCTGATCCCGGTGTTCATGGCGCTGATCGGCTGGGCCACCCAGGCGCACATGGACCGGCAGTGGCGCGGGCTGGCCCGGCTCTCCGGGCACTTCCTCGACGTGGTGGGCGGCCTGGCCACGTTGAAGGTGTTCGGCCGGGCCAAGGCCCAGGCCGAGAACATCAGGGCCATCACCGCCGACTACCGCCGCGGCACGATGCGCACGCTGCGGATCGCGTTCCTCTCGTCGTTCGCGCTCGAGCTGCTGGCCACGATCTCCGTGGCGCTTGTCGCGGTCGGCATCGGCATGCGGCTCGTGCATGGCGACCTCGACCTCTACACGGGCCTTGTGGTACTGCTGCTCGCGCCCGAGGCCTATCTGCCGCTGCGGCAGGTCGGCACGCAGTACCACGCGGCGCAGGAGGGCCTTTCGGCCGCGGGCGAGGTGTTCGCGGTGCTGGAGAACGAGCCCCAGGCGGGCGGCACGGCGCCCGTCCCGCCCGTCGAGCGCGCCACGATCACCCTTGACCGCGTGGTGGTGCGCTACCCGGGCCGCTCGGGCGACGCCCTCGCCGAGACCAGCCTGACGCTCGCCCCCGGCGACACGCTCGCGCTCACCGGCCCCTCGGGAAGCGGTAAGTCCACGCTGCTCGCGGCGTTGCTCGGCCTGGTCCGCCCCGCCTCGGGCCGGATCCTGGTCGGCGGCCTCGACCTGGCCGAGCTGGACCGGGACGCCTGGCACCGACGGATCGCCTGGGTCCCGCAGCACCCGCACCTGTTCGCCGGAACGATCGCCGACAACGTCCGCCTGGCCCGCCCCGACGCGGACGACGCGGCGGTGGCCCGGGCGCTGCGCGACGCCGCGGCGCCCGACCTCGACCCGGCGCGGCTCCTGGGCGAGGGTGGCACGGGCCTGTCCGCGGGGCAGCGCCAACGCGTCGCCCTGGCACGGGCGTTCCTGGCCGACCGCCCGATCGTGCTGCTGGACGAGCCCTCGGCCGCCCTGGACGGGGTGACCGAGGCGGCGGTCGGCAAGGCCCTCACCCGACTGGCGGCGGGCCGCACGCTGATCGTGGTCACCCACCGCCCGACGCCGTTCCCGATGTTTCACGTGGAACATCGCCAGGTTGCCGCGCCCCTCGCCACCGCACTCCTCACCCCGCCGACCGCCCCGCCGACCGCCCCGCCGACCGCCCCGCCGATGTCGGCGGCGAGCGCCCCGAAGGGCCCCGACCCTGCCCAGGAGGCGGAGGCCGAACGCGCCGCACCGGCGCAGGGGGGTGACCGCGACCCGCTGCGCTGGGTCCGCGCGGCCGCGCGCGGCCGGTGGGGGCGGCTCGCGCTGGCGACCGCGCTGGGGGCGCTGGCGCTCGGCAGCGCCGTGGGGCTCATGGCCACCTCGGGCTGGCTGATCTCGCGCGCCTCAGAACAGCCGCCCGTGCTCTACCTGTTGGTGGCGGTGACGGCGACGCGGGCGTTCGGTATCGGGCGGGCCGTCTTCCGCTACGCCGAGCGGCTGCTGTCGCACGACGCCGTCCTGCGCGTTCTGGCCGGGCTGCGCGTCACCGTCTACCGCCGCCTCGAACGCCTGGCCCCCGCCGGGCTCGGCCGCACGCGGCGGGGCGACCTGCTCTCCCGGGTCGTCGCCGATGTCGACGCGCTCCAGGACTACTACCTGCGCTGGCTGCTCCCGGCCGCCGCCGCGGCCCTCACCGGCGTCGCCGCCGTCGCGTTCACGGGCTGGCTGCTGCCCGCGGCGGGCGCCGCGCTCGCCGCGGGGCTGCTGGCAGCGGGGGTCGGCGTCCCCGCGCTGACCGGCGCGGTCGCCCGGCGCACCGAGCGGCGCCTCGCCCCGGCCCGGGGCGACCTCGCCACCCGGACGGTCGATCTGCTCACCGGAACCGCCGAGCTCACCGTCGCGGGCGCGCTGCCGCGCCGCCACGCCGCCGTCCGCGCCGCGGACGCCGAGCTGACGGCGCTTGCCGCCCGTTCCGCCTCGGCGACCGCCCTGGGCGGCGGCCTGATCTCCCTGATCACCGGGCTGACCGTGACCGCCGCCGCGTGGGCCGGGGTCTCCGCCGTCGCCGACGGCGCGCTCGACGGGGTGTGGCTGGCGACGGTGGTGCTCGTGCCGCTGGCCGCGTTCGAGGCGGTCATGGGCCTGCCCCTTGCCGTGCAGCACCGGCAGCGCGCGCGGCGCGCGGCCGAGCGCGTGCGGGAGGTCATCGACGCCCCGGTCCCGGTGGTCGAGCCCGAGCGGCCCGAACGGGCCCCGGCCGACCCGTTCCCGCTGACCCTGCGCGGGCTGACCGCCCGCCACCCGGGCGCGCGGCGCCCGGCCCTCGCGGGCATCGACCTTGACCTGACCCCCGGCCGACGCGTCGCCGTGGTCGGCGCTTCGGGGGCGGGGAAGACGACGCTGGCGCACTGCCTGCTGCGGTTCCTCGACCCGGAGTCGGGGCGTTACGCGCTCGGCCCCGTCGACGCGACGGCGCTCGACGGCGACACGGTCCGCCGCACGGTCGGCCTGTGCGCCCAGGACGCGCACCTCTTCGACAGCACCCTGCGGGAGAACCTTCGCCTGGCCTCCCCCGGCGCCGACGACGCCGCGCTGCGCGACGCGCTGGCCGCGGCGCGGCTGCTCGACTGGGTGGACACGCTGCCCGACGGCCTCGACACCCGGGTCGGCGAGCACGGCGCGCGGCTCTCCGGCGGCCAGCGGCAGCGCCTCGCGCTGGCCCGCGCGCTGCTCGCCGACTTCCCCGTGCTGGTGCTCGACGAGCCCGCCGAGCACCTGGACCTGCCGACCGCCGACGCCCTGACGGCCGACCTGCTGGCCGCCACCGAGGGCCGGACCACCGTCCTGATCACGCACCGCCTGACCGGCCTCGACGCGGTGGACGAGGTGCTGGTCCTGGACGGCGGGCGTGCGGTGCAGCGCGGGCCCTACGCCGAACTGGCGGCCGCCCCTGGACCGTTCCGCCGCCTCCTGGAGCGCGAACGCGCCGCCGATGGCCACCCCTGGCCCGCCCTCGCGACCGCCCCCGCGGCCGAGCGCCAGGACCCTATCCCGACTTTCGCGACAAAAGGGGACTGACTACCCTCGCTGTCATGCGGCAGATGCCCCGGCTGCTCAAGGCCATGGAGTCCCTGGGCGCCGACCAGGAGACCGATCCCGACCCCGAGCACGTCCTGACCCGCATCGTGCGCACCGCCGCCGAGCTGACCGAGGCGCCCTATGCCGCCCTCGCCGTGCTGAATGAGACCGGCGACGGCCTCGCCCATCTGATCACCCACGCCGCGGGCCCAGGACGGCCGCCCGAGGTTGCCCGCCTCGCCCGCGCGCTGTGCGACGGCGGCCGCCCCGCCCCCGGGCCGCCCGGCACGCTGTGCGTCCCCGTCCTGGCGCACGGCGCGACGTTCGGCGCCCTCCAGGTCGCCACCGGCTCCCCCGGCGCCGCGTTCACGTCGGACGACCGCGCCCTGCTGCGCTTCCTCGCCAACGAGGCGGGCATCGCCATCGGCACCGCCCGCCTCCTTGAGGCCGTGCGCCAGCAGGCCCGCTGGATGGACGGCAGCCTTGAGCTGTCCACGTCCCTGCTGGCCGCCGACGAGGACAACGCGCTGGCCGTCGTCGCCGAGCAGGCCAGGCGCCTCGCGGGCGCGGCCGAGGCGGCGGTGCTCGAACCCGACAGGAACGGCGGCCTTGAGGTCGTCGCCGCCTCGGGCACCGCCGCGCCCCGCCTGCTTCGCACGACCCTGCCGCCCGACGACCCCGCCGCCCTGCGGGTCCTGGGCGGCGAGCCCGTCTTCGTGGACGCCCCGGCCCGCATGCTGCTCCCGCTGGCGAGCAACGGCGCCGCGCTCGGCGCACTCTCCCTGACCCGCGCCCCCGGCTCCCCGCCGTACTCCGTGCCCGAGCGCGCGCTGGCCACGCAGTTCGCCCAGCAGGCCGCGCTCGCCCTCGTGCTGGCGACGGCCCGCCGCGACCGCGAACAGCTCGCCGTCTTCGAGGACCGCGACCGCATCGCGCGCGACCTGCACGACCTGGTGATCCAGCGGCTGTTCGCGATCGGCCTGACGCTTCAGAGCGCGGGGCGCCGCGTGCCGCCCGAGTCGGCCGACGTGCGCGACCGCATCGACGAGGCCGCCGGCGAACTCGACGCCACCGTTGAGGAGATCCGCACCGCCATCTTCGGCCTGCACCAGCACCCCGAGCACCCCGACGACCGGCCGCCGACCGGGCTGCGGGCCCGCGTGCTGCGCGAGACGAGCACCGCGGCGGCCGCCCTCGGCTTCCGGCCATCGGCCGCCTTCACCGGGCCCGTGGACTCGGCGGTCGGCGAGGAGACCGCCCGCCACCTGGTCGCCGCCCTGCGCGAGGGCCTGTCCAACGTCGCCCGGCACGCGGGCGCCTCCCGCGTCGAGGTGGTCGTCGACGTCACCGCCCGGCTCGCCGACGGCGCGCGCGCCGTGCGGCTCACGGTCGCGGACGACGGGGTCGGCGTCCCCGAGGGCGACTCCCGGTGCAGCGGCCTGCGCAACGTCAGGGAGCGCGCCGAAGCCCTCGGCGGCTTCGCCGTCCTCGGCCAGGGGCTCGGCGGGCGAGGCACCGAGCTGACCTGGCAGGCGCCCCTGTGAGGCGCTAGGTTCCTGGCATGGCAGGACGCGTTGTGGTCATCGGCGGGGGCGGCACCGGCATGGGGCTCGCCACCGCGCGGTGTTTCGCGAGGGACGGCGACACCCCGGTGCTCATCGGGCGCAGGGCCGAGGTCGTCGAGCGGGCGGCGGAGGGGATCGATGGCGCGGTGGCGCTGCCAGGTGACCTCGCCGAGCCCGCCGACGTGGCGCGGCTCGCGGCCGGGATCGGCGAACGTTTCGGCACGGTGGACGTCCTGGTCAACTCGGCGGGCGGCAACGGCACCCTGGAGCCGGGCCCGCCCGACCCCGACGACCCGGTCGCCGCCGTCGCGCACGACTGGACGGTGAGCTTCAGGAGCAACGTCCTCACCGCCGTCCTGCTGACCGAGGCCCTGCGCGACCGGCTGGCGTCGCCTGGCGGGCGCGTGCTGTTCATCAGCTCGATCGCCGCCTACCGCGGCTCGGGCAACGGCTCCTACGGGGCGGCCAAGGCGGCTCTGCACCCCTACGCCCACGACCTCGCGCGCGCCCTCGGGCCGCGCGGCGTCACGGTCAACGTCATCGCGCCGGGGCTGATCGAGGACACCGAGTTCTTCGGCGGCGCGATGACCGAGGCCCGCCGCGAGCGCCTGATCTCCGAGACGCTGAACGGCCGCGCGGGCACCCCTGGCGATGTGGCGCAGACCGCCCACTGGCTCGCGTCACACGCCGCGAGCCATGTCACCTCGCAGATCATCCAGGTCAACGGCGGCGCCCAGCGCGGCGCCTGACCCCGGCTCGGAACGGGCGGTTTCGCCGCGGCGCACCAGCGAGGCGGCCCCGCCCGCCACCGCGCCCGCGCACACGCCGAGGGCAATCGAGAGCGGCGGCACCGGGGCGATCGGGGTGGCCGGGGGAGCGGCGGGCAGCACCTGGGTGAGGCGCGTGCCGGGACCGGCCAGGTCGACCAGCGCCCCGGCGACCGCGTTGGCCGCGCGCGCCGCCGCCGCGCCGTTCGGGCCCGTTCCCGTGATCTCGATCATCGGCGCGTCCGGCGATGTCGCCGCCCTGACCCGGTCGGCCAGCCGCCCCGCGGCCACCCCCGCGCTCTCGGCCGCGGCCGAGAGCACCGCGCCGCCCGTGGCCATCCGGCCGTATGCCTGGGCGACCCCGATCGCGTCCCCTTCCGCCGCCGTGACCTGCACATAGCCCTCGGCCGCGAACTCCCGCTCGGCCAGCGCGGCGTGCCATGTCCCGCACACCAGGCCGAGCGTGGCGCCGAGCAGCAGCGGCGCCCACGCGGGCATCCGGCGCCAGGCCGCACCCGCCGCGCGCCGCACGCCCGCGGCATCAGGGCGCCTCATCGCGCGCACACCCCTCGGTAGACGTCCATCAGCCGCCGCGCCACCCGTTCCATCCCGTAGCGCCCGAGCGCCTCCGGCACGGGCAACCGCCGTGCGCCCCACGCCCGTTCGTCCCGCAGCGCCGCCGCGATGGCGTCGGGGTCCGACGCCACGCGCCGGGCGCCAGGCGCCGCCCCCTCCGGCAGCTCGTCGACCGCGGGGCAGGCCGCGTAGAGCACGGGAAGCCCGGCCGCCAGGCCCTCGAGCACCGCGAGCCCGAACGTCTCCTCGCGGGACGGCGACACCAGCACGTCCAACGCCCCGAGCAGCCCCCGCACATCGGGGCACGCCCCGGCGAGCACCACGCGCCGCCCGGCGCCGAGCCGGGCGGCGAGGCCGCGCAGCGCGGCGCGTTCGGGACCCTCGCCCGCCAGCACGAGCCACACGTCGTCCGGCAGCGCGGCCACCGCGCGCACGAGCGCGCCGAACCGTTTCCCCGCCACAAGGCGCCCCACCCCGCCCACCACAAGCGCGTTGTCGGGCAGCCCGAGCCGGGCGCGTGCGACGGCGCGCGCCCCCGGGTCGAAGCGGAAGTGGGCGGGCTCGATCCCGTTGGGCACCAGATGGATCCGCCGCGGCGGCACGCCCCAGTCCGCCAGGCGACGGGCGACCGTGTGCGACACGGCCACGGTCGCGGAGCCGACGCGCTCCGTCGCCAGATAGAGCGCCCGCGTGGACGGGGTCAGCGGGCGCCCCTCGATGCGCCGCGCGCCCAGCGAGTGCTCCGTCGCCACCACCGCGCGCACCCCGGCCATGCGCGCCGCGACGCGGCCGTAGACGCAGGCCCGGTACAGGTGCGTGTGGACGACGTCGTAACGCCCCCCGCGGATGAGCCGCGCGAGGCGGGGGAGCGCGGTCATGTCGCGGTTGCCGCGCATCCCCAGGTGGGCGACGCGCACGCCGTCGGCGACGAGCTCGGTGGCGACCTGCCCTGGCTCCGTCAGCGTCACCACGTCGCAGGGCAGCGGCAACCTCCGTAGCAGGGCGCGCAGTTGGCGCTCCGCACCGCCGACGCCAAGGCCCGTGATGATGTGCAGCGCCCGTCTCACAGCGCCGCCGTGGCCGGGGGAGCGGCGGGGGCGGACAGGGCGGGCAGGGAGCGGCGGCGCACGGGGAGCAGCAGCTGCTTGAGCCGCAGGCGCCGCGCCGAGTCTCGCTCGCCCACATGGATCCGGGGGAGCGCGAACTGCCCCGTCAGGCGCCCCGGATCCACGGCGCACGCGTACGCGTACCCCGCGGCGCGCACCGCCTCGATCGCGCGCCGGTCCACGCTCCCGTAGGGATAGCAGAAGCCGGGCACGGGCGCGCCGAGCAGGTCCTCCAACGCCGCGCGACTGTCCGCGACTTCGCGCTCGAGCACCTGGGGCGCGGCGCCGCGCAGCGTCTCGTGCGTCATGCCGTGCGAGCCGACCTCCATGCCCGCGGCGGCGGCCTCGCGGATGCCGTCGGCGTCGAGCAGCCGCTTGCGCGGCCCCTCGGCGTCCCACGCGTTGCTGCCGTGCAGCCGCCCCGGGAGCACGAACACGGTGGCGGTGGCGCCGTGGCCGCGCAGCAGCGGCACCGCGGTGTCGAGGAAGTCGCGGTAGCCGTCGTCGAACGTCAGCCCCACGAGGTGCGCGGCCCGCCCCGCGGCGCGCGCCCTCAGCAGCTCGCCCACCGAGACGCCGCGCAGCCCGCGGCGGCGCAGCCAGCCGAGCTGCTGGTGCAGCCGGTCGGGGGTGACGGTGATGCGGTAGGGGTCGGGCGATGTGTAGGCGACGGAGTGGTACATCAGCAGCCACAGCGGGCCGCGGGCGGCATCGGCGGGCATGGATCATCCTTCGCTTGGGGTGCGGGTACGGGGTGGGGGGTCCGGCATCGGCGAAGTCGTGGCGTTCACCTGGGAGTTGCCGCCTGTGAGGCGGCGCAGGGCGGCGGAGGCGACGAGCCAGGCCCCTGGCGCGCGCAGCGCGAGCGCGGCCGCGACGAAGGCGGCGGGGACCAGCGGGCAGCCGAGCGCGAGCGCGGCCAGCGGGCCGCCCCCGGTGAGCGCGCCCGCGCCCCAGCCCGCCGCGGCGGCGGCCAGCGCGGCGGCGCCGAGCCGCGCCAGGCGTCCGAGCAGCAGCGGCGCGTCGACGGGGATGGTGCGGCGGGCCAGGCCGCGCAGCAGGAGCAGCGCGGTCACGCTGATCCCGGTGGCGTTGGCCGCGGCGATGCCGGGGGCACCGAACGGGCCGACGAGCGCGAGCCCGCCCACCGCCGTCACGAGCAGCCCGGGGGCCATCGCGGCCACCGGGAACCACGTCGGCCGCCCCGCCGAGAAGAACGGCCTGATCAGCGCCCCGGTCAGGGTGTGCCCCAGCAGCCCGAGCGCGTACACGCGCATGACCGAGGCCGTGGCGGCGGTGGCCTCCGCGTCGAACGCCCCCCGCTCGAACAGCAACGCGACGATCTGGGGGGCGTACGCGACCACATACGCGCCGCCCAGCAGCGCCACAACCCCGGCGAGCACCACGTCACGCTCCACGCGCTCCCGGGCGCGCGCGAGGTCGCCCTCGGCCACCGCGCGCGCCACGAGCGGCAGCGTGACGGTGCAGATCATCATGGCGAGCACCATGGGCAACTGGGCGACCTTCTGGGCGTAGTTGAGGTGCGAGATCGCGCCGGGCGGCAGCCCGGACGCGAGGGCGCGCTCGACAAAGACCTGCGCCTGCCTGGCCAGCGCGAAGAGCGCGACCGGGGCGATGACCGCGAAGCCCGTGAGCCCGGCCACGCGCGCGGCGCCAGGGCCTGGAGCGGCCCGCGGCCCGGGAGCGGCGCCTTCGCCGGGTCCGCGCAGCCTGCGCACGAAGAACGGCAGTTGCACCAGCACCATCAGCAGCCCGCCGAGCGCCACCCCGGCCGCCGCCGCCCGCATCCCCCACTGCCGGTGCAGCAGGAGCGCGGTGGCGACGATCCCGGCGTTGTAGGCGAGGTAGATCGCGGCGGGCGGCAGGAAGCTGCGGTGCGCCCGCAGCGCGGCGCTGAGATACCCGGCCACGCCGAATGTGAGAAGCGTCACGGCCGTCAGGCGTGTGCAGTCCACCGCGAGCGCCGGGTCGGCGAGCCCGGGCGCGAGGGCGCGCACCAGGAGCGGGGCGCCCGCCACGAGCGCCGCGCAGGCCACCGCGAGGCCGCACAGCAGCCGCGGGAACGTCGCCGTGACCAGCGCCCGCACCGCGCCGCGCCCGCCCGTGGCCAGCGCGCACGCGAACGCGGGCACGAGCACGAGCGCCATCGCCTCCTCGATGAGCAGCGTGGCCGCCACCTCGGGCACGGTCCAGGAGACGAGGAACGCGTCCGTCGCCCCGTCCGCGCCGAACAGCGTCGCGATGATCTGGTCGCGCAGCAGCCCGCCGAGCGCCCCTGCGGCCGTGAGCGCGGCCGTCGCTGTGGCGGCCCTGGCCACGAAGCGCTCGGCGCGCGCGCCCCGCGCACCCCGCCCCTCGCGCGCCGGAGCGGGCGCGGGCGCCTCCGCCGTCACCGCGCGCCCCGCCCTTCGGCGCGCGCCCCCGGCGCAAACGCCCACCACGCCGCGAGCCCGAACGCCAACGCCGTCAGCACGGTCGTCGGCCCGCCGATGTCCGCGTAGAGGAAGTTGGCCAGGGTCCACACCAGCAGCCCCGTCGCGACCAGCCCCACATCGGGGGCGCGCGCCGCCCGCAGCGCGCCGATGCACCCGACGAGCAGCACCGCCGAGCCGCCCCCGAGCGCGGCCACACCAAGCAGCCCGTGCTCCCCCGCGACCAGCAGGTACATGTTGTGCGGCGACTCGAGCTCCTGCCGCACGAAGCCGTGCCCCGCGCCCCCGGTGTCGCTGCCGGACGAGAGCGCCAACGACGCGTGCGCGTCCCGGTGTTCGGCGAACCCCCGGGGCCCGGTCCCGGTCCAGGGCTCCTGCCGCCACATCGAGAGCGCCGCGTCCCACATGGCGTACCGGTCGATCACCGACTGGTCGGGGCTGCCCGTCACCTCGCCGATGCTGCCAAGGCGCTCGCCCACCATCCCCGAGCCGAACGCCACCCCGCCCGCGAGCACCGCGCCGCCGAGCAGCGCGAGCAGCAGCGCGCGCCGGGCGATCCGCAGCCCGGCGGCCACCACGACGCTCACCACCACGCTCACCACCGCGGCGCCCGTGGCCAGCCACGCGCCCCTGCTGAAGGAGAACGCGAGCGGCGCCGCGAGTCCCGCCGCGCACCCGAGCGCGGCCCACCGCCACGCGCGCCCGAGGTGGCGGGGCGGCGCGAGCGCCAGGCAGACCGCCGCGACGAGGCCGAACGAGACGACGGTGGCCATGCTCATGACGTTGAGCGGCCCGAACGTGCCCACCGCGCGGACGTCCTGGCCGAGATACGACGCCCCGGTCCTCGTGAGGTGCTGCGCCACGCCCACCGCGCCCTGGACCAGCGCGAGCGCGACGAGCGCCCAGGCGAGCACCCTGGCGTCGCGCCGGTCGCGCAGCAGGATCAGCACGGCGAGCGGCACCAGGACGAAGACCTGGAGGAGCCGCGCGAACCCGGGCAGCCCGGCGAGCGGGTCCCCCGACGCGGCGGTGGCGACGGCGAACGCCACGGCGGGCGCGGCCAGCACGGCGGCGGCCCGGCCGCTCACCCGTGGCCTCTCACCGCGCGCGAGCAGCACGCCGCAGCACACGAGCAGCCCGAGCGAGGCCACGTCCGCGGGCGCGACCTGGCCTCCGGCGACCGTCCACCGGTCCCCTGGGAGCGCGAGCAGCAGCACGGTCAGCACGGCGGGCGCCGGTCTGAGCAGGGCGCGCGCCCGCGTGCGCGCCCCGGGGCGCGGCCCCTGGGCGGGCGGCGGCGCGGCAAGCGCGGGAACGGCTGCGAGCGCGCCCATCAGCTGCCCCCGAGCCGCAGGCACACGGCCGTCGTGCGCAGCATGATCCGCACGTCCTGCCAGAGCGACCACGTCTCGATGTAGAGGTTGTCGAACCGCGTCCTGTCCTCGATCGACGTGTCCCCGCGCAGCCCGCTGACCTGCGCGAGCCCGGTGAGCCCCACGGGCATCCTGTGCCGGTCCGCATAGCCCGGGTACAGGGCCGTGAACCGCTCGACGAAGTGCGGGCGCTCGGGCCGGGGGCCCACCAGGCTCATGTCGCCGCGCAGGACGTTCCACAGCTGCGGCAGCTCGTCGAGGCCGCTGCGCCGCAGCAGCCGCCCCACGCGCGACATCGCGCGGTCGCCCGCGACGCTCCACCGCGTCGCCGCCTCGCGCTCGTCCGCGGGCCGCAGCGTGCGGAACTTGTACATGGTGAAGGGCCGCCCGTCCTCGCCCACGCGCTCCTGACGGAAGATCACCCCTGGCCCGTCCGCGACCCTGACGGCCAGCGCGCACAGCGCGAGCACCGGCGCGGCCGCGGCGAGCGCGCCACACGCGAGCACCACGTCGAGCGCGCGCTTGCCCCGCCGCGCCCCGCGCCGCCCCCGCCGCTTCGGCGGGTCGAGGCGGCGGCAGCCGAACCCCCACAGGTGCCCCGTCGCCCCCGCCGCGTCCGCGGGGTCGGCCGCCACGAGCCAGACCGCGCACCCGCGCGACCAGAACAGCCGGACCAGCGCCTCGTCGGGCGCCCCCGCGAACACCGCGTCCCGCACGGCGTATCTGACGATCGCCCGCGTGACGTCCCGGTGCGAGGTGACCACGGGCAGCGGCGCGATCTCCGGCAGCCGCCGCGGCACAGGCCCTACGAGGCCCACGGGCCGCATGCCGTACTCCGGGTGCTGGGCCAGCACGGCCGCCACCCGCTCCCCCGCGGGGCCCGTTCCCACCACGAGGGCGGGCCTCGGCCGCCGCAGCGCCGCCCGCCGCCCGGCCCGGTGCACCAGCCCGCGCGCCGCCCCCGCGAGGACCGTCTGGGCCGCCACCAGGCCCACGAGCGCGGCCACGCCGGGGCGCGCCCCTGGCGCGAGCGCCGCGGCCACGCACCAGGCGACGGCGGTGTGCCCGAGCAGCCGCGGCAGCTCGTCGAGCGCCCCGGTCAACGGCACGGCGCCCCGCTGGTAGAGGCCCCCTGCCGTGTGCAGGGCGAGCAGCGCCGCGAGGACGATCAGCCCCGCCGCCCCGTGCGGCCCCGCAACCGCGGCGGCGGCCGCCACATCCGCGCACACCGGCGCGAGCGCCCCCGCCCCACGCCCGCGCGCACGCCACGCCCGCCATGTCCCGGGCCGCGCGCCGCCCCGCGCCGGAGAGCGCGGCGCGACCACCCCGATCCCCGCGGGCGGGGCCAGCACCATCCCACGTTCGGCCGTCATGGCGCGCTGAACTCCCTCGCCTCGGGGGCCGCCTCGGGGCCCGGGTCCTCGCCGTTCAGCAGTTCCAGGTACAGCCGCCCGCAGGCGTCGGCCGCCCGGCGCACGTCGTGGGCGCCCCGCGCGTGCGCCGCCGCCTGCTCGCCAAGCACCCGGCACCGCTCGGCGTCCCCGAGCAGCGCGGCGAGCGCGGCGCCGAGCGCGGCCGGGTCGTCGGGCGGCACCAGGCAGTGCGGCGCGTGGCCAGGCGGCAGCGTCTCGCGCGCCCCGCCGACGTCCGTCAGCACGACGGGCCGCCCCGCGGCCATCGCCTCGAGCGGCGCGAGCGCCATGCCCTCCCAGCGGGACGGCAGCACGACGACGTCCGCCGCCGCGTACCAGGGCTTGATGTCGTCGGAGTGCCCCGCGAACAGCGCGCTCGGCGGGGCCGCGGACCGCAGCGCGTTGCCCTCGGGCCCCTCGCCCACCAGCGCGAGGCGCGCCTCCGGCAGCCGCGCGGTCACCCAGGGCCAGGCCCGCAGCAGGGTGTCCTGGCCCTTCTGGTGGCACAGCCGCCCCACGCACACCACGAGCGGCGCCCGCTGCGGCAGGGCGTGCACGGCCGCGAGCGCGGCGCGCGCCTGCCGCCTCGCCACGCCCCCGGCCGGTGAAAAACGTTCCAGATCAACGCCGTTGGGGATCACCGCCCAGCGCGCCGCGACCCCGGCCCGCTCGCCGCGCGCCCGCTCCGCCTCGCTGACGCACAGCACGCGGTGCGCCCACCGCGCCCCGAACCGCTCCCACCCCGCCGCCAGCCGGTCGCCAGGCTGCCCCACCGCCTCGAACGACCAGGCGTGCGGCTGGAAGACGGTGGGCAGCCGCCCGCGCAGCGCAAGGCGCCCGGCGAGACCGGCCTTGGCGCTGTGCAGGTGCACCACGTCGGGGCGCGCGCGGCGGATGACGCGGGCGGCGCAGGCCGCCTCCCAGGGGAGGTTGAGCCCTGGCCCGCGCTCGGCGAGCCACAGCCGCACCTCGGCACCGGCCGCGGCCGCGGCACGTTCGAGCCAGCCGCCCGAGGGGCACGCGACGACAGCGCGCATTCCGTTCGTGGTCTGCGCGCGCACAAGATCGGTCACCACCCTGGCCACGCCCCCATCGACCGGCTGGACCAGGTGCATTACGGTTTTCGGCACGCGTCGCCGCAGGTCAGAGCGCATGACTCACCCTTCAGGCCGCTTCTGGCAGGCGGAGAAAACCATGACAGAAAACAAATCGGAAATCACGCAAACGCGCACGCACCGGGCACAAAAAGCCATTCTGCGATTTACGGATCAATGCGATGAACGTCACAAGGGTGCCCCAACACGCTAAAGCGGGCCCCGCCGGAGGCCATTACCTACCGGGGAGACCCGCTCATCGCCGTCTCTCGGTGCGCGAGGGGGGAGTTGAACCCCCACGCCCTTTCGGGCACTGGAACCTGAATCCAGCGCGTCTGCCTATTCCGCCACCCGCGCCTGTGCACCGCCGAGCGCCTGTCCCTGGCCCGTGGGGCCGGGGCGGCTGCCGACATCCAGAAGGCTAACACGCGCGCGGTGGTGCCCTCACCCGCCTTTGCGGGCCCCCTGTCCGCTCCCCCCAGCCCCTCCGCATTCCCTCCCCAGATGCGCGACACTGTTTCATGCTCCCCCCTTACGATCCGGGGGGAGACCGGTGCCTGGACGGGAACCACCTGATCGTCTCGCGCGTGGATACGATCAGTAAGCCTTACCACTTCAGCCGCGCGCCGGACCACCGGAGAAGGAGGTGCACATGGGAGTACTGAAGCGCTTCGAGCAGCGGCTGGAGGGCCTCGTCAACGGCACCTTCGCCAAAGTCTTCAAGTCCGAGGTGCAGCCGGTCGAGATCGCCGGCGCGCTCCAGCGGGAGTGCGACAACAACGCCACCATCTGGAACCGCGAACGGACCGTCGTCCCCAACGACTTCATCGTCGAGCTGAGCGCCGGCGACTACCAGCGCCTCGCGCCCTACGCCGGGCAGCTCGGCGACGAGCTGGCAGGGATGGTCAGGGAGTACGCCAAGCAGCAGCGCTACACGTTCATGGGCGACATCAAGGTCCACCTGGAGAAGTCCGAGTCCCTCGACACCGGCCTCTACCGCGTGCGCAGCCGCACCCTCGCCGCCTCGACCTCGGCGGGCCAGCAGGGATACGGCGCGGGCCAGCCCTACGGCGCCCCCTCGCCCCCCGGCGGCTTCCCGCCGAGCGCGCCATCGCCCGCGCGGCCCGCGGGCGCCCCTCCCCTCCCGCCGAACGCCCCGCCCCGCCCCCCCGGCGGCGCCGCGCCCTTCGGCGGCCACGGCCAGCCCGCGTTCGGACACGTCCGCCGCTGGGTCGAGATCAACGGCACGCGCCACCAGATGTCGCGTCCGAGCCTGGTCATCGGGCGTTCCACCGAGGCCGACGTGCGCATCGACGACCCCGGCGTCTCGCGGCGGCACTGCGAGATCCAGGCCACGGACCCCGCGACCGTGCGCGACCTCGGCTCCACGAACGGCATCGTGGTGGACGGGCAGCACACCAAACGCGCTACGCTCCGCGACGGCTCACGGATCGTCGTGGGCAGCACCACAGTCATCTACCGGCAAGCCGAAGGGTAAGCGGGGGGCAATGTCAGAGCTGACCCTGACGGTCATGAGGCTGGGGTTCCTGGCCGTCCTGTGGCTGTTCGTCATCGTGGCCGTCCAGGTGATCCGCAGCGACCTGTTCGGCACCCGCGTCACCCAGCGCGCCGCGGCCAGGCGGCCCGACCAGGCGCCGCAGCAGCGCCGCCCGCAGCAGCCCGCGCCCCGCGGCCGCCAGCGCCGCGGCGCACCCACCAAGCTCGTGATCACCGAAGGTTCCCTCGCCGGTACCACTGTCGCCCTCCAGGGCCAGACCATTACGCTCGGCCGGGCACACGACTCGACCATCGTGCTGGACGACGACTACGCCTCGGGCCGTCACGCGCGGATCTACCCCGACCGCGACGGCCAGTGGATCGTCGAGGACCTCGGTTCGACCAACGGCACCTACGTGGACCGCGGGCGGCTGACCACCCCGGTCCCCATCGCGCCCGGCACGCCGATCCGCATCGGCAAGACGGTCATCGAGCTGCGGAAGTAGGGCCGACCACTATGACGACCGGAGGGTGGGCGAGGCGCGCATGAGCCTGACACTGAGATTCGCCGCGGGATCCCACACCGGCATGATCCGCGACCACAACGAGGACTCGGGCTACGCCGGTCCACGGCTGCTCGCCATCGCGGACGGCATGGGTGGCCAGGCCGCGGGCGAGGTGGCCAGCTCCGAGGTCATCTCCACCCTCGTCCAGCTCGACGACGACATCCCGGGCTCCGACGTCCTCACCTCCCTCGACAGCTCCGTCCAGCAGGCCAACGAGAAGCTCCGCACGATGGTCGCGGACGACCCGCGCCTCGACGGCATGGGAACGACGCTGACCGCCCTGCTCTGGACCGGCCAGCGCCTCGGCCTCGTGCACGTCGGCGACTCCCGCGCGTATCTGCTGCGCGGCGGCGAGCTGAGCCAGATCACCCAGGACCACACGTGGGTGCAGCGCCTGGTCGACGAGGGCAGGATCACCGAGGAGGAGGCCACCACCCACCCGCAGCGCTCGCTGCTGATGCGGGCGCTCGGCAGCGCCGACCACATCGACGCCGACCTCTCCATCCGCGAGGTCCGCGCGGGCGACCGCTACCTCCTGTGCTCCGACGGCCTGTCCGGCGTGGTCAGCCAGGACACCCTGCGCGACACGCTCGGCGCGTTCGCCGCCCCCGACGACACCGTTCGCGAGCTGATCGAGCTGGCCCTGCGCGGCGGCGGCCCCGACAACATCACGTGCATCGTCGCCGACGTCCTCGACGTGGACACGCAGGAGGGCGACACCCTCGCCCGCCAGCTCTACGACGCGCCCCAGGTCGTCGGCGCGGTCGCCGAGCCGCAGAACCAGCGCTTCGGCAACACCCCCGAGACGCCCGCGTCCCGCGCCGCCGAGCTGGGCCGCCCCCCGGCCCCCGGCGGCCCCGCGCCCGGCGTCGCGGGCCCGCCCACCGGCGTCTTCGGCTCGTTCGCCGACGGCGAGTACGTCCAGCGCCCTGCCCCGCGCCACCGCGGCCTGAAGCGGACCGCCCTCGTCGTGCTGGCCCTCGCCGTCGTGGGCGGCGGCCTCTACGCCGGGTACCGCTGGACGCAGACGCAGTACTACGTCGCGGCCAACGGCGACCATGTCGCGCTCTACCAGGGCGTCAGCCAGGACCTCGGCCCGCTGAGCCTGAGCAGCGTCGAGCGCGACCACCCCGAGATCCCCCTCGAGTACCTGCCCGCCTACCAGCGCTCCCAGGTCGAGGGCACGATCTCCGCGGGCAGCCGGGACGAGGCCGAGACCCGCATCAGGGACCTGGCCGAGCAGGCCGAGGCGTGCGAGCTGCTCGCCAGCCAGCGCGAGGCCCCCGAGCAGCCGGAGCCCGATCCCACCGAGAACATGCCCGACGCCCCTCCGCTCGAGGAGGGGCAGGAGCAGGGCCAGGAGAACGAGCCGCCCGCCGAAGGGGACGGCGGCAACGCCGACGTCCCGCCCATGACGGACCGGCAGAAGGAGTTGGCCCAGCAGTGCGCGACGTGACGCGCCGCGCCCGCCCCTGACCAGCCCAGCAGCGAGCAGAGACCCGGATATGAGCAGCACCAGCACCACCACCGTCTCCACCGGAGGGCTCCCGAGCCGCCGGAACACCGAGCTGGCGATGCTCGTGTTCGCCGTGGTTATCCCGATCCTCGCCTATGCCAACGTCGGGCTCGCCAAGGACGAGGAGATCCCCGCGGGCATGCTCGGCTACGGGCTCGGGCTCGGCCTGATGGCGGGCGCCGCGCACCTCGTGGTCCGCCGCTGGGCGCCGTACGCCGACCCGTTGATGCTGCCGATCGCGACCCTGCTCAACGGCCTCGGCCTCGTGCTGATCTGGCGCCTCGACCAGGAGCCGGAGATCACCACCCCCGCACTCGGCGGCCCGATGGCCGCGGACCAGCTGATCTGGTCCACCGTGGGCGTCGCGCTCTTCCTCGCCGTGCTGATCTTCCTCAAGGACCACCGGATCCTCCAGCGTTACACCTATATCTCGATGGTCGTCGCACTGATCCTGCTCGCCTCCCCCATCTTCATCGGCGAATCGGTCAACGGCGCCAGGATCTGGGTGCAGATCCCCGGCGTCGGCTCCCTCCAGCCCGGCGAGTTCGCCAAGATCGTCATCGCGGTGTTCTTCGCCGGGTACCTGATGGTCAAGCGCGACGCCCTCGCCCTGGCCAGCCGCCGCGTGATGGGCGTCTACCTGCCCCGGGGGCGCGACCTCGGGCCCATCCTGGTCATCTGGGCGATCAGTCTGATGATCCTCATCTTCGAGACCGACCTGGGCACCTCGCTGCTGTTCTTCGGCATCTTCGTCGTGATGCTCTACGTCGCCACCGAGCGCACCAGCTGGATCATCTTCGGCCTGCTGCTCTCCGCGAGCGGCGCGGTGTTCGTCGCCAGCACCAACGCCCACGTCGGACAGCGCGTGGACAACTGGCTCAACCCCCTCGCCCTGGAGAACGGCGGCGTCACCGAGACCGCGCAGTCCATGTACGCGTTCGGCTCGGGCGGCCTGTTCGGCTCGGGACTCGGCCAGGGGTACTCCCGGCTCATCGGCGGCATCGCGGCCAAGAGCGACTACATCCTGGCCACCGTCGGCGAGGAGCTGGGCCTGGCCGGGCTGATGGCCGTCATCCTCCTGTACGCCCTGCTGATCGAGCGCGGCATGCGCACCGCGCTCGCCGCGCGCGACCCGTTCGGCAAGCTGCTCGCGGTCGGCCTGTCCGGCATCTTCGCCATCCAGGTCTTCGTGGTCGCCGGCGGCGTCACGGGCCTCATCCCGCTGACCGGCATGACGATGCCGTTCCTCGCGCAGGGTGGTTCGTCCGTCATCGCGAACTGGGCCCTTATCGCGCTCCTACTGCGCATCAGCGACACTGCTCGCAGGCCCGCGCCCGCGCCCGCACCGTCCCCCGACGCAGAACAGACTCAGGTGGTCCGCGTATGAACAAGCCGATGCGCCGGGTGGCGGTCTTCTGCGGCCTGCTCGTCCTGGCCCTGCTCCTCCGGGTGAACTGGGTGCAGTTCGTCCAGGCCGACGACCTCCAGAACGACGAGCACAACCGCCGGGTGAACATCGAGCGGTACGCCAACCCCCGCGGCGACATCATCGTGGACGGCGAGCCCATCACCGGCTCCGAGGAGACGGAGGACTCCGACTTCCGGTACCAGCGCACCTGGGTCGACGGGCCGATGTGGGCCCCGGTCACCGGGTACTCCTCGCAGGCGTTCGGCACGACCCAGCTCGAGCACCTGAACGACTCGATCCTCACCGGCGACGACGACCGCCTCTTCTTCAACAACACGGTCGACATGTTCACCGGCGAGGACCAGCGCGGCGGGAACGTCGTGACGACGCTCAACGCCGACGCCCAGCGCGCCGCGTTCGAGGGCCTTGGCGACTCCAAGGGCGCGGTGGCCGCGATCGACCCGCGCACGGGCGAGATCCTGGCGATGGCCTCCACCCCGTCCTACGACCCCTCGTCCTTCGCCGGGAACGGCGGGGAGGACGAGGATGCCTGGGTCGCGCTCAACGAGGACGAGGACAAGCCCCTGGTGAACAGGGCGCTGCGCGAGACCTACCCCCCGGGCTCCACGTTCAAGGTCGTGACCGCCGCCGCCGCCCTTGAGGCTGGCCTGGTGGACGACGTGGACACCGAGACCGACAGCCCCGAGCCGTACTACCTGCCCGAGACGGAGAACGTCGAGCTGGGGAACCAGGTGAACGACGGCCGGTGCGAGGACGCGACCATCCGCACCGCGATCCAGCTCTCCTGCAACAGCGTGTTCGCCAACCTCAGCGACCGCCTGGGGAACGAGGAGATGCGCGAGATGGCCGAGGCGTTCGGCTACAACGAAGAGCAGTTCATCCCGGTCCGCGCCGACGCCAGCGCCTACCCCGAGGACAACCGCCCGCAGAACGCCCAGGCGGGCATCGGCCAGGCGTCGAACCGAGCGACGCCCCTCCAGATGGCGATGGTCGCCGCGGCCGTGGCCAACGACGGCACGCTCATGCAGCCCTACATGGTGGACCGGCTCGTCGCCCCCAACCTGAACGTCATCGAGCAGCACGAGCCCGAGGAGATGAGCGAGCCGATGTCGTCGGACACGGCCCAGCAGCTCCAGGCCGCCATGGAGACCATGGTCGACGAGAGCGTCATCGACACCGGCGACCTCGGCGGCGTCCGCGTCGGCGGCAAGACCGGCACCGCCCAGCACGGCGAGAACAACGAGGAGACCCCCTACGCCTGGTTCATCTCCTACGCGATGACCGACGACGGCTCGCCCGTGGCCGTGGCCGTGGTGGTCGAGGACGCGGGCGTGGCCCGTGACGACGTCTCCGGCAGCGGCCTGGCCGCCCCGATCGCGATCGACGTGATGGAGGCCGTTCTCGCAGGCGAGAACGAGGGGTAAACGGCCGGGGAGCGATCAGCCCTCGGTGGTCACACGTCATACACAGGACCGGCCGGGCGATGACCGGTCGCGGTACGCAGGGATACCGGTTGGATATCGGCCGGACACCGCCGTCCGGTGGCCCCTGGACTGCCAGGTACCGTAAGCCAGGGCTTGGACCCTTAGCCCACGGGCCGACCAGGGGGTGCGGCCCGGGACCGAAGGAGAGGGCTGGATAGATGGATGAGCCGCGTCGCCTCGGCGGGCGGTACGAGCTGGGCCAGGTGCTTGGCCGCGGGGGAATGGCGGAGGTCTACCTCGCGCATGACACACGCCTCGGCCGCACCGTCGCCGTCAAGACGCTCCGTGCCGACCTGGCCCGCGACCCCACGTTCCAGGCCCGCTTCCGCCGCGAGGCGCAGTCCGCCGCCTCGCTGAACCACCCCGCGATCGTCGCCGTGTACGACACCGGCGAGGACTACGTCGACGGCATCTCCATCCCCTACATCGTGATGGAGTACGTGGACGGCTCGACCCTCCGCGAGCTGCTGCACTCGGGCCGCAAGCTCCTCCCCGAGCGCGCCCTCGAGATGTGCATCGGCATCCTCCAGGCCCTGGAGTACTCCCACAGGAACGGGATCGTCCACCGCGACATCAAGCCCGCCAACGTCATGCTGACGCGCACCGGCCAGGTCAAGGTGATGGACTTCGGCATCGCCCGCGCCATGGGCGACTCCGGCATGACGATGACGCAGACCGCGGCCGTGATCGGCACCGCGCAGTACCTCTCGCCCGAGCAGGCCAAGGGCGAGACGGTGGACGCGCGTTCCGACCTCTACTCCACGGGCTGCCTGCTGTACGAGCTGCTGACCGTGCGGCCCCCGTTCATCGGGGACTCGCCGGTCGCCGTGGCGTATCAGCACGTCCGCGAGGAGCCGCAGCCGCCGAGCGTCTTCGACCCCGAGATCACGCCCGACACCGACGCCATCGTGCTCAAGGCGCTGATGAAGGACCCCGACTACCGGTACCAGTCGGCGGACGAGATGCGCGCCGACATCGAGGCGACGCTCGACGGCCGCCCGGTGGGCGCGATGGCCGCGATGGGCGCGGCCGCGTACGGGTACGACGACCGGCCGACGACCGCGCTGCGCGCCGCCGACCCCGCGACAACGATGCTCCCCCCCGCGTCCGACCCCGACGGATACGACGACTACCCCTCGCGCGCCGACCGCCGCCAGCGCAACCGGAACACCTCGACGATCCTGCTGGTGCTCGCCGGGGTGCTCGTGCTCGTGGGCGCGATCTTCATCGGCCGCGCGCTGTTCGCGAGCGACCCGCCCGCGGGTAACCTCACCGTCCCCGACGTGGCGGGCGAGACGCTTGAGGAGGCGCGGGACAGCCTGGTCAACGCGGGCTTCCAGCCGGTGGAGAGCGGCGAGAGCGCGCCGTGCGAGCAGGAGGCGGACACGGTCTGCCGCACGGACCCCCCGGCGGGCGAGGAGCACCCGAGGGACACCGAGGTCTCGATCATCCTGTCCGAGGGCCCCGAGCCCGTCGAGGTGCCCGACGTCGTGGGCGACCCGTTCGACGAGGCGGAGGCCGAGCTGGAGGAGGCGGGCTTCGAGGTCGAGCGCGAGGAGGAGGTCACCGCCGACGAGGAGCCGGAGACCGTCCTCGACCAGAGCCCGGGCGCGGGCGATGAGGCCGACCCCGAGTCCGTGGTCACGCTGACCGTGGCCGTGGAGCCCGACGGCGTGCAGGTCCCCGACGTCGTCGGCGACCACATCGACCAGGCGCGGGCCGAGCTCGAGGCGGCGGAGTTCATCGTCGTCACGCAGAACCAGACGGACGACTCCCGCAACGAGGGCGAGGTCATCAGCCAGGACCCGACGGCCGGAAGCACCCAGGCCCCTGGGACGACGGTCACGCTGACCGTGGCGATCCGCTCGGAGGAGCAGCCGCCACCGGTCACGCTGCCGAACGACATGCTCAACAGGCCACTGGCCGAGATCAGGCCGCAGCTCCAGGGCATGGGCCTGAACGTCGTGGTGAGCGGCCCCGACACCGTGACGGCCATCGTCACGGCGACCGACCCGCCGCCCGGCTCGCAGGTCCAGCCGCAGTCCACCGTGACCCTCACCACGCAGGAGCTGGGCGGCGGTCCAGGAAACCCGGGCGGCGGGGACCAGGGCGGGGAAGACGGCGGCCCGTTCGGCTTCCGCGAGGACGGTTAGGGCCTCCGGGCGGCGCTCAGCCCTTCGAGCCCTCCTCCGCCTCCGGGTTCACCTCGGTGGCGGGGGAGGGCTCCATCGTCCAGTCCTGGTCGTTCTGCCCGCTCCACCACTTCCAGGCCGCATACGCGCCACCCGCGGCGAGCCCGAGCATCCCCAGGCGCCTGATCATCAGGGCCGTGCGCTGGCGCCTGGCCTTGCGGCGCAGGGCGCCCCTGATCTCCCGGGCCGAGATGTCGCCGCGCAGCGCGGCCATCGCGGCCTGCGAACGCGCCGCGGCCTGCTCCTTGGCGGGACCCGCGGCGGCCACCGCGCGCCCCATGCGGGGCGCGACCCGGGTCGCGTACCCGGTGCGGGCCTTGACCGCGGCCCTGCGGGCCCTTGGCCCGAGGTAGGCTCCGGCCTGCTGCGCGTACTGCACGGCGTTGTCCTTGGCGTTCATCGCGTACGGCGTCACCATGTCCGCGGCGTGCCGCACGCCCGACTTCCCGTTGTGGCTCACTGGTTACCCTCCTTGTGGTTCGGTGGCGGCGTTGCTCCGCTGAAATCTCGGTTGTCCATTCGCGGGTGAATCATGCGCAAATCATGCCGGTCGCGGAGGGCTACGGCGCGGTAAAGGGCCATCCGGGGGCACGTCGTGCGGGGCACCCGTGGCAGGATCGTGAACCGTCACTGACGTAGACGGAAGGTACATCGTGGCCGAGCAGCTCTATGCCACCCTGAAGACCAACCGAGGCGACATCGAGGTCCGGCTCTTCCCGAACCACGCGCCGAAGACGGTCAAGAACTTTGTCGAGCTCGCGGAGGGCTCCCGCGAGTGGACGCACCCGTCGACGGGCCAGAGGTCCTCCGAGCGGCTGTACGACGGCACCGTGTTCCACCGGGTGATCAGCGGCTTCATGATCCAGGGCGGTGACCCCCTGGGCAACGGCACCGGCGGGCCCGGGTACAAGTTCGAGGACGAGATCCACCCCGATCTCGCCTTCACCCGCCCCTACCTGCTGGCGATGGCGAACGCGGGCCCCGGCACCAACGGCTCGCAGTTCTTCATCACGGTCGCACCGACCACGTGGCTCACCGGGAAGCACACCATCTTCGGCGAGGTCAGCACGCCCACGGGGCAGAAGACGGTGGACGACATCGCGAACACCGCCACCGACGGGCGCACCGACCGCCCGGTGCAGGACGTGGTGATCGAATCGGTCACCATCGAGACCCGCGACGCCTGAAGACCCTCCCCTTTCGGGAACCATTCCGGCACCCTGTCCGTAGGACCAGGGGGCCGGAATGGCCCGGGAGAGCGTGGCCGGCGCCGGACGCCGGGGAAGGGACGCCATGACGGAGCAGCAGGGACCGCCGCAGCCGCAGTCGGGCCTGGCGCACTGCTATCGCCACCCCGACCGGGAGACCGGCATCCGCTGCTCGCGCTGCGACCGGCCCATCTGCCCCTCGTGCATGATCTCGGCGCCCGTGGGCTACCAGTGCCCCGAGTGCGTTCAGGGCGGCGCCGCCGCGGCGCGGGCCGCGGCGCCGAGGACGGTGGCGGGTGGCGTGGTCGCCGCGGGGAATCCCCGGCTTGTCACGCTCGTCCTGCTCTCGCTCAATGTCGCGGTGTTCCTCGGCGTCCTGCTGGCGATCGACGTCTTCGGGATCGTCGACGACCGGCTCGAGGTCCGCACCGACTTCGCGATGCTCGGGTACGCGTTCGACGTCCAGTCGTTCACATGGGTCGGGGTCGCGGACGGCGAGTGGTACCGGATGCTCACGGCGGCGTTCCTCCACGAGGAGCTGTGGCACCTGGCGTTCAACATGCTGGGGCTCTGGTTCCTCGGCCCCGCCCTCGAGGCGGCGCTCGGCCGGGCCCGTTTCCTGGCGCTCTACCTGATCTCCGCGCTGGCGGGCAGCACCCTGTCGTATCTGCTGGCCGCGCAGAACCAGCCGTCGCTCGGCGCCTCGGGGGCGATCTTCGGCCTCTTCGGCGCGACGGCCGTGCTCGCGCGGCGCGTGCGGGCCGACCTGCGGTCGATCGGCGTGCTCCTCGGGATCAACCTCCTGATCACCTTCGTCTGGGCCGACCAGATCGCCTGGCAGGCGCACCTCGGCGGCCTGGCCGCCGGCGCGGTCGTGGCGTACGCGATGGTCAACGCTCCTCGCGAGCGCAGGACCACGATCCAGGTGGCGACGTGCGTCGGGCTGCTCGTGGTGATGGGCGTCGCGTGCGCGGTGCGGACCGCGCAGCTCCTCGGCTGACGCGGCCCGGCCGACCCGGCTGGCGCGTCTGACCGGCTGACCGCGAAGGCCGCCGCAGGCCGGGTTATCCACAGCCGGTGCTGGATCTTGTGCGGGTTGTGGATGACCCGTCCCTGACCAGCGTCAACCGGCGTTTCCGCAGGCGAGCAGGGGTTCGACGGCCCGCGCCGCTCGGACGGGCGTTCCCTTGTTCGCTCAGTTATCCACAGATCTTGTGATGTTCGGGCGAGCTGTGGATAACGTGCGCGACGGCCCGGGAGCGGGGCCCTACTTCCACTGGGTCGAGACCACGAACCCCACCGCGATGAAGCCGAAGCCGACCACGATGTTCCAGTCCTCGAGGGACTCGATCGGCAGATCGGCCTGGGTGACGTAGTACACCACGATCCACGCGAGGCCGATGGCGAACATCGACAGCATCAGCGGCGCCACCCAGCGGCGCCCGGAGCCCATGTCGATCTTCGTCGTCGCCCGCTTCTCCGGCGGGGCGTACGAGTCGTCCTTCTTCTTCCGGATCCTGGACTTCGGCACGAGGAGGTCTCCTGTCGATCGCGCTGCCTGTATCGCGCTGGACAGCGCGTAGCTGTGGGATCGTCCGTTAGCGTAGTGCCTCCCGCGCCAGGAAAGGAGACCAGGGGTACGGTGAACGGCTCCGGATCGCGCCCCGCGCGGCTGTGCACCCTCGCCGTCTTCGCCCTCGCGGGCCTCATCTTCTGGCTGAGCTCGGACGTCTCGGGCGGCAACAACATACGCACCGACGACTCCCTGCTTCAGATGTCCGACCTGATCCGCGAGCGGGCGCGGGACAACGCCGCCCTCGAGGCCGCCGCCGCCGAGCTGAGGGCCGAGGTCGCCGCCCTGGCCCGGGAGGACGCCCAGGGCGGCGACGACGGCGACCGCCGCCTCGACGCCCTGGAGGCCCAGGCGGGCCTGACCGACCTCACGGGCCCGGGGCTCACGGTCACCCTCACCGACGCGCCGCCCGGCGCGACGGCCCTGGTCCCCGGCGTTCCCGACCCCTCGCCCAACGACCTCGTCATCCACCAGCAGGACCTCCAGGCCGTGGTGAACGCCCTGTGGGCGGGCGGCGCCGACGGCGTGCGCGTCATGGACCAGCGGCTGATCTCCACGAGCGCGGTCCGCTGCGTGGGCAACACCCTGATCCTCCAGGGACGCCTCTACTCCCCGCCCTACACCGTCACCGCCGTCGGCGACCGCGCCGCGCTGCGCGCCGCGCTCGACGCCTCGCCAGGGCTGGCGAGCTACCGCCAGTATGTGAGGGCGTACGGCCTCGGCTGGGACGTGGAGGAGCACCGCTCGGTGACCCTGCCCGGCTGGTCGGGCTCCACGGCCCTCGGCCACGCCGAGCCGGTCGAGCCCGCGGGATGACGGGGCCGGCCCCGGAACGACCCCACGAGATCCCGCCAATGACTCCGACCCCCTCCGGCCCCCTGCCCCCGCGTCGTACGCTTGGGGCACGCGGCGTCGCATGAAGGGGAGAAAGCAGAAGCCATGTACGGGTGGATCTGGCGTCACCTGCCGGGCAACGTGCTGGTGCGCTCGCTGATCTCGCTGGTGCTGGTGCTGGGCGTGGTGTACCTGCTCTTCCAGTACATCTTCCCGTGGGCCGAGCCGATCCTGCCGTTCAACGACGTCACGGTGGACGAAGGGGGAGAGGAGACCGGCGGATGAGCCGCACCCGGGTGCTGGTCGTCGACAACTACGACAGCTTTGTCTACAACCTGGTCCAGTACCTCTACCAACTCGGCGCCGAGTGCGAGGTCCTGCGCAACGACGCGGTGCGCCCCGAGCGCGTCCAGCAGGGCGGCTTCGCGGGCGTGCTGCTCTCCCCTGGCCCCGGCACCCCCGAACGGGCGGGCGTCAGCGTGGAGA
Source organism: Streptomyces sp. PT12 (assembly GCF_003311645.1). Classification (GTDB taxonomy): domain Bacteria; phylum Actinomycetota; class Actinomycetes; order Streptomycetales; family Streptomycetaceae; genus Streptomyces. The sequence continues at coordinate 136,657 of NZ_QEST01000256.1, read as the reverse complement.
TGGTCACCCACTGCGCCGCGACCCGCACGCCCGTCTTCGGCGTGTGCCTCGGGATGCAGGCCATGGCCGTCGCCTACGGCGGCGTCGTCGGCCGCGCGCCCGAGCTGCTGCACGGCAAGACCTCGGACATCCGCCACACCGGCGAGGGCGTCTTCGAGGGCCTGCCGACGCCGTTGACCGTGACGCGCTACCACTCGCTGGCGGCCGAAGAGCCCACGCTGCCTGATGAGTTGAGGGTCACAGCCTGGGCGGGCGAGGTGCCGATGGCGCTGCGCCACCGCGAGCTGCCGGTCGAGGGCGTGCAGTTCCACCCGGAGTCGGTCCTCACCCGAGGGGGCCACCGGATGCTCGCCAACTGGCTCGCGGTCTGCGGCGACCCCGACGCCGTGGCCCGCTCGCACGGGCTCGCCCCCGTCGTGGAGTCGGCGGCGTGACCGCGGGGCCCCGCGAGGGCGACGCGTACTACGAGCCAGGGGCCTACCAGGCGGCCGTCGAGGCGTTGCACGACCCGCTCAACGACCCGCTGCCCGGGCAGGCTTCGGGCCCCGGCGGCCAGGGCGACGGCCACGACGAGGCGTACGACGAGGCGTATTACGCCCATCTCGCGCCCGAGGCGGGCGCCCAGCGACCCGACCCCGAGACGGTGGGCCTGCGCCGCCCCCGCGACCTCGGCGCGCCACCCCCCGCCACGGGCGGCAGGGCGGCCAGGCGCAGGGCCGCGCAGGCGCGGGCCGCTGCCCAGGCGGCGGCGCAAGGGTACGACGAGACCCGGGAGTTGACGGGCGAGGCCGTGCCCGCCGCCGTCCCGCCCCCGACGGGCGGGCGCGCCGCGCGGCGCAGGGCGGCCCAGGGCAAGCCCTCGCAGGAGCGGGCCTCGGGGGCGCACGCCGCCGAGGCCGCGCCCCCCGAGGGCGGCCGCGCGGCCCGCCGCAGGGCGGCGCAGGGCAAGGGCGGCGGCCGCAGGCCCGCGGCGCCGACGCCCGCAGCGGCGCCCCCGACGGCGGCCGACGAGCTGTCGGGCGGCAGGGCGGCCCGCCGCAAGGCGGCGAAGACGGCCGCGCGGGCCGCACGCCAGACCGGGACGGCCATCAGCAACGTCATCGGCGAGCTGTTCATCACGACCGGCGCGCTGCTGCTCCTCTTCGTCGTCTACCAGCTGTGGTGGACCAACGTGGAGGCCAGGGCGCACGCCAACGGCGAGGCCGACCGCCTCACCGAGCAGTGGGACGATTCGGGCGGCGACGACGGCGGGAGCCGCGACCCCGGCGCCTTCTCCGCGGGCCAGGGCTTCGCCATCCTCTACATCCCCACCCTCGACGTCCGCGTCCCCGTGGCCGAGACGGTCGACCCCGCCACCGTGCTCGACAACGGCATGGTCGGCCACTACTCGGAGGCCGACCGGCTGCCGACCGCGATGCCATGGGAGGAGGAGGGGAACTTCGGGATCGCGGGGCACCGCAACACCCATGGCGAGCCGTTCCGTTACATCAACCAGCTCGACCCGGGCGACCCGATCGTGATCGAGACGGCCGACGCGTTCTACACATACGAGATGACCAGCCGCCTGGATGAGACCTCACCCTCCAACACCGAGGTGCTCGACCCCGTTCCCGAGCAGGGCGGCTTCACCGAGCCGGGGCGTTACATCACCCTGACCACGTGCACCCCCGAGTTCACCTCGACCTACCGTCTGATTGTCTGGGGCCAGATGATTGAGGAGCGTCCCCGGAGCGAAGGGAAGCCGGATGCCCTCGTCGACTGATCGGAGACTTCCGCCGGTGCCAAGGAAGAGCAGCAACGCGTCCCCCGCCCCCGACGCCGAAACGACCGACGAAACGACCGACGAAACGACCGACGAAACGACCGACGAGGCGACCGACGAGGCGACCGACGAGGCGCGCGGGAACGAACGCGAGGACGAGCGCGACGACGACGCCCAGGAGCCGGTGGACGCCCAGGAGCGGACGGACGCCCAGGAGCGGACGGACGCCGAGGACGAGGACGAGGCCCCAAGGCCCGCCCCCTCGCGTGCCCGCCACCGGCTGGCCGCCACCGTCAGCGTCTTCGGCGAGCTGCTCATCACCGCGGGCCTCGTCCTCGGCCTCTTCGTGGTCTACTCCCTGTGGTGGACCAACGTCGTCGCCAACCAGGAGGCCAAACGCGACAGCGACGCCGTCCGCGAGCAGTGGGCCGCCTCGGACGACGACGACGCGGCGGGCGGCGACGACGCCGCGCTCCCGCCCGAGTACGACCCCGAGGACGGCATCGGCTTCCTCCACGTCCCCACGATGTCGGGCGACGAGATCCTGGTGAAGAAGGGCATCGACCTCGACATACTGAACGGCGGCGTCGCCGGGTACTACGACGAGCCCGTCGAGTCGGCCCTCCCCTGGGACGACGAGGGGAACTTCTCGCTCGCCGCCCACCGGGACGGCCACGGCGCGAAGTTCCACGACATCCAGCGCATCGAGGAAGGCGACCCGATCGTCTTCGAGACCGAGAACACCTGGTACATCTACCGCGCCTACGCGATCCTCCCCGAGACCTCGAAGTTCAACACCGAGGTCCTCGACCCCATCCCCGAGGAGTCGGGCGCGACCGAGGCGGGGCGTTACATCACGCTCACCACGTGCACCCCGCTCTACACCTCGCGCCACCGCTACATCGTGTGGGGCGAGCTCGAACGCACCGAGCACGTCAACGCCGAGCGCACGCCGCCCGAGGAACTACGGGCGAATTGACCGCGTTTTCCCTTACATTGCGAGTACCCTGCCACTTATCTCCAGTGGGGGTGTTCCCATGCATGCACCGACCGGCCCAGCCACCCGCTCCACCCCGTGGTCCCCTGATCACCCGGTGCTCGCGGCGCTGCGCAACCGCCGGGCCAAGGGGCACCGCCCCGACGCCCCGGCGGACGACCTGAAGATCGGGCTCGCCGTCGAGGGCGGCGGCATCAGGGGCGTCGTCTCAGCGGCGATGCTCACGGCGATCGAGGACCTCGACCTCATCCGCGCGTTCGACGCCGTCTACTCCGCCTCGTCCGGCGCGATCAACAGCGCGTACTTCCTCAACGGCGACACGTGGTACCCCCTTTCGATCTACTACGACGACCTCGCCACCCGCCGCTTCGTCGACTTCCGCAGGGCCCTGCGCGGCCAGATCCTCGACCTCGACTACGCGTTCGACGTCGTGGACCGCGTCAAGCCGCTCAACTACCAGCGCGTCCTCGACTCCCCCACGCGGCTGCACGTCGCCGTGACCCTGGTGGACGCGATGCGCACCACGTCCGTCTCCGACTTCGCCACGCCCGCCGACCTGCGCGCCGCGCTCGTCGCCAGCGCCTGGCTGCCCGTCGCGCTGCGCGGCACGACGGACTTCCGCGGCGAACGGGCCGTCGACGGCGGCGTGCTGACCCCGCACCCCTACCGGCTCGCGCTCCAGGACGGCTGCACGCATGTGCTGTCGCTCAGCACCCGGCCCATCGGCCCGCCGAGCGCCAGGCTGACGCTCTCGCAGCGCTATGCCATCCGCCACCTCAACCGCATCCGTGAGGGTCTTGGCACCGCGTACGCCGCGGCCATCGCCCGCTACCGGACCGAACGTCGCACGCTCCAGCGAAGAATGGCCGAGCCGGGGCGCGCGCCGTTCGTGCTCGACCTGGCGCCGCTGCCGTGGATGCCGCAGGTGAAGCGGCACGAGGTGGACCCGGGGCGCATCCTGGCGGGCGCGCGCGGGGCGTACGAGGTGTTGTACTGCGCCATCGAAGGGCGCGACCCGGAGCTGATCCGCGCCGGGCGGCTCCGCGCCGTTCCCCAGCTGACCATCGTCGCCCGCGACTGACCGGCACCCGCACCCGACCGGCGCCCGCACCCGACCGGCGGCTCGCCTACTCCCCGAACGGCCCGTCGAGCACGGCCAGATCGGTCGGCACGATCGTCGTGGACATCAGCAGCTCGCGGATGAGGTTGTCGTTGAGCGCGTTGCCCACCGGCTGCTGGACCTCCGCCGCGGTCAGGCCGCGCACGCCGTCGGCCGACAGCCGCCGCCGCACGTCCTCGACCAGGTGCTGAAGGATCGGCACCGTCCAACCGGCGTCCGGCTGAAGGGCGTTGAGCTCGTGGAACGCCTGGAGCCAGGTGAGCGGCTGGGGGTTGGCCTCGTGCAGCAGATAGCGCCGCGCCAGGATGATCAACGCCAGCCGCTCGTCGGCCGCCAGGTGCCACGTCCTCGGCGGCTGCGTCGGGTCGTCGGGCTCGGGCCCGGGGCGCGCGGCGTCCTCGCCCGTCACATACAGCTCGAGCAGGTGCTCACGGCCGCTCGAGCCGCGCAGGAAGACGGGCGTGTAGCCGGTGCGCAGCGGAACGGGGGCCTCGCGCGTGAACAGCAGCATCGAGTCGGGAAGCCGGATCGGCAGCCTGCCGAGGTTGGTGAGCCACCAGCGGCGTTCGCTGCGGGTCAGCGTGCCCTGGCGGCGGCTGACGCGGCGGTCGTCGCCGCCGATGCACACCTGCACGTCGCCGCTGTTCCGGCCGAAGGTGATCCGCCGCCCCTCGCGCGGACGGAAGGCGATGTCGCTGCCGATGGTGCGCGCGTGGATCGTGCCGGAGGGCGAGGGGGGCACGCCCCGGGCCAGGCTGCGGTGGTTCGTCGTGATCGCCATGCCGACTCCCGTCTCCTCGACCGTCTCCTCGACCGTCTCCTCGACCATGAGCTCGACCGTGTACCCGACCAGGTACCCGACCGTGTGCTCGCCGTCTCCCTGCCATGGTGGCCCCGCGGCCCGTGACCGGTCCCGAGAGCGGCGCCCCGTGCCCGACCGTCACGGGGGCGGCGGCAGGGCCGAGGACGCGGACGTCATCAGCTCGCCCGCCGCGGCGCACGCGGCGTCCTCGCCGTCGGGGCTGCCCACGACGAGGAACAGCTTCTCCACGGCGGGGTCGCCCTCCTCGCCCGTGTAGTGCCGGTACTCCAGGATCACCCGGCACGTGCCGGGGCCCTCGGCCCCTCGGCCCACGGCGGCGTCGTAGCCGTTGAACTGCGTGGCGTGCCCGTGCTCGGCCGTCAGCGGCTCGGCGCGGTCGAAGCGGAGCATCACCGCGGCGTCGTCCGCCATCCCGTACCACTCGCACTGCCACTCGGCGAACCCGGTGTTGGGGCTCCCGGTGTCGAGCCCTGGCACGGCCGCGGTCAGCGTCGCGGCGTCGAGCAGCGCGCAGGCGCTGTACCCGGCCAGGGACCCAGGGGGGAACGCGGCGGGGCGGCGCGGCAGCGTGCCGTGCTCGTTGACGACGTCGGCCGCGTGCCGGGCGCTCGCATCGGCGATCGCGCACCGGTCGGGGGCGCCGCCGTCCCCGTACTTGGCGGCGACGGTGAGCCAGTTGCCGTCGGGCAGCAGCACCAGGCGCGTGCAGTCGTCCCCCGTGGGCGGGTAGGACACCACGCGCACGTCGCCGACCGGCTCGGAGGGGGAGGAGATCTCGGGCGCGGGCGCGTTGTTGAGGTCCACCATCACGTCGATCTCGCCGCCATCGGGCGGCAGGACGCGGACGTCGCAGCGGTCGAAGTTCCCGTAGTCGCGGTCGAGTCGCGTGTCGCCGAACGCCGCGAGCCCCACCGGGTCCACCAGCGCGCACGGGTCGGCGCTCGGGGCGTGGCCGATGACCTGGCCCACCGGGCGATCGGGCGGCCGCAGGGCCTCGGGGACGGGCGCGGGATCGGCGGGCTGGGCGTTGCCGTTCCCTTCGCCCCCGGAAATCCGGAGGCCGACCACCACCGCGGCGGCCAGCGCGACAAGACCCACCCCGGCCAGGACGGCCCACGCCGGGGGGCGCGAACGCGGCGGCGCGGGGGGCGCGTTCAACGCGTCGACCGGCGCGTCGACCGGTACAGGGCCCGAACGCGGCGGCGCGGAGCGGACGTCGGCCGCGGGCAGCAGCCCGCGCAGCAGCGCGACCGCCTCGGCCGCGTCGGGCCGGTCCTCGGGGCGCGGCGCGAGCAGCCGGTCGAGCACCGGGCCGAGAGGCCCGGCGCGCACCGCCGCGACGAACGCCCCCGCCCGCGCCCGCATCTCCATCTCGGCCTCGGTGGCGCTCGGGCCGTACAGGGAGTGGCCCTCGACGACGCGGAAGAGCGTGGCGCCGAGCGAGAACACGTCGGACGCGCGGCTCGGCACCCCGCCCCTGTGCACCTCGGGCGCGGCATACGCGGGGGTGCGGGGGATCGGGCCCTCGCCCTGGGTCTCCTCGGGGTCGCCCGCGCCGCAGTTCCCGAAGTCGCCGAGCTTCACAAACCAGTTGTCGGCGACCAGGACGTTCCCCGGCTTGACGTCGCGGTGCACCACGCCCTTGGCGTGCACGGCCCGCAGCGCCTCGGCGAGCTGCACGCCGATCTCCGCCGCCCGCCGCCACGCCTGAACCCCGTCATCGTCGGCGAGCCTGCGCCGGGGAAGGGCGTTGACGAGCCCCGCGAGGCTGCGCGATGTGACGTACTCCATGACCAGCCAGTGGTCGCCGCCGCCCGCGTCCCCGGGGATCACATCGTGCAGCGTCACCACGTGCGGGTGCTGCATCTCGGCCAGAATCGCGGCCTCTTGGAGCACCGCGCGCTGCCCGCGTCCGCCGTCGACGTGCGTGCGCTTGAGCACCACGGTGCGCGGCACCAACGCGTCGGTGGCCCGCCAGACCTGGCCCATGGCGCCCTCGGTGAAGCGCTCCCGCAGCCGGTAACGCCCTCCGACCAGGTCGCCCACGTCCATGGGCCCGCCTCCCTCACCGCGCCGCTACGCCATCGCACCCTTGACTATCAGCGACGCGACGCGGGAGTGAGCGCTCCTCACAAAGGCTTCACGTGTGGAGCCTAGGAGAGTCGAACTCCTGACATCTGCCATGCAAAGACAGCGCTCTACCAACTGAGCTAAGGCCCCGAACGGCTCTCTGGGGAGCCAAGGTCAAGGTTACCCAATCTTCTCCCCGGATACCGACCGGGTATCGCCCCGGGCACCGGTCGCTCCGTAGGATGACGCGCAACTTCGCTCACGTGAAGCGATCAGGGGAGAACAGGGGAGAGACGATGGACGCAGCACAGCAGGAGTCCACCGAAAAAGCGAGAGAACAACAGACGACCTGGTACGGGGAACCGCTCGGGACGCTCTTTCGCCGCCTCATCGCGGACCTCGGGCTGAACCAGGCCCGCCTGGCGGTCGTCCTCGGCCTTTCGGCACCGATGCTGTCCCAGCTCATGAGCGGGCAACGCGCGAAGATCGGCAACCCCGCGGTCGTCCAACGGGTCAGGTCTCTCCAGGAGTTGGCCGCCGAGGTGCGCGGGGGCCGCATTAGCGCCGCCGAGGCCACATCGGCGATGGAGGAGATCCGCCGCACGTCCGGGGGGAACGTGCTCGGCACCCACTCGACCGCCGCCAGGTCAAGCTCCATCGGGGTCCCCGCGAACCCCACCAAGCGCGTCGTGCGCGAGATCCAGGCGCTGCTCCGCTCGGTCTCCGACGCCACCGAGATCCAGAGCGCGTCGCGGCTGCTCGCGGACACGCACCCCGAACTGGCCGAATTCCTCAGGGTGTACGGCATCGCGCGCACCCGCGAGGCGGTCGAGCACTACGAGAGCCACCAGGGCTGAGCGCCGCCGCAAGCGTTCGCATCCGCACATCGGAGCAGCACACGGGCCCCCGGCCGCACAGCGCAGCCGGGGGCCCGGAACACAGTCTGTCGCGCCGTCCGGCGTCGGGTCAGGCGCCCGAGGAACCGCTCGGAACGGCGTCCGTGGCCTCCGTCCACAGGTCCTGCTCGGCCTTGTCCGCCTGGATCTGGCGGTACACGAGGAGGCCACCGATGGCGGCCAGGGCGACCAGGAGGAGCTTCTTCACCGCGCTACCTCGTCCTTCTTGCAGATACGTGATCGGACCATCTGGCGCCCGATGATACCCATGATGTCAGCCGCGTATGTCAAACGCCCCCGGCCATCTGGGACCGGGGGCGACGCGGCCGGTGGGGCTAACAGGACTTGAACCTGTGGCCTCATCCTTATCAGGGATGCGCTCTAACCATCTGAGCTATAGCCCCGCTGTGCACGGAAAGGCTAGCGCATGGGCGCCCCCGCGCCCAAATCGCTATTGCCCTTCCGCCTATTCGTCCTCCGCCAGGGTCACCTCGACGCCCCCGACAAACCCCGCCGACAGGTTGTACATGAACGCCCCGAGCGTCGCCAGGGCGGTGGCGAGCACCACGTCGATCACGGCGATCACCGATGTGAAGATCAGCACCCGCGGCAGCGACAGGAACGCCTCGAGATCGAAGCCGCTCTCGGAGTCCGTCTCGGTCGCCTCGGTGATGGTCTCGCCGATGGTCGAGAAGACGCCCATCGCGTCCATCACCATCCACAGCACCGACACCGCGATGATCGTGCAGATACCCAGGGCGATGGAGAGCAGAAAGCTGACCTTCATCACCGACCACGGGTCCGCCTTCGCCACCCGCAGCCGCGCCTTGCGGGTGCGCGGAACGGTACGCGCGCCGGTGCGCGCGACCCGCACGCCGCTTCCCTGCGTCCCCTGCATCCCCGAGGCCCGGGTGACCGACGGCGGGGGTGACTGGGGCGGCGGCGGTCCCTGCTGCGGCTGCGGGTACGCCTGCGGGGGGTGGTAGTGCTGCGCGTCCTGCCCGTACGGGTCGACGGGTCGTGCACTGGTCATCGTGGTCCCCCCACGCGTCGGGTCATTCGGGGTGTCACCCCGGGGGCCGGTGCCCCCGGGGCCTTGGCCAGGGGCGGCCGCGCCCTGCGGCGGGCCCGAGGGTGAACGGCCTGGCGGCTGTCCATCGTTCCCCGGGACATCCCCGGGAGCTCCCCTGGAACCGCTCACGCCCTACTCCTCATCGCCCGGGGCCGCCGCCTCTTCCGCGGACTCGGCCTCGACTTCCTCGGCCTCGCGGCCCGCCTCGGCGTTGCGGGCGATGCCGACCACGGCGTCCCGCTTACCGAGGTTGATCAACTGGACGCCCATGGTGTCACGGCCCGTCTCCCTGACCTCGTTGACCCGCGTGCGGATCACCCCGCCGCCGAGCGTGATGGCCAGGATCTCATCAGTGTCCTCGACGACCAGCGCGCCCACCAGGGAGCCCCGGTCCTCCACGATCTTCGCGGCCTTGATCCCGAGGCCACCGCGCCCCTGGACGCGGTATTCGTCCACGGGCGTCCGCTTGGCGTACCCGCCGTCCGTGGCGGTAAACACATACGTGCCCGCGCGCACGACGTTCATCGACAGCAGCTCGTCGCCCTCGCGGAAGCTCATCCCCTTCACCCCCGACGTCGCCCGGCCCATGGGCCGCAGCGCGTCGTCGGTCGCGGTGAAACGGATCGACTGCGCCTTCTTGCTGATCAGCAGCAGGTCGTCGGCCGCGGAGACCAGCTCGGCGCCGATCAGCTCGTCGTCCAGGCCCTGCTCGGTCTGGCGGAGGTTGATCGCGATCACGCCGCCCGAGCGCGGGGAGTCGTAGTCCTTGAGCGCGGTCTTCTTCACCAGGCCCGACTTGGTGGCCAGCACGAGGTAGGGCGCCGCCTCGTAGTCCCTGATGGCCAGGATCTCCGCGATCCGCTCGTCGGGCTGGAACGCCAGGAGGTTCGCCACGTGCTGGCCGCGCGCCTCGCGGCCCGCGTCCGGCAGCTCGTACGCCTTGGCGCGGTAGACGCGGCCCTTGTTGGTGAAGAACAGCAGCCAGTGGTGGGTGGTGGAGACGAAGAAGTGGTCGACGATGTCGTCCTCCTTCAGCTTGGTGCCCCGCACCCCCTTCCCGCCGCGCTTCTGGGCGCGGTAGTCGTCCGTCCTGGTGCGCTTGACATAGCCGCCGCGGCTGATCGTGACGACGATGTCCTCCTCGGCGATCAGGTCCTCGATGGACATGTCGCCCTCGAACGGGATCAGCGCCGTCCGCCGGTCGTCGGCGAACTTGTCGACGATCGCCGTCAGCTCCTCGCCGATGATCGCGCGCTGGCGCTCGGGCGAGGCGAGGATGGCGTTGTACTCCTCGATCTTCGCCTGGAGATCGTCGTGCTCCGACGTGATCTTCTGGCGCTCGAGGGCGGCGAGCCGCCGCAGCTGCATCTCCAGGATGGCGTTGGCCTGGATCTCGTCGATCGAGAGCAGCGAGATCAGGCCCTCGCGCGCGACGTCGACCGTGGCGCTGCGCCGGATCAGCGCGATGACCTCGTCGATCGCGTCCAGCGCGGCGAGCAGGCCGCGCAGGATGTGGGCGCGCTCCTCGGCCTTCCTCAGCCGGTAGCGGGTGCGGCGGACGACGACGTCGATCTGGTGCGCGACCCAGTTGCGGATGAACGCGTCGAGCGACAGCGTGCGCGGCACCCCGTCGACCAGGGCCAGCATGTTGGCGCCGAAGTTCGTCTGGAGGTCGGTGTGCTTGTAGAGGTTGTTGAGGACGACCTTGGCGACCGCGTCCCGCTTGAGGACGATCACCAGGCGCTGCCCGGTGCGCGACGAGGTCTCGTCCCGCACGTCGGCGATGCCGCTGACCCGGCCGTCCTTGACCAGCTCGGCGATCTTCTGCGCGAGGTTGTCGGGGTTGACCTGGTAGGGCAGCTCGGTGACCACGAGGCACTGGCGGCCCTGGATCTCCTCGACCTCGACGACCGCGCGCATCGTGATCGAGCCGCGGCCCGTGCGGTACGCCTCCTCGATGCCGGTGCGGCCCACGATGAGCGCGCCCGTCGGGAAGTCGGGGCCCTTGATGCGCTCGATCAACGCGTCGAGCAGCTCGTCGGGGGTGGCCTCGGGGTGCTCCAGGTACCAGCGGGCTCCGGCGGCCACCTCGCGGAGGTTGTGCGGCGGGATGTTGGTGGCCATGCCGACCGCGATGCCCGCTGAGCCGTTGATCAGGAGGTTCGGGAAGCGCGCCGGCAGGACCGTCGGCTCCTGGTTGCGGCCGTCGTAGTTGTCCTGGAAGTCGACGGTCTCCTCGTCGATGTCCCGCAGCATCTCCATCGCCAGCGGCGCCATCCGGCACTCGGTGTACCGCATGGCGGCGGCCGGGTCGTTGCCCGGCGAGCCGAAGTTGCCGTTGGAGTCCACGAGCGGCATGCGCATCGCCCAGGGCTGGGCCAGGCGCACCAGGGCGTCGTAGATCGAGGTGTCGCCGTGGGGGTGGTAGGTCCCCATGACGTCGCCGACGACGCGGGCGCACTTGTAGTAGCCGCGCTCGGGCCGGTACCCGCCGTCGTACATCGCGTAGAGCACGCGGCGGTGCACGGGCTTGAGCCCGTCGCGCACGTCGGGCAGGGCGCGCGAGACGATGACGCTCATCGCGTAGTCCAGGTAGGACCGCTGCATCTCCGTCTCGAGCGTCACCGGCTCGATGCGCAGGGCACCCGACGAGTTCAGCGGGGAGTCCTCACCGCCGGGGAGACCGCCGGGGAGATTGGGGTTGTCGTCGGCCATGACGTTCGTCCGATTCCTTTCGAGCCGCTGTGGGGGTGACCGGGGGGCCGGTCGGCCTTCAGATGTCCAGGAACCTGACGTCCTTGGCGTTGCGCTGGATGAACGACCGCCTGGCCTCGACGTCTTCGCCCATCAGGATGGAGAACAGGTCGTCGGCCGCGGCCGCGTCGTCCAACGTCACCAGGCGCAGCACGCGGTGCGCCCGGTCCATCGTGGTCACCCGCAGCTCCTCGGCGTTCATCTCGCCCAGGCCCTTGAAGCGCTGGATCGAGTCCTCCCTGATCCGCTTGCCGCGCTCGCGGCCGAGGCGGATCAGGCTGTCGCGCTCGCGGTCGGAGTAGGCGTACTCGAACTCGTCGCGGCCCCACTTGATCTTGTAGAGCGGGGGCTGGGAGAGATAGACGTGACCGGCCTCGACCAGCGGGCGCATGAAGCGGAAGAGCAGGGTCAGCAGCAGGGTGTTGATGTGCTGGCCGTCGACGTCGGCGTCGGCCATGAGGATGATCTTGTGGTAGCGCAGCCGCGAGATGTCGAAGTCCTCGTGGATGCCCGTGCCGAACGCCGAGATCAGCGCCTGGACCTCGGTGTTCTGGAGGACCTTGTCGATGCGGGCCTTCTCGACGTTCAGGATCTTGCCGCGGATGGGCAGGATGGCCTGGTACTGCGGGTCGCGGCCCGACTTGGCGCTGCCGCCCGCCGAGTCGCCCTCGACGATGAAGATCTCGCACTGCGCCGCGTCGTTGGACTGGCAGTCGCTGAGCTTGCCCGGCAGCGACGCCGTCTCAAGCAGGCCCTTGCGGCGCGTGAGGTCACGGGCCTTGCGGGCGGCGACGCGCGCGGTGGCGGCCTGGATGCCCTTGCGGATGATGTCGGCGGCCTCCGCGGGGTTGCGGTCGAGCCAGTCCGACAGGTGCTCGTAGACGATCCGCTGCACGAACGTCTTGGCCTCGGTGTTCCCGAGCTTGGTCTTGGTCTGGCCCTCGAACTGCGGCTCGCCCAGCTTGACGGAGATGATCGCCGTCAGGCCCTCGCGGATGTCCTCGCCCGTGAGGTTGTCGTCCTTCTCGCGCAGCAGCTTCTTCTCGCGCGCGTACTTGTTGACCAGCTGGGTCATCGCCGCGCGGAAGCCCTCCTCGTGGGTGCCGCCCTCGTGCGTGTGGATCGTGTTGGCGAAGCTGTAGACGCCCTCGCTGTACTGGCTGTTCCACTGCATCGCGATCTCGACCGAGATACGGCGCTCGGTGTCCTCGGCCGCGATCTCGATCACGGAGGGGTGCACCAGCTCGCCCTTGCGGGAGTTCAGGTGGCGCACGAAGTCCGCGATGCCGCCCTCGTAGTGGTACGTCACCGAACGCGGCTGGTGATCGCCGTCGCCCGCGGCCGTGTCGGCGCCGGACGTCTGCTTGGCCGCCTCCCGCTCGTCGGTGAGGGCGATCGTCAGGCCGCGGTTGAGGAACGCCATCTCCTGGAAGCGGCGCGAGAGCGTCTCGAACGAGTAGTCCGTCGTCTCGAAGATGTCGCCGTCCGCCCAGAACGTCACGGACGTGCCGGTCTCCTCCGCGGGCTCGTTGCGCTTCAGGGGCGCGTCGGGAACGCCGAGGGTGTAGGACTGCGTCCAGCAGTACCCGTCGCGGCGCACCTCGATGGCGACTCTGCGGGAGAGGGCGTTGACGACGGAGACGCCCACGCCGTGCAGGCCACCGGACACGGAGTACCCGCCGCCGCCGAACTTGCCGCCCGCGTGCAGGACCGTGAGCACCACCTCGACGGCGGGCTTGCCCTCCGACTCGACCATGTCCACCGGGATACCGCGGCCGTTGTCGATCACCCTGACCCCGCCGTCGGCCAGCAGGGTCACATCGATCCTGTCCGCGACCCCGGCGAGCGCCTCGTCGACGGAGTTGTCGACGACCTCGGTGACGAGGTGATGCAGGCCACGTTCGCCCGTGGACCCGATGTACATGCCCGGGCGCTTGCGGACCGCGTCGAGACCCTCGAGCACCGTGATCGCGCTGGCGTCGTAGGAGGGCAGCCCGTCCGTGGGCGCGGAGGGGGTGGGAATGTTGTTGTTGGCATCGCCGGAATCGGCCACGAAGCGCCCTTTCTGGCACAGCACGAGCCTGCTCCCGCTGGCTGGGAGCGGCTGTGTCGTTCGACATGGTCCGCAACGGGGCGGTTGCCTCTCAGTCTACCGGTAGCGCCGACTGTAATGACGGTTTGCTGGGCTCTCAGTCCGCATGTGCCGCCCTGAACTGCCATCCGGTGACTCCCTATATGCGGGCCGGGTCCCTGATCCGCTCACGACGGCGCTCAGCGCTTCCGTCTGTCAACCTCTGCAAAAGTGACCGGCATCACTCCCGCACCCCCCGTCCCACCCGCTCACCCGTAGGTGTCGCCCGGCCCTCTGCTGCCGGGAGCGCGCAGCCGACCGGCGCCGCGGCCAGGGCCCGCGGGCCCGAACACCTTGAGCGAACGCACCGTGCCCTGGCCGAGATCGGCGTTCAGCCTGCGCAGCAGCTGGGGCGCGAGCAGCCGCAACTGCGTCGCCCACGCCGTCGAGTCGCACCGCACGGTCAGCACGCGCGACTCCTCGTCGTAGCTCTCGGGCACCGCGTGCTGCGCCACCTCGGGGCCCACCAACTCGGGCCAGCGGCCCAGCACCCCGCCCACCGCGAGCGGCATCTCCCAGCCCCGCTCGACCGAGAGCCGCTCCACCGCGGCGCCGAGCGGCAGCGGATCGCGACCGCCGGGGCGCGCGCCGGAGCGCAGACCGCCGCGCCGCGCCTGCTTGCGCTGCTGCGCCACCGTGCCGCGCGCCCGCGCCTGCTCCTTGGCCGCCCGCAGCGCGACGCGCGCCAGGTCGACGCCCGAGGACTGGGCCCCTGAGGGCTGAGCCCCTGAGGACGGGGCGCCATCAGGGGCGTTCACGCCGGAGGCGTCCTGGCCCTCAGCCATCGGCGGTCACCCGCCCCTCGGCCACCGCGAACCGCGCACCGGCCAGCACCTCGGGCACATCCTGCTCCACCGCCGCGGTCACCAGCACCTGCTCGCCACCGGCGACCAGCTCGGCGAGCCGCTCCCTTCGCCGCGCGTCGAGCTCGGCGAACACGTCGTCCAGGACCAGCACAGGCTCGGGCCCCTCCTCCTTGAGCAGGTCGTACGACGCGAGCCGCAGCGCGAGCGCGAGCGACCACGCCTCGCCGTGGCTCGCGTAGCCCTTGGCGGGCAACTCGCCAAGACGCAGGCCCAGATCGTCCCGGTGCGGGCCGACAAGCGTCACGCCGCGTTCGACCTCCTGGGCCCGCACCGCGGCCAACGCGCCGAGCAGCGCCTCGTACCACTCCTCGCGCGACGCCCCGGGCGCCACCTCGGCGGGGCCGCGGTACTCGAGGCCGACGGGGCCGCCGCCCGGGGCCAGGCACTCGTACGCCTTGTCGGTCAACGGGCCGAGCGCCGCGACCAGATCGAGCCGCCGCGCCAGCAACTCCGCGCCCGAGCGCGCCAGATGCTGGTCCCACACGTCGAGCGTGGACAGGTCGACGCCGCGCCCGCCGTGCCGCCTGGCCATCGCCGCGGACTTCAGCAGGGTGTTGCGCTGCTTGAGCACCCGCTCGTAGTCCGCCCTGACCCCGGCGAGCCTGGGGGCGCGCGCCGTCACCAGGTCGTCGAGGAACCTGCGCCGCTCGCCCGGGTCGCCCTTGACCAGGTGCAGGTCCTCGGGCGCGAACAGCACCGTCCGCACCACGCCGAGCACGTCGCGCGGGCGGACGTGGGTGGAGCGGTTGAGGCGGGCGCGGTTGGCCCGGCCTGGGTTGAGCTCGAGCTCGACCAGCTGCTCACGGCCGCCCTCGGTCACCGCCGCCCTGATCACCGCGCGCTCGGCGCCCATCCGCACCAGCGGCGCGTCGGATGAGACGCGGTGGCTGCCCAGCGTCGCCAGATAGCCGACGGCCTCCACGAGGTTGGTCTTGCCCTGCCCGTTGGGGCCGACGAACGTCGTCACCCCGGGGGCCAGCGCAATGTCGGCCGTGGCATAGGACCGGAAGTCGGCCAGCGACAGGCGTGTGACGTGCAACGAAGCCGACCCTCCCCGACCGTGTGACGCGGCCTGCCCCGGCCTACTTGGAGCCCTCGACCGCGTGGCCGCCGAACTGGTTCCGCAGGGCGGCGACCATCTTCATCTGCGGGGAGTCTTCCTGGCGCGACGAGAACCGCGCGAACAGCGACGCCGTGATCGCGGGCAGCGGCACGGCGTTGTCGATCGCGGCCTCGACCGTCCAGCGGCCCTCGCCCGAGTCGGCGGCGTATCCGCGCAGCTGGTCCAGGTGCTCGTCGTCGTCGAGCGCCCTGACCGCCAGGTCGAGCAGCCAGGACCTGATGACCGTGCCCTCCTGCCAGGAGCGGAACACCTCGCGCACATCGGTGACCTCGTCGGCCGCCTCAAGCAGCTCCCAGCCCTCGGCGAACGCCTGCATCATCGCGTACTCGATGCCGTTGTGGACCATCTTCGCGAAGTGCCCGGCGCCGACCTTGCCCGCGTGGACCGAGCCGAACTCGCCCTCGGGCTTGAGGGCTTCGAAGATCGGCTTCACCTTGGCCACGTGCTCGTCTGCGCCGCCGTACATGAGCGCGTAGCCGTTCTCCAGGCCCCAGACGCCGCCGGAGACCCCGCAGTCAACGAAGCCGATGTCCAGCTTGGCCAGCTGCTCGGCGTGCTTGGCGTCGTCGGTCCAGCGGGAGTTCCCGCCGTCGACGATCACATCGCCGGGCGAGAGCAGCCTGGACAGCTCGTCCACGACCGACTGCGTGACGGCACCGGCAGGGACCATCAGCCAGACCACGCGCGGGGCGGCGAGCGCGTCCACGAGATCCCGCAGGCTGTGGACATCGGCGCCCGGGGTGTCCGGGGCGTAACCCACGACCGTGTGCCCCGCGCGGCGGATGCGTTCACGCATGTTCCCGCCCATCCTGCCGAGACCGACGAGACCGAGCTCCATGGGGACTCCTTATGTGACGAAACGACCTGGAGCCGAGCCTAGCGACCGCCCTCAGCGCCCCTTCAGCCGCTCAGCACTTCAGCCGCTCAGCCTCACGGGCGTCCTGCGACCGTGCGAGGGACGACCCTCGCGCTCCCGCGGCACGCGCCGGGTCCGGGCGGGCGACTCCTCGCGCGCGCCCTCAGCCGCTCAGCCTCACGGGCATGATCAGGTACTTGTACGCCTCGTCGGGCTCCGCGTCGACCGCGGGGCGTCCGCTCAGCAGCGCGGGCTTGGTCGACGTGGTGAACGACAGCTGCGCGGCGGGGGAGTCGATCGCGCTCAGGCCCTCGAGCAGGAAGCCGGGGTTGAACGCGATCGAGATGTCGTCGCCCTCGAGCTGCGCGTCCACGCGCTCCACAGCCTGTGCGTCGTCGCTCGACCCGGCCTCCAGGATCAGCACGCCCTGCTCGAAGCTCAGCCTGACCGGGGTGTTCCGCTCGGCGACCAGGGCCACGCGCTTGACGGCCTCGACGAACGGCACGGTCTCGATCACGGCCACGGAGTTGAACTCGGTCGGGAACAGCGTCCGGTACTTCGGGAGGTCGCCCTCGAGCAGCCGCGTGGTGGTCCGCCGCCCCGCGCCCTCGAAGCCGATCAGGCCCTCGCCCGCGCCCGCCCCCGAGAGCGCGAGCGACACCGTGTCGCCGCCGCTCAGCGACTTCGCCGTGTCGAGCAGCGTCTTGGCGGGGACGAGCGCCACCGCGGACAGGTCGGCCGTCTCGGGCTTCCACAGGAACTCCCGCACCGCGAACCGGTACCGGTCGGTCGAGGCGAGCGTCACCAGGTCGCCCTCGATCTCGATGCGCACGCCCGTCAGCACGGGGAGCGTGTCGTCGCGCCCCGCGGCGATGGCCACCTGGGAGACGGCGGCCGCGAACACCTCGGCCGAGACCGTCCCCGTCGCGGTCGGCATCTGCGGCAGCGCGGGGTATTCCTCGACGGGCAGCGTGTGGAGCGTGAAGCGGGACGAGCCGCAGAGCACGGTGACCCGCACGCCGTCGGACGAGATCTCCACCGGGCGGTTCGGCAGGGCGCGGCAGATGTCGGCGAGCAGGCGCCCCGAGACGAGGACCGTGCCGCCCTCCTCCACGTCCACTTCGACCGACACCCGGGCCGAGACCTCGTAGTCGAAGCCGGAAAGGCTCAGCGTCCCCTCCTCGGCCTTCAGCAGCAGCCCCGCGAGGACCGGCACAGGCGGCCGGGCCGGCAGGCTGCGGGCAGCCCAGGCCACCGCCTCGGCGAGCACGTCGCGTTCCACCCGGATCTTCACTTCAGCCGCCTCCCGCTGTCGCTGGCTGCCCTGCCTGATGTCCTCTTACCGGCCACCAGTCTGACGCACGGCACTGACACTAGGCGCTTCCGCGAGTCAAATCGACGCGGAGCGGGTAGGTCGCCGAGAGGCCCGGTTGTGCACAGCCCCCGCTTTTGAACGGATCGGCCCTCTTCTCTAGGTAGTGGTAGTAGTAGGGCCTGTGGAAACGGTGGAAAAGCTCGTTTGCGCAGGTCAGCCGCCGTTTTTTATGCACAGGCCCTGTGGGTGGAGCGGTGGATGAACAGGGGGGTCCTGTGGACAGCCGAAAGTTGTGCACAGCTCATCCCCAGGTGAGGGCCACTTCTCCCCAGGTCTGTCCCCAGTTTTCGCGAGGTTCTCAACAGGCTCAGTGGCGTGCCTCTGTGACCTGATTCACTCGTCCCGGTGACAGGGTGCGTTGCGTTGCCGAACAGTGGACAACCCTGTGGATTACCTGTGTACAACGGCCCTTTGCCTGTGGGCGGACGGTGGACAACCGCTCGGCGGCCCCCGGGCGCCCCTTCGCCATCCACAGTCTGTGGATGGCGTTCCTCCACATATCCACACCCACCTGACCTGCGACAACACCCCTTCCCCCGGGGCCCTGTGGATCAAGATCTGGACAACTTCCGCTTCCCACAGGGTGTGGACGGGAAAAAGTCGGCGGATCTGTGGAGAACGCCCGGTGGCGCGGGGGTAATCGAACGGCGCCCCCGAGGTGTCTCGGGGGCGCCGGGCGCTCGAAGAGCGCGGAGAGGGGCCGCGGGGGCCGCGAGGGCCGGGCCTCAGCCCGCCTTGATGCGGTTGGTCAGCTCGGTGACCTGGTTGTAGATGGAGCGCCGCTCGGCCATCAGCGCGCGGATCTTGCGGTCCGCGTGCATGACGGTCGTGTGGTCGCGCCCCCCGAAGTGCTGGCCGATCTTGGGCAGCGAGAGATCGGTGAGCTCCCGGCACAGATACATGGCGATCTGGCGGGCCGTGACGAGGATGCGGCTGCGCGACGTGCCCGCGAGGTCGTCCACGGTCAGGCCGAAGTAGTCCGCGACGGCCGAGGTGATGGCGTCGGCGGTGATGTCGGGGGTCGCGTGTTCGCCGCCGGGAATCAGGTCCTTGAGGACGATCTCGGTGAGACCGAGGTCCACCGGCTGCCGGTTGAGGCTGGCGAACGCGGTGACCCGGATCAACGCGCCCTCGAGCTCCCTGATGTTGCGCGAGATCCGCGAGGCGATGAACTCGAGCACCTCGGGAGGCGCGTTGAGCTGCTCCTGCACGGCCTTCTTGCGCAGGATAGCGATGCGCGTCTCGAGTTCGGGCGGCTGGACGTCCGTGATCAGGCCCCACTCGAAGCGGTTCCGCAGCCGGTCCTCCAGCGTGATCAGCTGCTTCGGCGGCCGGTCGGAGGAGAGCACGATCTGCTTGTTCGCGTTGTGCAGGGTGTTGAACGTGTGGAAGAACTCCTCCTGCGTCGACTCCTTGCTCGCCAGGAACTGGACGTCGTCGACCAGCAGGATGTCCATGTCCCGGTAGCGCTTGCGGAACGCGTCCGCCTTGCCGTCGCGGATGGAGTTGATGAACTCGTTCGTGAACTCCTCCGAGCTCACGTACCGCACGCGGGTCCCCGGGTAGAGGCTGCGGGCGTAGTGCCCGATGGCGTGCAGGAGATGCGTCTTGCCCAGGCCCGACTCCCCATAGATGAACAGGGGGTTGTACGCCTTGGCCGGGGCCTCGGCGACCGCGACCGCCGCCGCGTGGGCGAAGCGGTTGGAGGCGCCGATGACGAACGTGTCGAAGAGGTACTTGGGGTTGAGCCGCGCCGTCGGCTCGGCGGGGCCCTGTCCCTGGCCCTGGCCCGGCACGGTCGGCAGCGGCCCGCCGCCGCGCTGGTCGTAGGACTCGGGCAGGCGCCCCGGGACCCCATAGGTCGGGTAATCACCGTGTGGCTGCTGCCAGTTCACCGGCGGGGGCACCTGCTGCCGCCCGGCCTCGGCGTGTTCGGGGTAGGCGGCGCGGGCGGTCGGCAGCATCCCGTCGCCCGAGCGGTGACCCTCGTCCCCTGAGTAGAACGGCGCCGAGCCGTCGCCGTTCACCTGCCCGTGCCGCGGGTGGTGTCCGTGCTGGTCGTGGCGCTCGTGCGGGGGCGCGGGCGGCGGGCCGGGCTGGCGCTGACGTGGCGGCCCCTGCTGCGCCGGGGCGGGGAGGGGCGGCGGCTCGGCGACCGGCGCCGTGACCGTGATCGCCAGCCGGATGGGCTGCCCGCACTCCCTGCTGAGCACGTCGCTGATGAGCGGGGCGAGCCTGCCCTCGAGGACGCTCTTGGCGTACTCGTTCGAGACGCCGAGCAGCGCCGTTCCCGAGACGAGGGCCAGCGGCTGGCAGTCCTGGAGCCATCGGTGGTCCTTGGCCTCGATGCGTTGGCCGTCCGACAGCATGGAGGTCAGCGCGCGTGGCCAGACCGCGGAAAGGTCTGCTGGAAGGTCAGCCACGAGGCACGCTTCTCTCACTCGCAGGGGTTGGTGCTGGCTTCGGTGACCCCCGGTGGTGTGACGGCGAAGGGGTCGGGAAAGGATTCCGAGTTCAGCAACGGTAGTCAGCGCGGCGTCTGCGCATCAAGTCATTGTCCACAGGGTGTGTACAACGCTGCGCCGTCCGGGTTTGACCCGGGGTGCGCCTCGCGCGTACCGTTGCGAGGTCGAGTCGTCGACGGCTGCTGCCGCCTGCCTCCGATGGTCCACCTCGAAAGGCGGCTGACTCGGGCGCCGCGGGCTCCTCGTGGGTGCACGGTGACAGCTGTCGGCGGTCCACGCCCCCTGTCCCGACCACCCCGTGGCGGAACACCGAAGACCCCTGGAGCCTCCGAGTGAGCAAGCGCACTTTCCAGCCGAACAACCGGCGCCGGGCCAAGACCCACGGCTTCCGTCTGCGGATGCGGACGCGTGCCGGCCGCGCCGTCATCGCGAACCGCCGCAGCAAGGGCCGCTCCCGCCTTTCGGCCTGACCGACCCCGACCAGGTCCATGCGGTGCTGCCCTCCGAGAACCGGCTGAGGCGGCGCGAGGACTTCGCGACGGCGATGCGCCGGGGGCGCAGGGCCGGACGCCCGCACCTCGTCGTCCATCTGAGCAGCGGAAAGGACCCGCACCCGGCGGGAGAGCCTGGCTCTCCGCCGCGTGCGGGTTTCGTCGTGAGCAAGGCCGTGGGCAACGCCGTCGCCCGCAATCGCGTGCAGCGCCGACTGCGCCACCTGATACGGGACCGGCTGTCCCGGCTGCCCGCCGGTAGCCTGGTTGTCGTACGGGCTCTGCCCGGCGCGGACGGCGCCGCCTATGAGCAGCTGGCCCGGGATCTCGACGCCGCCCTGGAGCGGCTGCTGGGAGGGGTACGGACATGAAGTACCCACTGCTGCTGCTGATCAAGCTGTACCAGTGGACCATCAGTCCGCTGCTGGGGCCGGTCTGTCGTTACTATCCGTCGTGTTCCCACTACGGATACGGGGCGATCGACCGGCACGGCGCCCTCAAGGGGACGGCCTTGACCGCGTGGCGCATCCTGCGCTGCAACCCCTGGTCGCGCGGTGGTGTTGATCATGTGCCGCCCCGGAAACACCCGGTCTGGCACCAGCGTCTGCGCGCCCGTCTGCGGCCACGGACCCTCTCCCCCGCCTCGCCCGGTGGTGCCCACAACAAAGCCCAAGGAGCCTGATCCGTGGACACGATCAACTCGATCCTCAGTCCCCTGTACTGGGTGGTCACGCAAATCATCATCCTGTTCCACAGGGCGTACAGCCTCGTCTTCCACGAGGACAGCGGCTGGGCGTGGGGCCTGTCGATCGTCTCCCTGGTGGTCGTGATCCGGATCGCCCTGATCCCCCTCTTCGTGCGCCAGATCAAGGCCACGAGGAACATGCAGGCGCTCCAGCCACGGATGAAGAAGATCCAGGAGCGCTACAAGAACGACCGGCAGCGTCAGTCCGAAGAGATGATGAAGCTGTACCGGGAGACGGGCACCAACCCGCTGGCGAGCTGTCTGCCGATCCTGGCGCAGTCGCCGTTCTTCATTGCGCTCTTCCAGGTGCTGAACCACATCGCCAACCGCGACACCGTCGGCATCCTCACCCAGGACCAGGTCGACAGCGCCCGCGAGGCCACGATCTTCGGCGCCCCGATCGCGGCGCGCTTCCTCGACAGCGCCAGCCGCCTCGCGGACCTCGGCGCCTCGGTGGGCACCGTCAGGACCGTCACGATCATCATGATCATCCTGATGTCGGCGTCGCAGTTCTACACCCAGCGCCAGCTGATGACAAAGAACGTCGACCTCACGGTCAAGACGCCGTTCATGAATCAGCAGAAGATGCTGATGTATATCTTCCCGATCATGTTCGCCGTCTTCGGCATCAACTTCCCGGTCGGCGTCCTCATCTACTGGCTGACCACCAACGTCTGGTCCATGGGCCAGCAGCTCTATGTGATCAACCGCAATCCCACCCCCGGCAGCCTCGCCTACAAGCAGCGCCAGGAGAAGCTGCGGAAGAAGGGCAAGCTCACGGAGGAGCCGGTCGAGACCGAGACCAAGAAGGCCGTCGAGACCGCCCGCGCCAACCGGACGCAGCCCAAGCGGCAGAGCAAGTCCCAGCGGCAGAGCCCCCGCCAGGGCCAGCAGCGCCAGGGGCAGCAGGCGAAGAAGCAGACGCCTTCCCGGGAAGGGGCGGGGAAGTCAGCGGCCTCGGAGGACTCGTCCGACGCCGCGGACGGCAGCCGGAACGGCACCCGGCCCGCCTCGGGCCAGGGAGGCCGCGGCCAGGGCGGCGGGAAGGCAGGAGGGGCGAAGAAGTCCCAGCCCCGCAGGCCCAAGCCCTCCGCCAAGAGCAAGAAGTAGGAACTCAGAAGGAGCCCGACCCGTGACGGACACCACCTCAACCGCCACCAAGGACGCCGATGTCCTCTCTCGTCTTGAGCAGGAAGGCGAGATCGCGGCCGACTACCTTGAAGGGCTCCTCGACATCGCGGACCTCGATGGCGACATCGACATGGACGTGGAGGGCGACCGGGCGGCGGTCTCGATCGTCTCGGACGGCCCCGCGCGCGATCTCCAGAAGCTGGTCGGTCGCGACGGCGAGGTCCTGGAGGCGCTCCAGGAGCTGACCCGCCTCGCGGTGCACCGGGAGACGGGCGAACGCAGCAGGCTGATGCTGGACATCGCCGGTCACCGGGCCCGCAAGCGGGAAAAGCTCACCGCCCTCGCCACCGAGGCCGTGGAGCAGGTCAAGGACTCGGGTGAGCCGGTCAAGCTCAAGCCGATGACCCCGTTCGAGCGCAAGGTCGTGCATGACGCCGTCGCGGCCGCCGGTCTGCGCAGCGAGTCCGAGGGCGAGGAGCCGCAGCGCCGCGTGGTCGTCCTGCCGTGACCCGAGGTGTGACGCCCGAGGGGCCGTCGGCGGAGCTTCCCGAGCCTCCGCCGGCGGCCCACGAGATCTTTGGCGACCGGCTGCCCGACGCCGTGCGCTATGCCGAGCTGCTCGCCGAGATCGGCGTTGGCCGCGGCCTCATCGGCCCGCGTGAGGTGCCCAGGCTCTGGGAACGTCACCTGCTGAACTGCGCGGTGCTCGCCGAGATCGTCCCCGAGCAGGTGACCGTGTGCGATGTGGGCTCGGGGGCCGGACTGCCCGGCATCCCTCTGGCGTTGGTGCGCCCCGATCTGCGGATCACGCTGCTGGAGCCGCTGCTCCGCCGCACCAACTTCCTCAACGAGGTCGTTGAGCTGCTGGGACTCGACCAGGTGACCGTGGTGCGGGGCAGGGCCGAGGAAGTGATGAGCGAGGTGACTCCCGTCCATGTGGTGACGGCCAGGGCCGTCGCCCCGCTGGACCGGCTCGCCGGATGGGGCGTTCCCCTGCTGCGCCCCTATGGGGAGATGCTTGCGCTCAAGGGCGACACCGCGGAGCAGGAGCTCAAGGGCGCACGAGCCGCCCTGGCGAAGCTCGGCGTGGTGAGCAGCTCGGTGCTCCAGGTCGGCAAGGAGCTGCTGGACCCGCCGTCCACGGTGGTCCGGGTGGAGGTCGGCGAGAGCCCGGGCGGTGTGCGGTTCGCGGCCAAGCGCGCCAAGGCCGCCCGTCGCGGCGGGCGGAGCAGCTGGCGCTCGCCCTGAGCGCCGGGCTCGCCTGACCCCGGTTCGCCGGTCTGATACGTCGTTACTGGCCAAAAGAGCCGAATATATCCCCGATGCGGAGTGTCGGTCCGTTCGCCGGCCGCGCGGATGGGCATCGTGTTTCACGTGAAACGCCGCTCGCTGCTCCAGGGAATCATCAGTCGGGGACGCGCGGCCGCCGAGCCGCGCGACCGTCGTTCTCGAGCTACCCCCGAAAGTGTGTCGCCGGTATCCACAGAGGGCCCTCTCTCCACAAGTAGGGGGTCTTCGCTGGTTCGTGACCCCCAGGACATGGCAGGCTTTGAGGCGACGAAGGCTGCACATGTCGAGGAGAGTGAACCATTGCGGTCCGACGCCAATATCGCTGGGCCGACGGCTGATCCGGTGCCCGGCCCTCGGTCCGAATCCACCGATGCCCCCGGCGGTGCCGTGGACATCGCCCCCACGGCCCCCGCGCCCTCGGGCGATTCGCCAAGTCGCGCCGCACAGCAGGCGGTTGAGGCGATGTACCGCGCCGGGGGGAGCCTCCCCAGGCCGGAGGACACCCGGATCATGATCGTCGCCAACCAGAAGGGCGGCGTCGGAAAGACCACCACCACGGTCAACCTCGCCGCGTCGCTGGCGCTGCATGGCGCCCGCGTGCTGGTGATCGACCTCGACCCCCAGGGCAACGCCTCCACGGCACTTGGCATCGACCACCATGCCGAGGTGCCCTCCATCTATGACGTCCTCATCGAGAGCAAGCCGCTCTCCGAGGTGGTGCAGCCGGTCCGCGACATCGAGGGCCTCTTCTGTGCCCCCGCGACGATCGACCTGGCGGGCGCCGAGATCGAGCTGGTCTCGGTGGTGGCGAGGGAGAGCAGGTTGCAGCGGGCCATCGGCGCCTATGAGCAGCCGCTCGACTATGTCTTCATCGACTGTCCGCCCTCCCTGGGGCTGCTCACTGTCAACGCCCTGGTGGCCGGGGCCGAGGTCGTCATTCCGATTCAGTGTGAGTACTACGCCCTGGAGGGCCTGGGCCAGCTTCTGCGGAATGTCGAGCTGGTCCGGGGCCATCTCAATCCCCGGCTCCATGTCTCCACGATCCTGCTGACGATGTATGACGGACGGACCAGGCTCGCCTCGCAGGTGGCCGACGAGGTGCGCAGCCACTTCGGCAAGGAGGTGCTGCGGACCAATATCCCGCGTTCGGTCCGCATCTCCGAGGCACCGAGCTATGGGCAGACGGTCCTCACCTATGACCCGGGCTCCAGCGGATCGCTGTCGTATCTGGAGGCGGCCCGAGAGATCGCGCTGCGCGGGGCCGCTCCCCAGCAGGGGCTCCCGCAGCAGGAACAGCACAGCCCGGTGAAGGGGGCATAGTGAGTGAACGACGGAGAGGGCTCGGCCGAGGGCTTGGCGCGCTGATCCCGGCCGCGCCGACAAGCTCCGACGAGTCCAGTGCGGCGACGGATCGCGGGGCATCGGTGTCGCCCGCCGCGGTTCCGGTGCTGGCACCGGACCGGGGGGTCGTGGTCCCCACGGGACCGGGTTCTCCGGAGGACGGCGGCTCCCACGGCGTTTCACGTGAAACGCCTCCGGTCGAGGAGCCGCCCGCCGCGGTGCAGGGGGGCGAGGTGGCGGGGGCCCACTTCGCGGAGCTTCCGCTGGACTCCATCACCCCCAACCCTCGGCAGCCGCGTGAGGTCTTCGACGATGACGCGCTGGCGGAGCTGGTCACCTCCATTAAGGAGGTGGGGCTGCTCCAGCCCATCGTGGTACGGAAGTTGGGGCCGGAGCGCTATGAGCTCATCATGGGGGAGCGCCGCTGGCGTGCCTGCCGTGAGGCGGGTCTTGAGCTCATTCCCGCGATCGTCCGGGCCACCGAGGACGACAAGATGCTCCTGGACGCGCTCCTGGAGAATCTGCACCGTGCTCAGCTGAACCCCCTGGAAGAGGCGGCGGCCTACGATCAGCTGCTTCGCGACTTCAAGTGCACGCACGATGAGCTGGCGGACCGGATCGGCCGCTCCCGGCCTCAGGTCTCCAATACGCTGCGGCTGCTGAAGCTCTCCCCCGCGGTGCAGCGCCGGGTGGCGGCGGGCGTGCTGTCCGCCGGGCATGCCAGGGCGCTGCTGTCGGTGGAGGACCCCGAGGAGCAGAACCGGCTGGCCCATCGGATCGTGGCCGAGGTGCTCTCGGTCCGCGCGGTGGAGGAGATCGTCGCGCTTCAGAGCGCTCCGGCGAAGAAGAGCACCGCGCGGGGCAAGGGCCCCCGGGCCGGGCGGCGGATCGCCCCCGCGCTGGATCATCTGGCGGGTCGGCTCTCGGACCGCTTCGAGACCCGGGTGAAGGTGGACCTCGGTCAGAAGAAGGGGAAGATCGTCGTCGAGTTCGCCTCGATAGAGGATCTGGAGCGGATCCTGGGCCAGTTGGCGCCGGGCGAGGGTCCGGTGCTCGACCAGCAGGGGCAGCAGTCCGAGGACGAGGACGCCTCCGAGGGCTGAGCAAGGAGAAGGGCCCGGCTCGTTTCACGTGAAACGAGCCGGGCCCCTCGCTTTCTTGGGCCTGCTGTCGTTCTTCGGGCTGTTGTCGTTCTCCCGGCAGGGAGTCAGCCCTTGTAGGAGTCGGCGATGAAGTCCGCGAGGTCGCGCTCGATGGCGGCCTTCGGCTTGGCGCCGACGATCGTCTTCACGACGTCGCCGCCCTGGTAGACGTTCATCGTCGGGATCGAGAGGATGCCGTACTTCGCGGCGGTCGCGGGGTTCTCGTCGATGTTGAGCTTGACGACGGTCAGCCTGTCCGCGTGCTCGGCGGCGATGGCCTCGAGCGCCGGAGCGACCTGGCGGCAGGGGCCGCACCACTCGGCCCAGAAGTCGACCAGGACCGGCTTCTCGCTCTGGAGGACCTTCTCCTCGAAGTCAGCGTCGGTGGCGGTCACGGTGGCACCGGCCATGGTGTTCTCCTTCACTTGCGATGGGGGTTGAGACGGTGGGACGGGATGGTCAGGCGGAGACGTCGGAGGCGATGGACTCCGCGTCCGAGAGGGCGGCGAGATAGCGCTCGGCGTCCAGGGCGGCCGCACAGCCGGTACCCGCGGCGGTGATGGCCTGGCGGTAGGTGTGGTCGACCACGTCCCCCGCGGCGAAGACGCCGGGCACATTGGTCCGGGTGGTCGGGGAGGCCACCTGGAGGTAGCCCTCGTCGTCCAGGTCGAGCTGGCCCTTGAACAGCTCGACGCGGGGGTCGTGGCCGATGGCGACAAAGAGCCCCGTGACCGGCAACGCCGAGGTTTCCCCGGTCTTCCTGTTGCTGAGGGTCAGCCCCGAGAGCTTGCCATCGGCACCATGGATCTCCGCGACCTCGCTGTCCCAGACGAACGTGATCTTCGGGTCCGCGAAGGCGCGCTCCTGCATCGCCTTGGAGGCGCGCAGGGTGTCGCGGCGGTGGATGATGGTCACGGTCCTGGCGAACCGGCTGAGGAAGGTGGCCTCCTCCATGGCGGTGTCGCCACCGCCGATCACGGCGATGTCCTGCTCGCGGAAGAAGAAGCCGTCACATGTCGCGCAGTAGGAGACGCCGCGTCCGGAGAGCTCGTCCTCCTGGGGGAGGCCGAGCCTGCGGTGCTGGGAGCCGGTGGCCACGATGACGGCCTTGGCCTGGTGCACCGCGCCGGCGGTGTCGGTGACCGTCTTGATCTCCCCGCTGAGATCGACCGAGGCGATGTCGTCCGCGATGAGCTCGGCACCGAAGCGTTCGGCCTGGGCCCTCATGTTGTCCATGAGGTCCGGGCCCATGATGCCTTCCTTGAAACCAGGAAAGTTCTCGACCTCGGTGGTGTTCATCAAGGCGCCGCCCGCGGTGACGGCACCCTCGAAGACCAGTGGGTTGAGCGAGGCACGTGCGGTGTAGAGCGCGGCGGTGTAGCCCGCGGGTCCTGAGCCGATGATGATCACGTTGCGGACGTCGCTCACGGGAATCTTCCTTGTCTCGGGGTGTCTCCCCCCGGGTGGGGGCCCATAGTCCAGTAACGGATCCTAGGGTCCCAGACATTCCCGGTCCGGTAGCGCCGCCTCAGCCGCGTGGATAGCTCTCCTGGAGGAGGACCTCTCCCGTGGCCGAGGGCGAGGCGGTCGCGCAGCTCGCGGCGACCATGTAGGCGTCCACCTGATCCGGGTCGACCTCGTGCTGGAAGACGACCAGATACGCATCGATGCCCTCGTAGTCCTCTTCACCGGCGGCCAACGGGTCCTCGCCCCGGCCGATGGCCGCCTCGACACATGCGGGCACCTCGTCGACCGGCTCCACATCGGGCTCGACGTCGCTGCCCCCGGCCTCGGGCTCCGCGCCCTCCGGGGTGTCGGTGCTCTCCGGCGCCGCGGCGTCCTCATCCGTTCCTTCGGACTCGACCGACTCGCCGGACCCGCTGCCGCTGCTGTCCTCCGTGATGAGCGGGTCCACGCTCTCTACCTCGTCAAGCAGCTCCTGGACCTGGGTCGCCACGGGCTCCTCGGTCGCGGCCTCGGCGCTGCCGTTGTCCCGGGCCTCCTCGGAGCCCGCGCTCTCGGCCAGATCCTGGTCACCTTCCCCGCCGAGCGAGGAGAGCGTCACTGCGCCGAGGCCGAGCACCACCATGGCTCCGACGGCGGCCAGACCCAGCCGAAGTGACCGCACCCAACGCGGCCCGGGCGCCGGGCGGCGAACGGCCCCCTCGTCGGAGGAGGCCGCGGTGGAGGAGGGGGTGGCCCGTGAGGAGTTGTCCTCGGGGAGGCCCGTCGCTGTTTCACGTGAAACAGTGCTCGCCGCCGCCTCGACGGCGAGCGCCGCATCGATGCGGGCGGCGATGTCATCGGGGAGGGGGCCCGGATCGGGGACGCGGGCCAGCTCGTCGGAGAGCGCGGCCAGATCGGCCTGGATCGCGGCGCAGGAGACGCAACCGGCGAGATGTTCGCGCAGGGCGGCCGCCTCGGCAGGCGGCAGCAGGTCCACATCGAGCGCCGCGATCTCGGCGGCCTTCGGGTGGTTCTCTCTCATGAGTGCGCACCTCCTCCCCGCACGGCCCCGGCATCTCCCGAATCTCTTGGTGGTGGGACGGGAGTACCGGGTGCCCGGTTCCTTACGGGGGCGTCTTCGGGGGGCATGGGACGCAAATGCCGGAGGAGGGGCAGGAGGCGTGCGCGTGCGCGGGCGCAGCGGCTTTTCACGGTGCCCACCGGGGTTTCGAGGATGGAGGCGGCCTCGGCCACGGGATAGCCCTGCATGTCCACGAGCACGAGGGCCGCGCGCTGTTCGGCGGGGAGCTTGTCGAGCGCCTCGCGCAACTCGCGGCGCAGATCGGTGCGTTCGGCGGGGGCCTCGGCGGACTCGTGGGGATCGAGCAGAGTCTCAAGACGCTCCTGCTCGGGCATGGGGTAGGTGCGGCGGCTCTTGGCCTTGCGGGCCCGGTCGAGGCAGGCGTTCACGGTGATGCGGTGCAGCCAGGTGGTGACGGCGGCCTGGCCGCGAAAGGTGTGGGCGGCGCGGAAGGCCGATATCAGCGCGTCCTGAAGGGCGTCGGCGGCTTCCTCACGATCGCCCAGCGTCCGCAGCGCGACGGCCCACAGCCGGTCGCGATGCCGGTGGACCAGCTCGGTGAAGGCGTTGGCATCGCCGTCCACATGTCGCTGGAGGAGCTCCTTGTCGGTGTAGACGACAGGCTCGCGTGGCACACCACTGCCCACGACGGGACCTCTCCTCCTCTGCGCCTCTACTGGACGACGCCGATGTCGGCGATGGCGCCACGGTAGTTGCCGTCGTCGCCCTGTGGCAGCTCAGTAAGCCATACAAGCACGAACTGTGTCTCGATCGACTCCTCGGCCTCGAGCGTGAGGGCGGTGCCGGTGTCGGAGGCGAGCGTGGTGAACGCGTCCAGGTCGTTGGGCATGGCGCCGGCGTCGGCGGGGGCCGCGCGGAACTCGACGGTGGTGTCGCCGAACGCCTGCACGGAGAGGGACGAGATCTCCCTGACCTCGCCCAGGTCGAGGATGAGGCCGACGCCGCTCTTGAGGTTCCCGAACGAGGGGCCGAAGTAGTTCTTCGTCTGCCAGGCGGACTCCAGGTCGCCGTCGATGGCCCGCGGCGCCATCTCGGGGTTCTGGCCGCCTCCCGTGCCCTCGGGGTCGAACTCGGTGATGTCGACGATCTCGACGGGTGCGGGCGGCGCCTCCTCCTCTTCCCCCGCGGCGGGCGGGTCGCTGGGCGAGGGTTGGTCGGAGGGCGCGTCGCCCTTGAGAAGGGCGTCGGCCAGCTGCCAGCTGCCCAGGCCGAGCGCGGCGATGAGCAGCGCGGAGACGCCCCACTTGAGCGCGGTGCCGGTGCGCCCCGGCAGGGCGGGCGGCGCGGGGGAGCCGGGGGCGGGGCGCGCGGGCGGCGCGGATGGGGGCTGGCGCCCGGTGGCCAGGGTGCCGCGCTGGAAGGTGGTGTGCTGGAACCCGACCATGGCGCTCGGCGTCGGGTCGGGCGGGGGGATGCGCGGCAGGGCGGCGAGCGCCTTGCCCAGCTCCTCGGGCGTGGTGAACGGCGGGTCCTGACTCGCGGCCGTCGCGCCGTTGTTGTCCAGCGCGCGCATGGTGAGCTCGGACAGCCCGCGGTGGATGCCCGCCCGCACCTGCTCGGGGGTGGCCAGGGAGTCCCTGTAGCCCTTGCTGAGGCCCGCTACGCCATTCAGGCCATACGCGCCATCACCGTAGGGCCAACGCTGCGTCAGAGCGGCGTACAGCAGCGCTCCGATGGCCTCGGTGTCGGCCCGCCTCGGGTCGTCCGCCGTGATGCCCCGCAGCGCCGCGTCGACGGCGAGTCCGCGGATGCGGAACTGGCACGGCCCGGTACGGAGCACGGTGGCGGGGGTGAGCCTGAGATGGGCCAGGTCCTTGCGGTGCGCGGCCGCCATCGCCTGGGACACCTGGCTCGCCAGGGCATACGCCTCGTGCGGGTCCAACGGCCCGGTGTGCAGTACGGTGCTCAGCGGCACGGCGTCGGGCAGCCACTCGTGGATGACATGGACGAGCCCGTTCTCCTCGGCGGCGTCGAGGACCTGGACGAAGCGCAGGTCGCCGAGCAGCGCGGTGGCGCGGGCCGCGGAGAGGACGGCCCTGGCCCGCTCGTGGTCGGCGGGCAGCGCATGGATGCCCACGGCCCGGCGCAGCTTCTCGTCGACGGCGCGCCAGCTGCTGAAGCCGTCCAGTCGGGTGATGCACTCCTCGAGGCGGTACCGCTTGGTGAGTCTGTGACCGCTGTGCAGTTCGTGGTGGGCGGGGGGCTGCTTGGCGCCCCCGGCGGCCGGGGTCACCGGCTTGTCCGCCCGGGACACCGGCTCGGAGTCCGTGGCCTCCTGGGCGCTCGTCGGATGCTGCGAAGAGCTCGTCGCCGTGCTCCGTTCGGCCACCGTCGTTCCCGCCTCCCCGTTTCTCGGCTGTCGGGTGCTTGACACTGCCAGACTCATTGTGCCGGTAGTCCGTCACCCCGCACGACATGTGAGTACGGCCTCAGGTTGTACGGCGTGTGGCGCGGCGGTGTCGGGTGCGCGCGCGTCATGGGTCGATTCCCGGTCAGGGAGCGGATCTCAGCGTCCGAGGCGGGCCCTGACCATGCCGACGAGCGCGGTCAGCTCCTCGATCCGCATCCTGCGGGCGGCCACATAGAACACCGCGAGCAGCAGCAGGCCGCCGACCGCCAGCGCGGCCGCCGAGCCGATCGCGCCCTCCCCCAGGGACCGCAGGACGAGGAACCCGGCGCCGCCGCCGATCGCCGCGGCGGGGACGCTCGCCCCGGCCAGCCTGATGTAGGTCCGCACGACACGGGCGCCGTCCAGGTCGACCCGCATCCGGCTCTTCAGCCGCCGCCAGGCGACGCGGACGCCCACGGCGTAGGCGACGCCGTAGCCGAACGCGATGCCCGCGACGACCCAGCGCGCGGGCAGCAGCACGAAGCTGAGCGCGGAGAGCAGGATCCAGGTGGCCGAGACGATCACCGTGTTGTAGAAGGGCGTGCGAGTGTCCTCGTAGGCGTAGAACGCGCGCAGCACGACGTACTGCGCGGAGTACGGGATCAGGCCGACGCCGAACGCCATGAGGACGTAGCCGAACGAACGGGCGCCGCTCTCGCCCGCCGTGCCGAACAGCAGGGTGCACATCGGCACGCCCAGGGCCACGAAGGCGAAGGCGATGGGCACGATCGCGACGGCGGACGTGCGCAGCCCGTGCGAGAGATCGTCGCGCACGGCGGCGGTGTCGCCGTCGGCGGCGGAGCGGGAGAGCCGGGGGAGCAGCGCCGCCATGAGCGAGACGGTGATGATGGCCTGCGGCATCTGCCAGATCAGCAGGGCGCTGCTGTAGGCGATGAAGCCGGCGCCGCTGTGGCCGTCCTCCAGGGCGCTGGCGCCCGCCCAGGTGGCGATCTGGGTGACGACGATCAGGCCGACCTGGTTGGCCAGGACGAAGAGCACGGTCCACTTGGCCATGGTGGCGGCCTTGCCGAGGCCCTTGCCGCGCCAGTCGAAGCGGAGCCTGGCGCGGAATCCCGCGGCGCGCAGATAGGGGAGCAGGGCGACGGCCTGGACCACCAGGCCGAGGAGGGTGCCGACGCCGAGCAGGCGCAGGCCCTCGTCGCTGATGGTGGTGACGCCCATGCCCGAGGTGGCCTGGGTGCCGTAGACCCACAGGAACATGCCGAAGGTGAAGATGACGACAATGTTGTTGAGGACCGGGGTCCACATCATCGGGCCGAAGCTGCCGCGGGCGTTGAGGATCTGCCCGAGCACCACATGGACGCCCATGAAGAAGATGGTCGGCAGGAAGTAGCGCGTGAAGGTCACGGTGACCTCGTTGGCCGCCGGGTCGTCCGCGAACGTCGGGGACATCAGGCGGACCAGCAGGGGCGCGGCGAGCACGGCGGCGACGACGAGCGCGCCGAGCAGGACCATGACCAGGGTCAGCAGGCGGTTGGCGTATGCCTCGCCGCCGTCGCTGTCGTTCTTCATGGCCCGGACGAGCTGGGGCACGAAGACGGAGTTCAGGCCGCCGCCGATGATCAGGATGTAGATCATGTTGGGCAGGTTCCAGGCGACGGTGTAGCTGTCGCCGAGGACGGCGGCGCCGAGCGCGGCCACCAGGACCAGCTGGCGGACGAAGCCGGTGACACGGGAGACCAGGGTGCCGGCGGCCATGATGGCGCTGGACTTCAGCAGCCCCGCGGCCTTGCTGGTCTTGCCCGACGGGGCGGCGGCCTGCGGCTCGGGGCGTGCGGCGGGCGCGGGCTCGGGCGCCTGCCGCGGCGGCTGGCCGCCGCCCCCCGCCTGGGGCTGCCCCGGGCCCGCCTGTTGGTCGCGGAAGAGATGGGCGAAGGCGTCGTCAGGGCCGGGTCTCTGGCCCTGGGGGCCCGAACCCGCCGTCTCGCCCGCCCGGTTCATCAGCCCTTCGATGCCGGTGAACTCGGTGGTCGCGGCGTGGTCCCCGTGCGGCAGATGGCGCGAGAGGGCGTCGGGCTCGGGTGCGGGTGTGGGCGCCCAGCGCCCCCCGTCGGGGGCGTGCGGGCCTGGCGGCGGCTGCTGGTAGAGGCCATGGGGGTCGGGAACGCTGCCGCTCGGCGGTGGCGGGTGCGCGGCGCGGTCGTAGAGGGCGTCGCCGACCGGGTCCTGCGCGAGTGGGTCGCGCCCGGCGTACGGGTCGTGGTGGTAGCTGTCGGCGAGGTACGGGTCGTCGGGGCCCTGGTAGCCCGCCGAGTCGTAGGCGCCGGGGTCATAGGCCGGTGGGTGGTACTCCGGGGGTCCGGCGTAGCCCTGGCCTCCCTGGGGTGGGCCGGGGTGGCCAGGGCCGTAGCTGGGCGGGGGGTAGGGCTGGCCCGCGTAGCCGCCGGGGGCCTGGCCGTGCGGTGGGCCGTAGGGATCGGGCGCGCCGGGAGCGTGGCCGCCCGGCGCGTACGGGTATGGCTGCTGACCGGCGTACGGGTCGTAGCCGGGCGGGTAAGGGTCCTGCCGCGGCTCGGGGTGCCCGTGCTGGTCCCCCTGCCAACCGGACTGGTCGCCACCACCCGGCGCCCGGCCGCGTTCACGGTCGTACGGCGCTTCCATCGCTACAACCCCACCTTATGTATGGGCCGGCGGTGCCCCTCCGGCTGGCGGCTCACTCGTCGGGGTCCAGCCTCTCACTCCCCGAGGGGGCGCCGCGGGTGTCGCCGCCGGTGTCGGAAGCGCTCTCACCCACCAAGGCGTCCGCCTTCTCGGCGGGCTCGGCGCCCTGCCTGGCGGCCCTCTTGCGCTGGGTGTACATGCGGATCCCGGCCAGGACGACCAGCAGCAGACCCCCGGCGATCACCATCATGACGGCCGAGGTGATCGAGGTGACGTCCGCCCTGAAGTGCATGGGCTCGCCGAAGGGCTTGCCGTCGGCGGTGTAGAGCTGGGCCTCGAGGAACGTGATGCCGTTGGCGCGGGCGTCGGCCGAGAACTTCACCGACTGGCTGTGTCCCCCGCTGACGACGATCTCCTGGGGATCGCTGACCTCGAGGCCGAGCGTCCGGCTGGACTTGAGGTGCAGCGTGAGGCCCTCGACGTCCTGCACCAGGTTGTTCTGCACGGTGACGGGGATGGTGGCGCTGCGTCCGGAGAGGGTGATCTCCGACTTCTGGATCAGGTGCACTCGTTCGGTGAGAGCGACCAGGCCGTCCTGGACGGCCGTGCGGTACTCGGCGGCGTCGGCGGAGTGGCCGCGCCACGACGTGGACATCTCGCGGCGGATCGCGTTCCCGAAGGGGGTCACCACGCGGTCGTCCTGGGTCAGGATCACCTGGAAGTCCTCCAGGGTCCGCTGGGTCTCGCGCATCGACTGGAACGCGCTGGTGGGCAGCTCCTGCTCGCGCAGGTCCTGGGGGTAGGCGTCGGCGTCGGGGACGCGCTGGTTGGCCGCGGGGTCGGGCTGGGCGGCGGCGGTCTCGGAGAGCTGGGCGAAGTCGATCCAGCCGCCCTCGTCTCTGAGCGCGGTCACGGCCTGGGCCATCGCCCGCGCCTGGTCGGCGGTGGGCATCCGCTGGGGGGCCAGCAGGAGGTCGCGCTCGGCGGGGGCGGACTGCCGGGCGATCGCATAGGTCTGTGCGAGCAGCTGCTGCTGGGCCAGCGAGGCGTCCTTGGTGCGGCTCATGTCGCCCTCGAAGAGGGTGGACAGCCGGGCGTCGGCGACGAGCGCCGTCGTGCCGCCGCCGATGGGGCGGACGGCCCCCGGGGTGTAGGACAGGGAGTCGCCCGGGCGGAGGCTGTCGCTGCGGGCGATGACGTGGTGGGCGCCGGCCGAGGTGGCCACCGACACGATGGACGGGTCGATCGCCCCCTCGACGGGCCACGCGAAGTCGGTGGTGGCAGGCTCGTTGAGGACCGTCTCCACGGTCATGCCCGCGGTCTCGGTGGCCGTCGCCAGCTGGCCGAGCGCGCCGGGGACGTCCTTGCCGTGGTGGGCGAGCGACGCCAGGTCGGGGTCGCCGAAGGGGAGGGCGACCACTTCGTTCCCGCGCACCGCCTCCTGGAGCTTGGCGAGCCACGCCCTGGCGACGTCCTGGTCCTGCCCGTTGACCAGCTCGTCGCCCTCGTAGACCTGGTACTCCTCGGCCATGGCGTCCACCGACGCCAGCAGGTCGGGGTCGACGACCCAGGTGACCGGGAGGTCGGCGCCCAGCGTCACCAGCTGGTCGAGGCGGCCGCCGGGGGAGATCTCGGTGAGCAGGGTGTCGTCCTGGAACGCGGGCGTCTGCTCCTCGTCCGCGCCCGTCTGCGCGGTCAGATGCGTCGTGGAGATCAGGGGCCACAGCACCGTCAGGCGCGTCGCGGGGCCGTCCACGCCGCCTCCCGCGGGCTGCCACGGCAGAACGGTCCGGCCCATGCCGAGCACCTGGTCCCAGCGGGCGTCCTCGCGCTGGCCGGTGAGGCCGACGGCCAGCTGGTAGACGCCGTCGGCGCCGAGCGCGAGCTCGGAGACCGGCACCTCGAGCGAGAAGGTGCGGGACATGCCGGGGGCGATGCTGCCGATGTCCTGGCCGTGGCCGCGCACTATCTCGCCGTCGGCGGCCTGGTCCCAGCCGGTGCGGGCCAGGGACTCGTCGATGGAGGTGCGGCCCGGCAGCGGAACGCCGCGGCGGGCGTCCACCGAGCCGTCGACGATCGGGGAGCTGCCGTTGTTGGTGACGGTGCCGCGCAGCACGACGGTGTCGCCCTCGCCGGGCACGGTGGGGTCGATCTCGGTGATGGAGACGGCCGCCGAGCGGCTGCCGGTGCCCGCGTCCTCGCCGGGAGCGGCCGCCGCCCCGCCCTGGGGCGCCGCGGTCGCCTGCGTCGGCACCAGCCCGGTGAGCAGGGGGAAGCCCATGATGACGGCCAGCAGAGGGCCCACCCGCCGCCCGTGGCGGCGGGACGCCACCCGGCCCCGGATCCCGGACACTGCCACGCCTCGCCCCGTTCCCTCGTCCTTAATCCGCCCTCATGGTAACGATGATCGCTCCGCGCCAGTGCCGGGGACCGGGCGCCCCCGGGGGAACCCCCGGCCCCCCTGCGACACGTACGCTGTGCTGTTGTGCCGAACGACAGGAAAGACACTCAGCCTCGCCAGCCCGCCACCGATGTGAGCCGGGTCCAACGGCAGGCCGTGGGGGAGTTGCTGCGGGTCTCCCCCATCGCCGACGACCTCGCCCGGCGCTTCGAGCACGCCGGGTTCTCCCTGGCCCTGGTTGGCGGCTCCGTGCGGGACGCCCTCCTGGGGCGCCTGGGCAACGACCTGGACTTCACCACGGACGCCAGGCCCGAGGACATCCTCCGGATCGTCCGCCCCTGGGCGGACGCCGTGTGGGACGTCGGCATCGCGTTCGGCACCATCGGCTGTCTGAAGGCCGCACCCGCGGAGGCGGGCGGCGGGACGGGCGCCAAGGACTACCAGCTGGAGATCACCACCTATCGCTCCGAGGCGTACGACCGCAGCTCACGCAAGCCCGAGGTGCGCTATGGCGACTCGCTCGACGACGACCTGCGCCGCCGTGACTTCACCGTGAACGCGATGGCCGTCGCGCTCCCCAGGCGCGAGTTCATCGACCCCCACCAGGGGCTCGATGACCTCCGGCGGCGGGTCCTGCGGACGCCGGGGACGCCCGAGGAGTCCTTCTCCGACGACCCGCTGCGCATGATGCGCGCGGCGCGCTTCGCCGCCCAGCTCGACTTCTCGGTGGCCGAGCCGGTCAGGAAGGCCATGGTGGACATGGCGGACCGGATCGAGATCGTCTCGGCCGAGCGCGTTCGGGATGAGCTCAACAAGCTGCTCCTCGGCGACCACCCCCGCAAGGGAATCGCGCTGCTCGTCGATACGGGTCTGGCGGAGCGCATGCTGCCCGAGGTACCGGCGCTGCGGTTGGAGCGGGACGAGCACCACCGGCACAAGGACGTGTACGAGCACAGCCTGACGGTGCTTGAGCAGGCGATCGACCTCGAGGAGGGCGGCGAGCGGGACCTGATCCTGCGGCTGGCCGCCCTGTTGCACGACATCGGCAAGCCGAGGACGCGGCGGTTCGAGGACGACGGCCGGGTCTCCTTCCACCACCACGAGGTGGTGGGCGCCAAGATGACCAAGCAGCGGCTGAGCAAGCTGAAGTATCCCAACGAGATCATCAAGGACGTGTCGCGGCTGGTCGAGCTGCACCTTCGCTTCCACGGCTATGGCACTGGCGAGTGGACCGACTCCGCCGTGCGCCGCTATGTCCGCGACGCGGGCCCCCTGCTGGGGCGGCTGCACAAGCTCACCCGCTCCGACTGCACCACGCGGAACAAGCGGAAGGCGCAGGCGCTGTCCCGGGCGTACGACAGCCTGGAGGAGCGGATCGAGCGGCTGAAGGAGCAGGAGGAGCTGGAGGCCATCCGCCCCGATCTCAACGGCAACGAGATCATGGAGATCCTGGGCATCGGCCCCGGCCCCGAGATCGGCAAGGCATACCGCTACCTTCTCGAACTTCGCCTGGAGCAGGGCCCCCAGGACCGCGACACCGCGGCCGCCGCCCTCAAGGAGTGGTGGAGCCGTCAGGGGTGACGGCCCCCGCGGCCGCGTGAAACGCGGCTCCCGGTTTCACGTGAAACATTGCGAGCGCCGTGAGGGCATAGAGGGCGGTGATGGTGAGGAGGAGGGGGGCCGACCTGCCGTCGGGGGGCAGTATCAGCGCCGCGAGTCCGGCCGCGCTGACAAAGGCCACGTTGAACAGCATGTCGTAGAGCGAGAAGACGCGCCCCCGGAAGGCGTCGTCCACCGACGACTGCACCACGGTGTCGGTCACGATCTTCGAGCCCTGGGTGACCAGGCCGAGCAGGAACGCCGCCACCATCACCGGCACCGGCTCGAACGACAGGCCAAGCGCGGGCACAAGCGGGGCCGCCAGCGCGGCGCAGGCGGTGAACCAGCCCAGCGGGGTGAGCCGGGCCACCGTCCAGGGGCTGATGACCGCCGCGACGAAGAAGCCCGCTCCCGAGACGCCGACGGCGACGCCCAACCAGGCGAGCCCGTCCTCGTTGTCCGCGCCGCCGCCCCAGGCGTGGCGGCAGAGCATCAGCACCATCACCAGCAGGGCGCCATAGCAGAAGCGCATCATCGCGAGCCCGCCGAGCGTCCAGGCCGCCGTTCGGCGCTCGCCGAGGTGGTGGAAACCCGCCACCAGCCCCCGGGCCGTGCTGGCGATCGCCTCGCCGAGCCGGGGGACCACCGCGTTCTCGTCGGGGCCGAGCAGGTCGCGGCTCATCAGAAGGGCGGAGAGCCCGGCCAGCAGATAGAGCACGGCGGCAAGGCCGAGCGCCAGCGCGTTCTCCGCGCCCTGTGAGGTCGCGAGGAGCTGGACGACAAACGCCGCTCCCCCGCCCAGGGTGGCCGCGAGGGTGCCCGCGGTGGGGGAGAGCGCGTTGGCCACGACGAGCCGTTCCCGGTCCACGACGCGGGGCAGCCCTGCGGAGAGCCCGGCGAGGATAAAGCGATTGACGGCGGTCACCGAGAGCGCGGAGAGATAGAAGAGCCAGTCGGGCACGCCCGCCACGACAAGGAGGCATGTCCCCGCGGCGAGGACGCTTCGCAGGATGTTGCCATGGAGCAGGACCTGGCGGCGGCGCCAACGGTCGAGGAGGACTCCGGCGAACGGGCCGAGCAGGGAGTAGGGGAGAAGAAGCACGGCCATGGCCGCGGCGATGTCGGCGGCCGAGGTCTGCTGCTCAGGGGAGAAGACCACATAGGTGGCCAGCCCTACCTGGAAGACGCCATCCGTGAACTGGGAGACCAGGCGGACGGTGAGCAGCTTGCGGAAGCCGGGGAAGCGGAGCAGGGTCCGTAGATCGCCGCCGACCGAACCGCGCGGGGGCCTGGCGTCGGATGGGATGGCCTCAGGGGTGGGCGCCTCACGTTTCACGTGAAACATGATCCGGTGGCGTCGGCAGCGTGCCGTCGCCGGGGAGTCCCCAGTCGACGAACGCGGTGGGTGCCGGCTGGGGGGTCTGCTTGCGGCGGCGCAGGGCGAAGACATCGGGGGCGCCATCCAGCACGCCGCCCCCGGGGTCGTCGGAGCCGTCGCGCCGGACGGGGTCGTACTCGGGGCGCAGCACATCGCGGATGACCACGCAGCAGAGATAGAGCGTCCCCAACAGATGGAGGATGATGGCCAGTTGGTATCCGCCCGTGGGGAGGCCCTGCTGGTTCTCGCTGTTGAGGAATGCCAGATACATCCAGATGCCCAGGAAGTAGAGCACTTCGCAGCACTGCCAGACGAGGAAGTCGCGCCAGCGGGGGCGGGCGAGGACGGCCAGCGGGATCAGCCAGAGCACATACTGCGGGGAGTAGACCTTGTTGGTGAGGATGAACAGGGCGACCACGAGAAAGGCGAGCTGGGCAAGCCGGGGGCGGCGCGGGGCGGCGAAGCCCAGCAGGGCGATCCCGGCGCAGCCGAGGACCACCAGGCCCGTGGCGTAGGTGTTGACCGATTCGAGCTGGGCGTCGGTGCGCTGGGCGATGATCAGCCAGAGGGAGCCGAAGTCGACGGGGCGTTCCTCGCTGAAGGTGTAGAACTTCGCCCATCCCTCCCGCGCCGCGATCAGCACGGGGAGGTTGACCGCGAGCCACGCGACGATGGTGCCCGCCGTGGCGGTGAGGAACGCGCGCCACCGTCCGGCCCGCCAGCACAGCACGAGCAGGGGGCCAAGAAGCAGGACCGGGTAGAGCTTGGCGGCGGTGGCCAGGCCCAGCAGGATGCCCGCGCCGAACGAGCGGCCGCGGGACCAGAACAGCAGCGCGGCGCAGGTGAGGGCGCCGGCGAGCAGGTCCCAGTTGATCGTGGCCGTCAGGGCCAGGGCCGGGGCGAGGGCGACCAGGAGGCCGTCCCAGGGGCGGTGGCGGTGGATGCGGGTGACGCAGACGGCGATGATCACCGCGCAGATCATGAGGAGCGCGGCGTTGACCAGCCAGTAGGTCTGGGCCGGGCTGGGGTCGGTGGTGCCGCCCGGTGTGAGCCAGGCGGCGACCTCCATGAAGAGACCGGTGAGCACCGGGTATTCGAGGTACTCCATCCCACCGGACACCTCGGCGGGGATGCGGTCGAAGTAGGGGACGAGTCCGTCGGCGAAGCCGCGGCCCTCGTAGAGGTGGGGGATGTCCGAGTAGCACGCGTGGGTGTACTGGGCGGCCGGGCCCTGGAACCAGCCGCTCTCGTAGCAGGGGGCCTTCTGGGCCATGCCCAGGGCGAACATCCCGATCGTCACCAGGGCGATGACCCGCGCCGGCGACCACCAGGGGTGGCCCGAGGCGGCCCGCCGCCCGGTGGGACCGCCGATCAGCTCGCTGCCGGCGGCGGCCACTTCGTCCTGGGCGGTGGGCCTCACGGCCGCTCGCGGAGAGGGATGCGCCATGGGAACATCCTGCCGCACGGGCCCACCGCCGGGGCCTCAGGGCGCGGTCAGGCCCTGTCTAGAACGCCCAGCCGGTGTCCCCCTCGGGGTCGCCCTGCTCGCCGTCCGAGCCCTCGGGATCGCCGGGCTCGCCCGTCGTTCCCTGGGGATTGCCCGGATCGGTGTCGCCGCCCTGCGGGTCGCCGTTCTGTCCGCCCGGGTCCTCGCAGAGCGGGTCGAGCGGCAAGCAGGGATCGGTCGGGTCGTCGGTCGGGTCCTCGGAGGGCGGCGGCGAGCTCTCGGTCGGCTCCTCCGTCGGCTCCTCGGTCTCCGGGGCCTCGGGCTCCTCGGTCTCCACCGGCGGCGGGGGCGGGCTCTCGGCGCCGCCGCCCCAGATGGTCTCGCCGAGCGAGGAGGGCGGGTCGGGG
Source organism: Streptomyces sp. PT12 (assembly GCF_003311645.1). Classification (GTDB taxonomy): domain Bacteria; phylum Actinomycetota; class Actinomycetes; order Streptomycetales; family Streptomycetaceae; genus Streptomyces. Next base: position 95,416 of record NZ_QEST01000256.1, on the reverse strand, counting down.
AACTCCTCGACCGGCTCGCCTTCCAGGGCCGCCTGCATAAAGGCGATCCATGCCTCCAGGGGCAGGGAGCTACCGTTGATCCGCTCCGAGCCCGCGGTGTTGAACATGGAGAGGAAGCCCATCTCCTCGTCGCCGACCAGCTCCTCCTCGGAGTCGGCCGAGCGCCACATGCCGATGGCGGTGGACAGCTGGGGTGTGTAGCCGACGAACCACGCGCTCTTGTTGTCGTCGGTGGTGCCGGTCTTGCCTGCCACGGGGCGCTCCAGGACCTGGGCGTCCCTGCCGCTGCCCTCGTCGCCCTCGACCACCCCGGTCAGTACGTCCGTGACGGTGTCGGCCACCGAGGATTCGAACGCCTGTGTGGTCGTGTTCTCGTGCTCCCAGGGAAGGTTCTCCTTGGGGCCCTCGACGCGGGTGACCGAGTAGGGCTCGGCCTGCTCGCCGCCGGCGGCGAAGGTGGCGTAGGCGGAGGCCATCCGGATCGGGCCCGGGGTGGAGACGCCGAGCGCGAACGCGGGCACGGTGTCGTTGGCCGGGCCGAGGCTGTCCTCGTGCAGCCCGGCGTCCATGGCCGCCTGGGCGACCGTCGCAGGGCCGACGTCCATGCCGAGCTGCACAAAGGGCACGTTGGCTGAGACCTCCATGGCCTCCCGCAGCGTGATGTCGCCGTGGTCCCTCTGGAGGAAGTTCTCCTGGTGCCACTCCCCCTCCTCGCCCGATCCCTCCTCCTCGATGACGACGGGCTCGCCGTTGTAGTTGTTGATGCGCTGGCCGTTCTCGGAGTGGTACACGCTCTCGGGGGAGAGCTGCGTCCGCTCCTCGCGGTCCTGCTCCGCGTCGCCCTCGGGGTCGCGGATCCCGTCCCGCAGGGCGGCCGCGAGCACGAACGGCTTGAACGTGGAGCCCACCTGGGCGCGGGGGTTGTCGGCGTTGTTCAGGAAGTGCTCGGTGAAGTCCGTGCCGCCGTAGATGGCCCGGATCGCGCCGTCTCCCGGCACCACCGCGGCCCCGCCGAACTGGACGTGCCGGTCCTCGGCGCGCTCCTCGGGGTCGATGTTCGCCTCGATGACGTCCGCGACGGCGGTCTCCATCTGGTTGACCATGGTCTCGTCGAACGTCGTGTGGATCTGGTAGCCGCCTTTGGCCAGCTCCTCCTCGGTGAGGATTCCCTGGTTGATGACGTATGCCTCGGCGAGGTTGGTGAGGTAGCCGATCTGGCCCGCCATCTCCATGGCCGGGGTTGGGGGGTTGGGGGTGGGGAAGCCCTCGGCGATGATCGCCTCGTGGGCGTCGGGGGCGAGGGTCCCGGTTTCGACGCGGCGGTTGAGGACGTACTCCCAGCGCTCCGTGGCGCGTTGGACGTTCTCCTCGGTGACGACGTCGACCTCGCCGCTGCCGCCCTGGAACGGGTCGTGCAGCGCGGGCCCGTTGAGCAGCGTGGTCAGGAAGGCGCACTCGCTGTCGGTCAGCTCGCCCGCGTCCTTGCCGTAGTACGCCTGGGCGGCGGCCTGGATGCCGATGGCGCCGCGGCCGAAGTCGGAGGTGTTGAGGTAGCCCTCGAGGATCTCCTCCTTGTCGACCTGGGCGCCGACCTTGACCGAGAGCAGCAGCTCGCGCGCCTTGCGCTCCAGCGTCTGCTCCTGGGTCAGATACATGTTCTTGACGTACTGCTGGGTGATGGTCGAGCCCGACTGGGTCTCACCCCCCCTCGCCATGTTGAGCACGGCGCGGCCGATGCCCATCAGGTCGATGCCCGGGTCGTTGTAGAACGTCTCGTTCTCGGCGGCGATCACGGAGTTCTGCATTTCCATGGGGATGTCCGCCAGCTCGAGCGGCTGCCGGTTCACCCGGGACTCGCCCGAGACGACCATCCGCTCGCCGTTCGCCCAGTAGAAGACGTTCGACTGCTGGTTGGCGATGTCGGCCTGGTCGGGGATCTCCGTCATGGCGTAGGCCAGGCCGACGAGGCCGAGCATCAGGGCGAAGAACGTGAGCACCGAGCCCAGCATCTGCCGCCAGGAGGGCAGCCAGCGGCGCATCCCTCGGTACCCCGACCGGGGGTAGTCGATGAAACGCCTCTTGCCCGCCGTCGTGTCCCGTCGGCGCCGCGCCGCCCTGCCACCCCCGTCGGCCGCCGCCGAAGCGCTCGCCGCCCGTCGGCGGCCTCCGCGCTGTGCGGCCCGCCGAGCCTCGGCGCGGCTGCCGTAGGGCCGCTCCTGTGTCGCTCCCGGTGGGTCCTCCGTGCCGGCGGGCGGCACCGGCGGCGGCGCGGCGCGACGGCCGGAGGGCCCCGCGGCTCGGCGGCCCCGGGACTGCGGCTGCTTGCGACGGTGCTCGCTCATGGGACAGCTACTCCTCGGACAGACACAATCGCCTGATGACGGAAGGGACTTCCTGGTGACTCCGGCCCCCCGATGTGCGATCCGTCCACGTGTCCGGGCGCACCTCACCAAGAACGAGGACGCACCTGGGCGTCCTGAGGTTCCCGGTCGCGGTCGTCTGCACGGGCCAAGACTACGCAGCCCTCAATAGCCATCCTTCGCCCCATGATTCACAATTGGTGCATTGCGGCTCCGGCGAAGTGAAGATGTGACCCCCTTCACCGAACCCCCGCTTGCCCGGTCCGGCCGCCCGTTCTATCGTGGCGATGTATCGGACTGATACATCGGTTCAATGCATCGCGGCGGTACGGCATCGCGGCGCAACGGCATGGCAACGGCCATGGCTGCGGCAGAGGGACGGAGGTGGCTTCGGGATGAGCAGGCGCTCGGGTGTCCTGGAGTTCGCCGTCCTCGGCCTGCTGCGCGAGGCGCCCATGCACGGGTATGAGCTGCGCAAGCGGCTCAACAGCTCCCTGGGCGTCTTCAGGGCGTTCAGCTACGGCTCTCTCTACCCCTGCCTCAAGACCCTGGTCGCCCAGGGCTGGCTGGCCGAGGAGCAGGGCGGCGGCGGTGCCGACGATCCGCGCACCCCGCTGACCAACCGCCGGGCGAAGATCGTCTATCGGCTCACCGCCGAGGGCAAGGAGCGCTTCGAGGAGCTGCTGGGCCAGACCGGCCCCGACGCGTGGGAGGACGAGCACTTCGGCGTCCGCTTCGCGTTCTTCGGGCAGACCTCGCGCGATGTGCGGATGCGGGTGCTCGAGGGGCGCCGCAGCCGCCTTGAGGAGCGGCTCGCCAAGATGCGCGCCTCCATGGCCCGCACGCGCGAGAAGCTGGACGCCTACACCCTCGAACTCCAGCGCCACGGAATGGAGTCCGTGGAGCGCGAGGTCCGCTGGCTCAACGAGCTGATCGAGAGCGAGCGGGAGGGCAGGGATCGCGGCGAGCGCCCCGATCCCGAGGGCGTGCGGGAGCGCCACAGGGCCGATCCGTCGGATGGCATCACCACCTGATCACCCGCATCGATCACCTCAATTCGCCCCGCGATGGTGCGGGGTCACGTCGAGAACACACACAGGGAGCAACCGGAATGGGTTCGGTTCGTGTAGCCATCGCCGGCGTGGGCAACTGCGCCGCATCGCTGGTACAGGGCGTCGAGTACTACAAGGACGCCGCCCCGGACAGCCGGGTTCCGGGTCTCATGCACGTCCAGTTCGGCGACTACCACGTCTCCGACATCGAGTTCGTGGCCGCGTTCGACGTCGACGCCAAGAAGGTCGGCATCGACCTGGCCGACGCGATCGGCGCCAGCGAGAACAACACCATCAAGATCTGCGACGTGCCCCCCTCCGGCGTGACCGTCCAGCGCGGCGAGACCCACGACGGCCTCGGCAAGTACTACCGGGAGACCATCGTCGAGTCCGACGAGGACCCCGTGGACGTCGTCCAGGTCCTCAAGGACACCCGCGCCGACGTCCTCGTCTGCTACATGCCGGTCGGCTCGGAGTCGGCGGCGAAGTTCTACGCGCAGTGCGCCATCGACGCCAAGGTCGGCTTCGTCAACGCCCTCCCCGTCTTCATCGCGGGCACCAAGGAGTGGGCCGACAAGTTCACCGAGGCGGGCGTCCCGATCGTCGGCGACGACATCAAGTCCCAGGTGGGCGCGACGATCACGCACCGCGTGATGGCCAAGCTGTTCGAGGACCGCGGCGTCATCCTCGACCGCACCATGCAGCTGAACGTCGGCGGCAACATGGACTTCAAGAACATGCTGGAGCGCGACCGCCTGGAGTCCAAGAAGATCTCCAAGACCCAGGCCGTCACCTCCCAGATCCCCGACCGCGAGCTGGGCGAGAAGAACGTCCACATCGGCCCGTCCGACTACGTGGCCTGGCTGGACGACCGCAAGTGGGCCTATGTCCGGCTCGAGGGCCGCGCGTTCGGCGACGTGCCGCTCAACCTCGAGTACAAGCTGGAGGTCTGGGACTCGCCCAACTCCGCCGGCGTGATCATCGACGCCCTGCGCGCCGCCAAGATCGCCAAGGACCGGGGCATCGGCGGCCCGATCCTCTCCGCGTCGTCGTACTTCATGAAGTCCCCGCCCGTGCAGTACTTCGACGACGTCGCCCGCGACAACGTCGAGAGGTTCATCCGCGGCGAGGTCGAGCGCTGAGAGCGCCTTCGGGCACGGCTCACGCGCCGCACGCGCGACGCGGCACACCTCCACACAGCACAGCGGCGGCAGCCCCGGTCCGGTCCCGGGGCTGCCGCCGTTCCATGATCTCCCGGCGGAGCCCTAGCGATCCACCAGCCGGTCCACCTGCGTCGTGGTGTGCCGCAGGATCGCCTTGAACTCGTCGCCCACCTTGGGCCCCTTGGACTCCGCGGGCACGAACAGGATCGACACCTGCATGTGCGGCGGCTCGGCGAACCAGCGCTGCTTGCCGTCCCAGACGAACGGCGAGAGGTTGCGGTTGACCGTAGCCAGGCTCGCCCGCGCCATCCCCTTGGCCCGCGACGTCATCCCGTGCAGCGCCTTGGGCGCCTCAAGGCCCACGCCGTGCGAGGTGCCCCCTGCCACCACCGCCAACCAGCCGTCGCCCGGCGCCTTCTGCTGCCGGTACCCGAAGCGGTCGCCCTTGCCCACCGGCGTCACGTCGAGCACCGCGCCCCGGTACTCCGTCGCCCCGTGGTCCCCGAGCCACAGCCGCGTCCCGATCCGCGCCCTGAACGTCGTCTGCGGGAACTGCTGCCGCAGCCGCAGCAGTTGCTCCGACGTCAGATGGCTGACGAACATCGTGTCCAGCGGCAGCCGCGCCGCGCGCAGCCGGTCCATCCACTCGATGACCTCCTCCACCGCGTCCGTTCCGTCCGTGCGGTCGAGCGGCAGATGGATCGCGAACCCCTCCAGGCGCACGTCGTCGAGCGCGGCGTGCAGCTTCCCCAGGTCCTGAGGGGCGACGCCATGGCGGCGCATCGTGCTCATCACCTCGACCACGACGCGCGAGCCCACGAGCCCGTAGACGCCGTCCACGGACGAGGCGGAGCGCACGACGCGGTCGGGCAGCGGAACGGGCTCCTCCGTGCGCCGGTACGGCGTCAGCACCAGGATGTCCCCGCTGAAGCGGTCCTTCATGGCCTGGGCCTCGTAGGTCGTGCCCACCGCCAGCATCTCCATGCCGAGCAGCGACACCTCCTCCGCCAGCCGGTCATGGCCGAAGCCGTAGCCGTTGCCCTTGCAGACGGGGACCAGACCGGGGAAGTCGGCGACGATCGACCGCTGGTGCGCCCGCCAGCGGTCGGTGTCGACGTAAAGGGTGAGCGCCATGGCCGAGGAAGCCTTTCTGTTGTGAACCCTGGTGAATCCGAAGGGAGGGTCAGCGTCGTGACATGTAAATGTCGAGCGCCTTGTGCAGCAGCTTGTTGAGCGGGAAGTCCCACTCACCGAGATACTCGGCCGCCTCGCCGCCCGTTCCCACCTTGAACTGGATCAGGCCGAAGAGATGGTCGGTCTCCTCGAGCGAGTCACCGATACCCCGCAGGTCGTACACGTCCGCCTTGAGCGCGTGGGCGTCCTGGAGCATGCGCCACTGCATCGCGTTGGACGGGCGGACCTCGCGCTTGTGGTTGGCGGAGGCACCGTACGAATACCACACATGGCCGCCCACGATCAGCATCGTCGCCGCGGCCACCGCCTCGCCCTCGTGTGTGGCGAAGTACAGGCGCATGCGGTCGGGGTCCTCCGCGTTCAGAACGCGCCACATCCGCTCGAAATACATGAGCGGACGCGGACGGAACTTGTCACGTTCCGCTGTGATCTCATACAGGCGCTGCCACTCCGGCAGATCGTCGAACCCTCCTCTCACGACCTCGACGCCCGCCTTCTCGGCCTTCTTGATGTTGCGCCGCCACAGCTGGTTGAAGCTCTTGTGGATCTCGTCGAGCGACCGCCCGCGCAGCGGGATCTGGAAGACGTAACGCGGCTGCACGTCGCCGAATCCGGCGCCCTCGTCCTCGCCCTGCTGCCAGCCCATCCGGCGCAGCCGGTCCGCGACCTCGAAGGCGCGCGGCTCGATGAACGTCGCCTCCACGTCGCGCAGCCGCTTGGCGTCCGGGCTCTGGATCCCGGCCTTGACCGCGGCGGCGTCCCACCGCCTGATCACCACGGGCGGGCCCATCTTCACGGAGAACGCGCCCTGCCGCTTGAGGTGGTCGAGCATCGGCTTGAGCCACTCGTCGAGGTTGGGCGCGTACCAGTTGATGACCGGGCCCTCGGGGAGATACGCCAAGTAGCGCTTGAGCCGCGGCAGCTGGCGGTAGAGCACCAGGCCCACGCCGACGAGCTGGTCCGTGCGGTCGAACCAGCCGAGCGACTCGGAGCGCCACTCGGCCTTGACGTCGCCCCAGGCAGGCACCTGCATATGGCTGGCCGAGGGCAGCGAGCCGATGTACGCCACATGCTGCTCGCGACTGATGGTCCTCAGGGTCAGGCTCATTCGGGGGGCTCCTCCGGCGTCCGTCGCGGGGTATGGCCGGAAGCCTAACGGCGCGGCCCCTCCCCCGGGACGCCGCGGTGCCGCCGCGGGCCGCGCGCCGCCAGGGCCGCGGGGTGCCCCCGCGGTGGCGGGAGTCAGCCGAGCCAGCCGCCGAAGAGGCCGCCGTGGGCCATCCCGAGATAGAAGCCCGAGCCCGCCGCGCCCAGGCCGAGCACGGTGACGATGCGCTGACCCGTGGTGGCCGAGATCATCTGCGACCAGCCGCCGATCAGCAGGGCGACCAGGCCGACCCAGCTGCTTGTCAGGTAGAGACCGGGCGAAATCGAGGTGGCCGCGGAGACCAGGCCGAGCACGAAGGTGACGACGGCCGCCGTGTTCTGCACCGGGTGCGGCCGCCCGTTGGTGTTCAGCAGACTGATGGGGTTCGTCGTGAGTGCCATGGGTACACCTCCGGCCCGCCGAGTACCCGAGGTGTCCGGGTTGCTACCTCATCGGCCCGGATCCACCCGGATTTCAACGCGGCGGGCCGGTGCGGGTACGGTGTACTCTCCGCGCCCCGCGCGGGCGTCCGACGCCCGCACGGCACCCGCGGAAAGCGCATCACGACCCTCCTGCCACGGATCGCCCGTGGCCGCCGAGTCCGAAGGAGGTGGGTTCTCGCATGCGTCACTACGAGGTGATGGTGATCCTCGACCCCGACCTGGAGGAGCGCGCCGTCGCTCCGCTGATCGAGAGCTTCATGTCCGTCGTCCGCGAGGGCGACGGCAAGGTCGAGAAGATCGACACCTGGGGTCGCCGCCGTCTGGCCTACGAGATCAACAAGAAGCCCGAGGGCATCTACTCCGTGATCGACCTCCAGGCGGCGCCCGACGTCGTCAAGGAGCTCGACCGGCAGATGAACCTGAACGAGTCGGTCATGCGGACGAAGGTCCTCCGCCCGGCCACCCACTGAGCCCGGGGGGCCGGTCAGGTCCCGGGACACCGAGTAGCACTGTCAGTGCCATGCGTCATCATCGCAGCAACAGCAGTTAACCCGCGCCGAGGAGTTCCCCAATGGCAGGCGAGACCGTCATCACGGTCGTCGGCAACCTTGTCGACGATCCCGAGCTGCGCTTCACCCCGTCCGGTGCGGCCGTCGCGAAGTTCCGTGTCGCGTCCACCCCGAGGATCTTCGACCGCCAGACGAACGAGTGGCGGGACGGCGAGAGCCTGTTCCTGACCTGCTCGATCTGGCGCCAGGCGGCGGAGAACGTCGCCGAGTCGCTGACCAAGGGCACCCGCGTCGTCGTGCAAGGGCGCCTCAAGCAGCGCTCGTACGAGGACAGGGACGGCGTCAAGCGCACGGTCTTCGAGCTCGATGTCGAGGAGGTCGGCCCGAGCCTGCGCAACGCGACCGCCAAGGTCACCCGCGCCGCGGGTCGCGGCGGCCAGGGCGGCGGTGGCGGCTGGGGTGGTGGCGGCGGCCAGGGCGGTGGCGGTCCGCAGGGCGGCGCCCCGGCGGGCGACCCCTGGGCGACCGGCGCTCCCGCGGGTGGCGGTGGCGGTGGCGGCGGGGCGCAGGGCAGCGGCGGTGGCGGCTGGGGCGGAGGCTCCGGTGGCGGCTACTCGGACGAGCCGCCCTTCTGACGGGCGCGCTCGGCACAGCACGCACTTCTTTGTGAATCATCGAGAGAGACAGACACCATGGCGAAGCCGCCTGCGCGCAAGCCGAAGAAGAAGGTTTGCGTCTTCTGCAAGGAGAAGATCTCCTACGTCGACTACAAGGACACGAACCTGCTGCGGAAGTTCATTTCCGACCGCGGCAAGATCCGTGCCCGCCGGGTCACCGGCAACTGCACCCAGCACCAGCGTGATGTCGCGACGGCCGTGAAGAACAGCCGTGAGATGGCGCTGCTGCCCTACACCTCGACCGCTCGCTAGGAGAGGGTGACCACAGCGTCATGAAGATCATCCTGACTGGTGAGGTCGCCGGGCTCGGCACGGCCGGTGACGTCGTCGAGGTGAAGGACGGGTACGCCCGCAACTATCTGCTGCCCCGCGGTGCCGCGATCCGCTGGACCAAGGGCGGCCAGAAGGACGTCGAGCAGATCCGCCGAGGCCGCAAGATCCGCGAGATCGCCACGATCGAGCAGGCCAACGACGTCAAGTCGCAGATCGAGGGCGTGACCGTGCGCCTGAAGGTCCGCGCCGGGTCCGGCGGCCGCCTCTTCGGCTCCGTCACCCCGGCCGACATCGTCTCGGCGGTGAAGACCGCGGGCGGGCCCGACGTGGACAAGCGCCGCATCGAGCTGACGACCCCGATCAAGAGCCTGGGCACGCACCGGATCTCCGTCCGGCTGCACCCCGAGGTGGTGGCCAACGTCGGCGTCCACGTCGAGTCGGCCAAGTAACGGCGGGTAGCGCTCGGCGGCGGCCCGTGATGGGCCCGCACGCCGAGCGCGTTCCGCACCGGGGCCATTCCACGTCGGCGCGGTCCTCCCGGTCCCGTGTCAGGCGCGGACGGCCCCGGTGACGACCCAGCGGCCCGTTCGGGCCCGCAGCCCGAGGGTCACCAGGCGGGCGGTCATCATCAGCCCGGCGATCGCCCACCACAGTGCGGTGACGCCGCCCCCGAGCGTCGGCACGAGCAGCGCGGCGGGCACGAAAAGAGCGAGCGTCAGCAGCATCGCCCGGGCCAGGTAGGGGCCGTCGCCCGCGCCCATCAGCACCCCGTCGAGCACGAACACCACGCCAGCGATCGGCTGCGTCACGGCGATCACCCAGAGCACGGGCAGGAGTTGGTCGCGCACCTCGGGGTCCCCGGTGAACAGCCGCAGGATCAGCGGCCCGGCCGCGACCACGAGCACGGCGAGCACCGCGCCCGAGGCCACGCCCCACCACACCATGCGGCGGCAGGCGGCCCGCGCGCCCTCGGCGTCGTTCGCGCCGAGGCAGCGGCCGATGATGGCCTGGCCCGCTATGGCGATGGCGTCGAGGCCGAAGGCCAGCAGCGTCCACAGGGTGAGCGCGATCTGGTGGGCCGCGATGTCGGTGTCCCCGAGGCGGGCGGCGACGGCGGTGGCGATCAGCAGGATCCCGCGCAGCGACAGGGTGCGCACGAGCAGGGGCACCCCGGCCCGCGCGCCTGCGACGATCCCGGCCCTGCTGGGGCGGAGCACCGCGCCATGGGTCCTGGCGCCGCGGACGACGACCACGAGATAGACGGCGGCCATGCCCCACTGGGCCAGCACCGTGCCCCAGGCCGAGCCGGCGATCCCGGCGTCGAGGCCGTAGATGAAGAGGGCGTTCAGGGCGACGTTGGCGGTGAAGCCGCCGATGGCGACGACGAGCGGGGTGCGGGTGTCCTGGAGGCCCCGCAGCACGCCGGTCGCCGCGAGGACGACGAGCATCGCGGGGATGCCCAGGGTGCTGATCCGCAGATAGGTGACGGCGTGCGGGGCCGCGGTGGCCGAGGCGCCGAATGCCTCCACCAGCGCGGGCGCGGTGGGGACGACCGTGACGAGAAGGGCGGCGCCGAGCAGGATCGCGAGCCATATGCCGTCCATGCCCTGCCGGATGGCGGCGGCGTGGTCGCGGGCTCCGACGCTGCGGGCGACCGCGGCGGTGGTGGCGTAGGCGAGGAAGACGAAGACGTTGACGAACGTGGTCAGCAGCGCGGCGGCCACCCCGAGCCCCGCGAGCTGCGGGGTGCCGAGGTGGCCGATCATGGCGCTGTCGGCCATGAGGAAAAGCGGCTCGGCGACGAGCGAGCCGAGGGCGGGGAGGGCGAGGGCGAGGATCTCGCGGTCCTGCGCGCGCCGGGCCCGCCTGCGCGCGCCCCGGTCGTCGGCGGGCTCGGCGGGACCTTCGCGGCCTGTCGGGGCGGTGGCCGGTGACGCTGGGGACATGGCTCGATCCAAACATCCACAGGTAATGGATGCAAGGCTTACTGAGTCCTTACTCGACCGGGGGTGCGGTGTGATGTTCTGCGGGCGTTGTCGTGATCTCGGCGATGCGCAACGGCGGCTGTCGCTCCGTCATATGCGCGGGGAAAACGGCAGGTCAACACGGGTGTGAGCGGACGGGGACCGAGGGACCACGGGGCGTGTCCCGACGTTCGTCCACAGATGCGCCCTCGTCATCCACAGGGTGTGATCTGAAATCCACATAGCCTGTGGATAACTTGGGTTGGCCCTCCCCCCGCGGCCCCGTACCGTAGGCCCCGCCCGGTGCGGAATGTCAGAGCTGTGGCGTAGGAAAGAGACGGAGCGCGGCGGTTGGAGCCGGGAGGAGGCGGGGTCGGTGTCCGATCTCGACGAGCACGCTGGACCCTGGGACGGACCGGGCGAGGGCGACCGGCTGCCGGTATCGAGGCCCCGCAGGGAGATGGGGCCGAGCGACCCCGAGCGGGCGGCGTTCGAGCGGCTGCCCCCGCAGGACCTGGCCGCCGAGCAGTCCGTGCTCGGGGGCATGCTGCTCTCCAAGGACGCCATCGCGGACGTCGTGGAGGTGCTGCGCGGGGCCGACTTCTACAAGCCCGCGCACGAGACGATCTACGGCGCGATCCTCGACCTCTACGCCAAGGGTGAGCCCGCCGACCCGATCACCATCTCGGCCGAGCTGACCAAGCGGGGCGAGCTGGCCAAGGTGGGCGGCGCGGGGTATGTGCACTCGCTCGTCCACATGGTCCCGACCGCGGCCAACGCCGAGTACTACGCGGAGATCGTGCACGACCGCGCGGTGCTGCGCCGCCTGGTCCAGGCGGGCACCCGGATCACGCAGATGGGATACGCCTCGGACGGCGACGTCGACGACATCGTCAACGCCGCGCAGGCCGAGGTCTACGCCGTCACCGAGCAGCGCACGACCGAGGACTACCTACCGCTCGGCGAGATCATGGAGGGCACGCTCGACGAGATCGAGGCCATCAGCAACCGCAGCGGCGAAATGACCGGGGTGCCCACGGGGTTCACCGACCTCGACTCGCTGACCAACGGTCTGCACCCGGGCCAGATGATCGTCATCGCGGCCCGCCCGGCCATGGGCAAGGCGCTGGCGCTCGACACCCCGCTGCCCACCCCGACCGGGTGGACCACCATGAGGGAGGTGCGTCCAGGCGACCACCTGCTCGACGCGTCGGGTAAGCCGACGCGGGTCGTGGCCGCCACCGACGTGATGACGGGGCGACCGTGCTTCGAGGTCGTGTTCGACGACGGCACGGCGGTCATCGCGGACGCGGATCACCAGTGGCTCACCGACACGCGCGCTTCGCGCGGGGCGGCCCAGGCGGCCGTCGTCGATCGCGAGGAGCAACGGCGCCGGGGCGTCCTCGCGTCGGTGAAGACCACCAAGGAGATCGCCGAGACGCTGCACTGCCACACGGTCGGCGCGCGCCCGAACCACTCCGTGCGGACCGCGGCTCCGCTCGACCTTCCGCACCAGGATCTCCCCATCCCGCCGTTCGTCCTGGGCAGGTGGCTCGGCGGCGGCCACGGCGACGCCGCCAGGATCACCCCGGCCGTTCCCGAGATCGCCCGGCGCATCGCCGACGACGGCTTCGAGAAGCACATTCCCCAGATCTACCTGCGCGGCTCCATCGCCCAGCGGAGGGAGCTGCTCGCCGGGCTGCTGGACACCGATGGCACGGTCACGGACACCGGCTCTGTGCGGTTCGCGGTCACCGACAAGGCTCTTGCCGAGGGGTTCCGCGAGCTGGTCACCAGCCTCGGCTATCGCTCCGTCGTGCGGACGAAGCCGGTCACAGGGCGTTCCGAGCGGTCGTCCACCGTGTACCTCGTCACGTTCACGCCAACTGACGAGGTGTTCGGGGCCGAGCGCAAGCGGCGCGCGCTCGCGGAGGGCGGGCGCCCCGCCACTCCCGGGCCGCGGCAGCGGTTCATCACCGACGTGCGCGAGGTCGCGAGCGTCCCGGTCCGCTGTGTCCAGGTGGACAACCCTGACCACCTGTACCTGGCCACCCGATCGATGATCCCCACGCACAACTCCACCCTCGCCCTGGACTTCGCGCGCGCCTGCTCGATCAAGCACAAGCTGCCGAGCGTCATCTTCTCGCTCGAGATGGGCCGGAACGAAATCGCGATGCGACTGCTCTCGGCCGAGGCGCGCGTGGCGCTGCACCACATGCGGTCGGGCAGCATGACGGACGAGGACTGGAACCGACTGGCCCGCCAGATGGCCGAGGTGAACGAGGCACCGCTCTACATCGACGACTCGCCCAACCTGTCGATGATGGAGATCCGCGCCAAGTGCCGTCGGCTGCGCCAGCGGAACGCTTTGCAGCTCGTCATCATCGACTATCTCCAGCTGATGCAGACCGGCGGCAGCAGGCGCCCCGAGTCCAGGCAGCAGGAGGTCTCGGAGATGTCGCGGAACCTGAAGCTGCTGGCCAAGGAGCTCGAGGTGCCGGTGGTGGCGCTCTCCCAGCTGAACCGAGGCCCTGAGCAGCGGACCGATAAGAAGCCGATGATCTCCGATCTCCGTGAGTCGGGTTCGATCGAGCAGGATGCCGACATGGTCATCCTGTTGCACCGGGAGGACGCGTACGAGAAGGAGTCGCCCCGGGCGGGGGAGGCGGACCTGATCGTGGCGAAGCACCGCAACGGCCCGACGGCCACGATCACCGTGGCGTTCCAGGGCCACTACTCACGCTTCGTCAACATGGAGGGCGGTTTCTGAGCCCGATGAGCCCGATGAGCCCGATGAGCCCGATGAGCTCGATGGCCTGCTGACCTGGTCATCTCGCCCTGGCGCGGGGGTTGTTAGGGTCGGGGCATGGGTTCGGCGGATGATCGTATTCCGGTTCGCCTGCTGGAGGCGCCGAGCTGGCTCCTGGCGCAGGTCGCGACGCACGCGGGGCGGGTGGTGGGTGAGGCGTTCGCCGGGGTGGGCGGTCGCAGGTATCACTACGCGCTGCTGGCGGCGCTGGTGGAGTTCGGCCCGGCGAGCCAGGCCGCGCTGGCGCGCCGGTGCGGCATCGACCGGAGCGACGTAGTGGCCGCGCTGAACGAGATGTCCGCCGCGGGCCTGGTGATCCGCGCCCCCGACAGCGGTGACCGCAGGCGCAACGTCATCACCCCGACCGACGAGGGCAGGGCGTCCCTGGCCCAGGCCGACGCGGCCCTCGCCACGGCCCACGGCGCGCTGCTCGACCCCCTGACGGAGGAGGAACGGGCGACACTCGTCCGGCTGTTGGGCCGCCTGGTGGCGTCGTGAGGGGTGAGGCGTCGGCCGCGGCGGGCGGCCGGTGTCCGCGGGGAGGCGCCGGTCATCCCGCTCGCGGCGGCCGCCGCGGTGATGAGGGGTGAACGGCTTGGCCGGGGGCGGGTGTCGGGGCATGCTGGGGGTGTGTATCGGGAGCGGGGATCGCGGCTCGGCGGTGGGGCCGTCGTGTGGGGTGTCCGCTCCGAGGCGGCCGGGACGGGCCTTGTGCTGCCCGACGGGTGCATGGATCTGCTGTGGTTCGACGGGACGTTGCAGGTGGCGGGCCCCGACACGCGCGCGTATGACGTCGAGCGGGTGCCGGGGACGCTGACGGTGGGGGTGAGGTTCGCGCCGGGGACCGGGCCCCGCGTGTTCGGGGTGCCCGCGTGTGAGCTGACGGATCGGCGGGTGCCGCTGGCCGATCTGTGGCCCGCGTCGGCGCGGGTGGCCGAGCTGGACGAACGCGTCGCGGCGGCCGCGGACCCGGGCGCGGCGCTCGAGGCGGTGGCGGCGGCGCGGCTGGCGGGCGGTGAGCCGGACGCGGTGTGGCGCCGGGGCGCGGTGGCGGCGTTGGCGCGTGGGACGGGCGTGCGGGAGACGGCCGAGCGGCTGGGGCTGAGCGAGCGGCAGCTGCGACGGCGGAGCCTGGCGGCGTTCGGCTATGGGCCGAAGACGCTGGCCAGGGTGTTGCGGATGCAGCGGGCGCTGGCCCTGGCCAGGGGCGGGACGCCGCTGGCCGAGGTGGCGGCGGTCGCGGGATACGCGGACCAGGCCCATCTGGCGCGTGAGGTGAAGGGCCTGGCCGGGGTGCCGATCTCGGCGCTGTGAGGCGGGCGCGGCGCGGTGGGCCGCCGAGGCCGGCCGGACGGTCAGCCGAGGGGCGCGAAGAGGTCGACGGAGTTGCCGTCGGGGTCCTGGACGACGGCGTAACGCTGGCCCCAGTACGCGTCCCACGGCTCCTTCTCGCCCGCGTATCCGGCCTGGACGAGGTCGGCGTACTGGTGGTCCACGTCGGCCGCGTCCTCGCAGCGGAACGCCAGGCTCAGTCGGCTGCCCTCGGGCTTGGGGGACCACTCGGGGTCGATGGCGGAGGCGGTCTCCGCGGTGTCCCAGGCCAGCCTGATGCCACCGGGCAACACGGCCTCGACGTGCGGGGCGCCCTCCACGCCGATGGGGATGTCGAGGCCGAGGCGCCGGTAGAAGGCGAGGGATGCGGCCATGTCGTCGGTGATGATGCCGATCAGGTCGAGTCGAGGTGTCATGTCCCGCAGCCTAGGCAGCGGTGTCGCCCGCGGGCTTGAACGAATCGGACGCGTCCGAACGGCGGGTGGCGGCCACATCGGTGGGGGTGCTGTGAGGGGTGTGGGCGACATGTGCGTCACCCCGTCCCCCGGGGGTCCGGCCGTCGATGACGTGGGGGGTCATGAGCGGTCATGGGCGATCGTCATCCGTCACCGACGGCCGGAGGTGATCAGGGCGGGGTCAGGCGCGGAGTGCCTTCAGGACCCGCCAGAGGCGGACCTGTTCGTCCTCGACGACGGTGACCCTCCGCAGCAGCTCCCCTGTGGTCTCGTGGGAGGCGTTGAGGAGGGGGAGCACGGCGCGGCCGATGACCTCCCGCACGGCGTCGCGCGCCAGTGCGATCGTATGGGCGTCGGAGAACCGCGCCGTGCGCCGGTCGACCTCGGAGACGATCCGGTCGGTGACCCACTCGGCGAAGCCCCGGACAAAGTTATCCACAGGGGCGTTCAGGGGGTCCCGGGAGTTATCCACAGGCTGATCCACTGCCTCGGCGCGGGTGGCCTCCTCGGTGTCGAGGAGGTAGGTACGCACCTGACGTGCGACAACGCTGTCGCGGAGCAGCATTCCGACGTTCAGCACGGCCCGCCGTGTGAACAGCGCGAGCGAGCCTGTGCGTGACGAGATCCCACTGAGATCCTTAAAGGAGTTCAGTGGGGCGCCGGTCAGGACGAGATATCCACAGGCCTCCATTTCCTGTCGGTGATCCACCACCAGTGAGGTGATGGCCTTGATTCCGACCTCGTAGTACTCGGCCACCATCGCCGTCGTCACGTGCAGGTCGTCGGGCAGCAGGCGCAGCGCCTTGACCTTGTCGAGCACATCGACCCGGTCCCCGTAGTGGTCGCGCAGGACGCGCGACTCCAGGAGATCGGCTTCGTGGTTCGGTGTCATCCTTCGTTCCTTCGATCGTTCGCGGACTCGGGTTCGAGCTCCGCTGATCGGGTTAACGATGGATATTCCGTGAAGATACGGATGGATATCTGATGTCCGGACGTGTCATCCCAGGGCGACCGAGTACGGGGCGAAGCGGCGGGTGATGTCGCCGGGGAGATCGGGGGAGCCGGTCACCATCAGGGCGCAGCGGCTTCGGTCGGCGAGGCCGCGCTTCCGCAGCCATGCGGCCAGGTCGGGGTGGCGGTCGTCCGCGTCGAAGCGGATCGGCAGGGGCGCGGCGGCGCCGAGGCGGGCGAGCAGGGCGCGGGCCGTGGCCTCGTCATCGGCGAGCAGGGGGCCGATGACCGTTGTGGTCACGTTCGGCCAGGAAGCGCCATACCCGATCAGGCGGCCCGCCCGTTCGGCGACCAGGAAGCGGTCGGCGAACGAGGGGAGGCGGGCAAGGAGCTCGGTGCGGTCGGCCCCGAAGACGGGTCGGTCGTAGGAGAGGAGCGCGGGCAGGTCGCCCGCGGTCGCGGGGCGGACGGTCACGGTGGGCCCGGCGTCCTCGGGGCCACCGGTGAACCTGCCGGTCAGCGTCGTGAACGCGCCCACCGCCTTGAAGCCGAGCTGCTCGTAGAGGGGGCGACCGTTGTCCGTGGCGCTGAGGAAGACCGCCGCGGTTCCGCACTCGGCCAGCGCGTGCCGCATCAGCGCGCGCCCGATGCCCTGGCGCTGCCAGCGCTCGGCGACGAGCATCATGCCGATGCCGCGGTGCGTGTCCGCGTACGCCGTCACCACCACCGAGGCGATCAGCCCGCCGCCCTCCCCTGGCGGGGCGTCGACGCCATAGCCCTGGCCCGCGGTCAGGAGCAGGCGCCACTTGTGCGCCTCGCGTGACCAGCCGCGGTCACCTGCCAGGTCGAGGCAGGCGGGCAGGTCATGGACGGTGAGGCGGCGGATGGGCGGCATCGGCGGCGTTGAGGTCACCGGCTCAGAGTGGCCGACGCGCCGGACGCGCGGCGACCCCTTTTCCACCGCGCCCGGCGCCGCGTTCGCCGCCTCCGCGCCGCGAAGCCCTCGCCTCCCGCGCCCGGCGCCCCCAGCGGGTCGTGCCCCAGGGCTTGAGCACCGAGATCGCGGTCATGAAGAGGTAGCAGGCGAGCGCCACTCCGGGCGGAACGATCAGCCCGGCGCCATCGGTCACGCGCCGCCCCGCGGCGACCTCGGCCGCGGCGGCGTCGATCCCGCCGCGCAGCGCGAGCAGCGACGCGGCCGTCGTGATCAGGGTCAGCACGAACTTGACCAGCACCCAGCGGTGCCGGACCAGCCCCCAGTGGGTGCCGAGCGAGAGCACGACGCCCGTGCCCAGGGTGAGCAGGGCGAGCGGCGCGAGCAGCCAGTCGCCGAAGATCTTCATCGCGCGGTAGGCGGCCTCCGCGGTCGCCTCCGAGCCGCTGACCGCTCCGGCGATGCCCAGGACCAGCAGGCACAGCGTGAGCCCGAGCCAGCCGACCGATACGACGACGTGCGCGACGAGAAGGCCCCGGCGAACGGGACGGGCGAGTGGTTTCATGCCCTCACGGTCCCGCCGCAGGGCCCGTCGCGGCGTCCGGCGTGGGGAGTATCCCGGGCTACTCGCGCCCGAGTAGCCCGGGGGCGCGCGTGGTATGAGTGGGCGCCATGACGGATCCTGAACGGCGGCCTTCCGCCGAGGCGTTCCCCGCCGACGAAGGGCTTCTCACCGACGAGGTGCTTCCCACCGACGAGGTGCTTCCCGCGACCGCGCGCGCCCTGGGCCACCGCCTGGCCGTGACCCAGTCCGAGGGCCGCGCGCCCTCGGTGGTGGCCGGGCTGGTGCGCGACGGGCGGCGCGTGTGGGCCGGGGGCCGGGGCGAGGTGGGCGCGGGGGGCGCGCGTGCCACCCAGTACCGCATCGGCTCGATCACCAAGACCGTGACCGCCGTGCAGGTCATGCGGCTGCGTGACGAGGGGCTCGTCGACCTGGGCGACCCGCTGGGCGCGCACCTGTCGACGCCGCACGGGGGCGGCGCCACGATCGCGCAGCTGCTCGCGCACACCGGGGGGCTCGCGGCGGAGGCGCGCGGGCCGTGGTGGGAGCGCACGCCCGGCTCGTTGCGCCCCGAACTGGCCGATGTGTTCGGCGAGTCACCGCGCAAGCACCCCGAGGGGCGCCGCTTCCACTACTCCAACCCCGGCTATGCGCTGCTCGGCGCGCTCGTCGAGAAGCTGCGGGGCGCGCCGTGGTTCGACGTACTCCACGCGGAGGTGCTGGCCCCGCTGGAGATGACGCGGACGACCGCGGCGCCGGTGGAGCCGTATGCGCGCGGCTGGGCGGTGCACCCGTTCGCGGATGTGCGGCAGCCCGAGCCGACGGTGGACACCGGGCGGATGGCGCCGGCGGGGCAGCTGTGGTCCACGGTGGACGACCTGTGCGCGTTCGCGGCGTTCCTGCTCGCGGGCGACGACCGGGTCCTGGGCGCGGGCAGCCTCGCCGAGATGCGGCGGGCCGCCTCCGGCCCCGACGCGGCGTCGTGGGAGACGGCGTTCGGCCTGGGAACGCAGCTGGTGCGGTACGAGGGGCGGCTGCTCGCCGGGCACGGCGGCTCGATGCCCGGCTTTGTCGCCGGGCTGTGGACGAGCCCCGACGAGGGGACGGCCGCCGTCGCGCTGGCCAACGCCACCTCGGGCCCCGGGACCGGGCCGCTCGCGTGGGACCTGCTCGCCCTGCTCGCCGAGCACGAGCCGCCCGAGCCGCGCGCGTGGCGCCCGCTGGCCGACGCGGACCCGGACCTGGTCGCGCTGACCGGGCACTGGTACTGGGGGACGTCGGACCATGTGCTGCGGCTGCACGAGGACGGGTATCTGTCGCTGCGGCCCGTGGGGAACGCGGGGCGCGGCTCGCGCTTCAGGCCCGAGGCGGAGGGGACATGGGCCGGGCTCGACGGGTACTACGCGGGGGAGACGCTGCGGGTGGGCCGCCGCGACGACGGCACGGTGACCCATCTCGACCTGGGCACCTTCGTCTTCACGCGGCAGCCGTACGACCCTGACGCGCCCGTGCCCGGCGGAGTCGACCCGGAGGGCTGGCGCTGAGCGCGATGCGCGAGGCCCCGCCGCCCCCGCGACCCGATTTGGTCCGCGGGATGTCTGCCGATGTCGCGGTGCGCATGATGCTCTTCACGGAAGACACCCGAGAAAGCGGGAAGAACCTCACGAACGTCACGTTTCCGGAAGGGGCTTGTGTCTCAGCCGCGTAACGGTAGGGTCAGTCGAGCATCCGGGCGGTGTGAAACCATGGTGCCAGTGGGATGCGGGGGGCTCGATGGCCGGGTCCCGGTGTGATCGCCGGGAGTTGATCGAGGCGAGGCAGAGTCATGACCGCGATATCCGCCGACGACGGCGCCACCACCACGGGGGGCGTACCCGCCCCCCGGGAGAAGACTGAGGTGCCATCCCCCGACGCGGTCGTGATCAGACGGACACTCGCCGAGATCGAGCCGGTCGCCGACGAGGTCACCTCCTACTTCTACGCGCTGCTGTTCGTCCAGAACCCCTGGCTGCGCGACATGTTCCCGCCCGCGATGGACGCCCAGCGCGACCGCCTCTTCGGCGCGCTGCTCACCGCCGCCGAGCACATCGACGACACGGTGACGCTCACGGACTACCTGGCCCATCTGGGCCGGGGCCACCGCAAGTACGGCACACGGTCTGAGCACTACCCGGCCGTGGGCGAGGCGTTGATGTACGCGCTTGAACGTTACGCCCCGCGCACCTGGGGGCCCGAGGCCGAGGCGGCCTGGGTCAGGGCGTACACCGCGATCTCGCAGACCATGATCGACGCGGCCGCCGCGGACGAGCTGAGCACCCCCGCGTGGTGGGACGCGGAGATCGTCGGGCACGAACGCCGCACGAGCGACGTCGCCGTGGTGACCGTCAGGCCCGAGCACCCCTACCCCTACCGGGCCGGGCAGTACGCCAGCCTGGAGACGCCCTGGTGGCCGCGGGTGTGGCGGCACTACTCGTTCGCGTCGAGCCCGCGCAGCGACGGACTGCTGTCGTTCCATGTCAAGGCCGTGCCAGCGGGCTGGGTTTCGCGCGCGCTCGTGCACAGGGCGCGGCGCGGGGACGTCATCAGGCTGGGGCCGCCGGGCGGTTCGATGACCGTGGACCACGCCTCCGACCGCGGCCTGATCTGCGTGGGCGGCAGCACCGGGATCGCGCCCATCAAGGCGCTGGTCGAGGACGTGGCGCGGCACGGCAGGCGCCGCCCCGTCGAGGTGTTCTTCGGCGCCAACCGCGACGCCGACCTCTATGACCTGGACTCCTTCCTCGACCTGGAGCGCCGCCACCCGTGGCTCGCGGTGCGGCCCGTCGTCGAGCACTTCGCGACGCGCGGTCTCGAGGGCCGACTGCCCGAGGCGGTACGGCAGTTCGGGCCATGGCAGGAGTTCGACGGCTATCTGTCGGGGCCGCCGCAGATGATCCGTAAGAGCGTGGACGCGCTGGTGTCGTGCGGCATCCCGGCCGACCGGATCCGGCACGACTTCACGGGAACGCTCGTGCCCCCGGGATAGCCCACACCCCGCCGTACCTCCGAGCACATCCGACGACGACGATCTGACGCACGACACCGAGAAGTGAAGCGACGCATGACAGGGATCCCAGGCACAGGAAGTGAAGGGAACGGCCCGCTGCCGGTCAGGCCCGTCCACCAGGACAGGCCGCCGCTGCCGGTGCGGACCGAGCGGACGGACAGGGGCGTGGTAGCCCCGCTGACTCCCGCGCGCCCGCCGGTCACACCGAGCGCCCCCGCCATACCACCAGCGCCCCCGCTCACGCCCCCGCTCGTGCCGGGGGACGAGTGGCACGCCGCGCCCGACCGGTCGGGCCGCCCTGGCAGCGACGGCGAGCACGCGTGGCAGCGGAGGCTCGGCACCGAGCGGCGCGCCGACCGGTTCTACGACGAGCAGGTGCTTGACCATCTCAACGAGCGCATGCGGGAGTTCGTGGCCAGGCAGGAGATGTTCTTCCTGTCGACGGCCGACCGCAACGGCGAGTGCGACAGCTCCTTCCGCGCCGGTCCTCCCGGCTTCCTGCACGTGCTCGACCCGCGCTCGCTCGCGTATCCCGAGTACCGGGGCAACGGCGTGCACGCCTCGCTCGGCAACATCTCGGAGAACCCCCACGCTGGCCTGCTGCTCATGGACTTCGACCGGGCGAGGATCGGCCTGCACATCAACGGCCGCGCCCGGGTCGTCCCCGACGCCGAGCTGCGCGCGGTCTACCCCGAGCTGTCGCACGAGACCGTGCCGGGGCGGCGGGCCGAGCTGTGGGTGCGCGTCGACGTGGTCGAGGCGTATATCCACTGCGCCAAGCACATCCCGCAGCTGGTCAAGGCGGCCAGGCGCACCGCGCGCGACTGGGGGACCGACGACTACAAGCGCAAGGGCGGCGACTTCTTCGGCGCGGCCAGGGAGGCGCAGGTGCGGCGCACGCGGGAGCTCAACGGGCGTTCCGCGCCGGCGCACGCGCTCCCCCAGGGCGGGGCGCCCGCGCCCGCGGTCGAGCCCCCGCCCCCGCCTGACGCGGAGGCGTGGCGCGAGGAGGCGCGCCGCGCCCTGGAGCGCGCCCAGCGCACGGCGCCGGGCGGCGGGGGGCGCGCGGGCGGCTGGTTCGGCTGAACGCCGGGCGGCGCCGACCGCGTTCGAACGCGCCGCGCGGACCGGGCCGTTCAGACCAGGCCGTTCGAACGCGCCGTTCGGACGAGGCCGTTCGGACGAGGCCGTTCAGACCAGGCCGTTCAGACCAGGTCGCGCGCCAGCAGCGTGTGGATGCCGGGGATGTTCCGCGTGAGGTAGGCGCGCAGCGAGAGCGGCACCAGGTCGACGGAGCCCAGGCCCTCGGGCGTGAAGGGCAGCCGCACGATCTCGTAGGTGCCGCGCGGCGCTTCCACCTCGGGCCCGTGCCGCAGCGACGGGTCCATCGACAGCAGGCGGCACACGAAGAAGTGCTGCACCTTCAGGCCCGGGGGAGCGCCGTCGCCCGGCTCGGGGACGTGCG
This sequence comes from Streptomyces sp. PT12, assembly GCF_003311645.1. Taxonomy (GTDB): domain Bacteria; phylum Actinomycetota; class Actinomycetes; order Streptomycetales; family Streptomycetaceae; genus Streptomyces. The sequence continues at coordinate 73,080 of NZ_QEST01000256.1, read as the reverse complement.
GCACGGTGTCCACGAACGCGGGCACCACGTCGGTGATCTCCGCGCCCAGCTCCTCGGACACCTCGCGGTGCAGGGCGTCGAGCACGGTGGCGTCCTCCGGCTCGACGCCGCCGCCGGGCGTGATCCAGTACGGCGGGCGGCCCGGCTTGGTGCGCTTGATGACGATCAGGTCGTACCCGTCGAGCAGGATGGCGCGGGCCGTGCGCTTGACCACCGGTTGTGCGTGGGCCATGGAGAGACATGTGGCCCGGGCGCCGCCCGGTGAAACCTCACGGGCGCGCTTCACTCGCCGTGTCGAGGGCGGCACACAGGTCGGCGATCAGGTCATCGGCGTCCTCCACGCCGACCGAGAGCCTGATGAACCCCTCCGCCACCGCGTCACCGCCCCATCGCGCGCGCCGCTCCGCCGTGGAGCGTACGCCGCCGAAGCTCGTGGCGTCGTCCACGAGGGAGAGCGCGGCCAGGAAGCGCTCGGCGTGCTCCCGGTCGGGCAGTGTGAACGACACCACACAGCCGTAACGCCGCATCTGCGCCGCAGCGGTGGCGTGCGCGGGGTCGTCCGGCAGCCCCGGGTAGCGCAGCCCGGTCACCTCGGGCCGCTCGCGCAGGGCGGCGGCGACGGCCAGCGCGTTGGCCTGCTGCCGGTCGGTGCGCAGGTGCAGCGTCGCCAGGCCGCGGTGCGCGAGCCACGCCTCCATGGGGCCGAGGATGGCGCCCGTGGTGGTGCGCCACGCGCGGATCTCGTCGGCCAGGCGGTCGTCGCGCGTGGCGACATAGCCGAGGAGGACGTCGCCATGGCCGTTGAACGCCTTGGTGCCGCTGGCCACGGACAGGTCGGCGCCCAGGTCGAGGGGGCGCTGGCCGAGGGGGGTTGCGAGGGTGTTGTCCACGGCGACGAGCGCGCCCCCGGCGTGCGCCGCGGCGCAGAGGCGGCGGATGTCGCACACGTCGAGCCCGGGGTTGGACGGGGTCTCGAGCCACAGGAGCCGCACCCCGCCCTCGAGCGCGGCGAGTTGGGCGTCGCCGCCGGTGGGCGCGGTGCGCACGGTCACGCCGAACGCCTCGAGGCGCGCGCGGACCTTCGGCAGCAACTGGTAGCCGTCGGACGGGAGCACGGCGGTGTCGCCGGGGCGGAGCAGCGCGAACAGCACGGCCGCGGTCGCCGCGATCCCCGAGGGGAAGACGATCGCGTGGGCGGGCGCGGTGGGCGACTCGAGCTCCGCGACGGCCCGTTCGAGGAGGGTCCAGGTGGGATTGGCCTCGCGGCCGTAGCCATAGGGCGCGGCGGCCGGGTCGCCCGGCAGGTGGTAGTGCGCGGCGAGCACGGGGCCGGGCATCGGCGGCCTGTAGGGCTCGGCCTCGGGCAGCCCGGCCCGCACGGCCCGCGTTCCCTCGCCGATGCCGTCGCCGGCCTCTCCCGCCGCGCCGTTATCCGCCCTGTTTCCCGCCCCGTTGTGCCCGATCATGCGCGTGCGCCCCTTTCCACGCTCCCAGGGTAGGGCGCGGCTCAGGCGCTCCCCGCGGCGGCCAGCGCCGCGCGGGCGGCCGCCGCGCTCTGCGGGCCGTAGGAGCCGCCGAACAGCGCGGCGTGGATGAGGATGTGGTGCAGGCTGTGCAGCGGCGCGCGGGCCGCGCGGCCCGGCAGGGGGCGGACCTCCTCGTAGGCGGCGAGCAGCCGGTCGGCGTGGGGGCAGCGGGACAGCTCGAGGAACGCCAGGTCCTGCTCGGGGTGCCCGCCCTGCGCGGCCGGGTCGATCAGGTGCGAACGTGCCTCGCCCCACAGGACGTTCCCGGCCCACAGGTCGCCATGGATCACCGCGGGCGGCTGGGGCTCCCCCGCCACCTCGTCGATCGCCGCGCACAGGCGCTCCACGACCGCCGCGTCGCCCGGCGAGATCCCGCCGCTGTCCCGGGCGAGGCGCAGCAGCGGCAGCAGCCGGTACTCCGCGTGGAACGCGGCCCAGCCGCCGGGGTCGGCGACCGCGGGGACCGGGGTCCGAAGCGGCACGGGGCCCAGGTAGAGCGGCCCGCGCGTTCCATAGCGCGGCGCTGGCGTGGCGTGCAGCGCGGCGAGCTCGCGCCCCAGGCGCTCCGCGCGCGCCGGGGTCGGCTCCTCGGCCTCCACCCACTCGAGCACCAGCAGGTCGGGAACGGCCGCGAGCACGCCGGGGATCGCCACCGCGCCCGTGGTGCGCAGCAGGTCGAGCCCCGCGGCCTCGGCGGCGAAGAAGTCGGGCGCGGCGTCGGCCAGCGTCTTGGCGAACACCGTTCTGCCGTCGTCCAGTTCAACGCGGTAGGCGGCGCAGATCTCGCCGCCGCCCACGGCGTGTGCGGCCCCCGAGCCCGCGCCGGTCAGGGCGGCGACGCGGCGCGCGAGGCCGGTGGCGCTCACGTCGGGCCCACCCGCCCCGCCAGCGCCCGGTCGATCGTCTCCAGCACGTCCGGCATGCCGCCCTCGATGATCGAGAGGCAGGCCGCGAAGCCCGCGTCGTCGCCGTAGTACGGGTCGGGCACGTCGGGGTCGTCCGCGTGCTCGGGCCCGGCGAGTAGCAGCCTGACCTTCGCCGCGTCGGCCGCGGTCGGGGCGAGTCGCCGCAGCGCGCGCTCATGGCCGCGGTCGAGCGCCACGATCAGGTCGTAGCGGCCGAACCAGCCGGGGTCGAACCAGCGCGCCGCATGGTCGTGGGGGCCCACGGCGTAACCGGCCTCGTCGAGCGCCGCCCACGCGCGCGGGTCCGCGGGGTCGCCCGCGTGCCAGTCGCCCGTGCCCGCGCTGTCCACGGCGACCCGCCCGCCCAGGCCGCGCTCGTCGAGTCGTGCCCGCAGGACGACCTCGGCCATGGGCGAGCGGCAGATGTTCCCGCTGCACACGAAGCACACGCGGTAGGTGTCGGGCGAGGGCTCGGTCGTCATCGGTCGTCGGCCGTCATCGGTCGTCATCGGTCGTTATCGGTCGTTACTCAGTCGTCGTCGCGGTCGAGGACCATGTTGACCGCCCATGAGACGATCGAGATGATCAGACCGCCAAGCACGGCGGCGCCGAAGCCGTCGACCTCGAAGGAGTCTCCCACGATCCAGTCGGTGAGCAGGAGCATCAGGGCGTTGATCACCAGCGTGAACAGGCCCAGGGTCAGGATCAGAAGGGGCAGGGAGAAGAACTTCACGATGGGCTTGACGATGAGGTTCACCAGCCCGAAGATCAGCGCGACGAAGATCAGCGTGCCGGTCTTGCTTGCCGTGCTGGCGTCTTCCTCGCCGAGGGAGATGTCGCCCAGCAGCCAGACGGCGACGCCCAGGGCCACCGCGTTGGCGACGAACCGGATCAGGATGCTTGTCATACAGGAGATCGTTTCAGATGGCACCGGTGGCGCAAGAGGGATGAGCCGATGAAGGAGTTCCGGCTGGATCGTCTGGAGGCGGAAAGACTCGCCCACAACGGCGCTTATCTCCGCTTTCTTCGCGAACGCAACATGTCCGTCGGCCTCTACGCGCTCGACGCCGGGCAGCAGGACACCCAGCGCCCGCAGCGCCAGGACGTGCTCAACTTCGTGGTCAGCGGCCGTGCGTCGATGACGGTGGGCGAGGAGACGACCTTGGTGGCGCGCGGCAGCGTGATCTATGTCCCGGCCGGGGCCCCGGCGCGCTTCCACCACATCACCGAGGACCTGCGGGTGATGGTGGTCTTCTCGCCGCCCGAGGGCTGACCCGGGGGCTGACCCCGGGGCCGACCGGGGGTCGCCCCGAGGGGCGAAGGGGCCCCGCGTCTCAGGGTCGCGTCAGGGAACGGTCAGGGGCCGACGGGGGCCGGTGGGACTCCCGGCGGGGGCCCCGCGCGCTTAAGCTCAAGGTGTCGGGTACGTGTGGAACAGGAGCCGTGGCAATGAAGGAAGCCTTTATGACACTGCCGTGGTGGGTGCGGTGGATCGCCATCCCCGCCATCGCGCTCGTGGTCTTCGGCACCCTGCTGATCGGCGTGATCACCTGGCTCATCGGGATGCTGTTCCGGGTCCTGCTGTTCGCGGCCCTGGTCGCGATCCTGATCTTCGTGGTGCGGAAGTTCACCTCTTCCTCCTCCTCCGGTGGCGGTTGGTAGCGGCCCGCCCCGCCCGAGCCGTCGCCCCGGCCGTCGCCCCGGCCGTCACTTCCCGCCCCACCCGTTCCCGCGCTCCCCGGTCGGCGCTCACGACGAGCGCCGCCAGCACCGTCGTCACCGGCACCGAGGCCACCAGGCCGATCGAGCCCACCAGCGTCCTGACGATCTCCTCGGCCACCAGCTCGCTGAACGCCACGGTGTCCACCCCACTCTGTGCGATGGTGAACAACAGCAGCAGCGGCAGCGCCGCCCCGGCGTACGCGAGCACCAGCGTGTTCACCACCGACGCGATGTGGTCCCTGCCGATCCGCATCCCCGCCCGGTAGAGCTTGAGCCAACTCGCCCCGGGCTCCGCCAGCTTCAGCTCCCACACCGCGGACGTCTGCGTCACGGTCACGTCGTCGAGCACGCCGAGCGAGCCGATCAGGATCCCGGCGAGCAGCAGCCCCTTGATCTCGATCCCCGGATAGAGGCTGTGCACCAGGCCCGTCTGCTCGTCGGTGTTCCCGGTCAGGTGCGCCCAGCCCATGAACGCCGAGCCGAGCAGCCCGATCAGCAGCAGCGACACCAGCGTGCCGATCACGGCGACCGAGGTGCGGGCGTTGATCCCATGGCACAGGTAGAGCGTCACCAGCATGATCACGCTGCCCCCGATCACCGCGACGATCAGGGGATTCGAGCCGCGCAGGATCGCGGGCAGGATGAACAGCGTCAGCACCGCGAAGCTCACCCCGAGGCCCGCGAGCGCCAGCAGCCCCCGCAGCCGCCCCACCGCGACCACGGCCAGCGCGAACACCGCGGCCAGCACGAGCATCGGCACGGCGCGTTCCACATCGGTGACGCGGTACTGCAACTCCGTGGGCGCGTCGGGCGCGTGGGCGACGACCACGTCCTGGCCCGTCTCGTAGCGCCGCGTCGCGTCGGGCGGCACCAGCTCGGTGAACGTCCGCCCCGCGTCGGGCCCCGACGTCACCTCGACCGTCGCCTGCTCGCACGCCCCGCCGATCCCCTCGGGCACCACGACGCCGACCTCGTCGCACGCGACCTCGGTGACGCCCGTCACCCTGGCCTCCTCCAACTGCTGGTCGAAGCCCACCCCGGTGTGCTCGTGCCCCTCGGGCGCCCCGTCAGGCCACAGCAGCGCGACGCCCGCCACCATGGCGATGGCGAACGGGATCAGCACCGCGGCGATCAGCCGCCGCAGGTGTCCCGAGACGGGGGCGACGGGGCCGTGCGCGTGCGCGTGCGTGTGCGCGTGGACGCGCTCGTGCGCCGGGGCCCGCGGCGGGGGAGGACCGTCCTGCGGGGCGTGGTGTTCGGGTGCCGTCACGCTCCGATCATCGCGTAAGAATCACGGCCCTCTGTTCAGCCAGCCCGGTGTGCCGTTAGCGTGGAAGGGCGAGTTTGCACATCGCGGGAGCTCCGAGCACGGGGCTGAGAGGGCGCTGGGGCTGCGCCGACCGCCGAACCTGTTACCGGGTAATGCCGGCGTAGGGAGTAGGTCACATGACCACGCACGACAGCACACGCATGCCGGTCATCGGCTCACACAAGGCATATGTCACCGGATCCCGCCCCGATCTGCGCGTCCCCGTGCGGCGGGTCCACCTCACCGACGGGAACGCGGTGACGCTCTACGACACCTCGGGCCCCTACACCGACCCCGAGGTCACCACCGACGTCACGCGCGGCCTGCCGCCGCTGCGGAGCGCGTGGATCGCGGAGCGCCGCCGCGACGGGACGCCCGCGGTCACACAACTGGCGTACGCCAGGCGCGGGGTGGTCACCCCCGAGATGGAGTTCGCCGCGCTCCGCGAGAACGTCGACCCCGCCTTCGTGCGCGACGAGATCGCCGCGGGCCGCGCCGTCCTTCCGGCCAACGTCCGCCACCCCGAGTCCGAGCCGATGGTCATCGGCAAGAACTTCCTGGTCAAGGTGAACGCCAACATCGGCAACTCCGCCGTCACCTCGTCCATCGACGAGGAGGTGGAGAAGATGACCTGGGCCACGCGCTGGGGCGCCGACACGGTCATGGACCTCTCCACCGGGCGCGACATCCACACGACGCGCGAGTGGGTGCTGCGCAACTCCCCGGTCCCCGTGGGCACCGTGCCGATCTACCAGGCGCTGGAGAAGACCGGAGGGCGGGCCGAGGAGCTGACCTGGGAGACATACCGCGACACGGTGATCGAACAGGCCGAGCAGGGCGTGGACTACATGACCGTGCACGCCGGCGTGCTCCTGCGCTACATCCCGCTGACCGCGCGCCGCAAGACCGGCATCGTCTCGCGCGGCGGCTCGATCATGGCCGCCTGGTGCCTGGCGCACCACAGGGAGAGCTTCCTGTATACGCACTTCGACGAGCTCTGCGAGATCTTCCGCGCGTACGACATCACGTTCTCGCTGGGCGACGGGCTGCGCCCCGGCTCGATCGCTGACGCCAACGACGCCGCGCAGTTCGCGGAGTTGCGCACGCTGGCCGAGCTGACCCGCACGGCCAAGGCGCACGACGTGCAGACGATGATCGAGGGCCCCGGCCATGTCCCGATGCACAAGATCAAGGAGAACGTCGACCTCCAGCAGGAGCTGTGCGACGAGGCGCCGTTCTACACGCTCGGCCCGCTGACCACCGATGTCGCGCCCGGGTACGACCACATCACGTCGGGCATCGGCGCGGCGATGATCGCGTGGTGGGGCACGGCGATGCTGTGCTATGTCACGCCCAAGGAGCACCTGGGCCTGCCCGACCGCGACGACGTCAAGACGGGCGTGATCACCTACAAGATCGCCGCCCACGCGGCCGACCTCGCCAAGGGCCACCCGGGCGCGCAGGTGTGGGACGACGCGCTGTCGGACGCGCGCTTCGCTTTCCGGTGGGAGGACCAGTTCAACCTGGCCCTCGACCCGGACACGGCCCGCGCGTTCCACGACGAGACGCTCCCGGCCGAGCCCGCGAAGACGGCCCACTTCTGCTCGATGTGCGGGCCGAAGTTCTGCTCGATGAAGATCAGCAGAGCCGTCATGGACACATACGGGCCTGGCGGAGACGAGGAGTTGAGCGAGCAGGAGATCCAGGAGGGCATGCTGGCGAAGTCCCGCGAGTTCGCGGAGGCAGGGAACCGCATCTATCTGCCGCTCGCCGACTGACCCGGTGCGGCGCGGACCCCGCCGTTCGCCCGGCGCGGCGGGGCCCAGCCTGGGCGGCGGCCGCTGAGGGACACCGCGCGGCAGCGCACCGGTCTCAGGGCAGGGCGTTTCCTGGCAGCGCGCTCCCGGCCAGGGCGGCGCGGAAGACGGCGGATGCGCCGGGGTTCGCGCCGCAGTGCCACACGCCGTGCGGGCAGTAGTCGCTGATCGTGTGGTAGAGCGGCCGGTGCTCCTCGATCCACTCCAGCATCCGGCGCATATAGGCGGGGTTGTCGCCGTTGCGGAAGAGCCCCCACTCGGGGAACGACATCGGCTTGCCGTGCGCCGCCGCGAACTCCGCGTGGAAGCCGAGGCCGTAAGGCTGGGTGACGTGGTCGTCGAAGTCGTGGCCCGGCGGCTGGTCGTAGGAGTCCATGCCGACGATGTCCACCACGTCGTCGCCCGGGTAGCAGCGGTCCCAGCCGATCGCGTCCCTGCCGCGGCTGGGCGCGAAGTCGAACCTGAGGCGCTGCCCCTCCACCTCGCGCATCGTCTCCACGATCCGCCGCCAGTACGCCTTCCACGCGCCGGGGTCGGGGGCACAGCGGTGGCTGTAGGTGGTGCCGTTCATCTCCCAGCCGAGGACCAGGATCGTGTCGGCGAGCCCGTGCCCCACCAGGTTCTCGGCCAGCGCGCGGAAGTGGTGGTCGAACTGCCCTTCCGCGCCCCTGGCCAGCTGGCGGGCGACCTCGCGGTCGGTCAGCCGGTCCTCGTTGCGCTCCAGCATGGGGACGTTGAGGACGAACAGCCGGTCGGCGTCGGCCGCGCGCCACTCGGCCCACGGGCCGAGGAAGCCGGGCCGCCCCCGGATGTTGGACCACAGGTCGCCGGGGAGGTAGGTGTGGCCGACGGTCGGCTCGGCGCCGCCGAGCCAGTCCGTGAGCCCGGCGGCGCGCCGCACGCCCTCGGGGCCCGAGCCGAGGAACGCGCCGAACGCCGGGACGACGCTCGGGGCCTCGGGCGGCGCCGGGTCGGGGGCGGGCGTGGCGGCCGTGGAGACCGAGGTCGCGAGCAGCAGGCCAGCCGCGGCCGTGCCCAGTCCGAACGGCATCGGGCTCTCCTCTCGTTCGGGCCCCCAGCGCACCGTGATCCGAGGTTAAGCACACGATCATCTGAATGAGCTGGGCGAACGCTTTCCGCTGAGCCGATCGAGGACCGCGCTCGCCGTTCCGGGGGACGGCGCGCCTCGCCGTTGAAGATCGTTCCATGTCACCGCTGGACACCCGGGTGCCCGCGCTGTTGCTGCGGCTCGATAGGAACCCGTTCCACCATGGCTCGCTGGGCGCCGTACGGTCGCTCGGGCGGGCGGGCGTCGAAGTGCACGCCTTTGTGGAGACGGCGCGCACGCCCCTCGCGCGCTCCCGCTATCTGCGCCGCGCGCATCTCTTCGACGGGGACCCCTGGTCCCCCGCCGAGGTGGAGCGCGCCCTCGTCACCGCGGCCGAGCGCATCGGGCGCCGGGCCGTGCTGATCCCCATGGATGACGTCGGCGCCATCACGGCCGCCTCGCTCGCCGACCGGCTCGCCGACCGCTTCCTCCTGCCCGACCTGCCGGAAGGGCTGGCCGAGCGCGCCGCCGACAAGGCCGAACTCGCCGCGCTCTGCGCGACGTTGGGGGTGCCCCACCCGCAGACCGCCGTTCCGGGGAGCGAGGACGAGGCGGCCGACGCGGTGCGCGCGCTCGGCCTGCCCCTGGTGGCCAAGTGGAGCCGCCCCTGGCTGCTGCCCAGGGGCGGCGCGGGCCTGCGCAGCACCACCGTGGTGACGAGCCCGGCGCAGGCGCGGCGGCTGTTCGCGGCCGCGCCGCGGGCGGGCAGCAGGCTGCTGCTCCAGCGCATGGTGCCGGGACGCCCGGGGGCCGACTGGTTCTTCCACGGCTGCTTCGGCGCCGACGGCGCCTGCCTGCTGGGCGGCACCGGGCGCAAGGAGCTGTCATGGCCGGTGCCCGCGGGGCTCACGGCGGTGGGCAGCTGGCTCCCCAACCCGGCGCTCGCCCGCCTCGCGCGCCGGGTGGCGGGAGCGCTCGGCTACCGCGGCGTGCTCGACATGGACTTCCGGTTCGACGCCGCGACCGGCGCGTACCACCTGCTCGACTTCAACCCCAGGCCGGGCGCGCAGTTCCGGCTGTTCACCGACCGCTCGGGCCTCGACGTGGTCAGGGCGCTGCACCTCGATCTGACGGGGCGCGCCGTGCCGGGGCCGCGCTCGGCGCGCCCCGGACGGGTGTTCGTGGCCGAGAACTACGGGGTGCTCGCCGCCCTCGCCGCGCGGCGGCGCTGGCGCGCGGGCGGCGGGGGCGTCGAGTGGGCGTGGTTCTCGGCGGACGATCCGGCGCCGTTCCGGGCGATGGCTGGGGGAGCGCTGCGGCGCGGGCTGCGGACAGCACAGCGGGGGCGAGAGAAGAGAGCGGTGGCGTGATGCGCGACTCGGTACATGACTCGGTACACGACCTGGCGGTGGTGGGCGCCGGTCCCTATGGCCTCTCGATCGCGGCGCACGCCGCGGCGGCCGGGCTCGACACCCGGGTCTTCGGGCGGCCCATGGCGTCCTGGCGCGACCACATGCCCGAGGGCATGTTCCTCAAGTCCGAGCCCGGCGCGTCCAACCTGTCCGACCCGGCGCGCCGCGACACCCTGGCCGCCTTCTGTGCCGGGCGCGGCCTGGTCGCCGAGCACGGTGGCGCGCTGCCGCTCGACACGTTCACCGACTACGGCCTGTGGTTCGCCGGGCGGCTGCCGCTGCCCGTCGAGGAGCGCACGGTCACCGGCGTCGCGCCCGCGGGCCCCGGGTTCGTGGTGACGCTCGACGGCGGGGAGACGCTGTGCTGCCGGGCCGTCGCGCTGGCGGTGGGGGTGCTCCCGTTCGCCCGCCGCCCCGCGCCGCTGCGCGGCCTTCCGCCCGAGCTGGCCAGCCACAGCAGCGACCACCGCGACCTGAGCCGCTTCCTCGGCACCGAGGTGGCGGTCGTGGGCGCGGGCCAGGCCGCGCTGGAGACCGCCGCGCTGCTCGCGGAGGCCGGGGCCCGCCCGACGGTGGTCGCCCGCGCGGGCGCGTTGCGTTGGAACGCGCCCCCGAGCCCGCTCCGGCGTGCGCCCTGGGCGTCCCTGACGGCCCCGCACAGCGCGCTGGGCACCGGGTGGCCGAGCTGGGTCTGGTCCGAACTGCCGTGGGCCGTGCGCCACCTGCCGGAGTCGGCCCGGGTGCGCATCGTCGGGCGCGCGCTCGGCCCCGCGGGCTCGTGGTGGCTCAGGGACCGCTTCGAGTCCGCCGTCCCCGTGAGGCTGGGCCGACGCCTGCTGCGCGCGGCGCCCGCGCCGGGCGGCGGGCTGCGGATGGAGCTGGCGGCCGCCACGGGCGCGGGCGGCGTCGAGGTGGTAGAGGCGGGCCATGTGATCGCCGCCACCGGGTTCGAACCCGATCTGCGGCGGCTGACTCTGCTCGACCCCGCGCTGCGCGAGCGGATCGCGACCGTGCGCGGCACCTGGGCCCCGGTGCTCGGCGCGGGCTTCGGGTCGAGCGTGCCGGGGCTGTTCTTCGCGGGGCTGCCGACGGCGCCGTCGTTCGGCCCCGCGATGCGCTTCGTCGCCGGTGCGCCGTTCACCGCGGAGCGGCTGGTGCGCGGCGTGCGCCGGTGGCTCGAACAGGGCGCGCGCCCGGCGCGCGGCACCGTGCCGCGTCCCGGGCGCGTGCGCTCGGCGCGGGCCGCGGTCCGGCGCTGACGCGGGCGCGTTCGCCGACGCGGGGTCAGGCGCTCAGCTGGGTGGCCAGCGTCTTCGCCCGGTTCCTGGCGGCCTCGTGGGCCTGGTCGCGCGAGGAGTCCGAGAGCCCGATCAGGTCCTTCATCGCGGGGACGGTCCTGGCAAGCGTCAGCTCGGGAACGATGCAGTGCAGGTCGGTCTTGAGCTGGTCGCCCAGCACCCAGGCCAGGTAGGGCTCGATGTAGTCGTGCCCCTCGTTGGGCGTGCCCGGCTTGTACGAGCCGCCGCGGCTGGCGATCACGGTCACCGGCTTGCCCTCGACGGTGCCCCCGCCCGCGGTGCGGCCGACGAGGATCACATGGTCGAGCCACGCCTTGAGCGTCGAGGGGATCGCCCAGTTGTACATGGGGGCGCCGAGCAGCACGGCGTCGGCCGTCTCGAACTCCTCGATCAGCTTCTCGCGCCGCGCCCACGCCTCCTGCTGCTCAGGGGTGCGGTCGCCCTCCGCGAGGGAGCCCGCGCCGAAGGTGAGGGAGTCGAGGTGCGGGATGGGGTCGGTGGCCAGGTCGCGGTAGACGACCGTGCCGTCGGGGTGCTGCTGCTCCCACGCCGCGCGGAAGGTGGCGCCGACGGCCCGGGAGACCGAGTTGTCGCCGTTCAGCGAGGAGTCGATGTGCAGAAGCGTTGCCATGAGGGTGTCCTTCGGATTGAATAAGCGACTAGAACTTCGTCTGTAGCTATTGATACCACACCCACTTACTTTTCTGCACCAGCTTCCTCGGGCGGATGTTCCAGTAGGGTGGACACATGCTGGAAGCACAGGGAAACCAGGACAAGTCGCTCCTGGGTGCCGCCGGGCAGCACGGTGACGGCGGCCTGTGCACCGAGCCCGACGCCGCGGTGACCCGGGTCTTCGAGCTGCTCGGCAAGCGCTGGACGGGCCTGCTGATCGCGGCCCTGATGAGCGGTCCCGGGCACTTCGCCGAGCTGAAGCGGGCCGTTCCCGGCATCAGCGAGCGCATGCTGTCCGACCGGCTGAGCGAGCTGGTCGCCGAGGGCCTGGTCAGCCGCCATGTCCAGGAGGGCCCGCCGCTGCGGGTCTCCTACCGCCTCACGCACGCGGGCCAGGAGCTGCGGCCCGCGCTGACCGCGCTGTCGAGCTGGGCCGAGGCCAATCTGGACGGCGCGGCGGGCCGGTGCCCCGAGGAGTTCCACGAGCCCCCCACGCGGAAGCCTCCGGCAGAGCCCGGCGCCTGACGAGGGCCTGTCCGGCGGACCGGGCGCGGAGCGAGGAGCCGATGGACGGGCCGCGGTCCGTTTCGCCGTTTCGCCGCTTCGCCGCTTCGCCGTTTCGCCGCTTCGCTCCTTGGCTCCTTGGCTCCTTGGCCGCTGAGCCCTCCCGCGCAGGGCCTAAGCTGGGCGGGTGGCCGACGACCAGGATGTGACGGAGCGGCTCGAACGGGCGGTGCGCGCCGCCGAGGCCGCCTTGATCGAGTTCGAGATCGCCGTGGAGACCTTCCGCATCGAGGTCGAGAACTTCTCACGGCTCCACGAGCAGCGCCTCGGCCCCCTCTACGCCCGCCTCGAAGAGCTTGACGCCCAGATCGCCGAGGCGGTCGCCGCACGCACCGGCGACCCCGACGACCGGCGCAGGGCCGCCGAGGCGCGGGCGGCGATCGCGCCGATGCCGCAGGTCTCCGACCTGTTCCAGGGGTGGCTGGACTCCGAGGGCTTCAGCCCCGAGGGATACGCGATGCTCACCGGGCAGACCGTCCAGGAGCCGCCCCGGGTGCGCCCTAGCGAGGAGGCGCGCAAGGTCTACCGCGAGCTGGTCCGCCTGTGCCACCCCGATCTCACCGTGGACGCCTCCGAGCGCGACCGGCGCGACGCGTTCCTCTCCCGCGTGAACCAGGCGTACGCCCGCGGCGACGCCGACGTCCTGCGCGCCCTGGCCGACGAGTGGGAGCGTGGAGGCCCGGGGCCCGAGGCCGCCATGGGGCGCGGTGAGGAGCTGTATGCCCGCCTCGAGTGGCTGGCCAGCCGCAAGGAACTGCTCGCTGACGCGGCCAAGGCGCTGGAGGACAGCGCGATCGGCTCGATGCTGCGGATGGCGGGCGACGACCCGGACGGCATGCTCGCCGAGATCGCCGAGGGGCTGCGCCGCCGCGTGGCCGAGCGCGAGGCCGAGCTTGCCGGGCTGCTCGCGGGGTAGCTGCTCGCGGGTCAGCCACTCGTGGGCCGGGGCGCGCAGCGGCCGGTTAGGGTCGGGGGCATGAGCTTCTCACTTCCGAGCGTGACCCCCGACGGGGTGCCCGCCGCCGCTCCGCTCCTCGACGTCAGGGAGCCAGACGAGTGGGCCGCTGGCCATGTGGAGGGCGCGCTGCACATCCCGATCGGCCAGGTCGTGGAGCGCATCGGCGAGATCAGCGAGCACGCGGGCGGCCAGCCGCTCTATGTCCTGTGCAAGGTCGGCGGCCGCTCCGCGCAGGTCACCGCGTATCTGACCCAGCAGGGCATGAACGCCGTGAACGTGGACGGCGGCGTGCTGGCGTGGCAGTCCTCGGGCCGCCCCCTGACCAGCGACAACGGCGAGCCGTTCGTCCTCTGACGGCGTCCGCGCCTCAGGTGGCGAGCGCGGACAGGCGCGCGACCGCGTCGGTGAGCGAGTCCTCGCGCTTGCAGAAGGAGAAGCGGACCAGCCAGGGCGTGGTGTCCACGCCCTGCTGGAAAGCGGAGGTCGGGATGGCGACCACGCCCGCGCGGCCCGGCAGCTCGCGGCAGAAGCGCAGCCCTTCGGTGAAGCCCCAGGGGCGGATGTCCGCCTGGAGGAAATATCCGGCGTCGGCGCGGTAGGGGCGCAGGCCCGCCGCGCGCAGCCCCGTGGCCAGCATGTCCCTGTGGGTGGTCAGGGTGGCCCGCAGCTCGGCCGCCCAGTCCTCCACCGCGTCGAGCGCGTGGGCCAGCGCCTCCTGGTAGGGCGCGCCCGAGGTGTAGGTCAGCCACTGCTTGACGGAGTTCGCCGCGGCGATGAGGTGCGCCGGGCCGCAGGCCCAACCGACCTTCCAGCCGGTCACGTTGAACGTCTTGCCCGCGGACGAGATCATCAGCGTCCGCTCGCGCATCCCGGGGAGCGTCGCGATCGGCACATGCCGCGCGCCGTCGTACACCAGGTGCTCGTAGACCTCGTCGGTCACCACCGTGACGTCGCGCTCGACGCACAGCTCGGCGATCCGCTCGAGCTCGTCGGGGGTGAAGACCTTTCCGGTCGGATTGTGGGGCGAGTTCAGCAGAAGAAGGCGCGTACGATCGGTCATCGCCGAGCGCAACGCGTCGGAATCCAGCACGAATCCATCGCCGTCGATCGCCAGCGGAACGGGCACCAGCGTCGCGCCCGACAGGCGCGCGCCCGCGGGATAGGCGTCGTAGCACGGGTCGAACGCCACGATCTCGTCGCCGGGACCGGTCAGGCCGAGACAGGCCGAGGCCAGCGCCTCGGTGGCCCCCGTGGTCACCAGCACCTCGCCGTCGGGGGCGTACTCCAGGCCGTAACGCGCCCGCGCATGCGCCGCGACCGCCGCGCGCAGCGCGGGGACGCCGACGGCGGGTGGGTACTGGTTCCGCCCGGCGAGCACCGCGTCGGCGACCTCGGCGAGGAGCGCGGGCGGGGAGTCCAGCTCGGGAACGCCCTGGCCGAGGTTGACCGCACCGGTGCGGTGGGCCAGCTCGGTCATCTCGGTGAAGATGGAGACTTCGGTCGCACGGCTCATGGCCCAAGAGTAGGGGCCCCTTTCGGGGGCCCGCGGGGCGATCACGCCATCGGGCCCGGGGTGGCACCGCGCCCGGCAGGCGCCTGATCCCGGGGCCTTCGGCCGGGGCCCCGCAGGGGTCAGGCGTCGAAGTCCAGGTCCACCCGGTCGGTCAACGCCCTTGCCTGGCAGGCCAGGACATATCCGGCGGCGAGCTCGGGTTCGTCGAGGGCGTAGGTGCGGTCCATCCGCACCCTGCCGTCGGTCAGGCGCGCGCGGCACGTGCCGCAGACCCCGCCGCGGCAGGCCCAGGGCGCGTCGGGGCGGTTGCGCAGCACGGCGCTCAGCAGCGTCTCGCCGGGGACCACGGGCCATGAGGCGCGGCGCCCGTCGAGCGTCGCGGTGAGCGTGGCGCCGGTGGCCCCGGCGTTCTCGGTGTCCCCGGAGTTCTCGGTGTCCCCGGCGTTCTCGGCCTTGCCGGTCGCCGCGGGGGGCGCGTCGCCCACGTGGAACAGCTCGGTGTGCACCCGCTCCCGGCGCACGCCGAGGGCGCGCAACGCCGCGCGCCCCGCGCCGGTCAGCCCGAGGGGCCCGCACAGGTACCAGCCGTCGACATCGGCGACGTTCAGCAGGGCGGGCAGCAGCTCCTTCAGCCGCGCCTCGTCGAGCCGCCCGGTCGGCGGCCCGGCGTGCCGCTCCTCGCGCGTGAGCGCGTGCAGCGCCTGGAGCCTGCCGGGGTGCCGGTCCTTCAGGTCGGCCACCTCGTCGAGGAACATCGCGCTCGCCGCGCTGCGGTCGCTGCGCAGCAGCGTGAAACGCGCCTCCGGCTCGGTGGCGAGCAGCGTGGCCACCATGGAGAGCACGGGGGTGATGCCGCTGCCCCCGGTGATCGCGGCGAAGTGCCCAGGGCGGGGGCGCAGCGTGAACCGCCCGGTGGGCGGCAGCACATCGAGGGCGTGCCCCGCGGCCAGCGCGCGGGTCGCATGCGTGGAGAACGCGCCCCCCGGGATGCGCCGCACCCCCACCGTGAGCGCCTTCGCGCCCGCCTGGCTGCAGATCGAGTACGTGCGGCGGACGTCGCCGTGCCGCACGGTCACATGCTGCCCCGGCACATGCGCGAACGCGGCCCGCAGCGCGTCGGGCAGCGCGAGCGTCACCGCCACCGCGTCGTCGGCGGCGGGCGCGACCCTGGCCACGGCCAGCCGGTGGAAGCGGGCCATCAGCGCTCCTTGACGTGGTGGAACGGCTCGCGGCACGCCTCGCAGCGGCGCAACGCCATGCAGGCGGCGCCCGCGAACCGGCTGAGCAGCGCGGTCCGTTCCGAGCCGCAGCGCGGACAGGGCACGGGCGCGGGCGCCGCGCGGCCCAGCTCGACAAACACCGGCCCGCGCGCCCCGGCGCGCGGGGGCGCGATGCCCGCGTCGGCGAGCTTGCGGCGGCCTTCGGCGCTGATGTCGTCGGTGGACCAGGGCGGGGACAGCACGGTGGTGACCACCGCGTCGGGCACGCCGCGCCCGGCGAGCGCCGCGCGGATGTCCTCGCGCATGACCTCGACGGCCGGGCACCCGACATAGGTGGGCGTGAGCTCCACCTCGACCCGGCCGTCCCCGCCCCGCCGCACCGCGCGCAGCACGCCCAGGTCGGCGAGGGTGACCACGGGCAGCTCGGGGTCGGGCACGGCCCCGGCCACGGCGGCCAGCTCGTCCAGGGACGGCGCGGGCGACGCCCCGTTCCCGCCCGTCGCGCCCGTCCCGCCCGTCACCTCCGTCGCGCCCGTCACCTCCGTCACCCCGCTCACCAGCTCGCCGCCGGGTGCGCGCGGTGCAAGGACTGCATCTCGTCGAGCAGCGCGGCGAGATGGGGCGTGTGGCCACCCGCGCGCCCCGACCCCGGCAGCCGCGCGCCCCCCGGCACGGGCACGGTCGCCCTCGTGAGGACGCCGGAGACGCGGGCGCGCCACGCGCGTTCCAGCGCGCCGAGGTCACGCTCGTCGAGGCCGAGCCCTTCGACGGGGTCGAACAGCTCGCCCGTGTAGGGCCACAGCGCCTCGGCCGCCGCCCGCGTGCGCGCGTGGCTCTCGGCGGTGCCGTCGCCAAGGCGCAGCGTCCAGGTCACCGCGTGGTCGCGGTGGTAGGCCGTCTCTGGCAGCGCGGCGGCGGCGATCGGGGCGAGCGGCGAGGCGAGGGCGGCCAGCCGCTCGTAGAGCAGCTCCTGCCAGGTGGCGACGAGCAGCTGGCGGACGACCGTGTGCGCGAAGTCGCCGCGCGGCAGCTCGACCAGCCGGACATGGGTGAACGCCTCGGGCCCGCGCGTGAACGCCAGCGCGTCCTCGTCGCCGACGAGCGAGAGCAGGGCGCGGGCCTGGCCGAGCAGGTCGAGGGCGAGGTTGGCCAGGGCCACCTCCTCCTCGAGCACCGGGGCGTTCCCCGCCCACTCCGCGAGGCGGTGGGACAGGATCAGCGCGTCGTCGCCCAGCGCGAGCGCGGCCTTGGCCCAGGGGGCGCCGCTCGGCGCGCGCTCCGGCGCGTTCACAGGTGTCGCACCCCCTCGGGGACCTCGTAGAACGTGGGGTGCCGGTAGGGCTTGTCGGCGGCGGGGCGGAAGAACGGATCGCGCTCGTCGGGCGACGACGCGGACACCGCGGCGGCGGGGACGACCCAGATCGAGACGCCCTCGCCGCGCCGGGTGAACAGGTCCCTGGCGTTGCGCAGCGCCAGCTCGGCGTCGGGGGCGTGCAGGCTCCCCGCGTGGGTGTGGGCGAGCCCGCGCCGGGGGCGCACAAAGACCTCCCACAGGGGCCAACCGCCCTCGGGCGCGCTCATGCCGCGGCCCCCACGCCGTCCCCCGCGTGCTTGTCCGCGTAGGCCGCCGCGGCCTCGCGCACCCACGCGCCCTCGTCATGCGCCCTGCGCCGGCGCGTGATCCGCTCCTCGTTGCACGGGCCATCGCCCCGCAGCACCGCGTGGAACTCGTCCCAGTCGATCGCGCCGAAGTCCCAGTGGCCGCGCTCCTCGTTCCACCGCAGGTCGGGGTCGGGGAGCGTGAGGCCGAGTGCGGCGGCCTGGTCGACGCAGATGTCGACGAAGCGCTGACGCAGCTCGTCGTTGGAGTGCCGCTTGATCTTCCAGGCCATCGACCGGGCGCTGCGCGGCGACGCGTCGTCCGGCGGTCCGAACATCATGAGCGAGGGCCACCACCAGCGGTCCACCGCGTCCTGCGCCATCGCGTGCTGCTCGGGCGTGCCCCTGCTCAGGGTCAGCAGCAGCTCGTATCCCTGCCGCTGGTGGAACGACTCCTCTTTGCAGATGCGTACCATCGCGCGGGCGTAGGGGCCGTAGGAGCAGCGGCACAGCGGGACCTGGTTGGTGATGGCGGCGCCATCGACCAACCAGCCGATCGCGCCCACGTCGGCCCACGTGGGCGTCGGGTAGTTGAAGATGGACGAGTACTTGTGGCGCCCGCTGTGCAGCTTGTCGAGCAGCTCGTCCCTGCCGACGCCCAACGTCTCGGCGGCGCCGTAGAGATAGAGGCCGTGGCCCGCCTCGTCCTGCACCTTGGCGATGAGGATCGCCTTGCGCCGCAGGGAGGGCGCCCTGGTGATCCAGCTCCCCTCGGGCTGCATGCCGATGATCTCCGAGTGCGCGTGCTGCGCGATCTGCCGCACCAGCGTGGCGCGGTACGCGTCCGGCATCCAGTCGCGCGGCTCGATCCGCTCGTCAGCGGCGATGGTCCGCTCGAAACGCTCGCGTCCAGGCTCCACCGTCCCGCCCTCCGCTCCCGACCGATCGTTCGGTCCAGTCGCTTCGATGGTGGTCCCGCGGCACCGGCGTGTCAAGGCGGCGGGGGGACAGGTACGGTGCTCGGGTCATTAGCGAAGCAGTCCAGGGGGAACGGGCCGAGCATGCTGCCACTCGACACGGCACCGGAAGACGGGGAGCGCGACGACGGTCAACGCGCCGAAGGGGGGCGCGCGTACGAGAAGGCCGCCGCGGCAACGCCGCCCGCCGTGGACGCGGGGACGGTGACCGAGACGGTCGCGCTGAGCGCGCTGTCGCTGCGCGCCCGCGCGATCATCGCCGTGGCGGTCGGGGCGTTGGCGGCGTTCTTCACGTGGCACATGGCCGCGGTCTTCCTGTTTGTCTCCCCGTCCAACGTGGTCCGCGAGGACAACTTCGATCGCATCCGGGGCTATATCTATCCGGAGTTCGAGCAGAACTGGAAGCTCTTCGCGCCCAATCCGCTCCAGCGCGACGAGGCCGTGCACGTCCGCGCCGAGGTCAGGGACCCCGACGGCTCCCTGCGCACGACCGACTGGATCGACCTCACCGCCACCGACATCGACAACATCAGGCACCAGCTCCTGCCAAGCCACGCCGCGCAGAACCTGCTGCGCCGCGGCTGGGACTTCTACGACGGCGCGCACGACGACGAGGGCCGCCCGATCGGCGAGCGCGGGCGGCTCTCCGAGCTGTATGTGCACCGCATCGCGCTCCAACGCCTCCAGAACGAGCACGACATGGACCTCGACACGGTGCGCCGCGTCCAGCTGCGCTCCGCGGTCACCCGCGTCCCCGCGCCCGACTGGCGCGAGGAGGAGATCGACACGTCGACGTACTACGACGAGATCGACTGGTGGGTGGTCACGTCGGACGACCTGGAAGGACTGGGGCGATGAGCATTCCCTCCCAGCGCACGGGCCAGGCACCCGCGCCCGGCGCGAGCCCGAGCGCCCCCGCGCCCGCCCCCAACTCCCCCTTCCGCGGCCTCGGCCGCTCCTTCGACGCGGCGCTCGCGCGCGGCCTCGGCCACATCACCCGCCGCGCGCTCGGCCCTTACCAGACGGCGATCGTCCGCATCGGCTTCGCGGTCACCGTGCTGGGCTTCCTGCTGCACGAGTGGCCCAACCGCCGCCTGATGTACGGCCCCGACAGCGCGTGGAGCTTCGACATGGCCTCGCGGTTCGTCGAGAACAGCGGGGCGTTCACGCTGCTCCTCTGGTCGGACTCGGGGCTGTGGTTCGAGCTCGTCTACCACCTCACCATCGCCGCCGCGGTGGCGATGCTGCTCGGCTGGCGGACGCGCGCCGCCTCGATGCTGTTCATGATCGGCATCCTGTCCGTGCAGAACCGGAGCATCTTCATGGGCGACGGCGGCGACAACGTCATCCACCTGATGGCGATGTACCTGGTCCTCACGCGCTGCGGGCAGGTGTGGTCGCTCGACGCGCGCCGGCGCGCGCGCCGCCCCGACCTGGGGCCGTCCGATGACCGGGTCGGGATCGTGCTGTGGGCGGTGCTGGGCGTCGCGCTGCTGGCCGCGCTCGTCAGCGGGAGCGTCGACAGCTGGATCTGGAGCCTCTTCCTGAGCGGGATGTGGCTCGTGCACGGCTACTGGTGGCTGATCCGCCGCTATGCGCCGGGCGAGCCGCGCGTCGTCTCGGACATCGTCGCCAATCTCGTGCACAACGCCGCGCTCCTGATGATCATGGCCGAGGTGTGCGTCATCTACGCCACCGCGGGCTGGTACAAGATCCAGGGCAGCCGCTGGCAGGACGGCACCGCCGTCTACTACCCGATGAACCTGGACTACTTCAACGTCTGGCCCGAGGTCAGCGAGCTGCTGTCGAGCAGCGGGCCGATGATCATGGTCCTCAGCTACGGAACGGTCATCGTGCAGGTGGCGTTCCCGTTCGCGCTGCTTAATCGCCGCGCCAAGAACGTCCTGCTGGTGCTGATGATGGGCGAGCACATCGGCATCGCGCTGCTGATGGGCCTGCCGTTCTTCTCGCTCGCCATGATCGCGATGGACGCCGTCTTCCTGCCCACCGCGTTCCTGCTCTGGATGGGCGCCAGGGCGTCGGGGCTGCGCGCCCGGCTCACGCGCCGCAAGCCCGCGCCCCCCGAGGCGCCGCCCCCGCCCGCGCCCGCCGAGCAACGGCCCCCCGCGTGGGCGGCCAAGGGGTGAGCGGGGCGTGAGCGGGGCGTGAACGGGGACCCGGGCGCCGCCGAAGCCGCCGCCGAAGCCGCCGCCGAAGCCGCCGCCGAAGTCACCACGCGCTGGCGGGCGTTGGCCGCGGGGGACACCGTGCTCGTCGACGGCTTCCACGCCATCAAGCACGCCCTGCGCTTCGGCGCCGACATCCCGCTCGCCCTCGCCGCGGACCCGGACGCCGCGCTCGGCCTGGCCGCGCGCCTCGCGCCCGACCTCGCCGACCGGCTCGCCGCGACGCTCACCCCGGTCCCCGCGGCGACGCTCGCCGCGCTCGTCGCGCGCCCCCATCCCACCGGCGTCGCCGCCCTCGCCGTCCCCGCGCGCCGCGCGCCCGCGCATGGACCGGCGCCCGCCGTGCTGCTGGACAACCCCCGGCACCTGGGCAACATCGGCGCGGTCATCAGGGTCGCCGCGGGCGCCGGGGCGCGCGGCGTGCTCACCACGGGCACGGTCGACCCCTGGCATCCCTCCGTCGTGCGCTCCGCGGCCGGGCTGCACTGGGCGACCGCAGTGCACCGCGTCGGCCCGGGCGAACTCCCGCCCGAGGGCCCGCTGTTGGCCCTCGACCCCGAGGGCGCCGACCTGCGCGACGTGAGCGTCGACGACGGCGCCGTGCTGGCGTTCGGCTCCGAACGCGCCGGGCTCTCCGCCGAGACGAGGCAACGCGCCGACGCGCTGGTGGCGTTGCCCATGCGCCCCGGCGTCTCCAGCTACAACCTCGCCACCAGCGTGGCCATGACCCTCTACCACTGGCTGGCGAGAAGCCGTTGACCTATGGCAATCCCGCCACTTCTGCCGGGCCCTCGCCCCGCATAGCGTCACCGGAGTGACAAAGCTCCTGCTCAGCCTGCATGTCCTGGCCGCCATCGTGGCGATAGGCCCGGTGACCGTGGCCGCCAGTATGTTCCCTCGCCAGGTCGCGCCCGATGGCGGAAACGCGGGCCTCGCCGCCGCGTTGCACCGGGTCTGCTCCGTCTACGCGGTGGTCGGCGTCTCCGTGCCGGTCTTCGGCCTCGCCACCGCCCACGAGATGGGCGTGCTCACCGACGCGTGGCTGATCGCCTCGATGATCCTCACCGCGCTGGCCGCCGTCGTGCTCGGCGCGGGGATCCTGCCCGCCCAACGCGCCGCCCTGGCCGCCCCCGACGCCGTGCGCACGCCCCGACTCCACATGGCAGCGGGCGTCTTCAACCTGCTGTGGGCCGTGGTCGTCGTCCTGATGATCGTCCGCCCCGGCTCGACGACCGGCGCCTGACCGGGAGTTCACACGCGGAACGCCCGCCGGTACCCCAGCGGGCTCGTCCCGACCAGCCGCTTGAACGCGTCGCGGAACGCCGTCGCCGACCCGAATCCCACCTGGGTCGCGATGCGCTCGATCGAGTGACCCGTGGTCTCGAGCAGGTGCTGCGCCCTGCGCACCCTCGCCCGGTGCAGCCACCGCAGCGGCGTGGTGCCCGTTTGCTCCCGAAAACGGCGATTCAGGGTGCGCGTGGAGAGGCGGGCGTGCGAGGCGATGTCGGTGAGGCGCAGGTCGCGGTGGGCGTTCTCGCCGAGCCAGCGCAGCAGCGGCTCGAGCGAGGCGCCGTCGGGGACCGGCTCGGGGCGCACGATGAACTGCGCCTGCCCGCCGTCCCGTTCGAGCGGCATCACGGCGAGCCGCGCGGCGTCGGCCGCCGCGGCGGCGCCGAGGTCGCGGCGGACCATGTGCAGGCACAGGTCGAGCCCCGCGGCGGCCCCCGCCGAGGTGAGCACCGAGCCGTTGTCCACGAAGAGCACATCGGGGTCCACCGTGACCTCCGGATAACGCCGCGCCAGCTCGTCGGCGGCCAGCCAGTGCGTCGTCGCCCGCAGCCCGTCGAGCAGGCCCGTGGCGGCGAGGGTGAACGTTCCGACGCAGATCGACGCCAGGCGCGCGCCCCTGGCGTGCGCCTCGCGCAGCGCGCGGATCACGTCATCGGGGAGCGGCGCCAGCGGATCCTCGAGCCCGGGGACCACCACGGTGTCCGCCTCGTCGAGCGCCTCAAGGCCGTGGGGGACGCGCATCGCGAACGGCCCCGCGTCCACCTCGGCGACCGGGCCGCACACCCGCACCCGGTAGGCGTGCCCGGCCGAGCGGCCGAAGACCTCGACGGGCGTCACCAGGTCGAAGGGGATGACCCCTTCGAGTGCCAGCACGGCGACGGTGTGCATCAGCGCTCCCCCCGGTGGAGATGTGCGGATCGCCCGAACGGATCCGGCCGTGTCCCTCGATGTGGCCTCCCAGTCTCGCACCCGCGCCTGCCCACCCTGAGGGTGACTTTCGTTGCGCAATGCGGTGCACATGTGTATCGAGCTGAGACGTCCGTCCCTCACAGTGGAACCCGAGGATGGCGAGAGCACTGCGAGGGAGCCGTGATGTCCTGGGCAGACGGCGCGTGTGTGGTCGACAAGCGCACCGGCAGGATCGGTCGCGTCACCGGTCGGGTCGGCACTCGCCTGCGCCTGCGCCCGCTGCACGGCGGCCGCGCGTGGGAGTGCCCGCACGAGTCCGTCCGCGCGGCCACGGAGTGGGAGCAGCGCAACGCCGACGTCCTGGACGCCTCCTGGCGCTTCTGGCGGCCCGCGGCCCCCGGCGCGTCCGGGTCCGTGCGGTTCGACCACTGACCCCGAGGGCGCCAACAGGACCCGCGCCAAGGGCCGCGGTGAGGCGGCCCGGGGTCACGCGGGGCGCCTGATCTCCACCGTGCGGAAGCGCGGGGCGATGAACGCCCCGTCCACCAGCGCGGAGTTGGCCGAGGGGTTGCCCCCGGTGCCGTGGAAGTCGGAGAACGCCGCGGTCTGGTTGACGAAGACGCCGCCCGTCAGATTGAGCGAGAGCGCCGCGCACGTGTCGAGGCACGCCTCGGCCAGCGCGGCCTCCACCGCGGGCGACGTGGTGTGCCCGAGCACGGTCATCGCGCCGCGCTCGCTCACCGTCCGCCGCAGCAGCGCGATCGCGTCGTCGGTCGAGTCCACCGCGACGGCGAAGCTCACCGGGCCGAAGCACTCGGTCAGGCACGCGTCGACGGCCTTCGGGTCCCCGCCGTCGACGCGGACGATCACCGGGGTGCGGACCGTCGCGTCGGGGAAGTCGGGGTGGACAAGCGCGCGCGAGGCCAGCGCGACGTCGCCCAACTCCCCCGCGTTCGCCGCCTCGACGCGCTCGCGCACCCCCGGGTTGACCAGCGCGCCCAGCAGGCCCGCGGCCCGCTTGTCGTCGGCCAGCAGCCCGTTCACCGCGGCGGCCAGGTCGGCCACCACGTCGTCGAACGCCTTGGGCCCGCCGTCCGTCGCGATCCCGCCGCGGGGGATCAGGATGTTCTGCGGGGTGGTGCACATCTGGCCGCTGTAGAGGACCAGGGAGAACGCGAGGTTGCCCAGCATGCCCCGGTAGTCGGCCGTCGAGTCGACCACGACGGTGTTGACCCCGGCCTTCTCGGTGAAGACCTGCGCGTGCCTGGCGTTGGCCTCGAGCCACTCGCCGAACGCGCTTGAGCCGGTGTAGTCGATGATCCTCACCTCGTCGCGCAGCGCGAGCGTCCGCGCGACGCCCTCGCCCTCGCGCTCCACGGCGAGCGCCACCAGGTTGGGGTCGAAGCCCGCGTCGGCCAGGGTCTCGCGCGCGGCGCGGACCGCGAGCGCGAGCGGCAGGACCGCGCGCGGATGCGGCTTGACCAGCACGGGGTTCCCGGTAGCCAGGGACGCGAAGAGGCCGGGGAAGCCGTTCCACGTGGGGAAGGTGTTGCACCCGATGACCAGCGCGATCCCGCGCGGCACCGGCACGAACTCCTTGGCCAGCTCGAGCGCGGGGCGCCTGCCCTGGGGCTTGCTCCAGCCCGCGCGCGCCGGCGTGCGCGTCTGCTCCTCGTAGGCGTACGCGACCGCTTCGAGCCCTCGGTCCTGCGCGTGCGGGCCGCCCGCCTGGAACGCCATCCCGTACGCCTGGCCCGTGGTGTGCATCACCGCCTGCGCGAACTCCTGGCTGCGGGCGTTGATCCGCGCCAGGATGTCCACGCACAGCACCGCGCGCGCCTCGGGCCCCGCGTCCCGCCACGCGGGCAACGCGTCCCGCATCGCGGGCAGCAGCACGTCGGGGTCGGTGTGCGGATAGGTGATCCCCAGCGGGAAGCCGTAGGGCGACACCTCGCCGCCCACCCAGCCGTCCGTGCCGGGGAGGCCAAGCTCGAACGGCGCGTCGCGCAGGGCCGCGAACGCCTCGGCGCCGTCGCCCTCGTACGCCTTGGGGTGCTCGGGGTGAGGCGTCCAGAACGCCCGGCTGCGCAGGGTCTCTACGGCGGTGTCGAGCGTGGCACGGTGGGCCGTGACGGGGGAGGAAGAGGCCATGGCACGATAGTGCTACCGAACGATCGGTCGGTGCAAGGGCGCGGCGGGCACCCCGTGACGCCCGATCCCCGCACGACCTCGCGCCAAGGCCACCTCACGCCAAGGCCAGGGAAGTACAGGAAGACCAGGAAGACCAGGAAGAACGATGCCCGCTCGCCGCGACGCCACCGCGCCCCACACCCCTTACACCCCCGAGACGCTGCTCGATGTGGCGGTCGGGGTGTTCATCGAACGCGGCTACGACGGCACGTCGATGGAGCACCTCGCCAGGGCGGCCGGGATCTCCAAGTCCTCGATCTACCATCATGTCCCGGGCAAGGAGGAGCTGTTGCGCCGCGCGGTCAGCCAGGCGCTCGACGGCCTCGACGCGGTGCTCGACGAGCCGGGCGCGCGCGCCGGGCGCTCGGTCGAGCGCCTTGAGCACGTCGTGCGCCGCACGACCGAGGTGCTGATGGAGCGCCTCCCCTATGTGACGCTCCTGCTGCGCGTGCGCGGGAACACCGCGACCGAGCGCTGGGCCCTGGAGCGCCGCAGGAGGTTCGACCACCGGGTGGCCGAGCTGGTGCGCGGGGCCGAGGCGGAGGGCGATCTGCGGCCAGGCGTTGACCCGCGCCTGGAGACGCGGCTGCTGTTCGGCATGATCAACTCGATCGTGGAGTGGTATCGACCACAGCGCGGCGGCCCCCAGGTGTCCCCGAGGGTGGTCGAAGCCGTCATATCGACCGCATTCAACGGCCTTCGCGCGCCCGGACGTTGATCCCCCCGCGCCGATCCCGTCACGCGCGGTCGCCGGATCCGCCACATCAACTACCCTGACCCGGGCGGGGGGTGACGCAGCAGTCACACCAGACGCACGCGAACCCGGGAAGCCCATGAACTCCGATCGTCCCCGCGGCCCCTTCGCACCCGCCATGCGCCCCGCGCCCGCGACGCGCCCCGCGCCCGCGACGCGGCTGGTGTCCGACTGGAAGGTGCCGGACTGGACCGAGGCCGAGGACTTCCTGCGCCTCTTCCACTCCGAGCACCCCGACCAGCCGATCCCCCTCGCCATGCGGCTGCGGCAGATCCGCGAGCACCTGGAGCAGACAGGCACCTACCGCCACACGCGCGCCGAGCTGGAGTTCGGCGCCCGCGTGGCCTGGCGCAACTCGAGCCGCTGCATCGGCCGCCTGTACTGGAAGAGCCTGCGCGTCCTCGACCGCCGCGAGGCCACGACCCCCGACGAGATCCACGCCCACCTGCTCGACCATCTGCGCCAGGCGACCAACCAGGGCCGCGTCCGCCCCGTGATCTCCGTGTTCGCCCCGCCGACGCCCTACCGCGAGGCGCCCCGCGTGTGGAACAGCCAGCTGGTCAAGTACGCCGGGTACCGAGCGGCCGACGGCGGCTTCGTGGGCGACCAGGGGCAGGTGGCGTTCACCGACGCCGTGCGCCGCCTCGGCTGGCGGGCGCCTGGCGGCTGGTTCGACGTGCTGCCGCTGGTCATCCAGGTGCACGGGGACAAGCCGCAGCTCTACGACGTGCCGCGCGACCTCGTCCTCGAGGTGCCGCTCAGGCACCCGGACCACCCGCGCTTCGGCGGGCTCGGCCTGCGCTGGTACGCCGTCCCCGCCATCTCCCACATGCGGCTGTCCATCGGCGGCATCGACTACCCGCTCGCGCCGTTCAACGGCTGGTACATGGGCACCGAGATAGGCGCCCGCAACCTCGTCGACCCCGACCGCTACAACCTGCTGCCGCTGGTCGCCGAGGTGCTCGGCCTGAACACGGACGACGACACGCTGCTGTGGCGCGACCGGGCGCTGGTCGAGCTCAACGTCGCGGTGCTGCACAGCTTCCGCGCGGCCGGGGTCAAGATCACCGACCACCACACCGAGTCCGGGCGCTTTCTGACCCATCTCGCGCGCGAGGAGGGCGAGGGCCGGATGGTGCCCACCGACTGGAGCTGGATCGTGCCCCCCGTCTCGGGCGGCCTGACCCCGGTCTTCCACCGCTACTACGACGACGCGGACCTGCGCCCCAACTTCTACCTGGACGACGACGCCCGCGCCCGCGCCACGGGCGGCTGCCCGTTCCCCCACTGAACCCCCCGGGGGAGTCCCCGGGGGGTTCAGTGGGGGAACGGGCTCCCCCGCCGCCTCAGTCCGGCGCGGGGAACGCCCCGTACCGCGGGGCGCCCAGCGGCTCGTACGTGTGCAGCACGACGCCCGAGCCCGTCGTCGCCGTGCCCGTGAGCTTCAGCGCCGCGGGGGCCACCCCGCCGTCGCGGGTGTCGAACAGCCTGGCGCCCTCGCCCAGCACGACCGGGTGGATCAGCAGCCGCAGCTCGTCCACCAGGCCCAGGCCGAGCAGCGAGCGCGCCAGGGTGGCGCTGCCCCAGATCTGGAGCTCGCGCCCAGGGCGCCGCCGCAGCGCGCCGACCTCCTGCGCGAGGTCGCCCGTCAGCGCGGTGGTGCCCTCCCACTCGGCGATGAGCGGCGTGCCGGTGACCACATACTTCGGCAGCCCGTTCAGCGCGGACGCCACCGGGTCGTCCGGGTCGGTCATCCGCGGCCAGTGCCCCGCGAAGATGTCATAGGTCCACCGCCCCAGCAGGAACGCGTCCGCCTGCCCGAACCACCCCGCCACAAGCCGCCCGAAGTCCTCGTCGGCATAGGGGAACTGCCAGCCGCCGTGCCGGAAGCCGCCCCGCGTGTCCTCGTCCGGCATGCCGGGGCCCTGCACGACGCCGTCAAGCGTCAGGAACTCCGTCAACGTGACCCTCATGCCCGTCTCTCCTTGTGCCGCCGCTCACCGGCCGCTCCCGGCGGCCGCTCACGAGGGGTGGACCGGGGTCCCGCCGCGAACTCATCGCTCGGGCAGCAGGTCGCTCTCCTCGAACACCAGAAGCGTGCGCGTCGACAGCACCTCGGGGATGCCCTGGAGCCGGGTGAGCACCAGCTCGCGCAGCGCTCTGTTGTCCTCGGTGTGCACCAGGAGCAGCACGTCGAAGTCCCCGCTGACCAGCGCGATGTGCGCCGCGCCAGGCAGCTCCTCCAGCTTGGCCCGCACGGTGCGCCAGCTGTCCTGGACGATCTTCAACGTGATGTACGCCGACGCGCCACGCCCCGCCCGCTCGTGGTTCACCCGGGCCGAGAACCCCCTGATGACCCCCTCGTCGATCAGGCGGTTGATCCTGGCGTAGGCGTTCGCCCGCGATATGTGCACCTGGTCGGCGACCGCCCGCACCGAGGCCCGCCCGTCCGTCCGCAGCAGCCGCAGGATCGCGTCGTCGATCGGATCGAGCGGGCGCACCGGGTGCGAGGGCGTCGTAGTCAACTGGTCCTCCCGCATGCCGAGAAGCCTCCCCTTTCTGGACATCCGGCCTCCATCCCACGCCACATCGGGCCAGTTGTCCACAGCGCATGAGGGGCCGTAGCCAAGCTGCGTCATCGACCGAACAATCGGTAGGGAGGTGAAGCTCGCCGCGAGGAGGTGCCCGCCGTGACCGTGTCGGAGCTGCCCGCCCATCCCCAGACCCGCACCGCCGTCCCGCCGCCGCCCGACCCCGAGCCCTACCGCGTGCTCGGCGCCGGGGACCCCGACCCCGAGCTGTGGCCGCTGCTGTACCGGGAGCTGGTGCGCGGGCGGCGTTACAACACCCAGGCCACCGCGCTCACCCGGCAGGGCAGGCTCGCCGTCTACCCGTCGTCGACAGGGCAGGAGGCGTGCCAGGTCGCCGCGGGCCTCGCGCTCGGGCCACGCGACTGGCTCTTCCCCAGCTACCGCGACACCCTCGCCGCCGTCGTCCGCGGCGTCGACCCGGCCGCCGCGCTCACGCTGCTGCGCGGCGACTGGCACACGGGCCACGACCCGCGCGCCCACCGCGTCGCCCCGCTGTGCACGCCGCTCGCCACCCAGCTCCCGCACGCCGTCGGCCTCGCCCACGCGGCCAGGCTGCGCCGCGACGACGTCGCCGTGCTCGCGCTCGTCGGCGACGGTGGCACGTCCGAGGGCGACTTCCACGAGGCGCTCAACTTCGCCGCGGTGTGGCGCGCCCCCGTCGTCTTCCTGGTGCAGAACAACGGCTACGCCATCTCCGTCCCGCTCGCCAAGCAGACCGCCGCCCCCTCCATCGCGCACAAGGCCGTCGGCTACGGCATGCCGGGGCGGCTCGTGGACGGCAACGACGCGCCCGCCGTGCACGACGCGCTCGCCGGCGCGCTCGCCCGCGCCCGCGCCGGTGAGGGCCCCACGCTCATCGAGGCCCTGACCTACCGCCTCGACGCGCACACCAACGCGGACGACGCGACCCGCTACCGCACCGAGGCCGAGGTGGCCGCGTGGCGGGCGCGCGACCCGTTGACCCTGATGGAACGCGAGCTGCGCGCGCACGGCCTGCTCGACGACGCGGGCGCGGCCGAGGCGCACGAGGCTGCGGAGCGGACCGCGGCGGCGCTGCGCGAGGCGCTGTCGGGCGACCCCGAGCTGACCCCTGGCGACCTGTTCACCCACGTCTACGCGACGCCCACGCCCCAGCTGCGCGAACAGGCCGAGCGGCTGCGGGAGTTCTCATGACCACCGCGACCCGGGGCCGGAGCGGCACCGCCGAGGTGTCCCTCGCCAAGGCGCTCAACAGGGCGCTGCGCGACGCGATGGCCGATGACCCCACCGTTCACCTGCTGGGCGAGGACATAGGGGCGCTCGGCGGCGTCTTCCGCGTCACCGACGGGCTGGCGGCCGAGTTCGGCGAGGACCGCTGCACCGACACGCCGCTCGCCGAGGCGGGCATCCTGGGCACCGCGACCGGCATGGCGATGTACGGGCTGCGGCCCGTGGTGGAGATGCAGTTCGACGCGTTCGCCTACCCGGCGTTCGAGCAGCTCGTCTCGCACGTCTCCCGCATGCGCAACCGCACGCGCGGCGCCATGCCCCTGCCGCTGACCGTCCGCATCCCCTACGGCGGCGGCATCGGCGGCGTCGAGCACCACAGCGACTCGTCCGAGACGTACTACATGGCGACGCCAGGGCTGCACGTCGTCACCCCCGCGACCGTCGCCGACGCCTACGGGCTGCTGCGGCGGGCCATCGCGTCCGACGACCCCGTGGTCTTCCTTGAGCCCAAGCGCCTGTACTGGGCCAAGGAGCCGCTGCCCGAACGGCCCGCCGACGTCCCGCCGTTCGGCCGCGCCGTCATCAGGCGCCGCGGCGACTCGGCCACCCTCATCACCTATGGCCCCTCGCTCCCCGTGTGCCTCGCGGCGGCCGAGGCGGCGCGCGCGGAAGGCTGGGACCTGGGCGTGATCGACCTGAGGACGCTCGTGCCCTTCGACGACGAGACGGTGTGCGCCGAGGTGCGGCGCACGGGGCGCGCGGTGGTGGTGCACGAGGCGGCGGGGTTCGCGGGGCCAGGCGCGGAGATCGCCGCCCGCGTCACCGAGCGCTGCTTCCACCACCTCGCGGCGCCCGTGCTGCGCGTGACCGGCTTCGACATCCCGTATCCGCCGCCGCTGCTCGAACGCCACCACCTCCCCGACGCCGACCGCGTGCTCGACGCCGTCGCCCGCCTCCAGTGGGACCTCGGATGAGCGGGGAGGCGCGGGAGTTCCTGCTGCCCGACCTGGGCGAGGGCCTGACCGGGGCCGAGATCGTCCGCTGGCTGGTCGAGGTCGGCGACGAGATCGCCGTGGACCAGCCGGTGGTGGAGGTCGAGACGGCCAAGGCCCAGGTCGAGGTCCCCTGCCCCTACGCGGGCACGGTCACCGCCCGCTTCGGCGAGCCGGGCACGGAGATCCCGGTGGGCGACCCGCTGATCCGCGTCGGCGCCACGGCGCCCGCCACCTCGTCGGGGGCGGGGCCCGTGCTGGTCGGATACGGCCCCGAGCACCGGTCCCCGGCGCCTGCCCCCACCCGCGACCGTCGCGGAGGCCCGGGGACCGGACCCCCCGCCGCGCCGAACGGCGTCGCGTCGCCCCTCGTGCGGCGGCTCGCCAGGGAGCGCGGCATCGACCTGCGGAACGTCGAGGGATCGGGCCCGGGCGGCCTGATCGTCCGCTCGGACATCGAGCGTGTGGGCCTTGAGCGTGTGGGCCTTAAGCGTGTGGGCCTTAAGCGTGTGGGCACTGAGCGTGTGGGCCTTGAGCGTGTGGGCACTGAACGCGTTCCCCTGCGGGGCGCGGCGGCCGACAAGCTGACCCGCTCGCACACGGAGATCCCGGCCGTCACCTGCTGGGTCGACGCCGACGCCACCGAACTCCTGGCCGCGCGCCGCGCCATGGACGTGCCGCTGCTCGCGCTGCTCGCCAGGATCAGCGTGGCGGTGCTCGCCGAACACCCCTCGCTCAACGCCTCCTTCGACGCCGCGACCCGCGAGATCGTCACGCACGAGGCGGTGCACCTGGGCTTCGCGGCCCAGACGGAACGCGGCACGCTCGTCCCCGTCGTGCGCGACGCCCAGGCGCTGACGACGCGGCGCCTCGGCGGCGAGCTGAGGCGGCTGACCGACGAGGCGCGAGCGGGCACGCTTCCGCCCGCGGCGCTGCGGGGGTCGACGTTCACCCTGAACAACTACGGCGTCTTCGGCGTCGACGGCTCGACCCCCCTCCTGAACCACCCCGAGGCCGCGATGCTCGGCATCGGCCGCATCACGGAGAAGCCCTGGGCACACGAGGGGCGTCTGGCGCTGCGCCACGTCGTGCAGCTGACCCTGACGTTCGACCACAGGGTGTGCGACGGCGCGACAGCGGGCGGCGCGCTGCGCCGCGCGGCGGACCTCCTGGAGAGTCCCGTCCGCCTGTTGGCGGACGTGTAGAACGCGGCACCCTCTGCGAGGAGCGGCACCCTCTGCGAGGAGCGGCACCCTCTGCGAGGAGCCTGGCCGCCCCCGCGCCTGCGGCGCGGTGGGTTGCGCCCGCGGCGGGCGCTTCGCGCTGCCGCGCGGGGTGCGGTTGTGGTCGACGGTGTTCGCCGGGTGGGGCGTTGCCTGCGGGCGGCGTTTCGCGCTGGCGCGCGGGGGATCGTGCTTCGCGCGGGGTGTGCGCGCTGGCGCGCGGGTGGCGTTTCGCGCGGGGTGTTGCCCTCACGGCGGGCGCTTCGCGCTGCCGCGCGGCAATCGCGCCTGCGGCGCGGGGGGTTGGCGCCTGCGGCGGGCTTTGTGCGCTGGCGCGGGGGGATCGCGCCTGCGGCATGCGCTTCGCGCCGGGGCCGCGTGGCCACGGGGTGTGTAGCTGCGCGCCGTTGAGACGCCCAGTGTCGCCCCGGCCTGCGGCCCTCGGGCGTTGTGTGCCGTGGCGTGTGCGGGGGTGTCTCGACACCCGGAGCGGTGGGCTTCGTCGAACGGTGCCTGCCCGCGGCAGGCGTTTCGCCGGGGCCGCGGCGTGCCAGCGCGCACCGCCCAGCCGCCAAGGGCGGCGTCCCCCGGGCCCCAATGCCTCGGCGCGGAGCGCCAGCCGCGCGTCAGCGCGCACCGCTCGCCGCAGGCAACGCCCCGACGACCACCGTCGGCCACAACCGCCCCCAGCAGGCGCAACTCAGCGCGCACCCCGCGCGCCAGCGCGGAAAGCCCGCCGCAGACAACGTCCCACCCGACGGTCACCGTTGCCCCAGCCCTCAACCCCCGCGCGGCGCGCACACCGCGCGCCAGCGCGGAAAGCCCGCCGTAGGCGACAACCCCCCGCGCCGCAGGCGCGATTGCCGCGCGGCAGCGCGAGACGCCTGCCGCGGGCAACGTCCCGCCCGGCGACCGCCGTCGACCACAACTGTCCCCGCGCGGCAGCGCACCCCGCGCGGCAGCGCGCCCAACGCCCGCGCCGTAGGCGCGATCCGCCGCGCGCGCAGCGCCCGGCTTTGTGCCGGGGGGCCGCAGCCGTCGTTCCTCCCCGGAGGGGAGCGTCGCTCGCTCCCCGGAGGGGGAACGGTAGCGTAGTGGGCATGGCACTCTACGACGCCGTCGTGCTGGCCGGGGGTGGGGCGCGACGGTTGGGGGGCGCCGACAAGCCCGCCGTGCGCGTCGGGGCCCGCACGTTGCTCGATCGCGTTCTCGCCGCCTGCCGCGACGCGGACCGCACCGTGGTCGTCGGGCCCGAGCGCCCCACCGCTCGGGCCGTTCTGTGGGCGAGCGAGGACCCGCCGGGCGGCGGCCCGCTCACCGCGCTGCACGCCGGGCTCGCCCACACCACTAGGCCGCTCGTCGCCGTGCTCGCCGCCGACCTGCCGTTTCTCGCGCCCGCCACCGTCCACCGGCTGCTCGCCGTGCCCCCCAGGGCCGAGGGCCAGCTGCTGCGCGACGGCGAGGACCGCGACCAGCCACTCACCGCCGTCTACCGCGCCGCGCCGCTGCGGCGCGAACTCGCCGCGCTGGACGCCGAGTTCGGCACCCTCGCAGGAATGCCGCTGAAGCTGCTGCTCCAGGGCCTGACCCTGCACCGGCTTGAGGTGCCCGGCGGCCTCGACTGCGACACCTGGGCGGACATCGCAGCGGCCCGTGCCCGGATCAGGGACCATGGGACGGTGCTGGACGAATGGATTGCCGCCGTCAAGACCGAGCTCGGCATCGACCCCGACGTGGACACCGCCGCGCTGCTCGACACCGCCCGTGACGCCGCCCACGGCGTGGCCCGCCCCGCCGCCCCGCTGACGACGTTCCTCATCGGATACGCCGCGGCGCTGCACGGCATCTCGCCCGCCGAGGCCGCCCGCAAGGTCTCCGCGCTCGCCGAGGTGTGGGAGCAGGAGCAGCGCCACCAGGAGCAGGCGCAGGCAGAGCAGCGCACATGATCGATGAGTTCGACGACGCGCTCGCCCTCGCCAACGACCCGCGGCTCGCCCCGCCGCGCCCCGCCCCCCGCGCCGAGGCCGACCCCGCGTGGGAGGCCGCCCGCGCCACCGCGCACCGGGCCGTCGCGCCCCTGCCGCCCCGCAGGCTGCCGCTCGATCTCGCCCTCGGCCACACCCTCGCCGCGCCGCTGACCGCGCTCACCGACCTGCCCGCGTTCGACACCTCGGCCATGGACGGCTGGGCCGTCGCGGGCCCCGGGCCCTGGGCGCTGACGTGCGGCACCGGCGCGCTCGCCGGGGCTCCAGCCGCGGGGGCGCTCACGGACGGCGAGGCCGTGCCCATTGCCACAGGGGCCCGCATCCCCGAGGGCGCCACCGCTGTGCTGCGCGCCGAGCACGGCACCGTGCGGGCCGGGCGCCTCACCGGGGCGACGCCCCAGCCCGGCGCCGACGTCAGGGCCAGGGGCCAGGAGTGCCGCACGGGGGCCGAGCTGCTGCCCGCGCGCACCCCGTTGACCCCGGCCGCCCTCGGCCTCGCCGCCGCGGCCGGGTACGACCAGCTCGCCGTCCGCCCCCGCCCGCGCGCCGAGGTGCTGGTGCTCGGCGACGAGCTGCTGTTCCGCGGGCTCCCGCACGACGGGCGTATCCGCGACGCCCTCGGCCCGATGACCGGGCCCTGGCTGACCGCGCTCGGCGCGCAGGTGCTGGTCACGCGCCGCCTCGGCGACGACGCCGACGCGCTGCGCGAGGCGCTGGCCACCAGCCGCGCCGACCTGATCGTCACCACGGGGTCCACTGCCAAGGGGCCCATGGACCACCTGCGCGGGGTGCTCGCGGCGCTTGGCGCCGAGCTGCTGATCAGCGGCGTCGCCGTGCGCCCTGGCCACCCGATGCTGCTGGCCGAGCTGCCTGGCGGCGTTCCGCTCGTCGGCCTCCCTGGCAACCCCCTGGCCGCCGTCTCCGGGCTGCTCACCCTGGCCGAGCCCCTGCTGCGCGCCCTGGCCGACCGGCCCCCCGCGCCCGGGCGGGCCGCCACGCTCACCGCGCCCGTCACGGGCCACCCCAAGGACACCAGGCTGGTGCCCGTCGAGGCTCCGGACCCCGGCAGTGCCAGGCCGTTGAGCTACGCTGGCCCCGCTATGCTGCGTGGCATCGCCGCCGCTTCGGCGCTGGCGGTCATCCCGCCCGGAGGCGCGGAGGCCCGTCAGCGGGTCCGCCTCCTCGACCTTCCGCACCCATGAGATTTCCCGCCTCCCACCCCGCACGCGCCCAGGCCGACGACCTGTCGCACGGCGCAAGCCTGCCGCGTTACGCCCCAGGGCCGCTGGCCCAGGTGATCCGGCGCCTCCTCATGGCGCTGGCGGTGCTCGCCACCGCCGTCGTGCTCGTCTACTTCGACCGCGCCGGGTACCACGACAACCAGGGTGGCGAGGTCGGGTTCATCGACTCCCTCTACTACGTCACCGTCTCGCTCTCCACCACCGGCTACGGCGATGTCGTCCCGGCCACGGACACCGCGCGCCTGATCACGACGTTTCTGATCACGCCGCTCCGCGTGCTGTTCCTGATCATCCTGGTCGGCACCACGCTCGAAGTGCTGACCGAGCGCACCCGCGATCAGTGGCGGCTGTCCCACTGGAGGAAGAACTTGCGTGATCACACCGTCATCGTCGGCTTCGGCACCAAGGGCAGGTCGGCGGCCGAGACGCTGATGAGTGCGGGGCTCGCCCGCGACCAGATCGTCGTGGTGGACCCGAGCACCAAGGTCGTCGAGATGGCCAACGTCGACGGCTACGCCGGGGTCGTCGGCGACGCCACCCGCAGCGACGTCCTGATCAGGGCGCGCGCCGACCGCGCCAGGCAGGTCGTGATCTCCACCCAGCGCGACGACACGGCCGTGCTCGTGGCGCTCACCGTGCGGCAGCTGAGCACCACCGTGCGGATCGTGGCCTCGGTCCGCGAGGAGGAGAACGTTCCGCTGCTGCGCCAGTCGGGCGCGGACGCCGTCATCACGAGCGCGAGCGCGGTGGGGCGCATGCTCGGCCTGTCCATGATCAGCCCGAGCTCGGGCGCGGTCATGGAGGACCTGATCCAGCACAGCAAGGGCCTGAGCCTGCGCGAGCGGCCCGTCACCAAGGCGGAGGCGGGCCGTTCGCCGCGCGAGACGGACGACCTGGTCGTGTCCGTGATACGCGGCCACCAGCTGCTGCCGTTCGACGACCCGGACGCGGCCACGCTCGAGCTGACCGACCGCCTCGTGGTCATCCAGCGGGTCAGGCCCGAGGACGCCAAGATCCTCGCCGACAAGGAGAAGCGCGAGCGCGGCCCCGGCTCGTGGCGCATCCCGCGCCGCTGAAGGCCATGCGCCACGACGGCATGCGCCACGACGGCATGCGCCACGACCGGCCCGGACTCGATCAGCAACGGCTCGACCGGCTCGGGCTCGGCCAGCTCGCCGCCGGGCTCGCGCGTTCGGCCACCGCGGCCGAGCCCGTCGTGCTGGCCGACCGGCCCACAGGCACGGTGATCCGCCTCGGCGACGCGGTCGCCAAGGCCCACCCCGAGACGGCCGACGCCGATGCGCTCGCCGCGCGCGTCGCCACCGCGGCCCACCCCGCGCTCGCCGGGATCCTGCTGCCTCCCCTGCCGCCCGCCACCGTCGCGCGCCTCGCCGACGGGCGCGCGGCGACCCTGTGGCCCTACGGCACCCCCGTCGACCCCGGCGACCCCGGCGACGTGCCGTGGGAGGCGGCCGGGACGCTGCTGGCCAGGCTGCACGCCACCGACCTCCGCCCGCTCGGGCCGCTGCCGCGGTCGGGCTGGCCCGCGCGGGCGGGCGAGGCGCTCGCGCTGTTGCGCGCCACCGAGACCGACCCGGTGCACGCGCGGGCGCGTGCAGCGGTGGAACGCATCCTGTCCGCGCCCCTGCCCCCCTGTCCCGCCCAGGGCGCCGCCGTGCTGTGCCATGGCGACTTCCACCTGGGGCAGCTCGTCAGCCACCCGGCCGACGGCGGGAGTTGGCATCTCATCGACGTGGACGAGCTGGGGCTCGGCGACCCGGCCTGGGACCTGGCCAGGCCAGCGGCCTGGTTCGCCGCGGGGCTGCTCCCGCCCGCCGACTGGCACCGGCTGCTCGGCGCGTACCGCGCGGCGGCGCCGGGGTGGGGCGGCTCCGACCCCTGGGCGGTGCTCGACGGCCCGGCCCGGGTGATGACCGCTCAGGCCGCGGCCCGCGCGCTGGCACGCGCGGCGGAGTCGGGACGTTCCCCCTCGGACGAAGATGAGGCTCTTCTCATCTCCTGTCTCCGGATCGTGGCGCTGCCGTAGGGTGAGGAGGCCACGCGATTCGACCATGGAGCCGATATGCAGTGTCCCAAGTGCCGTGCGCCGATGCACACGTTCACCCGTAGCGGGGTCCAGATAGAGCAGTGCAGCGGCTGCCGGGGGATCTTCCTCGACTACGGGGAGCTTGAGCACATCACGCAGCTGGAGTCCCAGTGGGCGCCGCAGCAGCACGCCGCCCCGCCGCCGCCCCCCGCCGGGCAGCCCTACCCCGCGGGCGGGCCCGCCTGGGGCGCGCCGCACGGCGGCCACCACGGCGGTCACCACGGCCACCACGGCCACCGCAGGGGCGGCCTCTCGGGGCTGTTCTTCTCCTCCTGAGCCGGTTTCTTTCAGAGCCGGTTTCTTTCAGAGCCGGTTTCTTTCCAGGGCCGTTCGCTTCCGAGCCGCCGATCCACGGGCTCGCGCCGACGTCCGCGTGCCGCCCCGCCGTTGCCAGCGCGGCGGGGCCGTGCCGTTCCTGGGGGCACGCCGTTCCGAGGAGGGATCACCGCCGTGGAGGCCCGCGTGCAGCGGCACATCCGCGCCCTCGCCGCCCGCTCGCCCCACCGGGTGCGGGTGGGGCCCTTCACCCTGCGCCATCGGCCCGACTGGCCGAGCCCCTACGCCAACTACGCCATCCCTGACGACGGCGCCGAGCCGTCGGCGGCCGATGTGCGGGCGCTGATCGAGGCGTTCGAGGCGCGCGACCGGCTTCCGCGCTGTGAGTTCCTGCCGGAGTGCGCCCCCTCCGTCGAACGCGCCCTGCGCGCCGCCGGATTCGCGCCCGAGAGCCGCGCCCCCGTCATGGTGTGCGCCCCCGGCACGTTGCGCGCGCCTCCGCCCGTGCCGGGGCTGACGATCGGCACCCCCGAGGGCGAGGCCGGGCTGCGCTGGGTGGCCGAGATCCAGCACGAGGCATACGGGCGGAGCGGGGCGGTCGGCGAGGGGGCGATCGCCGCGCCGCGCCTGACCCTGGCCGAGGGGGGCGTGGTGGCGCTCGCCGTCTTCGGCACCCCGGGCGTGCCCGCGGGATCCGGCGCCTGCACGCCACCGGCCGAGGGTCTTTCCGAGCTGATCGGGCTCGGCGTCGTGCCCGCGCTCCGCCGCCGTGGCATCGGCGCCGCCGTCACCGCGCACCTCGCGGCGGGCGCGCTGCGGGCCGGTGCCGACGCGGTGTGGCTCGAGCCCGCCGACGACGGCGCCGCCCGGCTCTATGCCGCGCTCGGCTTCGTGGCGGCGGGGGAGAAGGTCGCCTACGCCAGGTCAACGGGGCGCGCGCCCGCGCTTCCCTGACCTCACGTCCGAAACGGCCGCCGCTCGGCGCGTTCGCGCGCCCATTCCCCGATGTCCCCACCGCCCGAGGGCGTGTCCACCGGGCCCGCGCGTGGTCACATGGCGGTGGGCGCGCGGCGGCGGGCGGCGGCGCCCTGATCCCCGTGTCGAGCGAAGGGCTGACGTGAGTGTCGAGGTGCACATGACCCTGGAAGGCATCGTCTTCTCCGGCATCAGCGGCTGGCCGGTGCCGAGGAGCGCGCCAGGGGGCAACCCCTGGGCGGCGGGCCGCTGCTGGCTCTGGTGCCGCAGGGAGAACGTCAGCGTGCTGTGGATCGGCCCGGTGCGGACGCCGTCCGTGGCGGGCGAGCTGTACGCGTGCGGGCAGTGCATCGCCGAGCTGGTGCACCTGGTGCGCGAGGAGCAGCGCCGCCGCAGCCTGCCGCCCGAACGAATCTGTGAGCACCGGGAGTTGGAGCGGCGCGCCGGGGGAACGTTCTGCGCGGGGTGCGAGCGACCCATCCACCTCTGAGGCGCCTTCCCACCTCCGGTGCGGCTTCGAGGGGCACGGGCGTACCGTGCTCGGCATGCGTGCGATCACGATTTCCGAGCCCGGCGGACCCGAGACACTGACCTGGGCGGAGGTGCCCGACCCGGTCGCGGGCCCTGGCGACGTGCTGGTCGAGGTGGCGGCGGCCGGGGTGAACCGCGCCGATGTCCTCCAGCGGCAGGGCAACTACAGCCCCCCGCCCGGCGCTTCGCCCTATCCGGGGCTCGAGTGCGGCGGTCGGATCGCGGCGCTCGGCGAGGGCGTGACCGGCTGGGCCGTGGGCGACGAGGTGTGCGCCCTGCTGAGCGGCGGCGGCTACGCGGAGCGGGTCGCGGTGCCCGCGGGCCAGCTGCTGCCGATCCCCGCGGGCTGCGACCCGGTGACGGCGGCGGCGCTGCCCGAGGTGGTGTGCACCGTGTGGTCCACGGTGTTCATGGGCGCGGGGCTGCGCGCGGGCGAGACGCTGCTCGTCCACGGCGGCGCGAGCGGCATCGGCACGGTGGCGATCCAGCTGGCCAAGGCGTTCGGGGCGCGGGTCGCGGTCACCGCGGGCAGCGCGGAGAAGCTGGAGCGCTGCGCCGAGCTGGGCGCGGACGTGCTCATCAACTACCGCGAGCGGGACTTCGCCGACGAGCTCGCGGACCGCGCCGATGTCGTGCTCGACATCATGGGCGCGAAGTATCTCGCCAGGAACATCAGGGCGTTGGCCCCCGACGGGCGCCTGGTGATCATCGGCTTCCAGGGCGGGGTCAAGGCCGAGCTCGACCTGCGCTCCCTGCTGGTGAAGCGCGCCACGATCACGTCGGCGTCCCTGCGGGCGCGCTCGTCCGAGGGCAAGGCGGAGATCGTCGCCGCGGTGCGCGAGCACGTGTGGCCGCTGCTCGCCGACGGCCGCCTGAGCCCGGTCATCGACCGCACCCTCCCCCTCGCCGAGGCCGCCGAGGCCCATCGCGCGCTGGAGTCGAGCGCGCACACGGGCAAGATCCTGCTGACCCGTGGCTGACCCGTCGAGGCCGCCGAGGTCGTCGAGGCCGCCGAACGCGTAGCGCGTCCCCGCCCGAGATGCCCCCTTTGTCGATGTGTGTGACGCTGGTTATGTCGTCGGAGCAGCGTGTGTGCGAAGGGTCGGGACCGTGAGGGTGTGGGTGGGAATCGCGTTGGCCGTGGCGGCTGTCATAGCGCTGTTCGTCCCGGCCGCCATGGCGAACGGAGAGCCGGATGACGGGCGCGCGGACGCCGTGGTCGAGGAGCGGCGGGAGCGCGGGGATGTCGAGTCCCAGGCGGCCCGCCCTGGAGGTGAGGTGCTGCCCGTGCTGCCGCTCGGCGCCGGGCTCGCCTGCCTCGGACTCGGCATAGGAGCGTTGGGGCTGAGGCTCCGCAACAGCTGAACGCCGCCGCGCGGCAGGCGGTTGCCCGAAGCGGACATACTCGGTATGTCCATCCGCTTCGGGCTTCTCGCCCTCCTCGAGAGCGGGCCGCGCTACGGCTCGCAGCTCCGCGCCGACTTCGAGGCACGCACCGGCGCCACCTGGCCGTTGAACATCGTCCAGGTCTATACGACGCTCGGCCGCCTCGAACGCGACGGCCTGATCGTCCCCGAGGGCGGCGGCGACGCCAAGCAGCAGCTCTACGCGATCACTTCAGAGGGCCGTGCCCAGCTCGCCGAGTGGTACGCGCGCCCCGTCGACCGCACCCAGCCCTCGCGCGAGGAGCTGTCCATCAAGCTGGCGATGGCCATCGGCAGCCCAGGCGTCGACATCCCCGCGATCATCCAGGCCCAGCGCCCCCACACGTTGGGGGCCATGCAGGACTACACGCGCCGGGGGCCCGCGCGCTCGCCGCCGAGCCGGTCTCGCGCGACGACATCGCCTGGCTGCTCGTCCTTGAACAGCTCATCTTCTCCGCCGAGGCCGAGGCCCGCTGGCTCGACCACTGCGAGGCGCGCCTAGTGCGCCTGGCCGCCGAGCGGCCCGACCTGCGGCAGCCGCCCGCGGACCGGCCGCCCGCGGACCCGGCGCGC
The DNA here is from genome assembly GCF_003311645.1 of Streptomyces sp. PT12. GTDB lineage: Bacteria > Actinomycetota > Actinomycetes > Streptomycetales > Streptomycetaceae > Streptomyces. The sequence goes on along the minus strand of NZ_QEST01000256.1, from coordinate 32,084 downwards.
GTTCACGAGGCGCCCGCCCACGAGGGCCGGGCCAACGGCGCGGGGACCCGAGGGGGCACCGCCTCATGACCGGCCCCACCGTCCCCACCCCCACCGTCCCCACCCCCGCCGCCCCCACCCCCGCCGCCCCCGCGCCACCCGCGCACGCGACCCCCGTGCCCGTGCTGGCGCCGCGCGGCGTGACCCGCGAGTACGGCAGCGGCGCGGCCACCGTGCGCGCGCTCCGCGGCGTCGATCTGACCGTGGGCGCGGGGGAGTTCGTCGCGGTCATGGGCCCCTCGGGCTCGGGCAAGTCCACGCTGCTGACCCTGGCGGGCGGCCTCGACCGGGCACCCGAGGCCGGGTCCTGGTCGAGGGGCGCGAGCTCGGCGGCCTCACGCGGGCCGCGCTGGCCCGCGTGCGGCGCACCGGCGTCGGCTATGTCTTCCAGGACTACAACCTGATACCGGCCCTCACCGCCGCCGAGAACGTCGCGCTCCCCCGCGAGCTCGACGGCGTCTCCACGCGCGCCGCCCGCCGCGAGGCGCTGGCCGCGCTGGCCGAGACCGGGCTGCGCGAGGTCGCCGACCGCTTCCCCGACGAGATGTCGGGCGGCCAGCGGCAGCGCGTGGCCATCGCCCGCGCGCTGGTCGGCGACCGCAGGCTCGTCCTGGCCGACGAGCCCACGGGCGCCCTGGGCTCCGAGACGGGCGAGACGGTGCTCGCCCTGCTGCGCACGCGCTGCGACGAGAGGGCGGCGGTCGTGCTGGTGACCCATGAGCCGCGGTACGCGGCGTGGGCGGACCGCGTGGTGTTCCTGCGGGACGGCACGGTCGTCGACCAGTCCGTGTCCGGCACCGCCGAGTCCCTGCTTGCCGGTGGGGGCGCCAGGTGAGCGCGCTCTCCACACGGCGGCTCGCGCTGCGCGTCGCCCTCGGCCTGCTGATCCTGGCGCTCGGCGCGATGGTCATCACGCTGGGCGCCGCGGGGATCGCCACCGGGCTCGCGCGGGCCGACTCCGAGGCCGACCTGGCGACGCTGGCCGCCGTGGGCGCGACGCCGCGCGTGCGGCGGACCCTCTCAGGGCTTCAGTGCGGGCTGATCGCCGCGATGGGTGTGCTGCTCGGCGCGCTCTCCGGGCTGATCCCGGCGATCGGGCTGCGGCTCGCCCTGCACCGCCAGGATGTCGAGGAGTGGCGGTCGGGCTGGGAGCGTGGCGCCAACGCCGACCCGCGCCCCGACCTCTTCCTTGAGCTGCCGTGGGCGACGTTCGGGCAGCTCATCGTCGTGGTGCCGCTCATCGGGCGCGTCATGGCCGCGCTGCTGACCCGCTCCCGCGTCCCCCTCGCGCGGCGGGCGGGGTGAGGGGCGTTGCATGATGGGGGTATGACTCAGCCGAGGAATGAACCACCGCAAGAGAACTCGCAGATCCTCGTCGTGGGCCCCGACGGGATGGCGCTCAGCGGCCCGGGTGGGCGCGGCAAGGGCGAGGGCGACGAGGAGCAGTCCGAGACTCCCGTGACCGAGATGGTGGAGCAACCGGCGAAGGTCATGCGGATCGGCAGCATGATCAAGCAGCTGCTCGAAGAGGTGAAGGCCGCGCCGCTCGACGAGGCGTCCAGGGCGCGGCTGCGCGAGATCCACGCCAGCTCGGTCAAGGAGCTGGAGGAGGGCTTGGCCCCCGAGCTGGTCGCCGAGCTGGGGCGGCTCTCGCTGCCGTTCACCGAGGACACCGTGCCGACGGACGCGGAGCTGCGGATCGCCCAGGCGCAGCTCGTGGGGTGGCTGGAGGGGCTGTTCCACGGCATCCAGACCGCGCTGTTCGCGCAGCAGATGGCGGCGCGGGCGCAGCTGGAGCAGATGCGCAGGGCGCTGCCGCCCGGCGCGCTCGCCGACGAGGGGCCCGACCAGGACGACTCCCGCGGCGGGGCGCGCTCGGGGCCCTATCTGTGACGCCCCGCACGTGACGCCCCCGCGACGGCGCTCCGCCTCACCTCCGACGGCGGGGACGGGCCAGGTGCCCGTCCCCGCCGTCGCGCGGTATCACCCGTTCAGCCCCAGGTGAGCAGCCTCTTCGGGCGCTCGAGAACGGCCGCCACATCCGCGAGCACGCGCGAGCCGAGCTCGCCGTCCACCAGCCGGTGGTCGAACGACAGGGCGAGCGTCGTCACATGGCGGATCGCGATCTTGCCCTTGTGCACCCAGGGCTGCTCCCTGATGGCGCCGAGGGCGAGGATCGCGGACTCGCCTGGGGTCAGGATCGGCGTTCCCGTGTCGATGCCGAAGACCCCGATGTTGGTGATGGTGACCGTGCCGTCCCGCATGTCGGCCAGGGACGTCCTGCCCTCGCGCGCCGTGGTCACCAGGTCACCCAGCGCGCGGGACAGCTCGGCGAGCGTCTTGGCGCCCGCGTCCTTGATGTTGGGCACGATCAGGCCGCGCGGGGTGGCCGCGGCGATGCCGAGGTTCACATAGTCCTTGATGACGATCTCCTGGCGCTCCTCGTCCCACGAGGCGTTCACCTCGGGGTGGCGCCGGATCGCGATCAGCAGCGCCCTGGCGACCAGCAGCAGGGTGTTGATCCGCAGGCCCGCCAGGTCGGGGTCCCGCCGCATCCGCTCGACCATGCGCACCGTGCGCGTCACATCCACCGTGACGAACTCGGTCGCGTGCGGGGCCGTGAACGCGCTGGCCACCATCGCCTGCGCGGTCGCCTTCCGCACCCCCTTGATCGGCACGCGCCGCTCGCGCGACGCGTCGGGCGCGGTCGCGGGCGCGGCGGCGGGCTCGTCCGCGGCCACCGGCGCGGGCGCGGTCGCGGGAGCCGCGGCGGCGTGCACGTCCTCGCGGGTGACCACGCCGCCCGCCCCCGAGGGGATCACGGTGGCCAGGTCCACGCCCAGGTCCTTGGCCAGCTTCCGCACGGGGGGCTTGGCCAGCGGCCGCGCCTCCACGGGCGCGGGCGCGGGTGCTTGCACAGGCGCTGGCGCTGGCGCCGGGGCCGCGGCCTGCGGGGGAACGGCGGGCGCGGGAGCGGCGTTCTTCCTCGGCCGCCGCCGCGTCGCGCCCGTCGCGACGCCGTACCCCACGAGCACGGGCTCCCTGCGCGCGGCCGCATCGGCGCTCCCGCCGTTCGCGGAGGCGGCGGCCCGGTCGGCCTCGGCGGTGCCGCCCTCGCCGCCGATGTCCCCGCCCTCGCCGCCGTCGCCGCGCGAGGGATCCGTGTCGATCCTGATGATCGTCGTGCCGACGTCCACCGTCGTGCCCTCGTCGAACAGGATCTCGCGTACCCGGCCGTCGTAGGGGATGGGCAGCTCGACCGCGGCCTTGGCGGTCTCGACCTCGACCACCACCTGCCCGTCGCTGACCGTGTCGCCCGCCTTGACCAGCCACTTCAGGATCTCGGCCTCCGTGAGCCCCTCGCCCACGTCAGGCATTCTGAACTCGCGGTAGCGCTGTGCCTCAGCAGTCATCGTCACGACTCTCCTCAGCCTCTGCCATCACTCAGTACGCCAAGGCGCGGTCGACACTGTCCAGCACCCTGTCGAGCCCGGGAAGGTACTCCTCCTCCAGGCGCGCCGGTGGATACGGCGCGTGGAAGCCGCCGACCCGCAGGACCGGGGCTTCCAGATGGTAGAAGCAGCGTTCCGTGATACGGGCGGCCACCTCCGCCCCCGAGCCGAAGAAGACCGGCGCCTCGTGCACCACCACGAGGCGGCGGGTCTTCTCCACCGACCGCTGGATCGCGTCGAAGTCGATCGGCGAGACCGACCGCAGGTCGAGCACTTCGAGCGACGTCCCGTCCTCCTCGTCGGCCGCGGCGGCGGCCGCCAGGCATGTCTTCACGCTCGGCCCGTACGCCGCGAGCGTCAGGTCGCGGCCCTCGCGCACCACGCGCGCCGCGTGCAGCGGCCCCGGGATGCCCGAGGTGTCCACCTCGCCCTTCTCCCAGTAACGGGCCTTGGGCTCCAGGAAGATCACCGGGTCGTCGCACTCGATCGCCTGGCGCAGCATCCAGAACGCGTCGGACGCGTCCGAAGGCGTCACGATCTTCAGGCCCGCGACATGCGCGAACAGCGACTCGGGCGACTCGCTGTGGTGCTCGACGGCGCCGATGCCGCCGCCGTAGGGGATGCGGATGACGACCGGTAGCTTGACCGTGCCGAGCGCGCGCGCGTGCATCTTCGCCAGCTGCGTGACGATCTGGTCGTACGCGGGAAAGACGAAGCCGTCGAACTGGATCTCCGCGACCGGCCGGTACCCGCGCAGGGCCAGGCCGATCGCCGTGCCGATGATGCCGGACTCGGCCAGCGGCGTGTCGATCACGCGCTCCTCGCCGAAGTCCTTCTGGAGCCCGTCCGTGACCCGGAAGACCCCCCCGAGCTTGCCCACGTCCTCGCCCATCACCAGGACCTTGGGGTCGCCCTCAAGCGCCGTGCGCAGCGAGGACGTCAGTGCCTTGGCGAGCGCCATCTTCTCCGCGGCCATGTCAGTTCCCCTCGTGATCGGCGAAGGACGCCAGATAGGCCGCGTACTGGGCGCGCTCCTCGTCCACCAGCGTGTGGCCGTCGGCGTAGGTGTGCTCGAACATGGCCATGCCGTCGGGGTCGGGCATGGTCCGGATGGACTCCCGCACGCGCTTGGCGAGCGCGTCGCTCTCCGCGTCGAGGTCGGCGAAGAACGCCTCGTCCGCCGCGTCCTCCCGCTGAAGCAGCCGGCGCAGACGCAATATCGGGTCCTTGCCCTCCCACGCCGCCAGCTCCTCCTTGTCGCGGTAGCGCGTGGGGTCGTCCGACGTGGTGTGCGCGCCCATCCGGTAGGTGAACGCCTCCACCAGCATCGGCCCCTGCCCCGTGCGGGCGTGCTCGGCGGCGGCGCGCGTCACGGCGAGGACGGCGAGCACGTCGTTCCCGTCCACGCGGATGCCGGGGAAGCCATAGCCCGCGGCGCGCTGGTAGAGCGGCACACGGGTCTGGCGTTCGATGGGCTCGGAGATGGCCCACTGATTGTTCTGGCAGAAGAACACCACGGGCGCGTTGTACACGGCGGCGAACGTGAACGCCTCCGCCACGTCGCCCTGGCTGGACGCGCCGTCGCCGAAGTACGCGACCACGGCCGAGTCGGCGCCGTCCTTGGCCACGCCCATCGCGTAGCCGGTGGCGTGCAGGGTCTGGGCGCCGATGACGATGGTGTAGAGGTGGAAGTTGTTGCTGTTGGGGTCCCAGCCGCCGTGGTTCACGCCGCGGAACATCCCGAGCAGCAGCGTCGGGTCCACCCCGCGGCACCAGGCGACGCCGTGCTCGCGGTAGGTGGGGAAGACATAGTCGGAGTCGCGCAGCGCGCGCCCCGAGCCGATCTGCGCGGCCTCCTGGCCCAGCAGCGAGGGCCACAGGCCCAGCTCGCCCTGGCGCTGCAACGCCGTGGCCTCGGCGTCGAAACGACGGGTGAGGACCATGTCCCGGTACAGGTCGCGCAGTTGTCCGGGGGTCGTCTCCAGGGCGTAGTCCGGGTGCTCGACCCGCTCGCCCTCGGGCGTCAGCAGCTGCACCATCTCGGGCTCTCGCGCGGCCGCCCCCGCCTGTGCCGTCCCGGGGGCCGTGGCCGCCGTGGCCTCGGCCGTCTTCGTGCCCGTCTTCGTGCCCGTCTTCTTCGCGGCCGCCCTTTGTGCCGCGGCGCGGCGTGGCTTTCCGCGCGCGGCGGTGCTTTCCACGGTCACTCGTGCTCCTCCGTCGGTCCGGCCCCCGGGGTCCACCGGGTGACCAGTGCGGCCGGTCCGGTCACGTGCGGCGCACGGGGGTGTGTGCGCCGCGGCGGTAACCGGTCGGTCATGTGTCCCGCTCTCGTCCCTGTCGACGGCCCCATAAGAGCACGGTACCCAGTGGGTCCACAAGCCGTGAAAGCGCCCCTGACCTGCAGATTTACCTGGAAATCCAAGTACTTGGGGACGGCGTGCCTCGTGGTGCTCTTCCCAGCCTCGCAGGGCCCGAGAACACCTGCACGTTAACCCGGCCAACCAGGGCACGGGAAGAGTGCGGCAGCGCGCGGAAGACGCTCCTGTGTGAGACTGACCCCGTGTCCGAAGAGGGAAAAATCACCGTATTCCTCCTCGATGACCACGAGGTCGTCCGCCGCGGGGTGCGCGAACTCCTCGTCGGGGAGCCGGACATCGAGGTCGTCGGCGAGGCCGGGACCGCCGCGGACGGCGTCGCCCGCATTCCCCCGGCCCGCCCCGATGTCGCCGTGCTCGACGTCAGGCTGCCCGACGGCAGCGGCGTCGAGGTGTGCCGCGACATCCGCGCGCGGGACGCGTCGATCAAATGTCTGATGCTGACGTCGTACGCCGATGACGAGGCGCTGTTCGACGCGATCGTCGCGGGCGCGTCCGGCTATGTCCTCAAGGCGATCCGAGGCACCGAACTCCTCTCCGCGGTGCGGGACGTGGCCGCGGGCAGGTCGCTGCTCGACCCCGACGCCACGCGCCGCGTGCTGGCCAGGCTGCGCGGCGGCCAGGGCGAGGGCGACGAACGGCTGTCGCAGCTCACGGTTCAGGAGCGCCGCATCCTCGACCTCATCGGGGACGGCCTGACCAACCGCGCGATCGGCGAGCGGCTGCACCTCGCGGAGAAGACCGTCAAGAACTATGTGTCCAGCGTGCTGGCCAAGCTGGGCATGGAACGCCGCTCCCAGGCCGCCGCGTATGTGGCCCGCCACCAGGCCGAACGCCGCCGCTTCTCCGCGTAGCGCCCGCCAGGACCGCTCCGCGAAGTCCGCCCGGACGAGGGCCTATGCGCAGAACGCGTCCGTGACCGCGCGGGCGTTGCGCGTCCACCACACCACCAGGGCCGCGGCGGCGGGGAACTGCGGGTCGGGGCGCGGGTCGCCGCGTTCGTAGTGCCAGCGCAGCATCCAGAAGTCGTTCAGCCGCTCCCACCACACCCGGCGCACGGCCGCCGCCAGTTCGGCGGGGGACGCGCCCGTCGCCTCCCGGTAGGCGCGGGCGTACGCCCGGATCTTCGCCAGCTCGAGGCTGCCGTCGGGGAGCAGATAGAAGATCACGGCGGCGCGCACCGTCTCCTCCGCGCGGGGGCGCACGCCAAGCCGGTCCCAGTCCACGATGGCCACCGGCTCCACGGGCCCCTCGGCGCGGTAGAGCAGATTGAGCGGGTGGAAGTCGCCGTGCACCCAGCCGCGCGCGGGCACCTCCTCGGTGCCAGGCCGCAGATGGGCGAGGTCCCGCAGCAGCGCGCGGCGCTCGAGCAGCCGGTGCTCGGCCAGCTCGTCGAAGCAGCTGCGCCTGGCCAGGGCGCGAACGCGGGAGAGCAGCACGTCGATCACGGCGTCGGTGTGCGCGGGCGTCGCCGCGTCATACGCGGGCGCGCGCCGCATGGGCGAGTGCGCTATCACGATCTCAAGCGCCCGGTGCACGCGCCCGAGGAGCGCGCCCAGGCGGCGGCTCTGGACCCGGTCGAGCTGGCGGCCGTTCCTGTGGCGGCCCTCGACCCAGGGGTGCAGGGCGTAGCGGCGGCCGCCGTGGACGGCGACGGTGCGGCCCTCGCGGTCGGCGAGCGGCGGCGCGACGGGCAGGCCGAGCGCGGCCAGCTCGGCGGTGGCGCGGTGCTGGACGGCCAGGGGTATCACGGTCTCGGGGTCGCCGCCGATGTGGTGCTTGAGGAAGAAGTGGCCCCGCGTGGTCGCCAGCCGGTAGCCGTGGTTGAGCAGCCCTTCGGCGACGCGCGCGCAGGCGACGGGATCGCCCACGCCGTAGGGGCGCAGCAGGTGGTGCAACGTGCGTGGGGAGAGCCCGGTCGCCGGGTCAGCCACCCAGACCCGTCGTGGTGTCGATGCCGCCCTCGGGGCCCTCGATGTCGCCGGGCTCGCCGACGTTGCCCTCGGGATCGCCGGGATCCGTGCCCCCTGGGTCGCCCACGCCGCCCTCGGGTTCCCCGCCCGTGCCGCCGGGGTCGCCCGGCTCCGTCGGGTCGGTCGGCTCGGTGGGCTCCACGGGCTCGGTGGGCTCCTCCGGCGAGCTTGGCTCCTCCGACTCGCTCTCCGACGGCGTTCCCGAGTCCGTCTCGGTCGGGTCGTGGTCGCCATCGTGCGGCGGGGACCAGTCGTCGTCATCGTCGGTGGGCGCCTCGCTGCCCTCGGTCTCGCTCGGCTCGGGCGACGGCTCGTCGTCGCTCGGCTCCGCGGTCTCGCTCGTCTCCGAGCCGCCAGGCGACTGGTCGTCCGAGTCCCCGCCGCCGAGGTTCGCGGCGACGAGCACGCCCGTGCCGATGGCGACAAGCGCGAGCAGGGCCACGAGCAGCATCCGGCCGCGCCGCCCCCTGCCCTCGGGCCTGTAGTCGTCGTCGGGGTCGCCGCCGGGGCCGCCAAGCGTCATGGCCGCGGGGTACTGGCCCGTCACGCCCACCCGGGTCGCCGCGGTGGCGCCCGCCCCCGCCGTGCCCGCCGTGCCCATGGGCGGCGTGGCGCCACCGGTGACCGAGCCGGTGTTCCACAGGCCCGCGGTGTGGCCGCCGTGCTCCTCCAGCATCCGCAGCGCGTACTGGACGAGCCCGCGCATCTCCTCGGCCGACTGGAAGCGGTCGTCCGGGTCCTTGGCCAGCGAACGCATCACCAGCCCGTCGAGCTCGGGCGGCGCGGTGAGCGACAGCTCGGACGGCAGCCGCGGCATGTCCTGGACATGCTGGTACACCACGGCGAGCGGGCTCTCGCCGATGAACGGCGGGCGCAGCGTCAGCAGCTCGAACAGCAGGCAGCCCACGGCGTACAGGTCGGACCTGGTGTCGATCGGCTTGCCGAGCGCCTGCTCGGGGGAGAGGTACTGCGGCGTGCCCATCACCATGCCGGTCTGGGTCATGGTCTGCGCGGCGCCGTGCAGCGCGCGGGCGATGCCGAAGTCCATCACCTTGACCGTGCCGGTGTCGGTGATGATGACGTTCGCGGGCTTGATGTCCCGGTGCACGATGCCGTGGTGGTGGCTGTAGGCCAGCGCCTCAAGGACGCCGGAGACGATGATCAACGCCTGGGCCGCGGGCGGGCCTTCGGCGTCGATCAGCAGGTCCCTGATCGTCTTGCCGTTGACCAGCTCCATCACGATGTAGGGGACGAGGTTCGCGCCGACGGGCTCCTCGCCCGAGTCGTAGACCGCGACGACCGCGTGGTGGTTGAGCCCGGCGACCGACTGGGCCTCGCGCGTGAAGCGGGCCTTGGAGACGGGGTCCTGCGCCAGGTCGGAGCGGAGCAGCTTGACCGCGACGGTCCGCCCGAGGCGGACGTCCTCGGCGGCGAAGACCTCGGCCATGCCGCCGCGGCCCAGGCGGTGCGTCAGCCGGTAACGGCCGTCGCCCACCAGGCCGTTGTTCCCCCAGCGCTCCGGGGAGTCGGGCCCTTCGCCGCCGGCTCCGGACTCCTCGTCGCCGGGGCCACTGGCGCCCTGGTCCTGTGCCATCGATCCTCGCCGGTAGTCGCCTGCTCCCTGGCCATCAAACCCGCTCGGGGGGCACACTGACAAGTTGGGCCGTCCGGGGCCGGTCACGGAAAGGACAACGTGCTTGACGTGCCTGGACGCTGCGGCAGACTTGAGGCGGACAACCGGGTCCGTATTATGCGCGGCGTGGACCTGTGCTCGGGACCGGCGCACAGGCAGGACGTCGCCTAGGGGGAACAGTCGGATGAGTGACCACGCGCGGCCGCCTGGTGACCACAGCGGGCGCTCCGTGGGGGGCGGCCGCTATGTCTTGCAGGACCTGCTCGGCACGGGCGGCATGGCGTCGGTCCACCTGGCCTACGACACCGTTCTCGAACGGCACGTCGCGATCAAGACGATGCACTCGGAGCTGGGGCGCGAGGACGCGTTCAGGGACCGCTTCAAGCGCGAGGCGCAGTCGGTCGCGAAGCTCACCCACACCAACATCGTCTCCGTCTACGACACCGGCGAGGACCGGATAGGCGACGGGCCCGTGCCCTACATCGTCATGGAGTATGTCGAGGGCCGCCCGTTGCGCGACGAGCTGGAGCGCGACATCGCCCAGTTTGGCGCGATGCCCGCCGACAAGGCGCTGACGATCACCGCCGATGTGCTGGCCGCGCTCGACATCAGCCACGAAATGGGCCTGGTCCACCGGGACATCAAGCCCGGCAACGTCATGCTGAACCGCAGGAACGTCGTCAAGGTCATGGACTTCGGCATCGCCCGCGCGATGCAGTCGGGCGTCACGGCGATGACCCAGACCGGCATGGTGGTCGGCACCCCGCAGTACCTCTCCCCCGAACAGGCCCTGGGCCGCGGCGTGGACGCCCGTTCCGACCTGTACTCGGTGGGCGTCATGCTCTTCGAGCTGCTGACCGGGCGGCTCCCCTTCGACGCGGACTCCCCGCTGGCCATCGCCTACGCGCATGTGCAGGAGGAGCCGCCCGCGCCCTCGTCGATCAACGCCGCCGTGCCGCCCGCCGTGGACGCGCTGGTGGCCACGGCGCTCAAGAAGAACCCCAACGAGCGCTTCCCGTCCGCCGAAACGTTCCGCGCCGAGTGCCTGCGCGTCGCCGGGTCGCTCACGGGCGCCGCGCCGCAGATCGTGCCGGGCGCGCAGGCGCCGACCAACAGCGGGTCGGCCGTTTCCCACGCCGTCTTCCCCGAGTTCGGCGGCCCGACCCCGCCGGGCACCGCGCCGGGCACCGCGCCGGGGTCGCCGATCGCGTCGCCTTACGCGCCCACCCCGCCCGCGGGCGGCTACGGCTATCCGCGGAGCGGGGCGCCGAGCACCCCGCCGCCGTTCGGCCCCGGGCACGCGACGGTGACCTCGAACGGCGGCGGGCAGGGCGGCGGCGAGGGCCGCAGCGCGTGGATGGTGGTGACCGCGGCGGTGGTGGCGATCGCGCTGGTCGCCGCGGTGGCGATCGTCGTGGTGCTCAGCCAGGGCGGCGACGACGGGGGCGCGGAGGCCGGGGACACCACGGGCGGAAGCGTCGGCCCCGAGGACCCCGAGGACCCCGAGGGCGGCACGGGCGGCGACGAGCCGACCGACGAGCCCACGCGCCGCCATGTCGACGGCGACCCCGAGCAGGTCATCGACCCCGACATGTGCGTCAACGCCCCGCAGCACTGGAACCAGGAGGAGTACCCGGGCGCCATCGCGATGCCCGACTTCTACGACGTCCACATCGACTCGGTCAAAGCCTGCATCCAGGCGGCCGGTTGGTTCTACGACGAGCAGGTCCAGTACAAGGACGAGGTCATCAAGGGCGAGGGCATGGTCGTCGAGCAGAGCCCGCCGAGCAACGAGCCCTACAACCCCGACGACGAGGAGCAGGAGGACATCGTCCTCACCGTCTCCACCGGCGACGAGCCGCTGGGCGACTGACGATCGGCCGCGCCTGCGACCGGCCTTGGCCTGACCGGCCGGGGGTGCGGGCCCCGCGTGTCCGGTCGGCGCGCGTGGGCGCGCTCAGTGCGCGGGGGTGAAGCTGGCCAGGATCCGCTCGGCCAGCGCCCAGTCGCCCTCGATCTTGACCTTGTCGCCGATCCGCCGGGCCTTCGCGCGCCCCGCGGCCAGCCGTGCGAACGTCTCCCAGTCCATGGTGAACGTGACGATCGGGCCGAGCGAAGGGCTGCTGTCCACCGTGCCGTTGCCGTTCTCGTCGACGCGGACGGTCCTCAGGAACTCGATCGGGCCGCCGACGTCGAAGACCACGGCCGACTTCTTGGGCGCGCCCGCCTCCTCGGCGATCACCTTGGGCAGCCGCCCCAGCAGCACGTCGCGCGCCACATGGGCGGCGGGGCTGTCGAGGCCGCCCGGCCTGCGCAGCGCGCGGCGGATGTCCTGCTCATGGGTCCAGATGTCGAAGACGCGGGTGTCGAGGAACGCCTGCAACGGCAGCTGCCCGTAGAGCGGATGGGAGATGGTGTCCTCGGGCTTGCGCCGCTCGTTCCGCAGATGGCGGGCGCGGCGGATGATCGTGTACTCCAGCTCGCTCGTCATCTCGGGCCCGGTGTGGTGGCGCCTGACGTCCACCTGGACCTCGAGGTAGCGGGTGGTCTCGTCGGTGACGTGGTAGAGGTCGCGGGGCAGGGTGTGGATCGGGCGCGGGTCGCCGAGCGCCTCGCACTCGCCGCCGATCACATGGGAGACCACGTCCCTGACCGACCAACCAGGGCACTCGGTCGGGCGGTTCCACTCGCCGTCCACCAGCGAGGAGACGAGCTCGGATATCGCCTCGATGGTATGGGTCCAGGCATCGATGGACGGCTGAAGGCTCGGGTGCACGGTCACGGGACCCCTCGTGGCGGTTCGTCGCTGGGTGGGAGTTCACACGTTACGCCGCGCGGGCGTGGCCGGTGAATCCTTCTGGAGACGAATCCTAGGGGGCCGGTGCGGTCCCCAGCCACCAGCGGTGCGGTTGACGGGGCCGGTCGGCACCGCCGTGCAGTGCGGTGCCGACCGCCCCCGTGAACTCCACGATGGCGCACGGGTTTCACGGGAGCGTGACAGGCCGTCGTCGGATCGGCGACAGAGCGGGGGCCGACGCCGCGTCGGGGCAGCGGGAATTCGGGGCAGCGGGAATTCGGGGCAGCAGGAACTCAGGGCAGCAGGAACGCCGTCATCGCGTTGGCGAGCAGATACGGGTCCGCCGCCGCGCACAGCTCGCGCGCCGAGTGCATCGAGAGGATCGCCGCGCCGACGTCGACGGTGGCGATGCCGTGCCGCGCCGCGGTGATGGGGCCGATGGTGGTGCCGCACGGCATGGCGTTGTTCGACACGAACGACTGCCAGGGCACGCCCGCCCGTTCACACGCGGCGGCGAACTCGGCGCGGCCCCTTCCGTCGGTGGCGTAGCGCTGGTTGACGTTGACCTTGAGGATCGGGCCGCCGCCCGCCCTGGGGTGGTGGTCGGGGTCGTGCCGCTCGGGGTAGTTGGGGTGGACGGCGTGGCCGGTGTCGGACGACAGGCAGAATGACCCGGCCAGGGCGCGGGCCCGCTCCTCGAAGCCGCCGCCGCGCGCGTGCACGGAGCGGTGCAGCACGGTGCCGAGCAGGGGCCCTTCGGCGCCGGTGTCGGACGTGCTGCCGTTCTCCTCGTGGTCGAACGCGGCGAGCACGGGGATGTGGCGCGGCTCGCCCGCCGCCGCGGTGGTGAGCGCGGCGGTGGCGGCGTGGACGGACAGGAGGTTGTCCATGCGCGGGCCCGCGAGCAGCTCGCGCTCGCGGCCCAGATAGGCGGGCGGCTCGACGCTGTGCGCCATGAGGTCCCAGCCCAGGACGTCGCGCGCCTCGAGCCCGGCCTCGGCGGCAAGGAACTCGATCAACTCCCCCTCGCGCGGCGCTCCCAGGCCCCAGACGGGCGTCATGTGGCGCTGGCGGTCCAGGGTGAGCCCGTCGTTGACCCCGCGGTCGAGGTGGATGGCGAGCTGCGGGACGCGCAGCAGGGGGCGGTCGATGTGGATGAGGACGTCGGAGCCGTCGCGCAGGGAGAGCCGCCCGGAGAGGCCGAGGTCGCGGTCGAGCCATGTGTTCAGCAGGGTGCCGCCGTAGATCTCGACGGCCAGCTGCTTCCAGCCGAGGCGCCCGGTGTCGGGCACGGGCTTGATCCTGAGGTTGGGGGAGTCGGTGTGGGCGCCCAGGACGCGGAACGGGGTGGCGGGCCCCGCGCCCTCGGGGACGAACCAGGCGATCAGCGCCCCGCCGCGCAGCACGAACCTGCCGCCCGCCGCACCGTCCCACGGGGCCGTCTCGTCGACCTGCCGGAACCCCGCCTTCTCCAGCCGCCTCGCGGCGTTGGCCACCGCGTGGTACGGCGACGGCGAGCCGGAGAGGAAACCCATGAGGTCATCCGTGTGGCCACGGTCGAACGGTGCAGTCATGTCCCTCAGCATACGAACGCCCCCCAAGCCCACCCGTGCCCCGGGCACCACCGCGGCCCCGCCCGGGGGAGTGATGCAGCATCGGGAGTGAGGGCGGGGCCGCGGCACCGGGGGGTGGGGGAACGCGTCAGAAGGCCGCTTCGTCGAGGTCCATCAGGGACAGGTCGGTCGTCTGCGCGACCGTCCTGGCCACCGCGACCGCGGGCAGCACCGTCGCGGCGAAGTGCCGGGCCGCGGCGATCTTCCCCTGGTAGAACGCCGTGTCCTTCGGGCTCGCGCCCGGCAGCTTGGCGGCGGCCACGGCGGCGCCGCGCAGCAGCAGATAGCCGACGACGACATCGCCCGAGGCCATGAGGAACGACGTGGTGTTGAGCCCCACCTTGTACAGGGCGCGGACGTCCTTCTCGGTGGCGGCCAGGTCGGTCAGCAGCACGCCGACGGTGGCCTCCAGCTCGCCCACGGCCTTGCTGAGCTGGTCGCGCGCGGCCGCGAGCTCCTCGCCGCCCGGCGCCTCGGCCAGGAACTTCTTGATCTCCTCGGCCAGCGCGGTGAGGGCGGCGCCTTCGTTCCGCACGATCTTGCGGAAGAAGAGGTCCTGGCCCTGGATCGCGGTGGTGCCCTCGTAGAGGGTGTCGATCTTGGCGTCCCTGATGTACTGCTCGACGGGGTACTCCTGGAGATACCCCGAGCCGCCGAACGTCTGGAGGGAGTGCGCCAGCTGCTCGTAGGAGCGCTCGGAGCCATAGCCCTTGACGATGGGGAGCAGCAGATCGTTCAGCGCCTCGGCGGCGGCGGCGTCCTCGCCCGCGGCGCGCTTGAGCAGGATCTCGTCCTGGACGCTCGCGGTGTAGAGCGCGAGGGTGCGCATGCCCTCGGCGTACGCCTTCTGCGTCATGAGCGAGCGGCGCACGTCGGGGTGGTGTGTGATCGTGACGCGCGGGGCGGTCTTGTCGGCGAACTGCGTGAGGTCGGGGCCCTGGACGCGCTCCTTGGCATAGGCCAGGGCGTTCAGGTAGCCGGTGGAGAGGGTGGCGATCGCCTTGGTGCCGACCATCATCCGGGCGAACTCGATGATCTTGAACATCTGGCGGATGCCGTCGTGCTTCTCGCCGAGCAGCCAGCCCTTGGCCGGGCGGCCATGGGCGCCGAAGGTCATCTCGCAGGTGTTGGAGACCTTGAGGCCCATCTTGTGCTCGACGTTCGTGGCGTACACGCCGTTCCGCTCGCCGAGGGCGCCGGTGTCCCAGTCGAAGTCGTACTTCGGGATGATGAAGAGCGAGAGCCCCTTGGTGCCGGGGCCGTGGCCCTCGGGGCGGGCCAGCACGTAGTGCACGATGTTCTCGGAGAGGTCGTGCTCGCCCGATGTGATGAAGCGCTTGACGCCCTCGATGTGCCAGGTGCCGTCCTCCTGGCGGATCGCCTTGGCCCGGCCCGCGCCCACGTCGGAGCCCGCGTCGGGCTCGGTGAGCACCATCGTGGAGCCCCACTGGCGGTCCACCATGAGCCGCGCGATCTTCCGCTGCTCCTCGGTGCCCTCGTCGTACAGCACGCGGCCGAACGTCGGGCCAGAGGCATACATCCAGATGGCCGGATTCGCCCCCAGGACCTGCTCGCCCGCGGCCCAGATCAGCGAGCGCGGCGCGGTGAGGCCGCCCAGCTCCTCGCCGATGGACATGCGCCACCACTCGGCGTCCATGTACGCGCGGAAGCTCTTCTTGAACGCCTCGGGCACGGGCGCGGTGTGGGTCTCGGGGTCGAAGACGGGCGGCGTGCGGTCGGACTCGGCGTACGAGGCCGCCAGCTCGCCCTCCGCGAGGCGCGCGATCTCCGTCAGCATGCTCCTTGCGGTGTCGGTGTCGAGGTCACTGAAGGGACCCGTCCCATACACCGCGTCGCGGCCGAGGACCTCGAACAGGTTGAACTCGATGTCGCGGAGATTCGACTTGTAGTGCCCCATGGCGACGACTCCGTACGTGTCGGGTACCGGCTGGTAACACCATGATGCTACCCATCGGTAATAAGAAGCAAGCTGAATCAGGCCACCTGTGGGTCAGTACTCTTTCTCACATGTACGGCTACGACCAGTCCGGGTACCCCGGACAGCAGCCCTACGGGGGCCAGCAGCAGCCCGCGGCGGCGGGATACGGCGGCCAGCAGCTCTATCCGGAGCAGTCGGCGCCCTCGGCCCCGCCCGCGCCCCCCTCGCTCGCGGACGCGCTGAGGGCGTACACCTCGGGCGCGATGGCGAGCGACGAGTTCCACGACATCTTCCTCGGCGCCAAGATCTACTGCCCGCGCGGCGAGAACCCCGGATTCCTCGCGCTGCACAACACCCAGCAGCCGGTGATCCCGCTGTTCACGTCGCTCAAGGAGCTGCGCCGCTACGCGGGCAAGGAGTCGCGCTACTTCACGGTGACCGGCGGCGAGGTGCTCGACCTGCTGCCGACGGGGTACGGCTTCGCGCTCGACATGGAGGGCGAGCACCGGATCGTGCTCGACGCCAAGTCCGTGGAGGAGATGGTCGACTACACGATGCGGCGGCTGTACGGGTAGCCCGCGGCGAGGCCCTGGGACGGGGGCGGGGCGGGGAATGCGGGCCCCTCGACCACTGTTCACCGTTCAACTATCCTGTTGGCATCCGCCGAGGAGGACGCCATGCCCGCGATCACCGTCGAGAACCCCCTGACCCTGCCGCGCGTCGCCACGGCCCCGCCCACGACGACGGCCAGGCCGGTGCGCGCCTTGGCGAGCTGGGTCGCCCCGAGTGATCAGAACGCGAAGCAACGGCTCTGACCTGCGGAAACATCCCTCACTCACTCGGAGATCCCCATGCCCGCGATCACTCCCGCCGACACTCTGGCCCTGCCTCGGGTCAGCACCTCAACGGATGCCACGCCCCGCCCCGTGCTGGCCGTGAGCACTGCTCCCAGCGGCTTCGAAGGGGAGGGCTTCCCCGTCCGCCGCGCCTTCGCCGGTATCGACTACCGGTACCTTGACCCGTTCATCATGATGGATCAGATGGGGGAGGTGGATTACCAGGCCGGTGAACCGCGCGGTACTCCGTGGCATCCCCACCGTGGATTTGAAACGGTCACGTACCTGATCGACGGAACATTCATCCACCGGGATTCCCACGGTGGAGGCGGTGTCATCAATGATGGTGACACGCAGTGGATGACGGCCGGGTCCGGATTGCTTCACATCGAGACTCCGCCGGAAGAGCTGGTCATGTCAGGCGGGCTGTTCCACGGCATTCAGCTGTGGGTCAACCTGCCCGCCAGGGACAAGATGGTGACCCCGCGGTACCAGGACATCGGCGGGGGCAGCGTCACCTACCTGACCAGCGCCGATGGCGGTTCGGTCATTCGCCTGATCGCCGGGGGCCTTGACGGAAACGAGGGGCCGGGCATCACGCATACGCCGATCACGCTCGTCCATGCCACGGTGCGCGCCGGGGCCGAACTGGCCGTTCCCTGGCGGCCCGACTTCAATGCCCTCGGTTATGTACTCGCCGGAAACGGGCACATGGGGACGGAGCGGCGGCCCATTCGGATGGGGCAGACCGCTGTGTTCGGGGCCGGGGATGCCATCACGGTTGGCGCGGACACGAAACAGGATTCTCGATCGGATTCCTTGGAGATCCTGCTGCTCGGCGGGCAGCCGATCCGTGAACCGATGGCACACTACGGGCCGTTCGTGATGAACACCCGCGCAGAATTGCAGCAGGCATTCGATGACTTCCAGGCGGGGCGTCTGGGTGTCATCCCGTCTCCGGAGCGCCTGCCGCACACGTAGGCCCGATGTGCCTCTCCGAGGGGAATCCGCCCGCTGAGCGATGGCGATCGCCGTCATTCAGCGGGCTGGAGCCTCACATCCGAGTCACGGTGTCCGGTGGGACCAGCCACTCGCAGCTCCCGCCACCTTGAGGCCGTCAAGGTCGATCCCTCCGGCCCATGTGATCGTTACGCGGGACGTGACCGGCACTCCTTGCCCAGCCCATCGCCGCGCCTTGCGGACGCTGACTCGGTCGAGGAACGAGCGCGGGAACGCGCGCTTCGTCTCAAGGTCCGCACTGCCCCACCATGAGTCAGGACCGATCGGGTCCGAGCCGACCGGAATCCATTTCTCGTAGGGCGTCAGCAAGTAAGCGGCGGTAGCCGGGGCGGTCAGTGTCCTTGAAGGCGGAAAGGCCAAGATCTTCGTAGCGCTCGATGTGCTGGGGTTCGAGCCCTCAGCAGAGGAGTCCCGACACGCAGTCATCCCACTGCGTTTCGGTGCTTGCTTCGCTCTTGCTCGCGCGTCGCTCGGACTGGCGCGTGTAGACGCCCACGTGGTCGGCCATGCCGCGAATCACTGCCGGTCTCCCCATGATCCAAGAGTACTGCGTCATTCGGGTGCAAAGAGGGCACTCCCTGCCGCCCGTACCGCGGTGCTGAGTCTCTGCGAGTAGCCCGCGCGCGGCGCTGCGCGCCGGGTCGTGTCCCGACCCACCCGCCCTTCCCGGACGCTCCGCTCCGGGACACCGGGTCGCGGGGCTGCGCCCCGCTCCCCGGGGGTGGGCGCCGCCGCCCGGCGCGGCGAAGCTCGCGCCCCGGGCGCCGAGGCGCGGAGCGCCGATGGGCGCCCACCCCGGCGCGCAGCGCCGCGGCTTGCCCAGCGGAGCGTCACCGCGCGGAGCGTCACCGTGCGGAGCGTCACCGTGCGGAGCGTTACCGCGGCTCAACCGCCGGAGGCCGTCTCGTGGAGTTCGAACCACGTCGTCTTGCCCGCGCCCCTCGGCGCATAGCCCCACGCGTCGGACAGTGAGTCCAGCAGCAGCAGCCCCCGCCCCGACGAGGCCAGCTCGCCGGGGTCGCGGCGGTGCGGGGGCTCGTCGCTCGGGTCGCTGACCTCGACCCGCAGCAGGCGGTCGCCCGTCGAGCCGCTCAGCTCGACGACGAGGAGCGCGTCGCCGTCCGTGTGCGTCAGCACGTTCGTCACGACCTCGGACAGCATCAGCACCGCGTCGGAGAGCCGTTCCTTATGCGTCCAGTCGTGCAGCAGCGCCGCGAGCTGGTCGCGCGCCTCGGCGATCCGCGCGGGCTCCGACTGCGCGATCGTCAGCACCACGCGCCGCACCGGCGCGCCGCTCGGCGGCCCCGCCCGCGCCGCCGACGGACGGCGCAACAGCAGCAGCGCGATGTCGTCCAGGTCCCGCTCCGCCGTCGGCGCCGCGTCGCCAGGGCGTGGCGCCCGCCCGCCCTGCACCGTTTCGACGAGCGTGTCGGCCAGGTCGTCGAGCTTGAGCCCGCGCGCGCCCTCGACCGCCTTGCGCAGCCGCGCCCAGCCGGTCTCCAGGTCGTGCCTGCCCGTCTCGATCAGCCCGTCCGTGCACAGCAGCAGCGTCTCGCCGGGCTGGAGGACCAGCCGGGTCGTGGGGTAGTCCTCCTGCCCCGTGACGCCCAGCGGCAGCCCGCCCGCCGTCGGCCGCGTCACCATCGTGCCGTCCTCGAGCACCATCGCCGGGTCCAGGTGCCCGGCGCGCGCGATCTCCAGCGTTCCCGTCGGCGGATCGACCTCCGCGTACAGGCATGTCGCGAACCGCGACTCCCCGAACGCCGGGTCAGGCTCCGCCGTCAGCCCCGCGAGGAACCGCGACGCGCGCGAGAGCACCGCGTCGGGGTGGTGGCCCTCGGACGCGTACGCGCGCAGCACGATCCTCAGCTGCGCCATCACCGCCGCGGCCCGCACGTCGTGCCCCTGCACATCGCCGATGATCAGCGCCACCCGCCCCGAGGGCAGCGGGATCACGTCGTACCAGTCGCCGCCCACCCGCAGCCCGCCGCCGGTCGGGACATAGCGCGTCGCGATCGCCATCCCCGGCAGGCGGGGCGCGGGCCCTGGCCGCATCGTGTGCTGGAGGTCGGCGGCGAGCTCGCGCTCGGTGTCCTGGAGGAACGCGCGCGACAGGGCCTGCGCCAGCAGCCTGGCGATCGTCGAGAGCAGCGACCTGTCCTCGATCGTGAACCCCACGGGCGTCGAGAACGCCACCAGCCACACCCCGATCACCCGGCCCGCCACCACGAGCGGCAGATACGCCCACGAAGAGCGCTCGGAGCCTTTCACCCACTGGAATGTCTCGGGGTAGTCCCGCTCGTACTCCTCGGGCGTCGCCAGGTACACCGCGCGCCCCGTGCGCAGCACGTCGGCCGCCGGGTAGGGCCGGTCGACGGGCATGGGGTAGCGCTCCTCCATGCCCGAGAGGTAGGCGCCGTGGTAGTCGGCGAGCTGGATCTCGTCGCCCTCCTGCACAAAGATGGCGACCCCGTCGGGCGTGAAGCCCGGCATCGCGAGCGTGCCCGCGACCCGCATCACGTCCTGGCTCGTGTGCGCCTCGGACAGGGCCTGCCCCGCGTCGAGGACGAACGCCTCACGCGCGCGCCGCGAGTCCCACTCCATCGACGCGGGGCGCCCTGGCGCGGCGGGGACCTCCGCCATCGTGCCCGCCATGCCGTTGGTGATGCCGTGCACCGCGGGCCGCCCGTCGCGGATCGGCCGCAGCCGCGACCTGATGGTCCGCAGGACCGTGCCGTCGTCGCCGATGACCCGCTGCCTGACCTCGGTCACCCGCCCTTCGGACTCGGCCACCGCGAGGACGCGCTCGGTCTCGATGATGTCCTCGGTGGCCAGCCGGGCGCGCACCGCCGACTCCGGGAGCGTGACCGCATCGGCTGGCAGCCCGAGGAGCCCGGCCGCGACCGCGTCGAGGTCGATCACCCCGCGGGTGCCGTCCCATGTCCAGACGCCGGTCTCGGAGGTCGCCAGCACATCCTCGGTGCGCATATTCAGCGACTTTAGGGCGATATGTCGCCACGCGGCCAGCGGGGTTGGGCCGGGGCGGTGGAGGCGGGCGGCGACGGTACCCTGAAAGGCCCGTTGACACGACTCGACCGACGACTTGGATGAACGATGCACCGGTACCGGTCCCATACCTGCGGCGAGCTGCGCTCCGCGGACATCGGCGAGGAGGTGCGGCTCTCCGGCTGGCTGCACAACCGCCGGAATCTGGGCGGCATCCTCTTCGTCGATCTGCGTGACCACCATGGCATCACCCAGCTCGTCGTGCGCCCCGAGACGCCGGGCGGCGCGGCCGTGGACGAGCGGCTCGGCTCGCTGGCGAAGGAGACGGTGATCCGGGTCGACGGCCGCGTGGTCGGCCGTGGCGCTGAGAACGTCAACGCCGAGCTGCCCACCGGCGAGATCGAGGTGGAGGTCGCCGACGTCGAGGTGCTCGGCGGCGCCGAGCAGGTGCCGTTCACCATCAACACCGAGGACGGGGTGAACGAGGAGCGCCGCCTCGAGTACCGCTTCCTCGACCTGCGCCGGGAGCGCATGCACCGCAACATCATGCTGCGCTCCGCCGTCATCGCCGCCATCCGGCACAAGATGACGGCCCTGGGGTTCAACGAGATGGCCACCCCGATCCTGTCGGCGACCTCGCCCGAGGGCGCGCGTGACTTCCTTGTGCCCTCGCGGCTGCACCCGGGCCAGTTCTACGCGCTGCCGCAGGCGCCGCAGCAGTTCAAGCAGCTGCTGATGATCGCGGGCTTCGACCGGTACTTCCAGATCGCGCCGTGCTTCCGCGACGAGGACGCGCGCGCGGACCGCTCGCCCGGCGAGTTCTACCAGCTCGACGTCGAGATGAGCTTTGTCGAGCAGGAGGATGTCTTCGGGGTCATCGAGAAGGTGATGACGGAGCTGTTCGAGGAGTTCGGCGGGGGGCGGCACGTCACGTCGCCGTTCCCGAGGATCCCGTTCCGCGAGGCGATGGAGAAGTACGGCTCGGACAAGCCGGATCTGCGGGCCACGCTCGAACTCACCGATGTCTCCGACGTGTTCGCGGGCTCGGGCTTCAAGGCGTTCGCTGGCAAGCATGTGCGCGCGCTCGCCGTGCCCGGCACGGCGGGGCAGCCGCGGCGTTTCTTCGACCAGCTGGGCGAGTTCGCGGTGTCGCTCGGCGCGGCCGGGCTCGCGTGGGTGCGGGTCGGCGACGACAGGACGCTGACGGGCCCGATCGCCAAGTTCCTGACGGATGACGATGTGGCCGCGCTGCTGGCGCGCCTGGACGCGGGCCCGGGCACGGCGGTGTTCTTCGGCGCTGGCGCGTACGACGAGGTGTCGCGCGTCATGGGCGCGGTCAGGGTCGAGGCGGCCAGGCGTGCGGGGCACTTCGAGGAGAACGTCTTCCGCTTCTGCTGGATCGTCGACTTCCCGATGTTCGAGCGGAACGAGGAGACGGGCGCGATCGAGTTCTCCCACAACCCCTTCTCGATGCCGCAGGGCGGCATCGAGGCGCTCGAGGGCAAGGACCCGCTCGACGTGCTGGCGTGGCAGTACGACATCGTGTGCAACGGCACGGAGCTGTCGTCGGGCGCGATCAGGAACCACGACCCTGACATCATGTACAAGGCGTTCGGCATCGCCGGGTACAGCAGGGAGCAGGTGGAGCGCGAGTTCGGCGGGATGCTGCGGGCGTTCCGCTACGGCGCCCCGCCGCACGGCGGGATCGCGCCCGGCATCGACCGGATCGTGATGCTGCTCGCGGACGAGCCGAACATCCGCGAGACGATCGCGTTCCCGCTCAACGGCAACGCCCAGGACCTGCTGATGGGCGCCCCGAGCGAGGTGGACGAGGCGCGGCTGCGCGAGCTGCACATCAGCGTGCGTCGCACGTAGACCCTCCGGGCGGGTACCGGAGCGCCCTCCGGGCGCGTGGGTTGCCCTCCGCGCGCGGCGTACTGCCCTCCGGGCAGGCTGTCGGGCGGGTGGTGCCCTTCGGGTGGATTGCCCTCCGGGCTGGGTGCCCTTCGGGCATGTAGCCATTCGGCGGGGTGCCTTCCGGGCGTACTGCCCTCCGGGCGTGGTGGGTTGTGCTCCGGGCAGGTTGTCCTTCGGACGCCCTCCGGGCAAGTAGCTCTTCGGATGGGCTGCGCCCCGGAGGTGGCTGGCTGCGCTCCCGGCCGGTTGCCCTTCGGACGGGTGGCGTTGCCCTTCGGGCCGGTTGCGCTCTGGGCGTGGTGCCCTCCGGGCGGGGTGCCTTCTGGGCGGACCACCCTTCGGGCAAGGAGCTGTTCGGGTCCGGCCTCGGACATGACTGAGGCCGGGGTGAAGTGCTCCTCGCAGAGGGTCTTCACCCCGGCCTCGTGGCCGTGACCTTCGTCTGTCGGCGGGCGCGACGCGCGCCTTTGCGACCGGCCTTCTCCGGCCGTCAGGCCGGGCCGTGCCGGGCACGGCGTGCGCGCCGCTTGGCCTCCGGGCGTCAGGCTGGACCGCGTCGGACCGCGTCGGACCGCCGGAGGCCGGAGGCGCCCGCTACAGGTTGAACTCCGTCGGGGAGATGCCGAGTGTCGCGCACACCTCGCGGATCACCTGCTGCTCGCTCTGCGAGAAGTACCCGTCGGCGCCCGCGATCACGATGCCGGTCTGGATGACGGCGCGCGCCTCCATCGGCTTCTTCTGCACCTTGGCGATCTCCTGCATCACGCTGCCCTTGCCGACGGGGAAGTTCGACACGAGCTGGTCCACGTGCTTGTTGAACCGCTGGCGCAGCGAGTCGGCGGGGAAGTTCTGGAGGACTTCGTTGCTCACGATCAGCGATTCGACGCGCTGCCGCTCCGCCGCGTCTACCGTTCCGTCGGCGGCGGCGACCAGCGCGCACATCGCCATGCTCGCGTCCCTGAAGCCGCCGCTCTTCAACTCGGTCTTCATGGACGCCAGCTGGTTCTTGAAGGCGCTCACAAGCTGTGAGCCCCCGCCTCCGCCCCCGCCGCCGCTCCCGCCTGCGCCGGGGCGTGAGCCGGTCCGACTCTTCGCGGAGTCCTTGATCCTGTCCCACATGGACATCGGTGTCACCTCGGCTTGTCGTCATTCAGTGCACACGGTCAACCAGTGCACACGGTCAACGTATCCGGTTCGCGCGGAGGTTCCGCGTGGCACGCCTCGGCTCAACGCCCCGTGTCGGCCCTGAAGGTGCGCAGCCGCAAACTGTTGGCGAGGACCGACACCGACGAGAACGCCATCGCCGCCCCGGCCAGCATGGGGTTCAGCAGCCCGGCCGCGGCGAGTGGCAGGGCCGCGACGTTGTAGCCGAAGGCCCATACGAGGTTCCCCTGGATGGTGTGCAGCGTGCGGCGCGAGAGCCGGATCGCGTCGGCCGCCGCGCGCAGGTCGCCGCGGACCAGGGTGAGGTCGGCGGCCTCGATGGCCGCGTCGGTGCCGGTGCCCATGGCGAGGCCGAGGTCGGCGGTGGCGAGCGCGGCCGCGTCGTTGACGCCGTCGCCCACCATGGCGACCGTGCGGCCCTCGGCCTTCAGGCGCCTGACGACCTCGACCTTCTCCTCGGGCAGCACCTCGGCGATGACCTCGTCGATGCCCACCTCGTCGGCGACCGCCCGCGCGGCGGCGGCGTTGTCCCCGGTCAGCAGGATGGGCGTCAGGCCGAGCGCGCGCAGCCTGCGCACGGCCTCGGGGCTGGTCGCCTTGACCGCGTCGGCCACCTCGAGCACGGCCCTGGCCTCGCCGTCCCAGGCCACCGCGACGGCGGTGCGCCCGCGCGACTCGGCCGCCGCCCTCGCCTCGGCGAGCGGGGCGGGCAGGGCCAGCGCCCAGTCGTTCAGCAGCCGTTCGCGGCCCGCGATGACCGCGTGGCCCTCGACGACGCCGGTGACGCCGAGCCCGGGGACGTTCGTGAAGTCCTCGGTGCCGGGCAGCGGGCCGCCGGGCCGCTCGGCGGCGGCCTCGGCCACCGCGCGCGCCACGGGGTGCTCCGACGCGTGCTCGAGCGCGCCCGCGAGGCGCAGCACCTCGGCCTCGGTGGTGCCGGGCGCCGTGGTGACGCGCGCGAGGGTCATGCGGCCCTCGGTGACCGTGCCGGTCTTGTCGAGGACGACGGTGTCGGCGCGCCGGGTGTTCTCCAGGGCCTCGGGGCCCTTGATCAGGATGCCCAGCTGCGCCCCGCGCCCGGTGCCGACGAGCAGCGCGGTGGGCGTGGCCAGGCCGAGCGCGCACGGGCACGCGATGATCAGCACGGCGACGGCGGCGGTGAACGCGGCGGTGAGCTCGGCGCCGTTCCCCAGCCAGAAGCCGAGGGTGGCCACGGCGAGGGCGAGCACCACCGGCACGAAGACGGCGGAGACGCGGTCGGCCAGGCGCTGGGCCGCGGCCTTGCCGCTCTGCGCGTCCTCGACGAGCTTGGCCATGCGGGCCAGCTGCGTGTCGGCGCCGACGCGGGTGGCCTCGACGACCAGGCGGCCCCCGGCGTTCAGCGTGGCGCCCGTGACCGCGTCGCCCACGGCGACCTCGGCGGGCACCGACTCGCCGGTCAGCAGCGCCGCGTCCACGGCGGACGTGCCCTCGACGACCACGCCGTCGGTGGCGATCTTCTCGCCGGGGCGCACGACGAAGCGGTCGCCCACCGCGAGGTCGGCGATCGCCACCCTGGTCTCGGCGCTGCCGCGCAGCACGGTGGCCTCCTTGGCGCCCAGGTCGAGCAGGGCGCGCAGCGCGGCGCCCGCCCGCCGCTTGGCGCGGGCCTCGAAGTACCGCCCGGCGAGCAGGAACGCCGTGACGCCCGCCGCGGCCTCCAGATAGATGGCGTCGTCGCCGCCGCCGCGCTCGATCGAGAGCGAGAACGGGTGCGTCATGCCCGGCATGCCCGCCTCGCCGAAGAACAGCGCCCAGCCCGACCACAGCAGCGCGGCCAGCGTGCCAAGCGAGATGAGCGTGTCCATGGTGGCGGCGCCGTGGCGGGCGTTGGTCCAGGCGGCGCGGTGGAACTGCCAGCCGCCCCACACCACGGCGGGCGCGGCCAGGGTCAGCGAGAGCCACTGCCAGTGGTCGAACTGCCACGCGGGGACCATCGCCAGGGCGATCACCGGGACGGCGAGCGCCGCGGTGACGAGCAGCCGGTGGAGCAACGGGTCAGGCCCTTGCTTCTTGGGCGTCCGACCGGCGGCCGGTGCCTCGGCCGGTGCCTCGGGCGGGGGCGGTGGCTTCGCGGTGTACCCGGTGGCCTCGACGGTGGCGACGAGGTCGTCCACGGTGACGCCGTCGGCGTGGGCGACGCGGGCCTTCTCGGTCGCGTAGTTCACCGTGGCCCTCACGCCGTCCATGCGGTTGAGCTTCTTCTCGACGCGGGCGGCGCACGAGGCGCAGGTCATCCCGCCGATGACCAGCTCGGTCTCGGTGATCCCCGCGGTGTCCCCGGCAGTGGTCGCTGTCATGGCGGTGCTCTCTCCTCCTGGCCAACCATACCCTAGGGAGGTATATCCGACCTCCTGTATACCTCGGCCGACGGGCGTCGGTCAAATACCCCCTAGGGGTATGCGAAACGCGCGACCCGCGCGCCTCCTCCGGGGCGCGGGCGTTCTGCACCAAGCTGCCCCTATGCAGAGCAACCACCGCAAACTGAACGTCAACCGCGCGAGCGTCGTGCACAAGGCCCGTTACGCGGCCAGGAATCCGCGCCGCGTCGCGCCGTTCCTGCGCCGCACCGCACGCGACACCTGGCTGCGGCTGAGGCACCCGGGGGACCACGTCGCCTACTACCGCGCCGTGATGGCATCCGACGCGGGCCGCGACCCGGACTTCGCGGTCGGCAGCGCCACGCGCAAGCGGTGGCTGGCCCTCGGCCGCATGCAGTTCGACTACCTCAGGGGGCACGGCCTGCGGCCCGCGCACCGGATGCTGGAGATCGGCTGCGGCAACCTCCGCGCGGGCTGGCGCTTCATCGACTACCTCGACACCGGGCACTACTACGGCATCGACATCTCGCCCGACATCCTGATCAGCGCGAAGAAGACGCTGGTCACCTACGAGTTGCAGGACAAGCTGCCGTATCTCACGCCGACGCGCGACCTGACGTTCGACTTCCTCCCCGAGGCGCACTTCGACGTGGTGCACGCGCACAGCGTGTTCTCGCACTCCCCGCCGCACGTCATCGACCAGTGCCTGGCCCACGTCGGCCGGATCCTGGCCCCCGGAGGATTCTTCGACTTCACCTTCGACCGCACGGAGGGCCGCGAACACCACGTGCTGCGCGAGGACTTCTACTACCGCACGGAAACGCTGGTCTCCCTGGCACAACGCCACGGCCTGCGCGCGGAGTTCATGGACGACTGGGAACAACTCCCCCACGGCCAGTCGAAACTCCGCGTCACGGCGCGGGAGGACGTGTGAACGCCGAGCCCTCGGAGGCGATCGGCCCGTCGCGGAAGGCTCCGGCGCGCGCCGTCGCCCCGTGCGCCGTCGCCCCGTGCGCGCCCTCGCCCCGCGCGCGCCCTCGCCGCGACGTCCGCGCTCCGATGCGCTGCCGCCCGCCGGTTGGCATGGGTACTGGCCCGGATAGCCAAGGCTGGCCGGAAGTGGGAAGGGGGTGATCAGATGATCTCGGCATGTGCCGTACTTCGCGCTCGGCGCGAGCCTCTTCATCAGCCTGACAGGGCTGCGGGCCGTGGACTTCCCGGCCGACGCCGGGCGCGATGAGCAGCGGCGGGTGATCGCCCTGGGGCGGCACCGGGAGGTGGGGATCCCCGGTGCCCTTGGCGCGCTCGTCGAGGCCATGCTGAGCCCCGCGCCCGCCGATCGGCCGACCCTCGCCGAGGTGTGCGGGGCGCTGGCCTGACAACGCGGCCGGGCGGCCGGGGCGTTCAGGCGGTGGCGCCCGACAGGGCCACGGACCTGTCCCACAGGGCCGCGGCCAGGTCGCGGTCACCGCGCGCCTGTGACGCAACGGCCACGGAAAGTGTCCGTTTCTCGTCCTTACGGGCCGTGTCGCGCCGCTTCTAGATTGGACGCCGGGACCCAGGGAGCGGGACCCAGGGAGCGGGACCAA
The DNA here is from genome assembly GCF_003311645.1 of Streptomyces sp. PT12. Lineage (GTDB taxonomy): Bacteria > Actinomycetota > Actinomycetes > Streptomycetales > Streptomycetaceae > Streptomyces. Next base: position 4,371 of record NZ_QEST01000256.1, on the reverse strand, counting down.
GGGAGGGAGCAGGTCTGCGATGGGGAACGTGGAGACCGGCGGTGTCTGGCACGCCAGGGAGTTCGGGTCGATGTTCTACGGCCTCGGCACGGAGCACATCAGGTGGGGCGACGTCCCCGACAGCAAGAGGAGCGGCTACCACTTCAGGGGCAACCCCAGGGCCGAAGCGGTGCTCGACGGCTCGGAGTTCGTGCTCGGCACGCTGACGCACTACAACTTCAGGATCCCCATGCCGCAGCACGAGCAGTTCACCGTGTACCTCGACGTCACGGTGACCTTCAAGGACAGCGGGACGACGATCCCGCTGCCCTCGCTGCGCTTCCACCACCACGAGACGCCCAACATCGGCGGCGACCGGGACGACGTGGTCCACCTGCCCAAGGTCGACGCGCACCCGACCGTGCAGATCGGCTCCGACCTCTACGCCGTGAACATCACCGGCTTCTCGACCGACACCGAGCGCCACGCGGAGTGGTTCCACAGCCACGAGAACGGCCGCAGCCAGGCGCGGCTCAAGGCCCAGCTCGCCCGCATCGGCCAGCCCAACAGCTATATCTCGCACGTCGAGGCGAGCGGCGACGCGTATGTCGAGATCCTGAACGGCGGCCCCGAGCGGGCCGATGTCTCCGGCTGGACGCTGCGGGCCGACGACGCCGGTCACGCGTTCACGTTCCCCTCGGGCTCGGTGATCGGGCCGGGCCGACGGATCCGCGTCCACACCAGCGGGGCCGACGGCGACTACGGCGGCTACTCGTATGGCGTCGATCACCAGGTCTGGAGCGAGGAGGGCGACACGGCGCTCCTGGAGGACGCCGAAGGGGCCATGGTGTCCGCGTTCCCTTACGGCGGCTGAGGGCGGACCCCCTCCCGGCCGCCGACTCCGAGGCGTTGCCCGGGGACCGGCCCGCGGCCGCGTATCGGTTTGCCGCGGGCCGGTCGGGCCGAGTAGGAAGCTCGCATGCTGAGAGGCGGCGAGGTCGGGCTGCGGGCCCGGTACGACGACGACATCCCGGTCCTGCGGGCCGAGCTCTACGACGACATGGTCAACTCCGCGCGGGCCGAGGGCGGGCCGTGGCGGCCGATCACGCCGGGCTCGAACGACCCGCGGCTCGTGGTGGACGACCGGGAGCAGGGGCGCGTCCAGTTCTCCGTCGTCGAGCTCGAAGGCGGCACGCTGATCGGCACCGCGACGCTGTGGGGCATCGACTACCACAACCGGTGCGCGCACATCGGCCTCGGCCTGCTGCCGTCCTCCAGGGGCCAGGGCGATGGCACCGACGTGGTCGCGGTGCTGTGCCACTACGGCTTCGCCGTGCGCGGCCTGCGAAGGCTCCAGATCGAGACGCTGGCGGACAACGCCGCGATGCTGCGCTCCGCCGAGCGCAACGGCTTCGTCCGCGAGGGCGTGCTGCGCTCCTCGGCGTGGGTGCTTGGCGAGTTCATGGACGAGGTGCTGCTCGGGCTCCTCGCCGACGAGTGGAAGCCGGACCATCCCCCCGCGGCGGCCACCGGCTGAAGGTGTTGCGCGCCAGCGGGTGTTGCGCGCCAGCGGGTCCCGCGACAGCGTTCGGGCGGTGGTTGCACCCCCTCCCGCGTGCCTGGCCTGGGCGATCGACACCTGGCGGCCCGACGCCACGGTGACCGGCGTGCGCGACCTCCACGCCCTACTGGGACGTGAACGGTCCCCTCGCGCGGGGCGCCTTGGGGCACCGTTGGGCGCCCAGCGTTGGGTAGCACCGCTGGGCACGCCTCCTCGGGGGTCCGCTCCCGGCCCGTTCCGCGTGGCGTGAGCGGCGTGCGTGGCGTGCGTGGCCTGCGGGAGCCCGGGGGCCTGGGGGGCCTGGGGGGCCTGGGGGGAATGCGCCGAGACCGGGGCAATTCGGTGTCGCCGCCCGGCCGATCGGTGGCACCATGGGAGGGCGCCACCGCCCACGAGGCGTGCCACGGGGAGGGACCATGGCGGTCGCGGTCGCCGACGCACAGCACCAGCCAGCCGACCAGCTCGCACAACTCGCACACCTCAGACGGCTCGACGAGCTTCTGCACCGCCTCAGGCGGCAGGCGTCCCGGTCCGCGGACGTCCAGGAGGTGCTCGACTGGCTGCACCGCCAGATCGGCGTGGACGCCGCGCTGGTCGTCGGCGCCGGGACCGTGGAGGCGGCCACCGGGGGCTTCCCCCGCGACATCCTGGCCCTCGACGGGCTCGCCCCGCTCCTCGCGCGCCTGGCCCGCGGCTCCACGGACGCCGCCGCCACCCAGGTCGGCGAGGTGCGCTTACGCCTCGCGGCCCTCGGCCCCCGCGCGCCGCACCCGGTGCTCGCCGTGGCAGCCGAGCGCCCCGTGGCGCCCGAAGCGGCCGCGTTGATCGCGCACACCGGCAGCGTCGTCGACGTCCTGCGCCGCGTCAGGGAGGCCGATACCACCGCGCTCGGCTACCACCGCAAGGCGCTCCAGCTGCGTTTCGCCGTGTTCCAGGCCCTGATGGCGGGCGACCCCGTCCTGGCGCGCGGCATGACCGCCGGGGCCGTCCCGCCGCTGCTCGACGCCGACCGCGTGCGCGTCCACCTCCTGTACTGCGGGACCGACAGCCGCGAGCGGATCGCGCGGACCTACCAGGACGCCCGCGGCTACCACGGTCCAGGGCTGATGGTGCCCTGCCCCGTCTTCAACGGGCACCTGATCTGCCCCATCGCCGACGACCCGAACGCGCCCGGCGCCGCCCGCCAGGCGGAGCTGCTGCGCCGCCTGGTGCGCGACAACGCCCACTACGCGCTCGGCATCAGCGACCCGCACGAGCTGCACGCGACCGCCGACGCCTACGCGGAGGCCGTCCACGCCCTGGCCGTCGCCCGCCACACCCCGGGGCGCGTGCTCACCTACCGCGGCCGGACGCCGTTGGCCCGCCTCCTGCCCCGCCCCCAGGCCCTCGCCTGGGCGGGCGCCTTCCTGCGGCCCCTGGCCGCCGCGCCGAAGACCACGGTCGACATCACCCGCCTCGCCGTGTCGTTCCACCACACCGGCGTGGCCCGCGTGCGGGGCATCAGCCGCAACACCGTCGCCGCCCACGTCCGGCGCGTCGAAACGCTGCTCGGCCTCGACCTGCGCGACGTCCGCTCCCGTGCCGCCCTGAACCTGGCCCTCTCCCTGGCCGACCCCGACCCCGACGACGAAGGGGCGGCGGATCAACGGCCCCACCCCACGCTGGACGCGCTGCTGCGCACCCCGGCGGCCACGGCCTGGGCCCGGGCGTTCCTCGGGCCGCTGTGGGACGTGCCCCGCGCGCACCTCACGGCGCGAACGTGGATCGAGGCCAACACCGACGCCCAGCGGACCGCCCAGCGCCTCAGCGTCAACCGCAACACCGTCCGCTCCCGCCTGCGCACCGCCGAACGCCTCATCAACCGCGACCTCCTCACCACCCGCGCGGGCCTCCATGACCTCGTCCACGCCCTCCACGCCACCGACGCCCTACCCGCCGCGCCCGTGCGGCAGGAGTGAACGGGGCCGCGCTCAGGGCGCGTTGGGCCGCCTACCAGATCAGGCGCTGTCCCTCGGGGCCGACGTGCAGCCGCAGGCGCTCGGCGGGCGGCATGTCGGCGGCGCGCCATCGGGTGATCTGGTCCGTGATCGCGTCCCAGAGACGGGTGGGACCCCCCTGCCTGACCTTCCACTGGCCGCCGTCGCGGAACGCGGCTGCCCACGCTCCGGCTTCCACGTCGATCACCACGTACTCGTCTCGCCCCATAGACTCCGCCTCCTGGCGCCCCGAGGAGAGAGCGCTCACGGGGGCGGGTAGGCAACAGTTAACCCACAATGGGAGGTTGAACGTGTTCGCTCACTCAGACAGGCTCCCCACGGGCAGTCCGCTGCCCAACGGGGTAGCGACTCCACGTCCTTGGGGCGTGCGACGGATGGCGCCCTACCCGGCGAACGGGTCAGCGGCTTACGCGCGGGCCGAGCTGGACCCCGAGACTCAGACGACCGTCTACCGGGACGCCAGCGGAGCCGTCATGCAGGCCCCGGGGCACGGGACGAGCACGGGGACCAACCCACCGACCGGGACCGGGAATCCCAGTGACGGTGCCGGTCCGGGTGGTGGCGGCGGCGGGGACCAGGACACGGGGAACGACAACGACCAGTGAGGGATCGAGACCGGCCGGTCGTGGTCGTCACCAACCTGGATGACCCGACCACGGACCTGGTGATTGCCGAGCTGCACGGCCGGGGCGTCCCGGTCGTGCGGTTCGACTCCGGTGACTTCCCCGCCTATCTGTCGTTCAGTGCGCGCATTCACCAGGGCGGTTGGGAAGGTGAGTTACTGAGGTTGAACTCGTGGTGACGCCTTTGGCTAAGGTTTGATGGTCAGGCCGG